>NZ_JADJTF010000001.1:0-1338612 GCF_016711335.1 Thiofilum sp.
AAATAAATCAAACGCTTCACGCTCGTACCAATTAGCTGATGACCAAACCTTAATCAAAGACGGAATACGCGGAAAGCGATCACTCTCACACCAAGTCCGTACTCGAATACGTTGATTTTTCGTGACTGACAATAAATGCACTACTACCGCAAAGCGTCCGGGGAATTGCTCTGGCACTGTTAATTCGACCGCTTCCTCTTCTGCAAAATCAAAAGGGTCTGGATCATTAGAGGTTTGTACTGCGCGACTGAAGCCGCTACCCGTAGCATGGGTTACATCCCACTCACTATTGCCATAAGCGAGATAGTCCACCCCACACAAATCAATCAACTGCTCAAACTGTGTGGCATTGTCATAGCGGAGGAAATTACAGACTTCTAACCATTGCTCAGGAGGCACATCTAAGGTCAGCTCATTTAAGACTAATTTGGAACGTAAAATACGTGCACCCAAACCATCCTTTAAATACTCATTGAGTTTCTCTAAGTAATTCATAGTCAGGGCTACCGCGCAATCGTATTAGTACGACGAATTTTATTTTGTAACTGGATAATGCCATAGAGCAATGCTTCCGCTGTAGGCGGACAACCGGGTACATAAATATCGACAGGAATAATACGATCACAACCCCGCACTACTGCATAGGAATAATGGTAATAGCCCCCACCATTCGCACACGACCCCATAGAGATAACCCAGCGCGGTTCCGCCATTTGGTCATAGACTTTACGTAAGGCTGGCGCCATTTTATTAGTGAGTGTCCCCGCTACAATCATTACATCCGATTGGCGCGGACTAGGACGAAATACAATACCAAAGCGATCAAGATCATAACGCGATGCACCCGCATGCATCATCTCAACCGCGCAACAGGCTAAACCAAAGGTCATGGGCCACATCGAACCTGTCCGCGCCCAATTGATCAACTTATCGGCTGAGGTGGTGACAAACCCTTTTTCTAGAACGCCTTCTATTCCCATTCCAGCGCTCCTTTTTTCCATTCATAAATAAAGCCAACAATTAAAATGCCAAGAAAGATAGCCATAGCCCCTAAACCAGCCATGCCAATCTCTTCTAAAGCCACAGCCCAAGGAAATAAAAAAGCGATTTCAAGATCAAAAATGATAAATAGGATAGCAACGAGATAATAGCGCACATCAAACTTCATCCGTGCATCATCAAAGGCATCAAAGCCACATTCAAACGCGGAATCTTTAGCAGCATCGGGGCGGCGGGGTCCCATCAATAAACCTAAACCTAAGAGCACTACAGCTAAGGCTAGACCAACCCCTAAAAACAATAAGATAGGTAAATACTCTGCTAACATGATCACTCCTAGTGATGCTGCAATCCAAATGTTGGGGGCAACAATAGTATTGACTATAAAGAGAACTCGTAAGACTGCCTATTCATCTGTATAGATAGACATCACTGACTCTTAGAGCAGCCCTAATATACCCTATTTTATATAGGCTATTATGCTTTTATCCAGCCCAGCTAACTTACGGTAAGAGATGTACCGTTTGGTATATCCAATAGACGCTAACATAACAATAAACGCAGCTAAATATAAGTTAGTGAACCTAAAAAAACTAGCGTACTTACCTCCTTCTCACTCAGTCATGACAGGTTAATGACAGCTTAAGACCTTAGACTAAGCACCAAGGCACTACTTTGGCCTGACGTGTCGTGAATATATGTCTAAGAGGAGAATCTAATGAAACGTTTAGTACTGGCAAGCGTACTTGCCCTCGCCTATTTGAATCCTTTCTCAGCCTTTGCCGCTAATCCTGAAAAACCTGAATGTGTGGCTCCAGCCAAACCGGGCGGTGGCTTTGACCTTACCTGTCGTATTATTCAAACCGGCATGTTAGAAGCTAAAACCCTTGAAACACCTATGCAAGTGACCTTTATGCCAGGTGGCATTGGTGCAGTTGCTTATAACCTATTTAATACCACACGTACCGATGATCCTAATGCGGTTGTAGCTTTTTCAAGTGGTTCTTTACTCAATATTGCTACCGGTAAATACGGTGAGTGGACTGAAAAAGATGCGCGTTGGGTCGCTATGGCAGGAACGGATTACGGTGCGGTAATTGTTAAAGCAGATAGCCCCTATACTGACCTCAAAGGCCTGATGGAAGCACTCAAGGCAGATCCTGCTAGTGTGGTAGTCGGTGCAGGTGGCTCGGTTGGCTCGCAAGATTGGATGAAAGCCGCATTACTAATGAAAGCAGCCGGTGCTGACCCGAAAAAAATGCGCTATGTCGCTTTTGATGGGGGTGGTGAGTCTATCGCAGCTTTACTCGGTGGCAATATTGGCGTCTACACCGGCGACATCGCGGAAATGGCGGCACATTTAGAAGCTGGCACGATGCGCGTTTTAGCGGTCATGCACAGTGAACGTCTTGGTGAACCTTTTGACAAAGTACCGACCGCTAAAGAGCAAGGCTATGATGTGCAATGGGCTATTATTCGTGGCTATTACATGGGCAAGAATGTATCGGATGATGCTTACAATGCTTGGGTAGAGCTATTTAAGAAAAGCTATGAAAGCGATGCGTTCAATAAGACGGTTAAAGACAAAGGCTTATTTAAGCTCAATTTAGCTGGCAAAGAAATGGAAGAGTATGTCATGCAAGATGTGGCTAAACTGCGCACTATTGCAACGGAAATGGGCTTACTAGAAGCACCTAAATAATTAGGGAGTAACTCACTATGGCAGACAGAATATTTGCCGCCATTACTCTCCTAGTAGTAGTGGCGTATGGATGGGCAGCTTTTATGCTGATTAAAGCGCCCTTTCAATATGACCCTTTAGGTCCTGAGTCTTGGCGGCGTATTCTGTCCGTCATTGCGGGCTTATGCTGCCTTTGGATTATCTTTAAACCCGATGTTGCTCACTTTGATATTACCCATAATGCTTTAGTACGTATTACCCTGATGGTTTTACTACTGATTGGTTATGCTTATCTGTTTGAACATTTGGGCTTCATTTTGGCTACGGCTGGTTTTTGTATTGGAGCTGCCTACTTATTAGGAGCAAAACCCGTATCAGCCCTCATTTTTGGTGTGGCTACGGGGATTATAGGTTATGTAGTAGGTGCTAAATTGCTCGCTCTTAATCTACCTGCTGGCATTTTTAAAGGCTTGTTCTAAGAGGATTATGCGATGGATGTTATTTTATCCGGCTTAGGTCAAGGCTTTGCCGTTGCCTTACAACCCTTCAACTTATTTTTAGTTCTGATCGGATGCTTTTTGGGCACTCTGATTGGAGCGTTGCCGGGCATTGGTCCAATTAATGGGGTCGCCATTTTATTACCGATTGCTTATGGCTTAGGTTTCCCCCCTGAATCGGCATTAATTTTATTGGCCGGTATTTATTACGGTGCTGAATATGGGGGACGTATTTCCTCTATTTTGCTCAATGTACCGGGGATGCTGGAGCGGTAATGACTACCTTAGATGGTAGCCCCATGGCTAAGCGCGGCGAGGCAGGTCGAGCATTATCTTTATCCGGTGTAGCCTCTTTTGTGGGCGGTTCTATATCGATTATTTTAATGACACTTTTTGCCCCTGCTTTAGCTGCTTTTGCGGTGCAGTTTAGCCCCGCTGACTATGTGGCTTTAATGGTATTTGCATTCACCTCCTTAGCTTCATTAGTGGGTAAAAATGGTATTAAAACCCTTTTAGGGGCAATTATAGGATTAATGATTGCTTCTATTGGTATTGATGCCAATACGGGTGTGATGCGCTTTACTTTGGGCAGCCCTGATCTGATGGCGGGGATTGACTTTCTTGTCATAGTAATTGGTCTATTTGGCATGGCGGAATTACTCCATCTAGTAGAATCCTATGCACGCGGAACTTTAAAAACGCTCCCCGTTGATAGCACCTTTGTTTCATGGGCCGATCTTTTTAAAGTTAAATGGGTAATGCTGCGCTGCTCTATTATTGGCTTTATTGTAGGGGTATTACCCGGAACGGGTGCATCAGTGGCGTCTGCGGTTTCCTATGGGACAGAAAAACGCTTAGCGGGTGAGTCTGGCAAGAGCTTTGGTACGGGTGATATTCGTGGATTAGCCGCTCCTGAGTCAGCTAATAATGCCTCTGCAGGTGGCGCTATGGTTCCTATGCTCACCTTAGGGATTCCGGGGTCTGGTACGACGGCTATCTTATTAGGCGCGTTATTACTGTTTAATATCACCCCAGGCCCTATGTTATTCCAGCAAAAGCCTGAAATTGCTTGGGGTCTTATTGCCTCGATGTATATCGGTAATGTGGCTTTATTAGTGATTAATCTACCGCTTGTAGGACTATTTGCTCGCTTACTCACCATACCACAACAATATCTCACACCTATGATTGCTGTGTTAGCATTCATTGGGGTTTATTCGGTAGTGGGTAACCCTTTTGATCTATATCTAGCTGTCGGTTTAGGGGTATTAGGTTGGGTGTTAAAGAAACTAGAGTTTTCATTAGCTCCGGTCATTCTAGGCGTAGTATTGGGTCATTTATTTGAAGACAACTTACGCAGAGCACTCTCTATTTCAGGAGGGGATTGGTCTATTCTAGTGCAATCGACTAATAGCATTATACTCTATGTCTCTGTACACGACAAAACCACTAACTTATTGATTTAGCATGTTTGTCATGGAGATGGTGAAAGTCCACCGCTCCTATGTTTTACTCTCTAGTTACCACACAGGAGAGCAAAATGGATCTGAGCGATGGACTACGTGACAGTTTAAAAGCCCACTTGAGTTGGGGCAAGCCCCGTTTGGATTGTTTTGTGGGAATGCTGCATACTTTGCTGAGTGCGCGACAAATGAATTTGGCGTTGTTGGCGGTACACATAGATTCTGACACCGACATTGGTTCCCGCTATCGACGGATGCAACGCTTTTTAGCCAAGTGTTCTTTAATTACAATGACATTGCCCATTTTCTTATGGGAATGTTCGCCTTTAGTGGTCAACAATACTACCTCACACTCGACAGAACCAACTGGAAATGGGGCAAATCCAACCTCAATCTCCTGACTTTGGCGGTTGTTTACCAAGGTGCGGCTATCCCCGTTTACTGGATGGTGTTGAACAAACGCGGTAATTCTAACCAACGTGAACGTATTGCCCTGCTGCAACGATTTATCAGCCAATTCGGGCGCAACAACATCTTGGGTGTGTTGGCTGACCGTGAGTTTATTGGTGGTCAATGGTGGAAGTGGTTGTCTTCCAAAGAGATTCCCTACTTGATTCGTATCAAGGGTAATCAGTTGATGACCGACAAACACAAAAAAGAGGCGCATGTCCGCTCGCTGTTTGCCAACCTCAAGCCGGGTAAACGGCGCGTTCTCCGTCACCGTCGCGACGTTAGCGGGGAATGGGTTTGGCTCAGTGGCTCAAAGCTGCCCAGTGGTGAGTTGTTGATTATCGCCAGCAACCACTACACGGCTGATCCCATTGGCACTTATCGGCTACGTTGGGAAATTGAAAACCTGTTCCAATGCTTGAAAGGGCGTGGTTTTCACATGGAAGCCACTCACTTCACCAAACCCCTCGCATCAAAAAGATGATGGCGTTGCTTGCCATTGGCTTCTGTTGGGCGCACAAAGTCGGCGAATGGAAGGAAAAAGCCGTCAAGCCTTTGAAGACGAAAAAACATGGACGCAAAGAGCAAAGTGTCTTCCGTTACGGCTTGGACTACTTGACCGATTTATTGAATGGAAGGGTACGGGAAAAAGTGGATAGGCTTAGGCTGCTGCTTCTGTTCCTTTGTCCACCACAATTCATGGCGATCGAGGATGGACGGATGAAACTCAGGCGATTTTCTTTTGAAAAAGATTCAATGAGTTAAGCGAATTGTCGTGTACAGAGACTCTATGTATTTGCCGTACTGGTCGTGGCTTTACCCATTGTTATTAGCCGTGTTATGCGAGCACGTCAGTCACAACGCCCTTAACTAATGTAGTATTATCAATATAATTATGAAGTTACCTTCCCGCATCATTTCGCAAACACTACTATTGGGTTTGTTAGGTGCGGGACTAGGAACACTACTCAAGCTCCCCGTCGCTCCCCTGCTGGGGAGTGCTATTTTAGTGTCTATTGCAACGCTGGCGGGGCTTAAGACCGCTAGCTCGAATCTGTTACGCAATATCAGCTTTGTGGTTTTAGGTTGCTCGCTAGGCAGTGGGATTACACCGGAAAATCTAGCGCTGGTGGGACGTTGGCCTCTAAGCTTACTGGCGCTTACTATCACCGTTATCTTAATGATGTATGCCAATACTTGGCTCTTAGCACGATTCTATGGGCATAGTGTAGAAACAGGTTTACTCGCCTCCAGTCCGGGCGCCTTGTCCTCGGTCATTGCTTTAGCACAAAGTGGTTACGGTAATGAACGCGCCATTATTGTCTTGCAGGGATTACGCCTGATATTAGTCATGGCGGTTTTACCTGTGATTATTGGAGGCTTAGATTTACAAGGCACTAATAATACTGCTGCACTACAGGGGGTAATGGCTTATGCACTATTACCTAGTTTATTTGCCAGTGCTTTTCTATTGGCTTTAGTCCTAGACAAAATTCACTTCCCTGCTGCTTATATTATGGCGGGCTTAGCTCTCAGTGCTTTAGGGCATGGCACTAGCCTCATTAAAGGTATCATGCCACAACCGCTTATTGTGGCTGCCTTTATTGTAATCGGTAGCAGTGTAGGTACTCGTTTTAACGGTATGCAACGCCATGAGTTAAAGCTCTACACCGGAGCTGCGATAGCGAGTGTCACATTAAGCAGTATCATTGCGGCTATGATGGCTTATGGGGTCGCCCTATTATTGCAATTACCGTTTGGACAGGTATGGGTTGCTTATTCTCCGGGGGGCGTTGAGGCGATGGCGGCGGTGGCAATGGCTCTACACTACGACCCTGCTTATGTAGCTATACATCATCTATCACGTATTGTGGGGCTGGTGCTCACGTTACCGTGGATTATGACTTGGCTGAAGCGTAGTTCTTAGGCTCAATAGGGCATTACCATCACCCGCCCTACCATGCCTGCTCCATATTGACCAGGTTGTAAGGAAGCAAAATCCACATTGCCTACCTCCGTAAATTGCCAAATCAACTCTCCACTGTGTCCGGGGGCTAACGTCAAAAGTGGATTGACAGGAGTACTAGGCTCTAGCACTAATTGCTGTGCTAAAGTGCGTAAGGGAGCACTTTGCCCTAGAGTCCAGTCTTGTTTCACTAAGCCTCGGTTATGAATCACAAAGCGGATGGTTTCATTTTGCCTTACCATAATCAGATTAGGCTCATAGCGTAATGAATCCAACATGGTAATTTCGACCACACGATCCACATAAGCCGCCTCACCATAGCGCCCAATCGCTGGAGCACTATAATGATCTTGTGCGGAGCTAAAGCTAGGTATTTTGCTTAAATGACGGCTTGATGAGGCAACGGTTGCCTGTGGTGGTACAGAAGTGAGTATTGTGGGTTCTAGGGGTGCTTGACCTGTTAACTCTGCACCGACTAGCTGTTCTAACTGCTCACGCTCAGCCGCTTGAGCCACTACTTGTTCAGGGGTGGGAAGTGGACTTGGTATAAAT
This sequence comes from Thiofilum sp., assembly GCF_016711335.1. Taxonomy (NCBI): domain Bacteria; kingdom Pseudomonadati; phylum Pseudomonadota; class Gammaproteobacteria; order Thiotrichales; family Thiofilaceae; genus Thiofilum; species Thiofilum sp. The sequence goes on from NZ_JADJTF010000001.1 coordinate 7,609, forward strand.
TGAGTTGTTAAAGCAGTACTAGAGTCATTAGAGGCTGGTGCATGAGGATGATTTACGGTAGAGACCAGCGTAGGAGAATCATGGACTATAGTCTGAGGGTTTAACGCGACAGGGTTAATGTCTTGCTGTTCATGGGCTAAGGGGTCAGGATAGGCTTTAAAGTACTGATGCGCGGCTAAAGACCCCGCCCCCACTAATACTACAGCAGCGGAAGCATAACTTTTCCAATGCCCTAACGTGTCTTGCTCCACACTCCACAACAAAGCCACTAATGACATAATAAAACCTAAGGGCACTACCCATAAGCTACGATCCGGTGAATCAGGAAAGTGCTGTAATCCTCCGGTAAATAATCCCAAGCCAATAGCTAACACAGTACCTAGGATTAAGGATTTGATTAAACCATTATGATTGAAACGCTCCGCAGTAAAATACTCAATCATTTGTCCCAAAACGAAAAATACTACGCCAATGCCTGCGGTCATCAAGGAACGAGTATTGCTAAAAGCGCCATGACTGACAGCACCGGCAATAAAGCTGATGCCGATATAACGGCACAACATCGCAATATGTTGTAAAGACAATGTAGTAGATGAACCCGCAAACATACCAACCCCTGCACTATCATTATTACTATGCAATGAGGATAATCTGTCCTCATTTTTAATAACTCAGATTGTGCCGCTAAGTGGGTAGTTAATAAGAGCAGGTTTTGTGCTAACGGCTATAGTTAGCAGACTGAAATCGGAGTGTTTAGTAATAGCCGTGCACTTAATAGCTTTTGAGTATTAAGAATCTTTTTTCACCGTCACCGCGCCCCTCATGCCTGCTTCAAAATGTCCGGGCTGTAAACATGCAAAATCCACTGTACCGGCTTGAGTAAACTGCCAAATGATTTCACCCTTTGCTCCCGCTTCTAGCGCTACCATATTAGGATCATTGTGCTCCATATTGGGAAACTTAAGCATTTGTGCCGCATGCTCTTTTAAGAATGCTGGATCACCTAAAGTCAGCTCGTGTTTTAATTGCCCTTTATTTTCCACAATCAAAAGTACTGTTTCACCTTCTTTAACATTAATAGAGCTAGGCTCATAACGCATCGTGTCATCCATAGTCACATGAATAACGCGCTCGACCTTAGCTGGATCACCTGCTTGACCAATAGCACTAACTTGGGTTCCATGGTCGTGTGCACTGTGATCGTGGGCTGAGTGGTCATGAGACGGAGTAGCGCTCGTATTGCTAGCTTGTGCTACGACTGGTGCAGATGGCGCTACATGATCATGAATTGAGTGATCGTGTGCGGCTGATTCTTGCCCTGTAGTAGATTCTTGTGTGACTACCTCACCATGACTGTGACCACCATGATCATCTACCCAAGGGTTCGCTGTAAAATACTGATGTGCCCCTAATGAAATCGCCCCTACCACCACAAACGAGGCGGCTGCATAGCGCTTAATATTACCCGTGAGTTGCTCCTTATTCATCCAAATCAAAGCCGCTAAAGTCATAGCAAAACCCAGTGGTACGACCCATAAACTACGCTCTGGTGAATCGGGGAAATGCTGCAAACTTCCCGTAAAAAAGCCCATCCCTATGGCTAAGAGTGCGCCTAATAACAGCGATAACCCCAAACCTCTGGTATCTCCCTTTTGGCGTGTCTCAATAAACTGCCCTATGAGAAACATAACAACCCCAATACCCGCCGTCATTAGGGAGCGCAAACCCGAAAACACGCCATGACTCACTGCCCCTGCGACAAAGCTAATGCCAATATATTTGCAAATCATCGACAAATGTTGACTCGCAAAACTACCTTGGTGCGCTGGCTCCGTACTTGCCATAGTGGACTCCTATTTAGATGGATAGCTTAATTTATAAGCCCAATGTTGGGACTTTAGCCAGTCAGTATTGTGAGTTATCAAGGTTGATTGTCAATTATCCCACTAAAGTACTCCCCTATTGTCATACTTGACTTTCAAGGGTCTGCCCTGCATAACCCTTTCCATGCATACATCTTTTTTCTAAGGTAACAACATGACTCATATCGCCGTGATTGGTGCAGGTTTTGCGGGACTAACCGCGATTCGCACCCTGCGCAAACTAGACAAAACCATTGATATTACCCTCATTTCACCTAAAGGCCGAATTACATTACCTGCCTAGTACCATCTGGATTCCTAGCGGCTTACGGACTCGTGAAGATGTGGTGATTCCACTCGATAATTTTCTCAAACGTATGAATGTGCAATTTAAAGCCGCAAAAGTAACGGGCTTAAAAGACGGTGGACGCACTATCGAAACCGATCAAGGTATGGTCACTAGCGACGGCGTTATTATTGCCTCCGGTGGACAATTTATAAAAAAGCTCCCGGCATTGAACACGCTATTACGCCCTGTGAAGGGGTCGATGCAGCGGAAAAAATCCGTGATCGTTTAAAAGCACTGCAAAGCGGCACGATTGCTATTGGTTTTGCAGGTAATCCTAATGAGCCTACTGCGATGCGCGCGGTGCCGATGTTTGAATACCTATTTGGCATTGATACCTTATTACGCAAGCAAGGTCGCCGTGACCAATTTAAATTAGTCTTTTCAGTCCCGCAGAGAAACCCGGTAATCGCTTAGGCGAAAAAGCGGTAGCAGGCTTAATGGCTGAAATGGAAAAGCGCGGTATAGAGCGTCATTTAGGACATAAAATGAAAGGCTTTGAGGCGAATAAAGTCAAAACCGAGGGTGGTGAATTTGCTGCTGATTTGATTTTATTTATGCCGGGTATGACGGGTAATTCGTGGTTTGATAATAGTGAATTACCGCGCTCTGCGGGCGGTTTAGTACAAGCCGATAAGCATTGTAAAGTAGCAGGCTTGGATAAGGTTTATGTGGCGGGCGATTCGGGTAGTTTTCCGGGACCTGATTGGATGCCTAAACAAGCGCATATGGCGGACTTACAAGCAGAAGCGGCTGCAAAAAATTTACTAGCTGAAATCAAGGGTAAACCTGCCGATCATACGTTTAAAGTCGAGCTGATTTGTATCGTGGACTCGAATGAAAAAGGTATGTTGATTAAACGCACTGAGACAGGTAGCACACTATTACCTAATTGCCGTGCATTCCATTGGGCAAAACGTGGCTTTGAAAAAGTATATTTGCGCAAATACCGTTAATGCACTTGAGCAGGGTTAGGTATTTAACACGCCTAATCCTGCTCAATGGCAAAGCCGACAATATTACGTGTGACCTTACTAAACTCCACACCAATTAAGTATAAGGGCTGATTCAATGCCCGATACTTGTCCGCATAGCGCTTGTCATGGATTTGTCTAAGCGCTTCGCCCTCTGAGCTATGCTCAAGCACTTTGAATTCAAATAAGTAAATGCGCCCGCTGAATTTCACCGCCATGTCTAGACGCCCCAAGCTCGAACTATCTTCGACTATGGTGTCAATCCCTAGCGCGGCAAAATGGGAGTAAAAAATGGAAGCATAGTAGCCTTCATACTGCGCTAATACCCCTCGGCTGCTGTCATACCATTGATGCGGAATACTGGCGAAAAAGGCGTGGAATAAGCCTTGGAGTTCTTCTACCGCATTACGTTGCAGGATTTTAATCAGGTTAATACGATTGCGTAGAGCCAAGCTTTCATTCACCCCATAGGCACTCAGTAGGCTGCTATTGAGACTGCTTTTCACTTCATGATTGGGGTAGCCCAAGGTGTAAAACCAATAGCCGAGCAGGGGTTGTTCGACTTGATGAATAGTTAAATAGCCCGTTTGAAACAACAGCGCTTCATTACTGATATGGTCAATATCAAAGGCTGAGAGTAGGGCTTCATCGGATTGGAGTTGTTCTAAATTGGGAGTGAAGAATTGATTATTGGCTAGGTGGCGAATCAGGAAGGTGGGTGTTCCCGTTTCAAACCAGTAGTTTTTAAATTCGCGGCGATCAAACAGATTGAGGACATCAAAGGGATTATAAACGCCCTCCCCTAGCCAGTTATATCCGTTATACCAATAGCGAATACTGTCTCGGTCTAAGCCCTCCAACTCTGGGGCAAACACGGTGTCTATATCCTGATCGGTATACCCGCATAGGGTGCTGTAGCGTTTATCAAGAGTAATATCTTTGAGGTTGTTCAAGCCCGAAAATAAGCTCACCTTGGAGAATTTAGTCACTCCGGTCAATAAACTAAATTTGATCTTGGCGTCATAGTCTTTGATCGTACTGTAAAAACCGCGTAGAAAATCTCGATTCGCACTCGCTAATTCACGATTTTCGAGCGCGTCTAAGATGGGTTTGTCGTATTCATCGATTAGAATCACTAAGGGTAAATTGGTTTGCTCGGTCAACCTATCAATCAAATCCGCAAAACGCCCCCCCACATCCTCTAATCGCGGTGGCATATCTAAAATACGCTCAAAATAACTTAATTGCTGATGCAGCGACTCTTTTAATGCAGAATGAACATTATAATTATTACGCCCAAAACTAAAGCGTAGTACTGGATATTGTACCGACCAATCCCATTGATCGTGGATGGCTAAGCCTCTAAATAGAAGTTCATTGCCTTCAAACAGTTCTTTAAGCGTATCCAGAAATAGGCTCTTACCAAAGCGACGCGGACGGGAGAGAAAATAGTGTTTACCTGACTCTATCAGACTAAGGGCTAACGCGGTTTTATCGACGTAGTAATAGTTATTTTCACGAATTTCGCGGAAGGTTTGAATACCGATGGGCAATTTTTTACGTGCTGTCATGGTGAGCTAAGACCTAATTGGACGTAAGCCTAGTTTAGCACGCTTCTCTAGGGCGCTAACTTTCTTTACTATCCCACTAAACTATTAGCGAGGATAGCTATGCTTAGTGCACAACAACTCAATACCTTTTTATCCCATGAATTCCCACAATGCCCAGCCGTAGTCGAGCAAGTCGGTGAGCGCAGTAGTACGGTGCGCTATAAAGTCGATGTTTCCGCATTGCGTCCGGGAGGCACGGTATCAGGACCTACCATGATGTTACTCGCCGATGTAGCCTTATATGCAGCCATTTTAGGAACTATTGGTTTAGTGCCTCTAGCCGTTACCACCAATCTCAATATTAATTTTTTACGTAAACCTCAGGCAGATAAAGACCTAATTGGCGTTTGTACCCTACTTAAATTGGGTAAAGTGCTGGCAGTGGGTGAGGTGAGTATTTATTCAGAGGGTGAAGACGAACCTGTTGCCCACGCAGTAGGTACTTATTCTATTCCGCCCAAGCAATAAACTGCGAATTACCGTAAGCTCTAACTCAATGCTTCTTTCTTGAGACACTATCATGACCGCTAGACACGCTGCTGCTCTACAAGCTTTTGCTGATCATTTTGGCAAAGACTTCTCCACGAATCTTACTACTCGCCAACAACACGCCCATACTCAGACTTGGCTGACTAACCAACCGGCGGATGGGGTGTTATTGGCTCATAATAAGCAGATGCTCATTGATGCGGTTAAACTGGCGGCGAACTATCAGTGTCCCATTATTCCTTTTGGAATTGGTTCGTCTTTAGAGGGTCATGTCAATGCACCGCTCGGTGGGGTGTGTATTGATCTATCCACTATGAATCAAGTACTCGAAATTCACGCTGAGGATTTAGCAGTTACCGTGCAACCCGGCGTTACGCGAGAAGCGCTTAATCAAACTTTACGTCATACAGGACTATTTTTCCCCATTGATCCTGGGGCTAATGCGACCTTAGGCGGTATGACCTCCACCCGTGCCTCAGGCACTAATGCAGTACGCTACGGCACAATGAAAGATGTCATTTTAAATCTAGAGGTGATCACGGCTACGGGTGAAGTGATTAAAACCGCCAGTCGTGCCAAAAAAAGTGCGGCAGGCTATGACCTCACACGCTTATTTATAGGTGCTGAGGGGACTTTAGGCTTGATCAGTGAATTAACCGTCAAAGTGTTTGGTCGCCCTGAAGTAGTCGCAGGTGGAGTATGTGCTTTTCCTAGTGTCAATGCCGCCTGCCTTGCCGTGATTCAAACCATTCAATATGGTATTCCGGTGGCACGTATTGAGTTGCTGGATGAATTACAAGTCAAAGCGTGTAATAACTATTCCAAACTCACTATGCCTGAACAACCCACGCTATTTGTCGAATTTCATGGTAGTGCCTTGGGGGTAGCAGAACAGGCTGACACCTTTGCCGAGATTGCGAAAGAACACGGCGCTGATACTTTTAATTGGTCTAGTGATGAGAGCCAATTATCTCAATTATGGAAAGCTCGCCATCAAGCCTATTTTGCAGTGCAATCGTTGCGCCCTGACTGTAAGCCTTGCGCCACCGATGCCTGTGTACCGATTTCAAGATTAGCCGATTGTGTAGCTGAAACCCGCGCCGATATTGAAGCAACAGGTTTAATTGCGCCTATAGTTGGGCATGTGGGTGATGGTAATTTTCATGTGTCGCTATTGATTGATGTAAACAACCCGCATGAGATTGAAAAGGCTGAAAGCTTCATGGCTCGCCTGAGCGAACGTGCTATTAAAATGGGCGGCACTTGTACGGGCGAACATGGCATTGGTCAAGGTAAACAAAAGTATTTAAGTGCTGAATTAGGAGAGAACACAGTGGAAGTGATGCGCCTGATTAAACGAGCACTGGATCCACACAATATTATGAATCCGGGGAAGATTTTTAGTCTTTAATGTAATACCTCTTTAATGCATATCAAGCTAAGCTGCTTTCTAAGGATAATGGGTAAGGGTTAACAGACCGTTTTGTCGCAGGGATGCGACAAAGAGCGTACAGGGATGTATTCACCGCGTGTCTGTTAAGCCTTACCCATTAGCCGCCTAGTGTACCACCAACCAATCACACCTCTAAAAATCGAGGCATTAACTCCACTAAATTGCACGGTTTATGACGGCTATCGAGTTGATGCACAATAATATGATCCCATCCGTCCTTACAAGCCCCCGGAGAGCCGGGCAAACTAAACAACACCGTACCATTAGCTAATCCAGCAATAGCTCTCGACTGTAAGCTAGAGGTCTTGATCAAGTTATAAGAAATCTGACGGAATAGCTCTCCAAATCCCTCAATTTCTTTGTCGTACAATACCTTAAGCGCTTCTGGCGTCACATCGCGTCCTGTTAAGCCAGTGCCTCCGGTAGTAATCACCGCATGAATCTCAGGATCAGCAATCCATTGCGACACAATGGCACGCAGCACATAAATATTGTCGGGAGCAATATGCTTAGCTGCCACCTGATGACCTGCCGCCTTAATACGTTCACACAATACTTGACCCGAAGTATCGTTTTCTTCAGTGCGTGTGTCGGATACTGTTAAGACCGCAATATTAATCGGTTTGAATGCGGCATTGGGGGAGTATGTGACATGAAAGGCTCCAAACATATAAATAACTCAGCATCATGTCATGGAGAAAGGAAGCCTGCCAATAGGCTCATTAGCAGACTCAAGAAGGAATGAAGCTATTCAAAAAGAAAGGGTAGTAGCAACCACTCTAGCCACTACCCTAGGGGCTTCGTCCCTGAAACCGAAGGGCTTCCATAAGCGGAGAAACAATACAAACCAACAAGATTATTACCCTAAGGTGAGAAATAAACTTAATTAGTATAATTTAATAACCCTTAAGCACGTTTAGCCTTTGATTTTTTAATTACTTTTTTAGCCTTAATATGTTTAGCAGGCTTTTTAGCAACAGATTTCTTTTTAACTTTGTGCTTTTTAGCAACATGACCCTTTTTCATGACTTTAGCTGTGGGTGATTTAGTCATAGTGCTAGAAGCTGCTTGAACTGAACTCATGCCTAATGCGGTAGCTAATGTAACTGCTAATGCCAGTGTTGCCATTTTGATTTTCATTGACTATTCCCTTTTATAACCTAAATTTTTCATCAACCCTGATTATGATAATCCATAACCTTGAGACATAGACTAACAAGCTAATTATTAAAAACGACTTAAAAGGTTAGCCCTTTTGTTATTTACAAAAGGGGAATAATGATAAAGGAAACTGTACTTGTACAATCAATCCCTTGCCGCTTACTGGTACACTCAACTGAATACTAGCCCCTAATTGCTGTACAATATTGTGCACGATGGCTAGACCTAGCCCTGTTCCAGCCGCTTGATGATTCGAGGCACGATAAAAACGTTCAAACACATAGGGGCGCTCAAGTTCTGGAATACCAATCCCGCTATCCTCCACCCACAACTTTATATGCAGCGGATTAGTAGCCAGTCCTACCTTAATCATGCCTCCGGCGGGAGTATATTTGATGGCATTATCTAATAAGTTTTTTAATAAGATAGTTAAAGCAGACTCATTAGCTAAAATAGTTAAGGGTTGTTGGGGCAACTCCAGTATTAACTCTAATTGATGGCTTTTAGCACTGACTTGATAGTCCTGAGTAATATAGGACACTAGATTATTTAAGGTCACCCATTCCTTTTCTAAATCAGGCATATCATGACGTGCAAGTGTTAATAACTGCTCCACTAGGTAAATAGCTCGCTCAATACGCTCACCTAGCTTTTGAATCGCCTGCAACCGTTGTGGCTCTGTTTTTGCACGCTCTGCTAATTGAATTTGCAATTTTAATGCGGTTAAAGGCGAGCGTAACTCATGTGACGCATCGGCAATAAATGTATGTTGAGCTTTTAATGTCTGCTCTAAGCGTGCTAGTAGCCCATTTAAAGCGTCCGTAATGGGTACTAACTCCTGCGGTTGATCTTGACTAGAAAGGGGTGCTAAATCATTTGAATTACGCTGGGTAATGGCAACCGTCATCTGTTTCAGAGGTCGTAAATTGCGTCTAACAATCCACCCTGTTAAAAACAATAATAAAGGAATCAATAATATAAAAGGAGAAAGTGAACGCAGTGCTAAGTTTTTAGCGAGTAAATCACGCTTGCTTTCGGGTTGAGCGACCTGAATATAATGACCTCGGCGGGAAGTAGTATAAACACGCCAATACGAATCAAAAGCCTGGACATTTTGAAAGCCTAAGGTTTTGTAACGCGGCATAGTAAAATCATTACTAGACGAATAAATTAACTCGCCTTCTGGATTCCAAACCTCAACAAAAATATCCTCACCTAGTAAATCTTTTTCAGAATACTCTGCATCTTCGTCAAGGCGATAAGGTATAAACAGTGCAGCTTGCTGGAGATAATAATCAAATAGTTTATTGGCCTCTTGTTGAGCCACATTATAAATAGCCCAACCTGCCAGAAATGCAGCCATTGACAAGCCCAAACTCAAACTAATAATTAATTGCCAATGAATACTGCGCTTCATCATCACACAGGTATTTTATACCCCACTCCTCTTACATTTTTAATAAAATCCACACCCAGCTTTTTACGTAATAAATGAATATAAACCTCTACCGTATTACTCTCAATTTCTTCATTCCAACCGTAAATTTTATCCTCTAAACGTGTTTTAGATACTACTTGACCGGCTGCTTCCATTAACACTTGTAATAATCCGAATTCTCTGGCGGACAAGTGCAGTAATTCACCGTGCCAATAAGCCTCATGCGTGGCTGGATTTAAGACTAAACCTCTTGCAGCCAGCTCTACTTGAGTACGCCCTGATTTACGCCGTAATAAGGCACGAATCCGCGCAAATAACTCATCTAAATCAAACGGTTTAATCAAATAATCATCCGCACCGCTATCCAGCACTTTAACTCTATCGGTAACTAAATCGCGTGCCGTTAACACCAAGACCGCTGCTTGCCCTCCCCCCCTACGATAATCTAGCAGTACTTGCTCGCCCTTCTTTTTGGGTAAGCCTAGATCTAATACCACCACATCATATTCTTGTAATAAGGCTAGCTCTGCACTATGCCCGTCACGCACCCAATCTACCGCATAATTTTCATTACGCAGACTTTCCTCTAGGCTTTCCCCAATCATGGGATCATCTTCGACAATTAATAAACGCATAGACTGTTAGTCCTTAGGGCTTACTGGCGTTTTTAGCTTTTACACATGGTGTTTTAGGGTTAGCCTATAACCAGCCTTTGTGCTTAAAGAACAGATACGGCGCTAGCCCTGCTAAAATCATCAATCCTAATGCCCACGGATAACCCACTAACCATTCTAGTTCTGGCATGTGTTTGAAGTTCATACCATAAGCACTCGCCACTAAGGTAGGAGGTAAAAACACCACGGCGGCAATAGAGAAAATTTTAATGATTTGGTTTTGTTTAATATTGATAAAGCCTTGGGTCGAACTCATCAAAAAGTTGATTTTGTCAAACAGAAAAGCGGTATGTGACATCAAACCCTCAATATCGCGCATGACCTCGCGCAGCGTTTCATGTGAGTCTTGATAATCGCGTAAATGGCGTAAGAGAAAAGATATACCCCGCTGGGTATCCATCAAACACAGACGGATTTTACCATTCCGATCCTCAAGCTTGGCCAAATCACTAATCGCATCCTCCAGCTCCGAGTCCTCCTCTTCGAGCACTGAATGGCTTACATCTTCGAGCTTATGATGAATATCCTCTAGATAGTCTGCGTGATTTTCAACCTTTTGCTCTAATAGCGTCACGAGCAAATCAGCTACATGACTACACTTGACTTGTCCGCGTCTAGCTCTCAAACGGAATAATCTAAAATCAGCCAGCTTTTCATCCCGAATTGTAATTAAGCGCTCACCCTGCAAAATGAAAGCGACTGAGACCGTGCTATAACGATTGTCCTCTTGATACATAAACAAAGAGTGCACATGAATCCCTGCCTGATCCACAAAGCAACGGGCAGAGGACTCAATCTCCTCAACATCATCAAACTCCGGCAAGTCGGTATGTAACATTTGCTCTAATAGCGAATGCTCATCCTCTTCTGGCTCACAAATATCGACCCATTGCGCTTCTTGGAGTTGTCGAGTTAATTGATCCTTATCTGCTTTGATTTCCCGAATGAATCCGCCATCTAATTTAAATAAGCGCAGCATACGACTCTCCTAAGTATTGGTCTTAGCGCCAAGAGACCGCGATTCTAACAGAATCTAAGGTGTGACTAGCTATTTTACATTTGTACAATCTTTTAGCACTTTAAGGCTTAAAGTGGTGTTAAATAACCGATTAGCGGCTAAAAGAGACAGGAACTTGCTAGATCTCGTATAGTCATACAGGCTGAGATAGATAATTGATGTCCATAGAATAAAAAGTAAGAGGGACTAATTGAATGAAAACCACACGTCAACACTGGGCTGCATGGTTAGTACCTGCGGCGGTGCTGTTGTCTAACCCCATCTATGCAGCTGACACCACCTCACCTTTTGATAGTTTACTAGGGTTGTTTAAACCCAGCCCCCAGTCTAAAGCCACACTTAGTGGCTCACGCGCTAATGCTAATTACATCGGCGCGAATATTGGCTCTGCGAATACTGAAGGTTTTTGCACGCAATTAGAAAATTGTGAAACCAGCAGTAATGCGTGGAAACTGTATGCTGGAGTACCACTCCAAAACGGTTTGCTCTTGGATGGTGCTTATGTGAACTTTGGGGAGCAACAAGGCAAAGCCACTAATGGCTCTACCACCAAAGCGCAACGTAGTGGCTATACGGCGGCTGGGGTGGTGACTTTACCGATGAGTGATAGTTTACATCTTTATGGTAAGGGCGGGATGTTATGGTGGACTAGCGAGGAATCTCACTCGAATAGTCATCAAGCAGTCGATGGCAAATCCACTTTTTATGGTATTGGTGCTGATTACCGACTCAATGGTAACTTAGGGGTTCGCGCTGAGTGGGAGCATTATTCCGATGTCGGCAGTGAGCAATTAAGTGATCGTAATATTAATTTACTCAGTGTTGGCGTTTCGATGTCCTCACTGTGATAGGTTTTTCTCTATTTTGAGGGTAAGCCTTTTACCCTCAAATGCTAGTTGAGCTAGCATTTACACTAATAAGTTCAAAAATAACAATGAATAATAAAGGGCTAACTTTATGAAACACTCTAAACTATTAATAGCTTATTGCCTCATGGCTCTTGCTCCACTCACACAAGCCGATTGGGTAGTACGCAATCCTTTGCCAGTAGTGATTGGAGCCAACAATCCTAATGCGGGCTATGGTGATCCTATTAATGATTTTAGTCAGGGACCGAAACTGTACGCAGGGGTTAGTGCAGGCTATTCTAAACAAGGCGATATTTGTAACGATCCGTTTTTCTCTGGCACTTGCTCTAATGGTGATCTAAATTGGAAAGTCATGGCAGGCGCTCGTTTTAGTCCTATGTTTGGTGCGGAAGTCTCTTATAACGACATGGGTGAATCAAGTATGAGTGGTACTCAAAATGGTAATCCCGCCACCATGCGTAATGAGGTCAAAAGCATTAATTTAGCGGGTATGGGCTATATGCCTGTCACCCCACAGATTGAAGCGTTTGGTAAGGCAGGGGTTTCTTTTTGGAAGCGTGACTCTGAACGCACCACACCTGATACCACTACGACTATTCCTAATAGTAAATTCATTACCGAGCAAACGAATGATAATGGTCAAAGCCCATTATTAGGGGTTGGTGCTCAATATCGTATGAGTCCTAATATTCATTTACGTGCTGAGTGGGAACATATGTTTAATGTAGGCTCAGACTCTAATTATGAAACGGATGTGGATAATTATAGCCTTGGTTTAACCTATTCCACTCTTTAATGTCACCACACACACTGATTGAGGCTGCAAGGATGCAGCCTTTTTTGTAGCCCTTCTCCACCTCACCTCATTGAACACTCGCTTAGCTATTTATTCCCACTTAACCCTATTGAGCTAAACTAGCAATCGTCTATAGTTCGTTAGTTAAGTACCTCTCGTGCACCTAACTACAGGCAATTCAATCTAGCAAAACATTCTATTAGTGGAGTCAATATGCGCAAAATAATCAGCGGCTTAACCTTAGCTTTTTTAGTAACACTATCAGGTGCAGCAACCGCTATGGGTAATCCAGCCTCAATCAACTGCATTAAACAAGGCGGCAAACTACAAATCGTGGGTAGTGTGGGCTATTGCCAATTACCTAATGGGGTGAAATGCGAAGAATGGGCGCTATTTCGTGGCGAATGTCCTGCTAAAGCACCAACCCCATCCAAGCCCCCTATCATTGGTGGCGCACGCGATGCACACGGCTGTTTAGTTGCAGCGGGTTATGCATGGTGCTCTAGCACTAAAAAATGTGAAAGACCTTGGGAATTAGCTAAACAAAAACGCTTCCCCAATACTCCAGCAGGCTTTAATCGTTTCTGCCGTAATCCTGCTCGCTGATACAGCGCTAAGCCCGAATACCCCTTAAACACTGTCAAAGGTAACCGTTGACAGTGTACACTTCCTTCATCCTCTATCATCAATCGTACCCTGAATATGGACTCAAAAATCATAGTCACACGCCTCGCGGCACTGGCTCAAGAATCGCGTTTGGCTATTTTCCGTGAATTAGTGCAGGCCGGAGCATCGGGGTTAAGTGCAGGCAAAATTAGTGAACTGACCCAAACTGCGCCCAACTCAGTCTCCTTTCATATGAAAGAATTAGTCCATGCTGGATTAGTTACCTCACGGCAGGAAGGACGCTATGTGATTTATAATGCCCAATATGCGGCTATGAATGAGTTAATTGCCGCCCTCACCGAAGATTGCTGTAAGGGCGACACTTGTGGGACAGAAGGGAGTTGCGGTTAGGTTAGTGTCTTTACCAAAATAGAAGCCGAGGCAGGACAAACCCCTTGTACTTGGCTAGAGCTATAGAGCGCAGGTGGCAAATCGTTACGCTCTAAGCGCTCATATCCCAATGCTTCAAAAAACGTAGTGGCACTGGTTGTCAATAAATAGAGCTGCTGCAAACCTGCTTGCTGTGCCTCTTGCTCCACCCACTGCACTAACCGCTGCCCTAATCCTTGGCGTCGATAAGGCTGTGCAACCGCTAAAGAGCGCAATAAACCCAGCTTCTCATACCGCTCCAAACCAATCACAGCATAATACTGCGGCGCACCTAAGCCCCAGAACTGGCTGTGCGTAGCAACTGCTAAATCCTCATAGGGAAGCTGTGTGTCCTTCAATAATGCTTGGATTAACCCTAGTGCTTGAATGGGTTCAGGTTCATTATTAACTATTGAGACTTTTTCACTTGCTAAAAACATAGGCTACAACCTCAAATATTAATGCTGGCTACCAAAAGTATTTAAACCCGCAACATTTAACAGCAGCTAGAACCCTGTGACGGAGTACAACACGCCTCTGCTGATTTAGATTGCCCCAATACAGGCACACAACACGGGGTAGCAGTAGTTTTGTCAGCCTCACCAAACACTGGAATACTCTCTAGAGTATGGAACTGCTCCCACGCAATACCTTGCGGATCATTAATCCAATACTTATCCGACATGGCATAGCAACAAGCAGTCCCTTGCTCTGCGGTAATCGTGACATCAATAGTTTTAAGCTGGTGATTCAGTTGCTCTAGTTCCTCATTAGAGTCCACTTGAAATCCTAAATGATTCAATCCTAGCGGCGCACCGCGCCTAGAAATAGCAAAATTGACTCGTGGATCGTCCAACATCCATTTGGCATAGTCCTGTTTTTGCACCGTAGGATTAGCACCAAAGAGTTGCGAATAAAACTGAATATTGGCGGCTAAATCTTCGACTGACACATGCACATGAAAACGTTTCATACTATAAACCTCTTCGTTAATTTCAATATTTCAACTATTATTGAAACAAAGATTTAAAGCAAGCTATTTTTCTACCTACAGTCGTCTGTCTGCTGCTTGCTCTACTAGGTTTAGCTTTAGCAGAGTTTAATAGATGATTAAGACCCTTAAGTTTAAGCAGCTTTCAGTAAACGGTTAGGTAATCACTAAATGGGATGACACTCTTATCAAACCTAGTATACAGCACTTCATTAAACGCACATTTGTTTGGTCTTTATACTTGTCCCGCCCATTTGGGAGGCAATCCAAAATACGCTTTAAAGTCACGGCTTAACTGTGCCGCACTGCCATAACCCAACAATTCCGCAACTTGCTTTACGCTTTGACCTTCTACTGCAAGCATGTGACGCGCACGCATCAGCCTCATAGTTTTGATGTATTGCACTACTGAGCGGCCCGTTATTTGTTTAAAATGCCGGTTAAAACTGGCAATGCTCATATGGGCATACTGCGCAAGCTCATCAACAGGTGGGTTGCGGTATAGATTTTGTTCCATGTATTCGAGGGTTTGTGCGACACGGTTTTGTGGGGTGGATCTATTCAAATGACTGAGAAGTACCGCACTATTATCCTCTTGCAGTACGTGGTAGCACAGTTCACGTACATAAAGCTCACCTAGTACAGCTCCTTGCTTGGGTTGATTGATGACATTTAGCATCCGTCCAAGCACTTCATAAATGGGTGCGCTGATACTCAGCGGTTCAACCCCTGAACGCTCTACGATACCAGTTGACAATGCTTTGCACGACATCATTTGTGCAGCCAGACGCGATAGCTCGGACACCTCTAACTGAATGAAAATACCCAATAACGGGGTATGATTTTGAAGATGAGTTTCGCATTCAAAATGCATAGGAAACCCAACCGCTAAATACTGTCCCGCACCATACTGAAAACGGCGAGCACCCAAATAGCCAATTTTGTATCCCTGAAGAATAAACACTAAACCAAACAAGTAGGCTTGCAGGTGTCGCGGCATCGCCTTATGTGACCAAAAAACCTGAACATTGGGAATGGAGGTTTCGTTAACTCCTTGAGGCGCATTTGTTACAAAGGTTTCGAGAGCTTGGAGATTTAACATGCTGATAATAAAACATCTAAATATGATCGATTATAGCATTTTTCACCGCACTTTTTGCTCTTATTCTCACTTTATTGATTTAATTTGTCATGTTATTGCACGACACTGTTATTCGGGATTGAGGGTTTATTCGGCACAATAGTGCTTCTTAATTTACCTCGTCAGCTCAGGAGAAAAAATGAAACTTTCGCATTTCACTCGTCACTCATTAGGAATTCCTCTTATCGGCTTTGGCACCTATCAGCTTTCTAACGATCAGGCAGAGGTATGTGTTCGTGAAGCACTACACGCAGGCTATCGGCATATTGACTCAGCCGAGGGCTACAATAATGAAGAGGGCACAGGCAGAGGAATAAAGACCAGTGGTATATTAACAATACTTCGGACAGTTTGGGCATGATTGAAAAATAGGCTGGAAGCCTCCAGTGTGGGAAGATGTCGTCAACCACGATAACAACCCCTCACCCCAGAAGCTTCCATGTCCACAATAGAAACGATTCTGAGCCAAATGTCCAGTGTGGCGAAACCGCAGCGCCAGTTTTTGCTGACCTTGTTCAATGCGCTGATGTACCTGCCCAGCCGTGTCAACTTCCGCAACCTTGGACGTTACAGTGACTGCCATGAAAAGACTTTTTCACGCTGGTTTTCACGTTCCTTTGATTTTCTAGCGTTCAACCTGCTGATCTTACAGGATGTCCTGCATGGCAAGGGGGAACGTATTGCGGCTATTGATGCCAGTTTCGTGCCTAAAAGCGGGCGCAAGAGTTATGGCCTAGACTGGTTTTGGAACGGCTCACAGGGGCAGGCGCAACGCGGACAAGAATTATCCTTGTTAGCGCTGGTGGACGTGACCCACAACACGGCCTACACCTTATCCGCCCGCCAAACGCCTACGTTGCCGCGCTCAACCCGCAAGGGTCAAAGCCAACCCGCCAACACCAAAGACAAAACCAAGGTGAAACACCCACCCTTCGTTGGTGCGCCGCTCCCCACGCGGATGGATAGCTACCTTGGACAGCTTCAACACGCCATCACAGTCCTGCTGGGGTGTGGCATCCGTTATCTCGTCGCGGATAGCTTTTATGCCAAAACTAAGTTTGTCAGTGGCATCAGGGAACTCAACTTGCATTTGATCAGCAAGTTACGTCAGGACGCCGACTTACGGTGGCTGTACACGGGCGCACAAAAACCCAAGGGTCGTCACCGCCAGTACAGCGGCAAAGTCAGTTTTGACGACTTATCACGTTTTGAACGGGTCGGAGAGCTGGACGGGCAGCGTGTTTACACCGCTACTGTTAACAGCCCGACGTTCAAACAGATAGTGCGCATCGTCTATCTGGTGCGCGAAGCAAACGGCAAGACCGCTAGCGCACTGCTGTTCAGTACCGACACGGATTGCCCTGCATTAGACATCCTGCGTTACTACCAAGCGCGTTTCCAGATAGAATTTTTGTTCCGGGATGCCAAGCAACACACCGGGCTGTGTGACTGCCAAACGACCCGCAAAGAAAAGCTGGATTTCCACTTCAATACCTCACTGACGGCACTTAACCTGCTCCGGCTGGAAGATCGCCAGCAGAACTGGGATGCCGGGGGCAACGGGCGCAGTGTCCTCTCCGTTGCCAGTGGGAAGATCCGCCACTTCAATGCCCATCTGCTCGAACGCTTTTCTCGCCACTTAAAACTCGACTTCAGCGCCATAAAATCCAGCCCAGCCTTCGCAGACCTATGTAATTATGGTGCTATCGCCGCGTAAACTGTCCGAAGTGTTAATATTAAGAGATGAGCTATTCATCACAACCAAGGTTTTCCCAGGCTATACACCATGGGGCTCTGTCGAAAAGAATTACGACGCCACCATTGCCACATTAAAAAGACAACTGCAACAATTACAGCTCGATTATGTTGACCTGTATCTGATTCATGCGCCATTTTCTGCATTAAGATTGGAACAATGGTCTGCTTGCATCGAGCTAAAAAAATCTGGTCTGGTAAAGCATATTGGTGTCGCCAACTATAATGCAATACGACTCCAAGAAATTTTGGATGCAGGTCTAGATAGCCCAGAGGCCAACCAAATTGAATTTCATCCTCTGTGTGCGCAAATTGACTTAACCCAATTTATGAACAAACATGCCATAGTGCCTATCGCATATAGCTCACTCGCCCCACTATCAAGCTGGCGGGTCGAGGAGGGACAAGGCGGAGAGACCCTTGCCGAAACCAAAGCCCAAGCCCAAATCGTTATCCGTGACATTGCCAACAACATGGGAGTGCCAGAGGCTAACTTGTTACTAAGATGGGGAGTACAGCATGGGTACTGCGTTCTAACCAAAAGCAGCAAGCCAGAACGCATCCGAGAAAACCTCAATATTTTTGATTTCGAGATTTCTGTGGATGATATGGCGCAGCTTGATGCGCTCAACCAAAACCAAGCATTAGCTTGGGCAGCCAATGGTTTGAACCCTATGGAGGTGGCGCCTACGCTAGTATAGTGTTGGAGGATTAACAGGTGACACAGCCTACCGGTGGGCATGTATTTTGGCGTACTCAGCACAAAGGTATTTTTCGCGGTATGTGTCACTATTGTTCTGCGCGACAAAACTAAACGATGTCGAAATCACCCACGCAAAATCTGTACCATACATGCTTATATCGAGAAGCCATTTATTGGTTTATGTAGGACGATAAGCGAATGGCTGGATAAAAAATGGGGTGTTAACTTAATTCTGTGAAATTTTTTTCTCAACATCTATATGATCATCAATCTGCTGCTTGCTCTACTAGGTTTTATACTCTCTACTGCTAAACTCGACTACACTGAGTAGCCTTAAGACTAGACAGCTAGATAGGTTGAAAGGCATGTTAGATGATCTCATTGATGGGCTAAGAAAAATCGCACTGTGGGTGTTAAGTGCCAGTTTTATCGGCTTGGGTTTTTGGGCTTACCCCACGATCAAAGATCATCTGAATGCTACCCAACAAACCAATATAGCTAATCCTAAGCCCACTATTGCAGTCAACCAAGTCACAGCACTCATTAAAGCCGCCGAACCTCAACGCCCTGATCCTAAAAGCTGGGCTATTGATATGCTAGATGTATTAAAACAACATGGTCTGGCTCAAAGTAAAGAAAATGTTTGCTCTATTATTGCGGTCGTTGATCAAGAGTCTGGCTTTGTGGCTAATCCTGCCGTGCCTAATTTAGGCAAACTATCTGAAAAAGCCGTCATTAATAAGCTCAATCAAATCCCTATTTTAGGCGGACAAGCTGAAAAATTTTTAAATACCTTTCCTGATCCTAAGCAAAGTTTTATGGCACGCATTCGCAGTGCACGTACTGAGCGCGATTTAGATTTAGCCTATCGTGATTTAATCACCGAATTATCTAAGCGTTATAAATTCGATTTTTTGATCAAAAATAGTCTAGCGCGTAATTTAATAGAGGGGCAAAATGAAATTGATACCATTGGGTCTATGCAAGTTGCGGTGAGCTTTGCGGTACAATATGAAAGGGAACAACGCCAAGGTAAAGCCTTAAGCTTAGAGGAAATATATCAAGTGCGTGATAAACTCTATACTCGAAAAGGAGGGCTATTTTACGGTACTTTATTATTATTAGGCTATGAAACGGGTTATGATCGTAAAATCTATCGCTTTGCGGATTTTAATGCGGGACGCTATGCCAGTCGTAATGCTGCTTTTCAAGCACTGATTAGTGAATTAACCGCACAAAAACTCATGCTGGATGGTGATTTACTCATTTATAGCTCATCAGGCACTATTACTAATACCCTGAGCCAAACTGAAAATGCTCTGCGTCTATTAAACCTTAAATACTCATTGAATTTAACCGACAAAAAGATTCGCAGCGATCTGATGTTAGAAAAGTCACAAAACTTCAAAGACACTCAAACTTATAAGCTAGTGCGCGAGCTTTACCAAAAACAAACTAAACACAAACCCGTCTATGCCATTATTCCGACTATCACGCTCAATAGTGAAAAAACTTCACGGATTCTCACTACCGAACGCTTTGCTATTAATGTGAATCAACGCTATCAAACTTGTATGAAACGCTAAGCACTTGATAACTGAGCTAATACACAATGCACTTGACCTGCATGCAATTGCTTATGAATCGTTAAATTCCACTGGCTTAAATCTAGCTCCAGCTCGCGCTCGTATTCTAAATAAATATACCCCTGAGGGGCTAATAGTTGCTTGTCTTGAATGCGTTCTAAGACCATTGGCAGCCAATTATGATGAAATGGAGGGTCAAGAAAAATAATATCGAAAGGAATAGTGGCTTGATCTAAATAACTTAAAGCCTCTTGATGATAGACCTCGGCATTTAATGCTTTGAGCGTATTGATATTAGTTTGCAAGGTAGCTGCCGCTTTAGGGTGCTTTTCCACTAGGACTAACTCACTCGCCCCGCGTGATAAGGCCTCTAACCCTAATGCACCACTACCCGCAAACAAGTCTAAACATCTAGCGCCACGTACCGGAAACTGCAACCAATTAAATAAAGTTTCACGCACCCGATCAGGTGTGGGACGTAAGCCTTCAAGGGCTAAAATGGGCAAGCGGCGACTGCGCCACTGCCCAGCGATAATACGTAATTGATGCGCACCCGCGTGCTGCTTAGGAGGCGGGTTGGGCTTCATCCGCTTTCGGCTCAGTGGGTTGATCCTTAGAGGGAGCTGTAGTGCTAGGATTGTTATTCTCACCTTGCTCTGGCTTTTTGGTCTCCGAAGCTTCTTCTGCCTTCGGCTCCTTGGCTTCTGCTGTGGCAGAAGGACCTACCACCACGGTAAGCATTTTATCTAGCTGGAGGCGGCGCTTAAATACTTCGATTACCTGCTCACGCGTGATGGCATTGACCTTATCGGTAAAGGTATCTAAATAATCTAAGGGCAAACCATAAAAACCAATCACTCCTAAATACTCGACGATATCGTCATTACTCGCAGTCCGTAGCGGGAAGCCACCTGTAATATCTTTTTTTGAGGCTGATAATTCAGTCTCGGTAGGTCCCTCTTCTTGGAATTTTTTCAGAGTGTCCAGCACCACTTGCAAGGCCTCAGCGGTTTGGTCTTGTTTAGTTTGCAAACCTACTTGGAAAGGACCTAACTGCGCTAAGGGCATAAAATAGCTATACACGCTATAACTTAAACCGCGTTTATTGCGCACTTCCTGCATTAACCGCGATGTAAAACCGCCCCCACCTAAAATATGATTACCTAAATACATCACATAAAAATCATCGTCACCGCGTTTATTACCGGGCTGACCCACTAAAATATGAGACTGTCCCGAAGGAAAATCGACCGTAACCGCTTTAGGCTCGGTTAAAGCAGCGACTTCAGCTAAGGGAGCAGCAGCTTCGCCTTGCCCTAATACCGCTGCAATTTTCTGGGCAATCGCTTCAGCTTGCGCTCGATCTACTGCCCCTACGATGGCTAATACCGCGTTTTTACTGACATAGTATTGTTGATAGAACTCTTTCAAGTCATTAATGGTGAGTGAGTTGATACTATCTTCTGTGCCATTTTTAGGTATTGAGTAGGGGTGTGTACCGTATAAATTGCTATAAAAGGCTTTACTAGCAATGCTTTCAGGTGACTGCTTTTCAGCCGCTAAACTGACTAAAGTCAGCTTTTGGAAGTTTTTAAATTCTTTGGCAGGAAAAGTAGGCTTACCTAATACTTTGAGCCAGGTGTCTAATGCCTTTTGTTGTTGCTCCGGCAAAGTAATAGTGCGCAACGCTAGCCATGCCATATCTAGACTCGTACCATTAGTAGCAATAGCACCAACTGATTCAAAGGCTTCAGCAATTTGATCAGCATTTAACTCATCAGCCCCTTGATCCAAAATACCATTGGTAAAACTCGCCATTCCCGGCCGATCACCGTCGCGTGCCCCTCCGGCATCGAATACTAAGCGCAAATCCAGCATAGGCAGCGTAGGTGCTGCTACAAAATAGACTCTTAAACCTTCAGGTGTTGTCCAATGCTCGATTTTAGGCGCTGCCCAAGCAGGGTAAGCTAATAGCGCCATCAGGGCTATTAGCAGCCATTGACCTATCCAGCGTATTGTTATGCTCTTCATTATTATTTAGCCCTCAAACCTTAAGAGTTAGCGCACAAAAGTTGGTGCAAAGCGCGGTTTAGATTTATCAATGGGTTGAGGCACTAATTCAGCGATGGTCAAATGATCCTCGATCAAATACTTTTGCGCCACTTGCTGAATTTGCTCAGGTGTAATAGCCAGTATTTTGTCTACATACTCGTCCATCACTTTATACCCCAAACCCACGGTTTCTAAAGAACCTAATACAGTCGCCTGATGCTGAAGTGAATCACGCTCATAGATTTCGCTCGCTATCACCTGAGCTTTTACCCGTGCTAGTTCTTCCGTGGAGACCTGCTCTTTACGTAGACGCTCGACCTGCGCTAAGAGTTCGGCTTTAACCGTATCAATCGGCACATCTTTAGCGGGCGTACCATTCATAACTAATAAATGCGGCATACGACCAAAGCCGTTATACCAAGCACCCGCCGAAGCTAATAGCTCTTTACCGCGCACTAAGTCACGACTTAAACGCGAGCTACTTCCACCATCTAAAATACTGGACAATACTTCTAAAGCATAAGGCTCCCAAGCCTCATCGGCTTTAGCACTCACCAAAGCAGGGGTTTTATAGCCCAACATAATATAGGGCAACTCAGCAGGCGCTTTGACTTGAATGGTGCGTAAACCTTTTTGTGCTGTCTCAACCTGAGGTTTTTGTGGCACTAATTCACTAGGCTTTAATGACCCATAATACTTTTTAGCCATTTCAAACACTTGATCCGGCTCCACATCCCCCACTACGACTAGGACTGCATTATTAGGGGCATACCAGCGCTCATACCACGCTCTTAAGTCTTCTACCTTAAGATTTTCCAAATCAGTCATCCAACCAATCACCGGATTATGATAGGGACTATTCATAAAGGCCGTCGCCATGAATTGTTCATAGGTTAATGCATTAGGATTATCTTCAGTACGCCAACGGCGTTCTTCTTGTACCACTTTTAATTCTTTTTTGAACTCATCAGGCGGTAAAGTTAGCCCCCTCACTCGATCGGACTCTAAGTCCATCGCTACTTCTAGGCGGTCATTAGCAACTACTTGATAATAGGCGGTGTAATCCTGTCCAGTAAATGCATTATCCTCCGCACCATTCTCACCAATAATGCGATTGAACTCACCGGTGGGGTATTTTTTGGTTCCTTTAAACATCATGTGTTCGACCACATGGGAAATTCCCGTGATCCCACCGTGCTCATAACTCGAACCGACCTTATACCACAGTTGGGAAACAACAACGGGCGCACGCTTATCTTGCTTTACAAGAATTTTCAACCCATTATCAAGGTTAAACTCATAAATAGGCGCAGATACCTGAATACGGTCGGCCGCCTGAGTCAAGGGTGTGACCGTGCATAACCCAATGATTAATGCTACTTTTGATAGAGAGCTTAATAGGCTGCTGGTCTTAATGTTTTCGCTGGCAAGTGATAGTATTCGTTGCATTTGTGATTCTAGCTTGTTTAGCGGATAAAATTTTAATCTGGATTGTACGATGTTTGGTTTCGGAAAGAAAAAAAAGCAGGACGCGACCCACTCGGTTTCCCCCGAAACTGAGTCTAGTATCGCCCCATCCACGCCTCAAGTCGAGGAACCCATCAAAAAAGAAGGGCTGTTTGCACGCTTAAAACGCGGCCTTGCCAAAACAGGCAGCTCGATTACTGAGGGCATGAGTACCCTATTTCTTGGCAAAAAGAAAATCGATGATGAAGTACTCGAAGAACTCGAAACACGCCTATTAATGGCCGATGTGGGTATGGAAGCCACGAGCGCTATTATGAAAAATCTCACTCAGCGCGTGAGCCGTAATGAGCTAGCGGATCTCGATGCTTTAATGCAAGCACTAGAAGCTTTAATGAGCGATGTACTCAAAACTTGCCAAGCTCCTCTAACCATTAAAACAGAGCATCAGCCCTTTGTTATTTTAATGGTGGGTATAAATGGCGCGGGTAAAACCACTACGGTTGGCAAACTGGCTAAAAAATTCCAGCAGGAAGGCAAATCAGTGATGCTAGCCGCAGGTGATACCTTCCGTGCAGCCGCTGTCGAGCAATTAAAAATTTGGGGTGAGCGCAATCAAATTCCCGTGATTGCCCAAGGTTCAGGGGCTGACTCTGCCTCAGTCATTTTTGATGCAGTGCAAGCCGCTAAAGCACGTCACATTGATATATTAATTGCTGACACCGCCGGACGTTTACATACCCAATCTAACCTCATGGAAGAGCTGCGAAAAGTAAAACGCGTGATGCAAAAAATTGACGCTCAAGCGCCACACGAAGTCATGCTGATTCTCGATGCGAGTATTGGTCAAAATGCGTTAGTACAGGCTAAACAATTTAATGAAGCTTTAGGGGTGACAGGGCTAACTGTTACCAAATTAGATGGTACAGCTAAAGGCGGTATTTTGTTTGCTATTGCACAACAACTCAAAATTCCAGTGCGCTATATTGGCGTGGGTGAAAGCATTGATGATTTACAAGTCTTCGATGCTAAATCTTTTACCCAAGCACTACTCTCTGGAGCCGAGACTAAGTGATTGAGTTTACGAAGGTAGGCAAACGTTATCCCACGGGGCAATTGGCACTGTATAATGTCAATTTGAGTCTTGAAGCGGGTGAGATGATCTTTATTACCGGACACTCTGGGGCTGGTAAAAGTACCTTATTAAAGCTGATTGCTCTGTTAGAGCGCCCCACGACAGGGGAAATTATTGTCAGTAATACCCCTCTAAGCAAAATGCGCCCTAGCCAAATTCCCGCCTATCGACGCCGCATTGGTTTTATTTTCCAAGATCCCCATCTACTGCATGACCGCAATGTGTTTGATAATGTAGCTCTCCCCCTAGTCATTTCAGGCATGGGTCAAGCCGAAATTCGCCGCCGCGTGAATGCCGCCTTAGATAAAGTCGGATTACTCAATAAAGAACGCAGTTATCCCCTAATGCTTTCGGCTGGGGAAAAACAACGGGTCGGTATTGCGCGGGCGGTGGTCAATCGCCCTACGATTATTCTGGCGGATGAACCAACAGGTAATCTGGACCCCGAATTAGCACAAGATATTATGTATACTTTCTCACAATTCAATGAGTTAGGTGCTACGGTACTCATTGCCAGCCACGATCATCAGTTAGTAGAACGGATGCAAAAACGCACGATTGTGTTGCAAAAGGTCGACCCCTAAATGGCTAAACGTCAGAAAAATGCTACCCCCATGCCCACCAACACGACACCCGAAACTAAAAAACCCCGTACTCAGACACGCCCCTCTGGTTCACGTTTAGTTTCTGCTTGGTGGAATCAACAAAAGCATGCGATGCAATTTAGTTTGCAGCGTTTATGGTTTAACTCCATTTCTACTTGGATTACTTTAGCCACTATTGCCATTGCCTTATCGCTACCTACTAGCATGCACCTGTTATTAAAAAATTTACAAACCCTCACCGATGATAAGCGTGAAGTCCCCACCATTACTTTATTTTTAAAAAAATCAGTGAATGAACAACAAGCAAAAGATCGCGCCGAATTACTCTCTGAATTAAACGAAGTTTATCGCGCTCAAGTCATTACCCGCGATGAAGGCTTAGCCGATTTTAGGCAAATTAGTGGCTTTGCTGAAACACTAGAAAGCCTTAAAGATAATCCTTTTCCCCATGTGATTGTGGTTACCCCTAAGTTGGATGCGATTGGTGAATTAGATGAGGATATTGATCGCTTTACCCGTAAACTAAAGGCTTATCCTGAGGTGGATAATGTACAAATTGATATTGAATGGGTACAAAAATTACGTACTATCTTTGATATTGTTGAGCGTATTGTATTAGTAGTTTCCATTTTATTAGGCTTAACTGTGTTATTAGTCATTGGGAATACTATTCGCCTTGATATTGAAAACCGCAGAGAGGAAATAAAGGTAACACGCCTCATTGGAGCTACTAATGCTTATGTACGTCGCCCCTTTTTATATGGGGGCATTTGGCTAGGGTTATTCGGAGGCATTTTAAGTTTAGCTATTGTACAAATCGCTTTTATGTTTTTAATTAACCCCGTGCAAAAATTGGCTACCCAATATGGTAGCACCTTTACCTTAAGTGGGTTAGCGCCCTCAATGACCCTTAATATTTTACTGGCTAGTATTATTTTAGGTCTAATAGGGGCATGGATCGCCGTAGGTCGACATTTACGTAAAGCCGAGATGAGCGACTAATCTAAAGTCGGCGCAAACACTTTGCCATACGCAGGTGGTTCTGGTGCGAGTGGCTCGGCAGGAGGAAGCGGCTCAGATACGACAGCCGGAGGGTCGGGTGGCGCAGGTGGAATCAGTGGCAGCGGAGCTAGAGGAGCCAAAGGCGGAGGGGGGACATTATTCGGATTAGTATAATTAGCGCCGTCAAATGCTTGATAACCCTGATAACTAGGCGCAACTGGTGCTGGGGGGGGAGTGGGAATAGTCCAAGTTAACTGTGGCGCGGCGGGCGCTGTCCAAGTGGTAATAGTATTACTCGCCCAATTAGGATAAATGAGTGCCTGATTAGGGTTAGCTCTAGCAGTCGGTACACTCAGATAAGATGAATGAGTAGTAGGCGCTGTCACATTGGGAACCTGAGCACTCGCGCTACTGCCATTATACAAGGGTACTAAAGGGTTAGCGGCAATCGCAGCCGCAACCGGATAAGCACTACTACGCGGTAACTCATACGCGGTTAAGGGCTTTACCGTTGGCACGGTAGCTAAGTTATTAAACCACGGATTATAACCCTGTGTGACGGGCGGATAGACACCTTGAGCTATAGTAGGCTGATTGAGCGTTTGCCAATGAGGATAATTAAAACCATTCCCCCAAGCCCCTCCCCAAGGTCTAAAACCTTGCATCCCCTGATTACCCCAAGCATTCAAGGCGGTGGCGGCATGATTAGCCCCCCAAGGATTCATATAACTCAAATAACGATTATTAGCCCAAGCGCCTGATGGCATAGGCATGGCTGTCCAAGGATTAAATTGATTTCCTGCATAGTTATAGTGAGTAGCTGGGGTAGGTAAAGTTCTCCTTTGAGTAGCAGCATTCACATTATAATTAGGATAGCTTGCCACCACCGTGCGACCATAAACCGGATAAGTGGTAACTTTTAAGCTATCTTCAAAAGGTAAATCGGTAGGCCACTCAATTGCCCATGCAGATTGCAAGGCAGGGGCTACCATACCCACGAGGGTAGCTAAAACACGCATGCTCCATCGTCTCCTAAGCTAGTTTCAAGCGCGGTACGGCGGCCAGTAAAGTCTGGGTATAAGGGTGTTTAGGTGCACCACATACTTGGGCCGTTACGCCCTGCTCTACTATTTGACCTTTATACATTACCACGGTTTCATCACTTAAATATTCGACGACGCCAATATTATGAGTTATGAACAATAAAGTCAGGTTTTGTTGTGCTCTTATATCTAATAATAGTTCTAATATTTCTGCTTGTACCGATACATCCAAGGCGCTGGTGATCTCATCACACACAATAAAACGCGGATTAAGCACTAATGCCCGCGCTAAACCAATACGTTGGCGTTGACCTCCCGAAAACTCATGCGGATAACGCCACAGATACTCACGCTTTAATTGTACTTGCTCCAAAATTTGCGCAGCACGCTCAATACGCTCTTCTTGGTTATGACCTATACCATGCACTTTCATCGGTTCGGTCAAAGTCGTTTCAATTAATAAGCGTGGATTAAGTGAGGACTGAGGGTCTTGAAAAGCAATCTGCATTTTAGGCCGCCATTTACGCAGCTCACTTTGTGAGAGTTGGGTTAAATCAGTGCCTTCTAAAAGGATTTTACCCGCACTCACGCGCTCTAATTGAATAATTGCTCGTCCTAAAGTGGTTTTACCGCACCCTGACTCCCCGACTAAAGCAACAATTTTACCCTGCTGAATATTCAGACTGACATTATCTACCGCTTTGACATAATCTACGGTGTGCCGCCACAAACCTTTTTTAATCGGGAACCACACACTAGCATTTTGCACTTGAATCAATGGTTCTGGCTCATTAGCGGCTTTCTTTAAATCAATCGGATAGCGAGGAGTTAGCGGTTTAAATTCTACTACCACTGACTTTTGTTTAATCAAATTATCGGGCACAGCGGCGAGGAGTTGTTTGGTATAGCTGTGTTGGGGCTGAGTCAGTACTTGTTCCTTAGAACCTAACTCCACCATACGCCCCTGCTGCATCACTCCTACTTGATGCGCCATTTCCGCTACTACCCCAAAATCATGGGTAATAAATAGCATCGCCATCCCCATGTCATCTTGGAGCTTACGCATCAGCTTTAAAATTTCAGCCTGCACTGTAACATCGAGAGCGGTAGTGGGTTCATCAGCAATGAGCAAACGCGGCTTACAAATCAAAGCCATAGCAATCATTACACGCTGCCGCTGCCCTCCTGATAGCTGATGCGGATAGGCATGAATACGCTCTTTAGGATTAGGTAATTGGACTTGTTGAAGTACCGTTAAAACGCGCTGCTCTACCTCATTAGGGGCTAACTCTGGTTCATGCAGCAAGAGAGCTTCCGCAATTTGTTCACCAATAGTGAATACCGGATTGAGTGAGGTCATAGGTTCTTGGAAGATCATCGAGATTTGCGAACCGCGAATGTGACACAATTGCTCTTCGGTTAATTGCAATAAATCCACGCTCTCAACAGGGGCAGTACTCTCACTCTCATCTCGATAATAGCTCACGGCACGCTTAGCATAACCTAAACGTTTAGCGGCTAAGGCAGCCTCAGGCGTGGTAGGTGTATGGATTTCAATTCCTGAGCCTTGCCACCACACTTCACCGGTGGGATGCGAGACTAAGCCCTGAGGAAATAAACCTAAAATCGATAAAGCGGTAATAGACTTACCACTACCCGACTCACCGACGAGACAAAGCGTCTCGCCTTGATTGATTTTAAAACTAATGCCATCCACGGCCTGTATGCTACCGGAATGGGTATTAATATAAGTGCGTAAATTTCTTACTTCTAATAGGCTCATGTTTTAACCCCCGCACGACTGGACATTTTGGGATCAATCGCATCGCGTAAGGCTTCCCCTATCAGGTTGTAGGCAAATACGGTCATAAAAATAGCGCCCCCCGGAAATACGGCCATCCACCAATTAAAGGTCGAAGATTTCACTGCTTGATCAAGCATTTGCCCCCACGAAGGATCATCGACTAAGCCTAAACCTAAAAAGCTTAAAGTCGCCTCCGCCAAAATAGCCGAAGCTACCCCAAAACTGGCTGCAACCAATAAAGGCGCTACCCCATTAGGCAGCATATGGCGAAACAGAATAGAGCTGAGCGGTAAACCGGAAGCCACAGCAGCCTGCACATAATCTTGCTTACGTAATTTTAAAAATTCAGCACGAATATAACGCGCATAGCCAGACCAACTCGTGACTCCAATAATGACCATCATGATATAAAGGCTTGGTTTAAAAAAGGCTACGAAGGTGAGGAGTAAGAACAAAGTTGGTATGGCTTCAAAAATCTCAACCAAACGCATTCCTAACATATCAACCCAGCCCGCAAAATAGCCCATTAACCCGCCAATAATAATCCCCAACACCATAGCAATACTGGTTGCGACCAGACCAATACTCAAAGCAATCCGTGAAGCATGGATCATACGGCTCAATACATCCGCACCATTTTCCTCCGTACCCATTAAATGAATACGCTGGTCTTTAACTTTTAGAGGAGCCTCTAATCCGGTATCACCATAATCACGTAAATAATCTTTAGGGGCATAAGGAATAGGCGGCATAATGCGCCAATCAGCTTGGGTATAAGGAGCAGCACGAAATTGATCATAAATAACAAGGGGCTTAGTAGGAAAATAAAAATAGGCTAAAACACCCACTGTAGTACAAACTGTTAATAATAGAATAATAGCTGCGCGAATATAGTATTTTAAAGGTAGGAAATAAATGAGTACTACTACCAAAAAAGCACTTAATACCACCCAATCTTCAATGGTTAAATACTCAATAACCGGAAAGCTAATCTCACCCTTGAGACTCATAACTAAGGGCATACTATTCGCTAAAAAGGGAGCAAACACCGCTGCTATCACTAAAATCCCGACCCAAACCAAGCCCACTTTAATCCCCATACCACTCAATGCTTTTTTGAGTACGCGCTGGGTTAATGTTTCTGGGGCTTTGGCTTTAGTCGGTACTATCGGTACTTGCTTATTAAAATTAGGACGATTCACCTGTAGTTTTTTAGGGGCGGGTTTGCGCCAACGCTGGAGTAATTTAGTCATACGCCACCCGTGGATCAGCAAAGGTATAAAGAATATCGGCAATCAAATAGCCAATCAGGGTCAGAAAACCACTAATCAGAGTAATGGAGAGCACTAATTCACGATCACGGTTTTTTACCGCATCAATCGCTAATTGCCCCATACCATTAATACTAAAAATATTTTCTACAATTAAAGAGCCTGCCAAGAGACTAGGTAATAAACCTGCGATAATGGTAATTAGCGGCAATAAACTATTGCGGAACACATGCGTCCACAAAACATCTTTTTGGCTTAAGCCTTTGGCTCTAGCAGTACGGGCATAATCAGCGTGCAGATTTTCTAAGACTGAGGAGCGTGTGATTTTCGCTAGGGCAGCACCCGCTCCATAAGTCAAACAAATGATCGGTAAAACTAGATGCCATGCTCGATCTATTAAAAAGCCTCGAATATAGCCCTGATCTAAGGTTTGATAAGCCAATGCGCCACCGACTATTAAACCAAACAGCGCTAAGCCCATTACCCGTAGCGGTGCATAATCAATAGCGGCAATCGCCCCCACACTTAAAGCACCGAGCAAAGGAATTAACACCCATACCAAAGTGGATTGTTGGCCGTGGTCTTGTGCCATAGCCACTCCAGCGACTAAGCCAAATAAGGCGGCAATCGCCACTCGAATTTTGGTTTCAGGCCAACGACTCAACCACACCATGAGCATCGTACCGAGCATCATACCGCCAAAAAACTTTAAGGCGTCTATAGCTGAACCCCAATGCGGCATATAGGGCATATCTTGCGCGGCGCGGCTCCCTATTCCAGCAGTGGGGAACCATTGCCAATGCTGCACATTGGCAAAAAAACCTAGTAATAGTACCCCTGCTAGCATGACTGGAATCGACCACAAAGCGAGCATAATCACATTAGAACTAACATCAAAACGACTGCCGCTTTCATTAGCGGCTTTAACGCCTAATACGATGGCACCGATATAAATTAAGGGGATAGTAATCACATTAAGCAGTAAGGTAATGGGGATACGCTCGGCTAGTACTTCAGCAACGGGGCGGTTATAGGCAAAACTGGTTCCTAAATCAGAACCTTTAGTGAAAGAAAATCCACTCAACTCGTGTTGCTCATTGGTGGTAAAACCAATCGGTGACACATTATTCAACCAGCGCAAATACTGCACCGGAGCTGGATCATCTAAGCCATAACGCTTATTGTAATAATCTAAGAGTGCCTGTCTTTCATTCGGCTTCATAGAGCCTTCCACCAACGATTGAGGCGAAATGCCACCGGGCGATGCCGCCATGACCGCAAATACTACGATGGTAATTCCCAATAACGTCGGAACCATCAGCAAAATACGACGCATTAAATAGGTCAGCATGCCCCATGATCTCCTTTATTGGCTATAACGCTGCATAGGTTTAGGCACGTAGGTTTCTCCCGGAATCAAACCTAAATTGAGTCCTATCTTAGTCATTTGCACGTTTTGAATACGTTTATCAACAAATAACAGGGTCTTGCGTCTAAATAAGAAGGTATACGGTTGATCCTCATGTAACAGCGCCTCTGCCTCTTTCCATAAGGGCATACGTTTAGCTTCATCCACGGTAGCACGCGCTTGATCAATTAACTTATCCAGTGCTGGGTTTTGGTAGTTAATAAAATTATCTCCACCCGTTTTAGTTTGTGAGCCGTGGAACATTTGATAAATATCGGTCTCAATACCACTCGTCCAGCCTAAAGTAATCGCTTCAAAGGTGCGCTTGTCCAAGGCTTCTATCATGACCGGCCACTCTTGAGGGAAAGGAGTCATGCGGATTCCGGCTCTGGCGTATAAATCTTTGAGCAGCAATACCATACGTTTAGTGTCTTCATTAGCATCATTGTAGCTGAGCTTAAACTCTAGGGGCTGACCGTCTTTATCGAGTACACCGTCATTATTACTATCGATAAACCCTGCTTCTTTTAATAGTGCTTGCGCACGCGCTAAGTCATAAGGCCAAGGACTAATGGTAGGATTATGTTGCTTACTGGTCGGGCTAAAAGGACTGACTGCAATCTCACCATACCCTAAAAATATATCCTTAATCAGACGCTCACGATCTGTTATCAATGTCATCGCCTGACGCACGCGCTTATCTGCAAATAGCGTGGGTTTACCATTGATTTGCTGATTCCACGCAATATAGGTATAGCCCGCGACTGGTGGCATATATTCAAAATTTTGGCTCTTAGACATAATCTGAGTATCTTCTTTTAGTGTTTGATACTCTTTCGGACGCGCTCCATAACTATCAATTTCACCATTACGATAGGTCGTTAAACGGGCACTGTCATTTTTAATAATGCGCCACAATAACCGATTATAGGTCGGTGCTAAGCCCCAATAGCGCTCATTACGTACTAACTCAACCGTACCCTTATCAGGTGTCCAATTCGCATTATCCGGTAATTTATACGGACCACTGCCGACTAAAATGGCTTTAGATTCATTAAACTCTAGCGGCTTTTTGAGATAAGGCTCATAAATATGCTTGGGCAAAATAGACAAAGAACCCGCTAGCTCAAACGCTTCAAAATAAGGCTCTTTAAAAATAAATTCGACGGTGTATTTATCTAAGGCTTTGACACTGGCAATTTTCTCTAAATATGCCCGCGAGCGTGCCGCTGCAATATCCTCTGTCATAATAAAGGTAAAGGTAAAAGCCACATCCTCAGCCGTCAGTGCTACTCCATCTGCAAAGCGCACATCGTCACGCATCTTAAAGGTAATGGTTAAACCGTCGGGGCTAGTCGTCCAGCTTTTAGCAATCAAGCCCTGCCACTCTAAGGTGTCGGGATTACGATTAATTAAGCTTTCTAAAATATAACTTTGAATCTCAGACGCATACGCATCACTGGAGACTAGAGGCGTTAATGTTTTTAGTTCCTGTCCAAATGCATCGACTTGCCAATCACCTTGGGCATAATCGGGTTTTTGAGTGGCTGCCAGCGCCCGTTGAAAGGCTGGAGCGATGGACTCATTAGAACGTGGTGCATTGGTGCTACTCATACTACTGGCACTCGCCTGCGCTGTAGCTGTGGTGGGTGCAGAATTAACTACCGGAACAGGAGCACTCACTACACTCGCACTATTACGCCAAGTTTGTAGTTCTCTAGTTTGATTCGCTAAAGTGGTTTGGATGGTTTTTAATTCCTTCCATTGGCGATCTACTTGGTACATGAGACTCAGTAGTAGTGTGACTAAAGTGATTAAAATTAAGTATAAAATTAAGTCACTGGCTGTGAATTTTTTCTGCATCATTGTTCCACTCAACCGTATTTACTAGGGACTATAGAGCATTCTAGGGGTCTTTGGGTAGAGGATGAACTATTAGCAGGGTATAGCAGAGCTATGCAAGCCTGCTTATGCCCTATCCAGTTGCTTAGACTTCAGGTTAAGATTCAGCTTTGCCCCTACCCCAGCTTACCTATGTCTACACCGCCCCTATTCCATCCGCGTGCTTTACAAAAAGCCCTGAAATCTGCCTCGATTCTCAAAGACGGCGCGATTCCCGCTAAGCATTTAAAGCTCTTAGAAGGCTGGCATAAGGTGATTACGGATGGTTCGATTCACAACCTGAGTGAATTGAGTTTGCAGGCTAATGTTTCTAGTAGTCTGTGTGAGGGCGTTTTAGGGTATAGCAGCTTTACGAATCGCCATAAAAAGACCGGAGTTTGGACGCTAGCGAATGAGAAAACTATCAAAGGTATCGGGCG
Organism: Thiofilum sp.; assembly: GCF_016711335.1. Taxonomy (NCBI): domain Bacteria; kingdom Pseudomonadati; phylum Pseudomonadota; class Gammaproteobacteria; order Thiotrichales; family Thiofilaceae; genus Thiofilum; species Thiofilum sp. Next base: position 41,615 of record NZ_JADJTF010000001.1, read on the forward strand.
GGTAGATTTAGGCTTTGGCAAATTCACCCAAGAAAGCCAACGGTTGATAGCGCCCTTTGAATTAAAATCACCTAAAACCACGAATATGGATATTCCCCTCTTGGGGCGCAAACTCTCGACCGTCGACCAAGCCGCTAAATATGCACAAAACAGTGAAGGACAAGCACAATGGTTTTTAGTCTCTAACTGTCTTGAAATTCGGCTGTATAAATACCCCTATTCGGATAGCGTTTATCAACGCTGGCTAATTGCCGACTTGATTAAACCGGAGGTGTACGAAACCTTTATTTTATTATTGAGTGCGGACTATCTACTCTCTGGTAAAACGCAAAAGCTGTTTGAAGCCAGTCTACAAGTTGAAAAGGATATTACCAACCAGCTCTATACCGATTACCGACATATTCGGGTCAAGCTGATTAATGGGATGAAGCGCGAAAATAACCGCATCCGCCGTGAAAGCATGGTAGCCCGCGCTCAAATGCTGTTAGACCGTGTGCTGTTTATTGCCTATGCCGAAGATTGTGGTTTATTGCCAGAACGTACTTTAGTCACCTACCTCAACACAGGGGGCGTGATTAGTGCGTGGGATATGTTGAAGCTACTGTTTAAGTACATTGACCAAGGCAATAAAGATAAACACATTCCTAAATATAACGGTGATCTGTTTAAACCGAATGACGACCTCGACAGCCTCTCGATTAGTGACGAACTCTTAGCAGAACTCAAAATACTCAGTGCTTATGACTTTGCTACCGATGTGAGTGTGACCATTTTAGGGCATATCTTTGAGCAATCGATTGCCGATTTAGACCAGATTTATGAAGCGGTCACGGAACATGACGATTTAGAACTCAATACTCAGCAGCAAGGTACAAGCGGCAAGCGTAAACAAGATGGGGTGGTCTATACGCCTGATTTTATTACGCAGTGGATAGTTGAGAATACCCTAGGCGGCTACTTAGCTAAACGTAAGGCTAGTATGGATGCGCCCCCCGATTCAGCAGCATGGTGGCTAGCCTATCGGCAACTTCTAGCCACGACGCGCATTGTTGATCCGGCGTGTGGCAGTGGTGCGTTTTTAGTAGCGGCGTTTCAGTACTTAAAGACCGAGTACCAGACGGTGAATACCCGTTTAGCCGAATTAGGGGAAAAAGGCGATTTATTCGGGCTGGATTTAAACCATGATATTTTGACTAATAACTTATTCGGGGTAGATATTAACGCCGAATCGGTCGAGATTGCGCGGCTCTCACTCTGGTTAGTCACGGCTGAAATCGGTAAGCCTTTGACCTCACTCAAAGACAATATCAAGCAAGGCAATAGCCTTATTGCGGATAAGACCCTAGATAAGCGTGCTTTCAGTTGGCAAGGCAATTTTAAAGAGTTTGATGTGGTGCTAGGGAATCCGCCTTATGTGCGTCAAGAGCGTTTGAGTGCGATTAAGCCCTATTTAGAGGCGCATTATAAGACTTATCATGGGGTCGCTGATTTATATACTTACTTTTTTGAGTTGGGTGTAGGTCTACTGAAAAAAGGCGGGATGATGGGCTTTATTAGTTCCTCGACCTTTTTTAGGACAGGCAGTGGTGAAAACTTGCGACGCTTTTTGCAGGTAGAGGCGAATTTAAGAAGTATTGTGAATTTTGGCGATTTACAGATTTTTGAAGGGGTGACGACTTATCCGGCGATGGTAGTGCTAGAAAAGCCTAGCGGTAAAGCACGAAAAAGTGCACCCGCTCAAGCGTTTGATTTTCTGAATATTACTTCACCCAACCTAGACGCATTAGGGGCGGAACTGCAAGAGGCTAGCTTTGGCTCGATGTTGCAAAGTGACTTAGGGCTAGAGGGGTGGCGTTTGGAGGATGAACGCTTGCAGGCTTTAAGGGAAAAGATTGCAAAAGGTAAGCCTACTCTTAAAAGTCTGAATAAGCAGCCATGTTACGGCATAAAAACCGGACGTAATGAGGCTTTTGTTATTGATAAACTCACCCGTGATCAACTAATTAAAGCGGACTTCAAGTCAAATGAAATCATTAAACCCTTTTTAGAGGGTAAAGACTTTAAAAAATGGCACATAGAACCTAGAGAACTGTACTTAATATTCACTAGACGCGGTATCGATATAAACGCCTACCCTGCTATTAAAAAACATCTTGAACAATACCGTACTATATTAGAACCCAAACCCTCTACTTTTAAGGGAAACAATTGGGAAGGTAGAAAAGCCGGAAACTATCAATGGTATGAAATACAAGATCCTGTTGAGTATTATAGTTACTTTGAACAACCTAAAATAACCTATGGTCATTTTTCCCCAAATGCCTTATTTAGCTTTGATACAAAAGGCTATTACTCTAACGATAAGTCATACATTATCCCTAATGCAGACTTTTACTTATTGGGCTTACTCAATTCGTCAGTGCATTGGTTTTTAATTAAAGCCCTATGCCCAGCGGTAAGAGGCGGTTTTCATGAAGTCAGAGTCTATTACATCGAAACCCTACCTATTCCTACCCCCACCGATACCCAAAAGAATACGATTGCTACCCTAGCCCAAACCTGCCAAACCCTAGCAGAACAACGCTACCAACTCCAAGACACCCTACGCCGTCAAATCATTACCCTGTGCCCTAAAGACCAAGACGCTAAACTCTCCACCAAATTAGCGAACTGGTGGGAACTCGACTTCACCGACTTCAAAGCCGAAATCAAAAAAGTCTTTAAATACGCCCTGCCTATTAAAGAAAGTATCGATTGGGAACAAGCACTAAACCGCCTCAAAACCGACATTGAAACCCTAAGCCTAACCCTAGCCACCACAGAACGAGAACTCAATCAAGCGGTCTATGAACTCTTTGAATTGACACCCGATGAAATTGAATTACTAGAGGCGAATTTGAAGTAACCTAAAATAGTTGGTTATTTCATTCATAATGAAAACGACAAGCCGCAATATAAATACAGCCATCTTCGGGCAAATAAACCAAGCGGTGCTCTTTATCAATGCGCCGCGACCAATAGCCAGTCAAATTGCCCTTAAGTGGTTCAGGTTTGCCCGTTCCCTTAAAGGGATCAGTACGGCATTCCGCTAATAAGGTATTAATCTTAGCTACTTTCTCAAGATCATTATCTTGCCAATACAAATAATCCGCCCACGCATGATCCGTCCACGCGAATACTACTTGCTTAGCTTCTTGCTTATTTTTCGCTTTTTGCTTGGCGTTCAAGATCAACCAACTCCCGAACCTGCGTTTTCCCTGCTTTAATTTGCGCCACAGACTCCATTAAACGCTGAGCATTTTTCGGAGTACTCAACAGATAGAGCGTCTCCTGCATACTATTAAAATCCTCTAGGGACATCATCACCACATGCTCACCGCGCTGGCGTGTAATGACTGTAGGCTCGTGGTGGATACAAACACTGTCCATAGCTTGTTTAAAATTAGCTCGCACCTCAGTGTAAGTTAGTACATTCATCCGTATTCACACTATTGAGTAGTTACTTAAAAGCGACATTTTGATCGAGTAATGCCATGAGTAATCGTACAGAACATTGTACTACTATTCAAATCAAAGTAGGAATTTAGACATTTACCGAGAGGGTTGGGGTTGGTGCTAAGTAATTTACCTAAAAGATGTTTCGTTCGTTTCGTTTAATAGCTGCTTACACTATACTGAGCACTGTAACAAAACCCGGTGGAACAGACCTATGACTGCCTTAAGAAGCTACCAAATACCTACCCAAGAGGAAGCCGCACTTGCTGTCGAAAGCAGTCGCTTATTGGCGGCTTGCATCGGCAAAGGAGATAACGCCGCTCTCCCTCTACAAAATGGCACTGACGTATTGCAAATACCTGTGAAAGCTATTCGCTTGCTAGTTGACATCTTGGAGGCGATGGCACGCGGTGAAGCTATTTCTCTCATTCCCATACATGCTGAGTTATCCACTCAAGAAGCAGCTAACCTACTGAATGTTTCACGCCCCTACTTAGTTAAATTACTGGAAAATGGGACTATCCCTCACCATAAAGTAGGCGTTAGACGTAAAGTCCTCTTCAAAGACCTCATGGAGTACAAACAAAAAAGTAACCAAACCAGCCGCGAGCTATTGAATCAGTTGACAGAAGAAGCTCAAGAACTGGAAATGGGGTATTAGTTTGGATGCTCAATTAACTGTTTTGCTGGATGCTTGTGTCTTATATCCTGCGCCATTACGTGATTTTCTAATGCGCTTGGCACTTACTGGAGTAGTTCGTGCGCGGTGGACTGCACATATTCATGAAGAATGGATACGCAATGCTATCAAAAACCAACCACAGTTGACCCGCGAACGCCTTGAAAAAACCGCTGCCCTGATGAATCAGGCTATTGAAGATTCACTGATTAGCCACTATGAGCCTTTGATTACAGGTCTAACGCTACCCGACGAAAATGATAGACATGTGCTAGCGGCTGCTATTAAAGGCAATGCCCAAGTTATTGTAACCTTTAATTTGAAAGACTTTCCGAGTAGTCATTTAGCGCCCTTTGAGATAGAGGCATTACACCCTGACAACTTTATTAGTCACTTGATAGAAAACTATCCAGAAGCGGTTCTATTAGCAGCACGGGAACAAAGGCGTAGCCTCAAAAAGCCACCTAAAACCGTTGAGGAGTTTTTAGACACTCTATTACGCCAACAACTACCTAGTACTGTGTCTTACCTCAATCAGCACCGTGAGCTGATTTAGTAGCTTTTTAAATCTTACCCTCAAAAGCAAAAAGCCCTGTAAGCTATTCACTTACAAGGCTTTTAATTTGGTGCCGGCAACCGGAATCGAACTGGTGACCTACTGATTACAAGTCAGTGAGTACCTTGTTTTTAGACTGTCACACTGGTTTTCATGCCCCTCTACTAAGCCCACTCTATAAGCCTTTCTTGTTTCCTGAGTGTTTTAGATGTAGCGTAATTGTTCCTATCAAAAGTACACCGTAAGGTACACCGTAAAGGAATTTCAGCGTGACCAACACCTACACCAACCATAAAGGCATTAAAGCCGCTCTAACATCGCCCCCTAGTACTGGACACCTTGAACATAAGGACACCTTAGCCACGGGTTTATATTTGCGTGTGTATAGCACAGGACTAGGCAACTTCATTCACAGATACAAGATTAAGGGCATTAGGCGGGTTTACACTTTTGAAGGGATAGCACTGAATGCCAAAAGCACCGAGAAGGACATAGCCAGCGCACTAACTAAAATAAGGGCATTACACCAAGAACAACGTAATACCCTAGCCACGGGCTTAGATGTAGCCATAGAGCGCGATTTAAATGCTAAAGCCATTAACGCTATACCTACCGTCTCAGAGTTCGCTACTACCTTTATAGAGCGCTATGCCAAACCCAAGAACAAGGCATGGCAAGAACAAGAGCGCATACTAAAAGCCGATGTATCAATCATAGGTACACTTAAAATCAATGCAGTGGAACGTAAGCACATTATTAGGCTACTGGATAAGAAAGAGGATGCAGGCGCACCCGTGGCACGTAATCGCCTCTTATCCTTACTCTCTAAATACTTTGGCTTTGCCCTTGAGCGTGGATTAATCGAAGTAAACCCAGCTAAGGGCATTAAGAAGCTACCTGAAAAGGCAAGAGATAGAGTACTCAGTGATAATGAAATACGCTTATTCTGGCAGTGGTTAGAGTCGAATAAATGTGAACTTGCCACTAATAGCGCTCTTAAGCTGGCACTACTCACAGGACAAAGGGTAGATGAAATCTGCACGATACAGGAACGCTATATACAAGGCGATTGGTGGCTAATACCAGACCCCAAGAACTCAATACCTCATACCGTGTTCTTAACGGACACTGTGAAAGCCATTATTGAAACCTTGCGCCCCCATAGTCATGAAGGCTATTTAATTACAGACCTTAAGAACCAACCTAAAGACGCTGGCACATTAGCGGGGGCGATGTATGACGCGGCAATCACTTGGGAGTCAGAACCAAGACCAACCCCACACGACTTAAGACGCACCTTTACCACGGGCATAAGCAAGCTAGGCTTTAATCGTCTAGTACAGGACAAGGTGACTAACCATAAAGATAACTCAGTAGGTGGCATATACGACCGGAATGACTACCAGAAGGAAAAAAGGCAAGCGTTAGAGGCATGGGAGCGCCATATACAAGAAATACTGACAGGTGAACCAGTGTCGAATGTCATAGCCTTTAAGACTGCCTAATCGCTCTCAATTACCCCTTAATCTGCTAGCCACTGTTACAAGTGGCTTTTTTACGTCAAAAAAACACTAATAAAAACAATCATGTAACCGATGTAACCGATGTAACCGATACTTTTAGGGGAACTCGACATTCACTTAGAGGCAGTGAATTAGAGAGAGAAATAACCAAAAGAAAGAGAAGCAAGAAAAGAGTAAGTAATATAAGAAACTGATTTATAAATATTTTATTATCTTTCTTACTATTGGGTATCTCTTACTTCCTAAGTGAATGCAGAGTTCCGTAAAAAACGCGGTTACATCGGTTACATCGGTTACAACTTTGATTTATAAGGATATTTTTAGCCTATTTTTGTAACCGCTGATTTTTACTATCGGTTACACGGTTACATGACTTAGGCTTATGTTTTAACCACTGGACTGCTTACCCATGAAAGCCCCTCAAACGCTCTTAGAAACGATTACCCGCTTATGGCTAGGTGGCATAGTTTTAGTAGTATCTATGCTGGCTATCGTGCCTAGAATTGGCTTAGTGCTAACCCTGTTACTGATAGCAGGCTTGCTGATATTGCCTAAACCTATTGGGGGCGATGCGTACCAACAGCGGATAGATACCTATGGACTCCTACTAGGCTTGATGCTGTTGGTAGTGTTGGCGGGGTATTGGTTAGTGAACTGATATGAAACCGCCTTTTTTATAGGCGGGAAAAACGGGAAAATGACCTAATAACCCGCCCCCAACGAGAGCGGGAATTGATCAATGAGTGTAGGCAGCATTTTATCACTACACTTTAAAATAGTATAATCAAAGCATTGATCAAGTGAGGTTTTATTATGGCAACCCTTCAAATTATTAACTTAGAACAAGGCATTCAGACCGCTAATAATCTCCTAGCTCCTAAAGTACAACGCGGGTACGTGCACTACTCCGATGCGGTCGAGGTATTGCGTAAAGCGGGCATTAAATGTCCCCAACGGCAACCCGATGCGTTACAACGTATGCACGGTGATAATTACATCAATGTTTCAAGCGTCGCTACGTTCCTAGGTGAGGCGCTTTTATCCGACGCGCTCAAAGCCGCTAAGGACGCTAAGACCGTACCTGCAACCAACCCGACACCGTGGGCATGAATCGGACAAATCAGACACTATGCAGAAAAAAAGCGATCTTTTTAAGGAGTTACCCGCTTTCGCGTTTGAGCTGTTCGAGTTTGAGCTGTTCGAGTTGCCAGCGTTTGAGCTGTTCGAGCTGCCAGCGTTTGAGCTTGACCCCTCAGCTTGGGAGTGGGAACCAAACCCTGATTTTAACCTAGATGCTGCCCTTGCTTGGGAGTGGGAACCAAACCTTGATCTTGCGCCCCCTGATTTTAACATCGACCTAGGTGTCGACTTTGACCTAGACGCAGCATTCAAAACTTTCTGCGATACCCCGTTTTTTTGGGAAAAAAAGCCCTAAAACCTAATTGCGAGGGTATTGTGAGGCAATTGTTGAGCGGTCAAGCACTGGTTAAACCTTGGCAAAACCCCATGAGAGCTAATTGTGAGCTAATTGGTGAAGCAAAGAACCTGACAAAACCTGACATTCGACCTGAAAAATCAGCACGGAAACTAACAATTACTAACAGGTGCATCCAAAACGGGAGGCGCACCGCCTGAACGATACTGGTAACCTCACTCTAAACAGCGTCCCCAATTTTGGGGGCGCATGTGGTCACTTCATTTGACGTTTTCCCCTGAATCCTGCTATCTATCAAGCGCTTAACGTGGTCACTTGGTGGCAACTTCCTGCACGGTTTTGGCGGGAATCCCTTTAGCTATCAATGGGCTAAGGTGGCAACTTGCGATGGTGACTTATTGCCTATCTTTTGCCTAAAACCCGTGATTAATCATGAGGCTAGGTTGGTGACTTAATCTTTTCAATGTCAACAAATGTCAACAACCCTAGGGGCGTGATTACCCCAAGATTACCCCAAGATTACCCCAAGATTACCCCAAGATTACCCCAAGGTTTTACAGCAAGATTACAACAAGGTTTTACCCAATAACGGTAAGTTTACGGTAAGGTTTTTAGCGTTCCTGAATAATCAGGCGCGTACTCCTGAATAATCAGGAGATCACACTGGTTTAGGCGAATTAGTGCAAGGTTAGTACAAGGTCTTTGCCTCATAACGTCAAGGTTTGGGCAACCTAAGACCGGATACAACCCGCCCCCACCTCTAGGCTTATCAAGCACTTGCACCCTGATTAGGGGCAAAATAGACCGTATTTAAGACCGGATACCACCCTCAGTCTGTGCCTTGTTACGAAATAGCAGTACTGTTAATTCGCAACACCTAGGGAGCTGCACCTTATTCAAATAATTCTGAGTGTGTACCTGTTCGCACAAACACTATCAACTCTGGTGTGGTTAAGCTCTCTAGGCGGTAAATGAGTAAAAAATCTCCCCCTATGTGACATTCTCTATGGTCTTTCCATTCGCCTGTTAGCTCATGGTCTAACCATTCTTCACCCAAAGGCGCATCATTCGCTATCAGCAATAACATAGCCTCTTTTAGCTTATGCAAATCGTAGCGACCAGAACGAGATAAACGCTCCCAGTCTTTGAGAAAGCGCTTGGTATAATCGCACGCTCTAGGGAATGAAGCGCGTTTAGTGTTGGCTGGTTTTTTCAATGTCATGGAATAAATCCTGTGCATTGTTAAAACGTGCCTTGGTAATCAATCTAGCTTCCTCCATAGCCTCGCGTGTCTCTGCATTAGGAACTTTCAGGGTAAAGGGTATTTGCTGTTCAGCGACCACACGGGTTAAGAATACCCGTACCGCCTCCGATACAGATAAACCCATAGAGGCTAAGGTTGCGTTAGCAGCGTCTTTTAAGTGCTCATCAATGCGTATATGCAGCATGGTAGTAGGCATAATGCCCCCTTTATAGGCTTAGTATTCACTACATTGTATCTCAAATGAGTAACACTTAGAGCGCTTTTTATCGGAATTATTGCAAACAACATACCGACACAAGAGAGAACTCTAGCCTAGTGGGGAGCTGCACCTTTTACTCATGAGCTTCTGGGAAGTACTCCACGTCCATCAATTGCTCAAAACTCCAAGGATTTTCAGACGGGAATGTGTGACGGGGTAAGCCTGTTTCATCTTCTGCATCATCTAACGCCAAGTCATAAGCGCGATTCAGTACCTTATCTATATCGACTTTAAGGCTTGGGTTATCCTCAAGGTGAAAGCCTAGTTCTTTACGCTGCACCTTGATGGTTTTTTCCCAGCTACGTTTACCAATGTAGTGAGGCTGATATTGCCATTTGAGCAAGTGCATGAGTAATACCCGTAGCCGACTTAATAACTCACGACGCTCTCTGGCTCCCATTAGCTGAAGCTCCCTAACTAAGTGTTCAATATCAACGTGTTCAAAGCGTTTATTTTGTAGTAAGTGCGCTTGCTCTTGCGTCCATGAATAATAATCCTGCTCATAGAGAACTGTTCCCATGATGTGCTTACCTCCGGTTATAGTAATCGTATCCTCTCACTAAACGTCTACGCTCTCTGAAAAATCATTTTCTTACTCTTTTACTCCTACCCTTTGCCTGCTTTGGCTAGTTCTTCTTTGATTAATGCACGAATACGCTGTTCTGCCATATCTTGAGCAGGCTCTTTAATCCCTAGACCTAGAGACATTAGGTAAACCATTTCAGCATTAATACTCCTACCGCTTTCTTCTGCTGATAAGCGTATAGCCTCATAAATTGTTGTAGGTATTCTTATCTGTGTTCTAAAGAAATCGTCCTGTTTACCCATTGCCAGACCTAAATTAATTACTTATGACATTAGTCTATCACTAAAATAGTTGCTTACTTTTTATGTCACTGTTATAGTGCCATTTTTAGTGACTATATAGTGATATTACAGTGACAAATAAAGATACTGAAATTAGAACTCAGATACGCATACCCAAAAGCGTACACACATGGCTTGCAGACCGTGCCAAACAAAACGATAGAAGCATGAATGCTGAATTAGTGCGGATATTGCGGGAACGAATGGAGGCTGAGAAACAAGCCAAAGATGCAGCTTAAGTTTTATTAATCGCCCTACAACTGGAAATTGAGCCTTCCAGCGTAGGACTTCACCTAATCGACCAACACTTTAAGGAATCGACCAAATGCTAGAGAAGCATACCAGTACCTTTACGCCTATTCAAAATACAGGCGCTCAAAAATCACCTACCCTACAGGGGCTTAAAGCCGCTGAATATGAAGCCATCGCCCTAGCTTGCGCCGCGCATCTTTCCGGTGATCCTGCACTAGCGGAACGTGCAGCCTTGAGCCTTAAGCAAGCCTTTGCGCCTAGCCCTGAATTAAACCGCCTTTTAACCATGCTGGGGGGCGTTTAAATGGCAAAACCTAGCTATTTTCAGGTCAAATTGTTGCAGGCTCAATTAGATAGCAATAGCACTTCTATCGAGCTGCTAAACGAACTGAGCCATTTAGTCATAGCCCTTCAGCACACGCATTCAGCAGGCACAAGCCCCGACACGGTAGCGTTCTTGTTGAATTACCTGCTGGAGGAAGTGCGCGGTCTAACCGATATGTTTGACGCGGAAAACGACCGATTAACTCAAGAAATGGCAAAAAAGGGGTTTAACCATGAATAAGCCCACCTCTACCCTTGACCAATACGACTTATTCGGGGGCGTGGCGCAAGTTGCGCCCCCTGTCATTGGTGCGCCTAAAACCGAGAGTTACCGCGTTAGTTATCGCGTGGAATCCTTACCCGATGGTAGCCAGCGCATCTATAACTATTCCCACCTACCCGCTGAAAAGCGCCCGATTCGTGAGGTGCAATCATGGGCTTAGATACCCTCATTCCCACATTAGGGACTATTGCCGTAGCTCTTGCTCTCATTGCATGGCAGACACGCGGGAACCGATACAAAACCCGTGCATGGTTGGGATGGAGTGCCTTAACGCTGGAACTGCTAGCGGGGGCAATGGCGATTTATTGGGCTGCCACCAATGGGCAAGGCTTATTAGTCTGGATTTTCGTTTTAGGCTTTGTCGGACTAGCGTTGGGTAAAGCGACCATTGTAAGCGCGGTAGTCGATGCATATGAGCGCGGGTTAATGGGTGCATTAGGTGTAGGTATTCTTACTCTCTTAGGTGCTTATGCCGTGGTGTATGCAGCGGGTTCGTTTAGTGGTGTGATTGAAAGCACCGGAAAGGCTGCACAAGCCGCTGAACAGTCTGCACCGATACAAGCCCTAGATGCTCAAATTGCAGCCGCTCAAGGCAAATTAGGCACACTCTCCCAATATGCCGATGCAGGTCGTGCCAGTGCTGAAAGCGCACAGGCAACGCAGCTACAAACGCAATTAACCGCTGCTAGGGACGCACTCGCTAAATGTCCGCCTACCTATATCACTAAGTGCGTGAATCCCGCTCAAAGTCGTATTGATGCGCTCCAGCGTGAACTCTCTACCCTCACCTACCACGGCAATAACCAAGCCTATGCAGGCACTCAGCAACTCATTGCGGATTTACAAACCCAACGCGCTACCCTCTTGCAATCCGGTACAACCACAACCAGCGGACTAGGTGCGGATGATAAGTTAATAGCGTGGTTATTGGGCGTGGAGGTAGAGCAAGCACGCTCTCTCAAATGGCTGATTTTCGTATTTGCCTTTGACGTGTTAAGCCTAGCCTTTCGTTTGACCGGTGATATGGTAGCCAGTGGTATCCCGGACCACAAACGCGCCGCTAAGCGTTTAGAGGTGTTAATGGAGTCGGGCTATTCCCTACCCCAAGCCGCTAATCTATTGGCTCATTCACCGGATACTAAGCAACCCACCACGTTACCCGCGCCTGAAGTGTACGCGTACAGTGCGGACACTCTCAAACCCTCAGAAACCGCATTAGACCCCGTTTTGAGCGCTACAGACAACCCCACTTCTCACGCATCGGAAGTGTACGCGTACAGTACGGACACCTCCGACAATCCATTGTCCTTAGATGATGTTTATGCCAGTGCTGAACCGCTTTATAGGGAGTGGAAGGAATTAGTGGCTAGTAAAACCATTAACCCCACTGTGCGACCTGCTAAGGAATTTCTTAATGAAAGACTATGCCAAGGCAAACAGAAAACCACGATTACCCCTGTTCAAATGGATTCGATTGCTAACCGCTGGCTAGAAAGGGCAAGGCTGCAAGGCGTCTTGAAATATAACCCTGAATCAGGGGTAGGGAAGCCTAAGTATGTATTAAATGATTAAGGGATTTTATCAATGAACCATCATCTTATTTATTCACCGTCAGAATTAGAACCCTACTACGGACAATGGCTAGACAAGGTACAGCTTAAAGCAATTGCACCTACTGTTAGACCTGCTTTTAGCTTTATCTCTAGTGAACTATGCAGCGGGGGCAAGCCCTATACTCTGACACCTCCACAGATACGCGCCATTATCGACACATGGTTAGAACGTGCAACCAGTGAAGGCGTATTGGTACGCAACACGGTAGGCGGAATAGGGAAACCTAAATACTTATTGAATGAATGATTAACCAATGGGGGCGGTGTGTTTTTAGTCGTGTTTTGCTTGTTTTTTTTGTTGACACTCACGCTCCGGTGCAGTAAAGTTTTGGGTGTGGGAGAGTTGCGTCTAAAGCAAGCCTACACCACAAAGAGATTTAAGAAAGCTGCCAACTTTAGCGAGTTAGGCGGCTTTTTTTACGTCTGCAAAATTTATAGCCGCCCCCTTGTGGCAGAGGGGAGCGGCTTTTTTTACGCCCATAAAAAGGTAAAAAGCATGACAACAACACTAAAAGCCCTTGATTTTAAAGCCGTTAAAGAAAAAACCAGCTTAAGCCGTAGCCATGTGTGGAAGTTAGAGCAAGCGGGGCAATTCCCTAAGCGTTTTAACATTGGTGCGCGTGGGGTACGCTGGATTGAATCGGAGATAGATGAATGGCTTTCCAACCGAGCACAGGCAGGCGATAGCCGTGCAGACAAAACCGCTTAACCCCTCAAATGAAAAAGCCCGCTATCGCTACCAACGAAACGCGGGCTTAAAAGGAATCTCAAGATATGAATTATATACCTTCTTATTACGAAAGTCTCGACAATCTAAAAACCACTATGCACAACCTATTAGGTTTTGCGCCCCCTGCATTAGTGGATAGTGGGGCATTAATCCGCTTTGACACCGACAAGCCACGCAATAAAGCCGGATGGTACGTACTCCACCGCTTGAGTATAGGCGGACTGGTCGCCACCTTTGGTGATTGGAAGCAAGGTATTAGCCATAAGTGGACCAGCTACACCAAAAGCGATTTAAGCCCTAAGGAACGGGAAGCCATACGCCAAGCCCGACTAAAACAAGCCGCAATCCTCAAAGCTGAAACGGAACGTAACCACGAAACCGCAAGGCTTAAAGCCGTGGATAGGTGGACTAAATCCCCACCCGCTAGCACTGCACACCCGTACTTAATGCGCAAGCAAGTAGGGGCGTATGGGATAAAGCAATCAGGCAACCTACTGTTAATCCCTCTTATGGATGCAGCCGGATACTTGCGTAACCTCCAAACCATTGCACCGGATGGAACAAAGCGCTTTTTAAAAGGCGGTATCAAGCGCGGCATGTTTGCCCCACTAGGTACATTAAGAGGTGCTAACCATGCGTATCTATGCGAGGGATACGCCACGGGTGCAAGCATCTATGAAGCCTATCAAGCCCCTGTTATTTGCGCCTTGGATGCAGGAAACCTGCTACCCGTAGCGCAAGCAATACGCGCCAAATGCCTAGACCTCCCTCTTATCTTGGTAGCCGATAACGACCGCGCCACCGCTCAAAAGACAGGCGTTAATATAGGTATCACCAAAGCCCAAGCCGTAGCCGAATCAGTGCCCCTAGTCACCGTACAAATACCCTACTTTGAGGATAGCGCCCCCCTCGACCTCTCAGACTTTAACGATGCCGTGAACTACTACCGCACCCAAGACAAGCCAAAAATCGATTAAAAGGAATTTCACCATGACGACTAATAAACAACACAAAGCGCCTGTTATTCCCATGACGACCTTTAAAACCGATAAGCCTCACACCAAGACCGTGCAAGGGGACACAGGCACGTTTTTTGTAAAAGAGGACGGTATCTATTTTGCTGGATTCGCTAAGGAAGGAACGCCACCAACAGAGAAACGTATTTGCTCTAAGCTAGACGTGTTAGCGAGTACCTGTGACGAAAGCAGCCATAATCACGGGGTACTATTGAAATGGAAGGATAACCGGAACGTCACGCATCAATGGGCTATGCCTAAAGCTTTTCTTGCTGGAGAAACCAAAGACGCAGTAAAACCACTTTACGCTGGTGGCTTAGACATTAAGGCAGGTAGAGGCAATAATCAAAAGATAGTTGAATATATCCAGTCGGCTACCCCTCACCAATGGCTAACGTGTGTAAGCAAAACGGGCTGGACTAATGGCGTTTATGTCACCGCTAATAAGGTTTATGGGCAAGAAGCTGATAAGTACATTCTGCAATCTGAAAGCATTACTACCAGCGCTACTAATCAGACCACCACACTAGGCACACTCGAAGAATGGCAAGCCCATATAAGCCGTTATGCAGTGGGTAATGATAGGTTACTACTCGCAATCTGTGCAGCTTTTGCGGGTGCGCTTAAGAAGTTTAGTGACGTAGGGAACGTGATTTTACATTTTCACGGGAACAGCACCGACGGCAAAACAACAGCCGCTAGATGCGCGGTTAGTGTGTTGGGTAGTCCCGACAATTTGCAACTATGGAAAGCTACAGCTAACGGACTCGAAAGCATAGCCGTTAAATACAATGATAGTTTGCTGGCACTGGATGAACTCAGACAAGCAAGCCCTAAAGAAGTAGGCGACATTGTGTATATGCTAGGCAATGGACGCGGGAAAGTGCGAGCTGATAAAGGCGGTAATGCAAGGGAAGCCGCAACATGGAACGTGATAGGACTATCAACGGGTGAAATCACGTTAAGCGACTATTTAAAAAGTGAAGGTAAAGAAGTCTATGCAGGGCAAGAACTACGCTTGCTCAATATCCCTAGCCATGCGGGGGCGGGTTTTGGTGTGTTTACTACGCTGCACGGGTTTAGTCATTCGGCTGATTTAGCTAACCATTTAAATGCTAGCATCCATAAATATTATGGTGTAGCGGGTGACGCATGGTTAGAGCGTATTACTCAAGACGTTGACACCTTAAGCGCTCAAGTACCGAGTGCTATCACTCAATTTGTAGCGTCTCTAGGCACTATCAGCAATCAAGCGAAACGTGCAGCGCGTGCTTTTGGGCTACTGGCAACCGCTGGAGAGTTAGCCACCTCTTACGGTATTACCGGATGGAGGGAGGGAGAGGCAACACAGGCTTGCAAAACCCTGTTTAATGTTTGGTTGCAGGGCTTTGGTACTGGCAATCGTGAAGAAGAACAGATTTACAAGGCAGCCGTCGACTTTATCCAAAAGAATCCTAATCGCTTCCACCTCATTTATAGACCTAAAGATGTTAACGGTGTGTTTTATCCCAATGCTGAGTATCAATTAAACCAGACTCAATACTTGCATAACCGAGTAGGCTTTCAGAAAGACGGTACTTATTACGTACTACTCGCTCAAATGAAAGAACTTGCCCTTCATTCCGCCTATGACTCTAAAGCTATTCTAAAGGTGCTTAAAGCGCGTGGTTTTTTTGTAGGCGATACCTCTAAACCGCTAAGAGTAACAACTTTTGACAACCCAATTAAGGTGTGGGAAGTGTCAAAGGATGTTCTAAATGCTGAATAAATCACTTTTTAGCGCTTTTTTTCATGCCTTAAAAAGCACAAATTCCTTTAAAAACAACCATGTAACCGATGTAACCGCTCAATTTTGGCTGCGGTTACATGAAAACCCCTTTAAAATCAATCGTGTAACCGATGTAACCGATGTAACCGCGAAAAAACGCCAACTCGACATTGCATTCAGAGTAAGAGGGTAGTTTGATGACTGCACACACCAAGACCCACCTAGATGATTTTTTCAAGCGTTTTAATGACCGTCTGAAGAATCCACAGACTCCAGACGAACAAGCCGACTTTAACGAATGCCTAGAGGAACGTAGCGCGATAATGGAGTATGAAGGCGGACTGCCAAGACATGAGGCAGAATTGCAAGCGCGGGTTATCTGTTTGACCGAGTACCGGAACAAGCGAGGTATTAAAGCCTGATAGTGAGTAGGGTAATCACTGGCTACCCGTAGCACCTCAAAAAAATAGTTTTGAGGGAGTCAAAATGCCAAAAGTACACCGCAAAGTACACCGTAAAACGGTTTTAGACCGATTTTAAGCCTTAGCTCCAAAAGCAAAAAGCCTTGTAAGTGCATGACCTACAAGGCTTTTAATTTGGTGCCGGCAACCGGAATCGAACTGGTGACCTACTGATTACAAGTCAGTTGCTCTACCTGCTGAGCTATACCGGCAATGGAGGCGTATAATATAGATCGATCCTTTAAGCGTCAAGCCTTTTCTTGTGCTCTTGGTCGGAATTTTCGCCCTTGAAACGCCGCCAAAATACCACGCAAAATATTCATCTCACTTTGGGTCAAATGCGTGCGCCCAAACAAACGTCGTAAGCGATTCATTAATAAGCGCGGATTCTCTGGATCTAAATAGCGTACCTCAATTAAGGTCTGCTCTAAGTGCTCATATAAACCCTCTAGCTGAGCACCTGTGGCTAAAGGCTCTCCTAATCCCTCTGCTGGTGTCGATTCTGGATGTTTTAACCCCTGTACCGCCATCGCACATTCATAACAATAAAGTTGAATTGCTGCTGCAATATTGAGCGAGTAGTAATCCACCGCCATCGGAATATGGGTAAGATACTGGCATTGGGCCAACTCCTCATTAGTCAACCCCGTGCGCTCACGCCCAAACACTAAAGCAATTTTCTGCCCCGCTAATTGAGGTGCTACAAACTCACCACACTCACGCGCGGTCAATTGCGGCCAAGGCAAAGAGCGTTCAGAACGTGCACTCGTGCCAATCACTACTTGGCAGTCGGCTAGTGCTTCACTCAAGGTCTGGACTCGCTTAGCATGCTCTAAAATGCTATCTGCGCCCGAAGCCATCGCTTTAGTTTGAGGGGAATTAAAATCTTTGGGTTGAATCAGGCGTAAGTCACTCACCCCCATCGTTTTCATCGCGCGAGCTGCCGCACCAATATTACCCGGATGCGAGGTTTGCACCATGACAATGCAGAGATTATCCAATACTGAAGTCATAAATTAACGCGTACTATGTTTCATCAGGCGCTCTTTCTCACGTCCCCAATCACGATCTTTTTCAGTATCGCGTTTGTCGTGTTCTTGTTTACCCTTGCCTAGACCGATTTCGACTTTTACCCGATTATTTTTCCAATACATCGCAATCGGTACGACGGTATAGCCTTTACGATCTACAGACCCCATGAGTTTATCGATTTCACGCCGATGCAATAGGAGCTGCCGATCACGAAATGCATTAGGGATGATATGAGTCGAGGCGGATAAGAGCGGTGTGATGAGGGCTGCAAATAAATAGGCGTTACCATTGCGGAAGATCACATAGCTATCCTGCAACTGTACGCGCCCGTCCCGAATACTTTTTACTTCCCAACCCTCTAAAGCAACACCTGCCTCATAGGTGCTTTCAATCGAATAATTAAAGCGAGCTTGCTTATTGAGCGCAATCGTATTACTTCCGGCGGAAGATTTTTTCTTTTGTTTAGCCATTGAGATTGATATGTTTATCCAGACATAAGGAGCCGATAATAACGCTATCAGCCTAGAATAGAAACGCCGATTAACTTAAAAGGAATCTGATTACATGGCGCAGATTAGTCGCAGTGCTTTAGTCCCTTACAGCCCTGAGCAAATGTACCGCTTAGTGGATAATATTAGTCAGTATCCGCAATTTTTACCGTGGTGTGGGCAAGCTCAGGAATACGAACGTAGTGCTGAGATGGTAAAAGCCAGTGTCGAAATCGCCAAAGGTGCTATCACTAAGAGCTTCACCACGCTGAATCGACTCCAACCCTATCACAGTATCGAGATGTCTTTAGTCGATGGTCCCTTTAAACACTTACATGGGTTTTGGCGCTTTACTCCTCTAGATACGGCGTGCAAGGTCTCTTTTGATTTAGAATTTGAGTTTTCTAATAAACTCGTAGCCTTTGCTATTGGCCCTATTTTTAATCAAGTAGCGAATACGCTAGTGGATTCATTCGTAAAAAGAGCACATGAAACCTATGGAAAGTCCTAATACTCCCGCCCTCATTCCTATTGAGGTGATTTATGCCCTGCCTCACGAGCAAGTATTACTCACCGCTAATTTACCGGAAGGGAGTACTATTGCTGAGGGTATCAAAGCATCTAAAGTGTTAGAGCGTTATCCAGAGCTGAAGCTAGACACTCTCAAAGTGGGTATTTTTAGTAAGCTAGCTACCCTAGATACTCCACTAAGAGCGCGAGATCGTATTGAAATCTATCGCCCGCTCATCGCTGATCCTAAAGAGGTGCGTAAACAACGTGCAGCGGAAGGCAAGAAAATGAAAAAAGGTGCTAGCGAAACAGAAAACTCGGAAGGCTAGCCCCCCGAGTCCCTTTTAATGTTATATACTGAGCACTAAGATCAAGTATTAAGAGCCTACTTGATCTAAACGTAAATCAGATACAACGCCATTATTAAAGAACACGGTGACGCCCTGTTTTTTAGAGGTTCCATTACCTTGTTTGAGATAGAACACATAATCCCAGCGATTTTGGTTGAAATCGTCTTTTAATAAGGGTGTACCTAAAAGCATTTGTACATCCGTAGGTGACATGCCTCGTTTGACCTGATTTAACTCTTCTTGTGTGACGATATTGCCCTGTTCAATGTCCGCTTTATACGAGCTACAACCCGTCAGTAATCCTATCGTCATACAGGAAGCTAAAATGATTGATTTGATCATGGTAACCTATCTTATCTAGTTAGAACTAAGCGTTACCATCATAGACTATTCACCAAGGAGAATGCAGGGTGGAAGAGAAAGATATTAAACGCGCTGGACTAAAAATCACCCAGCCACGCCTTAAAATTCTTGAACTATTAAGCACTGCTCCTGATCGGCACATGAGCGCTGAAGAAATATATCGCCGCCTATTGTCTAATGATGAGGATATTGGGTTAGCCACCGTTTATCGGGTACTGACACAATTTGAAGCGGCTGGACTGATTACACGTCACCACTTTGAAGGCACTCAAGCTGTATTTGAAATCAGCAGTGAGGATCATCATGACCATATGGTGTGTAGTAAGACGGGGCGCGTGGTTGAGTTTTTTGATGAGGTGATTGAACAACGTCAACAAGCTATTGCAGCTGCGCATGGCTTTAAAATTAGTGGTCATTCACTCATTCTTTATGGCGAATTTACTCAAAAAGCTGACGAAAGCTAAGCAAAACGCTTGATCTTTTTTTGCATTTCTTGGTGACCACGGTATAATCTTGCGTTCACTAAAATCCGTAATTTTTGAAGTGGTACTATGCCAAGCGTAAAAGTAAGAGAATCAGAGCCATTTGAAGTGGCACTCCGCCGTTTTAAACGCACTTGCGAAAAAGCAGGTGTTGTTGCTGAAGTTCGTAGCCGCGAATTTTATGAAAAACCTACAGCGATCCGTAAACGTGAACGCGCTGCTGCGGTCAAACGCAATCTAAAGCGTATTTCTCGTGATTTAAATCGTCGGGTTCGCTTGTACTAATAAGCAGTACTCTACCATGTCACTTAAGACTCAATTGACAGACGACATGAAAGCAGCCATGCGTGCTCAAGATAAAGCACGCTTGGGGGCTATTCGTCTGATTCTCGCAGCGGTCAAACAACAAGAAGTTGATACCCGCACCGAACAAAGCGATAGCGATATTATTGCCACTCTGACTAAGATGGTGAAACAACGTCGTGATTCGATTAGCCAATTTAGCGCTGCTAACCGCATGGATCTTGTGGCTCAAGAGCAAACTGAGCTGGATGTGATCCAACAGTATTTACCCCAAGCCCTGAGCGAGGCAGAAGTAGCCGCCTTGATTAGCCAAGCTATTCAAGAAACAGGTGCTGCAACCGCTCAAGAAATGGGCAAAGTCATGAACTGGCTGAAACCCAAGGTACAAGGGCGTACCGATATGGGTAAACTTAGCGGCTTAATTAAAGCGCAACTCAGCGCCTAATTTTTTCTTGCTCTTAGTATTAGCTCAGCAGAGGTAATTAAATGAAACCTATGAATGATCGTTTCTTGCGTGCTCTGCTGCGCCAACCTGTCGATACCACGCCTTTGTGGATTATGCGCCAAGCAGGACGTTATTTACCCGAATATCGTGCTACTCGTGCGCGAGCGGGTAGTTTTATGGATTTATGCAAAAATCCAGAGCTAGCCTGTGAGGTCACGCTCCAACCGCTAGAACGTTTTGATTTAGACGCGGCGATTCTATTCTCTGACATTCTCACCGTTCCCGACGCTATGGGGTTGGGTTTATATTTTTCCGAAGGTGAAGGTCCACGCTTTGAGCGCCCCGTACAAACTGAAGCCGCGATTCAAGCCTTAAGTATTCCCGACCCCGAATTAGAGCTAGGCTATGTGATGGATGCAGTACGCACCATTCGTAAAGCACTGAATAATCGCATCCCGCTGATTGGCTTTTCCGGTAGCCCTTGGACACTAGCGACTTATATGGTTGAAGGGGGTTCGAGTAAAGAGTATGGCAAAGTCAAAGGCTTACTCTATGACAATCCTAAAGCTATGCATTTATTGCTGGATAAGTTAGCGGACAGTGTGACCAGTTATCTCAATGCCCAAATTGCAGCCGGTGCACAAGCGGCAATGATTTTTGATACTTGGGGTGGAACCTTAACACCGAGCACTTATCAAGAGTTCTCCCTACGCTATATGGAAAAGATTGTTAAAAACCTCACTCGGACGGTTGATGGCGAAACGATACCTGTCATTTTATTCACCAAAGGCGGTATGCAATGGCTGGAAACAATCGCGGCTACAGGCTGCGATGCCTTAGGTTTGGACTGGACGATTAATATTGGTGAAGCGCATCAACGGGTAGGCTCCAAAGTAGCCTTACAAGGCAATATGGACCCCTGTGTACTCTATGCCTCGCCTGAGACGATTCGCGCTCAAGTCAAGCAAATCATCAGTGACTTCCCTGCTCCGACAGGTCATGTATTTAATTTAGGTCATGGCATTCATCAGCATATTAATCCTGATCATGTCAAAGTACTGGTGGATGCCGTACATGAGTTTGGGCGTGTGGGAAAAACGCTTAACTAAATCATAGCCCCTACATCACCAACCTTTAGTATGACTAAGTACTTGAGCCAAAG
Organism: Thiofilum sp.; assembly: GCF_016711335.1. Taxonomy (NCBI): domain Bacteria; kingdom Pseudomonadati; phylum Pseudomonadota; class Gammaproteobacteria; order Thiotrichales; family Thiofilaceae; genus Thiofilum; species Thiofilum sp. Next base: position 63,275 of record NZ_JADJTF010000001.1, read on the forward strand.
TAAGCGCATGTCCTATGCAGCCACATATGTCCCTATAAGCTTCAAGGCAGCTTCTTTGCTGCTAAGACTGCTTCACAGTTGCTTTTAGCTAGATGCTTATTTCTATATCGCCGTTTGGGGCAGAATTAGTGTATTACCCCTACAAACATACGATTAGATAAAAGACAAGGTTGTTTCCACTCGAAATTAGATAAAAAACAAGGTTGTTTTATCACCACTATCCACTAAACCAACGTAGGTGCATTACTCGGCTCTGGTAATTGAAAGCGTTCTGGATAGTAAGCTTGCACAAAATACAGCCCTTGAGGAGGAGCTGTCATTCCTGCCTTAGTACGATCTTTTAAAGCTAATAACTCGGCTATCCATTCAATCGGTTTTTCACCCGTACCGACTTTTAATAATGACCCAACAATATTGCGCACCATATGATGTAAAAAGGCATTAGCTTTAATATCCACATACAGCATTTCACCTGAGCGCCAAATGGTTAACTCTTGAATTTCACGCATGGCATGGCGGGCTTGACATCCAGCCGCACGAAAGCTAGAAAAATCATGCTCACCTAATAAGACTTGAGCCGCTTGATGCATGGCTTGATCATCGAGTGGGTAATACACCCACGCCGTTTTATTTTGGAATAAACCCGGACGCGCTAAACGATTTAAAATAATATACCGATAGCGTCTGGCAAACGCTGAAAAGCGAGCATGAAAATCTTCTTCAATAGGTACAACCCAACGCAGCGCAATATCGGCAGGCAATTTAGAATTAGTCCCAAATAACCAACCGCGCGGGTCACGCTTCGCCTCAGTATCAAAATGGATAATCTGCCCTACCGCATGCACACCGCTATCGGTACGCCCAGAGCAAGTGACTTGGATGGGATGCGCGGCAATGCTAGACAGCGCTTGCTCCACATGCTCCTGTACGGAAGGTGCATGACCTAAAATCTGCCAACCACAATAATGGGTTCCCTCATACTCCACACAAGCCGCAAATCTCATCACTATATCCCAAATAAAAAAGGCCAGCCAAACGGCTAGCCTTTATAACGAGGATTAGGACTAATCTCAACCCGCTTGATGCAGCAATTGTTGCGCCTCACGCCGTTGATCATCATTACCTTCAACCACTACTTCCTCTAAAGTACTACGCGCACCCTCAATATCCCCCATATCTAAGTAGGCACGGGCTAAATCAAGCTTAGTGCTGATATGAGCTTCATGCAGATCGATTTCTTCATCGGGTAAATCCAAGAAAGATAAAGCGTCATCAATATCACCCAACCACTCTTCTTCAGTCGCTGTTGTGGCATGCACTGGAGCCACATTGGAGGCTGAATTGGCTGATTTAGTATAGAAGTTGTTTTCCGGTAAGATCTTATTGAGGTCGTTATCTTTAATATGCAGCTCTAAATCCGTGACCTTGGGTTTAGTACTACCTACTACATTAGCAACATTGGCAGTATTAGCGACTAAAGCGGCTTTATTAGCATCGGCTGCTGAATCGGCTAGGGTTAGATTATGCTCTTTGAGTAAATCATCCAGTGCTGAGTAATCCGCATCATCTAATTCGTCAAACTCATCTAATGCTTGATCCGCCGCTTGAGCAGCCTTACTGTTGCTAGCTGCATTCATTACTCCAGCCGCTAAAGCGCCAGCCCCTGCTACTGCTGCCGTGGCAGCCGCACCCACTTTACCACCTAATGTGTCTAAACCTTGTCCTGCTGCTGCCGCTGTCGCATTCAGTGCCGAACCTGCTTGACCAGCTACTTGCTGAGCTTTATTAGCCACGGTATCACCCGCTAAATCCAGCTCATCAAATAAATTGACAATACCCTTCTCAGGTGTTTTAGGCTCCACCACTGGTAAAGGATCAGTATCAAAATCAAGACTATCCAGCTCATCTAGCATGCTGCTAGCGGTCGGACGAGGTGCATCGGTTTTAAGAGTAGAAGTTGGTAACTTAGGCTCATCAAAATCTAAATCAAAGTCAAAATCGTCTAACTCGTCAGTGATTTGATTAATAGTGGGCGCACTGTAAGTCGTTTCTTTATCAGTTTTTGTTAGATTAATGCCTGCTAAATCATCTGTTTTAGTAGCATTATTAGCTGTTAAGTTAGAATTGGATAGGTTCGTTTGTCCTAAATCAGCTTTTAACTGGCTGGAAACTTGTGGCAGGTCTAGATCCGGTAAATCTAAATCATAGTCATCAAAATCATCATCATCCGCTTTTAAGGCTGCATTCGCCACCGCGACTGCACCCACACTAGCCGCCGCTGCACCGGCAGTAGTGGCTACTCTATTAGCACCTAGTTCAGACGTTACGGTTTGCGAGGTATTAGCGGCATACAGTGAATTATCGGGGCTGATTTTACGCCCCCACACGACAATATCGTCCCACAAACGCTGTTTATTCACACCGGATTGCGCCATAAACTCTTGTGCTGTTTGATCAAACGCAGCACGGTTATTCGCAGCAAAATAATTCTCTAATAATTTATGACGATACTCTAAGCGCTGAGGATGCTTTTCAATAGCTTTTTTCAGCTCACTTTCGGCTTGTTGATGCAGTCCGTAGGCAATATAAACATTAGACTCCATCAGCACATCGTCTTCTTCTGAAGGTGCTGCATGTTTGGTATCCAAGGTGGTATCAGTGACCTTAGTGCTACCAGCACCTACACCTACCGCCGCTCCACGCACGGGCACATCATGGCGTTGTTCAGCGTGCTTAATTTCATCTTCTAAATTAGCGAAAACATCAGCGCCATGCAGTTTTTCGCCTTTAGTAGGATCGGCAATATCATCTTCTAAATCGAAGATGGCATCATTATTCACTACTTTCTGTCTTCTACGTCCCAAGAAGCGCCAAAGCAAACCAAGCCCTAATAAACCCAGTAAAGAACCTGCACCAATTTGTAAGGCTAACGGTGAAGTTAGCATACTCAATAAGTCATTACCTTCTGCGGTTTCATCAGTAAACGCCGGTGTGGGTTTCACCTCATTAGGCTTAGGCGTATTGGGCTGTGTGACAGAGCCTTGATTGACCGGAGGCACTGTGCGGTTAATGGTATTATTTTGATTAGCCGCCATATTGCCTACGGTCTGCTGTAAGTTAGCCCCTTCAGCATTAGGTGTGACGGGTGGTAAAACAGTACCATTGGCAGTAGTCGCCCCTACATTAGGTAAAGTGCCATTATTGGGAAGGGTTGGAGTAGTTGCATTAGGTGCAACACCCGCCTGCATCGAAGGCAGTTGAGTAGCCGTCGTGGTATTAGGTTGAGCCGGTATGGGATTAACAGCAGCCTCCGTACCATTAGCTATAGGTGTTGAAGTAGTCGCATTAGGGTTAGCGTTATTACCTAGAGAATTTTGTAAATCAGCCATTTGGCTATTACCCATAGCCACTAGACGATTTTTCTTCTCCAACATTGACTCTAAATCAGATAAGCGTGAGCGTAACTCGGTGTTTTCACGTTGCCGCGCTGAAATCGATTCACGAGTCAAGGAAAGCTGTTTTTCTAACTCTTGTAAGCGAGCCTGACCGGCGGCAGCGGTCGCATTATTACTGGGAGTCGCCTCTTGATTGCCTCCTAATACCTCTAAACGTGGTTTAGTATTAGGCTTATCTGGCTGTTGAGGTGTAGCTGGTTTAGTGGTTTGAGCGGCATTCGTAGCAGGAGTGCGAGTAGTATTGTTACCTTCTTGTGCCACCGTAGTAGCGGCCGCCCGACTACGAAACTCTTTCCAATCCGCATGCTGCTGGCGCACTTGTTGGCGAGCGGTAGTGGGGGCAACACTTTGTGCAGCCTCCATAGTAGGAGCACGTAATACTGCTCCGCGTTTCAAGCCATTAATATTATTACGAATAAAGGCATTAGGATTCGCACGATACAGTGCAATCATCATTTGATCAGTTGTTAGCTCTCTAGGACGAGCTTTTTCCGCAATACCATATAAGGTATCACCCGCACGGACTCGATAAGTACGGTTAGCTGCTGCACGTCTCGCGGGGCGTGCAGGCTGTTGTGCTTGTACGGGTTGGGGCTGGGCTTGAGCAACGGGCTGCGGCTGAGCTTCAACTGGGCGTGGCGCTACGCGCTCACGTTGTACGGGTTGCGGCTGGGCTGCTCTAGGTTGTTGTGGAGCAGTGGCAACACGCGTAGGTTGTTGTGCTTGGGCTTGCTGCGGTGCTGGACGCGCTACTCGACCACCTGCACTAGGCTCAGCACGTACTGTTGCTTCAGCAGTACTGGTATTGCCCGGCTGCATTAATACCGGAGGATCAAGCATCACGGTATATTCTTTTAATAACTGTCCCTGAGGCCAGCTTACTTCTACTAGAAAATTGACAAAGGGTTCATCAATGGGTACATCAGAGGACACTACAATAACGGGCTTACCGTTTCTAATAGTAGTTGAAAACCTTAAGCTTTCTAGATAGGCAGGGCGGTCAATACCAACGCGATTAAACACACTAGGAGGTGCAAGACGAACCTGTAATTGTTGAGCTTCCTGAGCATTGGTTGAAAGCAGCTCAATTTGCGCTTTCAGCGGTTGGTTCAGGTTGGAGTTAGACTCAATATCGCCTAGACTCAGCGCATTGGACACCGCTGGATATACACCTCCAGCGACGAACATGGCTAAACTTAGAGCCTGCTTATTCACTGCGATTCCCCTTTTATGTGTGCGACTGTTGCATCTCTGATCCATCCCCTGAATTTGACTTAGCCCTATTGTAATTATGGATGAATAGTGATCGTAATTATTATCAGTTTTTCAACTATATATGAGCACGTATTGACAAGCAATTGCCTACCTGAAGCCCTAACTAGCCAAAATAAGCGAGACTAATGACTAGATAAGCTTATTCTCACAGGAACCCATTAATTTGAGCTGAACTTTTTTTAGTAGCGCATCAAGCATTTTGTACTAATAACTCAGCTATTTGTATACCATTCAAAGCAGTCCCTCTACGCACTGTATCGGCAACCACCCATAAATCGAGTCCACACGGGTGAGAATAATCCTCACGAATCCGCCCTATAAATACCGTATCTTCATTAGCTGCTTCAGTAACGGGCGTAGGATAACCCCCATCCTCAAGAGTGTCCATTACTGTAATGCCAGCCGCTAATTGTAATACTTCATAAGCCTGCTCAGCGGTCACTTTACGCTCAGTCTCTATATGCAAAGCCAGTGCATCACCAAAAAATACCGGAACCCTAACAAAAGTCGGATTCACACCCAAATTGGAATTTGCTAATAGGCTACGCATTTCTTGTATGAAACGGTTCTCATCCACTGTATAACCATTATCTTGTAGAGCATTAATTTGCGGCAATACATTGAAAGCAATTTGTTTGGGGTATAGTTTGGTGTCGATAGGTTTTGCATTGAGCAATTGTGCTGTTTGACCTGCCAACTCATCAATACCTAACCTACCAGAGCCTGACACAGCCTGATAAGACGTAATATTGATTCTTTGTATTCTAGCTACATCATCTAGCGGTTTTAAAGCCAGCAAAGCCTGAACGGTAGTACCGAGCGGACTAACGATAATATTGTGGTTTTTATACTCACTAATACGGTCAGGATTTACCTCTGGAATCAGTAATGGCACACCCTCTCTGCCATTAAAATAACCACTTAAATCAATAACAACACAACCAGCCTGCGCCGCTTCCTCGCCATATTGTGCGGTTAGTTGAGCATCAACACAAAAAGCAATCTCAGCTTCAGTAAAGTCAAAACCCGCTATATCTTGAATCTCTAAAGTACGACGACCAAACTCAACCTCATCATCTTCAAAAGCCACTGGAGCTAATGCATATAACTGACTAATGGGAAATTTACGCTCAGCTAACAACTCAATCAGTGTTTCGCCCACTAATGAGGTAGCTCCGATTACGGCTATGGTATATTGTTTGGTCATCGTTTCTTATTTCCTTACGCTTTCAAAGCCGCCACTACCGCATCACCCATTTGCGCAGTACCGACACGTTGGCAACCTTGGGTATAAATATCACCCGTGCGCACACCTTGTGCGAGTACTTGCTTCACCGCTGCCTCAATCCGCTCTGCTAAGGGTGCTGCATTTAAGCTATAACGTAACATCATGGCAACCGACAAAATGGTGGCTAATGGATTAGCAATACCTTTGCCTGCAATATCAGGAGCAGAACCGTGAATAGGCTCATACATACCTACACTAGACTCATTCAATGAAGCCGAGGGCAACATACCAATCGAACCAGTGAGCATAGCGGCTGCATCCGATAAAATATCACCGAAAATATTACCCGTGACCATGACATCAAACTGCTTGGGGGCGCGGACTAATTGCATGGCGGCATTATCCACATACATATGGCTTAATTCCACTTCTGGATAATCTTTACCCATTTCAGTCACAATCTCACGCCATAATTCAGTGGCTTCTAGCACATTGGCTTTATCCACTGAGCATAGCTTTTTATTGCGCTTCATGGCAGTTTCAAAGCCCGTTTTAGCAATCCGCTTAATTTCAGACTCGGTATACACCATCGTATTAAAACCGCGACGTTCACCATTGGCTAAAGTCTCGATACCACGCGGTTGACCAAAGTAAATATCCCCTGTCAATTCACGCACAATCATAATATCGAGATTAGCCACCAGTTCAGGCTTTAAAGACGAAGCACTGGCTAACTCTTCATATAAAATCGCTGGACGTAGATTGGCATAGAGTCCTAAATCCGAACGAATTGCTAATAGACCGCGCTCAGGACGCAAAGGACGATCTAATTTATCATACTGAGGACCACCCACCGCTCCTAATAGGATAGCATCGGCTTTTTTAGCTAAGGCTTGAGTAGAGGCTGGATAAGGTTTGCCTTCCGCATCATAAGCAGCACCACCAATATGAGCATGCTCTAATTCAAAATCGAGGCTACCTTCGTTTTTAAAGACATTTAGTACTTTTAATGCCTCAGCCACAATTTCAGGACCAATACCATCACCGGGTAATACTAAAATTTTATTTGTCATTACACATTACTCTCAAATCAATTAAACAACCAAGGCGCTGCTACTTTGCGTTTTGCCTCGTAAGCCTTAATTTCATCCGCATGCTGCAAGGTCAGACCAATATCATCTAAGCCATTGAGTAAACAATACTTGCGAAACTCATCAATAGTGAAAGTAAAAGCTTGACCGCTGGGTGTAGTCACGGTTTGCTGAGCTAAATCAATTATTAATTGATAACCTGCTTGTGCAGCCGTCTCTTTGAATAATTGATCAACGACTTCGGTGGGTAATACAATCGGTAGTAGCCCATTTTTGAAGCTATTATTAAAGAAAATATCGGCAAAACTAGGCGCAATCACTGAGCGAATACCATAATTTTCCAATGCCCACACCGCATGCTCACGCGACGAACCACAACCAAAGTTTTCCCGTGCAATGAGCACTGAACCGCCTTGATACTGCGGAAAGTTCAATACGAAATCAGGGTTAATGCGCCGTTTAGTGTGATCCATTCCCGGCTCACCGACATCTAAATAGCGCCAATCATCAAATAGATTAGGACCAAAACCCGTGCGTAAAATCGATTTTAAATATTGCTTGGGAATAATCGCATCGGTATCTACATTCGCACGATCCAGTGGAATCACTTTGCCAGTATGTACGGTAAATTTTTCCATTATAAAGCCCTCACATCAACGAAGTGACCTTTAATAGCTGCTGCCGCCGCCATTGCTGGACTGACCAAATGAGTACGTCCACCCTGTCCTTGACGTCCTTCAAAGTTACGATTAGAGGTGGAGGCACAACGCTCACCCGGCTCTAAACGATCTGCATTCATCGCTAGACACATGGAGCAGCCCGGATCACGCCATTCAAATCCCGCTTCACGGAAAATTTGGTCTAAACCTTCACGCTCTGCTTGCGCCTTTACTAGACCCGACCCCGGAACCACCATCGCTAATTTGACATTACCCGCAACTTTGCGACCTTTGGCAATTTCAGCAGCAGCGCGTAAATCCTCAATACGGGAGTTAGTGCAAGACCCAATAAATACTTTATCTATAGGAATAGTATTCATCGGCTGATTCGCTTTTAAACCCATGTACTTAAGCGCTGCACGAATACTATTAGCCTTAGTGCTATCGGCTTCTTGCTCTGGATCGGGCGTACTACCATTCACATCCACTACCATCTCTGGTGATGTTCCCCAAGTGACTTGAGGTTGAATACTTGCAGCATCTAGTGTGATTTCTAGATCAAACACTGCATCGGCATCAGAGTGTAAATCACGCCATGCTGCTACCGCCTTATCCCAATCTTCCGCTTTAGGGGCATAAGGACGACCTTTGACATACTCAATCGTGGTGTCATCCACCGCAATCATGCCTGCACGAGCACCGCCCTCAATCGCCATATTGCAAACCGTCATGCGCCCTTCCATAGACAGGTCACGAATCGCTTCACCGGCAAATTCCATCGCATAGCCCGTACCCCCTGCTGTACCGATTTTACCGATAATAGCGAGTACTATGTCTTTAGCGGTTACACCTTTACCGACTTTGCCAGCTACGGTCACGCGCATATTTTTCATTTTTTTCTGAATCAAGCATTGGGTCGCCATGACATGCTCCACTTCAGATGTACCAATGCCGTGTGCTAATGCCCCAAACGCACCGTGCGTAGAGGTATGCGAATCACCACATACCACCGTCATTCCGGGTAAGGTAGCGCCCTGCTCTGGTCCCATCACATGCACAATACCTTGGCGTGGATCGCCAATATTGAACTCAGTCACACCAAAATCACGGCAATTTTGATCTAAAGTCTCGACCTGTAAGCGTGAAACCGGATCAGTAATACCCTTATCTAAATCTTTGGTGGGAATATTATGATCAGGAACCGCTAACATCGAACCAATACGCCACGGCTGGCGATTAGCGATTTTAAGACCTTCAAAAGCTTGCGGGGAGGTCACTTCATGGACTAAGTGACGGTCAATATAAAGTAAACACGTTCCATCAGCTTCACGGCGTACTACGTGAGCGTCAAAAACTTTATCATAAAGTGTTTTGCCTGCCACAGGTGTCATCCTCATTGAATGATTAATGAACACAAGCCTAACAGCTTGCTATGAATAAATAAAATTCATAATTTTCATATTCTACATTCCGATTTAGAATAGTTAGTTCATACAAGTAGGTTAGTAGTAGGGGTAAAGCAAGGTGTCTACCTAATAGTTGTGTATCTGCTTGTGCTACCTAGCGCTAGGGCAAACACATAGGTTTGCCCCTACGGTAACTCATGATGGTAACAAGCAACTAGAGCAATACGAATTACTAGGAATTTCATGGACATTCAAACCTTAAACGCTTTTATCGAAGTCGCCCGCCTACAATCGTTTTCTAAAGCGGCTGAAGTATTATTTGTCACACAACCTGCTATCAGTAAGCGCATTACTGCCTTAGAAACTGAATTAGGCACTTTGTTATTTAATCGTATTAATCGAAAAGTGACCTTAACTGAGGCAGGGCAAGTACTATTACCTAAGGTGCAAAATTTAAGAAATGAATTGACCGATATTCGCCGTATTGCTTCTAATCTATCTAGCACTGTGAATGGCGAATTAGTTATGGGGACGAGTCACCACATTGGTCTGCACCGTTTGCCTCCTATTTTGAAGGCTTTTAATCAACACTATCCTGAGGTGCGTTTGGATTTACGTTTTGTCAGTTCCGAAGAAGCTTGCTTAGGGGTAGAACAAGGTGATTTAGAATTAGCAGTGATTACGTTACCGAGTACCTTACCTGAACAATTACAAGCCCAAACCCTTTGGGTTGATCCTTTGCATATTGTCGTGAGTCCAGAGCATCCCCTAGCACTAGCACCCCATACCGACATTACGACTCTAGCCTCCTATCGCTGTGTGCTACCTAGCCCTGAAACCTATACTTATCAAATTATTGCCCAAGCCTTTGCTGAGCAAAACCAAATGCTTAATACCTATCTCAGCACTAACTATTTAGAAACTTTAAAAATGCTGGTAGTCGCTGGATTAGGTTGGTCACTGCTACCGGAAACCCTGCTGGATCAGAGTGTGGTGGTATTGAAGACTGCCCTACAGTTACAGCGACCGCTGGGCATTATTACGCATCGCAAGCGCTCGCTATCGAACGCAGCTAGACATTTTTTGGAGCTAATGACGGGATCTAGTTAGCGGGTTGGATGAGTCTCTACTAATTCACCCCAATTCATCTCCAAATCCCCAGTATTCACCCTCAACTCACCACGCCACTCACCTGCTACTCACTTAATCATAGTCCTCGTAATCAAGCACTGATGAGGAACCCAACCATGACTGTTAGTATTCACGCTAAGCCTATAGATCTCAGCCCACTGGTCAAACCAAAGACTATTGTGCAAACAATTGAAGCACTACTCCCACAAGGCTTTTATCTGGTAAAAACCGCTGAAGAGTTAGCACGAATTAAAGCTTTCAAGCAGAGTTACTACACCGCCGACCGCCCCAATGTCCACGCTTTTCATGACGATGGTTTAGATCAGTATAGTTACGTGCTTTACGGCACAAATCACCACGGCGAGCTGACTAGCACGTCACGCCTATTATTGGATGATGGGCAAGGTTTTCCAGAAGAGGCGCTTTTTCCAGAGTCGGTGCACCAGATGCGCCGTGATAATAAACGTATAGCCGAATTAGGGCGCTTGCTAATTACCCAAGATAAAGTCAATGGCTTACGCACTCATTACCGCCTTACGCACGCGATTGCCAATGTATTAGGCATTGACTATGTGCTGATTGTGATGAAACAACGCAATATTCCCTCGCATAAAAAAATGATGGCGGTTGAAGTGCTATCCATGGATATGGGCTATAGCTGGGATGAAGAACAAGCACCGCTATGCTTAATAGCTTGGAATGTGCAAGCTGCTCAGCCTAAATTTCATAAATGGGTATCTTCCAAGCAGCACCCTTTCACCTCGCAACACTGGGATCACTATAGCAGCGCACATTTAAGCTCCTATCTATCTGTACAAAAGGAGGTCTATCAGCAGGTAGCCCAACGCATCCGTGGGCAAGTGTTGGATTTAGGTTGTGGTACGGGACGTATCATGGCTTATGTACAGGATAATCCCCACGTTAGCCGTTATACTGGTGTCGATGCTAGTACTGCCATGATTCAACAAGCGAAATGGCTTAAAACACAACTAGAATTTGAACCAGCATTTTTAATAAATGCCGATATTAGCGATATACAGGGGCAGTATGACGCTATCTTTTCGATCCATAGTTTTTATAGCTGGTCAGAACAAGATAAATTATTAAAGCATATCTACACACTATTAAAACCAGACGGTATTTTCATCTTAGTTAATCCTAATGCCTCTTTTAATGAGGAACGTTTAGCGCATTTAGCTAAACAAGAGTTAATAGGACATCCACATTATGAAAGCTTTATGGAAATCAATTATGCCATTGTTGCACAGGCTAAAGCTCAAGGGCGTTATATTGCTTTAGATAAATTAATTGAGCAAGTAAAGCGTGCAGGTTTTGTAGTAAAAACGGCTCATGATCAATTTTTCCTTGGTGGGGCATCTTATTTAGAGCTAGGCAAAAATTCATAAGTATTCATAGATATCGACCATACCTAAAATATAAATGAGTTCGTTGGTAGTAATATCACCGAACTCTTTACGAATATTATTCCATACTTTTTCAGCATAGCGCGGCGTAATATTATGCGTTTGCTGGATACACTTCATTGGTGTGCCCTCTAAAGTATGTTTAATCACTTTTTTCTGAGTATCGTTGAGACGCTCTAATAAAGGACGCAGAAAAAAGCGCAGTTCTTCTTTAGAGTTGACGATTTTGACATGATACAGATTAGCTAATTCATACAGCTTTTCCAGATGTGCTTGTTTTAAGCGCTGAAAATGGATAGGACAGGGATTTTGACTGATGACCGAGATACCGGCTATAGCGTAAGTCCCATTCAGTGCGGGAATAGACAGCCCATAATAAATACCAAACTGGCGTCGTGCTTCTTCGGTCACTTGTTGCTCTGCAGGTGTCACATGACCTGCATGAATTTCCTCCCACCAATCTAGCGGACGCTTTTTATAGTTTTGTAAAGCTAAACGCAACACAAAATCCCGATTACCGTAATTATTAATAATATAATGTGCGACAAATTGAGCTAAAGCGCTGGAGTAATGCAACACGGGCTGCACTTTCGCATTCAGATACATGGGCTTGGGATAAAAGGAATACAGCACCCCATCAAAGCCTAGCTGCTGGATCGTCTCAGTTAAGTGAGTAAACTCAGTCCCGAAGGGGTGAGGTTGTTGAGGAATGGGCGGAAAATGGGTCATAGGAGCACACGAGCACTAAATAATAGACCCTTCTTTTTTAACAGCTTTTTTTAGTGAAAAAAAGGGGAATTTCCTTTCCCCTGAATCCCTTGTAAGGGCTAGTGAACTAGATTAGAAACTATTTAACATCTATTGAATCAAGTAGTAACAAAGGGGTTAAGCACAGCTACTTTATCTTAGATTTAAACCTCTCACTTCAACTGCGAATTTAATACTATCTTGCAAAATTGGCGTGAGAAACTTCAATACGCCTACTCTCTATGTAATTGATGCTGGGGACAAGGGTAGGAAAATACACCCAAGCACTAATCACTCGTTTGTTCTGCCCTAGTAAGAGCTATAAATAGGACTATTACCTAGCTTCCTTAAGAGCAGCGGTAAAGTCTTTATCCCTTGAAAGTGATAGCTCTATGCACAAACCATGAACCTAGAAGAAAGCATTTTAAATAAAGCTAAGCAATATGATGCAGCAAGTAAGGTAGTAAATAATCAACTATTACTTAACAACCAAACATTCAATCTCACACCGTTGTTGAGGCTCCCCCAACGCATGCTCAACTCTCCTGAGTTTACTCACCTCCCTCCACTCTTTGATGCATCAGAAAATTTTCCGATTGCGGATATGTATGTTGAATTAAGGGTAGCCAGCGTTAAAGGAGTGGCACATCCAGTATTATTACAACACGGAAGAACTATCGCTGAGGAACAAAAGGAGCGCCAACAACGCCACGCCTCTCAGCCGCTAAGTCTTGATCACTGTATTAACCTAACTCAGCACCAGCATATAGTTATTCTTGGAGACCCCGGTAGTGGTAAAACCAGTTTATTAAAACACCTATGCCTTGACATAGTTTCCACTAATAGTCCACGCTGGCTCATACCTATTTTTATTTCATTACGTCGCTATTGGATAGAAAAACAAAAAACTCCCTCTATGAGTTTACTCCACTATGCCTCTATTTCACTATTTGGCCAACAAGCTGCTAATAACCTATCTAGCCAATACTCCTTATTATTGCAAGGAGCCTATCACCATAATAGATCTGAAATTAATGGATTAGAGCAATTACTTTTGCACTTATCCGGTGAGAAAAAAGAAACTATTTTATTTTTACTAGATGGCTTAGATGAAATCGCAACTAACAACACAGCTATTGAAATTATTACACAAGATATTAGACAGCTTAGCCAGCATTTCTCATGGGTACTAACCTCAAGACACAGCGGTTTTTTTGGCGACTTAGAGCAAGATATTTGCTATGACATTATTAGTTTGAATAAAGCAGGCATAGAAGAGTTAGTGCTAAGCTGGTTTAGAAACAGTAATACTCCTGACAGACAAACCAAACAACAAGAACTACTAAGGCAAATAGAAACCAACTCTCGTTTACGTGATATGGCAAGTAATCCTTTTTTATTAACCTTACTGTGCCATATTCAATATTATGCTCAGAAAAAATCATTACCCTTATATAGAATTGACATCTATGCTACTATTATCGAGCTAATTCGCTTACAACTGAGAAATGCGAACAAAGATAATACGCTTTTCCGTACTCCAGAAATGAATTATCTAGCAAAATTTTGCTATTATCTTTATACCATCGCACCTAACGCACCTTTACAAATTTTTGAGTACGATCATTGGGAGGATTGTGCTAAGCCCCATGCTCCGCCTAGCTTTGATCAGCATTTTTTATCCTCTCGACTGATACATAGTTGGCGTCAAGGGGGAGATTTTCATTTTATCCATTTAACTTTTCAAGAGTACTTGATTGCACTCTATATCGCTGATACCTCTTTTGAAGCAGTTAAGCAGTATATTTTTAGTCCTCATTGGAAAATGGTATTTCGCTTTTTAGCGGGTATTTACGGTAAATACTCTAACTTTAAGATGCTAAAAGTGCTCTTAAATACCCTACTTAACACTATCGATCAAATAGGATTTTTATACTTAGAAGCAACCCACTACTTAATAGAGGCTAATATTGAGAATAGTACTGAGTTACTTGGTTATGATATGCGAGATAAACTATGGAATTTGTCTTTAGATAGTCAAAGCCCTATTAAAGAAACAGCAGGCGAACTATTAGCACTACTATCACCCAACTTTATTATTAAAAATATTATTCATATTGAAGCACACCTAGAGCAACAAGACCCTAATAGTTGGCAATCAATTAAACTACTTGGTTTTATTAACAACACAGAGGCGGATTATTTAATTTTAAAACTATTGAATAGTGAAAATCCCGAAATACAAGAATACGCTTTGATAGCTTTAGCTCAAAAAAACACTTCTAATCTAAGACAAGCAATTATTGAGCTTTATACTGCTTCACCTAGGGAAAATTTAAATTTACTCTGCACAGTCGCTGCCAAAACTAAGCATAAAGATTTTTTTAGTCATCTAGCTGCCTATTTACATAAAGAACCAGAAAAATTGATTGACTACAATCCTATATTGCAAACTATCACTACGATAGGGGCAGCTAACTTTAAAGATGAATTATTAAATTTCATTAATTTTTATTCGCCAACATTATTAACCGATAAAGCAATTGAGGCAGTGATTAGCCTTCAAGATGAACAAAGTAGAGAATGGTTTAAGAATGTCTTATTAATAAAAAATGCCGAGCTAGCCTATACTGCTAGTTACTACGCTATTCAATACAATATTTTAACCGCAGAGGAGTTACTTCAACTCTATACAAAGGCAGACTACTCCTATAAGCAAATCTGGCTTAATGCTATCCTTAAGCAAAGCGAAATTAGTGCTAAAATACCCAAAAGCAGTATTACTATCCTATTGGAGCTACTTTTCTCTAACTCAGAGCATAGCTTCCAAATATTAGCCAACCTAAGTCGATCTGATCTTTATTCATTACTTAATACAGATCAATTTTTAAAGTTGGCAGATTTTTGTAGACCTATTCTAGATCAACCTCATAGTGAACTAGCCGTAAATGCTATTAAAATCTTAGGCGCTATTAAAGATATATCTGCTTATATTAAAATAAAGGCAATTGCATTTAAGCATGATGATTGCCAATATCAAGCCTGTGCTATTTATGCTATGGCTAACTATACAGCTATTTATCCTAATGAAGTTAAAGATACGCTACACTCACTTTATCATAGAATAAATCAACACAATATTAGATTAAAAAAGGATATTTTGACTGTATTGGCTAATATTGACTTAAGCGAAATAATGCGCTATAGAACTGAGCCTATTTTGCAAGCTATAATAAACACACTGTGCGCCCAGCAAGGAGTATTACTTTTTGAGGAAGGTTATATTGATCATTCAGGCATTAAGCATTTATTTAACCCGCTCCCTAAACTATCTTTCAATACTCCAGCAAAAGACCAGCTTGATCAGCTCAGACTTGCCTGTAACTATGCACTGGAAAAGAACTTAATTAGAAAAACCAGTAGCAAGCGTGGCGAAATAAAGCCCTTATTTCAAAAAACACAAGCCGGATATAATGACTATTATTTTCCTGATAGTGTTGATGTGAATACAGGCAATAAATTTATTAGAGGAGGCTCGATCAAAGCTGAAACAGCTCAACGTATTATGAACCGTTTGCAATTGATTTGTCCTATGCTGTTTGATCATTGAAAACGGCACACTACACTTAATCCAACATAGCTTTGCTGTTTAAGTTACTTTGTGTGAGATTTTCACTACCCTAGTGGGCTGATTAGTGTTAGCAAGAGATACTTATGCGTGGGTTATTACAGAGTTCAATAGGTCTAGTATTGAGTATGGGGCTACTTCTTTGTGCTCAGGCGGCAGATCAACCCCTTAATCGCACGGCGCTCATCGCTCAAAATTGCATGAGCTGCCATGGCACTAATGGCATTAGTAATGGCCCTGCTATCCCTAGCATTGCGGGCTTTAGCCGCTCCTATTTAGAGCGCAGCTTACTGGAATATAAAACTGATAAGCGTCATTCTACCATTATGGGGCGAATTACTAAGGGTTATAGCGCTGAGGACTTAAAGCTACTCGCTGACTATTTTGCCCAGCAACCTTTTATCCGTGCCTCTCAAGTCACTGACCCTCATTTGGTGATGCAAGGCAAGTCACTACACCGCCAACATTGCGCGGTGTGCCATATTCAAAATGGTACAGTAGATAAAACCGGAGCGGCGATTCTAGCAGGTCAATGGAAAACATATTTGCAATTTGCCCTGACTGATTTTCAACAGGGCGCACGGACTAGCCCTAGAGGGATGACTAAAAGTGTAGAGGCGGTTGAACAACGCTATGGTGAAGAAGGCTTCAAGGCCTTAATTGAGTTTTATGCTAGTCAACCGGAATAACCAGCCTGAAGCAGTTTAGGTGGTAGCACTACACTAAGTAGCCATTCAAAAGTTATCGAGCATGCCTTCCGCAGTCGCTGTGAATTCATCCTTGTATACTTCAAGGCGGCATCCCTACCGCCAAAACTACTTCAGAAATATCCGATAACTTTCACTTAAGTACTTAATTCTCAAGACCTAGTTTAGCGCTAATTAACGAAACTTCGCTGCCCGCTCTGGGAAATTCGCTTCTAGCACTTTGAGATTATCCGCTGCTAAGTCGGGTTTACCCATTTTGCGAGCTGCGGTAATTTTAATCTCTAATGCATCAATGACCGCCGGTGAGCCTTGATAATGCTTAATCGCATATTCGGCACGATTAAACGCTGCCAGCCATGCCCCACGCGTCATATAGTACTTAGCTACATTGACCTCAGAGGATGCCAAAGTATTACGTAAATACTGCACGCGCTGTTTAGCATCTCCCGTGTAACGACTCTCAGGAAAGCGATTGATGAGCGTTGAGAAATCGTGGAAAGATTCTTTTTGGCGCACTATGTCCAAGTCAGCAATACTACGCGGGAATACCTTATCGACTAAGCTACTGCCGCGATTAAAATTAACTAAGCCACGCAGATATAAGGCATAGTCCACTTTACTACTCATCGGATTCATGCGGATAAAGCGATCAATCGCATCCAAGGCAGAATCTGGCTCATCGTATTTATAATACGCATACGCGGCCTCTAATTGAGCCTGCTGCGCATAAGGGCCTAAGGGGAAACGGGCTTCTAAGGTTTCATACAACGAAATCGCCGTTTTGTAGTCACCTGATTGCGTTGCCTTTTGTGCCTTAGAATATAACTGATTGGCAGTTAAGGAGTTATTAGGATCAACCGCTGGTTTAGCTTTACTACTTTGAGATGAACAAGCCCCCAAGGTCATCGCAAGAACAGCAGCTAATAAAACCGTATTGGCGCGGCGCAGATGCATCTTAAACATTTTTGTGGTTATCGACATTTGCTTAATAACACGTATGATGGATCGAAGTTTGTTAGTATAGCCACAAAGCCGTTCAAGATGTATCAAAATCAGCAGATTACCTACACTGTTCCTATGGAGCTTTCCGGTCAACGTTTAGATCAAGTACTTGCGACTCTCTGCCCCGACTTTTCGCGTAGCCAATTGCAAAAATGGATTAAGTCCGATGGGGTATTAGTTAATGGCAAAGTCGTTAAGCCTAAGGAGCGTCTCTTAGGAGGTGAACTCATTGAAATCGATGCCGAATACGAGGTGCAAACCGAGTTTGAGCCTGAAGATATTCCGCTCGATATTGTCTATGAAGACGATGCTATTTTAGTACTGAATAAACCTGCCGATTTAGTGGTGCATCCCGCTGCGGGTAATTGGACAGGTACATTGGTCAACGCCCTACTTTTTCACGATGAGTCATTAAAACAAATTCCTCGCGCGGGAATTGTGCATCGCTTGGATAAAGATACTTCGGGCCTCATGGTAGTGGCTAAAACCCTAGAAGCGCATTTTTCGCTAGTCAATCAACTCCAAGAACGCACCGTCTCCCGCGAATATTTGGCTTTAGTGCAACGCTCGATCATTGCGGGCGGTACGATTGAGGGCAATATTGGACGCCATCATAATGACCGCAAGCGTATGGCCGTATTAGAGGAAGGCGGACGCGAGGCGATTACCCATTATCGGGTGGAGGAACGCTTTACTAATCATACTTTACTCCGAGTTGCGCTAGAAACTGGACGTACTCATCAAATCCGTGTGCATTTAAGTAGCCATCATATGCCGATTGTGGGTGATCCGGTGTATGGCGGACGCTTTAAAGTGCCTGCGGGTATTTCGGATGAATTACGCAATGCCTTAAATACTTTTCCACGCCAAGCCTTACATGCCACATTATTGGCACTCGAACACCCCGAAACAGGTGAGGAAATGGAATGGGAAGTAGAAGTACCTGATGATATGGCTGATCTTCTAGACCTATTACGCGCCGAAGATGAGCGTTTAACTGAGCTTTAGCGAGTGCGCTACGATGGGAAGTAAAGATATTGTCAGTAAACAAGTGCTTAGCCACTTGGCAGCCGATATTGCCAATTTATTATTGCATTTGGATGTTGATTTACACTCAGTCGAGTTATTAGATACTGAACACCAACGCATCGAGCTGCGTCGTGCTGATTTAGTTGCGCGTATGCGTAAAAGGGTAACGGGCGAGCACTTTATCTTGCATATTGAAATTCAAAACGCTAATCACCCCGAAATGCCAACGCGCATGTTGCGCTACTTCACTGATATACACTTACAATATCCTAGCGAGCCTATCCATCAGCATCTCGTTTACATTGGTAAAAAGCCTTTGGAGATGGTAAGCGAAATTAACCAACCACTGTTCACATATCGTTATGCGATATTGGATATGCGCACTGTAGACTGTAGCGTTTTATTGGCACAGGACACTCCTGATGCCTTAGTTTTAGCGATATTGTGTGATTTTAAGCAACGTCCAGTACAAGAAATGGTCAATTATATTGTCACACGCTTAAAAGAGCTAACCGCAGACGATGAGAGTAGTTTTCGCAACTACTTTGAAATGCTCGAAACGCTAGCAGATAATCGAGATTTACAACCTCAATTGAGCGAGGCTAAACAAATGTTAACCCAAGTCAATGTTAAAAAATTCGCCTCCTATAATTGGGGGCTACAGGATGGTTTATTACAAGGAATAGAACAAGGTCTTGAACAAGGTATCGAGCAAGGCATTGAACGAGGTCTTGAACAAGGACTGGAGCTGGGCAAAAAAGAGGGTAAACAATTGGGACTACAAGAAGGTCAACTCATTAAAGCTCGTGCTATAGCATTAAAATTACTCAAGATGGGTACTTTTAGCCTTGAACAAATTGCTGATCTTGCAGAATTATCACTTGAGGATATTCAACAGTTGCAACGTGAACGAGCCAATTAATTCTTTTCTGATGAGTATTGTATGAATCAAGCTGCAATTGTGAAACAAGGCTGGTTAATACCGGATTGGCCAGCTCCTAATAATGTCAAAGCCTTTACCACGACGCGTCATGGCGGAGTGAGTGTTGCACCCTATGAGAGTTTAAATCTGGGTGATCATGTAGAAGATGTACCTATGGCCGTAGCACGTAATCGGCAGATCGTGGGGGATATAGCCCAACTTCCTAATGAACCGTTATGGCTGAAACAAGTGCACGGTACGGTGGTCATGGGTATGGATGGCGGTGGGAGTTGTTACCCAACCGCAGATGCTTCTATTGCATTACGTCCTAAACAAATCTGTGTTGTGATGACAGCTGACTGCTTGCCCGTGCTGTTTTGTAATAAGGCGGGTACTAAAGTGGCTGCTGCTCATGCGGGTTGGCGTGGCTTATGCGATGGTATGTTAGAGCAAACGGTTAAAACCTTTAATGAAGACCCCTCTAGTTTGCTGGCATGGATTGGCCCCGGAATTGGTCCGAATGCGTTTGAAGTGGGTCCTGAAGTGAGAGCTGAATTTATTACTGTTGATGCTCAAGCAGCAGTGGCGTTTCGACCTGCCGTAAATGAAGGTAAATGGCTAGTGGATTTATATCAAATTGCACGGCAACGCCTAGCGAATGTAGGAGTAAAAGCTGTTTATGGTGGAGATTATTGTACTTATCAGGACAATGAGCGCTTTTTCTCTTTTCGCCGCGATGGTAAAACTGGACGCATGGGCAGCTTTATCTGGATGGCATGAGTATTACTCATGCCTAAACCACGTCGTTTAGCTACGCGTTAAACGTTTAGCGTTAGAGACCACACGCTTGTGCACGGGAGTCATACCTTTACTCAATACATTTAAGGTAGCGCTTTCTAAGCGTTTAGTAGAGTGATTGAGTGAACCGCCCTGACTCAGCGGATAAGCAGTGAACGCATTGAACCACATACGCATCCATTCTTGGTTCACTTTCCACATTTGCATGCTCATCGCTAACCAAGCTTCACCAAATGCTTCTACTTTTTCAGCTCCCATTTGATAAAACTCGCGCTGATCTTTAGCGCTGGGATTAGCACCTGCTAACATCATACGCATAGTGCGCATCGCAATCACTTGAGGGGCCGCTACAGCAATTTCAGCCGCTTGGGTGGCAAGGCGGTAGGATTTATCGAGGGTCGACATACAGGAAGCTCCAAATTAAGCAAGACAAGCCAATACATTTATTGACTTCAAACAATAGCATAGCAAAATCATCAAGAAAGCAATACTAAAAAGGATTAGCATAGATTTAATGTCGATTATTGAGCTAGTCAATAGTTACTTTAGCAACTATTAAACCTGTAAAGCTACGAACTCACCGTTAAACTGAGCACTTACCTGACCCGCATAATCTATTACTGCCTCTACTGCGATTTTCGCTTTACCCTTGGTCTGTAAAGTTTGCTTGAAGCTCTCCCACTGTGTTGGATCAGCAAAGTAGGCTTTTGCCGCAAAATCGCCTTCAACCGGACGCTGATACTCCAAAGCACTACGGCGCACCACTAAGGTGCTGGATATAGCTTCCGCTTCTAAGCGTGTATGCACTAATGACCACGCCGCTAAAGTTAAAATCGTCGCAATACTGCCACCGAATACGGTGTGGTGAGGGTTTTTATTGGGGGCTAAGGGAGCTTGCAGTATGAGTTGATCACTAGCAATGCTCAGTACTTGAATCTGCATCGCTTGAGTGAGTGGAATATGCGTATTCAAATAGACTTGTAAGTCCTGCTCTGTCATGGCTGATCCTAGACTAAATGGGAGGCAGCTATTATGAGCCTAAACAGAGTCCAGTATCAAAACGAGACGCTAAATCCCCCAAGTGATCGTCACTTTACGATGCCCAAAGCGGCGCGCTTTTGCATGATCATCACCCATATAAATATCAATTTTCTTTTCCCAGCGTTTGTGCATTTTATCTAGTACTAAATAATCACCCTGAAAGCCGCTGATTTTAACTTTAGTACGGGGTTTTAAGCCAAATTTAGCTAATAAATCCCGCGATACTGCAATTGCTTTCATCCCCGGTTGCAAGTGTACGCCCCACGCGGTACGCATAGGTTTAGGTAGATTAAGGGAGGTATAGGCTGTTGCTTTGACTTGTAAGGACTTAGCCTCTTTGTGGGCAGTACTCGCAGCCATGACGGAGGACATATTAAGTAATAGTGCTAGCACCGTTATCAATCCAAACACTCTATAGTTCATAGCTCAACTCAACTAAGCGGGTTAACTAACAGCAATCTATCGGACTTATTAAGTGTTTTGACTGTAGCATAAGTATTATTTAAAGCTAAGTCTTTGATTTTTAGATTTTTTAGATAGGCTCTGCTCTCTAAAAAATGAGCATTGGTAATTAAGCAACACTGTAAGCTAGCAATTACCTACTAAAAATAAGGATATTAATTAGAAACCCTAGGATTAAGTGGTTTAAATACAACAACTTCATCATCTATTTTTTAGAATAAAAATGCTTTTTGATTAATAAAAGATCGCTAACCAAATAGTTTCTTGCTCAGGCATTGTCCAAGCAACTCGATGCTTAACATGAGCAGGCAAATTGATATAGTCCCCTGCTTTGAGTGTTACTTGTCGATCCTCCAGCTCTAATATGGCTTCGCCTTGCAGGATTAATACCCATTCATGTTCATTTTGGTCGTACCAAAAATCGGGCGGTGAAGCCTGTCCTTTAGACACAATACGCTCGATACGCAATTGCACCGCATTGACTAATGTTTCAAATACTTCGGCTTTAAGATCAGTAGGTAGTTGGGCGAATAGGTTGCCAGTTTCAACGGAGAGTGTGGATTCCATAGATTTAGCTCAATAGCTATGAAAGCCTTAAGCATAGCCTAAAGCTAAGGTTTGGTTGTAGTTGATACTGGGTTTGCTAAAATGAACCTTAGTTTTACTGGAGACAATTAATGCCCGCACGAGATGCATATCACCTAGCCGTGCGTCACGCACTGGAAAAAGCTGGTTGGACAGTTACCGATGATCCTTATCTAATAAAACAAGGTGTCATATCTATGTATATTGATCTAGGTGCTGAGCATTTAGTAGCTGCCACAAAGGGTCAAGAAAAAATAGCCATTGAAATTAAGTGCTTTACACAGCCTTCTTACCTAGCTGAGTTTCATACTGCTTTAGGACAGTTTATCAATTACAAAATTGCTTTAGAAAAACAAGAACCAGAGCGTGATCTCTATTTAGCTATTACTCAATCTACTTATGATGCTTTTTTCACAGTTCCTTTTATTCAGCAAGTCACTAATAAAACTGGAATAAAGCTAATGCTATTTGATGCTGATCAAGAGGTTATTACCCAATGGATAAACTAAAACTTTATCGTCAGGCTATTAAAGCTGTATTGAAAGATTATGCAAATCTTTCGCCTTCTAAGGATGAGCTTCTTACACAATTAATTTTTGATGATGAAGGAGGTCATTATCAATTAATGTATGTAGGATGGGATCGTGGTACTAGAGTTTATGGTGTGATTATTCATATTGACCTTATTAATGGTAAAGCATGGCTACAATATAATGGTACTGAGTTTGATATTGCTAAGGAATTAATGGCTCAAGGTGTAGAACGCGAAGATATTGTATTAGGCTTTTATCCAAAATCGACTCGTAAATATACGGATTATGCAATTACTTAAAGATTTTATTGATAAATAACTTTTAACTCTTAAAATTTTATTCATATGTCTAGCTCTACAACGAGTGGTATATGATCACTGTGTTGTAGCCAAAAATTTTTATCTCCGATTTCTAAGCTAGATTTTTTCAGTAAAAATTGTGAAAGAAATACATAATCAATATGATAAGGCTTATCAGATTTTCGATACATATAGAAAGTTGATTGGCTCTCTTGACCATGTGGCTCTTGATACTGTTCGTGATAAATACTGCAAACTCCTATTTCAGCTAACTCTCTAACTACATCACTATGATTCCACCATCTATCCCAAATATCCCAACAAGTATTACTATTAAAATCCCCTAATATGATGGAGTTTTCATTACTAAAAACATGCTTGTGTTTTTGTAAGTACTTCCATATTTGCCCTATATAAGCAAAAGTTGGAGAATTATTCTGCTTAGACCATACTGCTAAAATAGATACCATTTTATTGAGTTTAAATGGTAAAAAACACTCTAGCCCCCCAGCATCCAAGTTTAAACGCTCTAAAACTAGAGGGGCTTTAGCAAACACACCAACCCCTTTAGATTTATACGAACCTTCCCATAAGTAATTTTCTGCCCAATTTTTATAAATCTTTGATGAGGATTCGCTAGGATTTTCACACTCCTGAACAACTAAAAGATCAGCTTTTAATGTATCTATAACATCTAGCTTATTTCTTAATGCACCATTACAATTCCAAGTTACAATACGCATATGATCTAAACTTTAAGTTTTCTATAGAGCATCGCCTGTTGACTCAACTCTTCAAGGCTTACATCTTGCCAAAGATTTTGCTGCCATTGGGTATAATCAAATGGCTCTCTTAAAACCAAACTAATAAAACGCTCTGCTTGTACTTCGCCCAAAGCAGCAATTAATGCATTAATACCTTTTAAACGAATTTCAGTATCAGTGAGTTTTTCCATTAGGAAGCTCCTTTATATAGTCCATTGGATTTAATGCAGAAATTAATGGGTGATCCTGTAATTTTTTTAATAATTTATCATCAGTACTTAGGAAATAATTTGCCTTACCTTCAATAGCACAAGCAACATGCAAAGCGTCTTTGGGCTTAATCCCTTTAGCTAATAACAGCTTAGCATTAGCTAAAACAGTAGGGTTCTCTCCAATATCAACAATAGCTAAGCATTGCCATTGACTAATAGCCTGTTGACGCTCTTGGTAAGGGTTTTGAGCGTTTTCAAAATCTAATAAATATGACCAAACCAACTCTAAATGACCATTACGGATTTGTTGTTGAATATACAACTTAGCTTCGGCTTCCAAACGAATCCGAATATAGCTTTGATCATCAAAAGGTCGGTTAAACATGCAGTTATCTAAATACACCCGCATACAATATCCTTGTATATAGCATGTAAGTAGCATAACGCATTTTTAGCGGGAAAGGTGAAAAGTACCTATGTACCTTTCACCCTTTATAGCATTAACGATAACTATCCACACTCGGACAAGAACATACTAAATTCCTATCACCGTAGACATTATCGATACGATTCACGGTCGGCCAGTACTTTGCAGTCGGATGAATACCTTTGGGGAATACCGCTTCAGTTTGGCTATACGGACGTTCCCACGCATTGACCAAATCATCCAGCGTATGCGGTGCATTCACCAAAGGATTATTATCCTTAGGCCACACCCCATCCTGTACTTTTTGAATCTCTTCACGAATCGCAATCATCGCATCACAGAAACGATCTAGCTCTTCCTTAGGCTCCGATTCAGTTGGCTCAATCATCAAAGTACCCGCCACCGGGAAGGACATCGTAGGCGCATGAAAACCGTAATCCATCAAGCGCTTAGCAATATCCGACTCATCCATACCCGACGCGGCTTTTAAGGGGCGAATATCAATAATGCACTCGTGCGCCACCCGACCATTCGCGCCACGGAATAACACCGGATAATGAGCACTGAGGCGTTGCATAATATAATTAGCATTCAAAATCGCCATTTGCGTGGCTTTCTTGAGACCTTCCGCCCCCATCATCTTAATATACATCCACGAAATCGGCAGGATTGCACCGCTACCATAGGGAGCCGCTGATACTGCGCTATTGCCTTGTGGAATACCTTCGGGTGGATTGACCACATGACTGGATAAGAACGGTGCTAAATGCGCTTTTACCCCGATAGGCCCCATTCCCGGTCCACCGCCCCCATGTGGAATAGCAAAGGTTTTATGCAGATTCAAATGCGACACATCAGAGCCAAATTTACCGGGCTTAGATAGACCGACCTGCGCATTCATATTCGCGCCGTCCATATAAACCTGCCCACCAAACTCATGCACAATGTTGCAAATCTCGACAATATCCTGCTCAAACACCCCATGAGTAGAAGGGTAAGTCACCATCAAGCACGACAAACTCTCTTGGTATTGCTCAGCTTTAGCACGTAGATCATTAATATCCACATTGCCATTGCTATCACATTCCACCACTACGACTTTGAGATTCACCATTGCAGCCGAGGCTGGATTCGTACCGTGAGCAGAACTAGGGATTAAGCACACATCACGATGACCTTGCCCTATGCTTGCTTGATAGCGACGAATCGCGACTAAGCCCGCATACTCACCCTGAGCACCGGAATTAGGCTGCATAGAAATCGCATCATATCCGGTAATTTCAACCAGCCACGTCTCCAGCTCTTGAATCATGGCTTGATAGCCAACGGTTTGGTCTTTAGGCGCAAAGGGGTGAATATGGGCAAACTCAGCCCAAGTCACGGGTATCATTTCCGCTGTAGCATTAAGCTTCATGGTGCAAGAGCCGAGCGGAATCATGCCATGTACCAGAGAAAAGTCCTTATTCTCTAGACGCTTGAGATAGCGCAGCATTTCGGATTCAGAGTGATGCGTATTGAATACCGGATGCGTGAGGAAAGTACTGGTGCGTGCATAGCCGGATGGAATACCATTCACGCCCTCATTCATGACCCATTGATCCAGTTGCTCAGAATCTAAACCATGACCTTCACCTAATAGCACTGTGAATAAGTAATCCACATCACCACGAGTCGTCGTTTCATCAAGGCTAATACCAATATTGCCATTAGCAAACTGACGGAAATTAACCACCACTCCCGTCCCCACCTGTGGGGGAAGGGCTGGGGATGGGGGGTTAACCAGCGTCAAAGTATCAAACCAAGTATCGTGCAGTAGCTTCACGCCTTTTTGCTGTAAGCCTTGGGCTAAAATGCTGGTCAAACGTTGAATACGTCCGGCAATTCTTTTTAGACCTTCAGCGCCGTGATACACCGCATAAAATCCTGCCATATTGGCAAGGAGCGCTTGAGCCGTGCAAATGTTTGAAGTGGCTTTTTCGCGGCGAATATGTTGTTCACGGGTTTGCATCGCCATACGTAGCGCTTGCTTACCGTGACTATCAATCGAAACCCCAATCAAACGTCCCGCCATCGTGCGTTTAAACGCATCTTTGGTCGCAAAGAACGCAGCATGGGGACCACCAAACCCCATAGGCACACCAAAACGTTGCGAGTTACCCACCACAACATCAGCACCACACTCACCCGGAGATTTGAGATTGACTAATGCCATTAAATCCGTAGCGACACAGACCAAGGCTTTTTGGTCGTGAGCTTGTTTGACAATCGCATCTAAATCAATGATTTCACCAGTAGTACTAGGGTATTGCACCACGACACCAAACACTTCGTGCTTAGACAACTCACTAATGGGCGCGACTACTAACTCAAACCCAAAGTACTCGGCACGGGTTTTGAGTACATCAATCGTCTGAGGATGCACATCATCGGCTACAAAGTACTTATCCGACTTGAGCTTATTAGAGCGCTTACAGAGCGTCATTGCCTCCGCTGCTGCGGTCGCTTCATCGAGCAATGAGGCATTAGCAATGTCCATTCCGGTCAAGTCAGTGACCATTTGTTGATAGTTCAACAAGGCTTCTAAACGACCCTGAGAAATTTCCGGTTGATAGGGTGTGTAGGCGGTGTACCAACCCGGATTTTCTAAGACATTGCGCTGAATCACGGGCGGCACAATAGTATTGTAATAGCCCATACCGATATAGGACTTAGCCACCACATTACGCGCGGCGAGGCTTTTTAAATACTCTAGCGCTGCGGTTTCGGTATGGCTACCTTCGAGATCTAAACTATTCGGAATCAGAATATTGGCAGGTACAGTACTGTTGATGAGATCATCTAACGAGTCTGCACCCACCGTTTGCAACATGACCTGTGTATCAGCGTCACTAGGGCCAATGTGGCGGGCAATAAAATCGTCGCGCTGTTCGAGATCAGCCAAAGCGACGCGTGAATTCGTCATAATGCTATACCTTTAAATCAATCAATTAAGCTTCGCTGTCTAATAATGCTTGATAAGCTTGCGCCGTTAATAAGCTATCTAACTGCGCGGTATCCGCTAATTTCACTTTGAAAATCCAGCCTGTACCATATGGATCAGCATTCACTAACTCAGGGCTACCCTCTAAGGTTTCATTCACTTCAGTGACTTCACCCGCTACCGGGGCGTACAAATCAGAAGCCGCTTTCACCGACTCCACCACCCCACAGTCCCCCCCGACCTCCAAAGTTGAACCTATCTCCGGCACTTCCACGAATACCAAGTCCCCTAATAAGGCTTGCGCGTGATCGGTAATCCCTACCGTCGCAGTACCATCGCCATTATCCAGTACCCACTCGTGTGATTCGGAATACTTTAAATTGTCCAGAACATTGCTCATGATTGATCTCCAAGATTGAATAAAATTAGGGATTGATTAACCCTATAAAACGGATTTACCAAAGCGTACAAAATTAGGTTTAACGATTTTGGCGGGTTGTAATTTGCCACGAATATCGACTTGGCACTCGGTATCCGTACCGACTGGAATACGCGCTAAGGCAATCGATTCTTTGAGCGTAGGTGAAAAGGTACCGCTAGTGGTTTCGCCCTCACCATTACTACAGATCACTTTCATATGGCTACGTAATACGCCTTTGCCTGTGAGCACTAAACCGACAAAGCGCTGTTGAACACCTGCTGCTTTTTCTGCTTCTAAGGCTTTGCGCCCAATAAAATCACGACTTTCAGGTTGCCAGCCTATTGTCCACCCTAGCCCCGAAACCAGCGGCGATGTGGTTTCATCCATATCTAAACCATACAGATTCATACCCGCTTCAAGGCGTAAAGTATCGCGTGCCCCTAGACCAATGGGTTTAATACCCGCCGCTAGTAATGCATCCCATACTTTCGGCGCTTGTGTGGCGGGGAACATCATTTCAAAGCCATCTTCTCCGGTATAACCCGTGCGACCGATAAACCAATCTCCAATAAACGCACCATAGAAAGGTTTTAAAGGCTCAGCAATAGCCACTTCATGAGCGGGCATAATCCCTAATACTTTGGCACGAGCATTCGGGCCTTGCACTGCAATCATGGCTAGATCAGCACGGAAGGTGAGAGTGGCATTGAAAGGTTTAAGCTGTTCATTCATCCACGCAATATCTTTTTCGCGCGTGGCAGCATTGACCACTATGCGGTATTGCGTATCGGTGAGGTAATACACAATGAGGTCGTCGATCACACCACCTTGCTCATTGAGCATAGCGCTATAAAGGGCTTTGCCAGACTCTTTGAGTTTATCGACATTATTAGCAAGGAGTTTTAATAAGAACGGTTTAGCATCAGCGCCTTCAAGATCAAGAATGGTCATATGTGATACATCAAACATGCCTGCATCGGTGCGTACATCATGATGCTCTTGCAGTTGTGAGCCATAATGAATCGGCATTTCCCAACCAGCAAAATCAACCATCTTTGCACCTGCTGCGAGGTGTTTGTCATAAAAAGGCGTGCGTTGCATAAGCAATCTCCCAAAGCTAAAAAACAAAAGGGGCGGCAGACACCATTAAGTATCTGCCGCCCCTCTGTCCTGAAACCTGAGAGATTCCTAGTGCACACTTTCTTTAGCCCTTCCCCCATTTCGGGGGAAGGGTTGGGATGGGGGCGAACTAGTTACTACCCTTCGGTGAGTGCGATTGCACTACTCTCCAGAGTTAACTTACACGTCCTATTACACTTTAAACGTGATTAGCAAACAGTCCTTTTACCTGAGCGTTTCCGGGCGGAAATTGCGCCTTCGGTGCTGATTGACTAGAAAGGCATACAATCAGTCTCTTCTGCTTACCTGCTGTTAAGCGTCGGAGTATAGCGGATTGCTTTACTTAATTGAACAACAGCCTATTGAGCTACTTTACTTTCCTCTAGGGCTTCAAACATTTCTTGTGCTGGGCGGAATCCGGCAATCATCACCCCATCTTGAGTCACAATGGCAGGTGTTCCTGTCACTCCTACTTTTTGACCTAGAGCATAATGATCCGCTACTGGGTTAGCACACTCTTTAGTCTCAATAGTTTTGCCTTCTTTTAGCTCATTTAAGGCTTTAATGGGATCAGCACTGCACCATGCATTCACCATTTCTTTATAAGGACCAGATCCCACGCCAGCACGAGGATAAGCGAAATAACGCACGGTCACACCCATATCATTGAGCTTGGGCACTTCTTGATGCAACTTCACGCAATAAGGGCAAGATACATCGGTAAATACCGACATCACATATTTTTCTTCGCCTTTCGCTTTATAGGTAATCGTTTTAGTCACATCCGCTTTATCCATCACTGCTTTACGCCCTGAAGCACGCGCATTTTCGGATAAGTTAGTACGTGTTTGAGCATCAATCAGATCACCACTAAACACATAGCGCCCGTCAGGGCTGCTATATAGCAACTCCATCCCAAAACTCACTGCATACACGCCTGCAACTGGACTAGCTTTAATACTATCAGGAGCCGAGCCAAATAAAGGCTTTAGCTTTTCAGTAATTTGCTTGACGACTTCAGGGTCAATAGTAGCCGCTTGAGTCGTAACCGCCTCTACTTTCTCAGGAATAGCAGCAGGAGCGGCAGCTTCAGCCGTAGCAGCGGGAGCGGCAGCAGCAGGAGCCGTAGCAGCAGGTTGGTCTTCAGCCCATGCAAAGGTCGATAATGCAGCACTTAACACTGCTGCTAGCACTAAATTTTTAGCCATAGTAATTGTAGATTCCAGACAGATTAGATCAATAATGTAAACACGTTATTATAATTAGCATTTAATAATACTTTCTAACATAACATGCTACCAGCATCGAGTACACTTACTACCCACGCGGGTGATGTTTACGATGTAGCTCTTGCAAGCGACTTTGTGCCACATGAGTATAAATTTGGGTCGTAGATAAATCGCTATGCCCTAAGAGTAGCTGCACCACCCGTAAGTTCGCCCCATGATTCAATAAATGGGTAGCAAACGCATGGCGTAAGGTATGGGGAGAAATTTCTTTATGAATATTAGCACTCGCCGCATAACGCTTAATCACATACCAGAATGCTTGGCGCGTCATCCCCGCTCCACGACTGGTAATGAACATTTGCTCACAATAGCCCTTGCCCTGCATCAGCTCTTCACGCGCCTCACGCAAGTATTGCACCAGCCAATGCAAAGCCTCCTCACCCATCGGTACTAAACGCTCTTTACGCCCCTTACCCATAATGCGCACAATGCCTTGTTCTAATGAAATTTCATCTTGGCGGATCATGACCAACTCAGATACCCGTAAACCCGTGGCATAAAGCAATTCCAACATAGCTCGATCACGAATACCCAAGGGATGCGTGGTATCTGGTGCTCTTAGTAACCTTTCTACTTCGATTTCGGTTAAAGTCCCCGGCAATACTCGCCCTTGGCGTGGCGATTCAATCAAGGCAGTAGGGTCAGAGTCCAGTAGATTTAAACGTAATAAATAGCGATAAAAACGCCGTAGACTCGATAATAAACGTGCATTACTCGAAGCTTTAGACCCTTTACCCACCTTAAAGCTTAAAAACTCTAATAAATCCTCATGCTGAGCTTGCTCTAAAGTTTTTTCACGCTCATTCAGCCATGCACATAAACTACGCAAATCTCGTTCATAGGCATCTAAGGTATTACGGCTGACGCCACGCTCAGCCCAAATATTATCAAGAAATTGATCAATTCGTGTTTGTTGTTGGCACTGCGCTTTACCGCTCACATCTGTTAACGCCGCATCCATACAGGTTTTCCTTAAGATTCAATTTTGAGCCATACTACACGATCTGTAATTTCGATAGATAGAGGAATTAATGACTTTCCTGCACAAGGCCCTGCAATACAATATCCTGTTTCCCTATCAAATAAGGCTAAATGCATAGCGCAGACAATGAACTGCTGATTTTGGTCTAAAAATTGGTGGGGATTCCAATTGAGCGGTAAATAGTGATGCGGGCAAGAATTTTTATAAGCCCGCCATTCTTGCTGAGGATTTTTTACTAAAAAACCCTCTATTAACTGATCAGGCGTTTGAATCTCAAAGCCAAAACTAGAGTACGGGGCTAACTCATCTAAAGTACTCACTGGATATAACATCAATACACACCCTATCGACCTAAGACCGCATCAACTGAGCGATTTTTTCAGTATTAGGATGATGAATGACACCTTTTTCGGTCACCAGTACATCTATCAAATCGGCGGGCGTTACGTCAAAGGCAGGGTTCCATGCATCCGCACCTAAGGCAGCAATACGTTGATTGCCTACCTGTAATACCTCCTCAATAGAACGCTCTTCAATCGGAATGTCACTCCCTGTACGAGTATCTAAATCAATGGTACTGGTAGGCGCTACGACCATGAACTTAACGCCATGAAAGCTAGCATTAACCGCTAAGCTATACGTGCCAATTTTATTTGCCACGTCACCATTCGCTGCAATACGATCTGCCCCTACAATTACCCAACCAATAGGTTTAGTTTTCATCAACGCCGCCATAGCACTATCGGGCACGAGTTTATAGGGAATATGATCTTTACCTAGTTCCCAAGCGGTTAGGCGGGAGCCTTGCCACCAAGGGCGCGTTTCACCTGCATAAATACGTTCAAATTTTCCCTCAGCAAAAGCACTACGAATCACACCCAAAGCCGTACCATAGCCCCCTGTGGCTAGTGATCCGGTATTGCAATGGGTAATTAAACCATGAGTAGCTCCAATCAATTGAGCACCTAATTGCCCCATATGATGATTAGCTGCAATGTCTTCGCTATGAATAGTTTTAGCCAACTCTAATAAGGTCGGAATGGGATCACCCTCAATACCCACTAGGGCATCGCACATACGCTTAAGCGCCCAACTCAGATTAACTGCGGTAGGACGTGCATTGGCTAGAATTTCTTT
Source organism: Thiofilum sp. (assembly GCF_016711335.1). Classification (NCBI taxonomy): domain Bacteria; kingdom Pseudomonadati; phylum Pseudomonadota; class Gammaproteobacteria; order Thiotrichales; family Thiofilaceae; genus Thiofilum; species Thiofilum sp. The sequence continues at coordinate 96,028 of NZ_JADJTF010000001.1, forward strand.
TTCAACCTCTAAACGATTGCGCCAGTCATTGGGGTATTGTTTATAACTTTTGCGGGCTGCCAGTACTAGAGCATAAGCAGCAGCAATCCCAATCGCGGGCGCACCGCGTACCACCATATTACGAATTGCTTCAGCTACATCTTCAGCATTATAAAACTCGATATACTGCTCATTCTGCGGTAGTTTGCGCTGATCTAATAGGATGAGATGATCATTTTTCCACTCAACAGCCCGAATGGAATCATGTTGGTTCTTAGCATTATTCAACATAATATAACTACCTTTACAGTGGCTCTACTGCGGACGACACTCAAATGACAATTGATTTATTAATTTTGGCGCGTTGGATTATAACGGTTGATCATGATAACAAGATACTCCCCTTACACGCGGTTGCGGTCGACAAAGGGATTATTATCAATATCCTGCCACATAATGACGCATTGCGCCAATATCAAGCAACACAAATCGTCGAGCTACCTGATCACCTCGTTTGCCCCGGATTAATTAATGCTCATACCCATGCAGCGATGGCGCTACTCAAGGGTTTAGCGGATGATTTACCGCTTATGGAATGGCTACAACAGCATATTTGGCCTATTGAAGCACAGCTTGCACGCGAAGCCTTTGTGTATCAAGGTACACAACTCGCCATTGCTGAAATGATCCGCTCCGGTACGACGTGCTTTAATGATATGTACTTTTTCACACAAGCTGCCTATGAAGCTGTTCATGAGAGCGGTATTCGTGCCAATTTAGGTTTAATTTTGATTGATTTCCCGACAGCTTATGCACCTGATGTTGCAGGCTATCTACAAAAAGCTCAAGAGCTGATACATATTATTGAGCCTGATCTTCTAGTCACTGCCTCTATTGCACCACACGCGCCTTATACTGTATCGGATGAGTCACTTCAAGCACTGCATGGCATTGCCAAGCAATACGGGTTAAGTACTCATATGCATATTCATGAAACCGCTGTAGAAGTTCAACAAGCCCTAGAACAAAGCGGAGTGCGACCACTCACCCGTTTAAATGAATTAGGTTTAATTGATGAACATCTCATGGCTGTACATATGACTCAACTCAATGATGAAGAGATTGCTTTATTAGCAGAGCGCCATAGTCACGTTATCCATTGCCCAGAGTCTAACCTAAAATTAGCCAGCGGCTTTTGCCCTGTGCAGCGCTTACTAGACGCAGGTATCAATGTAGCTTTAGGCACAGATAGCAATGCCAGCAATAATGACTTAGATATGTTAGGTGAAATGCACACGGCTGCACTACTCGCTAAAATGGTCGCGCACGATGCTAGTGCCGTACCAGCGCAACAAGCCTTACGTATGGCAACGATTAATGGTGCTAAAGCGCTAGGCTTACAAAATAAAATTGGCTCTTTGGAAATTGGCAAACAAGCCGATATGATTGCGGTTGATTTTGGCGTTTTAGAAGCTAAACCTCTATACGACCCTGTTTCCCACTTAGTTTATTGTACTAATCGCCAACAAGTGACACATAGCTGGGTAGCAGGCAAAGCATTAATGACTAAGCGCCAACTACTAACTTTAGATGAGCCTACTCTGCATCGTAATGCAGAACACTGGCAAGACCTGATTGCAAAACGAGATCATACATGAGTACCTCAACAACCAATGTGGATTTAAATGAAATCCGCAAATTTGAAGACATAGCCCATCGCTGGTGGGATCAAGAAAGCGAATTTAAACCTCTACACGACATTAATCCGCTGCGTCTAAACTATATCGATGAACGCTCAAACCTTAAGGGTAAAAACGTAGTCGATGTAGGTTGCGGGGGCGGTATTTTAGCGGAGAGTATGGCACGGCGTGGGGCAAGCGTGACGGGTATTGATTTAGGTGAAACGCCTTTATCTGTAGCGCGTCTACATGCACTGGATAGCGGTATTCAGGTCGCTTATCGCAAAATTAGCGCCGAAGCATTAGCCGCTGAAATGCCTCAAGCCTTTGATGTAGTAACCTGCATGGAGATGCTGGAGCATGTGCCTGATCCGAGTTCAGTGATTCAAGCCTGTGCCACTTTAGTTAAACCCGGTGGTCAGGTATTTTTTTCTACGATTAATCGTAATGCTAAAGCGTTTGCTCTAGCGATTGTAGGAGCAGAATATCTGTTAAATATGCTGCCACGCGGTACACATGAGTATGCTAAGTTTATTCGCCCCTCCGAGTTAGAAGCTTGGGCGTATGAGGCGGGATTAGACTTGCAACACACAACCGGTATGACCTATAACCCCTTGTTCCAACGTTATCGCCTTGGGCGTGATATTGATGTTAACTACATAATGTATTTCAAAAAGGAAGATTAATTTCATGGTAAGCGTTCGTCGTCTCGCATCCTTTGTGTTAGTCGCTGCAATGTCGACTGGGTGCGCAGTACAATATGATGGAGTCAGTATGACCCCCGGCTCCAGCCGTCCTCAAGTCAATAGCCTCTCTCCTGAACTGAAAAAAAATATTAGTGAACTACAAGCCGCTCTACAGTCTATGGATCCCAGCATAGACCCCCGTGAAGCCGCTGATGTCGCGTATGATGGTTATATTTATCCACGCCATCTTGCGAATGAGTGGGGGCTAACGTGGCCACCGCTTTATCATAATGTACTGCGTAACTCTAAAAAGCGTCCTGCGGGTCTATGCACCGACTGGACACAAGCGATGCGTACTCATATGTACAAAAAGAAGCTCAAAACCTTTGATCTATGGTGGGGAGTGGCTTACAAGGGTAATGCATGGCGCGAGCACAGTACTTTAGTCATGACTGCTAAAGGCAAGCCTTTTAATAGTGGTATTCTGCTAGACCCGTGGCGTAACTCAGGAGAACTCTTCTGGAGCCGAGTTCCTGACGATACTGACTATCCTTGGAAAGTATTCCAAGACCCCTCTATGGCTCGCTAATCCATTCGTAGATTATTCTTTTTTCCGCTATTCTACTCCATTAATGGCAACCTAAACTAGGTTGCCATCTAGACCTTCTAAGCTCTACTACAAATGCTACTACACTGTGAAGGGTAAAAAGTCACAAGACTAGAGTGAATGAGTCACAGTGCTTCAGCACTAGAGTCGGCATACTACCCTTACTGATACAAAAACAGTTTTGACTAAATAGATTGACTTATCAACCACTCATTTATAAAGCGATATTGAGGATTACATCATGAAATTAACAACTGCCCTATCATCTGCCCTAGTTGCTTTAACTTTAGGTTTGACTGCTACTTCTGCTCAAGCAGCAGCGGTAACGTTAGGTGATCCCAGCTACGGTGGTAGTGGTTGCCCTGCTGGCTCTGCTTCTGCCAGCCTTAGCCCTGATGGTACTGCGCTTAGTATCCTATTCGACTCATTCTCGGTAGAAGCCGGTGGTCCTAATGCAGCAGTTGCACGTAAAAGCTGTAATATCTCCATCCCGGTGAAAGTACCTAATGGTTTTAGTGTGTCTTTAATTGACGCTGACTATCGTGGTTTCGTAGATGCACCAAGCGGCAGTATGGCTCGTCTTGACACGGAGTACTTCTTTGCAGGCACTCAAGGACCTCGCTTCTCTAGCACTTTTAATGGCCCTTACAGCAACACTTACACCAAAAGCCATCGCTTAGCCGCTACTAGCAATATCTGGTCAGCTTGCGGTGCATCCGTCAATCTACGCGTCAATAGCGGTATGATGGTACGTGCGGGTCGCGGAGCGGAAGCCATAGCATCGGTTGACTCAGCTGACTTCAAATCCGGCGTGGTATATCACTTACAATATCGTCCTTGCCGTTAATTAGCTCTAAAAACCACCTATAACTTATCACTAATAGAGCTGTGCAACCCGCTACTGGACAGTGGCGGGTTGTGCGTTTAATAACTGAGATAAAGTTGCTACTGCATCCGCTGCCACCTCACGCACAGACGGATCTCTATCCTCCAAACACGCTTTGACACTCTCTAATGCGGCAGGATGAGCACTTAACTCTAGGTAATAACAAGCATCTGCTCGTAAGCGTGCATCCTCATCTTGTGTCAGAGATATTAATAGCCTTACATAGTCTTTCAATACCTGTGTCCCTGCTAAATCCTCCATGACTACACCTATTCCCATACGGGTACTTAAAGGTTTGCCTTTCGTAGTCAATAGCTCCATTAAGGCTTTAAAACTACTGGGATTTTTTAGAATTAGCTCTGATACTCGCGAGGCTTCACCGCTTAATAGCAGCGAGTTGTAATAGCTACTGAGATTATGTTCATTGATCAACCACTGTTGATAAATAGGTAAAGTCATTAGCACACCCCAAGGTTAAAAAATCACAATTTTAATGTGCATGAGTCACAGCCCTAAATACCCCCTTATTGCACACTACACTTACTGAAACACAGCAAGTATTAAATCCGAGACAACTGTCTCAATACCGAATAACACAGTGAAGTGAGGACATTATCATGAAATTAACAACTACTCTTAGCTCAGCTTTAGTGGCTTTAACTTTAGGTCTGACTGCGACTTCTGCTCAAGCGGCAGCGGTCACTTTAGGTGATCCTAGCTACGGTGGTAGTGGCTGCCCAGCCGGTTCTGCTTCTGCCAGCATTAGCCCTGACGGTACTGCACTTAGTATCCTATTTGACTCTTTCACAGTAGAAGCAGGTGGTCCTAATGCTAATGTAGCTCGCAAAAGTTGCAACCTCTCCATTCCTGTAAAAGTACCTAATGGCTTTAGCGTATCGCTGATTGATGCTGACTATCGCGGTTTCGTAGATGCGCCACGCGGTAGTATGGCACGCCTTGATACTGAGTACTTCTTTGCTGGTTCTCAAGGTCCTAGATTCTCTACCACCTTTAGTGGCCCTTATAGCAACACTTACACCAAAAGCCATCGCTTAGCTGCTACTAGCAATATCTGGTCAGCTTGCGGTGCATCGGTAAACCTACGTGTCAATAGCGGCATGATGGTACGTGCCGGTCGCGGCGCTGAAGCCTTGGCCTCTGTTGACTCAGCCGACTTCAAATCTGGTGTGGTATATCACTTACAATATCGTAAATGCCGTTAATTTAATCAGCTAAAACTCCTCTATACTTAAAGATGAGTCTTAAGCCATAACGCATCAGCACTACAAGGAGTAACTAGCTATGGAATGGATTACTTTATTAGCCGCAGGTCTAACGGTACTGACTGTAGCTAGCACTACTCCTGATACTAAGATCATTAGCTTCGGTGAAGTGGCTTACGGTGGCTCTGGTTGTTCAGCAGGTGAGGCACAAATCAAGTCGCTAGGCACACTCACCCGAATCCGTACCGATGACTTCGTAGTCAAAACGGGAGTTGATGATCCAGCAGTGGACCGCAAAAGTTGTAATCTTTCGATCCCAGTACAAGTACCCTCTGGCTATCAAATAGCTTTACCCACTATACAAGTGCGGGGCAAGGTTGATTTAAACGACCATAGTAATGCACGTTTAGATACTGAAATCTTTTTTGCAGGCCAAGCAGGAGTAAAGCAGTCCGAAACGTTTCAAGGTGGACTACAAAAACGCTTTAAGCTTAACTTTAGCACTAATAACAACGCATGGTCAGCCTGTGGGGCAAGTGTCAATATACGTGTCAATCTGGGATTGCTCGTCAGAAGTGCGCGGGGTCAAGCTGATCAAGGCATGATTACCTCGATTCGCCTACCTACAAACTTACAAGTAAGAGCTTGTCATTAAAAAGAATACTCTCTCAACACAACTCTCTGGGCATAGGTTTTAGCCCGCTAGTATCAGAACTGAGCTAGCGGGCTTTTTTATAACTTATGAGCAGAGTTTGTTTTAGAACAAATCAAACCGATCTAAATTCATCACCTTAGTCCAAGCAGCGACAAAATCATGGACAAACTTTGCTTCAGCATCACTACTACCATATACCTCAGCAATAGCACGCAGTTGTGAATTAGAACCAAAGATCAGATCAATACGTGAACCTGTCCATTTAAGTTCTCCACTACTCCGATCCCGCCCTTCAAACACATTAGGATTAGCGGTTGCTTTCCATTCGGTACTCATATCCAACAGATTCACAAAGAAATCTGTACTTAATACCTCAGGGCGTTGAGTCAATACACCAACTGCTGACTGAGCAACATTCGCATTGAGTACCCGCATACCCCCTACTAAAACCGTCATTTCAGGCGCTGTTAGAGTTAGCAATTGTGCTTTATCAACTAATAACTCTTCAGCAGGCACACTATATTGGCGCTTGAGATAATTACGGAAACCATCTGCAATAGGCTCTAGGACGCTAAAGGACTCCACATCGGTTTGCTCTACGCTAGCATCAGTACGCCCCGCTGCAAAAGGCACAGTAATGGTGTACCCTGCTTTTTGCGCAGCTTGCTCTACTGCTGCACAGCCACCTAATACGATCAAATCCGCCATGGAGACTTTTTTATGCGTAGTTTGTGCTGCATTAAAGGCTTGCTGAATGCCTTCCAATATAGTAAGCACTTTTGCTAAGTGCTCAGGTTCATTAACTTCCCAATCCTTTTGTGGGGCTAGACGAATGCGTGCGCCATTGGCTCCACCGCGCTTATCTGAGCCTCGGAAAGTCACCGCTGAAGCCCATGCAGTTTTAACTAACTCAGCAATAGATAAACCTGAAGCTAAAATCTTAGCTTTCAGATCAGCAATATCGGCCTCATTAATCAATTCATGCTCTACAGCAGGAACGGGGTCTTGCCAAATCAGTTCTTCGGTAGGTACTTCAGGACCTAAATAGCGTGAACGTGGCCCCATATCACGATGAGTTAATTTAAACCATGCGCGTGCAAACGCATCAGCGAACTCGGCTGGATTCGCATGGAAGCGGCGTGAAATCGGCTCATAAATCGGGTCAAAACGCATAGCCAAATCAGCCGTGGTCATCATAGGGCGATGTTTTTTAGCGGGATTGTGCGCATCGGGTACTAATTTATCCTCAGGTACATCTTTGGCAAGCCATTGACACGCACCCGCTGGACTTTTTACCAATTCCCACTCATAGCCGAATAGAGTATCAAAATAGCTATTGTCCCACTGGATGGGGGTAGGCGTCCAAGCACCTTCAATACCACTGCCAATCGTATGTTCGCCTTTACCACTCCCAAAACTATTGCGCCAACCTAAGCCCTGTTCCTCAATACTCGCACCTTCCGGTTCGCGTCCGACATGATCCGCACTGGCAGCACCATGACATTTACCAAACGTATGCCCACCCGCAGTCAATGCTACGGTTTCCTCGTCATTCATTGCCATGCGTGCAAAAGTTTCTCGAATATCTTTGCCTGACGCTACGGGGTCTGGATTAGCATTCGGGCCTTCAGGATTTACATAAATCAGCCCCATTTGTACGGCTGCTAGTGGGTTTTCTAGATCATGCTCGCCAGCATAACGTTTATCACCTAACCACTCGGTTTCTGCACCCCAGTAAATATCTTCCTCAGGTTCCCACACGTCTTCGCGCCCACCTGCAAAGCCAAAGGTTTTAAAACCCATAGATTCTAGAGCGCAGTTACCCGTTAACACCATGAGATCCGCCCATGAAAGGCTATTACCGTATTTTTGTTTAATCGGCCACAGCAAACGGCGGGCTTTATCGAGATTGATATTGTCCGGCCAACTATTCAGCGGGGCAAAGCGTTGTGTACCTGTTGATGCACCACCACGCCCATCACCCATGCGATATGTGCCCGCACTATGCCACGCCATACGAATGAAAAACGGTCCATAATGACCATAATCCGCCGGCCACCACTCTTGTGAGTCGGTCATCAGCGCATAGAGATCTTGTTTGACTGCATTGAGATCTAGTTGTTTAAACGCTTCAGCATAATTAAACGCTGGACTCATCGGATTCGATTTAGCGGAGTGCTGGTGCAAAATATTGAGTTTTAATTGATTAGGCCACCAATCGCGGTTGGAAGTCCCGCGCCCCATTTTATTAGCGGCGGGGGGCACGCTGTTACCGTGCATTACGGGACATTTACTTTCCTTAGACATGCTAACTCTCCTAGATAGTTAAAACGGCGGGCTGAGCAAGGATAGTGCTGTACTCAACCTGTAACTATAGTTTTAGCGCTTTATGATTTATCTATCCATTAGATTGTTTAGCATGTATCGATGGATTTTATTTATAAATTACGAAAATCACTGTTTAAATCGATACATTTAGAGCACTAAGCTATAACCATAAGAAAAAGCCCCCTACAAACTACTACTTGTAAGAGGCTTTTTATTCATTGGAACTTTAGAGTTAATCTGAATTAAGCAATATTATCCGGCACACTCGGTAAGCCCGACAAGGCCATGGCTAATTCTGACTCTTCATATTGCTGATCAGAGAGTTTACCCGCGAAATAGTCATTATAAGCCGCCATATCAAAATGACCATGACCGCAAAGATTAAACAAAATCACCTCGCTTTTGCCTTCACGCTTACAACGCAACGCTTCCTCAATCGCGCCTTTGACCGCATGGTTCGCTTCAGGTGCAGGTACAATGCCCTCGGCACGCGCAAACAATACCCCTGCTTCAAAACAAGGATTCTGCGCATAAGCGACTGCTTCAATTAAGCCTAATTCTTTAATATGCGAAATCATCGGAGCCATACCGTGATAGCGCAAACCGCCCGCATGGAATCCGGGGGGTGTAAAGGTCGAACCTAGCGTGTGCATTTTAGTCAATGGGGTCAAATGGGCTGTATCACCAAAATCATACGCATACTTACCCCGTGTCAATGAAGGACAGGCAGCAGGTTCTACCGCCACAATGCGACGACTACGCCCCCCACGTAATTGCTCACCTAAGAATGGAAAGGCAATCCCCGCAAAATTAGAACCACCACCTGTACAACCTACAATCACATCAGGATCATCACCTGCCATCGCTAATTGCAATAGTGCTTCCTGACCAATAATGGTCTGATGCAACAGCACATGATTAAGCACCGATCCCAGCGCATATTTAGTATCGTCGCGCTGTACTGCTAACTCCACCGCCTCAGAAATCGCAATCCCCAGACTACCCGGATGATTAGGGTCTTTAGCTAAAATGGCTCGTCCTGATTCGGTTAGGTCTGAAGGTGAGGCTACACAGGTTGCACCATAGGTTTCCATGACGGCACGGCGATAAGGCTTTTGATTAAAAGACACCCGTACTTGGAACACTTGCACTTCTAGACCAAATAATGAACCCGCATAAGAAAGTGAAGTCCCCCACTGCCCTGCGCCCGTTTCAGTAGTTAAACGCTTGACCCCTTCCATTTTATTATAAAACGCTTGGGGTATAGCGGTATTAGGCTTATGGCTTCCCGCTGGGCTCACTCCTTCATATTTGTAATAAATCTTGGCGGGAGTATCGAGTGCCTTTTCTAAGACTCGCGCCCGAAATAAGGGAGTAGGACGCCATTGTCTAAATACTTGGCGCACTTCTTCTGGAATCGGAATATAGCGTTCGGTACTCACTTCCTGCTGGATAATAGCCATTGGAAATAAAGGCGCTAAATCCGCTCCGGTAATCGGTTGTAAAGTACCCGGATGCAAGACAGGGGGCAAAGGTACTGGCAAATCTGCCGCTAGATTATACCAATCCTTAGGCATCGCGGATTCATCTAATAAGTATTTAATCTGATCACTCATGCAACGACCTCTCTTCTCTCAAGTGCAATAAAACAGACTAGGAGCTTAAAGGACTAGGTGAAAGATGTATAGGGTTAAGCCTTCCCGTTATAATCTATCTCTAGTCGCCACACTCATCAGAGGCAAGGTTGTGAATTTGGGCAGTTTAGAATGGGTATCTCTATTATGGTTTTTAGCCTGTTGGATTGGTTATGGGCGCTATTCAGGCTTAAAGTCCACGCACGGGCAACGTTTGCAAGACGCCCTACAACTGCATATTAAACGTTGGATTGCACAAGTAGAACAACGCGATAATCGCATGGTCGATACGGCTATTATTGCCAATATCGAGCGCAATGCCACCTTTATGGCATCGAGTAGTTTGTTAATTATTGCGGGTTTAGTCACTGCGATTGGGTCTGCTGATAAAGCTTTGGCACTTTTTACCCAACTACCCTTTGTACGTTTTGATCCGCAAACGTGGGAAATCGGCTTGATTATTATGACCACCGTATTTGCCTATGCGTTTTTTACCTTTACGTGGTGTATCCGCCAATGGGGGTTTGCTTCGATTTTAATTGGCAGTGTGCCTCACCCTAGCCAACCGATTGATGAGCGTTTGGAGCAATCATTAGGGCAAATCATCAGCCTTGCGGTGTATCATTTCAATATTGGCTTAAGGGCGTACTACTATAGTCTGGCACTCCTCACTTGGTTTATTCACCCGCTGATTTTTATCTTAGCCACCACTTGGGTAGTGGCTGTGCTCTATCGGCGCGAATTTCACTCTAAAACCTTAAAAGCATTGGCATCCGGCTTATGAAAACACTCAATATCTTAGGGGCGGGACGTTTAGGACAAACGCTAGCTCATTTGTGGCATAACACCCAAGTGCTTACCATTCAAGCCTTAGCTAATCGCACCTTAGAAAGCGCTCAACGTGCACAAGCATTTATTAGTACAGGGCAACTCTTTACCCTTGATCAAATCGAAGCTATGCCACAAGCTGATCTATGGCTTATAGCGTGCCCCGATGATCAACTTAAAATTTATTGCGAGCGCTTAGCAGCCACTCAAAACTTAACGCATAGCCTAGTCTTTCATTGCAGTGGTGCATTAACGGCTCAGGAAGTACTCGCTAGCGCCAAAGCTCAAGGGGCTAGCATTGCGAGTATTCATCCGATAAAAAGTTTTGCGCAACCGCAATTAGCTGTATCAACTTTTGCTGGAACCTATTGTGGAATGGAGGGTGACGCACAAGCGCTTGAGGTACTTGTACCTTTATTTACAAAGCTCAGTGCTCATACTTTCATAATTAAAGCCGAAGCTAAAACGCTTTATCATGCGGCGAGTGTAATAGCCTGCAATTATTTGGTAGCACTACAAGAACTCGCCTTACAAACTTATGCACAAGCCGGTGTAGAACGCACCCAAGCATTAGCTATTTTACAGCCGATTGTGACCACAACCGTACAAACTATGTTTCAATTAGATACCAGCAAAGCTTTAACCGGTCCCATTGCACGCGGTGATACTCAAACCGTCGCCAAACAACTCACCGCGCTAAATGCTTGGAACCCTGATTATGCGGGGCTGTATCAAAGTTTGGGGCAAATCGCTTTACAATTAACTCGAAAGCAACATAATTTAGAAGCTTCTAGCCTTGCAGTATTAGAACAATTACTAACTGCTAGACCTTAACCACCACAACTCTTTAACTAACTAAAGAAAGCATATGACTATTCATTTAATTGCCACTGGCGGAACCATCGACAAATACTATAGCCCTACTCAAGGCAAACTGACTTTTGAAGGCAGTCATCTACCTGAAATGCTTGCACAAGGCAGTTGTGAGATTGAACTGGAGCTTGAAGTTCTCATGCAGCGCGATAGTCTGGACTTAACTGACGAGGAAAGCAGCCTGATTTTAGCTACCTGTACTCAGAGTCCTCATAAGCATATTTTAATTACGCACGGTACGGATAGGATGGTGGATACCGCCAAAGCATTGAAGGCTTTAAATCTTCCTAAAACTATTGTGCTCACTGGAGCAATGATTCCTTATACCATTCGCAACTCAGACGCGCTTTTTAACCTTGGTTTTGCGCTAGGTGTCGTACAATGCCTACCTACCGGAGTGTATGTCGCTATGAATGGCAAGATTTTTAACGCTGATAAGGTTATTAAAAATAAAGTCATTGGACGCTTTGAAGCGCTTTAGTTCATAGTGCTTGATAGCTGGGCGCGAGGCGATTTCCGCGTGCCCCGCGAAAATAATAGGCTAAGGCTAAAATCACCAACCAACTTAACCACAATGACCATAAGGTGTGGCACAAAAAGTGTGCACCACGCATTTGCTGCGCCCACCCCGTCATGAGTGCAAGGCTAAAGGCTAATCCCCATACCCAACGTGCTTTAAAGCCATGCATAGGCAGATAAATAAAAGTACAAGCCATTAACCATGAGGTAGAAGTGACGTGCCCGGCTGGAAAACACTTACCACCAGACATAGAATTATTGAAACCAAACTCTACAGCACTCCCTCCATAACGCACCAAATCCCAAGGACAATGAATAGGACTTAACGCTTTTAAGATACCTACTAATAGAGGAATGATGAGTGCGGCACAGACAATAATTTTCAGATTAGCTAATTGCACCGTGTCTAACTTAGGTTTTTTACTTATTAGCTCATGTAATAGTAGGACTATTAAACCTAGTGCCAAGGCTAGCATGAGATATTTTAACCATAGGTGCATTACCGTAGCGGTAAACCAATGGTCTTTAAGTGGGAATTGCTGGGCATTCACATCAAAAAATAGATCCGCCAGCCAAATATCCAAACGATCATTCAATCCCCAATCCGATAACGCCAATAAGAGTGCAATGATTAATAAGCCCTTTAGTTGCGTGAGAAAAAACGCTCGTGTGATTAACCTATCTGACTGACTTAACATCTGAATCCTTTATTTAAACCTCTTGTTGTGTACGCAGACCTCGCTTAGCTGTACACGCTAAACAGTGCGACTCCTTATAATGGTGAAATTCACTGTGCATTAGGCAATGCATCACTTTTGGTCATGCCTCACATAGGTATGACCCACTGTGTTTTGTTGGCGCTACTTCACTATCACCCTAAAGGCGAATTTGCCGCTCCACGGATCGGCTTTCTTACACTCAACCACCTGAATGTTGTAATCGCCTGCAATGGTTGGTTTGACTATCGCTTTGCTGTGGCAGGACAAATCCATATCGTTAGCGTTTTCCCCCTTGGGATCGGTGATATAGATTGAAATAGAGCCATCACTTTTGCTGTCAAGCTGTTCAATAGTTAGAGTCTTGCCTTTACCTACCCCAAGGACATAGTTTTGTTCGCTATCGAAATCTGCCAACTTGCCTGTGACAGTGGTACTAGAAGCACCCTTGGCAAACTGGATGCGTTCAACTTTGCTGGCAGATTTGGTGGCTTGCTTTTTATCCAAAGCGCAAATTTCAGCCTGTTTACCAACCCAGCAACCGCCTTTGCGTTTGAAATCTTCACCTAACGGCTCTTGGGCATGGGATGCCTGCGACTTGCCATTCCACGACGCACCTGCCACACCTTGTTCCAGCATATTTAGGTAAACAAAATACTTGTCCCCAAACAAACGGAACGAACCATCCTTGTCAGCATCATAGATGCAAGTACCCTTGAGATAGGTTTTGCCCTGAACTTTCAAGGAGCAATCAACCTCACGTCCTTGCGCACCCTTACGCCAATCTGTCTCTTGCGCAGTCTGACTAATTTTCGCTAGCTGAGCACGTTCAGCCGTCAATGCCTTGCGGGTGGAATACAAGCTTTTACCATCGGGATACAGAATGTCGTCTGCTACCCACTGCCCGCTTTCCTGTACCATTTTGAAAATAATCGTGTTTTTACTTATCTCAGGCGCGGAAGGTGTTACATTGAGATCAACACGCACGGTATTAGGTGCTGTTTCCTTGAAACTGATGCCAGAGTTTACGTAGCTAAAATTAGCGTCATAATCTTGGGAATTGAGGTAAGGATCCGCATCTGCCCCCCAACCACAAGGACCATCGTCGAAATTTTTACAGGCTTGCTCACTTTTCTGAATTTCTGCTCGGAATGCCTTGGACATAGCAATGTCGGGCTTTGCTGGGTCTTTGGCAAAATCAGCTAAATAACGCTTATAAAACCCACTCACCGCATCAACAGCCGTAGGCGTTTTTGCGATGCCTTTTACTGGTGGTTTTTCAGCTGCAGTACTGGTCGACCACCCTGTCAATGGTGATAAAACACACAACGCCATCACCATTAGAGAAACACGCTTCTTCATGGACAACCCTCCACCCCTCGCACAGGAATTATTGCAACTAATAAAAAACACTAATCGTCAAAATACAACTTATATTCATATTTATCAATGTACTAAACCGCATTACCCTGAACTAAAAACAACCAGCACAATCGAGTACGGTAAGACAAATAGACACCTTTGGATAAGGCAAGCTATTCCCATGTCCTTTATTTAAATTTCTTGTTGTATACCTAGCTCTCGCTGAGCCTTACACACTGAGTGCATAAGAATACAACGCATTGTCTTATGTCTGCCTTAAGCAAGGTATGTTAAGATAACAACCCTGAATAATTAGGTCTTTCCTCGTTCATGAATACTGAAAATATTGTCTTAGAAAATATTAATATAGGCTCCTTCACTAGCTTAGTTACTCCCGCCGATTTACACCGTGAACTCCCCCTGAGTGACTCTGCTAAACAAACGGTCATTGAGGGACGTGAGACGATTCGCAATATTTTAGATGGTAAGGATGCGCGTCTTTTAGTCGTCATAGGTCCGTGCTCTATCCATAATCCTGAACAAGCGCTCGATTATGCGCGGCGTTTACGGGTATTAGCGGATCAAGTCAAAGATACGCTTTATATTGTCATGCGGGTGTATTTTGAAAAGCCGCGCACCACTACGGGTTGGAAAGGCTTAATTAATGATCCTTTTTTAAATGATACTTTTGAAATTGAACAGGGATTATTTATTGCTAGGCGCTTATTGATTGATATTGCCGAACTAGGGCTACCCACTGCGACGGAAGCGCTCGATCCTATTTCACCGCAATACTTACAAGACTTGATTAGTTGGTCAGCGATTGGAGCACGTACAACGGAATCCCAAACGCATCGTGAATTAGCCAGCGGTCTGTCCTGTCCGGTAGGCTTTAAGAATGGTACGGATGGTGGCTTAGCTGTGGCTATCAATGCGTTAAAATCTGCCGCTTCACCGCACCGCTTCTTAGGAATTGATGCAAATGGTCAAGTAGCCATTGTCAATACTCAAGGAAATGCTTATGCTCATGTGGTACTACGCGGTGGTGAAAAAGGTCCTAACTATCATGCTGCGGCCGTTGTGGATGCTGAGCAACGTTTAAAAGCAGCGGGTATTACTCCGCGTATTATGATTGATTGCAGCCATGCCAACTCTAGTAAAGATCATAATCGTCAGCCTATCGTATTTAATGACGCGGTGCAGCAAATTTTAGCTGGATCTGCTAGTATTATGGGTGTTATGATTGAAAGTAATTTAGGTGCGGGCAATCAAAAGATTCCGACTAATTTACAAGATTTACAATACGGTGTTTCGATTACTGATGCTTGTATTGATTGGACAACCACTGAGCAAGCGCTCATTGCAGGTCATCAGCAATTAAAAAATCGTTGAAAAATAAGTTAGCTAGCGCACTTAGACAGCTTAATAACGATTAAGCTGTGTAGGTTGTTGTGTGCAGGTAACTTATTCACTTATTATCCAAAGCTGAAGATAAAAAGATGACCAAGATGAGCTACCTTTTTGCAGGTAAAGCCTTAATTTCTGGTTGGGTGAATGGACAAAAATTTCGCCCTTCTAACTGGCCAGAACGTATGTGCGAAGTAGGTGCAACGCGTGATCCTATCAAAGGTATTATGCGTTACTCTAACCACCTTAATATCGCTCTAGATGATGAACATGGCTACTGTGTCCATGTTGATTTTGATGCCTTAGCTCAGTATCAACCAGAAACTTTTAAATATGTCTGCTGGTTCATCGAAAGCAACCAATTAACTTTAGTCGCTCGAGACGCTTCCCGCTTTAATGCACCTGCTTTTGAAGCACAGTCTCCTCTACTCACAGCATTAGTCGCCTAACTCAGTACTTAATCTAACCTATATCAACGCTTAATTGAATATCTCAATTGAGTGGGGTTAGAGAGTATGCTAATGAGCACTAAGGCATAGAAGCAGTGACTTGTTTAAGTCGCTGCTTTTTGTTTTTGCTACAGTTAGTCTACTAATTTTACCGGCGAGACAATAATTCCATCCTCATCCGAATAGACAAACTCACCTTGTGTAAACGTCACATCGTGAAAATGGACTGGTTCGCCCTTCACCCCAAAGCCGCGCTTCACACTTTTTAATGGAATAGTGCCCAAAGCCTTAACACCAATATCCATTTTGCCAATATCTACCGAATCACGAATGAGTCCATAGACAATAATACCCTCCCAACCGTTTTTAACTGCTTTCTCAGCTAGCATATCGCCGAGTAAAGCACAGCGGGTAGAACCACCACCATCGACGACTAATACTTTACCCTTGCCTTCCAGAGCGACAAATTCACGCACTAACGAATTATCCTCGTGAATTTTGATAGTCACAATTTCACCACCAAACTTATTACGCCCTCCAAAGTTATGGAAACCGTGTTGTACTACCTGTAGGGGTTTGTCTTCGTGATCGTCTAATAAATCAGCCGTTTTAAAATCAGTCATGGAGTTTTCCTTGAAAAGACTTACCCCCATCCCCAGCCCTTCCCCCACAAGGGGTGAAGGGAGCAACCAAAAAAGAGACTTCAGTCCCCTCCCCCATTGCGGGGGAGGGTTAGGGTGGGGGGGTAAAACAATGCATTTTAGTGGAATTGTTCTTCTTCAGTGGAACCTGTTAATGCTTTAACGCTAGAAGAACCACCTTGGATAACGGTAGTTACATCATCGAAGTAACCTGCACCGACTTCTTGTTGATGAGATACGAAGGTGTAACCTTGTTCACGAGCAGCAAATTCTGGCTCTTGAACCATGTTTACATAGTGTTTCATACCTTCGCCACGGGCATAGTTGTGCGCGAATTGGAAGGTGTTGAACCAGTTGATATGGATACCAGCTAAGGTAATAAATTGATATTTATAACCTAAAGCTGACAATTCATCTTGGAATTTAGCGATAGTTTTATCGTCTAGATTTTTCTTCCAGTTAAATGAAGGTGAGCAGTTATAAGATAACAGTGTACCTGGATGTGCACCTTGCACCGCTTGAGCAAACTCGCGGGCAAAACCAAGATCAGGCGTACCTGTTTCACACCATACTAAGTCAGCGTATGGAGCGTAAGCGATACCACGGCTAATAGCTTGCTCTAGACCGTTTTTCACACGGTAGAAACCTTCTTGAGTACGCTCGCCTGTTAAGAAAGGCTTGTCGTTCGCATCATGATCAGAGGTTAAAAGGTTAGCAGCTTCTGCGTCAGTACGGGCTAAAACGATGGTAGGAACGCCCATTACGTCCGCTGCAAAACGTGCCGCGATTAACTTTTCAACTGCTTCTGAAGTAGGTACTAATACTTTACCGCCCATGTGACCGCATTTTTTAACAGCGGCTAATTGGTCTTCAAAATGCACGCCCGCAGCACCGGCTGCAATCATGTTTTTCATCAGTTCAAACGCGTTTAATACGCCACCGAAACCCGCTTCAGCATCCGCAACAATAGGTAGGAAGTAATCAACGAATTCTTTATCGCCGGGGTTAATACCACGCGACCATTGGATTTCATCGGCACGTTTGAAGGTATTATTGATGCGACGCACCATAGTAGGAACTGAGTCATACGCGTATAAAGACTGGTCAGGGTACATAGTCTCAGAGGTATTACCATCAGCGGCTACTTGCCAACCTGAAAGATAAACCGCTTCTAAGCCCGCTTTTGCTTGTTGCATGGCTTGACCCGCAGTGATCGCACCAAACGCATTTACATAGCCTTTTTTCGCGCCACCATTAACCTTTTCCCATAACTTTTCAGCGCCACGCTTAGCTAAGGTGTACTCAGGTTGCATTGAGCCACGTAGACGTACCACATCCTCTGCACTGTAACCGCGTTTAACGTTTTTCCAACGTGGATTGGTAGCCCAGTCTTGTTTTAAAGCTTCAATTTGCTCTGCACGCGTACTCATGCGTATCTCCTCAGATTCATAAAAAAGTGAACTAACTTAAATCTCTTCACAGACCAGTCTGAGCGCTTGTAGGTCAAACGCTGGTCTCTCCTCCATTGCAGTTCGCTTAAGCGAATCTCTATTAGATTAACCACCTGCTTTCACAGATGGCTAGATAGGGTTTGATGGTATTTCAGTAATATTATGTCGACAATAAAATTTATTCAATAGTAAGTATTAAAATAATAATTTTTTTATATGTTATTGTTTTAATTAAAAAAAAATAAAATACCACCTTGAGTAGCTACTCAATTGGGATATAGGATTGTGGTTATATGTTGACATAAATCAGCTAGCTCAATGGTGTTAGCCGTACAACAGCACTCTTTGACCCTAGTCTAACTAGAGCCAAAGTTACGAGGTAAAGGGGGAATAACCTAAGCAGTTGGAGGGATAATCTTTAAAGTAGTCAAACTATGTTGACGTACCTGCTTAAGTAATTCAGCGTCCTCAGTCAAAGACTGACCATAAGACGGTATCATGGTTTTAATACGAGTTTGCCATGCGGAGGTCTTGAGCTGATCTGCAAAGCATTTTTCAATCACTTGCAGCATAGCGGTTACTGCTACCGATGCACCGGGCGATGCGCCTAATAAAGCCGCCAAACTACCATCTTTAGCTGCGACCACTTCAGTACCAAATTCTAATTTACCGCCTGTTTTGGGATCTTTCTTAATAATCTGTACGCGCTGCCCCGCAAAGGCTAGCGACCAATCATGGTCTTGTGCTTGGGGATAATATTCACGCAAAGCTACCATGCGCGACTTACGGGTTTGTAACACTTCAGTAATCAGATACTTAATTAAATCAAAGCTGGTCAGCCCTACTTTGAGCATAGGGATTAAATTACTAGGGCGTAAAGAGGCAAATAAATCAAAAAACGAACCTAGCTTTAGAAACTTCGTGGTAAAACCTGCAAAAGGTCCAAATAGTAAGGCATGCTCGCCATCAATAATACGCGTATCTAAGTGCGGAACTGACATAGGGGGTGCTCCAATCGCAGCCTTACCATACACTTTGGCTAAATGCTGTTTAACAATATCAGGGTTTTTACACACTAACCATTGCCCACTGACGGGGAAACCACCGTAACCTAGTGACTCATCCACACCTGATTTTTGCAGCAGCAGTAAAGCAGCACCACCCGCACCGAGGAATACAAAACGAGCACTTAATTCTAAAGGGGTCGTAGAATGTTTATCTTTAGCTGTCACTAGCCAGTCAATGCCTTGACGTTTAATAGCACTGACCTCATGACCTAAGTAAAGATCAAAATTACCCGCACGTTGTGAGTACTCAATCATATGCCGCGCTAAGGCACCAAAATTGACATCAGTGCCCCAACTAACCCTTGTACCTGCTACCTTTTCATTAGGATTACGCCCTTCCATGACCAAAGGCATCCATTGTTTGAGCACTTCGGGATCCTCGCTATATTCCATACCCGCAAATTGAGCACTATTACTGAGCGCTTCAAAACGTTTACGCAAATAGTTGACATTATTCTCACCCCACACAAAACTCACATGCGGTGTAGGATTAATAAAGGATTGAGGTTCAGGTAAAGCGCCCTGCTCTACTAAGTAAGCCCAGAACTGGGTTGATACTTCAAAAGAGGCATTAATATCAAAAGCTTTACTGGCATTAATCTTACCCTCAGCGGTTTCAGGGGTATAGTTAAGCTCACAATAGGCGGCGTGTCCGGTTCCGGCATTATTCCAGCCACTGGTACTTTCTTGAGCGATGTGATCTAAGCGTTCTACCATTGCGATAGTTAAAGACGGATCTAATTGCTTGAGTAATACCCCCAATGTCGAGCTCATCGCTCCCGCCCCAACTAGTAATACGTCAACGTGCTTAGTGCTCATAAATTCCAACACCCAAGATTTACAAAAGCCACAATAATAGAATGACTAGAGTCTCATTACTACCGCTTAGGCTTGTATTTTTGAAAAATTGTCGACAATCTCGACTCCACTCAGGCTAGCAATCCACTAAAATGCGGCATTGCAGCAATTTGAGTAATGTAAACAAAATTTCATTTAAATGCCATAGAAACTATAAAAATCCAGCGGAATAATGCTTTAACTTGAGTGCTTAGCACAATTATCAACTATTTAATAGCTTTTCCACACTGACCGCATCGGCTAAGGTATCAACGCCCAAACCGGGATTTTCGTAGGCAATGTCGACATGGATCTTAAAACCATTGGCTAAAGCACGTAATTGCTCTAGCTTTTCTAAAGCTTCTAATGGGGCTGGGGATAACAGCGGATAAGCCTTTAAGAACCCTACACGATACGCATACATCCCAATATGGCGCAGCGCATAATCCGCTAAGGGTCGTAATAAACCATCACGCTGATGCGGAATCGGGGCACGGCTAAAATAGAGTGCTTTGCCCGTATTATCACACACCACTTTAACACAGTTAGGGTTATTCAATTCCTCAAGTGACTGAATAGGAGTCGCTAAAGTCGCCATCGCCACATCATCATAACGCTGCATATTGGCAATTAACTGCTCTAAATTAGTCAAAGGTGTTAAAGGCTCATCACCCTGCAAATTCACCACAATAGTCTGATCTGACCAAGCATAATAATTTGCCACCTGCGCTAAACGATCGGTTCCGGTTTCATGCGTACTAGCTGTCATACACACCGTCGCACCAAATCCTTCAGCCGTGTTTTTAATGCCTTCATGATCAGTGGCAATAATAATAGCATCCACTTGAGCTTGCAGTGCCTTCGCACGCTCATACACATGTTGAATCAAAGGCTTACCTGCTAAGACATGCAAAGGTTTGCCCGGAAAACGGGTCGAGGCAAAGCGCGCGGGAATCACCACAACGACACCCTGACTCATGATAGACGGTGCTCTAGCTCGTCATCCGTCAAAGGACGTGCCTCATCTTCCAAGAGCATAGGTACACCCTCTTTAATCGGATAAGCTAGGCGTGCCGCGTAAGAAATCAGTTCCTGAGCCTCTTTATTATAAACTAGAGCACCCTTAGTGACGGGACACACTAAGATGGCTAACAATTGCTTTTGCATGAGATACTAACCTCCTGTAAACGTTGCAAAAATAAATCCTCAAAAGGTGCTTCTAGGCTCACGCTAATGGGCAAATACCACGCATTAGTCAAGGCTAAAGCACCACATTTAACGGCATCTTTTTCAGTCATCAGAATGGGATGAGCATTATCTAATAAAAAATCCTGCGCCTCAAAAGCATGATGATCCGGAAAGCGTTTTAATAAAGGCTTTAAGCCTGCCTGATGCAAAGTGGTTAGAAAACGCTCTGGATTACCGATCCCCGTCACCACATTGACTACTTGCCCCATAAAATCCGCTAAGGGACGCTGCAACCTAGGGTCATTCAAGGCATATAGCGTTTCACCCTTGATACGCATACTAAAACCTAAAGTAGCTTGTTCACCATTAATGATTTTAAAATCAACTGTATCAAGACGATTAATAGGCTCCCGCAATGGCCCTAAGGGTAAGCAACACTGATTACCCAATAAACGCTCACCATCAATCACCGCTATTTCAATATCACGCCCCAGCCTATAATGCTGTAAGCCATCATCACTTAAAATGACATTATATTCGGGATAATCCCTTAATAATTGTTGAATAGCTAAATTGCGCTTAGGAAAAACACAAACCGGTACTTGAGTACGCCGATAAATGAGTATTGGCTCATCACCTGCCTCCGTACTTAATGTGCTTGAATCGATTAGAATAGGATGTATTAAAGGTTGAGCTGCGGCATAACCTCGACTAATTACAGCGGGTCTAAAACCTTTATCTTTTAAGAGCTGTACTAAATGAATTAATAGGGGTGTTTTACCAGTACCACCCACTGTAATATTACCCACAACTATAATAGGTATAGGATGTTTAGTAGGGCTTGTAGTTAAGCGCTTCCATTTTGTTAAATAACAATAAAGCAATTCTAAGGGTTTAAACAGCAGTTTAGCCCAGAAAGGGGCTTGGGGCTGATACCAAATAGATTCAAAAAAATGCGTGATGAATAGTTTAAGCTTAACCATGAGCTAATAGCTCATCCTTAAATTGCAAACTATGCAAACGACCATAAGCACCTTGTCGTGCTAATAACTCACTATGTGTACCTTGCTCTATAATTTGCCCTTCTTGCATCACCAGAATTTGATCCGCTTTTTCAATAGTAGATAAACGATGAGCAATCATAAAAGTAGTACGATTAGCGAGTAGACATTCTAATGCTGCTTGAATATGTCGCTCCGACTCAGTATCTAGCGCAGATGTGGCCTCATCTAAAATTAATATTGGAGCATTGGCTAAAATCGCGCGAGCAATCGATAAACGTTGGCGTTGCCCCCCCGAAAGCAATACACCATTATCGCCAATCATGGTATCTAAGCCTTGAGGTAGTTGCCTAATGAAATCAGCAGCATAAGCGGCTTCCGCTGCTGCCCAAACCTCTGAATCAGGCGCCTTCCGCATTACTCCATAAGCGATATTATTACGCACTGTGTCATTAAATAAGACTATTTCCTGTCCTACATAAGCAATTTGACCACGTAAACTTTGCAAGGTTAGCTCTTTTAAATTAATACCATCCAGATAAATAGCACCGCTGTACTCTGGATAAAAACGCGGAATTAAATTTACTAAAGTGGTTTTGCCACTACCTGAACGCCCTACTAACGCAATTTTTTGCCCAGTTTTTACTTTAAAACTAATATTATTCAGTACTTGTTTTTCAGTATCGGGATAGGTAAAACTCACCTTGTCAAACACCATCTCTCCCTGACAGCGCTCAATAGTTTTAGTACCTAAATCTGGTTCTGTTGAGCTATCTAATAATTTAAATAAGCTCTCACCTGCGGCAATAGCGGTTTGTAATTGTGCGCCTAACTGAGTGAGATTACGAATAGGGGCTAAGATTAAAATCATTGCCATGACAAAGGACATAAAAGTCCCGGGCGATAAAGTTTCTAAAGTACTTTCGCGTGTTGCTAAAAACACAATCGCAGCTAAAGCTGAAGCCACTAAAAACTGTACTAAAGGTGTACTTAATAACTCAGTCACCATACGCTTCATTTGAAGCTGCATATTGCGCTGATTAGCCTTAGCAAAACGCTCAGCTTCAAAGTGATTCCCATTAAATAAGCGAATCACTTTATAGCCATTTAATACTTCATGAGTAATTTGAGTGACATCACCCATCGAATCCTGTACTGCATGACTAATACGTCGTAAACGTTTAGTGGCATACATCACAATTAATGCAATTAAAGGCACTATGAGTAAAACACCGAGCGTTAATTGCCAACTCCGATAAAACATCAATGCTAATAAACCAAGCACCGTTGCCGAGTCTTGAATTAAGCTGGCTATACCACGAGTGCCTGCTGAGGCGACCTGTTCGGTATAATACAAAATATGCGCCATCAGCTTACCACTGGTCGTTTGCTCGAAATAACGAATCGGTAAGGCTAAGGTATGATTAAACACCTGATTGCGAATCGTTTGGGTAATTAAGCGCCCTACTAACCCCATGTAATAACTCGACATAAACATGGTGCTACCGCGCAATAGAAAAATCCCCATAATGCCAAACGGCAACCAGCTAATGACTTCAGGATCACGCTGTAAGATCGCCTTATCCAGCAGCGGCCCCATAACAGCCGCAAACAAGGGTTGGGTGGCAGCACTAATAATTAACGCCACCACCGCCAGTACTAAATAACGCCAGTAAGGGAAAGCATACGTGATTAAGCGTTTATAAACTGAAAGCCCCGTCATACTGGCCTGTGGCATGGTCATCCTTTGTTATTGCGTGTTATTGCGGTGTTTTACGTGCAGTCTGTGAGGTCGCAATCGAGAAATTAGTCAAGCCCAAACGTCCCGCAATCTCCATTGCGGTAACCACTGACTGATGGGTAGCATTCGCATCGGCGGAGATGACTAACGCGGGCACGTCAGACATTTCATTGAGTACTTGAGTCATGGCTTGGAATAAGGTTTCCGGTTGATTATTTAATACCTCACGTCCATTCACATAATAACGCCCCTGTCCATCGATCAATAACTCTAGTTTATCTTTAATGGGCGCTGTTGCCGTAATATTGGTGGTGGGTAATTCAATCTTAAGATTAGAGGTGCGATCAAAAGTAGAAGTCACCATGAAAAAGATCAACAGCATAAACACCACATCGACCAACGGGGTCAGATCAATGCCTAGCTCTTCTTTGGGACGGTTTCTGAAATTCATGCCTCTTGCCCTCTTAAACGCGCTGCATTAGCACGCGCCACCTGTAGGGCACTTTCGGCTGCACTCGTGGTGGCACTCGGAGACGCTGATTTGGGTGGTAAAGCATTAGTACGATTATTATTAGTAATTTCTACTAGCTTCAGTGCTTCTTGCTCCATACGGACTACATAGTTATCTACCCGTCCTTTGAAATAACGATGAAAAATTAAGGCTGGAATAGCGACTATCAAGCCTGCCACAGTGGTAATTAATGCCTCCGAAATACCACCTGCTAATAAGGCTGGATTCCCCAAACCGGCCTTATTAATCGAGCCAAACACGTCGACCATGCCCAATACGGTTCCTAATAAACCTAAGAGCGGTGCTATCGTGGCAATAGTGCCCAAAGCATTTAAATAACGCTCCATACCATGAACCGCATGCCGCCCCGCTTCTTCAATATTTTCCTTCATAATATGGCGTGGTGCATTACTACTGGCTAAGCCGGTCGCCAGCACCTTGCTCATGATGGAACTATTATTTAATGCCTCTAACATGGGTTCAGTGATTTTGCCACTAGCTGCCATTTTGCGAGCGCGATCAATATCCTCTGCTGAAATAATTTTCGAGGGGCGCAGCGCCCAAAAACGCTCGATAATTATGGCCATGGCAATTACAGAACAGAGCAATAGTGGCCACATGACGATGCCACCTGCTTTAAAGAATTCAAACATTATGCGTCAGCCTCATTTTATTTTTCGAGTTAGCCCAGCTGCTATCATAGATTATTTTGATTTTTGGATAAATAAACAATTGGAATATACAGCCTCGCTAATGCCTAGGCTGCTATCATAACCTATTCTCATTGTTTATATAAACCCGGAGCACGCGCTCGATTAGCCTCCCATCCACCCCGACCGGGCTTAGTTAAAGCAGTGACATACGTATGAGAGACACGTTTGGGTGGCGTATTAACTCGTGTAGGTGTATTAACACGTTTGGCAGCTTGTACAGGTGCTCTAGTTAGGTTCGGGTTGGCGGGACGCCGCTGATTGGCTTGAGCGGGGTTGAAAGCAGAATTGGGAGCACGTTGGGCTTGAGCTGCTTGACCATGGCGAATCGGTGGTCCACCTTGAATTAAGCCATCAATAACGCGAGCCGCTAATTCATTGGCAGCATCCACACGGGTAGGATTGAAGGTATTGTGGGCTGCTACTGGAATTATATTACTACCATTAGTGCGTTGCTTCGCTACTGGGGGCACACTAGGCGCTAGATTACGTTGTAATAAGGGATGGCTGGAGGTAGGTCTTGCAGCCAAAGCTGCCGATCTAGCAGCAGCCTGCTCAATTTCCGCAGATGAATCAGCTAAGCTAGGTAAAGCATTATTACCACGCAAAACCGCTGTAAGCTCAGTCGAAACTCCCTCTAAATCCTGTTGTAAGGCTTGGGTCGCTGATGCCATTACCGTAGGTGTGGCTTTATTACTAAGGCGCTGATATAGCCCCAATACATTAATCACATAATTTTGTGTTTCACGATAAGGCGGAATACCACCGTACCTATCCACCGCCCCCTCACCCGCATTATAGCCAGCGAGTGCTTTACTCACATCGCCTTTAAAGCGGGCAATCAACCACGCTAAATAACGCGCTCCACCCCGAATATTTTGTGCACTATCATTCGGATCACTAATCCCAAAACGTTCCGCTGTGGCTGGAATCAACTGCATCAAGCCTTGAGCGCTTTTAGGGGATAAAGCCGTTACATTATAACAAGACTCAACAGCAATCACCGACTTAATCAGATTATGATCCACACCATAACGATTGGCATAGAGCATAATTGTGTCATGAAAAGGTGCTGCTCTTTCGTGCAGTCTAGCGGCATCATAGCCTAAGCACCCTTTGCTCGACGTGGTTGCACCGGTTAGCTCAATAAGCTGCGGCGCACGCTGTACTGTTTTAGTTAAACGAGTTGAGGTCAGTTCGGTAAAATCTACCGCTGCATCTGCCAAAGCTGTTTGCATTGCTGTGACACTCAACATAATCCCAAAGGTATAGGATAAAGTGGTTATCCGCATTATATAGTTTCCATACTAGGTGGCTTAGCACTGCTAGGGTTTTAATGCAGTGCGCTCTAGGGTTGTTAATGCCACTTTGTTACGTAAATAGACTGGCTCGGCTAATGCGGGATCTATCATTTGACCTTGTTGATAGGCATAAACGGCTAGTTGTGCCATATAAGTCGCATTAGGCAAGTAATCGGTTGCTGTAGCCGTTAAATAATCCGCAAAACGTTGTTTCAAAGCTGTTTCATAATGGAGCCAACCATCCCCTACCCCTACCCACTGCTTAGCTAAACTTGCAGGTAATGGGGCATGGTCAGGCGCTATCACACATTCAGCCGCCAGCGGCTGCATTCTAGCGTCAATAACACCATAACTCCCCCAATATACTTCACCCATACGGGCATCCAAAGCTACTAATACCTGCTCAGCTTGTTGCTCCTGATAAGCTTGCTGAGCCATCGCCGCTAGAGTCGATACCGGAATAAGACGTTTATCTGCGGCTAAAGCTAAGCCTTGAGCCACACCGGCTGCAATTCTAACGCCTGTAAAAGCACCCGGGCCACGACCAAACGCTATCGCATCCAGTTCTGCTAATATTAAACCTGCCTCCAAGAGTACTTGCTCAATCATAGGCAAAATCAATTGGGTATGGGTTTTAGGGGTTAACTCAAAGCGACTAAAGCAACCATTAGGCGTCCAAATGGCAACCGAACAGGCATCACTGGAGGTATCAAGGGCTAATAATTTCATGATTGGGCAAAAAAGCGCTGTACCACCTCAAGTTTTTGAGTCCGTGGCATACGCGGTAAACTATCTAAAAATACTTGACCATAACGACGAGTACGCAGCCGTGTATCACACAGCATTAATACCCCACGATCCTGTTGATCTCGAATCAAACGTCCTACTCCTTGTTTTAAAGCAATCACGGCTTGAGGTAATTGATACTCTTCAAACGGACTACCGCCTGCTTGTCGAATAGCATTCATACGCGCCTCTAATACCGGATCACTGGGAGACGCAAAGGGTAATTTGTCAATAATGACACAACTGAGCGCCTCGCCTCTAATATCGACACCTTCCCAAAAAGAAGCCGTCCCTAATAACACGGCATTACCTAACTCACGAAATTTTTCAATCAAATCACGCTGTGAGGTTTGACCTTGAATCAAGATGGGAAACTCCAATTCATCTTGGAGACGTTCAGCCGCTTCATTTAAAGCACGATAGCTAGTAAATAGCATAAAAGTGCGCCCCCCACAGGCATTAATGACTGGAATAGCGGCCTCTAACATTAAATCAGTGAAGTCGGAGTCTTGTGGTTCTGGTAAACCCGCAGGCAAATACAGCAAGGAGTTATTCCAATAATCAAAGGGACTATCTAATTGCAGCGTACTCACCTCATCCTTCAATCCCATGCGCTGGCTGAAATGCTCAAAACCACCGCCTACAGATAAAGTGGCAGAAGTCATCACCCAAGTACAAGGCAATTCTTGCATCACTTGTTGTAAAGGAGTCGCTACATTTAAAGGGGTGATAGTCAAACTAAAACCACGAGTAAAGGTTTCATACCATTGCACACTATTGTCTTGCTCGGTTTGTAATAGGTTTAAGGTGGCTTGAAACTCATTGAGGCGCTCTAAACTCATTGCTAGCTCTTTGCTACGCTCCGCCGCTGTCCCTAGCTCTTCTTGTAAAGTGGCAATCGTCGTTTGCAGCCCTACCATATGCTGAGCAATGATAGGCTCATCTCGCAGCTTAGACCACGGTGCACGTTGTCCGGGGGTATCCATCGCTAGGCGTAAATCTTGAACTTGTTTTTCTAGGGCTTGTAGCTCATTACGCACTTTGACTAAATCAGCAGCATTCAATAGAACTTCGGTACGTGTATCTCGAATCCAATCCAGTAACTGACGACTACTAAAACTCGCACTAAAAAACTCAGACGCTATATCCGGTAATTGATGTGCCTCATCTAAAACTACAACATCCGCTTGCGGCAATAACTCACCAAAACCTTTATCTTTTAAAGCGAGATCAGCAAAAAACAAATGGTGATTCACCACCACTACATCAGCCTCTTGTGCAGTACGCCGCGCGGCTACCACATGGCACTCTTCGTAATACTCGCAGTCTGAGCCTAAGCAACTATCAATAGTGGAAGTGACGCGCCCCCAAATTTCAGCATCTCGCGGCACGGTCGTTAGTTCAGCAATATCACCCGCTTTAGTCAGACTCGACCAACTTTTAACCCGCTTTAAATGCCCTACCGAGCGCGGATCATTAAATAAAGCCTCGCGTTCGGTTAAATCTAAACGGTGTAAACATAAATAATTAGAACGCCCCTTTAATAGCGCTGTCTTTAATCCATTATTGAGTAACTTGCATACTAGGGGTAGATCTTTAAAGTAAAGCTGATCTTGTAAGGTTTTACTACCTGTAGAAATGATGACACGCTGCCCTGACGCTAGAGCGGGCAATAGGTAAGCAAAGGTTTTGCCTACCCCCGTACCCGCCTCAATCACCGCAGTACGGGTGGTTTGAATGGCTTCTTGAATGGCTAAAGCCATAGTCTTTTGCTGGGGGCGCACTTGAAAGCCAGCAATGGCCTTAGCCAACGCGCCCTCCTCAGTCAGCCACTGCTCTAAATCCACCGCCATGGCTTTTTCAGAGGCTTTAGACTTAGCGTTTGCAGCACTCACAGGTATGACATAGCCTCAGCTAAACCGGCTTGATTGCCTGTAGCACGATAAATACCAGCAATAAACGACCATGCTTGACGCTCTAAGCCCTGATCATCGGGTTGTACTTGAGCAGCTTTTTTCGCCATAGCCACTGCCTGAGCATTATCGCCCTGTTGCTTTCTAAACTGTGCCAACTGCATCCATAGATTAGGATTATTCGGTTCAATACGTAGTGCACGCTCTATCAACTCGCCGGCTCGCCCTAGATTATTACGGCTTGCTTCATTACGCGCCGACTCTAATAAGCTCGCAGCGGCGGGGGATAAAGGATAGTTACGCGGTGCAACTACTGGACGTGCTGGAACAGGGGTATCGGTACGCGTGGTTCGCTCGGTTGTTAAAGACGGAGTAGTCGTTAAGGGGCGATTACTCGGTACTGGAGTAGGACGAATAGAGCTAGGTGCTGGAGCGGTCGGGCGCTTCAGATCTAAAGTCTCCACTTGCACACTACCCAAGTCTTGTAAAGGGCGGGTACTCGATTCGGCAATAATGGTATTGACCACAGGCGGCTTTTTGACCGGTTTAGGCGCTACTGCAACGGGTGCTGGACGTGGTGTGGGTACGACCGGGGCAGGTGGAGCTATCGGTGCAGGCATAGGATTAAGGGGTTGATAATTATCCGGTACTGGCGTTTCGGTATAATACTCACCCGTTGCCTCATCATAATAGAGCTGATCATTAGGTTCTACGTAATTATTATTGGGTTCAGGGTAAGCCTCTAGCGCCACTGCATCCGTTGCCACGGGAGTCATAGGTACAGGTGCACAAGCCTGTAAGCCTAAAGCGAGAGCAATAATAGCGCCTAACTGCCAATGATCCTTTAGTTGTAACGAGTTCATAGTGATCCTTATTGCATTAACTCATCTACCCATCCACTTTCATTAGTAGGAGTAGGACGACGAGGTTGAGGTTGGGGTTGTTGTGGGGCTGGTCGGGGTTGTTGCGCTGGTGGGCGAGCCACTGGAGGTTGTGCTGGACGTACTCCGGCTTGAATAGGCGGAACTCGTGGATTAGCGGGTTGAGGCGCCCCCTCACCGTCTCCACCAGGTACACTAGGTTGTACGGGTATTTCACAAGTACGCACTTGACTAGGTACACTACCCTTAGCAAAAGGTACGCGTTGTGCCGTACTACAAGCAGGATTAAAGCGTTGTCCGGTATCCGCATCAATATCAGCCCATACCAAACGTGAGGATTGCCCTACGCGTAAGGCATTACTCGGCAAGACTTTCATCATATCGCCCCACACTTTTAAAGCCCCCGTACCCCCCGTTAAATTGGTTTCTTTATTATCATCACGCCCTACCCAAACAGTAATCACATGCTCCCCAGAATAGCCTGCAAACCAACTGTCTTTTTTATCATTGGTCGTACCCGTTTTACCCGCTACCCGCTTCCAAGCAGGCAAATAACCTTGTAATGCCTTTGCTGTACCATTAGTGGTGACATTGTGCAAACCGAAAGTGAGTAACTCAACCGATTCTGGTTTAGCGACCTGTTGTACTGTTAGGGGATAACGAGTCAGCACTTGACCATTACTCTCATTCATAACACTACGAATAGCACGTAAGGGAGAATACGAGCCACCTGCCGCTAAGGTATGGTACATCTGTTGTACATCCATAGGACTCATTTCCAATGCACCCAATAAAATCGAGGGGTATTGAGGAATCGGAGTGGTAATCCCTAAGCCTTTTAATACCTGAGTAATCCGTTCTAACCCTACATCAACCCCAATACGTACCGCTGGCGTATTACGTGATAGGCTTAAGCTTTTCAAAAGCGTCACATAGCCCATATTTTTTTTATCGTAATTGCCCGGCTCCCAGAATTTATTCTTACCTAATTTAACGGTCACCGGTCCATCATTGAGGCGCGAAGCTAGGGTGTATTTATTCGACTGCTCTAAAGCAGCTAAATAAATCGCTGGCTTAACCAAAGAGCCGATTTGCCGTCTAGACATTAAAGCACGGTTATAGCCCGGATAGCGCACATTACGCCCACCGACTAAAGCAATGACTTCCCCACCCTGTACCGTGCTAATCAGCATCACACCATTTAACATGCCCTTGGTAATCCGCTCTGAGCGTTCTAATTGTTCTACCCGCTTAATCAAAATATTTTCGGACATGAGCTGCACAATCGGATCCATAGAAGTGAAAATTAGCAATCCTTCACTACGTAAATCTTCTTCACGATAATCACGTTTTAATTGTTCACGCACCAAATCTAAGTAGGCAGGAAAAGGGCTGGCTCCTGAAGTAGGTTGTAATGCTGCAATTCCCAAGGGACGAGTACGCGCTTCTGCTGCTGCCTCTGGGGTAATGACTTTTTCTTGCTCCATTACAGTCAGCACTAGATTGCGCCGCTCTAAGGCACGTTCTGGATAACGGCGTGGGTTATAAAATACCGCCCCCTTAGCTAGAGCGATTAACATAGCAATTTGTTCGGGCTTTAGTTCTTTAATGGGGCGATTAAAATAAAATTGCGCTGCCATCCCAAAACCATGAATAGCACGTCCACCGTCTTGACCGAGGTGAATTTCATTGAGATAGGCTTCAAGAATTTCTTGCTTGGTATAGCGCAACTCTAATAACACCGCCATCAGAGCTTCTTTGAGCTTGCGTTCAATTTTGCGCTCATTACTGAGATAGAAGTTCTTGACTAACTGCTGAGTGATGGTACTCCCCCCTTGTACCGCCTCTCCTGCTTTCATATTCGCCACCATAGCCCGCGCAATGGCTAAAGGATTAATACCTTGGTGCTCATAAAAGCGTCGATCCTCTACCGAGATCAGGCCATTAAGTAAGACCGGAGACATATCTTTAAGGCGCACTAAGATACGGTCTTCATTTTTACGTGGGTAGAAATTGCCAATCAATAAGGGTTCAACGCGCATTTGAGCAATATCTTCTTTGCCCACCTCCTGTAATACATTGACTTTACCTCG
This sequence comes from Thiofilum sp., assembly GCF_016711335.1. Classification (NCBI taxonomy): domain Bacteria; kingdom Pseudomonadati; phylum Pseudomonadota; class Gammaproteobacteria; order Thiotrichales; family Thiofilaceae; genus Thiofilum; species Thiofilum sp. Next base: position 127,980 of record NZ_JADJTF010000001.1, read on the forward strand.
GCTAATGGTGAGCTTGATATGCCGCGCAGACTCACGATCATCAGCAAACTCAAAGCCACGACTGTATAGCTCAAAAGTGTCACCTTTACGCAGATACTGTCCGGTTTCATTGACATCACTGACCTCACGATAACCAAGTAGCTTTAGTTCGCGCTCTAGATGATCACCATACAGCACCTGCCCTTTAAATAACTCTAAAGGACGGGCAAACACCCGTGCTGGTAACTCCCAACGTCTACCTTCAAATTGGTTTTTTACCTGTTCGTCTAATTGCATGGCGTAAACAATCAGTGCTAGTAAGCCGATAATCAGACCTGCTACTAAGCCAATGCGAAAGATCCTACCCACTAAGGAGAACACCCACATCACTCCTTTAAAACTATATACCCACACCGATTGACGCGTTTGATGCTCAATAGTTTGTGGTTTTTGTATTGCATCTTGAGTCAAGTTTTATCCTACTCGTCGTTACAGCGATTTTTATCGTTAGAAACATTCAGCTTTATAAGCACAATAACCCTTAAAAGGCTCACTTAAACTAGCTAAACGAGAATTTTACACTAATGTTAAGCACCATACCTATTGTTAGTCATTTTGCGCATCAACTCAGCAAGAGTGATTATTTTATTGTATATTTTGTACTCAGCCACACTTCATTTGAGTGCCTGCCACAAGCCCCCAACGCATTACGGAAGCTACCATTACGATGTATCACCGTCTGTTCTATTCTGTGCCTCTAATTATAAGTCTATGCTTATATCATGGCTCTATTAAGGCCGATACCGAATTAATCTATACCCAACAGACTAATAGTGTATTCGGCAATCCTACTATTATTCAAATTCAAGGTTCTAAAGTCCGCATGGAGCGCAATGGAGGTGATTTATACCTTATTTACGACCATAACACCCAAACCTTGTTCAGCATTAATCCTAAAAATCAAACCTATGTCACCAATACGCTAGCCACTATACGCGCTCGCACTGAGCATCTAGTCGCTATGCAGCAGCAATTTACCCAACAGCTTAAAAAGCAAATTGAAGAATTACCCGAGCGCCAACGTGCTGCTACTTTAAAACGCCTAGAACAAGCCGAGAAAATGTTGAAAATTCCTCAACCTAAGTTTGCTATCGAATATGACACCAAAACGGACTTAATTCTAGGTAAACCCTGTAAAATAGCCCGTTTCAAAGTCCGCACCCAATTGATGCGTACCTTGTGCTACGCACCTCATAGCATTATTAATGCAGAAGATTTTCAGCAACTTAAAGCCATGTTTGAATTTATGAATCAACTGGCTCAAGAGGCTGCGCGTATTCAAGAACAAGCCCAAACACCGATTAATCTTAATAGCTTAATCTTTGAAGATAGTCTGATTTTGCGGAATCATAATACCATACCCGATACCCAAGAAGAGCTAAGCGTAATTAACACAGCCCCCTTAGATGTACAGTTATTCACTATCCCCAGTGACTACGCGGAGCTGGAACCCAATAATCAACCACCCTCGATACCCCATTTTATCCCCTTGAATGCGAATCCTTATTGAGCTTGGGTAAGGAGTATTCTTTTAAACGTAGATAGCTGTTTACGTAGTGCTGATGTTCTATTAAAGTGCGCTGTTCAATCTATCATTCTATTCCGAATAGGGAGTTAGCTGACATGGGTCAGAATTATTTCAACACCTTGCCATTGCGCGTTCAACTAGAAGAACTTGGCAAGTGCCGTTTTATGGAGCCTGACGAATTCTCAGAAGGTATTGAGTATATCCGCGACAAGAAAATCGTGATCGTGGGTTGCGGTGCTCAAGGTCTCAACCAAGGCTTAAATATGCGCGATAGTGGCTTAAATGTAAGCTACGCGTTACGCGCTGAAGCGATTGCTGAAAAACGCAAATCTTGGAAAAACGCCACCGAAAACGGTTTTAAAGTCGGTACTTATGAAGAGTTAATCCCTAGCGCCGACATCGTGATGAATCTGACGCCTGATAAGCAACATACCTCGGTCGTGAATGCGATTATGCCGCTGATGAAATCCGGTGCTTGCCTTGACTATGCACACGGTTTCAATCTGGTCGAAGAAGGTATGCAAATTCGTAAAGACATTACGGTCACTTTAATGTGTCCTAAGTGTCCGGGGTCTGAAGTACGCGCTGAATATGTACGTGGTTTTGGTGTACCGACCCTCATTGCAGTACACCGCGAAAACGATCCTAATGGCGATGGTTTACGCATTGCGAAAGCACTTGCCGCTGCAACCGGTGGACATCGTGCCGGTGTGCTCGAATCCTCTCCGATTGCCGAAGTGAAATCTGACCTGATGGGTGAGCAAACCATTCTATGCGGTATGCTACAAACGGGTTCGATTCTGTGCTACGACAAAATGGTCGAAGAAGGCATTGAGCCAGCTTATGCTGCTAAATTAGTGCAATATGGTTGGGAAACAGTCACCGAAGCACTCAAGCACGGTGGCATTACCAATATGATGGATCGCTTAAGCAATCCTGCGAAAGTTAAAGCGTTTGAATTGTCTGAGCAATTAAAAGACATTATGCGTCCGCTATTCCAAAAGCATCAAGACGACATTATGTCTGGCAAATTCTCTAGCACTATGATGGCGGATTGGGCAAACGACGACTATGATCTGCACCGCTGGCGTGCGGCTACTGCTGAAACAGCGTTTGAAAAGCAAGCTGCTACTAATGAGCCTATTAGTGAACAAGAATACTTTGATAAAGGTATTCTAATGGTTGCTATGGTACGTGCCGGGGTTGAGTTAGCTTATGAAACGATGGTGCAAGCAGGTATTGTGGAAGAATCTGCCTACTATGAATCGCTGCATGAAACCCCATTAATCGCTAATACTATTGCACGTCGCAAGCTGTATGAAATGAATGTGGTTATTTCGGATACCGCTGAATACGGTTGCTATCTATTCGACCAAGCAGCACGCCCCTTACTAGCGCCCTTCATGAAAGAGATTAAATCTGATGTGATTGGTAAAGGTTTAGACGTAAAAGACAATGGCGTCGACAATCAATTATTAGTGCAAATTAATGCTATCATTCGCAATCACTCGGTTGAGATTGTGGGTGAAGAATTACGGGGCTATATGACCGCTATGAAGAAAATTGTGTAATTAGTGCTTTCCTCACAGTTTGATAAATAAACTGTGAGGAAACATAAGAATTTACTCTTAATAGTTATAACTTCTTAGTGCATCAAAAGCATGAATGATAGGAAGTGGAATATCTTCTACGGATTCAATATGATCAGCAATAAGCTTTCCCCATGCCTCGCTCTTAGAGGGTAGCTTTAATATCTCATCTTCAGGATTAACTAGACCTGTTGCACTTAACTTAGTATGCATCAATTTTTTGAAAAGAGGAGCGAATTTTTTCTGATTTTTATTTTCAACAGAGTTTACAATATTGAATACTTCTTCTTGTGTAACATCCACTAAACCATTAAAAATGGTTTTAGTTAGCTTTATCCAAACTTGAGCTGGGATAGCATCTTCTAAATCCTGCTTGCCAACAAAAAATTTATTTTCACCATGCTTATCTAATTTTGTATCACTATCTAAAATATAAACAGTTATATCATCTGGCTTAACAAAACCACTCAACAAACTGGAAAAAACATAATCAGTGTGCCTTACGTTTTTACATCCATTTAAATTTATAATTTGAATATGATCTTGATACAATGTTTTTTTAGTATATAATTTATATAGTTTAGGAATTAGTTGCAACTCTGTAGCTCCCTCTACCATTAAAAACTTATTATAGAATAAAAAATCACTATTTTTCACACCTAAACTATAAAAAATATCCTGCACATGTAAGGTATTACTAATATTTGTATAACCATTATTTTTAGAAAAATTATAAATATTATCTAAGTGACTGGCATCAACAAAAATTGTACTATGTGTGCTTATTAAAATCTGGAAATTCTTATTAGCTAAATTTACCAATGTTTGAAAAAAATCTCTCTGTGCCTTAGGGTGAAGATGTGTTTCAGGCTCGTCGAAACACCATAAATAACGTTTTTTTACATCTACAGAAAATTTTTGTTGTGATTGATACTTAATTAATGCGAACCATATTTGGCGCTTAATGCCCTCGCCTTGATCCTCAATATGAATACTATTTTCTATCCCAACTTTCTTTACTAGTAGCTCAGATAAATTCGCTTTTACATCAAAATTAATATTAGCTATTATTTTTTCTATAATACTTACTTCCTCTTGAATACCAAAAAGTGCTAATTGTGAATCAATTTTATCCTGAGCTGCCTCTTTTAAATTATTAGCAGCATTTTGTGCCTCTTTAACTTCCTGTTGAATAATATCTTTTACCATACGCTCAGTGGTTTCAGTTACTGTATCTAATGAGCCTTTCCAATCAAGATAAACATACTCTGGAAACACATTAACATCACTCTTCCACTGCTTATTTGAGATAGCAATATAGGTTTTCTCGGTTTCAACACTCTTCAAAACTGCCCGAAGATTTTCATAGATAGTATATTTTCCACTATCATTATCATTTACTAGGTTCTTCTTGGAAGGGTCATATTTCTCTCTTAAGCTTTTTGCTTTTGACTCAGTACTATAAGCATATATATCTTTAAGCCCAGCATCTTTCGGATGCTCACTTAAATAATAAGTTTCTGGCTCACAACCTAAACTAAATACTCTTATTAACCAAAAATTATTGCTATTATTCAATATAGAACTTTCTATTGCCCATCTTAGTTGATAGGAAATAAGATCATCAAACACATTATCACAATCATCTAACTTAACTTTTCCTGCAAAAACTACATATTTACTATCAGCCTTGTGATGGTGTAACAAATTAGGTAGTCCTTTTGCATTAAAAATGGAGTTTATCTCTTCTACCTTCATGGGGCTATGTGACAAATCTTGGCGATCAGTTTTATCAGTTGACCAATAAATATCTTTTTTTGGTTCTGAATCTAATAGATAGTTTATAGCTTTTAGTAAAGTTGTTTTACCACAATCATTTTCACCTATTAAGATAGTAGGACTATTGTCTCTTATAACAATTTCAAGATGACGACAACTTTTATAATTTATTGCAATAAAATCGGATAGAATCATATAAAAAATCAACCATACTTAATACAATATTAAGTATAATATAAAAATAGCCAACTTACTGCAACAAAATTTTAAGCTATATATATTTAATTTTACTAAACTCTAGTAAATCGTATAAAACTGCTGGACTCAGCATACTAGGCAACGTTTGGCAATTTAATTATGATTAAAAATCAAATATTTATAAATAAGAGGATTAAATTTTTTGCACATCTATCAGAACTCATTGATTTTCCGCGATACGAATACACGAAAACTTAGGCTCATGTACTTAATAAGTTAAAATTAATAAAAAAGGGAAAGATTTTTAAATACTATTACAGCTAAAAATAACAAAATTTTGTAAATAGTAATTAACTCTACTCTTAAACCCTAAGTACAACCACACCACAAGAAATACTAAGGGATGCAACAATCTACAACGCTACAACAAACAATATAGGCAGCGAATTACCTTAAAAAAAATAGCTAACGCACAGAGTAATATGAGTGATGAAAGCCATCACTCATATTATTAGAGCTACATAAATACTAGCCCACACTCGCAGGGCCTTTTTGTCCTAACATCTCAGGCGTTACTAAAGTAATCCCCTTTGAAGTCACGCGGAAGCGTTTGGCATCCTCCTCACGGTTTTCACCAATCACCATCCCTTCTGGCAAGACACACCCGCGATCAATGACTGCGCGATAAATTCGACAATGCCGTCCAATATCCACCTCCGGCAAAATCACCGAATCACGCACACTGGCATAAGAGTGGACTTTAACATTGGAGAACAGCAGCGAATTGCGCACATCTGCCCCTGAAATCACACAACCTGCCGACACAATAGAGCTTAACGCTTTACCTTCACGCCCCGGCTCGTGATACACGAACTTAGCCGACGGCAATTGACGGTGATGAGTCAAAATCGGCCATTTTTCGTCGTACAAATTTAATTCGGGCTGGATAGACACCAACTCCATATTAGCTTCCCAGAACGCATCCACCGTTCCTACATCACGCCAATAGGGTTGTTTACCCGTGACTGGATCTTTAAACGGATAGGCATAAACCTTATGCTCACCAATAATCGAGGGAATAATATCTTTACCAAAATCACGGCTGGAATTAGGGTTCTGGGCGTCTTTTTGGAGTTGCTCAAATAAAAAGTCGGTATTAAAAATATAGTTACCCATCGAGGCAAGCGCAATACTATCTGAGCCGGGCATAGGTTTAGGTTCTGCGGGCTTTTCGTCAAAACTGACCACTCGATTGTTTTCATCGACATTCATGACCCCAAAACCTTTCGCATCCTCTAAGGATACACCTACACAGGAAACGGTCATATCTGCGCCTTTTTCAACGTGATAGGCGAGCATTTGGCCATAGTCCATTTTATAAATGTGATCACCAGAGAGCACTAATACATATTTAGGGCGCAGGGTTTCGACAATATCCAGATTCTGATAAATCGCATCCGCAGTACCTTGATACCAATCACCATCGGTGCGCTGTGAAGCGGGTAATACTTCGACAAACTCGCCTAACTCACTGCGAAAGGTAGACCAACCCCGCATAATATGACGAATCAAAGAGTGGGCTTTATATTGAGTCAGTACCCCAATGCGGCGAATACCAGAATTCACGCAATTAGACAGCGGAAAATCAATAATGCGGAACTTACCGCCAAAATAAACAGCGGGTTTAGCACGGCGGTCGGTTAGCTCGTAAAGACGTGAACCACGCCCTCCTGCTAAAACGAGAGCCAATGTATCACGAGTTAAACGACTGACATAACGTGGGTTATCTTCTTCTGTCATAGCCCATCCTCCCTTTTGATTCTGCGGTAGCGTTAAAAGTATTCTATCGGCGCCAAACCAATAACATACCCAAAAATGATAGTAAGGTAGACATTAAACTCAATACCAGTTCTGTAGTACGCCTTAGTACCCTTACAGTACCAATGGCACTTTTACCTAGTAATTTCATAATGCCTTTTGTTTCTGTGCCGTATTTTACGGTGAGCTTTTCTAGGCGCCGTAAATCATCGGCACTCTCAACATACTGCAATAAGTGTACAGTATCCATTAGTGAACTAACTTGACGAATAGCATTAGTACGCGTCGCTAGTTCAGACAATGTTTCTACCGCAGCGGGCTGATACGCCTCATTCACTGCACGCGTAATGCCCTCTAGCGTTTGATCTTGCTTGGCACTACGCAAAAAAGTTTTAGTATCAAATACACTACTCGCCTGACGGGTTAAATACGCTTGAAAGCGCGGTGTTAAACGTCCGGTACGAGTCGCTATTTTGAACACCGACACGCCCATTTTAGCGGGACTCGCTGAGCCTGCACTCATAACCGTCGCTGCGGTCAAGCCCACGCCAACCCCTGCTAAGGCAATAATCAAGTCATTGGTGGGTTGGTTTTGAGTATATAAATCATACTGTTCCCACAGATCACGCACATCCCCGACTACGGTAAAATCCGAGGTAATAGCCCCAATCACGCCTACCCCCGACTCGGCCGAACCGTCTAAAAAACCATCCTTAAATTCGGTGACCGTGCGCATAGCAGTATTTAAAGGAGACTCTAGTTCTTGTAGTTTGGTCTCGTAAGCCGTTTTATCCAATGGAAGCGCAAAGGTCTCCGCTAGCTTTAAATACATACGCGCTTCATCAGGATGATTATCAGCTAAGGCTTTATCAAGCGCTTGGCTCAGGGTCTGAGGGGTTACTTGCTGGCTAAATAGTTTGGCTATATCGACCGCATATTCATCATACTGCCAATAGCTCAGCGCCATGCGTGCACTAATGACAAATAATACTAATGTTGCAATCCTTAATAGCCAACGTAGCATTAGACCTACTTTCCTAATAATCCTAAAGGGTCGTTGGGATCAATACCTTCCATAAAGGGAATACTACGCTCATGATGCGTAACTTGATACATTTTGCCAATCCAATTACTAAACAGGGCTTTAGCGGTATCACCCCATGTATTATGAATCCCATTCCATAGCAGTGGCTCTGGTAATTCCGGCATAGGGCTATCATTGAGTTTAGCGTCCGCCACTCGATGTGCAAAATCATTTAATAGCGGCTCTAAACGCTCATCCAACATGCGATAGGGAATGGGTGGACAAGTTTTATATTGCCCTGCATGCCAACGAGTAATATCGCGCTTATATTCTTTTAATAGACTAGCCCGATCATATTCGGGGTGTCCTTGCAAAAAAATCCAACGAAATAAATCGGGACTCACCGCAAGATGTACACCTGCTTGTTGGCTTGTCACTAATACTCTTAAACCCTTAGATTCAAAAGCCTCTTGGCTAATATCATTAAAGCGTGAATGCGGCGTATCAAATTTAGTATTTAAATTCGAGACTAGAGGGTGTTCTGGGTGCGCTAGCGTATGCGAAAACACGCCCCAACATTTACCCTCAGGCAAACGTTGGCGCTTTAAACCATATAAATGCTCAACTACCGCATGGGTAGCTAAACAAGAGCACATCGTAGTCGTCACATTCTCATTAGCCCAATCAATGACTTGAGTTAATTCCTCCCAAAAAGGCTCTTCACTTAAATGTGCAGCTTGAGGATTAGCGCCACTTAAAATTAAAGCATCTAAGCCCTCACGCTTTAAAGTTTCAAAGCTTTCATAATATTGCTCAATATAGGCTTGTGCCTTTTCACCGCGTGGAATACTCGGCAGAGTAAATACATGCACATGAAATTGAGCAATTAAATTAGAGGCACTGACTAAACGAATAAATTGCCGCTCCGTTGCCATCAGAGCTGCATCCGGCATCATATTGAGTAAGCCAATATGCAATTCACGAATATCTTGATGAACCGCCCGATTTTCATCGAGCACGACATGACCTTCTTCACGTAAACGTTCAAAGGCTGGCAACTGAGAATGGGCAACAACAGGCATGAACTTAATCTAATCCTTAGGTACGACGCGCAATAGCGTTTTCAATCAATGCATTAAAATCGGCTTCATTTTTAACCGCTGCAACTTCTTCCGAAGTGACGGTATAACCATAATCACGCGCAATCGCTTCATAGCGTGGAATGCGTGAATGGAATAAACGCGGAAATACCCAGCGCGTGAAATCATCCGGTACTAAAGCCTCGGCATGGGGTAAACCTTGCTCTTCGAGATAAACCGCTAATTGCTCACGCAAAAACTCTGGACGGTAATATAAGGGTTTGGGATCGCTCTTAGCACGATCAATCAGCTTTTGCTCTTCGGCTTTAGTGGTCACTTGGATATATAAAATCAAAGTATGCTCAGCTAATAGCTCAATCACACCGGGCTGATCTAGCTCGCATAAACTCCCGCCTACATCATTCACAAAGTGATCATAACCATAAATGGTTTGCGCTTTATGAATAAATTCTGGTACATCGAGCATGGATTTAATTTCAGCGTCACGATATTGGGCTTGGCGACGAATAAAATCACTTAAAGCAACCCCGCCTAAGTCTGGATTACCGAGCTTACCGACAAAGGCTAGCACCGGACCTAAATCATCAACAGTGATATTATTGCGGATATAAATCCAGTCCTTACGCAATAGGTCGCGCAAAAATGGCACTTGCATCGCCTGCTCTTTGATCATATCCAGAATCGCTTCATCCAGATAACGCGCCCCAATGCGATAATCACCGGAATAATGAAACCAATTATGCTGGCGTAGCATACTCGATAAGTAGGTTTTACCGACCCCTGACATGCCAACGAGAGTGACTTTTTTATTTGACCAATGACGGTACTCTTCAACCGATAAACGCACGTCCTTAACCCCTAAACCTTGTGTGGCAAAAATAGCTATCTTAGGTGAGGCGACTCACCTTGAGCAAGTATTCATGAGCCTAGTAGGTGCTGTAAATGACATTAGTTAAGGATTACTATCAACAGCACTTAGTTAGCCGGTGCGGATCACTATGTTGCAAAATGCTCAAACCACGCTCAATTATTATCAACAAATCTATGCCAAGGTACGCACTATTCCGCTGGGAAAGATAGCGACTTATGGGGATATTGCTCGTATGGTGGGTTTACCACGTCATGCGCGAATGGTAGGCAATGCCCTGCATGCGCTGCCTCTTGATACGGATGTGCCGTGGCAACGGGTAATCAATGCTCAGGGTAGTATTAGTTTAGGTAAGCTCTCGGCGGATGGCGCTTTGCACCAGCGTTTATTATTAGAGGCGGAGGGCGTGGTGTTTCAAGCGAATGGCAAAGTGAATTTAAAGGTTTATCGCTGGCGTCCCTCGGTTTCACTGTTTGACAATGCGTTTGAGGGTTATGCCACGAATCATACCGCTTGTCAGGCTTTATAAATGGCTAGTAAGATGATTTGACGCGAACAAGCACTCCATCTACCATAAGTAACTAACAGTAACTTATAGAGACTAAAGGTGGCAACATGGCAGTTAGCGTAAAACTTTCCGATGAAACTGTCGAAGCCGCACGACAACAGGCGCAGGTATTTCAACGCACATTGGGGGGACAGGTAGATTATTGGGCGAAAATCGGCAGATTAGCGGAATTGCACCCCGGTCTGACCTTTGATTACCTACAAAAACTGATGCGCGAAAACCGTCTGCAACACCTGACAACAACACAAACCGCCAAAAAACAATTCAATGCGATCAAGTTGAAAACCCGTGGCTACCGTTTTGATCGTGAGGAAGCCAATGCCCGCTAAGGTTTTCCTTGACTCCAACGTGCTGATTTATCTGTATTCCGAAGATGAACCTGAAAAAGCCGCCCTTGCTCAGCAATGCGCTCAAGAGCCGGATGCTTGGATCAGCACACAGGTATTAAACGAAGTCAGCAATGTGCTGCGCCGCAAACAAAAACAGGCATACCCCGATATTCTGAGTGTCATCCAAGAGTTGCAAGGCAATTTTCAGGTCACGACAGTAACCACCCAGACGATTGAGCAGGCGCTCTTGCTGGGGGAGCGTTATGGCTACAGCTATTTCGACAGCTTGATGGTGGCAAGTGCGCTGGAACAGAGCTGTAAGGTGCTGTATTCCGAAGATATGCAACATGGGCAGGTAGTTGAAGGATTGCTAAGGATTGTTGATCCGTTTGTTGCGTTGACATCCGTGTAATGGTTTTGCAGTTTTTTCAGCCATTCCAGCCCACGCTAAAAATGGGGTAGTGTCAGGTTTCTGTCATGTTTTGTCGCAACGGCTTGTTGCAATTCTAGCAGCTCTTGGTCGCGGCGGTGGTAGCCTGTTTCTTGGATAAGTTTGGCGGCGGCGTTGAGGTGGTAGGTAATATTTCCCCCTTCCCGACCCTCCGCCAATAACAACCGCGCCATTTCCAAATGATAATCCGTTAAATGCAGGCGCATCCCGCTGCCGTCGGCGATGTCGCATACTTCATGTAAATCGGCATGAGCGCTGGCGAAGTCGCGGGTGTGGCGGTGCAGGGCTGCGCGGGCGAGCAGCCCGAAAGGCACAAAATCCTGTCTTCCCGATGCACGCAAACCAACGACAGCCTGATCCAACCAATAAGCTGCTTGCTGCTGATCTTGTTTCCTCTCCCCTTGCGGGAGAGGGCTAGGGTGAGGGGTTAACAAACGTTGCAGATAAGCGCGTCCGAGAGTGAGTTGATCCAGTGCAATATCCAGCAACCAGTTTTGTGTTGTGACCCATCCCAGTGTCTGTTCCGCCCGCTCCAGCACCTCCGTCGTCCCGCCCTGCGCCAGCAACAGGTCGCAGTAGCGGAAACCTCGCACCGAATACAGGCGCGGGTACGCAGGCTGCCATTCCTGCTGGAGTTTCTCCGCTTCCCTGAACAGGGCAAGGGCGGCGGCAGTGTCACCTTCCTGATGCAGGGCATCGGCGTGGATAGTTCGGCAAACCATACGCATGAACATATCCACGGACTGGTCGGCGTAGCGCTGGCTCAGTGCAGCGCTTTCCACCGCTTGTGCCACATCGCCGAGGGTGAGTTGCAGTTCGCTGAGGTTGCTGGCTCCTTTCGCAGCTTCTTTCCAGTTTTCTTGCTTTACGAATAAATCAACGGCTGCCTGCATCGGCTCCAGTGCCTCACGCAGCCGCCCCAAGGCTCTTAACCAAGCACCAGCCCAGTTCAGCACTGCGGCTTGCCACATTTCCTGCAAACCTGCTGCGGGGGTGTGCCACGGGGTCGTGAAGAAATGCGCGACGGTAGCGAGGTCATCACTGAAAGCACCGAGTTTTTTGACAAGGTAATACTCACCCTCGCGCTGGATACGAAGCCAATAAACCTCGTCCAACGCCTGCTGATGCAACCCCGCCGCACACCCATGCGCCACCGCACTGAACAGCGGCTGCATTTCTTCCAGCGTATCGGGGAACTCCTTTTCCGGCAGGGCTTTGTAATATTCGTACAGCCGTTCATGCGCCTGCTGCCACGCTTGCGGCTGCTGGGTTTGCAGTTGCCCGCCGAAGTATTCGCGGATCAGCGGATGGCAGTCGAGGTCGCCGCCGCTGTCGTGCTGCGACAGCAGGTGGTGTTCTTCGCGCAAACTGGCGATGGCTTCCAGCCATTCATCTTCATCAATGCCTGCGGTCAGGTGCGGAATCTGCGCATCCCACAGCATTTGCAGCACCTCTTGCCCGATGGGGTGGTCGAACAGCCCCAACAGGTGCAGCAACGCCAGTTCCGGCTCGCCCGCAAACCATTCCGCGTAAGCCTGCATCACCTTGAAGGCGTGGCGGCTGTCGCGGTTGCCCGTCGCTTTGACCAGTGCCGTGAGCGTATCGCGCTTGCGCACATCGCCATGATGCCACAGCCGCAACACATTCCCCAGCAAACTCAACGCCAGCGCGTGCCCGCCGTATTCACCCACCGCCTTGCCCAGTTCCGCCGCACTGCCCGTCACCCCCAGCGATCGCAGCAACTGGACACCATCCACCTCACACAAATTTTGCAAATCGTGACGCATCACAACAGGCGCATCCCGATCACTCAGTTCATGCACTGCAATCCGCGTAGTAATAATGCACAAGCCGCACAGATGGCGGGCAAGCTGGCGCAATAACTGCCGAATAGCTTTATCCTTAAGCTCTCCGCGCATCGCCGCCCCACCATGTTGCAATGGCTCCAAACCATCCAGCACCAACACATAGCGTTTGCCGCGCAACAACTCGGCGAGGTGATCGCCCTTATCCTCCTCCGACGCAAACCGCTCACGGGTCGACCCCAGCTTTTCAAACACATGGCTAAAAAACGGCGTGGCGGAAGTCTGCTTATCCTCAGATGCCCCTTGTGAATAAAACGACCACGCGATTAGCACGGGGATGTCGGTGGTATGATCAAGCCAATGGCGCAACAGTTTGGTTTTGCCTGTGCCGCCCGGAGCAATAAATTGAATAATACGTGTAGTGTTGCTAAACCAAGCATCGTTAAGCAATTGCAACTCAGCAACACGCCCAAAAAAACCACCTTTGACAGTGGGCAGGCGGTCAGAGTGGATGGTGGGCGAACCCGTTGCTGACTGGGAGTCGTTTAGTGTCGGGTAGTGTTTCAGCTTGCCCAACGGTTTTGCCGTTGCCAGTGGCTGCCCCGTCAACACCCGATACAGTGCTTCATACTGATTACCAAACAGGTAAGCACTGCCAGATTTCAACATACGCGGCACATTATCCAAGCTGCCATCATCAGGAATAACGGGAATAAATTTGGTGTTTTGCTGGAAATCGTCGTACAGGACTTGGGAAATGATGACGCCCTCAAAATTGACACCACGCCCACCCTCACGGTCTTCTCCCCTGAAGCGGCGCAGATAAAGCGGCGTACACACAACCAGCACAAAATCGGCGAGTTCTATCTGCTTCTCCATCCAGCGCTGCCAGCCTTCAGCAGGCCAGCCATTCACGTACTGGTCGATATAACAATCGACGCCATCCTCCCGCAATTGGTCGGATAGTTCTAAAATACTTTGCTTATGTACATCCGAATCATGGCTATAGCTGATGAAAACCTTGGTCATAGGGCAAGCTCTATCTACCTTAAAATGAACTTAATAATACCGTCTATCAGCCATTTTGTCCGTCTCAGTGAAAAAATCCCTCTACCTCCCAAACAAACCTATCCTCCCTCACTCCCTGTACTCACCGGACTAGGATTAACCGAAGCAGATTCCGCAGCCCCACGATCTAACCGTGACCACACAGACCGCTCCTGTTCTTTAAAAGCATGCACATAATACGAACTAGGAATCTCCGCCATTTGACCAATCAATAAAGCGCGGGTTTTATCTCGATAATCCTGACCTAAGGTTTCCGTTAAACTATTCGCTAATAAAAAACGCTGAGTGACCTCTAAACGACTTTGAAATAAGGTGAGCTGCGCTAAGGTTTTACCGTACAAATAGAAATTAATGCCCGCAATAAACTCAATCAGCCCACCACTCACCAACGTAATCGTCGAAACCCGCTCTATATTCCACAACATAAAACCAATGGCGGCCAAAAAAAACAGTAACCCTGCCATACTTGCCACTAATGCCCAACGGAAACTCCGTTGTGCCTGAATCAGGGAAAGATCATAAAATCGACTTAATAGCTCAATCTGCGAGGCGGCAATACTGGTCACATCGTCTTTTTCAGCGGCCGATAAACGCTCAAGGGCTTGCTGAGCAGCTTTAGACACCGTGGCTTGTTGTTGGGCATCGTTACCTAAGATACGATTAAAGTACCCCTCTTTAGCGGTGCTGTCCTGCATGATCTCTCCCCCTATAAACGCTAATTAACTGATTCTCCTAGCACAGTATAAACCGCGCCATAAAAAAAAGCCCAACACAAGGTCGGGCTTTTTCATCGCTTTATTAAACTACAATCAGCTAGCTTACTCTGGAGTCGTTAAGCCTAATGCTTCAGCGACTAGCGCACGTTGTTGTCTTTGATGCACATAGAGCGAACCGACCGCAGGTGCAGCGGAGGAGGGACGGCTCACGCAAGTAATTTCAGCCGCATCAAATACCTCGAAGCGGTGACGGATACCGTCCCATGCACCTTGGTTGACTGGCTCTTCCTGACACCACAAGACGGTTTTCATATTAGCGTACTGACGTACTACTTGATTCAACTCCACCGCTGGGAAAGGATAGAGTTGCTCAATGCGCACAATCGCTACATTTTCAAGGTTTTGCTTACGACGCTCTTCTAATAGATCGTAGTAAACCTTACCGCTACACATGACTACGCGCTCTACTTTTGCCTTAGCCTCTGGTGTAACTGCATCCACATCATCAATGACAACTTGGAACTGACCTTCGGTAAAATCTTTTAGATCATTCACCGCAAGTGGATGACGTAATAAGCTCTTTGGTGTGAATACAATCAAAGGTTTACGATAATTACGGTGTACTTGACGACGTAACATATGGAAGGTTTGAGCAGGGGTAGAAGGCACTACAATCTGCATATTTTCTTGCGCACACAACTGCACAAAACGCTCTAAACGGGCTGAAGAGTGTTCTGGACCTTGACCTTCAAAGCCGTGAGGTAAGAACATCACTAAACCGCACAAACGGTTCCACTTTTGCTCACCTGAGCTAATGAATTGGTCAATCACCACTTGAGCGCCATTCACGAAGTCACCGAATTGAGCCTCCCAAATTACGAGGGAAGTAGGCTCGGCCGTGGCATAGCCGTATTCAAAGGCAAGTACCGCTTCTTCCGATAATACCGAATCAATAACGATGAAATTACCTTGATTAGGGGCAACGTGTTTTAACGGAACCCATTGCTGGCGTTGCTTTTGATTATGCAGTACCGCATGGCGATGTGAGAACGTACCACGACCACAGTCTTGACCTGATAAGCGAACATTAATGCCCTCTTCCACTAAGGTGGCATAGGCTAAGGTTTCGCCAAAGCCCCAATCGGCTGGCTTCTCACCACGTCCCATTTCAGCGCGTGCTTCAAATACTTTAAGCACACGAGGATGCACGGCGAAATCACTAGGAATTTGACTAATCCAAGCTTCACTGATTGCCTTAATACGCTCAGCGGTGTAAGTAGTGTTTACTTGATCACGCCATTTACCGTCGAGGTAAGTTTTCCAATGCGTTTGGAGTGCAGGCGGTAAACCTGTGTTGTGATAATTTTCACAGACTACATCGCCATTTTCTAAATGAGCGCGATAGGCTTTTACCATACCGTCGGCTTCTTCTTGGGTCAGTACGCCTTCCGCTACTAATTTATTCGCATACTGAGTACGCGTAGTGGCTAAGTTACGGATAATGTCGTACATCACCGGTTGAGTCATGGCTGGCTCATCCGCTTCGTTATGACCTAAACGGCGATAACAAACTAAATCCACCACCACATCCTTACGGAAGCGATCACGATATTCAGCAGCTAATTGTGCTACATAGATAACCGCTTCTGGATCATCACCATTGACGTGGAAAATCGGTGCATTGATCATTTTCGCTACGTCGGTGGGATAATAAGTAGAGCGACTATCCGCCACGGTACTGGTGGTGAAACCCACTTGGTTATTAATGACTACATGGATCGTGCCGTGTGTACGATAACCACGCGTTTGTGCCATATTGAAGGTTTCCATGACCACGCCTTGACCTGCAAACGCAGCATCACCGTGAATCACAATACCGAGCACTTCTGTACCTGTTGTGTCACCACGACGGTCTTGACGGGCACGTACTGAACCTTCTACTACGGGGCTAACGATTTCTAAGTGGGAGGGGTTAAAGGCTAAGGCCATATGTACCGAACCACCGGGGGTTTGTACATCGGAGGAGTAACCTTTATGGTATTTCACGTCGCCTGTGAAATGAGGATCTTCAACTTTACCTTCAAACTCAGCGAATAACACACCAGAAGGCTTGCACATCACATTAATTAAGACGTTTAAGCGGCCACGGTGTGCCATACCAAAGACAACTTCTTTAGCTCCAAATTCACCGCATTTTTGCACCATCGTTTTGAGCATTGGAATGAGGCTTTCACCGCCTTCTAAACCGAAACGCTTTTGACCGACATAGCGACGATGTAAATATTGCTCAAATACTTCAGCAGCGGTGACATGACGTAATAAAGTTTTACGATCATCCGCCGTTAAATTGGCACGCCCCAAACTTAATTCAATACGCTTTTGTAACCAGCGCTTTTCTTCTTCATCCATAATGTGCATGTATTCAAAACCAATACTACGCACATAGATCTGCTTTAAGGCACTAATAATATTAGTGAGGGTAGGTTTTGCAGAGATATTAAAAGAACCCGGATCAAATACGGTTTCACCATCAACACCCACTAATTGATGATGCTCTAAAGTGAGTTGGGGGACTTCTTGCTTATAAGCATAGCTACCTAAAGGGTTAGTATCAGCTTGGAAATGCCCCAGATTACGGTAAGCATTGATCAAGCGAGATACTTTCACTTGCATGCTGCGGCGTTCTAGAGCTTCTGGTCCTTCAGCAGCTAACTGTTGGAAAGAGTTAGTACGAGCCGTATTAAATAGGCTGTGGTCTAAACCACTGAAATACTCACGCCACTCAGCAGACATCGACTCCGGTGCTTGTTGGTATTGGAGGTACATCTGCTCTAAAAAGAGCGCATGTTCGCCATCTAAAAAGGTTTCGTCTAATGAACCTAGACTTTGGTGATTATTCATCCATCCTACTCCGAGCTAGTGCTTTTAAGTGTCAACAGTTAGCTATTGTTGAACAATGTTTCTTTGAAGAGTCAAGGCGCAACATTATAGGCTAAAAGAGATATATTGAAAGATGCAGGAAGCAGAAATCTGCAATTTGATGCGGTAAAGCGCCCAGTTTCACGAGTTTTTTATCCATCCCACGGGGCAAGACACTGCTTTAAAAAGGCTTAAAGCTGATAGGAGAATTAGGAGCAGTTTTATAAGATTGTCGACATCTTATCTTTTTTAATGCAAAGCAAGCTTTACATGACCTACTTTGCACCCTCATTTAAGATCGTCTTCCTGCCCTAAAACGGAATTAATGATAGCAACTAAACTGCAAAAATAGTCGCCACAATGAGTAGTACCAGCACTGCGCTTAACACTAAATTGAGCAATATAGTATTACTTAAATCCGCTACATGCTCTGGTACTAGCGGTATATAGACTTCAGCAATATCAGCAGCCGGAATACGCAATTCTCGATGCCAACATTCACGAATGTCATGCAATATTAAAAAAGTCCCCACCTGCTCTACTTCACTCGCATGATAGGTTGTGCCATTTTTCAAACTGACGGTGTATCTCATTTTCATCATGGGTCGCCACTCAACTCATACTCGTTTGCTATTGACTCTAATCATCGAGCCCTTGATTAGAGTGCCCCTTTTGTCATAGCTAAACATCACTAGCTGTCTTGCTTAGTGTCGAGCACGCATTCAGAATGTAAGATGAATACCGACCTAATAAACTTAAACGATTTTACTTCTAAACATAAAGTAAACAGCACCGACTAGACATAACCCCGCCCATAAGTAGTCTAGCTTTAAAGGCTCTTTGAGGTAATACACCGAAAAGGGCACAAACACCGCTAAGGTAATCACCTCTTGAATAATTTTTAATTGTCCTACATTGAGCACGGTATAGCCAATACGGTTAGCTGGGACTTGGAGTAGATATTCAAATAGCGCAATGCCCCAACTAATCAAAGCTGCAATCACCCAAGGCTTATTATTCAGCTCTTTTAGGTGCGCATACCAAGCAAAAGTCATAAAGATATTGCTGCATATGAGTAAGCTAATAGTGACAACAATCGGATTCATCGCTAGCCCCTAAGAAATGAAGCGGGCTATTGTGCAAGAAGGATTAGGTGCTCGACAAGCTGAGATTGTAGTGCCGTGATTTGATCGTTAAGTTGGGGAAGGATTTGCTCACGAAGCTGTTCTAGATACAAACCGCGAATCACTAGATTAGGAATAGCCAATACTAAACGTCCCATACTATCCACATTCGCAATGGTCAGTACCCCGAAGAAATACAAAAGCGATACCATATAGCGTGGGTCTTGTTGCACACGTTGCAGTTGCTCTACACCAAATGAGGTTTCAAGTTGGATTAAAGTACTGGGCTGTGTATCGTCTAACATGGTAACGGACTCTTAAACCACGAATTTGCTTACGCCGCTTGAACTACTTCCTCTCGCTCTTTATCCCTCTTTTCTTTCAAGATACTTAAAATTTCAGCATTGATACTTCGATCATGAGATTTTGCTTCATCAGCAAGCCATTTCTTCAACGCTAAATCCATTCTTAGGGTGTAACTCAATCGTCCTTGGAGTGACTTCATTTTAAAGTCAAAATGTCATGACCTTATTTTGAAGTCAATAACGACTGATAGATTTTTGATTTCATTTTGCTATCATCTAGCACCATGACAATGCAGAAAACAACCCTACGCTTACCTCAAGACTTACATCAGCAAATAATTGAAGCAGCCCGCCACTCAGGTAGTAGCATGAATGCTGAGATTATTGCAAGATTAAGAGTTACTTTTGACGGACTTTCCGAGAATTTCAAATTTGAATTTTCTTAAAATATCAACGGCTTATCGGACTCTGAAGGTTTAACCGAGGCTCAGGAGAAGCGTGTTAGAGAAATCTTTGCTGAGATGATGAACCGGATTTAAAAGAGGGTATATGACCGACCAACTCCGACAAAAAGCCACCCACACGGGCGAACTTCGCATAGGCGATATAGTTATTCCCTGCCATGTTTTAGCCGATGGACGCAGGGTTATTTCTGGGCGTGGAATGCAAAATTCTCTAGGATTTTCAAGGGCTGCCTCCGGGTTGGCACTCACCCAATTAGTAGATAACAAACTTAAGCCATTCCTCTCTGCTCTCGTCATAGACCAGCTCAAAAATCCCGTTGTTTTTGACCGGGTAGGCAGCGGTGGTTCAGCTCCAGAAACTTATGGCTTTGATGCTACTCTTTTAATTGATCTCAGTGACGCCCTCATCGAGGCTAGAAAAGTAGAAGGCTTATTGGGAAAAACTCAACAAACCTATGCAGATTATGCAGAAGTCATTATTCGATCAGTCGCTAAAGTAGGGATCATTGCCCTCATAGATGAGGCAACAGGCTATCAAGAAGTACGTAGAAAAGACGCACTCCAAGAATATCTGGATAAAATCCTTAGCAAAGAACTAGCGGCATGGGCAAAGAAATTCCCGGATGAGTTTTATAAAAATATCTATGCGTTAAGAGGCTGGCAATGGCAGGGTATGACCGTGAACCGCTACAGCGTAGTAGCCCATTATACCAATGACCTTGTGTATGAGCGTATGGCTCCCGGATTACTCAAAGAACTGCAAGAACGTAGCCCTAAAAATAGTAGCGGTGAGCGTCCCCATAAACTCCACCAGTGGCTCAATACTGATATTGGTAATCCTATGTTAGCCCAACACTTGTATACTATTATCAACTTTCAAAAATTAGCCATTGCTAACGGCTATAGCTGGGAAAAGTTTTTAAAAATGGTAGATCAAATCATGCCTAAAAAAGGTAATACTTTAGAGCTACTATTACCCGATACTGATACCTAACAGGCATTAAATCAGCGAGGACTAGGCGAATGAAAGTCTCCGAACTTTTGCGACTTCTAGCCGATGATGGTTGGTACTTAGACCGTCAACGAGGCAGCCACCGTCAGTTTCATCACCCTACTAAATCCGGTACAGTGACTGTAGCGGGCAAGCCCAGTCTAGACGTACCCGCTGGCACACTTAACAGCGTACTCAAACAAGCAGGACTAAAATAAGGAAAATCACCATGTACTATACCGTGATCATTGAACAAGGCGAAACCAGCTTTGGCGCATCCGTACCCGATTTACCCGGCTGCATTGCCGTAGGTGAAACCGAAGGCGAAGTACTGGAACTCATCCGTGAAGCTATCCAATTTCATTTAGAAGATTTATCCGCTAGCGGTGAGCAAATCCCCCCGCCCGTCTCTAAAAGCGTAGTGGTAGAAGTGCCTTTAGCGGCATGAACTCACTATGGTACAAAGCCGCTTCCCTACCGAGGTGCGGCTAAATCACTTAAAACTTGCGATTTTTCGGGGCTTGTACCAGTTTGTACTGGCCCGCATCATTACTTTTAATTGAAGGAATGAAATGAATCATCTTTAGGCTAGTACGATCTATGGTAAAAATAGAGGTAGCCACCCCACCTAGTGAATCATCTACGAATCTCACATCATTAGGACTGAACTTAGCAGCATAAGTAGCAATCTTGCCCGTCCCGTAGTCCATCGTAGCCCGCCCTGCATCTTCATCGAGCGTCACTTTAAATAAGCGATTCTCAGAAAATTGACAATCCAAATACACCGGATTAGCAGCAAAAGCACTAGACGTTAATACAGCAAGTCCTATCATGACTCATAGTTTTCTCATTACATCTCCTAAATTAACCGCTATTTAGTGGCGGTTAAACAATAGCCTAATTTATAGGAGAGGGTAAAAGATGTGGTAAACCTACTTATTACTTATAAGGCACACCAAAAGTCGTCACTACGGGGTCAATCGCCTTTGTTTGGAAGGGAATTTCAATAAAATGGGAAGGTAACAATAACATTTCGCCCCGCAGGTAGTTGAGCAATATAACGAATGCGCCCTGCATCCATAGCTAAATTACCAAAGGAAAAATCGCCGCTATTTGATTTTCATAAAGCATTAGAGCTTATAGGCTCCTACAAAGTAATGCTAACACCGCTGAACCTAAAAGCCTACTCTGCTCCTCGCTCAAACTCGCCCAAGCTATGCAGCTTCCTGAAGCGCAGCAAATTGCAGCTATTTTGCAACATTTTGACTGGAAGTGTGACTAAACTGGTCACACCTAGCGCTCCTTCAGCCTTATGCAAAATCTGAATAAGCAATTCCAAATTTCTTACTTCCCTTTTAAGAAAAACCACGCTAAATTCACGCACATAGCTAGTTCAAAAATGACTCACCGCGAGTCCTTAGTGGTAACTAGCTTTAAACCTAGGGAGGAATTACTATGAAAGCGTTTCTTGAAGTGTGGCGACGTATTCTGAATGCACTAGCCATCAACAATGCCAGCGATCATCTCAGCCAAGCCCGCAAACTAACACTGCTATCCCAAACAACTGCCTCTACTAAAACAACTAACCCTAAATCCTCATTAGCTTAAATGTTTCTAGTGACCATGCATCTTGTCATGGTCACAACCCATAAATCCCAAACCTTTCCTACGTATTCTTACCCCGTAAATTAGGTAATCATCCTAATAGTTTTAAGACCTCCACTACTGCACACTAACGCTATTGCCAGCCTCACAAAGCAGGCATCTAGCCTAGCTCAATCACCTAATGGAGGTGGAGAATGTCAACTCATTTACCTGCTGAACTAGCCACACTCTATCAACAACTAGAAAACCTAGTCTTTGATACTCAACCAACCGACTTTCCCTTTAGCAAACGCCTAGCTATGGAAAATAATTGGACGCTCTCCTATGCAAGGCTAGTACTACACGAATATCGACGCTTTATATTACTGGCTAGCTTAAATCGCATAGTCGTCAGCCCCTCAGACGCTATTGATCAGGCATGGCATTTACACCTTACTTATACGCGCTCTTATTGGCATGATTTATGTGACACCATCCTAAAGCGCCCGCTGCATCACGAACCTATGTCAGGATTTGGCCAAGATCGTGAGCGCTTTCAAGAGCAGTATGCGGCTACCTTGGCGCTATATGAAGAAATCTTTCAAGAAAAGCCCCCGACTAATGTATGGCCAGAAGTCAAAACACGCTTTGCTAAAACACCTAATTTTAGGCGTGTGAATATGGAGCTATTTCAACTCAAACCCCATCGTAAATTTAGTGGTTTTTTAGGGGGACTAGGATTGATGATAGTGGCAATCTATTTTATTAATCAATGGTTTGGATCTATCGTTGCTATCATTGCAAGTATGATATTCGGTGTAACCTTTGCCGCTGGTACTAATGGACTCACCCCTTTAAATGCGCCTGAACGCTCTGATAACTCTCGCCCTTATAACACTGATAATATGGGTGCAGGGGCTTGTGGCACGAGTGGCTATGGGAGTGGTGGTGGCTGCGGTGGAGGGGGTTGCGGGGGCTGTGGTGGAGGTTAGCTAGCAAAGTACTCCATTAAGTAGTTTATGGAGTACTCGCCCTTCTCAACTCAAAGACCAAATCCAAGCAATCATACTAATAGTAACCACTCCAATCATAATATTTAACGGTGTGCCAACCTTCAAATAATCACTTACCCGATAGCCACCAGGACCATACACCATTAGATTCGTTTGATACCCAATCGGGGTCATAAAACTCGCTGAGGCAGCAAACATAATCGCAATAGCAAAAGGCACTATATCCACCCCAAACTGACTTGCTAATGAGGTAGCAATAGGGAACATTAAAGCCGCCGCCGCATTATTAGTAATCACCTCAGTAAACAGCGAGGTCATAATATAGACTAGGCTCAATGCTACTAAAGGGCTTTCTACTCCAAACTCCATCACTGACTGTGCAATCCATTGTGCTGCCCCGGTTTTAGTCATCGCTTCTCCCAAAGCAAACGAGGCTCCAATCACGGTCAACACAGTAAAATCAATCGAACGCCGCGCTAAACCTGCATTGAGACAGCGGGTCAATAACATCACACCTGCTGCTAACCACGCCGCCTCCAAAATGGGGATAATTTCTAAAGCACTGAGCACCACCATCACCGCTAAAATACCCAAGGCCAATTTAGCCTTAGCGAAATTAGGGGGGCTGGAATTATCTAAGGCACTCACCAGCATAAAATCTTTACGAAAACGATACTGATTAGCAAAATCCTTACCTGCCTCCATCAGCAAAGTGTCTCCAGCTTGCAAGCGCACATTTAAGCCCTTGTCGGCTAATTTAGTCCCACCGCGTGATACCGATAATACAACTGCCTGATAATTAGAGAGGAAATCACATTCGCGCAAGGTCATGCCCAAAAAAGGAAACTCCTCACTTAATACCGCCTCCACCAAACGCCGCCGATAATGCACAATGCCAAGCTTATGAATATCATCATTGGCGGGACGCAATCCCTCAATACTCCGCAACTCATGGGCACAACGTGGTGCACCAATAAAGGCTAGCAAGTCATTGGCTTGCAATACAAACTCAGCATCAGGGCTTTGAATCAACTCATTACCGCGCTCAATTTCAGCTAAATACCCGTATCCTAGTTGAGATAAACCTGCTGCTGCCACCGTCTTACCTACTAAGATCCCACCCTCTTGCACGACCATTTCGACGTGATATTCCCGAATTTGCTCCGGCGACTCTATGACACCTGAGCTACTAGGCAATAAGCGATTACCTAACAATAAAATAAAGCCAGCCCCTGTTATCAGTACGGCTAAGCCCACTAGCGTAATATCAAACATGCCCAGACCTGCATGTCCGGTCTTTTGTAATAGCCCATTCACCACTAAATTAGTACTCGTACCAATTAAGGTACACGTCCCACCTAAAATAGCTGCATAACTAAGCGGTAAGAGGAGTTTAGATGGAGGTAGTTTAAGACGTTGACACCAGTCCTGTACGGCAGGCATAAACATAGCTACCACCGTAGTATTATTTAAAAACGCACTAAGTCCGGCTGATGGAAGTAATAAACGCCACTGCGCTCCTTGTATCGTTTTCGGCTGTCCTAATACGGTGCGGGCAATACACTGCACTGCTCCCGTTTCACGTAAACCCGCTGCCACAATATAAAGCGCTGCAATGGTCATTAACCCGGTATTACCAAACCCTGCAAAGGCTTCATTAGCGGTGAGTACCCCGCTCACTAATAAGGTGAGTAGTGCTGCCATTAAAATCAAATCAGCCGCTATGGTACTTAATGCCAACGCTAGTAAGACCCCTACCACAACAGCAAGGGTTAACACTGCTTCCCAGCTCATTTCAGCCTCCTAGGTGCGGTTTTAATAGACAAAACAAAAAGAGCTAAGAACCTGATTCCTAACTCTTATTAAATGTAGTCATTAATTTAAAATTATTGATGAAACTCACTACCTACAAGGGTAGCTTTCACAATTCCCGAACGAATCACGAAATCACCAAAATGTTCACCTTGTAAGCGCTCTGCTGAGTACTTCGCTAATAAAGCCTGTAATTCGTTTAAAAGAGCTTTTTCATCCAGATTTTCACGGTAGAGCTTGTTTAAACGCTCCCCCTCAAACCCACCGCCTAGGTATAGATTATAGCGACCGGGCGATTTGCCAATTAAACCGATCTCGGCCGCGACTGAGCGCCCACAACCATTCGGGCAACCCGTCATACGGATTTTGATCTCATCTTGGAACAAACCGTGTTGAGTTAAAGTTGGCTCTAATTTGTCCAAAAAGCTCGGCATATAGCGTTCAGCCTCTGCCATCGCTTGTGGACAGGTATTCAAGGATACACACGCGATAGAATTGCGGCGTAAACCGGAAATATGCTTAGCATCAATTTTGTACTGATACTGCTCCAATAGCGCTTCCACCGTAGCCTTTTCAGCCTCTTCAATATTAGCCAGTACTAAATTCTGGTTCGCTGTTAAGCGCAAGCGAAAATCTGACCACGCATGATCTAAAGCATATTGTGAGAGTTGAGCTAGTGCGGTTTTGAGCTGGTACTCATCGGTATCTTTGACCCGCCCGTATTCCACTCTTAAGGTTAAATGCCAACGTCCATCAGCGGTTTGATGCCAACCAAATTGATCACCCGTGGTAATAAATTTTACTGGCTTAGCCGCTGCTAAATCCCAACCCAAACGTTGATTAAGTTCGGTTTTAAACCACTCAAGGCCATATTTATCAATCGTGTATTTAAAGCGCGAGAGCTTACGGTCGGTGCGATTACCATAATCACGTTGAATAGCGACGATTTGATAGCACACATCCAATACTTGCTCTGGGGTACAAAAACCAATGGTATCGGCTAGGCGCGGATAAGTATCCAAACGCCCGAAGGTCATACCCAAACCGCCCCCCACAGCCACATTAAAGCCACTCAGCTTTTCACCCTCAGCAATAGCGATTAGGGCTATGTCATTAATATAAACATCAGTATCGTTATAAGGTGGAATGGCAATGGCAATTTTAAATTTACGCGGTAAATAATGCTTACCATATAAAGGCTCAATCTCCTCTGGCTCGCCTCCCGCCACTAAGGTACAACCCTCTGGTTGATCTAACCAAATCTCATGATAAGCACGGGTACGCGGTAATAAATGCTCACTGATTTTTTGCGCATAAGGAAATACTTGAGCATGAATCGCTGATAGCGAAGCATCCGGCGTACACATCACATTACGATTTACATCACCACAGGCGGCAATACTATCGAGTACTGCTTCATCCATTGCTTGAATGGATTTTTTCAGGTCGAATTTTAAAATGCCGTGAAATTGAATCGCTTGGCGCGTGGTAATCCGCAGCGTTTTATTGGCATATTGATCGGCAATGTCGGTTAGTTTTAGCCATTGCTGAGCGTTTAAATCGCCGCCCGGAACACGCACCCGAATCATAAATTCATAGGCGGGTTCGAGTTTGCGTTCTTGGCGCTCTAGGCGTAAATCGCGGTCGTCCTCAATATACGCGCCATGAAATTTAATCAGTTGCACATCATCGGTGGCAATTGCCCCGGTAATCGGATTGGCAAAACTTTCCACCAATGTACCGCGTAAATAACGGCTTTGGTCTTTGATATGCTCAACCTCAGAGGGCTGAGCGACCATCACATTAAAGGCTTTTGGAGTAGGTTTAGTCATGCTGCGTCTCTCTCAGCCGAATTAGCACTTTCCAACAGACCAATCATGCCTGCACCTACGGTATTATTAGTGCTCTCATCAATCACAATAAAAGCACCTGTACTGCGATTATCCCGATACGAATCGGTGAATAAAGGCTGCGCTAATTTGAAATTCACTACCGCAATATCATTCATCGCTAAGCGCTCAGTAGTTTGACGCTCTAGGCTATTCACATCCACGCGATAGTTAATGCTGGCAATTTTCGCTTTGGTTTCGCGGGTGGTATGACGGATTAAATAAGTACGCGATTTATCCAATGGAGTTTCAGACAACCAGCACACCGTAGTTTCAATTTGCTTGGTTTGATTGGGTAGTTCGGTGGCACGTACTAACATATCACCGCGTGAAATATCGATTTCATCTGCGAGTAAAATCGTTACTGATTGCTCAGTGACCGCTTCAGATAATTGCTCACCGCCTAACTCAATCGCCTTCACAGTACTGCTTAAACCCGAAGGCAATACCGTTACGCGCTCACCCAATTTAATGGAGCCAGACTCGACCCGTCCCATGAATCCACGATAATCGTGTAACTCTGGATTAGTGGCATCCTGTGGACGGCAGACATACTGCACAGGCAAACGGAACGCTTCGACATGTTCGTCATGGGCAGTGGTTGCGGTCTCTAATATCTCCATCAAGGTTTGACCTTGATACCAATTGAGCTTATCACCCCGCACTACCACCATATCGCCTTTGAGTGCAGATAATGGAATAAAGCGCACATCGTTAATGCCTAATTGCTCGGCAAAGGCTAAATACTCATGGCGGATACTGTCAAAAACAGTTTGGTCATAATTCACCAAATCCATTTTATTGACTGCCACCACTAAATGCGGAATCCCTACTAAATGCGCTAGATATGAGTGGCGACGAGTTTGAGTAATCACGCCTTTACGCGCATCAACCAGAATTACTGCTAAATCAGCGGTGGAGGCGGCAGTCACCATATTGCGCGTGTACTGCTCGTGACCTGGTGCATCGGCGATAATGTACTTGCGAGTACCTGTAGTGAAATAGCGATACGCCACATCAATCGTAATACCCTGCTCGCGCTCCGCTTGTAAGCCATCGGTGAGTAAGGACAAATCGACCTGCTCCATACCCCGCTTTAAGGAGGTCTTTTCAATGGCATGTAAGGTATCGGCTAAAATTGCTTTGGAATCAAGTAATAAGCGTCCGATTAAAGTACTCTTACCATCATCTACACTGCCACAGGTTAGAAAACGTAATAAACCGTGGTCTTCAATTGCATTAATCTGAGTCGTCATTAGAAATACCCCTCTTTTTTACGTTGTTCCATAGCGGCTTCACTAGCCTGATCATCTAAGCGCGTTGCACCACGTTCAGTAATCGTAGTGGTCGCCGTTTCAGCAATAATTTTGTCTACCGTATCTGCATCGGATAGTACGGGGGCGGTACAAGTAATATCGCCCACAGTGCGGAAGCGGACTTGTAAATCTACAATCTCCTCACCTGCTAATGCTGGTGTAATGTCAGTAACAGGCTGCATTGTCCCCTTACGCATTACAATCGGACGAGTATGAGCAAAATAGATACTGGGCAACTCCAAACCTTCACGCTCGATATACTGCCACACATCTAATTCAGTCCAATTCGAGATCGGAAAGGCACGAATATTTTCACCTTTGTGACTACGAGCGTTATATAAGCTCCACAGTTCAGGGCGCTGATTTTTAGGGTCCCACTGACCAAATTCGTCACGAAAACTCATAATGCGTTCTTTTGCCCGCGCTTTTTCCTCATCACGCCGAGCGCCCCCAATGCAGGCATCAAACCCAAACTCTTCAATCGCTTCGAGTAAAGTGACAGACTGATGTTTATTGCGTGATTCATTAGAATTTTTCAGCACTACTGTGCCACGTTTCATCGAATCCTCAACCGAGCGCACTATTAAACGCTCACCCAATTCAGCGGCTTTACGATCACGAAACTCAATCACTTCAGGGTAATTATGTCCGGTATCCACATGCAGCAATGGAAACGGGAAGCGTCCGGGCCGAAAGGCTTTTTCAGCCAAACGTAATAAGCAGATAGAGTCCTTTCCACCTGAAAACAATAAAACAGGGTTGGAGCACTGTCCGGCGACTTCACGTAAAATATGAATCGCTTCTGCTTCTAGCCAATCCAAATGGCTTAATGGTTTTGTCATGATTATTTTAAAGTCCTAAGCGATTAATCGTTTTAAATGCAGGTGCATTAGTCCCATCGTGTAAACCACACTCTTGATTAGCCGTCTCCCACCACCAACGCCCTGCACGCTCATCTTCTCCCTCGACAATTGCACGAGTACAAGGCTGGCAACCGATGCTAGGAAAACCTTGATCATGTAAAGCGTTATAAGGGACTGCATGATCAGCAATGTAATGACGTACCTCTGTTGATGACCAATGCAATAAAGGATTAAATTTCAATAAATGACGGGCTTGATCCCATTCAAATAACTGCATATCAGAACGATAAGCTGATTGAGCCGCACGCAATCCAGTAATCCACACCTCCACACCTTGTAAGGCGCGATTGAGTGGTTCGATTTTGCGAATTGCACAGCACTCTTTGCGATTAGCTACCGACTCATACAACGCATTAATACCTTTAGTACTCACATACTGCTCAATCGCTTCAGTATTGGGATAGAGTACGCGAATGGTTTTGCCATAACGCTTAGTCGTAGCATCTAAGGTTGTATAGTTTTCGGGGAACTGGCGTCCGGTATCTAAAGTAAATACCTCAATGTCTAAGTTTTGCCTAAAAATCGCATCGGTAATGACTTGATCTTCCAAACCCAAACTGGTTGAAAACGCGATTTTGCGGCGAAAGCGTTGGCGTAAAGCCTTGAGCGCCTCAACCAGATCATAGTGAGCAAACTCTTCATTTAAGGCTTTGATTTCTAAACTGGTAAGCGTCATCTTTTGTTATTCCTTAATACACATCGCGTTGATAACGCCCTGCACTAATCCATGCTTCTAAAGTACTTTGTGCCTGTTCGGGGCTTTGCTTGCCTTCAGTGACCAACACTTGAATCAGGGCTTGATGAACATCTTTCGCCATTTTGTTCATATCACCACACACATAAATATGTGCACCGGATTGCAGCCACTCATAAACGGCTGAGGCATTTTCAGTAATGCGATGTTGCACATACACTTTTTGCGCTTGGTCGCGGGAAAATGCCACGCTCATTTTTTCTAAAGCACCTGATTTTAAAAGCGCTTGCCACTCAACTTGATACAGGAAATCGGTACGGAAACGTTGCTCACCAAAGAATAACCACGTATTCCCCGTAATCCCTTGCGCTTCGCGTTCAAATAAGAAACTGCGAAACGGTGCTACACCTGTGCCTGCACCAATCATAATGACCTTGGTACTAGGGTCGGCAGGTAGTTTGAAATGGGCATTAGGTTTGACTTGAGTTTCAACCTTTTCGCCTAACTCCACTTGCGCTAACGCATTAGAGGCAGAACCTTGATGCAGACGATTGAGATGTGAATACTCCACACGCTTAATCAATAAATGCACTTCACCACTATGAGCCGTGGGGCTGGATGCAATCGAGTATTGGCGCGGTTGCAGTACTCGTAATAGATCAACCCATTGCTGCGCGGTTAAATTCGCAGGATAGCGTTTAATGACATCTACCCAATCGGCATCGGTCAACCAATCAAAATCTGCTTTAGCCTCTAACTCAGCCACTAAGGTTTGGTTACCAATGAGTTCGGCATAGGCTTTCAATTGCTTACGCGTAAGGCTAGTTAATTCACGTTCTGCTAGTACTTCGGCTAAAGTACTCGTACCTGTTTTAGTAGTAACACTGGTACTAGCCTCTAAACCAAGTACTTGTAAAAATTCAGCAACGGCTGTCTGATTATTTTTAGTTTTAACTACTAAAATATCGCCGGGGGCATAGCTTAAACCCGAACCCTCAAGCGCAAACTCAATGTGATAAACCTCTTTGTCTGATTGGCTCGCGGTCACATGAGTACGATTGAGTACTTCAGCCGCATAAAAGCTATCGGTAGCTTGAGCCACTTGAGTACTTAATACATTGGGGCGTAGGGGTACGACATTACTGGGTGCTTGCGGCAGTTTATCTAATACGTGTTGCTGCCAAGTACTAGCGGCTTCAGCAAAATCCACATCGCAATCAGTACGCTCCACAATACGCTTTGCACCTAGTTCAGCTAAGCGGTCATCTAGTAAAACACCTGCTTGGCAAAATTCCTCGTAACTTGAATCACCTAGGGCTAGCACGGAATACTCTAACTGCTCTAAGTGAGGTGCTCGTTTGTCTTGAATAAATTTATAAAACGCACGCGCTTCATCCGGTGGCTCACCATTGCCTTGAGTACTGACTACCACATACAAGCGTGTTTCTTTTTTGAGATTTTGCGTGCGGTAGTCCTTGATGTTTAACAGGGTTGCATTGACGCCTTTAGCTTGCAGGGCAGTATGTAATTGGGTGGCGACTTTTTTAGAGTTGCCTGTTTGTGTGCCATATAACACGGTGGCACTTAAGGCAGGTGCTAAGTTAGCGGCGGCACTCTGTTGCGAGACTTGCCCCACCAATGCAGTTTGTGACAAGCCTGTGAAATAGCCGCCTAACCACGCTAATTGTGAAGGTGATAAGCCGCTTACGGCGCTGGTCACTTGCTGAAGCTGCTGCTCACTCAAAACCATTATTGAAATCTCCATACTGCTAATGCGGTGTAGTATGGAGCAGAGTTTTTAGCGAAAAAAGTGATGTTTATTGATATTTAAATCTTAATTTTAGATAAATATTATAAAGAACCCGATTGAGAAGTGACTTAGCACATCGAGACATCGGTGCAAACTGACAAATTGACTAAAATTCGAGCTTACTCGACTAGCCTTTTAACTTTTCAGCGCTAGATTAAGTCGTTATGGTGTGAAACTTAGCCCTGTCATCATTGCCCTCGTCATAGAGCACTTAGGAAGTACATATATGCTCAGATACTTAACGCTATTTCTAGCCTTAGTCTTACTAATCGCACCACCTAGCTATGGTGCTGAAGAGACGCTCTTAAACTTACTCACAGGTGAAAAGGAAGCCACCATTGAGGTCGACAATAAATCCATTGCCACAGACACTACGCTACAAGATGATCAAAAAATCCAGAAGCGCTTGAACACGCTTTATGCCGAAATTAATGGATTAGAAAACTTAAAAGTCCAAGTACGCAATGGCGTAGTGACCTTACAAGGCGAACTCAACTCCAATAATGATTCAGAGCGTGCTGTGCGTTTTGCACGTCAAGTTTCGGGTGTAGTAGCGATTAATAACCGTCTCACCGTCAACCGTACTATTGAGCGTCGTTTAAATACTACGTGGGAACGTTTGCGCAGTATGGTCAAAGATACCATTGGCAATATTCCGATCTTTTTATTAGCCCTAGTAGTATTTGGCGCTTTTTGGTGGTTAGGGAGTTTATTGTCACGTCAACATAAACTTTATCGCACCTTTAGTAATAATTACTTTATTGCCAGCCTTATAGGGCAAATTATTAATTTACTGGTAGTGCTAATCGGTTTATTTGTAGCCTTAACGATTTTAGATGCGACTGAACTGATTAAAACTATTTTAGGGGCTGCCAGTATTGTAGGTTTAGCTATAGGTTTTGCTGTCCGAGATACCGTGGAAAATTATATTGCTAGTATTTTACTAAGCTTGCGCAATCCTTTTAATGTTAATGATTTAGTTAAAATCGAAAACCAAGAAGGACGAGTTGCACGCTTAAATTCAAGAGCGACTATTTTAATTTCAGCCGAAGGAAATCATATTCGTATTCCTAATTCAACGGTCTTTAAGGCGGTTATTACCAATTACTCACGCAATCCACAACGACGTTTTACTATTTTGCTTGCTATACATGAGTGTCACGACGTATTAGCTATTCAGTCATTAGTCTTAACCACCCTTAAAACCATGCCGAATCTACTCACAGAACCCAAACCTGAAGTATTAATCCAGTCTTGGGATAATGGCTTAGTGCAGCTACAAATTTTGGCTTGGGTCGATCAGACCGCTTATAGTTTAAATCGAGTACGTAGCGAAACCTTGCGTAGTATTAAAGCCACGCTGGATCAACATCAGATAGGTAGCCCAACTACGACCTATGACATCAGAATGGTTAAAGACGAAGCGGATACGGCTAAACCCAAACATCTAACGCCCGAAGACTTACCCTTAGCAAATCATTCTGAGCTATATGACACTAGCGCTCACAATGATGCGGCTAAAGCGCAAGTCATTGAGGAGCGAGACCCCGCTGAGGAAAATTTATTAAATCCTCATGCTCCCAAGGAATTATAAGCGCTTACGTTTACTGAGTAGCTCCCTACTCAGTAAACGTAAGCGCTAGGAGCAACCAGAACTACCCTAGGCATTGCTCAATAATACAGCTTTAGGATGTGTTAATATCCTAGATCTTCCTTTAATTATAAGCACCGCTAATCTTAAAATCTGATTAATTCTTAGCCTAAATTAATGTAGTATTAATTTAAAAACACCAATTGCTTGATATAAATCAATATATTGCCGTTTTTTAATCAGCACAAAACTATCAAATGTTCATGGAAATGTTAGGTAAATATCGATAAAATAATCTGATTATAAAGCCTGATATTGATTGAGGGAGTCATGGCTAAACTATTTAACTGGTGTCGTAACCTGCATTACGGCTTATTAATCTTAGTGTTGGGCTATAGCCTACCTACCAAAATTCTAGCCGCTGACTACTCCAGTCATGCGTATTCGGTGTACCCCAGCCATAGCGCGAACACTAAAATCAGCCCTATTAAAAGCATCGCGCTACAACCATTAAGCTCTCAAACCGCTATTGCTCAAGCGGTGACAGATACGCTAAATGCTACGCGCACTATGCCAGCCGGCTACAAAGCACTGATTAATTTGGATTTAGATTTTTTACAAATCGCCAAAGCCAGTAATATTGCCGCCATTACTGACCCTCAAAATAAAACGTTGATTGTTACCACTACGGCAGGAACTACTCTCCCCGATCATGGTATTTGGCTTGATAATGGCGTGGCGAGTGTAGCGGCACGGGTAAGTGAGTTTTTCCGCCAATACAAAGCGGCGGGTGGAACCGTTGATCTCATCACGTTGGATTATCGTGGTCTAGCCCTCACCACTGACGATATTAAAGCGGCAGGTATTGCATCCGGTAGTTTAGCTAATTATTTAACCGCGATTCAAAACGATACCCGCTTTGCTGCGATACAAAGTACTTTGGGTTTTAGCGACCTAATGACTATGTATGCGACTGATGCTCAAGCGCTTCAACGCCAACAAACTTGGAATGCGGTGATGAAAGCGCGGGTAGCGGCTTATTTAAACCAAGCCTTTTATACTCCGCTCAGAACTTATTTCCCTTCCGTACAAGTATCATCCCGTGATTTTTCCTACTATTCAGGCTTATTTACTGTACCTAATGAACATAGCAGAGCTAGCACGATTGTCGGCACTAGCCAAAGTAAGTACTTAAGTGGTTTAGTGCCCAGCTCCGGTATTGTGATTAACCAAACGACTTATCCAGCCAATGCTTTCAATACGCTGCGTCATGAACTCAATCGGCTACGTAATAGCGCCCTAGCCTCTAGTCGTGCGTTACATCCTTATATTAGTGGCAAAACTCAAACTACTGTCCCCACTGGTTATAGCGCCCCCTTAAAAACCAGTGATTTATATCAAGAGATGCTCCTACATGCAGGGCTACTAGGCGCACGTAACTTTATTTATTTTAATACCGCAACCTCTGCCACTGACGATCAACTCGTGCAACAAGTACTGAGTGAATTCGATCAACAAGCGGGTATTACGACTGCACTGACTCATTCAGTAGACAATGGGGTTGATTGGACTCAACCTTATATTCTAACGGCTGCCGATACCAGCCAAGGCAAATTGTGGCGTTTTACTCCCTCACTTGCTACGGGCAAAGCGGTAAGTACTGTGATTGCGAATGCCTACCCTGCGCAATTCAATTTAGCGGGAAATATTAAAGTTACTGTACCCAATGCTCGCGTACAAACTCTGACAGCTCCGGTGTCTAATCAAGGGGTATGGTTAAAGCAAGAAGCTAGTGCTGCTATCATGAGCTGCCCACAACCTGCTACTAATCAATCCTGCATTGCCTATTACCCGACTAATAACTTTGCCGCTCAACCTGCTTTAATGCTTCAGCAGCCTGTCCCTCTTAATGATACGGGTTCAGTGACTTCCTTATTAGCTAAAAACTGGGGACATGGTGGTCCTGATGCAGGTGTTAGTCGAGATGGTTTTAGTGTTAATTATCAAAGTACGCTCAACCTATTAGGCGGTACTTATAGCTTTACGCTTAAAGCGGATGATCATGTGCAATTGTGGATCGATAATCAGCTAGTCATCGATGGCAAAGCCACCACTAAACAAGATACTCGTACTCTCACTAAAGATATTACCCTTGGTGCGGGTACTCACTCGATTAAACTTCAATACACCGATATTACGGCGGGCGCTGCGCTTGATTTATCCTTTAAACGTTTAGGTTGCAGCTTAAGTACTACTAAAACTTGCCTGACCTATATTGATAAATCTAATAATCTACTTATTACTGAAGTGCCTTTTGTCCAGACCACTAATGGTTTGAGTTTTGATTTCAGTACGTTTACTTTCCCAGCCAATTTAATTACGGCGGGTATGACCATGCGTTGGGAGGGACTCATTGATATTGCTAATCCAGGTGATTACGCGTTTGAAATCCAGCATGGTCTAGGTACTTTAAATATTTGGGTGGATGGTCAACTCATTTATTCTAGTAACGGTTATTCTGCTCAAAGCATTAGCCAAGCCTTAAAGAATCTCAGTAAAGGCAAACATACCATCCGCATTGAACTCAAAGCTAAAGAAGGTAGCTTCCTAAAACTTAATTGGCTCAAGGCATTAAGCGATTGTAAGACCGTACCCTTAGAATCTTTCTGTGGTGAATACTTTGATAATATGACCTTGACGGGTACTGCTAAACGCTTCCAAACCACCCCCAAAGTTGATTTTACTTGGAATGGTGATGCCCCTCTGGCAGGGGGTGGTTTCCCCGCTGATAAGTTTTCAGTGCGTTGGGTAGGCGACTTTGACTTTGCGGCGGGTAATTACACGTTTACCACCACTAGCGATGATGGCATTAAAGTGTGGGTCGATG
The DNA here is from genome assembly GCF_016711335.1 of Thiofilum sp. Classification (NCBI taxonomy): domain Bacteria; kingdom Pseudomonadati; phylum Pseudomonadota; class Gammaproteobacteria; order Thiotrichales; family Thiofilaceae; genus Thiofilum; species Thiofilum sp. Next base: position 164,182 of record NZ_JADJTF010000001.1, read on the forward strand.
ATGTAGTGGTGATCGATGGTTGGAAAGACCAATGGAATGCTGTTTATAAACAAGGTATTCCCCTCAAAGCGGGTATTCATCGCATTAAATTAGAGTATTACGAAAATGGCGGCGGTGCTTTAGCTAAATTGTCATGGTCAAAAACCAATGCTCAATGTACCGAAATTCCCGACAATCGCTATTGCGCCGAATACTACCCCAATACCGGTATTGCCGAAGAACCCGTAAAAATGGGTGAGACTGAAAAAATTGATTTTACTTGGCAAGACAAAGCGCCTATTCCTGAATTGCCTGTAGATAGGTTTTCTATTCGTTGGCTAGGCTATTTTGACTTCAAAGCAGATAAATATCGTTTTATTACCAAAGTTGATGACGGTGTACGCTTATGGGTAGGTGACAAACTCCTGATTGATCAATGGAAAGGTAGCCCTAATCAAGAATATTTTGCTGATCTGGATATGACCGCAGGTAAGCACCTGATTCGAGTCGAGTATAAAGAAGAGTCGGGCTGGGCGAATGCCAAGGTTTCTTGGGAGCAAAAACAAGAATGTACTGGCATTCCTATTAATGGCTTCTGTGGTCAGTACTTTGACAGTGAAAAGCTTGAAGGGGCTGTGATTCGTACTCAAACCACCCCCAAGATTGATTTTGATTGGGTCGATCAACGCCCCATGCATGGTCTGAAAAATGATAAGTTCTCTGCGCGGTGGCAGGGTCAATTTAATTTTAAGGCTGGGTATTATCGCTTCACTGGGGATGCCGATGATGGCATTACCGTGTGGGTGGATCAGGTAAAAATCATTGACCAAACCAGCATGGATTGGCAATGGAAAGGGCAAGTACAAGCTGTACCTTTTATCTCTGAAGGCTTACATACCGTTAAAGTTGAATACCGTGAAAACTATGGTACTGCCAAAGTTAAACTCAATTGGCAAGAAATTGAGGGTTGCTACCCTATTCCTAATAATAGCTATTGTTTGGAATTCTTTAATAATAAAGACCTGACTGGCTTTGTGCGGGATATGCAACCTGTCAGTACTATTAATGAAAACTGGGGTGAAGACCAGCCAGCACCTTTAGTCAATAAAGATAATTTCTCAGCACGTTGGAAAGGCAAACAGTATTTCACCGCAGGTACTTATCGTGCAGTGACCGATACTGACCAAGGCGTTATTGTTAAACTGAATAATCAAATCATTATTGATAAATGGACGCAGCAAAACGCTAAGCAGCAAAAAATTCTGACCATCGCAGAAGGCTGGCACGATGTGGTGATGGAGACTTTTGATTCGTGGTCAGTGGCTAAAGCTAAACTCACTTGGGAGAAACTCCCCGATTGTAAAGCCACACCGCTCAATCAGTTCTGCGCTGAGTTTTATGGCACGAATGATTTAACCGGTGAGCTGGTCAGTATCCAATTGGCAGACAAAATCGATTTTGACTGGGGAGCGGATGCGCCCACCACATTTGTGCCTAGAGATAAATTCTCAGTACGCTGGACTGGTACCTTTGATTTAGAAGCGGGTTTATATCGTTTTGTCACCGATGCGGATGATGCGATTAGAGTTTGGGTGGATGGCAAAGAGCTGATTAATGCATGGACTCCCCAATGGCCTTGGTATGGTAAACAACGCCGCCTACTCTCATTATCCCAAGGCATACATGCTATTAAAGTGGAATACCGTGAAGATTGGGGCAGTGCCAAAGCTAAACTTTCTTGGGAAAAAGTACCCAATTGCAGCATAGAAATCCCCACAGGAAAATTCTGCACCAGCTTCTATAACAGCAAAGATTTAACGGGTGTAGTAGCAGACCATCGCTATGACAATGCAATTAACTTTGATTGGATAAATAAAGCACCTCAGGATGGTATCAATGCTGATTTCTCAGCCCGTTGGATAGGTAAGATGGACTTCGCCGAGGGTGAATATACTTTCAGTGTTAAAGTCGATGATGGGTTTAAATTATGGGTAGATGACACACTGGTTATCAACTCTTGGAAACCTCAAGCAGCGACATTATACAGTAAGCGTATTTTCCTAACCGGTGGCTTACACACTCTCAAAGCAGAATACTATGATGGGGGGGGCTTAGCCGTAGCGCAATTGAGCTGGAAATCAGAGCAATTGAGTGAGCCACAAGTGCCGACTAATCTTAAAACCAGTACCTTGGCACAGGATAGAGTAATTCTCACTTGGGATACTCAACCTATTGTTACCCAATACAAAGTCTATAAAGATGGAGCATTACTCACTACCGTCAATACCAATAGCGCTACTGATTTAAAAGTCAGTGCGACCAAAACTTATGCCTATAGTGTCAGTGCAGTGTGGCCGAATGGTCGTGAATCACGTAAGGCTGAACTGAGTGTCACCATACCTGATACACAAGCGCCTACACCTCCTAAACAAATTACGGTGCAAGCTATTGCCCCTACCTCGGTGACTTTAGTGTGGACTGGTGCAACGGATAATATTGGCATTAAGTCTTATCAGGTGTGGCGTGATGGAGTGCAGATTGCTGAAACCAGTGATGCAGGCTTTGTTGATAGTAGCTTAAAAAGTACGGGTAAATACTTGTATAGTGTTAAAGCCGTGGATGCAGCAGGCAATATTTCAGCCGCATCAACCTCTTTAACTGTGACGACTAAAGATGGCATTAGTCCCACTATACCCACAGGTTTACAGGCTCAAGTACTCAGTCCTACGCAAATTGCTCTGACTTGGGATACAGCAACCGACAATGTGGGCGTAGCTCAATACCGGATTGTGCGTAATGGCGTACAAATTGGTACCAGCACACAACCACAGTACACTGATACTAAAGTCGTTGAAAATACTCAATATAGTTATCAAGTACAAGCTGCCGATGCGGCGGGCAATGTGTCTGCCCTTTCTATTGCAGTACAAACCCTCAGTGGTGATGCTACTGCGCCGAGTGCCCCTACTGATTTAGCAGGAAGCATTGATACCAATCAAAAGGTTAAGCTTATTTGGAATGCTTCGACTGATAATAAAGGGGTGAAGCAATATCGTATTGTGCGTGATGGTCGTTTATTAGCCTTAACACCGTCGCTGTATTACACCGATAACTCAGTCAAAGTAGGTCAAACTTATACCTATGTCGTTAAAGCGATGGATGCTGCTAATAACATGTCATTAGACAGCAATAGCGTGGTAGTAACGCCTAGTGGTATTTGCGAATCGACTCAAGTTTACTTTAAGCAAAATGTAGAAACTTCTATGGGTACTTGTGCTAGCTGCCATGTCGCAGGTGGTATGGGACAAAACAGTCGCTTTATTTTGTCTAACGCGCCTGATTCTAGCCTACGTAATCTAGGGGCTGTTAGTACGCTTAATCAAACCTTGGGTAAGCAAATCATTCTGGATAAAGCCAGCGGTAAAATCACTCATGGGGGTGGTACGGTCTTTGCGCTTAACTCCAACGACTATACCAACCTCGGTAAGCTACTCGATCAGCTTAAAACGCCCGGACAATGTACCGATATACCCGACAGCAATGAGCCTATTATGACTCAATCATTAGTCGCCAATTGTGCTAGCTGTCATGGCAGTAATGGCTCTAGTGCAGGCCCTGCCACACCAAGTCTTGGTGGTTTATCCAAAACCTATATCAGTCAAGTGATGAATGACTATAAGACTGGCAAACGTGCTTCATTAGTGATGAATCGGATTGCTAAGGGCTATAGTGCGGATGAGATTAATCTAATTGCTGCTTACTACTCTAACCAAGCCTTTACTGCTGGTGAGCAAACTACGGATGCTGGCAAAGTACAGCGTGGACAAGCCTTACACACACAATACTGCGCCTCTTGCCATATTAGTGGTGGTAAAAGCGGTACACTTACCGGAGCACGATTGGCTGGACAATGGAAGCCTTATATGGAGCGTACCTTATTAGATTACGCTCAAGGTCGTAGCCAACCCAGTACTCAGCAGATGACAGACGCGATTAAAACCTTATTCACTCAAGAGGGGCGTCCGGCATTAGAGGCTCTAGCCGAGTACTATGCTCATCAGTCTCAAGATACCACACCTCCTTCCGTACCGAGCGAATTAGCGGCTGAATCTTATACACCTACCAGTGTGACTTTAACGTGGATGGACGCCAGTGATGATTGGGATGTGCTCTATTACGACATTTACCGCGATGGTGTTTGGGTCGGTAGAACAAGCTTTAATACCTTTACCGATAAAGGTCTGAAAGCAGGTACTTATCAGTACACGGTGGTAGCCGTTGATACCTTTGGTAATCGCTCAGTCGTTAGTGAATCAGCCTCCGCTACTTTAAGCAGTGCTGAAGCTACGCCTCAGGGTTTACAGCTTTTAAGCTATCCCGATACTTTACGTAAGGCGAGTTTAATCTTATTAAATCGCTTGCCTACTGCTGCGGAAACAGCGGCGGTCACTAATGAAGAAACCTTCCGCACTACTCTGCGCAAAATGATGGACACTAAAGGTGCTTTAGATCCATTTGTGTATCGTGCGGGTCATGAGGTGTTCCTCAGTAATGGAGCTGCATGGATTGGTAGTACTATGGGGTTATCCAGTACGGATTATCCTATCTTGGATACCATGACGGATGCCGAAAAGAATGCGGTTAATGAGGCGGTGCGCCGTGAGCCTGTATTGCTTATGCAGTACTTAGTGGGTAATGACAAGCCTTGGACTGAAATACTCACCGCTAATTACACCGTGATGAACCCACAATTGGCTAAGGCAACAGGGGCAACACCTATTGCTGGAGCCTTTGCTGATCCAAACAATGCTAAAGAATACTTACCTGTACGTATTCCCCAAGTATCTGCGCGTTATCCGGGTAAAGCGTTTGCTCATGCAGGTGTATTGAGCACCAATGCATGGCTATCACGCTTCCCCACCACGGATACTAACCGTAATCGCCATCGTGCTGCGCAAGTGTATAAGCAATTCCTAGCTTTAGATCTTGAGGCGCTCGCACAACGTCCTTTAGATGACAGTAATAATGGTAATTACCGTGTGCCTACCATGCAGAATCCTAACTGTATGGTATGCCACACCGTTATGGAACCCGTAGCGGGAGCCTTCCGTGATTGGGGTAATAATAGTCGTTACCTACAAAACTTTGATGGAACTAAGGGTGATAAAGACTCCTTAGCTTGGGTCTATAAAACCGGCGGCTATCCACTTGATAATAATGGTCAGCCTTGGTATCACGCAGGCGATACTTGGTATCGAGATATGTTCCCGACAGGCTTTAATAATCGTACCGCACCCGGTGGGTATAGTGGCTATACCTCTACCTCGTGGGCAACGTCAGCTAATCTAGTAAAAAGCCCCTCTGCGGAGGAAGGCATTACTGGCTGGGTGATGAACAAAGGCAAAATCGAGTCTACTAACAAGACCACCTGTAGCGGTATCCCCCGTGATCCCAAGTCAGGTAGTAAACTGTATCAAGTCGGCTCCTGTACCACTCAGCTAGATGAAGCGCTAGCGTGGCAAGATATTGATATTACAGCTCATGCTGCCAATATTGATAAAGCTAAAGTGGAAATTGATTATGGTGCTTATTTCTCTGCACTGCACAGCCGTGATAAAGCCTCCATTTGGGTAGAATACTTAGATAAAGCAGGTAAAAATCTAGGAAAATCCACTGTTCTGACTGATCAAACCTCATGGACATGGACAAATAAGACTGCGACTGCCCAAGTACCTGCAACTACCCGTAAACTACGTTTTGTGATGCAAGGTTTACGTGCTACCCAAACATGGGCCGATAAATTTATTGATGCTTATGTGGATGATGTGTTCTTAGTACTGCGTACTCCAGACACTAATGTGCTGCCTATTACTGGCACTCAGGACACCTTGCAGTGGTTGGGTAAACAGTTGATCCAAGATGTGCGTTTTGCTAAAGGTGGCGTGTATTTCTGGTTTAAACCTGTCTTTAAACGCTTGCCTCTGACTGCTCCTGTCGATACGACCGCAAGTGACTATGCGCAAAAAATGGCAGCTTATAATACTCAAGACGAAGTTCTGACTCAGCTAGCGAATCGCTTTACCTACGATCAAGGTCGTGGGGCTTGGAATGTCAAAGACTTACTGATTGATATGGTCGCTAGCCCCCTCTTCCGCGCTAAAGCGGGACAATTAGGGGCTGAGCAACAATACACTCTCACCGATATGGGCTTAGCACGGTTACTCACTCCTGAAGAGTTATATGCCAAAGTCAAATCATTGATGGGTAGTGATTGGTACTGGTTCCGCCCTGAAAATGCTTGGGGTAGTAGTATGGGCTTATTCTATGGTGGTTTTGATGGTGGACGGATTCAAAACAAACCTAACACCATCATGAATAGTCTCATGAATACTATTCCAGAACGCATGGCGATAGAGTTGAGCTGTAATGCTACAGCCGATGATTTCCGCCTAGCGGGTAGTAGTCGCAAACTCTTCCCCTATGTGGAGGCAACTGATACTCCGGTATATGAAGAAGTCGATACTAGCACCTTGAACTTATTAGCGAATCCGGGAGCTGAGTCTGGTTTGGATGGCTGGACTTTAGAACAAGGTACGGTACGTGTATTGTCCGGTGCACCTTGGAGCTGTGAGGGTGGTGTTCCTGTTAAAAGCGGTAAAGCACAATTCAATCCGGGTAGTATGTGCAAAAACCAAAGCCCGCTGGCACGCTTATATCAAACGGCTGATGTGACTGCATGGGATGAAAGCATTGATCAGAGTGAAGCCAAAGTACTCTTTGGTGCAGCATTACGCGGATGGAGTGTGGACAACGACGAGGCTAGTGTTTATTTGAGCTTCCGCGATGGTAGCGATAATGAATTGACTAAGAGCCAAGTGCTGATTGGTAAAGAAGGTTATTGGCAAAACCAAATGGCGTATGCCGCTATACCGCCCTATACCCGTAGCATTCGCTTCTATATGCAAGGTAAGCGCATTGATACGACTACCAACCCTAATAATGACTCGTTTGTGGATGATACTTTCTTACGCGTCATTACCGCGCAAAGTGCATATATGCCAGCGGGTGAAAAACGCATTCGAGCCAATTTGCAGTACTTACATAAGCAATTCCTCAATGAAACCTTAGCCATTGATGATCCAGAGATCACTCGCAGCTTTAACTTATTTAGTGAAGCTTGGGCTGATCGTAGCAATACCACTGATACCTCCTGCCGCTTATATACCAGTTGGGAAGACCCGACCTATACCAAGCGAGCGTGGGGAACGGTATTGCTGTATCTGATGACTGATGCACGTTTCATCTACGAATAACTTAGGAGGTCATAAGATGAATCGACGTGATTTTTTAAAGCTCCTAGGCTATAGCGGTTTAGCGAGTACTTTGCCCAGTTTTAATGCGGCACAAGCCAATGCCACACCTCCCCTACATACAGGTAAGGTGTTGCTCACCATACACTTAGGAGGAGGTTGGGATCACAGCTCATTTGCGGATCCACGCCAGAATGTACTTATTAACAAATGGGCCGCCACTCAACCTGCGGGAGGTGTAGGCAATCTACGCTTTGCACCACTCGGTGAAAATGCTGCATTTTTCAATAAGTACTACTCCTACATCATGGCGGTGAATGGCATTGTGATGTTCACCAATGGACATGATGTAGCAGCACGTACCCGCCATACGGGCAGTTTAGTGGAGGGTTTACCCTCTACTAATGAACTCTATGCGGCGGCAGTGGGGGCTAATTTGCCGATGCCTTTTGTACGTCAAGGAGGCTTTGAAGGTTCAGTGGGGATTATGCCTTTTACGGCATTGCCCGATGAGAGCTTATTGCGTACTTTGGCGAATCCTAACTTTGATCGTGGCACTAAGACTTACTACTCTAATGCGCATATCGATTTAGTCCATAAATATGCGTCTCAACGTCTGACAAAACTACAAAATCAACCCGATAATCTACCCCGCTGGCAACGGAAACTGGAAGAACTGCAACGCGCCCGCCAAGGTTCAGTAGCGATGGAAGCCCTAGCAACTGCACTGCCCACGAGCTTAGATACGCTAGATCTAACGGGTGCTAGACGCAATGGTATTCGTGAACTGCATATGTTTTTAGTGCTCGCAGCAGCGGGTTTAACCGCTACGGGGAGCTTTGGTACAGGCGGCTGGGACTCACATGGCAATCATGATGCCAATCATATCAATACCCTCACCGACCTCACTCGTTTATTGGATTACACTTGGACTAAAGCCAATAGCATGGGTTTAGGCGATAGGCTGATTGTGCATGTCACCTCGGATGTCGGTCGCACACCTAGCTATAACTCTACTAATGGCAAAGATCACTGGTCACTGGGTGGGGATATTATCATGGCGAAAAATGCACCTTGGGCTAATCGCATCGTGGGTATTAGTGGTGCTAACCATGAGCAGATCAAGATCAATCCTAATACCTTACAACGCGATAATACTAATGGTATCTACTTACAAACTAAGCACTTACACCGTGCTTTGCGTGAGCTACTAGGGATTCAGAATCATCCCTTAGCACAACGCTATGACCTCAAAGCGGAAGCATTACCTTTATTTAATCCAGCCGTTGCTAGTGGCATTACGGTTTAGTGAGAGCGAGCTATGAAACTAAAACGTCGTGATTTTCTAAAAGCAGCTATGGCGGGTGGACTCCTTATCACCTCTGGTATTGCTACTCGTAGTTGGGGCGCTAATGCTAAGGTCGTCGTTATTGGTGGCGGTACAGGTGGAGCGACCTTTGCTAAGTACTTAAAGTTGGCTGATCCGAGTATTGAAATCACTCTGATTGAAAAAAACCCATACTACTACACCTGCTATATGAGCAATGAGGTGTTAAGTGGTGATCGCTCCTTAGACTCCTTAAAATTTAGCTACGAAGGTCTAAAAAAGCGCGGTATCAATGTAGTGATTGCCGAGGTAACAGGCATTGATGCGACCAGTCGTATAGTGCAAACCACATCTGGTAATTTTAGTTATGACCGCTGTGTCGTTTCACCCGGCATTGATTATCGCTATGACACTATTGCAGGCTATAGTGCTGATATTGCAGAAACCTCCGTACCGCACGCATGGAAAGCGGGTGAGCAAACGACTCTTTTACGCTCGCAATTAGAGGCTATGCCTAATGGTGGGACTTTTGTCATGGTTGCCCCACCTAATCCCTATCGTTGCCCCCCTGCTCCCTATGAACGAGCCAGCCAAGTCGCTTTGTATTTCAAGCGCTATAAGCCCAATAGCAAAGTTATTATTCTCGATCCCAAAGATAGTTTTACTAAACAAACGCTCTTTGAAGAAGCATGGATGAAACTTTATGGCTATGGCACTAATAATGCGCTGATTGAGTGGGTGTGGGGAGCCAATAAAACGGTAACGACTCTCAAGGCTGCACAAAAACAGGTTATTACCAGTGGTGGTCAAACCTTTAATGCTTCCGTGTTGAATATTATCCCTGCGCAAAAGGCTGGAGCTTTAGCCTTTAGTGCCGGATTGACCGATACCAGTGGTTGGTGTCCGGTACATTTGGATAGCTTTGAATCCAAACTCAAACCCAATATCCATGTGATTGGCGATGCGTGTACCGCTGCACCTTTACCTAAATCAGGTTTTGCTGCCAACTCGGAAGCGAAAGCGTGTGCACTGGCTATTGCCGCCTTACTCAATGGGCGTGAACCCGGACGCACTTCATTTACCAATGGTTGTTATAGTGTGGTTGGGGGTGACTATGCGATTTCAATCGTTGCGGTTTATCGCTTAGCGGGAGATCGTTTAAGTATTGAGGCTATTCCCAATTCTGGTGGTATGTCACCCGTAGGCGCATCGGATGAAGATCACTTGTTGGATGCGCAATATGCCTATAGCTGGTATAACAATTTTACCCGTGATGTGTTTATGTGATCGGCTTAAAACTAAGGTAAGTACTTGAGCCAAAGTAATCGTATATTTTTGGAGCAGTCTTGGCGGCAGGGATGCCGCCTTGAAGCGTACAGGGAAGTATTTACAGCGCCTGCGGAGGAAATATACGATTACTTTTAGCTGGATACTTAATTGCCAGATGCAATTAACTTAGTGAGTACGAATCTGAATAAACGGCAACCAAAACTGCTTAGCCAACTGAACAAATCGCGGGTCGTCTTCAATCGGATTCAATCCACGATAGAGTAAGGCATTTTCCGGTTTCTCCGCCTCAGAGCTACTATATTCACTACCCTCCCAAGCACTGATTGCCTTTTTTAAATCGTGATTTTTATCTTCGGCTAGGGCTAATCCCGCTTTAGGAAAACACGGTAAGGGTTCACACATACCTTGCCAATAGGTACTGATAAAGCACTCCCATAACGCTTGCGTATCCTCATCTAATGCTTGCAAGGTAAATACTTTATCGCTGGTATAAACTAAGGTGGTTTTAGTGGGGCTATTAGCGCAATGATTAAGGGCTAAATGTTTTAGCCAAATATCCACCCACTGCCATGCATTCATTTTGCCTAAATTAAAGACCAAACGCCCCCTTTCAGTCAGCTCCCCGATACTGCCATGTAATTGAAAAGCATCTATTTTAAAATCAATGGGGTGGGGTGTTAGCCACTCAATAGAGCATTCAGTACTCAGGTTGTTATAAAACTGTTCGGTGCGCTCGACTTGCTGTTCATAGAGTAAATCTCCCGGTTTACCGTGCGGTAATTTACCCTCAGCTCTTAAGCGCTTACGTAGTAATGTTGGCTCTTTTTGATGATTTAAATGTTGAGCTAACAGTTGTTCAGCAATGGCTTGATCCGCATAGTTTTCTAATTTAAATGGTTCTCGCTCTGGTAATTCAATGGTGCGCTCACGTAATTTTAAATTTAGGCGCTTACTCAAAAAATCACGAGCGGGTTGACGATAATAACTGACTAAGGTTTCTAAACGGATTTGCTTATAATCGTCATGCAAGGGAGGCAAAGGTTTAGCTTGCCAAAACTTGACAAACGGTTGCGGGGCTTGATGGCGGGCTTTATACGCTTCAGCATAATGCGCTGAATAGGTAAATAAATGCTCCTCACTAAAATAGCGCGTACTAAAGGGCTGTAAAGGATGTTTAGTAATTAATACTTTTGGCTCAATAGCAAACCGTTTTTCAATATAATCCAATAACTCAGTCACTAAAATAGAGGGCATAATTTCATTATTATCATGAATACTTTGCCCGACATAACTAATATATAAACGTGAGCGTGCTGATAACACACTTTCTAGGAATAAATAACGGTCTTCCTCGCGCCTTGAGCGATCACCACGCTGTTTTTTATCATGCGCTAAACGATCAAAACTGAGATAAGTATCCACCCGTGGAAAGGCTTTATCCTGCATGCCTAATAAGGCAACTAATTTAAACGGCACGCTGCGCATCGGCATTAGAGCGCAAAAAGTAATGCCGCGCCCCATAAATCCTTCGGCTTGATTGCGTTGCTCTAAGCTATTGCGCAGAGCGTCGCGCACAATACGCCACCCAATCGGGCGCTCGAATTTAGCATCACTCACACTTTGCTGAGTTAAACCCTCTAGGGCTTGTAGTACCAGTTGCAAGTTATCGGTATCACCTAATACCTGTTTAAATAACTCGCGTACTCGCTCCGCCCATATAGTAATACTCTGTTGTTGTCGCCCCCAATCCGCGAGGTTAAATAAAGGCTCAAGCCATTGCAAAAAGCGCCCTAGCACTTGCGCTTGTGAACCTTCAATATAGGGATAAGGTAATACTTCACCTAATAAATCATCACAGGGAAAAGCAAAGCCCAGTAATAAACGATCTAGTCCATAGCGCCACGTATGTTCAAAAGTGTCTGCTCCCCCCTGTTTGACACGGCGCTCTGCATCCACACCCCAGCGAATATTGGTATCACTCACCCAAATGCGACATTGATGGATATCGTCCAAATCCAGTCGCGCTTGAGTACGCACTACCTCATTTTCCAATAGTGCAAAAATACGCTCGGCTTCAAAGCGACTATCGGGTAAGTCGAGTAATTGTAGGCAAGTGGTAATAATGCTTTGCAATTGACGCTGTGACTGATCAGCAATACTAAAGGGCAGACGTTGCTTGGGATCATTCACAGTGCCAAACACCGCTTCAATATAGGGAGCATATTGATCAATATCGGGGGTCATCACCACTATATCGGAGGGTGCTAGGCTCGGATCGTGTTCAATAGCATCGAGTATCTGATCATACAGTACCTGCACCTCGCGCATGGGCGAATGGCAACTATGCACACGCACCGAATAATCCTCGGCTAACTCCAGCGGGAAAATAGTATCTGTGCTCGGAATATGTAGATTAAGAATATCGGCTTGAATCACTTTGAGCATCAAACTGTGTGGCTCAAGCGTTTGCGTAGGTAAAATAAAGCGCTCTTGCTCTAAAGGATAAGGCTCTAATGAGCGCAGATTACCGATAAAATCACGCCCTTGTGTACCCCATGAAGCCAGTAGTGGATTACCTATATCGGATAGCTCTTGCTGCGCGACTTTTAATTTAATTAGGCGCTTTTCGGATTCAATATCACTCCAATATTCTTGAGTGGGGTTAACGATAAAAAAATAAATATCAATGAATTGCGCGACTTGATTGACTAGATTGATATACGCTTTAGAAACGGCTGGAATAGAAAAAAAGATATAGCGCTTAGGTAAATTTTGCGGGGGCTGTTGCTGTAGCGCTTGGATAAATTCATCTTGCAAGCGTACCCAATGATGCAATTGCTCGCTTACTACTACATTACGCCATAGACGCCCTTGCCAATCGTGTTCGTCTAAAGTGATTAAAGGGTTTTCCCATTCTTTAATCCACAGCGGGCGAAAGAAGATATAACCATCAAACACGGTAGCCACTTGTTGGGCCAATTGCCATGCCGCACCCTCATCGCCTGCACGCAAATAATGCTGTAATTCGGGATAGCGCTCGGCATACTCCAAAAATTCGTGAAGCAAACGCCAGCGCAATAATTTAGGTGAGCAGGGATCACGTTCGGGCACGAAGGAAAGTACTTTACGCAATAACTCCCACGTAGCCTCAGCGGGAAATAAATAGCGGGTATTGGCAGCGATTTTATTATGGAGAGCGGTTTGCATCGATAACCAACGTCCCATCCCTGCGTTTTGTACTACCACCGTTTCGCGCTCCATAGGAGGCAAAGGCTGAGTGCGACAAAACTCCGCATATAAGCGAGCCAGTGATTCGAGTTGGTTACTATGGATCAGATGCAACATAGGGGGAAAAAAGCACAGCTATAAAACGGCTCATTCTAGCATCAAAAGTCGGTCAGCCTGTGGTATAAATAGCACCCATGAAAATCCTGATTATGAAATTCCGCAATATTGGGGACGTATTGCTAACTAGCCCGATGGCTGAGACATTGGCAACCTTACCCGAACCTCCTGAAGTGACCTTTTTAGTCAAAAAAGGGACTGAGGCTATGCTCACCGGACACCCACATATTAAGCAAGTTTTGACCGTACCTGAACGTCAAAAACACGAATCACCATGGACATTTCTCAAGCGCCAACTCGCTTTTATTCAACAATTACGCGCTGAACGTTTTGATATTAGTATTAATACCACCGAAGGAGATCGAGGTTTAATTTTTGGTTGGTTGAGTGGAGCAAAGCGTCGTATTGGTTATTTAAAGCCTAATGATAAAGGGTGGCGTAAGCATTTAGTCACTGAGCCTCATTTAATGCGCCAAGGGCGTAGGCATACGGTATTACGCAATCTAGATTTATTAACTAATATCGTTAAGCCACAAACGATTAATGTGAGTATTCACTACACTCCGCTCGATGAAATGCGCGTCTTAGATTTATTAAAACAAGCAGGTTGGAATCAAGAGCCTTATGTGCATATTCATCCGGTTTCACGTTGGTTTTTTAAATGTTGGCGTGATGATTATATGGCGCAAACGATTGATACGATTCAAAGCGAATTAAATCTCAAAGTGGTTTTGACCTGTGCGCCTGATACTAAAGAACGTGAAAAACTCAATCATATTATTAGCCTGTGTAAAACCAAACCGCTGGATTTAGGTGGTAAATTAAGTCTTAAAGAAACTGCTGCCTTGTCGAGTCAGGCGAAGTTTTTCTTGGGTGTCGATAGTGCGCCTATGCATATGGCAGCTGCGGTGGATACGCCCGTGATTGCTTTATTTGGTCCTTCGGGTGCTTTCGATTGGGGACCTTGGCCTAATGGTTGGGATCAATTTGAAGTCAATCCCTATCCTCAACGTAATGGTATGCAGCAAGTGGGCAAACATACAGTGATTCAACAGGACTGGAAGTGTGCCCCTTGTGGTAAAGCCGGATGTGAGGACAGTAAACGGAGTCGGTGTTTGGATGAATTAACTCCTTTCCAAAAACACGCTGATATTAGCATACTTCAATTAGCAAAAATATATTCGTGCTAAGAGTTTATAGCTAATTTTTCTGTTTAGTACAATGGTCAATATATTGTTTCGCAACATATTCACTATTGAATTTAGCTAGTAAACTATCATCGATCTGCGGATAATGTTGGAGTGCTTTTGTAATATTGGTAGCTAAAGCATCCACATCACCTACAGGTGACAAGTAATCAGCTAACTCACCTGTTAAAATTTCACTAGGTCCAGTAGGGCAATCTACACTTACTACGGGTGTGCCTAAGATTAAAGATTCAATTAATACTGTAGGTAAACCTTCATTGTTAGATGACATGACAAATAAATCAGCATTTTTAATCCACGGATAAGGGTTTTTCTGAAAACCCGCCAAAATCACTCTATTTTCTAAACTTAAATTGTGAATTTGTGCTTTTAAATTCTCATAAGTTTCATGATCAGAAGCGGTATAAACATCTCCAATAAGTACTAATAAGTGCTTAGGATTAGCCTTATAATAAGCATCTATGAGTAAACGATGATTTTTTCTATTTTCAAACTTTGCAGCATAAATTATATAAGGAGCTGAAGGAAGATTACTAACAAGCTTATTTGCCCGTTCACGAATAACTGCAAAATCGAATGGATTATAAATAGTTGTAATGGTTTTAGGCTTTATACCCACTTTCTTACACAAATCAAACTGCATTGCCTTAGTAATAGCAACTATATTCATATGATTATATATGGACTTATGACGCAAAGTATGTCGCCAAACTCTTTCCTTAGCCTTCCAACCAGTTTTATTACCTACTTTTGATAAAATAAACTCAGACATTGAATTTCGATAGCGAATAAAAATGTTAGGTAGCCTTGATAGCTTAGCAATTCTATCAAAGTCCTCTGAGCTAGATATAAAAAAATCAAATTTTATTCCATCATTTTCTACATTAGATATGGCCTTAATGAAGGTTTTTTTCAATAGAGATTTATTAACTAATTTAAATTTAGATAAAACACCGTTTTCAGTTAAAATATGAATTGAGTAAGCATTTTTATCTATGACATGGTGTATTTCATTTTTTAAAATAAAAACATGCACATCATGACCTAACTTAGCAAAAGTTTCAGCAAAGTTAAGAGTAATGCGCTCTGCTCCACCACCAATTAAGCTATCTATTAACAGACCAATACGTTTTCTCATAAATTAATCATCTCACTGATGGAATACTTAACCTGCTCAGGCTTAATCAAATTCGTGCAAAAGGGCTGGCTACACTCATGCTCGCTTCGCCAACATTGCTTTACCCATGAAATATCACGATTAAATAGCAAACTTTGATTACGACAAGCTACTGATTCTTCCCATAAAGCTACATAAGGACTATTCTGCCAAAACAGCCCTGCACCGAATATCTTTGGTGATCCGGGACCAAATAAAGCTATAGTAGGAGTATTAACTATACGACCTAAGTGGGCAATTCCTGTATCTGGAGCAATTAGCAATTTTGCATTCTTAAGTAAAACCCAAAATTGTGCTAAAGTTAAACTTCCATCATACAAAATGTCTAACTCTTTTATATTTATCTCTTTTAATAACTGTTTTTCATTTTGCCCTATAGACCATGCTACTATAAAACCTTGAGTTCTAAGCCACTGTGCTATTTCATTCCAATAATCTGCCCTCCAATATTTGTGGGGCTTACTAGCACCTATATGTAATACGACATAAGGCTCTTGAGGATAAGAAAATGACTCATACACTGGAATAGGCCAATCACTAGCCTCATAACAAATAGTTTTTTGGGTTACTAGGCTAGTAGTAATATCTCCCCATGCTTTTGATATAGTGGGCCACTCTACTAACTCATTAACCATCCAGTTTTTCCATGCTTGGTCGCCTTTTAAAGCAATAACCCAACGCGTCTTTAAAGATACCGCTAACCATGACCAACGGTTATCTCCCGGAATATACCCTAGATCATAACCTTTTGAGCTTATAATTAAATTAAGCAAATTACGCCAACTGCGCAGATCAAACCCATAAGCATTAACCCCATAAGGCTTACTAGAGTAAAGTGGTACTATATAGGGTGGACATAAAAAATCAATTTGCGCCTCTGGATATTGATTACGTAATGCTTTCAGCAGTGGGCTTAACATTAAGGTATCACCGAGTAGCAAGTAATTAATTATGACTATACGTTTAACTGTGGTGGGGCGGGGAGTAAGTTTTAATAGTGTTAAACGAGATAGTGCAGCTACACTAATAACTAAACGACCCCATAGCCTACTAGACATTGACACCTCACACTAAATCGCGAAACTGTAGTAATGATTCATTTAAAATATACAACTGTAATACTTGCTCCGCTAAATGCTGCTCTCCTGCATAGTAACGGTTTAATAGTAGCTGTACCTGCTGGAAGCTAATTTGTTGATTGGTAAGCTCCGCTAGAGACTTAGCGCATGTTGCTGTGTTAAAACTCAAGTCATTATGTAACCAACTATCTAAGGGTGGATTAAAACCATATTTTTTTTGTAATATTGGATTTAGTGCCTCAGGGAAGCTACTTAGGTTAACTAAAGCTTTTTTAGGTGGCTGAGTAAAACGTTTCTGAGCAGATAAGCCTATTACTGTCTGTACAAAATAATGATCAAGTAAAGGAGACCGTCCCTCTAGACCATGAGCCATGGTCATTAAATCTGCTTTACGCAAAATATATTCGGGTAAATAATTTTGCTGATCAATTGCTAACAAGGTATCAATAGTATTAGAGATAGCAGATGGTATACGCCAATAATGTGGCTGAATAATTAAATCTGGCTGTAAAGCTATGCGCTGTCCAATATTGAAACCTGAAAAACGTAAACTATAGGCATCCACCCAACTTAAAGCTATTTCATTCCAAATTTTACTTATACCTTTACGCTGAATGGATTTTATTTTTGGTAATGGTAGACGCCACTCACCTCGCCAAGCAGAACGCATATGCTGCTGATAGCGCTTATACCCTGCAAATAACTCATCTCCCCCATCACCATTGAGTACTACTTTTACTGATTGTGTTGCTGCTTTGGATAAATACCATAAAGGAAAACTAGAAGGATCAGCAAAAGGCTCATCTAAATCAGCAACAATACGACTAAAATCGCCCTCTATTTTTGTGGGAATATCAATACTGACTTGGGGCATATTTAAATGATTGGCTAATTGCTCAGCCCTTTTACTCTCATCTAAATAGCTATCTAAAAATCTAGCCGTAAAAGCTTGAATATTACTAAAACCTAAACTAGCTAGCCGTTGAGCTAATACACTAGAGTCTACACCACCGCTTAAAAATAGACCTACAGGACGATCGGCTACTGTGCGTAATTGAATAGCCTCATCTAGCACAGTAGTACTTAGTGCATTCTGTTTTGAAGGCTGGATTTGCCAGTAACAATGCTGGGTGAGTGTTTGTTGCTTTAGATCATAACGTAAGTAGTGACCATTTTCTAAACGCTTTACTCCTTGCAAAAGCGTATGCGGTGCAGGTATATAACGGTGAGCCAAATAGGCATCAATACTTATACTACTGAAATCTTTTGCCTCTTTAGGTAGCCACGGCAATAAGGTACGTACAGTAGAGGCAAAGGCAAAACCTTTGTGGCTATGGTGATAAACAATAGGTTTTAAGCCCATACGATCTCTTAAGAGATAGAGACTAAAAGAGCGCAAATCTAAAATTGCTATTGCAAACATACCTCTAAGACGTGGGATTAGCCCCTCTAATCCCCAGTAGTGATAAGCATGCAAAATAAACTCGGTGTCTGAATAGCTCTTAAAAATAAAACCTTGCTGTTTGAGAAACTCAGCATCTTGTTCCCAACCATAAACCTCACCATTGTAACAAAGCCAAATAGTGCCTTCATTATTAGACATAGGTTGATTAGCATTGACACTTAAATCTCGTATGGATAAGCGAGTATGTAGTAATGCTAAATGAGGATTATGATTACTTGGCCTAAAATCAGCATCCCATCCTTGCCATTGTTGCGCATCAGGCCCGCGCTGAGCTAAATGATGTAATACTTTAGATAATAACTCATTAGTTAAAACCTCATGCCCTATAATCCCTGCAATACCGCACACACTACTAACCTTATTTTTTTAGTACCGATTGAAAAACCATTTCCATTTTATCTAACATAGCTACTACACCGAATAAAGCTTGAGCACGTTCATAACCAGCTATAGCTAATTGTTGGGCTAATACAGGTTGTTGGAGTAGTTTGTTAATAGCGTTCACAATCGCTTGACTACTATGAGTATCAACTAATAGCCCTGTGTCACCATCTTGCACAGCATCGGTCATACCTCCTACAGCGGTAGTAATGACAGGTATGCGACTTGCCATAGCCTGCATTACTGCTTGGGATACGCCTTCATCACCATACGAAGGTAAAACAAAAATATCCATTGCATTCAACCATAACTCTGGGTTGTCCTGTTGCCCTACACAGAGTACTTTAGATTTAAGCCCTAGCTGATCAATAAATTTATTAATATTATCAGCTTGTGGACCATCACCTACTATTAATAAACGTAAATCAGTATGTTGTTCACTTAGTAGCTTAAAAGCTTCAATTAAATAATGGTGTCCCTTCCAATTACGTAGCGTAGCTAAGATACCAATAATAGTCCCTTCAATACCTAGCTGAACTTTGATAGCAGCGCTATCTCTAGGAAAAAAACGCGATAAATCAATTCCTGTAGGAATAGAAGTAATATGTTTAGCTACAAAATGATTATGCTCAATTAAGTGGCGTTTTAATGGTTCGCCTGTCACTACAATATGCTGAGCAGCAGATTGATACAACCATCGTGTTGCTCTATCTAAGCTAATAGGGGAAGAAACATGACGAGTTCTAACAATAGGACGTTTATCTAGTAATAATTGTTGAGCTAATGCTACTAACCAAGAATCGGTGGAGCTATGGGTATTTATTAAGTCAAATGTTTTGATGTGAGTTTGTAACCATTTTCTTAACCAATATAAACCGCTTAGGTTTTTCCGTGCTATCGGCGCTGCGACTACTGGAATACCTTGTTTTAAGGCAGCTTTGTAAATAGTAGACTCTCTAGGGCATAACAGCTGGATAGCATGACCTCGCTCTATAAATCCCTGAGCCTCGGTTAAAATACGAATTTCCTGACCACCCCAGCCACAAGAGGACTCCGTATGTAAGATCGTCAGTGGTTTCATTGTTGAAGTAATAATACCGTTACCCCGTTAATTCTTAATATAAAACTGTCTTAATAAAAACCCCAAGAGCGCCCCATTAACGCACCAAAACAATAAAGACAAATCACGATGAAACATATCATTTACTTGATTACGTAGCACCACGCCCAATACTACACATAAACCAGCTACTGCCAAAGATTTTACTAACGGATCTTGTATCCTCCCTTGGACGTGCCAGTAACGACGGGCCAGACAACCCCACACTAACCCAAGCAAGATTATCCCCCCTAAACCTAACTCAATGCCGTAGTTAAGAAAAGTATTATGCGCATGCCACATAATATCCTTGATTTCAGGATGTGCTAACTTCATCGCATTCCTACCAAAACCAAACCCTGTCCAAGGTCGCTCACTCATAATGCTCAAGGTGCGCTCTAAAGCCAATACTCTAGGATCCTCTGAGATAGGAGCAATGCCTAAAACCTCTTCACGCGATTGAATACTAAAGAAAGCTACAGTACTTAAAACAACTATAATGGGTACGATACTGATGAGTATTTTTCTTACAGATACTTGTTGAGGTCGCAATAAAAAGCTAGCTATGAGTAGTTGTGTAATTAGAACAGGTAATACAATACGTTGATTAGTTAACAAACCACCTAAAACTATCATTACAACACAAACCATCACATAAGAGCGATGCATAGGAAAAAGCCACCATGCAGGTAAGGCTAGAGGAAGAACCATGATAATATAAGTGGCAAAACTAGCTGATCCCCCTACTATACTTAACTCGTTCCACGTACCAATAGGGATATATTGCACTATTCCTATTACTGAGTAACAAGCAGCACTGCCCCCTAGAGCAACAAACCAATAACGTAGCCATTGCTCATTTTGGCTTAAGGCTAAAAAAGCTAAGAAACCTACTAAGCCATACCCTATCTCTACTTTGATCTCACTGAGCGAATAACGCCAATCTACTGCATAAGGCAATAATATTAAAGGAATTAATAACCAACATAAAAGCACGTTAAGGCAAGGAAATTTAGGTACTGCTAGCTGTCGCCATTGATATAAAACCATACCTAAGACAAGCGTTAAAGCTAATAAGCGCAGGGCTACTGTATGGGGAAGAGGCAATACCATCAATAGGGTGATTGTTCCTATTAAAGACCAACTTTGAGATAAAGTCATAAATAGCTTTCAAATTTTAAAAAATGCTAACCTAACATTAATTGAAAGGGGTTAGAAATCTCTTATGTCAATATTGTCTTATAGACAGCAATCAACTCTCTAATCATACGTTCAATGGGATACTGTTCTACTGTCTTACGTGCCCTCTCCCCCATCAACACCCAATCACTTTTGGAACTCAGCACATCCACTAACGCTTGAATAGGTTTAATAGGTACGACAAAACCATTTTCTCCCTGCTCGATCAGCTCTTTATTACCGCAGTGCTGACTGGTAATGACAGGCAAGCCCATCGCCATAGCCTCTAGTATCACATTGGGAGCGGGATCATACCAAGCCGGATGCACTAAAACATCTGCGGCTTGATAGGCAGGGCGCACATCCTTCATTACTCCCAAAAATTTAACTCGATGAATAATACCCCATTGTAGGCAAATTTTTTGATAATTTTTCAGATGCTTATCTTGACCTACTACTAACAACTGCCAAGTGGGCGAACGGATTAACGCCTGTAAAATTAAAGGCAGTCCTTTGCGCTCAAAACCAGAACCTACAAACAACAAAGTCGGCATATTAGCCTTGATACCTAGTGACTCACGCGCCTTAAGCTTTTCTGCCATGCTTGGTGGAGTGAAATAATCTAAATCAATGCCATTACGCACCAGATGCAATGAACTAGGATCAACCTTGGGATAGTGGAGCAAAATCTCTTGTCTGACTTGCTCGGAATTACAAATTACCGCTTGCAGATTAGGATGCTGAAAAAGCTCCGACTCCGCTTTTAAAACCGCTTGATGAAAAGCATCGCGTGCTTGCCACCAGCGCCCTATTCGCCCTAAATACTCACCACGAATCCTTAACCATTCTGCATGCACGCCATCCCCCGCACGATAAATTTGACATCCGGGCACGCGCTCATGCGACTGTACCCAATCAAAGGTATGTTGCTTTAATAAATTTTGGGTATTGTTAATAAAATGCTCAAAGCGAGCAGTACGAGTCCAACCTTGTCTAGGTATTTTCAATACTTGAAAATTAGCCTCACTCCCCTGCCAACTTTCAGTAATTAGGCTAATATCCAAGGGGTGATACTGTTGCAACCCTGTTAGCATCCGTTGGATAATGCGCTCGGCGCCACCGTCAGGGCGGTAGCTTTGGCGGATAATGGCAAGACTTTGTGTCATAAAGGTATCAATATTATAAATATGTTAGGTAAAACAAAGCCTTTAAGCAGACTTTCTAGACTTATATTTTATATTGCTCAATGGACTATGTAAGTTGGTACAAATATATTTTTAATGCTCAACCAATAGCAAGATTCGATATAAAATCTCTTCATTAATTTCAATGAGCTTACTGAGCATGATTCAGTCTTTAAACCGTATTCTAGTTATTCGCCGTGATAATATAGGTGACTTAATTTGTACTACTCCACTGCTTAGTCAATTACGCGAGACTTATCCATCTGCTCAAGTAGATGTACTAGTGAATAGCTATAATTATGATGTCATTGCTTTAAACCCTGACGTAAATAATGTTTATGTTTATACTAAAGTAAAACATCGTGAGCACAATCAATCACTTTGGAGTGTAATTTGGCAACGTTTCCAACTCATACGTGAGCTTAGATCTCAACATTATGATGCCATCATATTAGCAGGTGGATTTTCGAAACATGCTGAGAAATTAGCTAAGCAAATTAGATCACCGATGATTATCGGCATGCCACCTGTAGAGACTAAATCAAGCATTATTAATCACCCTACTCACGTACCACTAGCATTACATGAGGTAGAACAAACTAGCTGCCTGCTTATAGCATTGGGCATTGAACCTAGACCGCAATGCTTAACCTTATATTATGACCCTATACTCTACGATCAATATAAACAACGCTTAACTAAACAATCTTGGTATAGTAGCCGCCCCGTCATAGGCTTACATATTAGTGCCCGCAAAGTAGATCAACGCTGGCCTGCTGAATATTTTGTAGAGCTAGTTCAACAATTATATACCCAGCACAACTACCAATTCTTACTATTTTGGTCACCCGGTGATGAAACTAATAAGCATCATCCAGGTGATGATCAAAAAGCTCAAGCCATTATCAACGCCCTCTCATCACAAATCCCCCTTTTGGCCTACACAACAAAAAAGTTGCGAGAACTAATTGCGGCTATGAATCTATGTGACGCTTTCATCTGTAGCGATGGGGGAGCAATGCATATAGCAGCAGGCTTAGGCAAACCTATAGTATGTTTTTTCGGCTCTAGTGATGCACAACGATGGCATCCTTGGGGAGTTCCACACAGAGTAATACAATCTGACAGCAGACAGGTGATAGATATTAACCCCATACAAGTCAGAGATGCTTTGGAGTTTTTAAATATAAAAGGTTAAAAATCATATAAAAAGATAATTTTTTTATATCCCCTTGCTATAGGCTTAACAATTGCAGACAATTACCCGCACTTTTACATGCTCTTTAATAGATACCCCCTATCCATAATCGATTTTTTAGACAAGAGGCGGCTTGCTACTCATGTAATGGATTTTGTTTATACTGCATTGGCACGGTAGGGCGGTAGCGTATTCTCAAAAATACATAGCTTTTTGATGTTTTTATCATCACCTCGTAATCTAAGTACCTCAGCCTAAATTTTTTACATTTATATCATTTAAATTCAATGAGTTATGCTCATAAACACGTGAAAGCTTCAGCCTAGCTACTTATCTTATATTAAACCCTTTGAGCTAAACATGAAATCACTACATGACTCCATATTGGCCATTATTGGCTTAGGCTATGTTGGCCTTCCACTAGCAGTCGAATTTGGCAAAATCCTCCCCACCATCGGCTTTGACATCAATAAAGCACGTATAGAGGAACTCAAAGGGGGTAATGATCACACGCTAGAAACGACGCCCGAAGCAATACAAGCAGCTAAGCACCTACACTATACGACCCAATTAGATGATTTACGGGATGCAAATATCTTTATTGTCACCGTACCCACCCCGATTGATGAACATAAACGTCCTGATTTAATGCCTCTCATCAAAGCTAGCGAAAGTATAGGAAAGGTTATTAAAAGGGGTGATGTAGTCATTTATGAATCTACCGTATATCCGGGGGCTACCGAAGAAGATTGTATTCCTGTGATTGAGCGCGTATCAGGCTTGCAGTTTAACGTAGATTTTTTCGCAGGCTACTCT
The DNA here is from genome assembly GCF_016711335.1 of Thiofilum sp. Classification (NCBI taxonomy): domain Bacteria; kingdom Pseudomonadati; phylum Pseudomonadota; class Gammaproteobacteria; order Thiotrichales; family Thiofilaceae; genus Thiofilum; species Thiofilum sp. The sequence continues at coordinate 188,219 of NZ_JADJTF010000001.1, forward strand.
CCCGAACGTATTAATCCCGGTGATAAAGTTAATACCTTAACTACTATTAAAAAAGTAACCTCCGGCTCTACTCCTGAGGTCGCCGCCTATGTTAACCAACTTTATCAACAGATTATTAAAGCAGGCACCCACTTAGCACCTAGCATTAAAGTCGCCGAAGCCGCTAAGATCATTGAAAATACCCAACGTGATTTAAATATTTCATTAATGAATGAGTTGAGTATTATTTTCTCACGGATGGGCATAGATACAGTGAGTGTCTTAGAAGCTGCTGGAACCAAGTGGAACTTTTTACCCTTTCGCCCAGGTTTAGTTGGGGGCCATTGTATTGGTGTTGATCCTTATTACCTGACTGATAAAGCAGAAAAACTAGGCTATATTCCCCAAGTGATTCTTGCAGGTCGGCGTATTAATGACAATATGGGTCGCTATGTTGCACGTACTACGGTCAAAAAGATGATTCAAAATGGTGTAAATCCTAACGGTGCACGAGTAGGCGTAATGGGGGTTACGTTCAAGGAAAATTGCCCTGATATACGTAACTCTAAAGTGATTGATATTATTCGCGAACTGGAAGACTTTGGCGTGGTTCCAGTAGTCACTGACCCTTGGGCTAATGCTGAAGAAGTAGCGGCTGAATATTCAGGGGTCAAGCTCACTCAACTTACCCCTCAAGCTCCTGTTGATGCCTTAATTGTTGCTGTAGCGCACCAAGAATTTACTAAACTGAAGCCACAAGAATTGCATGCATTGCTACGGGGTAGTAAACCGGTACTCACTGACATCAAATCTCTATACGATCCTGCTGCTTTGCAGGCACTTCACATTACCGTATGGCGTCTATAACTATGTTCCCTACCATTACTGACCGTAAAATCCGCATAGCTGTTGTAGGTTGCGGGCGTATTGCCAAAAATCATTTTGGCTCTATTGAGCAGCATCAACAAGATCTGGAGCTAGTCGCTGTTTGTGATATTGATCCTACTCAATCAGCTCCTTATGCAGAGCGCTTCGATGTACCCGCGTACCTTCGTATGGAAGACATGTTACAGCGCCACCAACCTGATCTGGTGGCGTTATGTACACCCAGTGGTCTACATCCCGACCAAGCTGTATTAGCTGCCAAATACGGTGTACATGTCATCACTGAAAAGCCGATGGCTACTCGTTGGTCTGATGGGGTACGCATGGTAAAAGCCTGTGATGAGGCAGGCGTTCGGTTATTTGTAGTCAAGCAGAACCGCCGCAATACCACCTTACAATTACTCAAACGCGCCACTGAGGAAAGACGTTTCGGCAAAATTCACATGGTGCATCTCAATGTATTTTGGACGCGTCCTCAATCCTACTATGACCAAGGTAATGGCTGGCGAGGTACATGGGAATTCGATGGCGGTGCATTCATGAATCAAGCTAGCCATTATGTTGATTTATTAGATTGGCTCATAGGTCCAGTAGATAAAGTTCAAGCCATGACCAGCACCACCCGTGATATTGAGGTGGAAGATACGGGCGTATTAAACGTGCGCTGGCGCAATGGGGCCTTAGGTTCTATGGCAGTTACTATGCTGACTTATCCCAAAAACTTAGAAGGTTCAATCACGATCTTAGGTGATAAAGGCACAGTACGCATTGGTGGAGTTGCGGTTAACGACATTCAGCTATGGCAGTTTGACGAACCACGTGATTATGATGCACACATTCAGAGTGCCAATTATGAAACCACTTCGGTGTATGGCTTTGGGCATCCGCTGTATTACAACAATATAGTAGAGGTAATGCGTGGTCATGCTGAACCTGAGACGGATGGGCGTGAAGGTCTAAAGTCGCTGGAACTATTGATTGCAGCTTATTTGTCGGCACGTGATGGTAAGACTATCTCTTTGCCATTGGAGTTTTAGGTGTGAATGACATTTTTATCCACCCCACTGCTATCGTTGATGAAGGTGCTCAAATTGGTTCCGGTAGTCGGGTTTGGCACTGGGCACATGTATGCGGAGGTGCTCGTATTGGTAATGGTGTATCCCTAGGGCAAAATGTCTTCGTTGGCAACAAGGTCGTGATCGGCAATCAATGCAAAGTGCAGAACAATGTCTCTGTGTATGACAATGTAATACTGGAAGATGGAGTGTTTTGCGGTACTTAGCATGGTATTTACCAATGTTTATAACCCACGGGCATTAGTGGAGCGTAAGGATGAATACCGCAATACCCTAGTCAAACGTGGTGCAACGTTAGGGGCTAACTGTACCATCGTTTGTGGTGTTACCATTGGAGAATTTGCCTTTATCGGTGCAGGTACTGTTGTTAACAAAGATGTACCTGCTTACGCGCTGATGGTGGGTGTACCTGCTAAGCACATTGGCTGGATGAGTGAATACGGCGAGAAACTGGATTTGCCCCTCTGTGGTGAAGCGATAGCTACCTGCCCCCACACGACCCAACAGTACCAGCTCTCTAATAAAGTATGTAAAAGAATCAGTTAATTATGACCCAACCTTTAATCCCTTTCATCGATCTTAAAGCTCAATACAAAGCTTTAGAGCAACAAATTAGACAGCGTATTGATGCCGTTTTAGAGCACGGTCAATACATTCTGGGACCTGAAGTCAAAGAACTTGAAGATAAACTGGCTATTTATACGGGTTCTAAGCATTGTATTACCGTGGCTAGTGGTACTGAAGCGTTATTAATGAGTTTAATGGCGCTGGGTATTAGTGCTGGGGACGAGGTAATCACTACGCCATTTACCTTTGTAGCGACGGCCGAGGTGATTGTGTTGTTAGGCGCCAAACCAGTTTTTGTAGATATTGAGCCGGATACCTGCAATATTGCCGCCCATTTGATTGAAGCCAAAATCACCGAAAAAACCAAAGCGATCATGCCAGTAAGTCTGTATGGTCAACCGGCGGACATGGATGAGATTAACGCCATTGCTGCTAAATATAATTTACCTGTGATTGAAGATGCCGCCCAAAGCTTTGGAGCCACTTATAAAGGTAAGAAAAGCTGTAACCTTTCCACCCTTGGCTGTACCAGCTTCTTCCCTAGTAAGCCGCTAGGTTGCTATGGAGATGGTGGAGCTATTTTCACCGATGATGATGGTTTAGCTCAAGCTTGTAGAGAAATCCGTGTGCATGGTCAAAGTCGGCGCTATTACCATACTCGTGTCGGCGTTGGTGGGCGCATGGATACCTTGCAATGTGCGATTGTGCTGGCAAAGCTAGAGCGCTTTGACTGGGAAGTAGAGCAACGCTTGCTTATTGGGCAACGGTATAACCAACTAATGGATGATGCTGGCATTCAGCGAGTGCAGCAACGCGAGGATCGAACCAGTGTATTTGCACAATACACAATCATGGTTGAGAACCGTAGTGAGGTAGAGGCTCGACTTAAGGCGGCTGGTGTTCCAACAGCAGTACATTACCCTATTCCACTCAATGAGCAGCCCGCCTATCAGCATTTGTGTTGTGCGGATTGTACGCCTATTGCGAAGGATAGAGCGCAGCATGTGATGAGTTTGCCGATGGATCCTTTACTTTCTTATAGCTCTCAACGTCAGCTTTTAGAATTAATTAACCAGAATTAAATTGATTTAATATCTCCTATTTTAAAGCCTTATTAAAATGTATAAACAGAAATCTATTGCTGTAGTAGTACCAGCTTATAATGAAGAAACTCAAATTGAATATGTCATAAATACAATGCCAACCTTTGTAGATATGATTATCATTGTAAATGACTGTAGCCGAGACAAAACCTCTGAAAAAGTAAAAAACCATCCGCAATACGCTCATAGAAAAATTACTCTAATTGAACACGAAACTAATCAAGGTGTAGGCGGTGCTATTGCTACTGGTTATAAATTTGCAAGAGATAATAATTACGATATTGCTGTAGTGATGGCAGGCGATGGGCAAATGAATCCACATGACCTACCTGCTATTCTTAACCCAATTGTAGAAAATTTAGCTGATTATACTAAAGGCAATCGTCTTGTTACAGGTGAAGCCTTTAGCAAAATACCTAAAATCCGCTTTTTTGGTAATGCTGCCCTGTCATTAATAACTAAAATAGCATCAGGATATTGGCATATAGCAGACTCACAAACTGGGTATACTGCAATTAATCATGCTGCTTTAAAGGCTATTGATTGGGACAAGATGTACAAACGTTATGGTCAACCTAACGATCTGCTAGTTAAACTTAATGTTGCTAATATGCGAGTTATTGATGTTCCTATTGAGCCTGTTTATGATATTGGAGAAAAGTCTGGTATTAAAGTACGTAAAGTTATTTTTACTATTGGTAGTCTTCTAATTCGTTTATTTTTCTGGAGGCTTAAAGAAAAATATATTATTCGTAATTTTCATCCATTAGTATTTTTCTATGCTTTTGGTTTTTTTGGTCTCACAATTAGTGCCATCTTTTTTATTCGACTTATACTATTATGGGTTTCCCAAGGAGCTATTCCAGAGATAACTTTCCTCAGTTGGCTATTTTCGTTTACCATAGGCTCTAATTCTTTATTCTTTGCCATGTGGTTTGATTATGAAGAAAATAAACACCTTAACCCCCCACTAATGTATCGAGATATAAAACGTATAACTGAAACTTAATCTCATGCAAATATTTTCCTTAATATATAAAAATCTAAAGCAATATAAATTATCGCAAGACATTGCTTGGTCAATGGGCAGCTTTTTTATCCTAGCTATTTCTGGTATAGCCATTAATATAGTAATAACAGTTAACCGAGATGCAACTGAATTAGGTATATTTAATTTAGCTTATGCTATTTATATCGTGGCTAGCCAATTTGCAGTTTGGGGTATTCACTACTCAGTTTTACGATTTTCTGCTTTTTACAAAGAAGATCTAATCAAAAGAAGCTCTATGCTAATTACAGCTTGCATACTAGCTTTTTGTTTAGGCTTAAGTATAGCCTTGATAGTGATACTTATAACTCCTATATTAGGGACGCTATTTGATAGTTATGCAACGGGTTTAGCTATTTATTATGCCGCTTTAGGTTTAGTACTTTTTCCGCTAAATAAAGTTTTATTAGCATACTTAAATGGCTTAAGAGAGATGAGATACTTCTCACTCTTACAGGCTCTTCGTTACTCTATGATCATGCTAGTAGTGTCAATCATTGTAATATCTCCTCTAGCAATAGAATTCTCAACCACCTCATTTTTAATCGCGGAAACAACTACAACAATAGCTGCCTTATTTATTATCTTTAATAAAAGATTAGTAGCAAAAGCGTTTATTACCTTAGGTTGGGTAAAACAGCATCTTGCATTTGGATCTAAAGGGCTTCTAAGTGGTATGTTTACTGAGATTAACTCGCGAGTTGATGTCATACTAATTGGTTTCTTTTTTAATGAGCATGCAACTGGTATCTATAGTTTTGCTGCTATGCTGGTAGATGGTCTCTATCATATTCTCGCCATGATCAGAATAAATTTTAACCCTATTTTAGTATCTGCCACTCGTGATTGTAACTGGGAAAAAGCTCGCACACTTCGAGCTTATTCTAAAAAGTTTATTTTTCCTATCATATTGATTCTAGCTATCTTGATAATAGGTGCTTATCTCTTTTTAGCTGTTTGGCTAATCCCCAATAAAAATCTATTAGAAGGATTACCATCATTATGTATTTTACTTCTAGGCGTAGTTGGAGTCTCGATATTTGTACCTTTCGATAATCTAATGATTGTATCAGGTCACCCCGGCTATCAAGCTCTTCAACAACTTGCTACTGTAGGTATAAATATTTTAGCTGCAATTATGCTTCTGCCTTTGCTTGGTATAGAAGGCGCTGCATTAGGAACAGCCTTTAGTTATATAACGAATATAACTTTGTTATTGTTATTTGCTTATCGAATCTTAGGCTGGCAATTACTTACTAATCAAACCAATATACTAGCAGTGAGATAAAAACCATGTGTGGAATTTTTGGAGTAGCCGTTAAGCAAAATGCTCCCTTAACAGAAATTAACATCCGAAAGTTATTAAAGACTCTTTACCTACTTTCTGAAAGTCGTGGTAAAGAATCTGCTGGTTTTCATGCTCATTTACCTATAGCATCAAAAGCATGGACTATTAAAGGCGCTCTACCCGCCTCAGAGCTTATCAAATCTACTCAGTATTGCACCACATTAGATACACTGCTTCAAAATACATATCACCCTTCTCAACCATTTCCTAACTCATCTTTTATTACATTAGCACACTCTCGTTTGGTGACTAATGGACGTGCTGAGCGTGCTCAAAATAACCAACCTGTGAGATCAAATGACATCACAATGATTCACAATGGTATTATTGTTAATGTTGATGAGCTATGGAAACAATTCCCCCCTCATACACGTCAAGCAGAAGTAGATACTGAAGTAGCAGCTGCTGTACTCGATAACTTTCTAAATAAGAATTTCGACCCACGTATTGCTGCTCAAATCCTATTTTCCCAACTGAAAGGGACTGCCTCAATAGCTTGGGTACATGCACAATCTGATGTACTAAATCTAGCTACTAATACTGGTGATCTTTACTACTCCATGCTTCCCGATGATTTAGGAGTAATATTTGCTTCTGAAAAACATATACTGAAACAAACCCTAGATACTGACGAATGCACTAAAACCTTAAAAATTAGCCATCTAGAACCATTACAAGCTTTGGTTTTTCCACTAAGCACCGGAGGACAGGCTGAATTATTCTCCTCCCAATTGGATACACTAATATCTACCAAAGTATTTGAACGTCTTGGTCAACCTACTCAGCAATATGATATTGTCTTAGATCACCCTATAGCTCCTAGCACTTTTATACAATCAGCTAATACTTCTCTTTTGCGTTATAATGAAAATAATATTAGACAATTGAAACGCTGCACATGCTGTGTATTACCAGAGACCTTTCCTTTTATTACTTTTAATGACAAAGGGGTTTGTAATTACTGCCAAGGCTATCAACCTAAATATAAAGGTAAAAGTCCTGAACAAGAGCAAAAACAATTTCTCTCGGTAATTGATAAATATCGCTCCAAAGATGGCTTAGCTGATGTGCTTGTACCTTTTAGTGGAGGGAGGGATAGTTGTTATGGATTGCATCTAATAAAACGCGAATTTGGCTTAAACCCTATTACTTTTACCTATGATTGGGGAATGGTAACTGACCTTGCTCGCCGTAATATTGCACGTATGTGTGGGCAACTGGGCGTTCAAAATATTTTAGTGTCCGCTAATATTAAAACTAAACGCGATAACATACGTAAGAATGTTACAGCATGGTTAAAAAAACCTGATCTTGGGATGGTACCACTTTTTATGGCAGGCGATAAACACTTTTTCAAAATTGTGAATGATCTCAAACGTCAAACAGGAATCAAATTAGATTTGTGGTCAGCCAACCCACTTGAAAATACTGACTTTAAATCAGGCTTTTGTGGTGTACCGCCAGATTTCACCAAAAGCAGAGTAGATTATTTATCATTGGGTCGGAAATTAAAAATGGCTGGCTACTATCTCACCCGATTCGCAATCAATCCAAGCTACCTTAATAGCTCTTTATTAGATACATCGAAAGCTTTTTTATCTTATTATATGGAGCCACGCCGAGATTTCTTCTTTATGTTTCATAGCCTAGAATGGAATGAAGATAAAGTTAATACCACTATTCTTAATCAATATGACTTTGAATGCTCTCCAGACTCAACAAGTACATGGCGAATAGGGGATGGAACTGCTCCGTTTTATAATTACATTTATATGACTGCTAAAGGTTTTTCTGAGTTTGACACTTTTCGTAGTAATCAGATTAGAGAAGGTCATATTAGCCGTCAAGAAGCACTTGATCATATTATGGTAGAAAACCGCCCAAGAACTGACGGGCTTATTTGGTATCTTGAGACTATTGGACTAGATTTTAATACAACCATTCGTCGTATTAATGAATTAGACACTATTGGGCTACACCAGTGAAGCGCCCTTCTTTGATGCTATTGATGACGCTTGCGCTTGCTTTCATCACTTGTGAGGTTACAAACATAGCTGCCTTCGAAAAAGAGTCAATGCCAGCTATACAATTCATAAATGATGCTACAACTCCTCCGGATATTAACTCTCCTCCAACTCCTTCTATCCCTAACACAGCAAATGGGCACGAGATTACTATCTTTAATGGAGAATACTGGAAAGTATTTAAACAACACCCTAGCGGTATAATCACCCTTCATTACAAAGATAAAAAAAGTAATCAATTTATTGAGTTTAGCTTACCACGAGCTTGGCGATTTAATTGGTTTCCCATGTTGCATCTTGAAGCTAATAAAGGCGATCTTTACATTATTATTTATGATGTTAAGGAAAATGCCCCTTCTGGTCGCACTCTAGAAACTATACGTAATGGCTTCGATGTTTATCGAATAACACCAAATAAAGATGCCCTGCCTGAGCGTATAGCTGAAAATCTTCAGCTCGGTGGAATTGATACCACCCTATATGGTTCACTAGAACATGACTCACTACACTTATGCGGTGATAATAAGTGTGTTTCAGTGACGAAAAGTGGCGTTTTAGAATGGCAACTAGCTAGTCTTAGTTCCTATGAATGGGTTGAGCTTGTTTTTCATAAACAAAACGCAGCCGCCATTATTCGTAAACGTTATGACGATCGTAGTGATGGTCTGCTAACTAATGAGTTTTCTACCTATTCCCTAGTTCTATTTAATAATAAAGACATTAAACATCTAGAATCTGCACCGAACGATGGAATCCCTTGGCATCTCAAGTGGCAAGAAAACCAACAACACCCTACTTATCGGCTTGCTACAACGCAGAAGGATTTAATAAAGCTCTTTTATTACGATTTCAATCGTATGAGATATCAAGGTCTAATAGATTTCGGCGCTAACAATTTTGAAGGGAGAATAGCTTGGAGCCAAACCTACTACCTTCATGGTCTGCTTTCACTTATAGAGGGGAAACTTCTCGCCTTAGTACCTAAAGACCTAGAACTGTTAAAACAACGTATAGTTTCAGAAATCTCTCTCCTTAGCCAATTATGCAAGGAAGACTACCCTAGTTTTCGTGTGAAGCGATATTCGCTAGAGCGAGAGCCTGTTTTATTTGCTTTGCACTTGGGTCGTATTGCCCATTTGCTGGTGCGTACCCAAGCCATTTTAGGAACAAGTGACATCAACGACTGTCTACCTAAACTGACAATAGAACTTACTCAATTAACGCATACTATTGAGCAGCTCTCTAGCTCTTATGTGCAAAACTTGGGTAATATTTCATACCTCTACTATAGAAAAGGCATGCCCTTCTGGGCAGATGGTGTCAATGTACCTTATAATTATGTTTCTGGTTATGTTGAAGGTTTGCTTTCTATAAATAATAACTCTATAGAAAAAGCTGAAACATTACTAAGCCCTTTATTACTTAATGAGTTTTTAAACAAAACCCCTCAGCTCTGGCGCTATTGGTGGGGAGTAGGCGACCAAGGTTGGAACTCTAGGGATCAAATTTCTTTAAACACTCCTAGCTACTCAGGGAACAAGGGAGCAATGGCTCACATAACTTATAGAACTATGGATGCAAAAGCGCTTCTAGCATTAGAAAACCTGAATTCAACATTAGTAGAAAAAGAACTCATAATGCATTTTCAGAAACTTACTCAAGAAGGTTGGTTACTCCCTGATATGAATGAATACTGGGTGAAGAAAAATAAAACTGTATTGCCTAATCCAATAGTTGCGAAAAGATATCCCCGTAGTACCTCTCCTTGGGAATTGCAGAGCCAACCTTGGGCTATACAAAGTATTATATTAGAAACCCATTAAACTAAAAATCCATATTACTACTCATATCTCGATTAATTGTAAATTTATGTATCAATATCTAAATATAAGCTTAAGCACTATAAGTGCTTACAAATAATACTTATGGTCAATTACATTTATTTTTTAATTCTGGTATTTTTTGCCAGTACTGTCAGTATCATAATTTCATATAATCTACCATGGAAAAAAGAAAGTGTTATGGTGGGTATACCATTTGCCTTTGGCCTTGCTATAGCGCCTCTAATAACTGGCTTGATAGCCATCATAACACTTAATACTTTAGATAAAAACTCACATTCAAATCATCTAATAATACTATTTTCTAGTTTATTTTTATTACTCACGATATTTATACTAATTAGTTACTTAAATAAAAGAAATAAAATCAAATGTAATAATATTATAGAAAAAAAAGAATTAAATTTAGGTATTTTAATATTTTCTTTAGTTTTAGGATGTTGGGCGATATTTTTAGTTTTAAATAGTATTGTCATACCTTTGACTCAAAATGACTCCTTAGAATATGCGATGGTAGGTAGAGTGCTTTTTGAGTCCCGTAGTTTAGAAACATACCCTATTTTAGACGCAACAACAACTTCCTCTGGATTTTATGCACCTTGGACACACCCTCCTCTTTATGTAAGCTTAATTTATTTTAGCCAATTGTTACAAGGTAATGCCGATACTCCGGGTCTAATGAGATTACTAACTCCTTGGTTTGCTTTATGTTCAGTTTATCTAGTATATAAGATAGGTTCTTTATCAAACGTATTAGAAGGTATCTTCTCAGCATTATTTTTCATTTCTACACCTTTATTCTTTTTAGGCGCCGATTCATCTGCTATAGACAGTTTGCCTATATTAGCAGTAAGTATTTTATTAGCATTGTTAATAGGTGTTGAAGAAGATAAGAAACTGTACCCTATTAGTATAGGTTTTTTTTTAGGAGCGGGGCTTTGGACACACTCACAGTTTATCTTGCTCATACCACTAATAGCTTCTATTCTTTTAATAAAAAATGGCTTTGTAAAATGGAAACTATCAATAAGATCTCTTATTATTATTTTTTCTATCAGTTGTGTTGTTATTTATCCAGCCTACGCAAAGAACTATCAACTTTTTGGCTCTTTTATCAGCGATAATCCTAAGGTCTTTGCCTTACCTAACTTAGATTGGGCTGGTTACTTTGAGGTTGCAAGAGGGCTAAATAGCTGGTTAGCAAAAATTCAGTACGGTATCCTCAAGCTTTGGTTCGCTATGGATGCCTATCTTTTAGTGTTTTGGTTTATGCTGCTTGGTTTTTATTTCTTTATTAAAAAAACCAATCTTAGACTCAATCATATATTTATTAATGGCATTTCAAGCACCTATGAGAACATTAGTGTTTCAGTTATTTTAGTAACTTTTTATGTTATTGGCATAATAATTTCTGTTGTTTTAGGTATAGACTTAATGATAAAAAATGAACGTTATGCTTTAATAATACTACCAGCGGCGGCGGTTATAGCAGGACACGGTACTTATCAGCTCTATAGAAAGTTTCTTTTAAAGATCAGCGTTAAACGAACCAATATTAAAACTGAGTTTGCTTACTTTATCAATTTGCTGTTTATTTTGTTTTTCATAGTACAACTTACTATTATCAATTGGATACCCAGATGGAGAATTATCTATACTACTGATGAGAAGCCTACAACATTACAGCAAGCTTTAAATGCATCTCCATTATCCTTTAAAGAAAAGCAACTCACTAATTTAAAAAAACATTTAAATATCAGAGCAATAAAATGGATAAATGATAACACTCCTAAAAACTCAATTATTTTATCTCTACGACCAGCAGATATGTATTATGCTGAGAGAAAAATGGTTAGTTACCTAGATGAAAGACTGGTTAGCTTTTATTTAACAGAAGATAAAATTTCAGCATTTAATAAGCTAACAGATCTAAATATTCAATATATTCAAAAATCCGATTATGACTTTCCTATTTATTATAATAGTCAGCTAAGAAATATACTTAATGATGCTAATTTAACAGAGCTAGTTTATGAGTCAGGTGGAAATCAAATATATAAACTATTAAAAAACTCTCAAAATAATAGTAGTGGTAATATGATCGCGCTCACTATTAGCAATGAGTGGTCTAAGTGGAAGCAATATAATGGTATTTATAAGCTAATTAATAGATACCCCTATGATATAAAAACTGAATATAACAAAATTATAGAATCTAAAGCTACTAGGTACCTACCCATTTTTCATCGAGACTTTTCGTCTATGGTTGCTATAGGCATAGGGACTGATTATATTTATCCAGATGATCTGTCGACAATGATAAGTTTAACCGATGAAAATGAAGTTCAGATTTATATTGATTTCAAAGGCAAAGGCTTCATACGATTTTGGTTAGAACAAATTGACTCTATGGGAAACATTATCAGTGAAACAAATCATCAAAAAGGTAGAAATCTTATAGGTGAGCTAGTGTTAAACTCTAATAAAACTACTCACTCATTTGAGCATCGTATTAAAATAAAAAAATCAGCTCAATATCTAAGAGTATTAATAGAGCATATAGGCTACTCGGAATTATCTGTTAATTATTTTAAAGTAATTAAGATTTATTAAAAGGTATTCTTGTGTTAAGAAAATCAACTATTCTAAATTTAATAACAGGAGATTTTTTAAATCAGCTAACTATTATATTATCATTTCCTATATTAATTATATTATATACACCTCAAGATATAGGTTACTGTGGTGAGTTTCTATCTTATTTATCCTTACTATCTATTTTAGTTACTCTAGGTTATGACTTAGCAATCATAAACCCTGATAAAAACAAATCTTTTATATACTTTCAAGCCAGCATTCAATTTTCTTTAATAAACTCTTTGATAGTTAGCTTAATATTTTTAATATTTTTTAACGAGTTAGATTTTTTTAGTGATAACATGTTAATATTATCGGCTTGGGTTTACAGTATTATATTCCTTATAGGTCTAATATTTACTAGTTTATACTCACCCATCAGATATTTTTACCTAACTAATAACAAGGCTAATGATGTCAGCCAAGCTACAATACATCACTCGCTGATAAGAGTATTTGTACTAATAGGGGTATACTATACTAATCTTGGTTGGATAGGTATTGTTCTCAGCGAAATAATTAGTAAAGGTTATTTTGTTATTTTTCTTTTTTTAAGAAGAGGAAATATTACAAAAAATACTTCATTTAAAAATCAGTCTATTATTGAAATTTTTAAAAAAAATTATCAATACCCTTTCTTTGTAATGCCATCTAGTTTTATTGATACATTTGCCACATTAGCTCCACTATTTTTTATTACCTACCTATATAAAACCCATGAATATACAGGATTATTTTTTCTAGCCACAAAAATAATATATACTCCTATAAACCTTCTATCAAAGTCTTTTTCAGATATATTTCATATAGCCATATCTAGTTATATGAAAGAAAGTGAAAAAAAAATCATTTCTTTTTTTCATAGCTCTTTTATAAAGATTTTGCTCATAAGCCTGTTAATTTACTTACCTCTAGGTTCTCTAGCTGTAATTACTATTCCTATCTTTGTTAGTGATATGTGGAAGGACCTAGGGCTGTTAATATTTATATTAATACCTATTGCTTTAGGGAAAGCTCTAACTAGTATCTTAGGTCGAGCTATATTAATATCCAAAAAAAGAAGTATCAAATTTATAGTTGATTTAACAAGATTAGTGCTACCACTTACTTCTCTATACTTAGGTCATACCCTTGAATTAAGCTTTTTTGAAAACCTCACACTATTTAGCCTTACAGTACTTATTGCTGATTTATTTTACATAGTGGTGGTCAGATACTCACTAAACTATCTAGATTTATAGAATTATAATGTGTGGCATATTCGGAATAATTAATAAACTTGGTGAGGTTTCCACTCAGCTCGTACAGCAAATGACCAATCTAGTTAGTCATCGTGGTTTAGATGGTTCTGGCTATTATGCAAAAAAAAATTTAGGATTAGGTCACCGTCGCCTAGCTATTATTGATACTAGTACTGATGGATTACAACCATTAAAACACTGTAGTCGCCCTATTTATATTACCTATAATGGAGAAATTTATAATTATCTTGAAATTCAAAAAATTCTAATCAAACGTGGACATAGATTTAAAACTAAAACAGATACTGAGGTTATTTTGAATGCCTATGTAGAATGGGGTACGGATTGCTTAAAATACTTTAACGGTATGTGGGCTTTCGCTATTCTAGATGAATCTAAAGATAGTTTATTTATTGCACGTGACCGTTTTGGTGTCAAACCGTTTTACTACATTAACACTACAGAGGCTTTTGCGTTTGGATCTGAGATTCGTCAACTTCTTCCTTTTTTATCTACTCGTCAAACTCATTCAGAGTTAATACAAGATTTTTTAATTTGCGGATTATCCGATCAATCATCTACATTAACTTTTTTCAAGGAAATATATAAGCTTCCAGCCAGCCACTTTGCTGTCATTGAATTAAGAGCTATCAATTCACCATTAAATATCCAACCCTATTACCAAATAAATAATGCGAGTACGATGGCAGTATTACCTCAAGAAAGTATAGAGATAGTACATCAAACTCTTGGGGAATCTATAAGATTAAGGCTGCGCTCCGATGTTACAGTAGGTAGCTGTCTCTCAGGTGGTCTTGATAGTTCTACTATAACAGCCATAGCGAATAAATATTATGAGAATGAAAATAATAAATTTCAAACAATTACTGCTATTAGCGAAAGCTCAATTAACAGTGAGGAATCCTATGCTCAATTAGTTACTTCAGCATTAAGCACCAACTGGATTAAAACAAAGCCATCTTATAATGATTTTTCCCAAGTTATTTCTTCTATTATTGATATACAAGAAGAGCCTTTTGGAGGACCTTCAGTTATAATGCAATATTATGTAATGCAGGCCGCAAAAGAACATAATATAAAAGTTCTATTAGATGGACAAGGTGGGGATGAGTTGTTCTTAGGCTATGAACGTTACTATGCTGCATGGCTTAAATCGCAATGGCCTAAGAGCACAATTACTGATTTTCTAAGCAACATAGTATCATTAAAAAACCATAATAATTTATCCTATCTTGCACTTTTCAAGCATATTATTGGAAATAATAATAGTTATATACGCAATTTTGAATACCGAAGACGCTCTGCCATTCTCAAAAATATTAACACTCCAAAGGAAATGATAAATTTTATAAAAAACAATAATAATATGTATAACTTACAAAAAATAGATATAACTACTACTAATTTACCTATGTTACTACGTTTTGAGGATAAAAACTCAATGCATTTCGGTATAGAAACACGCTTACCTTTTTTAGATTACCGCCTAGTAGAGCTAGCATTATCTTTACCTGCTAATATTAAAATCAATGAAGGCTGGACTAAGTGGCCAATTAGAAAAATTGCGGAAAAATACCTGCCACATGAAACCGCATGGCGTCGTAATAAACTAGGATTTGCTGCTCCTAATAATCTCTGGTTAAATCAATATAGCAACTATATGGATCAAGAGATTATTAGAGCTAATTTTTTACATGATTATCTAAAGTTTAAACCTAAAAAAGATGATCTAAGCGGTATAGACTCTAATCTCAAATGGCGTTTGTTTTGTACAGCTAGTTGGGCTCATCACTACTCTATAAGTTAAAGACGCAAAAAGCCTTGAATATCTTACTTATTAGCTATTATTTTGCCCCCTATCAGTCAGTAGGAGCCATTCGACCTAGTAAACTAGCTAAATACTTGTATCAACGTGGCCATCAAGTCCATGTCATCGCTGGTGCAAATCAGCCCTACCCAGAGTCACTACCCTTAGAATTACCAAACCATTATATACATTATTGTAATCACTACTCCCCCAATAGTGCTGTAGATATATTGATGGGTGGTAGGAAACACACAAGCCACTATGGCTACACTACTAAATCTAAATTATTACAAATATTAGGTAAATATTATAAAACCTTACTTCATGTACCAGATGCTCAATGGACATGGATTTTACCAGCTTTCAATAAAGCCAAAGAATTAATGAAAGTTACGCATTTCGATTTAATTTATGTTAGTGCTCCATGCTTTTCAGGTCTTATAGTAGCCCATAAACTGCATCAATTAAATCATACTCCTTGGATAGCTGAATTTCGTGATCTATGGAGTTCTAATCACGCTTACTCTTACCCTAAATGGCGATTGTGGTTAGAGTCAAAATGGGAGCAATCAATTATAAATACAGCTACTGCTCTAGTAACTGTATCAGAGCCGTTAGCACAGCAACTTCTCAAACATAACAAACCAGCGTGGGTCATCTATAATGGTTTTGATCCCACAGATATAGTGAAGCCAATTCGTTTAAATGAAGAAGTACTATTAAACATAGTATTTACTGGCTCTATTTATGAAAATCACTATGATTTAGAAACCTTTATTAAGGGTGTTAAACTATTTCACCAGTTGCATGGCAAAATCATTATTCATGTAGCAGGTCGTAATACTGGTATCTTACTCAACCTAGCTGAACACTACCAACTATCAGAGTTATTTATAGACTACTCTACTGTTGAACGCTCTCAAGCATTAGGTATGCAACAAGCATCTGATATTTTATTAACTTTTTTATGGAATAACGATAACTCAGGCATTTACACAACTAAATTATTCGAATATGCCGCCACTAAAAAACCTATATTAGCTATAGGCAGTAAAAATAATGACGTGGGGCAATTCATCGAAAAAAACAAACTAGGTAAAATATGTGATAACACAGACGAATTAGTAAAGCAACTGGTTTTTTGGCTAAAATATAAAAAGAAATATAAAGAAACTAAAAAAATCAATACTAATATTGACTTTTTATCGCGTGAAATACAGTTTCAAAAATTGGAAGCTCATATAATAGATTTATTAGCGATATGAAACCTACTATTTGCTTCGTGTTAACTAGTCCATTGGTTCTGAATCATTATCTACTTGATCACTTATCGGCGTTGGCTGATTATTATGAAATTACCGTTTGTATTAACACAAAATCGACCTCTATCTCTGATAATTTAGATACTCGAGTTCAAGTCAATCATATTGATATTACCCGACCTATTAAAGTAACCCAAGATTTAAAAACTCTGTTTGCATTATTAAGAGTTTTCAAATGTAAAAGATTTAGTGCCGTACATAGTCTTACTCCTAAAGGTGGATTACTAGGTATGCTTGCAGCAAAGTTAGCTAATATTCAATTAAGAACTCATACTTTTACCGGTCAAGTCTGGGTAACTCAAACAGGTTTTAAACGCTATTTACTCAAGCTCGCAGATAAAATTATTGCTAGCATGGCCACACATTTACAAGCTGATAGCT
This sequence comes from Thiofilum sp., assembly GCF_016711335.1. Classification (NCBI taxonomy): domain Bacteria; kingdom Pseudomonadati; phylum Pseudomonadota; class Gammaproteobacteria; order Thiotrichales; family Thiofilaceae; genus Thiofilum; species Thiofilum sp. The sequence goes on from NZ_JADJTF010000001.1 coordinate 205,499, forward strand.
ACTCACAGGCACGTTTTATTTCACTTGAGGGTATAGCGTCTTTAGACAAAATCACTGTGTTTGGCTCAGGCTCTTTAAATGGTGTTAATCTTAAAAAATTTAAGTCCAACGCAATAAAGCGCTTACATATACGTACCCAACTGTCCATCCCTAACAATGCTGTAGTATTTTTATTTTTGGGACGCATGAACTATGAAAAAGGCATCATGGAGCTAGTATATGCTTTTAAACAACTACAGCAGGAATATAATACTACCTATTTACTATTAGTAGGTCCTGATGAAGCACAAATACTTAAGCATGTGCAAAGTGTTCTTGCTAATCAACTAACTAATATACGCTACGTTGGTTTAACATCTACACCCGAACAGTTCATTGATGCTTCTGATGTGCTGTGCTTACCCAGCTATCGTGAAGGTTTTGGCTCAAGCATTATAGAAGCAGCAGCAATGGGAGTACCTAGTATTGCTTCGCGTATTTACGGTATTACTGATGCAATTATCGATGGCAGAACTGGTTTACTAGTTCAGGCAAAAGATACTCAATCACTTTATCAAGCGATGAAAACTATGTTAGATCGAGAAGTGCGTGATCAATTAGGTCTACAAGCTCAAGAGCGAGCAATTAGAGAATTTTCCTCTGAACGCCTGACAGAGGCTTGGCTTCATTACTACGCTAACCACTTGAGTTTTAATAATCACTCTAAAAGACAGTCTACCTAGATACTTATGACTATTCTGATTACAGGCTCCAACGGTTTTGTTGGAACTTGTTTAACTGAAAAACTCCAATCTACTGGCAGTTTTCTAAAATTAGTTAATCGACAAAATTTTGAGGACATAACACCCCAAACAAATTGGCTAGCGGCTTGTAATAATGTTACCACTATTGTCCATCTAGCAGCCCGCGTCCATATGATGAAGGATACAGCAAGCGATCCGCTTACAGCTTACCGTGAAGCTAATACTTTCAGCACCCTCAATCTTGCTCGCCAAGCTGCTACTGCTGGAGTGCGTCGCTTTATATTTCTAAGCTCTATTAAAGTAAATGGAGAAGGACAAGAAACCCCATACACAGAACACGATATACCCAACCCCACTGATCCTTATGCCATTTCTAAATGGGAAGCAGAGCAAGGCTTAAAAAAGATAGCTGCTCAAACAAATATGGACATAGTTATACTACGCCCACCTCTCATTTATGGTCCTTATGTCAAAGCTAACTTCTTAAAACTAATTCAAATAGTTGAAAAAGGATATCCACTCCCTTTTGGTAGCATCACGGCTCAACGTAGCCTACTTTATGTAGGTAATCTTACTCATGCTATACAAACTATTTTAAAATACCCAAAAATACTTAATAAAACTTTCTTAGTGAGTGACCCTCAAACTGTTACTTTGCCTACTCTTATTCGTATGATGGCAACTGAACTAGACTGTAAAAATCCGCTTATTCATATATCTCCTGTACTACTCAATAGTTTATTTAAATTATTAAACAAAAAGAATTTACAACAACGTTTAATGCAATCATTAACTATTAATAGCCAAGGCCTAGAAAATATACTACAGTGGCGTGCACCTTACTCACTAGAGCAAGGATTAAGACTTACGATTAGCTCTTATCTCCAATCTAAACATTAATATGACCCTAACCCTATTATTACTAAGTTGTGTTTTATCTTGGTTTATTACTCAACAAGTTTTAAACCGTGCTCACCGTATCCGCCTACTCCACGCCCCCAACCACCGCTCCATGCACACCCAAAAAACTCCTCACGGTGGTGGTATTGGTATTGTCATTGGCATGATACCGCTAGGCTTATGGACACTGATCACGCAACCATTTTCGCAAATTCTCTATCTAGCCTCACTAGCTTTAGGACTCATTATTGCTATTAAAGGCTTAATTGATGATATGCGCCCGCTCTCAGCTAAAATCCGCTTTGGTATTCAGGTAGCTGTCTGTATTTTATTATTATGGGCACTAGAAAACCTGCCTATTCCTCCCTATAACACGATTACCGATCTAACACCTACCCTCTTTTTCCCTTTGCTTGTTTTAGCGGGAGTATGGTGGATTAATTTATTTAATTTTATGGATGGCATTGATGGTTTAGCAGGTAGCCAAGCCATTTTCATGTTGGTTACAGCAGCAGTCCTCATTCTATGGCAAAACCCTGAACATATTGAAACCACGACAATTCGGTGGATGCTAGTATTAGCTGTCGCTATTTTTGGCTTTCTGCTTCATAACTGGGCTCCGGCACGCATTTTTATGGGCGATGTGGGAAGCACTTTCACAGCGTTTATGATTTTATTCCTAGCCTTATTGACCATTCGCTTAGGCTGGCTCAATTATTATACTTGGCTAATTTTAGGCGCTTGCTTTATCACTGATACCACTTATACCTTACTGTATCGCTTGATTAGTGGGCAAAAATGGTGGGAAGCTCATCGTAGTCATGCTTATCAACGGGTAACGAGACACCTAAAATCCCACGCCAAGACAGTATTAGGCATTCTAACCATTAACTTACTGTGGCTAGCCCCTTTAGCTTTATTGAGCTTAGTTTTTCCACACTATGGGGCTTTACTCATAGTGGTAGCTTATCTGCCCCTTATCATTACTGTACGGTATTTAGGCGCTGGGCAGATGGAAATCGTGCCAAAATAACCACTCATCCTAAAGCCTAACAAATAGTAAATATATCACCGCACTACCAGCATAAGTATTTTACGTTTACCTTGTAAATGAATGCCATGGCATGGATGTCATAAGGGGAAACGTAACAATGTTAAGAACAATTATACTGCTTATTAGTGTGTCTTTAGCGAGTACTCTTTCACTGGTACACGCTGACACCTGTAAAAATATACAGGCTAAAATTAGTAACAAAACTAAAGATACGGTCGATGTGATTAGCATCGACTACCTCTCTACTGAGGGTCAATGGCGTAATGGCTTAACGCTCAAAAAGCCCTTGCAGCCTAATATTGTTTGGACTCAAACCTTAGATTTGGATGACAGCAGCGATGCTAAAACCCAACTCAAGGTCTCCTTTCAAACCGACAAAGGCACGAATCGTTCTAGTAATAGTTCCGCCTTTGCTTGCAAAAATAATCAGTCGGTCTCGGTAGAGCTGAAATAAGCTCACAATCGCCTGATCTCACCTCCTAATACTTGGTTGTGTCTCTGTGCTTAAGGCATAATCGCCCCACAGCCACAACCAAGGACTCTCTGCATGGCACAATATATCTATACCATGAATGGCGTGGGTAAAGTCGTCCCACCCAGTCGTTTTGTTTTAAAAGACATTTATCTTAACTTTTTTCCGGGCGCAAAAATTGGCGTATTAGGCTATAACGGCGCAGGTAAATCAACGCTATTGCGTATTATGGCAGGCGTTGATACTGATATTGTTGGGGAGGCGCGTCCGCAACCGGGTATTAATATCGGTTATCTCTCTCAAGAACCGCAATTAGACCCTACTAAGGATGTACGGGGTAATGTCGAGGAGGGCTTAAGTGTTATTAAAAATGCCCAACAGCGCCTTGATGAAGTGTATGCGGCTTACGCCGAGCCTGATGCAGATTTTGATGCACTCGCCGCTGAGCAAGCCCGCTTAGAGAATATCTTACAAGCAGCCGATGCCCATAATTTAGAGCATACGCTAGAAGTCGCAGCGGATGCATTACGCCTTCCCCCTTGGGATGCCGATGTAAGCAAGCTATCTGGCGGTGAGAAGCGTCGTGTGGCGTTATGTCGTCTACTCCTATCCGCTCCTGATATGCTGATTCTAGACGAACCTACCAACCATTTAGACGCCGAATCCGTCGCATGGTTAGAACGCTTTTTACAAGAGTTCCCCGGCACAGTGGTAGCTGTTACCCATGATCGTTATTTCCTTGATAATGTCGCGGGCTGGATTTTAGAGCTAGATCGAGGACAAGGCATTCCTTGGGAGGGTAATTACTCTTCATGGCTGGAGCAAAAGGAAAAGCGCTTAGCTCAAGAGCAAAAATCCGAGCAAAACCGCCAAAAAGCGATGAAATTAGAATTAGAGTGGGTACGTTCTAGCCCTAAAGCGCGTCAAGCTAAAAGCAAAGCCCGGATGCAGCGCTTTGAAGAACTATCCTCAACTGATTACCAAAAACGCGCTGAAACCAATGAAATTTATATTGCCCCCGGTCCACGCTTAGGCGATTTAGTCATTGAGGCTAATAATATCGCTAAAGCCTTTGGGGATAATGTTTTATATGAAAATCTGAGTTTTAACCTACCAAAAGGCGGCATTGTAGGGGTCATTGGTCCTAATGGTGCGGGTAAAACCACGCTATTCCGCATGATCACAGGACAAGAACAACCCGATAGCGGTGAATTCCGTGTGGGTGATACCGTCAAAATCGCTTATGTGGATCAGTCACGCGATGCATTAGACCCTAGTAAAACGGTATTCCAAGAAATTGCTGATGGTCACGACCTGATGAATGTTAATGGCTATACGCTGCAATCGCGTGCCTATATTGGGCGCTTTAACTTCAAAGGTGAATCACAGCAAAAACGCATTGGTGATTTATCCGGTGGTGAGCGTAATCGGGTACATTTAGCCAAACTACTAAAGTCCGGTGGTAATTTATTATTATTGGACGAACCCACTAACGATCTTGATGTGGAAACCTTGCGTGCACTAGAAGATGCATTATTAAACTTCCCTGGTTGTGCAGTGGTGATTTCGCATGATCGCTGGTTCTTAGACCGGATTGCGACCCATATCTTAGCGTTTGAGGGTGATTCGCAAGTCACATGGTTTGAGGGTAACTACAGCGACTATGAGGAAGACTATAAGCGCCGTCATGGTAATGAATTACACCCCCAACGGATTAAATACAAACGCTTAAAAGCTTAATGCTTAGATAATGAAAAAAAGGCAGATAAATATCTGCCTCTTTAAATGGCTAGTTCAGCTATTAAAACTGACATTGTGCCACTTTTAAACGCATACCCTCTTTTAGGCTATCACTACTTAGGCGATTAAATCCGCGAATTTGTGCAGCGGTAGTACCCGTTTGCCAAGCGACATTATGAATGGTTTCGCCTTGCGCAGCGGTGTAATAGAACGCACGGATATGCTGACTATTTACCACATCGGTAGTTTGATACAAACGTCTTGGAGCCATACGACAACTTAAAGTTTGGGTGGCTCCATTATAAACTTGTCCTCGTTGCTGAGGCGCACGCCATGCACGTTGGGTTGCTGCTTGCCGTTGCTGAGCATAAAAACCCTGTGGATTAGCCAGCTTTTTATAAGCATTCAACACTTGGCGGGTGTAGTTTTGCGTTTCACGATAAGGCACATGCACGCCATAGCGGTCTACTGTTCCCTCACCTGAATTATAAGCAGCGACTGCATGAGGAACACTACCGCGATAACGATTCAATAACCAACTTAAATACAACGTGCCACCAAAAATATTCTGCCCTACATCGCCACGATGGGTAACGCCGAAACGGCGTGCTGTAGCGGGCATTAATTGCATTAAACCTTTAGCTCCTTTTGGCGATACGGCACTCGGTCTAAAACAAGTTTCAGCAGTAATGACTGCTTTGACTAAGTTAGGATTAACGCCATAGGTTCTAGATGCGGCCTGAATAATAGGCTCATAAACACTCGCCTTTTCTTGCAGCGTGGTAGGGCTATGTTGATCACAGGTAAAATAGCGCTTTAATGTGGCTGTAGGCATCGCTGGACGCGGTGTGATATAGGTCGTTTGAGGCGTGATATAACCAGAACGTTTTTCGGCTTTAGCGGCACGCGGCGGGTAATAAGCATTAATAATAAAAGTACCCATAGGTGTTGATTCAGCTAGAGCACGATCACTTTGCTTGGCATCATATTTTTTAGTGACCTGACTATTCATAAAAAAACGCACGGTTTCAGACTTGGCTGAGTTTTGTGAGGCTTTTGTCTTGGTTTCAGCTAACGTCACATGGGTGGTTAGTAAGCTCCCAGCGGCTAATGCCACTGCTATCCATCTGGCACTTATATGTCTCATTCATAGACCTCATAGCTAAAGAAAATTCAGCCCTAATAGACCCCATTTTCTTAATAATAACACTTCGGACAGTTTACGCGGCGATAGCACCATAATTACATAGGTCTGCGAAGGCTGGGCTGGATTTTATGGCGCTGAAGTCGAGTTTTAAGTGGCGAGAAAAGCGTTCGAGCAGATGGGCATTGAAGTGGCGGATCTTCCCACTGGCAACGGAGAGGACACTGCGCCCGTTGCCCCCGGCATCCCAGTTCTGCTGGCGATCTTCCAGCCGGAGCAGGTTAAGTGCCGTCAGTGAGGTATTGAAGTGGAAATCCAGCTTTTCTTTGCGGGTCGTTTGGCAGTCACACAGCCCGGTGTGTTGCTTGGCATCCCGGAACAAAAATTCTATCTGGAAACGCGCTTGGTAGTAACGCAGGATGTCTAATGCAGGGCAATCCGTGTCGGTACTGAACAGCAGTGCGCTAGCGGTCTTGCCGTTTGCTTCGCGCACCAGATAGACGATGCGCACTATCTGTTTGAACGTCGGGCTGTTAACAGTAGCGGTGTAAACACGCTGCCCGTCCAGCTCTCCGACCCGTTCAAAACGTGATAAGTCGTCAAAACTGACTTTGCCGCTGTACTGGCGGTGACGACCCTTGGGTTTTTGTGCGCCCGTGTACAGCCACCGTAAGTCGGCGTCCTGACGTAACTTGCTGATCAAATGCAAGTTGAGTTCCCTGATGCCACTGACAAACTTAGTTTTGGCATAAAAGCTATCCGCGACGAGATAACGGATGCCACACCCCAGCAGGACTGTGATGGCGTGTTGAAGCTGTCCAAGGTAGCTATCCATCCGCGTGGGGAGCGGCGCACCAACGAAGGGTGGGTGTTTCACCTTGGTTTTGTCTTTGGTGTTGGCGGGTTGGCTTTGACCCTTGCGGGTTGAGCGCGGCAACGTAGGCGTTTGGCGGGCGGATAAGGTGTAGGCCGTGTTGTGGGTCACGTCCACCAGCGCTAACAAGGATAATTCTTGTCCGCGTTGCGCCTGCCCCTGTGAGCCGTTCCAAAACCAGTCTCAAGTATAACTCTTGCGCCCGCTTTTAGGCACGAAACTGGCATCAATAGCCGCAATACGTTCCCCCTTGCCATGCAGGACATCCTGTAAGATCAGCAGGTTGAACGCTAGAAAATCAAAGGAACGTGAAAACCAGCGTGAAAAAGTCTTTTCATGGCAGTCACTGTAACGTCCAAGGTTGCGGAAGTTGACACGGCTGGGCAGGTACATCAGCGCATTGAACAAGGTCAGCAAAAACTGGCGCTGCGGTTTCGCCACACTGGACATTTGGCTCAGAATCGTTTCTATTGTGGACATGGAAGCTTCTGGGGTGAGGGGTTGTTATCGTGGTTGACGACATCTTCCCACACTGGAGGCTTCCAGCCTATTTTTCAATCATGCCCAAACTGTCCGAAGTATTGTTAATAATTAAACACACCCAACTAAAGTATTCGCGGCAAAAGAAACTACCACGTTGACTTGCCTATTCGCCGTGTATCACGCATAACACCAACAAACAGGCACTTATATATAGGGGTAAGCGAAAAAGTTCTAATCAGTTTTAAAAGCATATCTATTAATAATATTAATAGATGTACTACACACTCCGATAATACCGCACTTTGCTTAAGCTACAACTTAAAAATCCATCAAAACGACGAACTGCACCTAACTCTAACGTTGACGCAACTCCGTGAGCCACTGCTGCTCTAGCTCTAACATCATCACTAGCTCCTGCTCAGAAAACCCTGCCTGCAAACGCCCCTCCGTATAAAAAGGACTACGTGGAGGGGTGGGCAAGGCACGCAACAATTGTTTAAAGGTACTCTCTGGCTCTAAGCCTCTTTGATTACAGCAATAATGATACCAATGTGAACCAATACGCACATGCCCCACCTCTTCGCGCAAGATCACTTCCAATACGGCTACACTGTCCATATCTTTAGCTTCGCGCAGGCGCTGCATCATTGGTGGAGTGACATCCAAGCCTCGCGCCTCCAGTACTCTAGGCACTAAAGCCATCCTCACCATCACATCATGAGCGGTACGGCAAGCCTGATCCCACAATCCATTATGAGCCTCTAGCTCACCATACTGCATACCTAGCCCATTCATACGCTCACAGACTAAGGCAAAATGATACGCTTCTTCGGAGGCTACCTGTAACCAATCACCATAATACTCATCCGGCATCTCCCTAAAACGGTACACCGCATCTAACGCTAAATTAATCGCATTAAATTCAATATGCGCGACTGCATGTAATAAGGCTAAACGCCCCTCTAAGGTAGTGAGTTTGCGTTGCTTCACTGCGGTAGGAGAAATCAGTTCAGGCTTAATAGGGCGACCGGGTACTTCAATAGCCTCTATGAGGGTAGTGGCTCCTGCACGCGTTAAATCCCGCTGTTGCCATGCTTGATAGAGTGCCTTAGCACCTGCTAGCTTAGTAGGTACATCCGTTTGCATGAGCACCTCATAGGCACTGTCATACACATTCCTCAATTTAAGCCCAACCTCGTGCTAAATCGTTTTGAATATCACGCAGGGACTCTAAGCCTACCGATACACGTACTAAACCCTCCTCAATACCACTGAGTTGACGTTGCTCGGCTGTTAAACGTCCATGAGTAGTCGTAGCAGGGTGAGTAATCGTGGTTTTAGTATCCCCTAAATTCGCGGTAATGGAGCAAAGTTGAGTAGCATCAATCACTTTCCATGCGGCTTCGCGCCCACCTTTGACCACAAACGACACAATACCCCCAAATCCAGTTTGCTGGCGTTGTGCTAAGACATGTTGAGGATGGCTCGCTAAGCCCGGATAGTACACTTTCTCAATCGCCGCTTGGGTACTTAACCATTCAGCTAAGCGCTGCGCATTTTCACAATGCACCTTCATACGAATACTTAAGGTCTCTAAACCTTTTAGGAAAATCCATGCATTAAACGGACTCATGGTGACACCACCTGAGCGCAGTACGCCAAATACCTCCTTACCTACGCGCTCCTTATCACCTACCACTGCCCCGCCTAAAGCACGCCCTTGACCATCTAAATACTTAGTAGCTGAATGCACTACTATATCCGCACCCAGCGCCAAAGGACGCTGTAAGGCGGGGGTACAAAAGCAGTTATCAATCGCTAATAATGCATTATGCTGGTGCGCTATATCAGCGAGGGCACGAATATCAACCATTTCAGTTAAAGGATTAGCGGGCGTCTCGGCAAATAATAAGCGTGTATTAGGCTGAATCGCTTGTTCCCAAGCCTCTAAATGAGACAAATTGACAAATGTGACACTCACATTAAAGCGCGTCATATAAGTTTGCAGTAAGACCACTGTCGTACCAAAAACTGAGCGCGAACATACAATATGATCACCCGCTTTTAATACCCCTAGCATCACAGCTAAAATGGCTGCCATGCCAGAGCTAGTCGCCACACAACTCTCACCCCCCTCTAATGCGGCTAAACGCTCTTGGAAATAGCGCACCGTAGGATTAGTCATGCGTGAATAGATATTGCCGGGGACTTCATTAGCAAAGCGGGCGGCCGCCTCCGCTGCTGATTTAAAGGTAAAACTAGAGGTGGGGAAAATAGCTTCAGAATGCTCACCTTCATTAGTGCGCTCATGCCCTACGCGAATGGCGAGTGTGTCAAAGTCCCAATCATTGATCATAATAGGCTAAGCCTCATTCAGTGGTGAAAAATGGCAGGCATAAAAAAACCCGCAACAGCAGGCTAAAGCATTATTATCCTTTAGCTGCACTTATTAAGCGCCCGCAAGCAGAATGCAAATCGGCGCTAAAGTCTTATCAAGGCACTTATACTACACCCTGACATCGACTCAGTTAAGTATTATTTAGGCTACTTAAGAGGCAGGATTAAGCCTCTTAAGCTACTCACACCTTAATGGCTATCCATCATATCGATAGCACTTGCCTGTTGTTCACGTTTACGCTTTTGTGCATCATTGCGATTAGCTTCAGCTTCGGCAAAGTACTCACTTTCATCACCCGTTACATACTCGCCGGTAAACACTGAGCAATCAAAATGCTTTAAACGATTATTGCCCTTTTGAATGGACTTAATCAGATCCTCTAATTTTAAATAAAATAAACGATCTACTCCGATAGCTCGTGCTACCTCTTCCTCGGTGCGCTCATGAGCAATGAGTTCTTTAGCCGCTGGCATATCGATGCCGTAGATATTCGGATAACGTACTGGAGGGGAGGCTGAGGCGAAATACACCCGTTTTGCTCCCGCATCTCGCGCCATTTGTACGATTTCCTCTGAGGTAGTTCCTCTAACAATGGAATCATCGACTAACAGCACGTTTTTACCTTTAAACTCAATATCTAAGGCATTTAGCTTTTGACGCACGGAGCGGCGGCGCAACTGTTGTCCGGGCATAATGAAGGTACGTCCAATATAGCGATTCTTCATAAAGCCTTCCCGATAGGGAACATTCAGGGTATACGCCATTTCTTGCGCCGCAGTACGACTGGTATCAGGGATAGGAATAATCACATCAATATCATGATCCGGCCACGCCTCTAATAAGCGCTGTGCCATAAAAATACCCATACGCATTCGCGCCTTATGCACAAAAACATTGTCGATAATCGAGTCTGGACGCGCAAAATAGACATATTCAAAGATACAGGTGCGATACTGTGGATTTTTAGCACATTGGCGGGTGAACACCTTACCGTCAGCCGTAATAAAAATAGCCTCCCCCGGCTCTATATCGCGTATTAATCTAAAACCTAAGACATCTAGGGCTACACTCTCGGAGGCTAGCATATACTCTTTGCCGTGCTCAGTTTCACGTACTCCATACACTAAAGGGCGAATCCCATTAGGATCACGAAACCCAACCAATCCATCACGCGTTAACATAGTCACGACTGCATAAGCACCTCGACAACGCTCATGCACGCGAGTAATCGCTGAAAAAATATTATCCGGCATGACATGCATAGCATTTTCACGCTGTAGCTCTTGAGCAAATACATTGAGTAAAATTTCTGAGTCAGATTCCGTATTAATTTGGCGCTGATCTTGGAGATAAAGCTCGCGTCTAAGCTGTGAAGCATTGGTAAGATTGCCATTATGACCTAAAGCAATACCATAGGGACTATTCACATAAAAGGGCTGTGCTTCCGCTGAAGAGGAGGAACCTGCGGTAGGGTAACGTACATGACCTATCCCCATACGCCCTATTAAAGCCCGCATATGTTGCTCTTGGAACACATCCTTGACCATGCCATTATCGCGCCGTGAATACAGCCTGCGCCCATCGCTAGTCACAATGCCTGCTGCATCTTGCCCTCGGTGTTGTAATACGGTTAAACCATCATAGAGCGACTGATTCACTAAATCCTGCCCCACTATCCCAATAATTCCGCACATGCTACTTGCCTTTGCCGAGAAACTAAGTGAGCATTTTAAACTCACCAAAACAAAACAGCCATGCGTTTTGCATGGCTGCTACATCTAACTCAGTCCCTAAATTTAACCACCCGCAGGCTCATCAGTCGGAGCAGAAAGCTTTTCCATATAGGGTGCTAACTTCTCAACCACTAACTGTTTAGCCTGTACTGAGGCTTCTTGAAACTTAGGTACTAAAACGGATTCTTTCCACCAAGGTTTATCTGTCACCGCTGCTACATCCGCTAACACAACCAGCAAAATGACAATAGCTAAACCTCGAACCAAACCTAATACGGCTCCTAAAAAGTGATCTGCCCAACCTAAACCAATGGCTGCAAAACCTACCTTAAAGATATAACTAATAATTGCCCCCACCAACAGTACGCAAAAAAAGATAATAGCCGCAGCTACCCCAATACGTGCCACATTACTTAAGCCTTGAAAAGGTAATAAGTCAGCCACTTGTTGGAAATAAAGTGCTGTAAAAGCAATCGCTGCTAGCCAACTAATTAGAGAAAAAGCTTCTCTAATAAAACCCCGTACTAAACCAATGATGATGGACACTAGAATGAGGGCAATAATGCCCGCATCTAGTAAACCCGCTGTTATTTCCATTAATAATTATTTATTTGTTAGTTGTTATTGGTGACAAAACTATTTTGCACAAGCTGATTTTGAGCATAACGTGCTTTCATGCGTGATTGTACGGAGACGGCATCAGACTTAGCTCTATAAGTACCAATACGTACTCGATACACCCGTTTACCATTCGCTACCCCTTGAGCAATAAAGGCTGGATAACCGTCAGTAGCAATAGTTTGGCGGATAGTATCGGCTTTACCACGATCTGAAGTGGCTAACACTTGAATCACATAACCCTCACGTTTAGCCGCTTCGGCGGTAAGTGCTTCGACAGTAGGTACTTTTTGAGTTGTTGAGGCTTTAGCTACCTCTTCAGGCTTTTTAGGAGCCGCATTGACTTTAGCACCATTAGAGGATCTAGCTGCCGACTCAGGTACTGGACGCTCATTCACTAAACGCGGTTGTACTGGCTTTGGATTCGCCGCACTAATAGTGACCGGTTTAACCGCTGGATTAGTCGCGGTGACATTAGGTTTAGCGACTAATACTTCTTTAGCTTGTTTAGCGCCTTGAGTAGCGGCATTGGTAGCTTGTGCTGTAGCGGCGGCTGCACCGGCTGCGACCTCATTAGCAGTGGCTTGCGCACTTTCAACTAAAGACTTAGGTTGCGCTTCAGGAGCAGCTACTTCAGCAGTCGCTGCATCAGGGGCAACATTACCTGTTTCATTAGTCACTGCATTACTAGGTGCTGGCTGATTTTCATCAGCATTTGCACCTTGAGCTACCACAGCATCTCCGCCCATACTACCTACCGTCTCCACGGCATTACCATTCTTATCAATGGCAGCACGCGTCTCACCTGGGCGAATATCAAAAGTTGCTACATTTTCAGGAGTGGGAGCCTGTGTCGTTTGCAAATCAGCATTGGGCGCAGCTACTGGCTCATTCGCACCCGCTGCTGCTTGTGCAGCGGCTTGCATCTGTTGAGCATCGGCTACTAAAGCAGGTGGAGCACTAGGACCACTCGGTGCAGGAGGTAAAGCATTAGGATCAGCAGCTACTCCGGGGAAACCACTAATCGGTTGCACCTGCTGAGTTTGCTGCGCAGTAGCTATTTGGTTTTGTTGTAATTTGGGATTTTTACCTTTTAACAGCCAAGCCAATAGTAATGCAGCAATTAACACCAATACCACTGCACCAATCATACGTTTGGTTGTAGATTTATTATCCATTTGTCCCAATACTCCTTTATCTACGACATTCTAGACATGATTTAATTAATACCTAGCCCAGACTTATAGTGTACTGGGAGATAAATGCTTTAATACGCCTGATACTACCAGAAAAGACCCGAATGCCACTACCTTATCTAGTATTTTACATTGATCCATTGCCCCATTTAGGGCTAAAAATAAATCTGAATATTGATAAATCACCGCATCAGGGTTAATTTTTTTTAGGGTACTGACTATCTCATTCATCGGCAACGCCCTTACCCCTGTTAACGTAAATATATGCCAAGTATCAATTACTTTATTTAAATTAGCGACTACTTCGGCTAAATCTTTATCAGCCAAAATAGAAAAAACGGCGTGAGTTTGCCCTTCCTTTTTTACCGCGTTTAACCATGATGCTAGCGATTGTGCTGCATGCCCATTATGCGCCACATCCACCCATACAGGTGGGTCATTGTAAGCTTGTTGCAGACGCCCCATGAGCTTTACTTGCTGCAAACCTAAACTAATCGACTCAGGATCAACCTTAATAACAGTAGTATGCGCTAATACCTGCAAAGCAGTAATCACCACTGCTGCATTATTGAGCTGCACCTCACCCACCAAGGCTGGATAAGGATAAGTCGCTATTCCGTCAAGGTTCTTCAGGGTAAAACGATGTTCAGTCGTTGGTAAGATCTTAAAATCAATACCGTATTGTAGTACTAAAGCGCCCTTTGTATCGGCAATATTTTGAATCGATACGGGGGGATTGGGATCACCACTAATTAAATACTTACCTTTGCGGGCAATCGCAGCTTTTTCCGCCCCAATACTTTCTCGATCTGGACCTAGCCATTCAATATGGTCAATACCAATACTGGTTACAATGGCAACCTCAGCATCCCAAATATTAACCGCATCTAAGCGCCCCCCCAAACCGACTTCCAGTACCGCAATATCAACCTGCTGTTGCACAAAGCAATACACCGCCGCTAATGTGCCAAACTCAAAATAGGTAAGATTAATGTCTCCCCGTGCTACCTCAATCGCCTCAAAAGCTTGAACAATCAATCCATCCACAGCTGGAATACTATTTAAAGCAATACGTTCGTTATAGGCTTGAATATGCGGTGAGGTATAAGTCCCTACCTTATAACCTGCCGCAGATAAACAGGCGGTCAGCATGGCACAGGTTGACCCTTTACCATTAGTTCCTGCCACCGTAATGACTGGAAAGGGTAATGACAACAAGCCCATACGTGCAGCGACTTGTGCCACACGCTCAAGACCTAGTTGAATAGCTGCTCTAGGTTGCGATTCTTGCCAAACTAACCACTCTGCTAAGGTTTTCAAGCAGCCGCCTCAAGGGGTAATACAGGCTTTTTCTGATGCTGGAGTAGGCTGAGTAAATCGGCAATCGTTTCGCGCATATGATTACGCTCCACGATCATATCAATGGCACCTTTTTCTAATAAGAACTCACTGCGTTGGAAACCATCCGGTAGCTTTTCACGCACGGTTTGCTCAATGACGCGAGGTCCAGCAAAGCCTACTAAGGCTTTAGGTTCAGCGATATGAATATCACCTAGCATGGCAAAACTGGCGGATACTCCCCCTAAAGTAGGATCAGTTAATACGGAAATAAAGGGTAATCCTTTTTCCCCTAAACGAGTGAGAGCAGCACTGGTCTTAGCCATTTGCATTAAGGAGAATAAAGCTTCCTGCATACGTGCACCGCCACTCGCGGCAAAGCACACAAAGGGTATATTAGCGTCCATCGCAGCATTGACACCCCGCACAAAGCGCTCCCCTACGACTGATCCCATTGATCCACCCATAAAGCGGAAATCAAACGCAGCCGCTACTAAAGGAACCTCTAATACCGTACCTTTCATCACTACTAGGGCGTCTTTTTCCCCCGTTTCTTTTTGCGCTCCAGCCAGACGATCTTTATAACGCTTAGTATCCTTAAAGCCTAAAATATCAATGGGAGTTACATTAGCTCCAATTTCTTCCCGCCCATTGGGATCGAGAAATACCTCTAAGCGTCGCCGTGCATTAATGCGCATATGGTGTCCACATTTAGGGCACACTTCGTTATTCCGCTCTAACTCACTCCCATATAGCACCGAGTGGCATGCCGAGCATTGTTGCCATAAGCCCTCAGGAATGGATTTTTTAGTATTCGATTTTTCCGTCCGAATGCGGGACGGTAATAATTTTTCAAACCAGCTCATGCTTTAATTCCTAGTCGCTAGATCCATAGACTCGCGCATGGCAGCTATGAGATTAGCAATATCTTGCACAATACGCCCATGATCATCAGGATTGGCTTCCACCAATTTTATCACCGCACTACCCACAATCACGGCATCCGCAATCGGTGCGATTAAAGCAGCGGTCGCAGCATCTTTAATCCCAAACCCTACCCCTAAAGGTAAAGCGCTATAGTCACGGATTAGACTTAAACGCGCTTTAACCGCTTCAGGATCTAAAGTATTCGCCCCCGTCACTCCTTTCAGCGATACGTAATATAAAAAGCCGCTACCTAGTTCAGCAATTTTTTGAATACGCTCAGGTTTCGTGGTGGGCGATAATAAGAATATGGTGTCTAACTGATGCTTTTTAAAGAGCAGTGTCGTGTCATTACCCTCTTCTGGAGGTAAATCGACCGTAAGCACTCCATCAACACCTGCTGCTTGCGCACGCGTGGCAAAGGTTCCATACCCCATAATCTCAATAGGATTGAGATAGCCCATTAAAATAACGGGTGTGCTTTGATCATGCTCACGAAAAGTCTTAACTATGTCTAACACATCACTCAAACTCGTGTTGTGCTTTAAAGCCCGTTCACAGGCTAATTGAATAGTAGGGCCATCGGCCATAGGATCAGAAAAAGGCACACCTAATTCAATTAAATCCGCGCCTGAGGCTACCATCGCATGCATCAAAGGTACGGTGAGTGAAGGATGCGGGTCACCTGCGGTAATATACGGAACTAATGCAGTGCGCCGTTGTGCTTTTAAATCCGCGAAATGTTTAGCTATACGACTCATAGTGTAATCCCCTCTAAACGTGCCACCGTATTAATATCCTTATCCCCACGCCCGGATAGATTCACAATAATGCTTTGATCTTTGCTCATAGTAGGCGCTAATTTCATGGTATAAGCTAACGCATGACTACTTTCTAAGGCTGGAATAATGCCCTCAGTACGGGTCAAGGTATGAAAACCCTTCATCGCCTCATCGTCATTAATCGCTACATAATTCACGCGTCCCACATCCTTAAGCCAAGCATGTTCAGGTCCTACGCCGGGGTAATCCAAACCTGCTGAAATCGAGTGAGTTTCAATAATTTGACCATTATGATCTTCAATTAAATAAGTGCGATTGCCGTGTAATACGCCGGGGCGACCAGCGCTTAAGGTTGCCGCATGCTTACCTGTTTCAATGCCTGAGCCACCCGCTTCTACACCATAAATTTTCACTGACTCATCGGCTAAAAACGGATAAAACAAGCCAATCGCATTCGAGCCACCGCCCACGCACGCCACCAATGCATCCGGTAATTTACCGTCTTGCTCTAAAATCTGCTCGCGTGCTTCACGCCCAATTACCGCTTGGAAATCACGTACCATGGCTGGATAAGGATGAGGCCCAGCGACCGTGCCAATGATATAGAAGGTATTATCCACATTGGTGACCCAATCGCGCATCGCCTCATTCAGCGCATCTTTTAAAGTACGTGAGCCTGAAGTAACTGGCACCACCTTAGCGCCTAACAATTTCATCCGGTACACATTCGGTGCTTGGCGCTGAATATCATCCGCACCCATATACACCACGCACTCTAGACCTAAACGCGCTGCAATAGTGGCTGAGGCTACGCCATGCTGACCCGCTCCGGTTTCAGCAATAATGCGGGTTTTACCCATGAACTTAGCGAGGAGGGCTTGACCAATCGTATTATTGATCTTATGCGCTCCGGTATGATTCAGGTCTTCACGCTTGAGGAAAATTTTGGCACCACCGAGTTCACGCGACCATCGCTCAGCAAAATACAAAGGACTAGGACGACCCACATAATATTTTAAATCCCGATCAAACTCGTCCTGAAACGCAGGGGAATTTTTAAGCGTTTCATAGGCGGCTTGTAGTTCCTCTAGTGGTTCTACTAAGGTTTCCGCAACAAAGCGCCCCCCATAAGGTCCAAAATGCCCTTTTACATCGGGCAAAGCTTGCCAATCAATGGTCATGTTCGCATTCAACTCGTCTTACCTCATTTAGAAATGCCGCCACCTTAGCGGGATCTTTTACCCCTGCGGTGGATTCTACTCCACTACTCACATCGACGGCATAAACCTGTGTTGTTTTAATGGCTTGATATACATTATCTGCTTTTAACCCCCCCGCTAATATCAGCGCTTGGGGATAATTTTGTGGTAATTGTGTCCAATCAAAGGTTTGCCCTGTACCACCCGCTGCCCCCGGAGCATGGCTATCGACTAATAAGCCCTGTGCATCAGGATAAGCACGTGCCAACTCATAAAAATTCTGCCCTAACATACCTAAGGCTTTAATATACGGACGCCCAAACGAACGGCAAAATTCAGCACTTTCATTACCATGAAACTGAATCACATCGAGGGTTACTTGATCGAGTACTTGGGTAATGAAATCGCGCTCAGCATTCAGAAATAAACCGACTCGCGTCACAAAGGGTGGTATGGCTTGGCCAATTGTTCGTGCTTGTTCGAGGCTCACATTACGCGGACTTTTAGGATAAAACACTAGCCCCAAGGCATCTGCGCCCGCACGACTCACCATTTTCGCATCAGCCACTGAAGTAATTCCACACACTTTAACTCGACAACGCACCACAGAGTCCTTGGATAGTAAAAGCAAGAAAGTGGGTTAGGCTATCATAAGGTAGGTTTAGAGGCGATGGATTAGCATAAAATTCCCTAAGGGTACGCTAGAGTAGTGGTCTTTAGAGATTGTTTTTGAATATGAACTTTTTAGATACTCTTTTTGATCATATGGATACTTGGCGTCATCTGCCTAGCTATCAACTTGAACGTCGTGCAGACTTATTTTTTTCATTATATCTCACAGAGGTTTTGCAAGCTAAGTTAGGTTTCCCCATAGCAAAGCAGCTTATTCCAGAATTTCCGATTCGCAAGGGTACTATTGATGAAAAACGCCCTAAATTTGAGCATAACCAATCGTTTAAAGTTGACTATCTCGCCTTTTCAGCTAACTTTGATACCGCCATACTAATTGAATTAAAAACCGATGACTCATCAAGACGCTTTGATCAAGACCAGTATTTAATTCAAGCTCAAGAAAAACCATTTGCTGAGCTACTAGCGGGAGTAGTTCAATTATTTCAAGCCACTTCTGCCAAACCGAAGTATCTTGCATTACTCAAATTACTAGAAACAATAAAGCAAATTCAACTACCTAAGCAACAACTCTCGCAAATCAACATCACCACTCAGGTAACCCAATGTCTCAAGGTTTACATTCAGCCGAATGGTACAGGGCACGAGATCATCAACTTTCACGACTTTGCCAAAACGGTGCAAAAGTACAGTGATCCACTATCACAACGCTTTGCTCAATCACTGTATCAATGGTCGACGATCAAAGCGGGCTTCGTTAAATAACCAAAAGATCCATTTTACGTTATAGTGTCGCCCTAGCCTCTTTCGTCTGGAGTACTTATGGATATTGTTTACGTTAAAGATCTGAAAATTCCTGCTCGTATTGGTATCTATGAGTGGGAGAAGCGTATTCGCCAGCAGATTCGTGTGGACTTAGAAATGGCTTGGGATAATCGTATTCCCGCAGCCAGCGACAATATTGAAGATACTCTGAACTATAAAACAGCGTCTAAACAAGTCATAGCGCTAGTCGAAGCGCAACATTTTGATTTAGTCGAGCGACTTGCCGAAACCATAGCCCAACAGCTCATTAGCACCTTCAATATGCCTTGGATTCGCGTCACTGTAGGCAAACCCGGAGCGGTACGCGGCTCTAGTGAGGTAGGAGTACAAATTGAGCGTGGAACTCGTCCATGAGTGAGAGCAAAACATTACATCAAGTCTATTTAGGCTTAGGTAGCAATATCGAGCCAGAATACCATTTATGTGCCCTGCTCCAACGTTTAAAGGCAACGTTTGGAGAGCTTACTCTTTCGGCAGCTTATCGTACTAAGGCGGTGGGCTTTGTCGGGGATGACTTTATTAATTTAGTGGTAGGTTTTAAAACTGATTGGAGTGCTAATGAATTAATCGAGCACCTAAAACAAACAGAGCAAGCGTTAGGGCGTAGCCATCAACAAGGCTATCAAGCCCGAACCGTTGATGCTGATTTATTGCTATATGAAGGTACACTCATCGCTCATAAAGATATTGAGCGTTATCCTTTTGTGCTCTATCCCTTAGTGGAGCTGGCTCCTACTCTCGTGCACCCTATTCAACACTGTACTCTCAGTGAACTAGCAGAACGTTTACAATTGCCACGCACTGAGATGCAGATTACTACGTTGAAGTGTGAGTTTGAGTAATGGGTTTAGCGGCATATTTAGCTTTTAGCTCACTAATATACTGATTCAATTGTGTATCAAGCTTAGCCCCAAACTGATTACGCAAACGAGCGAGAGGATTCCGAATGTCGCGTGTTTCCGTAAAAGTGACTCGTGTGCCCCCCGGAACTGCATTAAAGATAGCCTGACGCGTACCTTTAAAGCCTTTGCCACGCTGATAGCTCATGGTAATTTCTTTATGATGTACTTCTTTTACCTTGCGCACGGTTAGCTTGCCTTGCGTTTTAGAGTGCTCTAACCAGCGTAAACCTTCATCATCATCTTTGAGCTGTACACTTTTAAGATCACTGCGCCATTCCGTGTGACGCGCTAAGTCTGATAAAGAGTCCCATACCTGATCAATCGGTGCTCGTACTAAATCGACACGGGTTGCCCGTGCTTGTTGGGGTAACATTAACCCAATTAACAGCGGTAAAATTAGGAGTGTGACAATAATCCCTATAATCACCCACGCCACCATCGCGTTATTCCTCTTTTAGTTTCAGGATTGGATCAGTCTTAGCTTACTAGGTAGACTTGGTTTGCGCTTGGCACTATACCAAAGCTGGTATAAGTCTAGTATAAAAACCCTATTAAGCTCAGTGAATCAAGGTGCTTTAGACACTACCATAAAAAAAGCTCGGCTATACCGAGCTTTTTTAAACCGAATCCGCCATTTTAATTACTTAATTTTGGCTTCTTTAAATAAAACGTGCTTACGAACCACGGGATCGTATTTGCTAAACTCCAATTTTTCTGGAGTAGTACGTTTATTTTTAGTTGTGGTGTAGAAAAAGCCAGTATCTGCTGTCGATACCAGTTTAATTTTCTCACGTCCGCCTTTCTTGGCCATGCTTATCTACTCCCGTTATTAGACTTTCTCGCCACGCGCACGAATTTCAGCGAGCACCGCGTCGATACCTTTTTTGTCAATAGTACGCATGCCATTAGCAGAAACACGTAATCTGACAAAGCGTTCTTCGCTCTCTACCCAAAAACGATGCGTATGCAAGTTGGGCAGAAAACGGCGTTTAGTTTTATTGTTCGCGTGCGATACATTGTTGCCAACTACCGGACGCTTACCTGTTACCTGGCATACACGAGCCATGGGAAATCTCCAAACTGCGAATCTGATACTCTAAAGGCGCGTGATGTTACCAGAATGAAAAGGCTCAAACAACCATCATGATGAATTGATTTCACTTTTTATCTTGACAAAGTTAGGTCTGATTAGAGGGGTTCACTCGCTGTCATAATGGCTTTAAGGCGCTTTTGTACCTGAACTTGAAACCAATCCGCTAAGGCGGGCACACCCACATTACTAGGTGTATGCAAATAAATAACAGGTTGCTTACCCGCCTCAATCCATCGAGCAGTTTGTGCTACCCAAGGCTTAAGCCATTCCTCATTATCGGTTTGTATAGGATGACCAATATGGCGCAGCATAGGCTGATTCGCAGTGGTATCTAATTGCACCGGTAAACGCGGCTTTTTTAATTGAGCCTCTTCAGTCGCTTGATCTAATTTAGGTGCAGAATGTACTGCTCGACTATCAAAAATGACTCGATCCACTTGTAGTTCTGTTAATAGCTCATTTAAAGCTTGGCGCTGTGGCGTTTTAGTAAAAAAGTCAGGATGGCGTACCTCCACTGCATAACCATATTCTCGTGGAAGCGTTTTAATAAAGGCGGCTAATTGTGGTAACTCACTAGGCTTGAAGCTCGCAGGTAGTTGAATCATATAATGTAAACGCTCACCTAAAGGAGCTAAACGCTGTAAAAATTCGGTCGTAGCCTGTGCTACATTGACTAGATGCGCCTTATGGGTGATTTCTTTGGGAAACTTAAAACTAAAGCGAAAGGTTTCAGGAGTGGCTTGCTTCCAACGCTCTACCATTGCTGCTGCGGGTGTTGCATAAAAGGTAGTATTTCCCTCCACCGCATTAAAACGCTCAGCATACTGTTCTAAAAATTCTGCGGGTTTGGCATTAGCTTTAAATAAAGTACCCTTCCAAGCGGCTAAAGCCCACAAAGGTGCACCTAAATAATAATTTTGGGGAGGTAGCATGATTTCACTCTCGTAATCCTTAGCTCACTATAACCCTAAAACACCTTAATCGGCTAAATACCGCAGAGCAACCGCAAAATCCAACCATTTATCACAGTTTAGCTCACGTTTAACGGAATTTAGTTAAGCCTTTGAACCTTTTAACCTTAAGCTGAAATTCTTACAACCCAACTACAGCAAGCTGTATAAGGAGTAGTAAATGATAGGACCACTCACAGTGCATGGGGTTGATACTGCTGAATATTTACCAGTACTACCTCTTGCCTTTAACCCCTACGGCACGTTACCCACACAGGCAAGCTCACCTAGTGCGCCTAGTGGAGTGCAGTCATTAGGGCAAGCGGTGGAAAAATTAGCTTTAGCGATGTTGTATAGCCTGAAAGCCAGCACGAGCAATGATCAGGGCTATAAGCACAGTCAGCGTGAATTTTTACCTAAGCAACAGCAATTATCACAACACGCATAAGCCTTGAGGGCTTAGCAATCCGTTTTCACTCTGTAGATCAGACTTTACTGGGTGCACCTCCCCTGTCACCCAGTCTTTTAATCCTCTTATGCCACTCTTCCTGTTAGTGACCTAGCACTCTGCTCTGTACCTGTTAAACTAAACCTATGAATGATTTCAATCATGAGAATAACTATGGCGCGTAGTTTTGCAGTCATTGGCTTAGGAACCTTTGGTAGCACCATTGCCCGTGAATTGGCACGTTTTGGTGATCATGTATTAGGCATTGATACCGACGAAAAGCGGGTCAGCCAAATTGCTGATCATATTCCAGAGGCTATTATTGCTGATGCCACCGATGAAGCGGCGATGCGAGATGCGGGTTTAGGGCGCTATGATGTGGTGATTATTGCCATTGGAGAAGATTTAGAGGCTAATCTACTCTGTACGATGAATGCTCGCGTCTTAGGGGTAAAAACTATTTGGGTAAAAGCCCTTAATCGTACTCATCATCGCATTTTGAATAAATTAGGGGTGGATCGCATTATTCATCCTGAAGAACTGGTCGGTAAGCATACGGCACAAATTCTTCATAACCCATTCATTCAAGATTATGTCAGCCTAGGCAATGGCTATCATATTTTCACCTATGAGTTACCAACTACTGCCCAGACCACCTTGGGTAGCTTAGCACTAAAACAGCGTTTTCATTTACGTTGCTTAGGAGTGATGCGCGGACCTAATTATATTGATTGCTTACAAGATGATTTTGTCTTGCAGCCCGAAGATAAGATTATGGTATTAGGCCGACGTACCGACCTGCGCCAATTTAGTGATAGCTTGCAATAAAGACTCCTTATGCGTATTCCCTCCTTAAAGTCATTGCGGGTTATTAAACTTCCACCTTCTGCTGTTTTAGCCTTGCTATACCTCAATTTAATCTTGCTCGGTATGGTGCTGTTAAAGCTGCCTTTTGCCAATACGCAAGCTATTGCTTGGCGCGATGCTTTATTTACGGCCACTTCGGCAGTAACTATTACAGGTTTAGGCGTAGTCGATACAGGGACGCAGTTTACGCTCTGGGGACAAATGATTATTGCGCTCTTACTGGAGCTAGGCGGTATTGGTGTCATGACGTTTACCGTCTTAGTTTTGTCTATGCTTGGATTTCAAGTGGGGGCAGCACAGCACGTTTTTTTACGCGAAGATCTCAACCAAACCTCAGTCACTGCACTACTCAAACTTACTTGGATTATTTTTAAGATCGTTATTATTTGTCAGGCGCTGGGGGCATTAGCACTCAGCTTCGTATTTGTTCCTGAACTGGGTTGGGGTAAAGGGCTATGGTATGCACTGTTTCATAGTATCTCAGCATTCACCAATGGTGGTTTTGCCCTCTACTCTACTAGCATGATGCCTTTTGTAACAAATCCCGTGATCAATATTACCATTCCCGTATTAGTGATTGTGGGTGGTATAGGCTATAGCGTTATTACTGATGTCTGGAACCAACGTCGTTGGCATGCGTTTACTTTACACACCAAATTAATGCTAGTAGGGACAGCCATCCTTTTAGTCGTATCGATAACGGCTTTTGCACTAATGGAGTGGAGTAACCCTAAAACCTTAGGTGCTTTAGAGAGTAACACTGCCAAACTCAGTGCGAGCTGGTTCCAAATGGTGATTAGTCGCAGTGGCGGCTTTAATAGTATCGACCTAGCGGGTATGCACGAATCGACCACTTTAATGTTCATTATGTTGATGCTGATTGGGGGTGGTAGTACCTCGATGGCGGGTGGGCTGAAGGTCACTACCTTTATTGTGTTAATCTTATCGGCCGTAGCTTTCTTTAAACGCCAGCGCTGGATTCATGTGTTTGGGCGCAGCATTCGTGAGGATCAGATTCAAAAAGTCTTAGCGTTAACCGTGACTACCTGCGGCTTACTGATTTTAGCGGTGTTTTTAATGTCCTTAGATAATGATGGACAGATTCTAGCTTTATTTTTTGAGGCTACTTCGGCACTTGCGACCGTAGGGGCTTCATTAGGTATCACCGCTAGTCTGAATGACTTTGAGCGCAGCGTGATTATGCTGTTGATGTTTATAGGGCGGGTAGGTCCCTTATCTCTAGGTATTTTCCTCGCTATGAATACTCTGCCCAAAGTACGCTATCCTAAAGGTCAGATTTACTTTGGTTAATGGATAACGAGGTTCGGATATGCGTGTCACAGTATGGATCTTAGGAATAGTGCTTAGCCTAGTTAGCCTTAGCGCTCACGCGGTCGATAAAGGTGTTTATGAGGGGCAATGGCGAGCTACCTTTCCAGCAATTAGTCTAAAAATAGGCGCGAATAGTGCAAGTTTTACTTTGAATCAGAAAACCTATACTGATCTGTCACCGCAATACTTTTATGGTCAGTTAGCCCCTTTTCCCTTTTTATACTTATATGTGCAAGAACCCAGTAAAGAACGTAAATATGCGTTTTATGAACATCGCTTGTACTTAATTATGGGCGAGGAAAATAAAATGCTACCTAATGCTTCAGGCACATTGAAATTACGCGGCTATTATGACTTGGCTCGCGTACAGCGCGGGGGCAATGGCTTAGTAGAAAACCAGACTTACCCTATCTTATTTGAACGTCCCCCCAAAAAGAAATAAATACCCACGCGCTATTCACGGAGAGAGTACTCATGCAGTACTCTCGAAATTAGTAACGTTACGCTTAGCGTGCACGACAAGGAACCGTAAACTCTACGTCATTACCACTGCCACCCGAGAAGCGTGTTTCGCTACATTGGAAAGGGGCATAACGATTGCCTACATATTTCATAGTAGTAGTAAAGCATTCTGCTGCTGTGCAAGTACTGCTAGCAATATCGTAGTAACCATTAGACTGTGTATTTAACACTCTAAAAGTACTACTTAAGCCCGTATGACGTACTTGATAAGCATTGCCTGTCAAGCTCACTAACCAATGACGGAAACCATTCGCACCGTAAAAGGTTTGGCAATAGGGGTTTAAAGCAGGACGAACAAAATACCATTGTTGACCATTACGCAGACGCGGCAAAGTCACTACGCGAAATAAACGCTCATAGGCTCCTTGAGGAATATTTAAATCGCGCATACAATTATTTAGATAATTTAAGTCGTTTTTATTGATAGAACGGATCACTGCGGTTGCAATAGTAGCTGTCGGAAGACGCTCACCCGCCGTTGGGCGTTCTGCAGTTGCAGTTAACAAATTAGCCGCTTGACTAGTAGCAATACTTCGGACAGTTTGGGCATGATTGAAAAATAGGCTGGAAGCCTCCAGTGTGGGAAGATGTCGTCAACCACGATAACAACCCCTCACCCCAGAAGCTTCCATGTCCACAATAGAAACGATTCTGAGCCAAATGTCCAGTGTGGCGAAACCGCAGCGCCAGTTTTTGCTGACCTTGTTCAATGCGCTGATGTACCTGCCCAGCCGTGTCAACTTCCGCAACCTTGGACGTTACAGTGACTGCCATGAAAAGACTTTTTCACGCTGGTTTTCACGTTCCTTTGATTTTCTAGCGTTCAACCTGCTGATCTTACAGGATGTCCTGCATGGCAAGGGGGAACGTATTGCGGCTATTGATGCCAGTTTCGTGCCTAAAAGCGGGCGCAAGAGTTATACTTAGACTGGTTTTGGAACGGCTCACAGGGGCAGGCGCAACGCGGACAAGAATTATCCTTGTTAGCGCTGGTGGACGTGACCCACAACACGTACTACACCTTATCCGCCCGCCAAACGCCTACGTTGCCGCGCTCAACCCGCAAGGGTCAAAGCCAACCCGCCAACACCAAAGACAAAACCAAGGTGAAACACCCACCCTTCGTTGGTGCGCCGCTCCCCACGCGGATGGATAGCTACCTTGGACAGCTTCAACACGCCATCACAGTCCTGCTGGGGTGTGGCATCCGTTATCTCGTCGCGGATAGCTTTTATGCCAAAACTAAGTTTGTCAGTGGCATCAGGGAACTCAACTTGCATTTGATCAGCAAGTTACGTCAGGACGCCGACTTACGGTGGCTGTACACGGGCGCACAAAAACCCAAGGGTCGTCACCGCCAGTACAGCGGCAAAGTCAGTTTTGACGACTTATCACGTTTTGAACGGGTCGGAGAGCTGGACGGGCAGCGTGTTTACACCGCTACTGTTAACAGCCCGACGTTCAAACAGATAGTGCGCATCGTCTATCTGGTGCGCGAAGCAAACGGCAAGACCGCTAGCGCACTGCTGTTCAGTACCGACACGGATTGCCCTGCATTAGACATCCTGCGTTACTACCAAGCGCGTTTCCAGATAGAATTTTTGTTCCGGGATGCCAAGCAACACACCGGGCTGTGTGACTGCCAAACGACCCGCAAAGAAAAGCTGGATTTCCACTTCAATACCTCACTGACGGCACTTAACCTGCTCCGGCTGGAAGATCGCCAGCAGAACTGGGATGCCGGGGCAACGGGCGCAGTGTCCTCTCCGTTGCCAGTGGGAAGATCCGCCACTTCAATGCCCATCTGCTCGAACGCTTTTCTCGCCACTTAAAACTCGACTTCAGCGCCATAAAATCCAGCCCAGCCTTCGCAGACCTATGTAATTATGGTGCTATCGCCGCGTAAACTGTCCGAAGTGTTACTAGTAGCCGAAAGACCGAAAAACGCTAAGAGCGCCATTCCAACAAACTTTTTTACTTTCATAGGGTTAGCCTAATATCTCTTAAAGGTGATACGAAACCGCACGCTAAGGACGGATTAAACAGCATTACAACATAACTTCTATGTGCAACTACGTAATAATAATAGTCAATGCAGTATCATTTATCTGCATAATGTAGTTAAGAAATTATACCTTGGGCATTAAACGCCATATTGAGTTTTATCGCAAGTCGGCTAGTTTTAATGGAAATCCGGTCTAGATGAGACTTCTTTACCTTAACGTTGTACAGTAGGATTATTAATTCTGATACCGAACCTAGAATCTGATGTTTAGTGCCTTTATTTTAATTATCTTATTGTTACTCTTTGCTTTAACTCCCAGCTTAATCATCTTTGGTTTACCCCATCGTGCTTACCGCGCTACAACGGGTAGACGCTTACCGATCATTACTTTAACCATGATTAATCTGATTTTGGTTTTTATTGTAATGCTGATAGTCCATCTGATGCACCCCCTCCATGGCTCCTTTATGGAGCTTATTGCTTTTATTATGTGGGTCAGTATTCCGACTGCATTAGTAGTACGAGGCTTTATTAGTGGCTGGATACATAAGCAAGAGCAGGTAAAACTATTAGAAACACCTAAAAACGAAAAAAGCCTTGATTAAAACTAATCGAAGGCTTTAGGCACCAACTACTGTTGGTTAAAAATAAGTGCCGATGAGAAGACTCGAACTTCCACGGGTCGCCCCACTAATACCTGAAACTAGCGCGTCTACCAATTCCGCCACATCGGCTTAAGACACTATAAGGGAGTCATAGCGTATTAAGGATGCGAATGTTAAGCAGTTTATTTTGGATTGTCAAACGATTTCAAGTGGCTAGGTAGCATGACATGCTGTCAACTACCTAGCTATTGCTAATCAATCACTTAACTGCCTAAAATCCTTAGGTAGCATTAATTAAAGTGAATATCATCAATTAAAATGTCTGACTTCAAATAGCTACCACTAGCTGCCTTAGGATGCCAGAACCCTATTGCTTTAATTTGACTCTTATCTACCCCCACAAACTCACTCAATGGTACGGTGTAAATTTTCCAAATACCGGAAGTGGTAGAGGGATAAGACAACAGATTTTTACCTAATGCCGCACCTGTAGCATCATCTAACTTGAGTTCTAATTGATCCAAAGCATCAGGTGCAGCTACGGCTACGACCATATTGGTATAACTACTTAAATTCAGTAACGGTGAAAACTCACTAAAAAAGCCGCCCCAATCCACACCTGTATGACTGAATAATAATGATGAGCTACCCTCGTAGGCATTTGAGCTAGTACGCAAACTACCACTATTTAAGGCAGTACTCTGTGCCGTAATCGATAAGGCTGTCACCATATCGGGACGGAAACCTACTGCAACCGCTTTATCCTCAGTCACCGTACCTAAATCGATACTAGATCCTCCACCGCCACTATCCGCTTTCAAATCAGCACACGCTACCGCATCGGTTGCTGCATCCACACTCTTCGGCACAATCCGTACATTGCCTAGATCAAACTGCGCTGCGCCTCCTGTCAGGAATAATAACGGTGTATTCATAGCAGCATGATTCATGCCCTGCTCGGCAAAACACTTTAAGGGTATTTTTAATTTTGACCATTCAGTGGATACGGCTGGCAATACCTTATTCAGCTCTACCTGTCCGAGACACGGCCACACACAGTGCTGTGCTAAATTGAGAGTAGCCGTAGGTGCTTGATGGACTTTAATATCAAACTGCAAAGTAGATTCAGCGTTCAAATATGAATTGCGATCTTGTCCCGCCTCGCTTTGAGTTTGTAGATAAATTTGCGCTAGATCATCCCCCTTAAAGGTCACCTTCACCGCATCGTATTGACCTTGATAATTAATGGGTTGAGTGGATACCGTACCTTGATCAGCGGGTTGTTCTTTGGGCACTGGAATCGCTGCCCAACCATTTTTATTACCAGAGATGCGTAATACAAACTCATCCGTTGCACGCGTTCCATAAATCTCTAATGGCAAAGTCGCTATCCCGGTATCGGGTTCACTTTGTCCACAACCATAGTTACGCGTATCTAGAGGTAGATTATTTAAATCCCAACTCACATCAGTAGCCGCAGCCGTCATAGCGCTATAAGTCAGACCATAGCCATAAGGGAATAAGGGCGCATGAATGCCGCTAATATCCTGCTCATTAACGGGTGTCATATAGCCACTGATATGTGGCGGGACACGATTAATGCTAGTAGAGCATTTAGTAGCAGGCCAAGAATAGGAGAGCTTACCTTTAAAATCTTTTCCTCCTACTGCATACAAGACATCCGTAATCCCCCCCGCCTCTGTCCCTGGTAGCCACGCGGCAACAAAGGCATCTGAATGATTGATTTCCTCATTCACATACAAAGGACGACCTGACAAAAATACGGTCACTACCTTCATACCTAAGGCTTTTAGGTCTTTAATGGTCTGCAAATCTGCCGCATAAGAGGTTTTTAGTTCGGCATAGCTGAGGGTCTGGTGGTCTTTAATATCCCCCATAAACTCTGCATAAGGGTCTTCACCTATCACTACTAAAGCCACCATATCTGCATTAGCTTGGGCTTTATCAGTAATAATATTTTCAGCTCCAATCTGTGCCTCCAGCGCCTGCTTAACAGTAGAAGCTCCCGGAAAATCAGCCAGTGTGTTATCGGCCCCCTGCCAAGTCAGCGACCAACCTCCGGTTTGCTTTTGGATATTATCCATAGCACTACCTGCTAAAAATATCTTTTGCTCTGCCTTGAGAGGTAAGACCGCATTATTATTTTTTAGTAATACTAAGGACTCACTCACTGCTTGCCGTGCTAAGGCTTTATGTTCAGGAGCACCTAAGATCGCTTGATTACCGGCTAGTGAGCGAGCAGAAGGTTTAGGCTTGTCCCATAAGCCTGCACGCATTTTCACGCGTAAAATACGAGTCACAGCATCATCAATCCGACTCATCGGAATAATGCCGTCTTTCACCTGTTGGATCACATTGGCATAAAAGGCTTTCCAATCCGCCTTGGCAGTGACCATGAACACATCATTACCTGCATTGACCGCATCGGGACAATTAGCAGCACTACAACCGGCTATTTCACCATGTCCATTCCAATCGGTTACCACAATACCATCAAAACCCATTTTGCCTTTGAGCACATCGGTAATGAGATACTTGCTACCATGAATTTTTTTATTATAAGCCACCGCTGGATTAGACGCGTAATTGGCATCGGCATCCCATGAATTAAACGAACTCATGACTACCTGTGCACCAGCCTTTAAGCCTGCAAAGTACCCTGCCGCATGTAGATTAATAAGATTAGTCTCAGTGCTTTGATTGACACCACGGTCTACACCGTTTTTAGTGCCCCCATCACCTAACCAATGTTTTACATTAGAGATAACCTGAGTATCGGTCTTTAAACCAGCGCCCCCACCTTGTAAACCTTCAACCATTTTACTAGCGTAGTTATAAACGATTTCAGGATCTTCCGAGTAGCCCTCATAGACGCGTCCCCAACGATCATCACGAGGAACAGCAACCGTGGGAGCAAAAGTCCAATCCAAACCCGTAGCGACAATTTCACGCGCAGTAGCTTGACCAATTTTATAAATGAGTTCGGGATTATTCGCAGCCCCTAAACCGATATTGTGAGGGAATACCGTTGCTTGATAGACGTTATTATGTCCATGCACTGCATCCGTCGCCCACATAAAAGGGATCTTAAACCCTCGGTCTTGATAGGCCTCGTCTAGGGCCTGCCAATAACTATCCGCTGTAGCCACCCAATCAGCCGCCGTTGACTTTTTATTATTATTCGGCCATGAACCACCACCATTGAGTAAAGAACCTAATTTGTACTCTTTAGCCTCAGCAGGCGTGACTTGATCCAAATTAGGCTGAATCATTTGCCCTACTTTTTCCTCTAACGTCATTTGCGCCAAAATACTCTGAACCTGAGTCTCAATAGTGGAATCAGGCTTGATGGCATTAGTAGAGGCTATGTCTGGCCAATCACTATAAAACGACAAGGTATCAGGGGTTGGAGTCGGTGTCGGAACGGGTGTAGGTGTGGGAGTAGGTGTCGGAACGGGTGTCGGCGTCGGCGTTGGGACAGGTGTAGGCGTCGGCGTTGGGACAGGTGTAGGTGTGGGGGTTGGAGTCGGAACGGGTGTGGGTGTCGGCGTTGGGGTAGTAATATCGGTTGAAGAAGTACCACCACTACAGGCCGCTACTAAACTCAGCATAATCACTGAGCTTATTAGTTTAAAAAGGGGCTTTTGGGCGATAGGTGTTGCATTAAATCTAGCTAACGATTGACTCGTCTCAGACTGATGATCCGTCTCATGTGGTTGCCACATAGCATTATCCTCTAGCGAAATAAAATGATTGAGCATCGTTACCCATCAGTGTAAACGATTACATTAAATTATGTAATCGTTTACATTAAAAGCAAATAAACCTGTTTTCTTTAAAACTATTGATTAATTAAAGGTTTATAGTTAATTCATACTTAAGCTACTAGATCTAACCTCAGTGTTTAACCTATGCTATGAATTTATCAGTAGGGAAACTCATTCGTTGCTATGGCGCTTAACTCTCAAAACATTACCATTCAAGAGATAGCTCAGTTGGCAAAAGTATCCGTAGCCACTGTGAGTCGCACTTTAAGCAATCCAGACAAAGTATCCGAACTAACCCGTCAACAAGTATTAGCTGCTATCGAATCGACTGGATACAGCGTTAATGAAAATGCGCGTAATCTACGCAAGCGTCAAACCGATACTATAGTGGTTATGACCCCTAATATTGGTAATCCCTATTTCTCTCTTATTGTCGAAGGTGTTGAAGAAGTACTCGCTAGCAATCATATCAATGTCTTAATCGCTGATACTCAAAAAGCATCGATGAGCACTACCCATGCACGTAACTACTTCAGTCGCAACCGTGTGGATGGGATTCTTATCTTAGATGGTCAAGTCTCTAGAGATATTATTGAAAATGCTAAAGGTCATCCTCCTATTCTATTTGCGGGTGAACGCCATGCTGAATTGACTCTGCCCTATATTGGTATTAATGACGAATTAGGCATTGAACTAGCCGTTAAACATTTACACTCATTAGGGCATACACGTATTGGACATATAGCAGGTCCATCGATGCATACTCCCGGACAACGCAGACAGGAAAGTTTTCTACACACCCTAAAGCAGCTCAACCTACCCACTCACCAGGCTTGGATTCATGAGGGTTTATTTGAATTAGCGACGGGGCAACAAGCAGCCTATGCTTGGGCAAATCTACCTATAGAGCAACGTCCGAGTGCCATATGCAGTGCTGGAGATGAAATAGCCTTTGGCTTTATTGCCACCCTATATCAATTAGGTTTTAGAGTGCCGCGAGATGTATCAGTGGTCGGCTACGATGATCTCACCCTAACTGCTTGTTATATTCCTGCACTCACCACTATTCATCAACCTTGTCGAACACTAGGTAGAGTCGCCGCACAACAATTACTAAATTTAATAAAACAACAGGTATTCACTCCCCTACCCCTGCTTGACCCCACTCTAGTGATTAGACAAAGCACTGCCCCTTATGACCAATAAGCGCTCAAATATTACTACGAGAGTTTTTACTTACCCCTGAGTAAAACTTTGTTATGCTCACCTGCCATACGAACATAACAACTAATAAGGACATTGCATGAAACTACATGACCCTAATTTTCAAAATGAAGCGGAAAAATACGAAAAACCTATTCCTAGCCGTGACTTAATTCTTAATATCCTTCAAGAAAGCACCAAACCTTTAGAGTTTCAACCCTTAGCTGAAGCCTTAGGACTCAAAGATGATGAGGATGTGGAAGCGCTTAAAAAGCGTCTTCGTGCAATGGAGCGCGATGGACAATTGCTCTTTAATCGCCGCAAACAGTACCTGCCTGTTAATCGCGCTGACCTGATTGCGGGGCGGGTAATTGGTCACCCTGATGGCTTTGGTTTTCTCCAACCGGATGATGGTTCACCGGATCTATTCCTGCATGCTAAGCAAATGAATATGCTGCTACATGGCGACCGTATTTTAGCTAGTGTACGCGGGCTTGACCCCAAGGGACGGCGTGAAGGAGCGGTGGTAGAGATTTTAGAGCGTGGCACTGAACAAGTGGTCGGACGCCTATTCAATGAGCGTGGTTTGCATTATGTTATCCCCGATAACTCACGCATTGCGCATAATATTATTATTCCTCCCGATGCGTTGGGAGAGGCACGAGAAGGGCAAATAGTCGTTGCCGCGATTATTGAGCAACCGACCAAACGCTCTGGCCCTTTAGGTAAAATTGTCGAAATTCTCGGTGATCATATGGCTCCGGG
Organism: Thiofilum sp.; assembly: GCF_016711335.1. Classification (NCBI taxonomy): domain Bacteria; kingdom Pseudomonadati; phylum Pseudomonadota; class Gammaproteobacteria; order Thiotrichales; family Thiofilaceae; genus Thiofilum; species Thiofilum sp. The sequence goes on from NZ_JADJTF010000001.1 coordinate 239,032, forward strand.
GATGGAAATTGATATAGCCATTCGTAGCCATGAAATCCCCTTTGAATGGCCTCAAGCGGTGATTGAACGTGCCGATCAATTTGGTTATGAAGTCCCTAGTGATGCCAAGCAAGGTCGCCTTGATCTGACCCAAATGGCGCTAGTCACAATCGATGGTGAAGATGCGAAAGACTTTGACGATGCGGTGTATTGTGAGCGCGAAGGCATGGGCTGGCGCTTATGGGTAGCCATTGCCGATGTCGCCTATTATGTGCGTAATGATAAAGCGCTGGATAAGGAAGCACGTTTAAGAGGCACTTCCGTTTATTTTCCGGGCAAAGTCATTCCGATGTTGCCGGAGATTTTATCTAATGGTTTGTGCTCTTTAAATCCCAATGTGGATCGTCTGTGCATGGTGTGTGAGATGCATGTGGATGAAAATGGTGCTATATCCGACTACCGTTTTCATGAAGCGGTGATGCACTCTAAAGCACGTTTGACCTACACCAAAATGGCAAAAATAGTGGTTGATAGAGACCCTATTATGCGCTCTGAGTACTCTGCTCTACTCAATCCCTTGGATGAGCTATATAACCTCTATCAAGTACTACGTGAAGCGCGTGAAGAACGCGGTGCAATTGATTTTGAAAGTACTGAAACCAAAATTATTTTTAGTGCGGATCGTAAGATTGAATCGATTGTGCCTATGGAGCGCAATGATGCCCACAAGCTAATTGAAGAATGCATGATTGCAGCGAATGTGTGTGCCGCGCAATTTTTGGTAGAACATAAAATCCCTGCTCTGCACCGTATTCATGATAAGCCCGATACTGAGCGTTTAAGCAATGTCCGTGAGTTTTTAAATGGCGTGGGTTTATCATTAGGAGGGGGAGATGAACCTGAACCTGCCGATTACGCTAAAGTGATGGATCTGATTCAAGAGCGCCCTGATCGGCATGTGATTCAAACGGTGCTACTGCGCTCACTCTCTCAAGCCCGCTACAGCCCCGAAACTATCGGTCATTTTGGCTTAGCACAAAGTCATTATGCACACTTCACCTCACCTATTCGTCGTTACCCAGACCTCTTAGTCCATCGAGCGATTCGCCATATATTACGTGGGGGGGTTGCCGAAAACTATCCTTATGATTTTGCCTCCATGTTAGCGCTGGGTGAACATTGTTCTATGACTGAGCGTCGCGCTGATGATGCCACCCGTGATGTAATTGCATGGCTCAAAACGGAGTATATGCAGGAGCGGGTGGGCGAAGTATTTGAGGGTGTGATTGCAACCGTGACAGGGTTTGGGTTATTTGTGGCCTTGAATGATATTTATGTGGAAGGCTTAGTTCACGTCACTGCTTTAACCAGTGACTACTATCGTTTTGACCCGATACGTCATCGCCTAACAGGGGAAAATTCTGGGCGTAAATATGGCTTAGGCGATCCCATTACAGTACAGGTGGCACGGGTTGATTTAGACGAGCGCAAAATTGACTTTGTACTCCCTGAAGGACAGGATAGTGCATCCTCGAAAAAGTCACGTAAAAAGAAAAAATCGTAATGGCAAAATCTCTGATTTACGGCATTAACGCGGTCGAAAGTGCGTTAAATCATGATGCAGACAATCTAGTACGCGTGTGGATAGACAAACGCACTCGTAATGAGCGTATTCTCAAATTACAACCTTTGCTGAAAGCAGCGGGTATTAGTTGCGCACTCATTGACCCTAATAAATTGGATGAAATGGCAGGGCGTGATAATCGCCATCAAGGGGTTGTCGCTGAGTACAAAAGTGCTAAAGAATACGACGAAAATGATCTATACGACTTACTTGATAAACTAGACGAGCCACCCTTTTTATTGATTCTCGATGGGGTAACTGATCCACATAATTTAGGCGCGTGTTTACGTACTGCTGAGGGTGCAGGGGTGCATGCGGTCATTGCACCGCGTGATAATGCAGTAGGATTGACGCCCACCGTGCGCAAGGTTGCCTCTGGTGCTGCGGAGTTAGTACCTTTTATGAGTGTCACCAATTTGGCACGCACTATGAGTACATTACGCGAGCGCGGGATTTGGATTACGGGTACGAGCGATCAAGCGAGCAAGGGCTTATATGAAGCGGACTTAACTGGGGCAATGGCGCTAGTGATGGGCGCTGAAGGGCAAGGTATTCGGCGTTTGACTGAGGAAAACTGTGATTTTTTAATCAGTATTCCTATGCGCGGCAAAGTATCAAGCCTCAATGTGTCAGTCGCTACAGGCGTCTGTTTATATGAAGCATTGCGTCAACGTCGACCCGATTGATAAAAATCCGTAGGGATAGACCTATGTGTCTACCCTATTTGCCACTGCCATTGGGCAAACACATAGGTTTGCCCCTACCTATACTCTTATTTACCACCGCTAGCAGAACTTACTATGTACCCACTCACTAATCACCAATTAACCATCGATATTTTAGACCCTATTGCGGATCAAGCTCGCTTTGGTGTGCGCTATTGTACGGGGGGCTATATCTATCAAGTGACTGATCATCAGCAGGGCGCATTGCTATCAGGGCCTACCTATCCTGATAGTTTTAATTGGTTTGATGGTCAAGGGATTCCCGATGCGTTTAATTGGTCGCCACTGCGTCAATCCAATGGCTCGGATAGTGAGGTGTGTATTATTGGAATTGGGCGCTGTGATTTAACCACTAAGCAAGTACTGGAATTTTGCCAATGGGATATTGAGGCAAGTCGCTCTGCCATTCAGATGAGTACGCATCAAACTTTTGCTGAGTTTGATTTTACCTTGCAACGTACTGTTAGCTTGATGGAGCGTACTGTGCGTTCGCATACTACTATCACGAATCAGGGGAATACCTTTATTCCTATGGCATGGTTCCCCCATCCGTTTTATCCGCAAACTAAAACCGATGAGTTATGCCGCCTCAGTATTCCGGTATCGATGCCAGAGAATGATGGGTACTTTATCGCAGAAAATGGTTTTATCACGCGCAAAAACTGGCCTGAGCAAGCAGGGTTTTATCAAGCCTTAGATCAACAAGCACACAGCCCTCTGACCATTACCCAACGCCATCCTGTACTAGGTATGGTGAGTGCAACGTGTAGTTATGTGCCTACCTTTTTCCCGATTTGGGGCAATCAACATACCTTTTCATGGGAACCGTTTTTCGAGCGTTTGATTGCACCCAAGCAGAGTTTGAGTTGGTGGATTGATTATGATTTTTGAGTACTAGCCAGTGGGTGAGTAAGCGTACTAGGTACGACTTACTCATAACGCGAGAGATTAATTCAATAGAGCGGCTTTAAGCGTTTGTATTTCGTCTTCAGTCAGCCCTGTTAGCTCGGCAATTTCAGCCACTTCAAAAGCACCTTTGCTAATCAACTTTCTAGCCATTTCAGTGGCTTTGAGTTGAGCACCTTTTTCAAAACCTTGTTTCAGACCTTTTTCAAGCCCCTGCTCAAGCCCTTGCTCAAGCCCTTGCTCAAGCCCTTGCTCAAGCCCTTGCTCAAGCCCTTGCTCAAGCCCTTGCTCAAGTCCTTTCTCTAGCCCTTGCTCTAACCCCAATTCACGTCCTTGTTCCAGTCCAGCTTGCAGCCCCCAGCGATAGGTAGAAAAACGAGTGACATCGACTTGCGTTAACATATGTTTGGCCTCGTCTAGTTGTGTTTGTAAATCACGGTTGTCCGCGAGAGTTTCTAACATTTCGTAGTAGTTACGAAATTGGGCTTCATTATCGCCGGTGAGTTCTTTTAAGCGCTTGACAATGTAGTTGACGACTTCTTGTGTAGGTCGCGCTTTGAAGTCACATAAAATAGCGAGTACTAAAGCCTCCGGTGTGTCTTGAGCTAATAATAAACTGCAATCCACTGTGTGCATATCTAATACCCGATAACGGTAGTGAAAATCGGGCAGTACCAACTCAGTGGGCATAGACAGTCGAGCTTTGCCGATGTAGACCAAATACTGATAGATGGGTTCGTTGGGATGTAGGAGTAATATGTCACTGACATAACGCAACATGCGTACAGGCATGCTCATGTCGTTGGCGTTTTGGATTTCAACGTGCAGGATGAATTGCTCGCCTGTTCCACGCTTGCGCATCCGCGCTACCATATCGGCACGACGTACTTCGATGCGTTGTTGCTCGGTTTGGAGTAGTTCTACCGAATCATGCTCTACATCGAGATGGAGCAGGATATTGGCAATGTCGGCGGCGAGGTGTTGCAGTACGTCTTTGCTTACAATGTCTTTTTCAGCCATAGCTTGAATGTCATAGTGAGGTTGAATTCATTATAGCACTGGTCATTAGGTTGGCTGCATCTTCTTAACACTAGCTCTACCCCAACAATCACCATCTCCCTTACTCCCTTCACCGCTTGCGGGGGAAGCGCTGGGGATGGGGGCTTTTTACGATGGCACTTAACCTGCGGCAACCCGGAAGCCTACACTGTTGTAACGGTTCGTAGGCCCGAAGCGGCTGCGATACGCTGAGCGCAAGTCCTGCGGGATGTCGAACCATGAACCACCACGCAACACACGCAGAGAGCAGTTAGTACTAGCTACTACTGTGCTATCACTAGGAGCACTAGCATAGTTAGCATAGCAGTCTGCTACCCACTCCCATACATTGCCATGCATGTTATGTAGTCCATAGCTATTAGCAGCATAGCTAACTACGGGCGCTGTATACTGATAGCTGTCACCACATTGATCGCCATAGCAGTTAGCTCTGTTCTTACCTATGCTACTGCCCCATGAGTAGGCAGTATTACCACCTGCTCGTGCGGCATACTCCCACTCCGCTTCACTGGGTAAACGATAGCGCTTACCAGTTTGCTGACTGAGCCAGCGCACATAAGCCTGTGCATCGTTCCAACTCACCCCAACTATGGGATAATTAGCACCGCGCAAAGCACTACCCATTGTCGCATAACCGCTAGGAGCATTAGGACTATCCCACTCTGGTTTATTACATCCTCCTGCCTGCACACATGCCATATACTGCGCCACTGTTACTTCCGTTTTGCCCATCTGAAAGGCATTCACTCGCACCTGACGCGCTGGTTTTTCATTAGTCTCACAATCACCCTCTACAACATCATCCCGTCCCGCCACACACCCCATCGTAAACGTCCCCGCTGGAATATTTACCATCTGTGGCTCAATCACCCTAGCCTGTGCAGGTGCTGCTGTCGGACGTACCACTGGCGGTGGCGTAGGTGCTGGTGTCGGACGCTCTACTGGCGGCGGGGCTGGCACAGGTGCTGCAACTCTCTGCCCTACCTGCCCCAACACAAACACCCCAAAACTCCCCGACCACGCATGAGCATAAGGCAACTGCGTCTTTTGCAAATGCTGCAACGTCCACTGCGCCGTCTCCTCCTGCACATACTGCGTCAAACTTTCAAAGCTAATCGCCCCATCCGCTTCCACCGCCTGCCCCCGTAGACCCTGCACCAAAAAGTGAGTAAACACCCCGCGCCCCAATTGCATAAGTATCTACACATTTTTATGCATTACCGAACGGAGGGTCTGGGAGAGGGTTTGAATCTCTGCGGGTGAATACGAGTCCAGTAGCTGGACTAACGCCAGAAAAGTTTCTAACCCAGCTAATAAGGCTGGGTAAGTAAAGGTGACCTTAGAACGCATCTGTCGACCACTCAAGCGAATCAACAACTGCCGAAGTTGCTGTACTTCCGGTTGAGGACTCACGGCAATCGCCCAGACGGTGACACAGGCCATACTCGTGACCAAAAGCCGTTTCGCGACGGCTAGTGCAGACTCCTGTTGCCACGCTTCGAGTTGATGTCCGGCGGATTTGAGTAGTTTAAAGAAACTCTCAATCTGCCAACGCCAGTAGTACCACAAGACCAGTGTGTCGGCGGTGGGGGCTGTGAGGGTAGTGAGCAATAACCACTGAGCGATCATGTCCCCTTGTTCATTGAAGAGGCGACTGACCACCAAGCGTGCCATCACCGGCTCCCCCGCGACCGAGGGTTGGACCTGCTTTTTACAGCTCGGTTTAGACCGACGGGTTACACTCACCGGTATTTCGCCCACGTATTGTTCATGGGGTTTACCCTGAACCTGTACGGTTCTGGCTCGATGGTAGGTGAGCTGCTCTGCTAGGGTTTTACTGGCTAGAGCCGACCCTTGATAGGTCAACTGCGGGTTGTCCCGAATACGAACCAACCACTGAATCCCGGATGACTGCCAACGACGGTAATGACCCACCGAATCCCCTTCGCGATCCATCAGATGAACCAAGGGACGGGAAAACCCTAAGCCCTCCAGATGCTCCATCGCACGGCTCACCTCATCCAAATGCGTACGAGGCGTTAACACCTCCTCCTCATACTGGTACCTGACGACCCACTCCACTCACTAGGCATTGCGCTACCGGGGCAATCGGTTCACCGGTTTGATCACTGATGACTAAACTACTTTGTAAATCATAGCCTTGATCGCTGGCATGCGTAATCGCATAACGATCTGCCTTATTCGCATGACGATACGCTAACCGCGACCAATCGTGGATACACAACGCATACGAACCACAGCGCTCCGTAATGCCCTCATGAGCCGCTGCCGTTAACGGCGCTTGCAGCACTGACAAACTCACCACCGGATTCGCATAAAAACGCCACGCCGCTTGTGTGTGGGCAAAACTGCTCACCCCATCGTTCAAGGCTTTCATACCTGCACTCAGCGGCTCACTGACCTTCATGTAACTCTGAACCATGCGTTCATAACGCAAACTCAGGCGGGCATCCACACCCGCTAACTTTTTTTATATCCATACCGTTATCTTCTCATCATCACTTCAACTTGTGTAGATACTTATGCCCCAATTGCGGCGTTTCATAACTCAGCTCCCCCGGCTTGGTCGCATACAGAGCCTTAATCCCCTCACTGTGTTGACGTAAAAAACTCGGCTGCGCCACACTCTTACCTACAAAAGGATTATTTCGACATGCATCCACAAACATCACCGCTCGCTTAACATGCGTTTGACGAATCGCTTGCTCCACCTCGTCTAAGCGCAAAGCTGACCCTTGTAAATGAGTGGATACCGTACCATAAGAGGCTAAATAATTATTCTGCCCCTCAGCAAACCCATGACCTGAAAAGAAAAATAATAACGTGCCATCACTAATACTCACTGCCTTACCTGCTTGCTCAATCGCATCCAAGACATCGGCACGAGTCGCCTGCTGGTTGGTTAAAAGCTGAACGTTATAGCCTAATTGCCTTAAAGTTTTTGCCATTTCCTGTGCATCATCAGCCGCGTAATCTAATGGTCTTAAACCACTACGTAGACTATAAGCTTCTACCCCTACTACCACCGCGACTTTACCCGCACTGACAAACTGTTCGGCTGCCTGCCTTAAATTCACATTACGGCTAGTATCGGCACACAGTCCCCCACTCCACACCACTAGCCCTATGACTACACCTAAGCTGAGCTTTTTAAACATCACCAACACCCCTGCCACGCATCAGCCCCATCGCCAACACATTGATAATAAAAGATGCCTAGGATGTTAATATAAGGTTAGAAAATACTCTACCCTGAACCTTGCCTTAAATCAGGTTAAAACTGGAGCCAAACTGTAAGTGGTTCCAACCTCAAAGACTGCTAAAAACGGAGCTTGAGCTAGACCACTACACACGCTATGTTAATAAGCCATTGAGTGTGAGGGCTGGGCTATGAGTGGGAACCTAAGGGCATTTCTGAGTGAATTATGGGATAAAGTGAAACGCTCTTGGCGCTCACTAAGCATCATGGGGATTTTAGGTGCGATAGCGCTGATCGTGGGACTAGCTTTAGACGTACCCGATTTTATAGAGCGTTATTTCAATAACCCCCCAATTCTTGATCTTACCTACACCGCCGATGGGCAAGTCAATGTTAGAGATCGTATTACCATCACCTATCAAGCTACTGATACAGGTTATCTTAGTCTCTGGAGCATCGACCCACAGCAACAAGTTAGCCAACTTTTGCCCCTTACCAATGATGCTAGCCTTATACTTAACAAAAATTTGGCTTCTAAAGAATTAGACTTAAAAGCTGGTAACAACAGCGGTACGCATCAATTAGTGCTGCTTTGGACACCCGATACTCCTGAACATCTCAGTCGCCGCGAATATTCCCAACAAGCTGATTTTGAGGCAGAACTACAAGCCCTAGAAGCACGCGAATCAGTGGTTAAAAAGCGCTTAGATATTCCTGTCTACCCCAAAGCTACTCAATAAAGCTATTCACTTCACTACCATAAAACTGAGTGTGCAATTGGTAGTTTTTGTAGGAGCTGCACTAGGTGGAGTACGTGAAGGAACTAAATTAACATTTTTACTCGCCGCCTCGGTATTTTTGAGCGGCGCAACACTAGCAATCACCTCTAAAGTATTTCTCCCCAAAGGTTCAGACACTTCAAGATCGCCAGCATTGGGAGACGGAAACTGATAAGTACTACCCTTTTTAATAAACACATTAGGAAATAAGACATGACCACGATGCGGCTTAGTGGGATCAGAACCATGATCCAGAATAGTGACATACAAATCATGCTCAGCACTCACATCGAGTGATAAAAACTCACCTACCTTGTAGTGAGTCTTATCGACCTTCGCATCAAATACTAAGCTAGGATTCTGAGTACGAGTTAACGCGCAGTCTAGGGTATCAACCTTAAAACCATTATTAGCTGATAGCATCAATGGAAAAAGTATTATCGCTGTGAATACAGAGTACTTTACATGAATAGCGCATTTTGCCCTCATAAATCACCTCATTTAGAGTGTTTGCAGATCTTCCTGTAAATCTTGACATCCTCCTCGCCCTAAAGGACGGGGATTCCTGCTGCCAGACGCTCATGTCCGAGCGCGAGAATATTCTTAGCCGCATTGACATCTCTGTCGTGCGTTACCCCACACTCAGGGCATGACCATTCTCTGATTCGCAAACCTGCTCTACCTTTCGGACTGTTGGGGCTGATACCGCCGCAACTCGAACAAGCTTGGGTAGTGTACGATTCATTGACCTCGATAAACACCCCTAACCGCGCACTCGCTTTGTATTTCAGTTGTGTCTTGAGGATATGCCACCCTGCATCCAAGACGGATTTAGCCATCTTGGTTTTAGCTAGGGCGGAACTGCTCACGTTGCCTATGATGATTAAGCCGTTGTCGTTAACAACTTTATGGGTGAACTGGTGAATCGCATTTAAGCGACGGTTTTTAATCTGAGCATGAATCGCTTTGATGCGCTTCTTTTGCTTAGCGCGTTGGGCTATGCCTAGCTTAGATTCGAGTTCACGATAGAACGGTTTGGATTCGAGCTTTAAGCCATTGCTACACGTCGCGGTATCTTTCAGACCTAGATCAATACACACTTGTCCTTTTGCGGGGGTTTCGATGCAGGGAATTTCTACTACGATGTTGAAATACCAACGACCCCGCGCATCTTGGGAAAAACTACCCGAACGAAACTCGTATTGAGACAATCCATAGCTATCCCACACCTTGAAATAATGCCCCGCAAAATAGACTTGCCCCCCTTTCCATTTGGCTGCGCCCGTTTTAAAGGGTATCCAGCCTAATGAACGTTTAGAACCACTGGAAATACGCCAACGCAATTTATCCGTTTTGAATTGACGACGCGCTTTATGGTGAGCTGCGATAACTTCTTGAGTAGTGGTGGAGTGAATGATGAAGCCCCGTTCCGCTTTAATGCCTTTTAATTGCTTTTGCAGGTCAAAGGCGGAAAAGGTGTTGCGTATCCAACCGACTTCAGGAATTGGGACGTGGGAATAAAGGGCGGTGATTTCGTTAGCAGCATTCCAGACTTGATTCACTTCAAACGCCATTTGCTCAAGGATAGGTTTGTGTTTATCCTTGACTCGTACTTTGAGGGTTTTGAGGTGAGTGAGTGGCTTCATATGATTGATTATACTATCAAAACAGCAAAATGTCGTGCTCATCCCTCTGCCTTTCATCGGCTATCGCCAATAGCCTTATATCCCCTACCTGAAGGAAGGGGGTTTACGGCTGTTCCGGTAACTCCTTGATACCGATGACGTTCATAGCGAATCACCTTGTACTAACGTTACAGGACGCTTGAGTATAGCATGAATAGGCTACTCAGATTCACATAGCCCGCAAGCGCTGCATCAAGCCATACAATCCAATTTGTGTGGTGTGTTCATCCATCGGAAACACTTTTTCTTCCGGTGTCACCACATAGCTATGTTGGGGTTGGAGATCTTGTTGCGAAATATAAAATCCCTTACTCAGTTTAGGGCGTGGATTACGCTTGATTTCAACCGCCAGCTTACTTTGGTCTGGAAACAACAAAATCAAATCAATCTCCGCGCCTGCACTGGTACGATAGAAGAATGGAATCACGCCTTCAGGAGCCACAGCTAGCAGATTTTCAATCACAAAACCTTCCCAACTCGCACCTGCAATCGGATGGGTAATCAAGGTATCCCAACTCTGAATCGTCAGTAGTGCATGTACTAAACCACTATCACGAATATACAAAAGCGGCGTTTTAACCAAGCGTTTACCAATATTGGTGTGAAAGGGTTGTAAGCGACGCACTAGCATCAGGTCTACCAGCAAATCGGTGTAGGCAATGACTTTGCGGTAATCCAGACCCAAATTTTCCGCAATCTGGCTAGCATTGAAGGGTTGTCCCTGCAAATGTGCCAACATCATCCACAAACGTTGCATCGTTTCCTGTGGCACACTGCGATCAAAGAACGGGATGTCTTTCTCCAAATAGCTGCGGATTAGGTATTTACGTTTGCGAAAACTTTCCTCATCAGTAGCGCTGAGGTAGCTTTGTGGAAAACCACCGCGTGTCCAGAGTGTTTCAATATTTGCCTTGCCGACTTCAATGGCGTGTAATGGGGTCATATCCAAGTACGCTACACGCCCTGCTAAGCGTTCACCTGCTTGTTTGACCAACTCCAGAGAGGCTGAACCTAGCAGCAAAAACTGCCCCGCATCGCGTCCTTCGCGCCGCCGCTGGTCGATCACACCTCGTAACACAGGAAATAAACCTGGAGTGTTTTGAATTTCATCGAAAATGATCAGTTCGTCTTTGTGCTGCTCACAAAACAGTTTAGGATTTTGCATCACCCCAGCACGTTCGATGTAATCTTCCAAATCTACATAAAGGGCTTTGTGCGTGGTCAGCAGTTGTTGTGCCAGCGTGGTTTTGCCCACCTGACGTGCGCCGAGCAGCACGACTGCTGGTTGGTATTGCAAGGCTTCAAGTAGCGCTTGGGTAAGAGTTCGAGTTATCATCCTAGCAATTTATCATTCTATATGATAAATTGATAGGTATTTAATGAGGCATAATAAAGCCTATATCCCCTAACCCAAGCACCACCCACCCCGTACCTAGTAGCTTTTTGCCCCCAATTTGACTATGGTTCTAAGCATTCCTTAGAAATGGAGATTGGTATATGCAACCCTATATTAAAAAAATTGCCTCCTATTCGATGGTGGGCAGCATTGGCGCCGTGATCATGGTGAGCTTATCCGGCTGTGGTGATGATCAAACCGCGCTACAAAAACCCGAAGCCCCCAAAACTGAAAGCATCGCCCAAGCCGCGAATGCCGAACAAGGCTTTTTCCTAGTCTTAAAACAAACCGGAGCGAATCCCGATACTTACGAACTGCAAGAGAAATATCCTTCCTCCAGCGGTACTAAAGCGATTGTGAAAGACTTACAAGGCAATGAGCGCGTTTTGACCGAGGCGGAGCTAAAAAAGATTGCTGAGGAAGAAGCTAAACGGGTGGAGGAAGGGAGTTCTAATCTCACTAAGCCCGTGGCTGAAAACCAAGGCTTAAGTTTAGGTGAAACCGTTTTGGCAGCAGCGGCAGGGGCATTAATTGGCGGGATGATTGCCAATAAACTTATGGGTAACTCGAATTATCAACAACACCAACAACAGCAAAACACTCGCGCTCAATCCACTATGAGCAGTACACGCACTCCGGGTGGTGCTGCCAATACTAATAATGCGACCAAACCAACTACTACTCAGCCGCGTAGTGGCTTTTTTGGTGGAGGTACAAATTCATCCAGTGGTTCCTCTGGTAGTAAATCATCAGCCGGATCGGCAGGAGGTTAACTCATGATTCAAACCGAAAAAGTCCAGCCGATTAGCAATCAACTCATGGAAGATGTCGGCATGAATTGGCATACCGACTCGGACGGCACACCCTATATCACGGATGAGATTGTGCCCGTCACCGAGGCGGAAGCGGAAGCTTATTACCTAGCAGCTAATGAATTGTATGACCTCTATGTCGAGGCAGCACAATATGTTATCGACAATGACTTATTCTTTGAACTCGATATTCCTTTTAATTTGATTAATCCCATTAAACGCAGTTGGGACAACGATGAGCGCCATATTTACGGACGTTTTGATTTAGCAGGCGGTATTGATGGTTTGCCGATTAAATTAATTGAATTTAATGCCGATACTCCAACCAGTTTATTTGAAACTTCCGTGGTGCAATGGGCATTACTCAAAGCAAATGGCATGAATGAAGATAAACAGTTTAATAATGTGTATCAGGCGATTGGCAATAGTTTTAGGCGTATGATCACGGGCGAAGCAGAACCCGATACTTTTAATGATCACTATAATTATCAAAATATTCTGTTCTCATGCTTAAGTAATTTACCTGAAGATGAAAGCACCACCCGCTTTTTACAGCAAATCGCTAGTGAAGCGGGGTTTCAAACAGATTTTTGCTATATGCACGAGGTGGGTTTTCAGGAGCAAGAAGGTATTTTTAATCCCGAAGGTACACGGTTTGATTATTGGTTTAAACTCTATCCTTGGGAAGAAATTGCATTACAAAATGACGGGATTGTAGGGATTTTGGATGATATTAGCCGCAATGGAGTAGCGACTATTCTGAATCCTGCTTATACCCTGATTTTTCAGAGCAAAGGGATTATGAAAATACTTTATGATCTATTCCCTGATTCTCCCTACTTACTCGAAACCCGTTCCGAACCATTACAAGGTAAGAAACAAGTTGCCAAAAAAATGTTTGGGCGCGAGGGTGCTAATACCACCATTTTAGATGCTACGGGTAAAGTGCTGCATAGTATTGGGGGTGAATACGAACGCTATCGCACGATTTACCAAGAATATGCACCGATGGCTAAAGATGCCCAAGGTCGTACTTATCAAGCCGGAGTATTTTTTGCTTGGGAAGGTTGCGGTTTAGGCTTTAGGCGTGGCGGCGAAATTCTCGATAATATGAGTAAATTTGTCAGCCATAGGATTGTTTAATCGGATTAAAAATCTTGAGGGTAGTTAGTTTAACTACCCTGCTCTCAAATAATTATAAATGTAATTATAAATGACTCAGCCATTGCTGCTGAAATTGCTTTTCGGGTAATTGCCATACCGCCGTATGTAAACGCGCTAATAAGGATGAATCCTCTAAAAATATTTGGCGCTCGGCTTCCGTTAAATTCACCGGTCCCATGCGCAACGCACGATTAAATAATTCATCCCGTTGCTCACGGGTTTTAGCCGACACTTGGCGACGCGGTACATAAGCCATATGTTGTTGTTGTGCCACCGGATCAACTACCACACGAGTAAAAGGATCATGGGTGGTCACATAGCTACGCTCGCTTAAGTCCAAATGATTTTCAGGGAAGGTTTGTAATACATCCATAGGTTGTTGCAAATCCGGCGTAGTAAATAGACCCGCTTTCGGGGCTAATTCGTAACTGGTTAATACCGCCACCGGAGCCGCTAAAATTAAACCTAGTAATACCGGAGCAGTCCACCAAAACGCTACGGGATTCACTGAAGCTAAAGTAACCGCCCATAATAACCCCGGAATCATAATCCACGCATATTCACGTAAAGCACTCGCCCAACTCATTTTATAGCCTTCGCGCTGTTGTGTTCCCCAATTGGCGCGTTTACCTAGGAGTATTTCAATCACAAAACGGCTGTAATACATCATGCGAATCGGCGCAATCAAAATCGACATTAAAGTTTCAGTAACTATACCCATCCATAAATTAGCTAGTCCCCCAAATAACTGGCTATAACCGCGCTTAATGATATGAATCACACCAAATAACTTATAGACAAACAACAATATGAGGGTAATAACTAAGATCGAATCACTAAAAAATGAATTTTCAATAATATCTTCCCTAGGATAGGACAGGGCGGTAACACTTAAAACCATAAGCCAAAACAGCCAAATCAGTGATCCAACATAAGACATAATCCCGCCTAGCATTAAAAAGCGTTGCATATGCGGAATATCGCGTGACCAGATAATTTGCCAATGCTGTAAATTACCCAAACACCAGCGCCGATCACGTTTTAAGGCGTCGGTTAAAGTGGGCGGTGGGCGCTCAAAGCTGCCATCTAAATCAAAGGCGAGCCAAGTTTCCCAGCCAGCACGATTTAATAGTGCTGCTTCTACGAAATCATGACTTAAAATATCGCCCCCTAATGAACCACTCGCTGCCAAGCGTGGTAAATCACAATGCTGCATAAAAGCTGAGGTGCGAATAATGACATTATGCCCCCAATATTGACTATCCCCCATCCACCAATAATGCAATCCAGCAAAAAACACGGGACCATAAAGACGATTAACGAATTGCTGGCTCCGCGCAAATAAAGTATGCAGACCAGTAGCATATAAAGGGGTTTGAATTAAACCAATGCGCGGATTACGCTCCATTGCGGTCACTAAACGCGCAAAGGTTTCGCCTGTTACTAAACTATCCGCATCTAATACAATCATGTACTCATGTCGATTACCCCAGCGACGACAAAAATCCATGATATTGCCACTTTTTTTCTTAATTCGATGACGGCGGTGACGGTAATGAATGCGCCCATGTGCGTCTAGTTCATCACATAAATCCTGCCATGCCGCACCCTCACGTAACCATTGGCGGCTTTTATCCGAATCAGACAGCACATAAAATTCAAAATGCTCCAGCCAACCACCTGCCTGCAAGGATTGATACATGCTCTTAATCCCTGCAAACACATAAGCAACATCCTCGTTATACACGGGTAACAAAATAGCGGTCGTGGAGTGAGTAGGCAGTGGCGGTACTGGCTCACGCGAGGAAGGCAATACTCGAAAACGTCCTCGACGCATTAAGACCCAAAGTCCCGTTAAGGCTGTGACAAACCCCAAAGCCAACCAAAATAATAAGACGGCAAAGGGGATAACAATGAGTGCTTTCCACCACCACGGTAATACCTCGGGTAGATGTACTGTCAACCAACTCACTGACCAGATGAGCATTAAAGCAATCATACTGAATACGAACAGCCGACGTTGTAGTGCCGTCTGCCGCCAATCTAATAACGCAAGGGTTTGCAGCATTAAGCAGTCTACCTATTAATCATTGAAGTTATCATAGCTATCAAAATCACCCCATGGAGCAAAGGAGCTGCTAAATACGTTTTAAAACAGCGGCACGAATACTGCTGCGTTTTAAAACAGGTCCCGTTTTAGCCCGACGATAACCGGGTTGTGCTTGACTAGGCTGATGCACCGCTATATGGGGGTATAACTGTGCTAATTGGACTTGCACCTCTTGAATAAGTGCCTGAATCAATTCACTCTCGCTTAACTTCTCACCATAAGTAGCAGCTAATTTTAAACAGGCTTTATCTAACACCTGTTGTTTATCGTATTCTTTTAAATGATGAAACTGGCAATATAAAGCAGCACGCTGCCGCGCGACTTCCCAGCTAGCAGGGGTAAACATGACAATTTTTCCTCAAAAACACTCTATTGATTCATTTATAATAGTTAAAGACTCTGACAATATTCAGACGAAATGGGATAGACCCACCTTTCACTTAAGGGCTTAGTACCCACTTTCAAATGCGCAAATACCACCATAGGCTCATGACAACGCTCTCGGCGCAGTTTGGCTGCTATAACTAAACGTTGCCCACGCGGGAGATAAGGATGGTTAAATAATTGGCTTGCTTGAATCACCACGTTGTCTGATTGACCTATTTCAACTTCAATTGGTTCAGTAGTAGGGGGAATATCTTTAAAATCGACAAACAAACGCAATAGCCCTTCTTGATTAGGTAGGCTATCTACGTTTTTAGTAGCAATACGTGTGGCGTCGACTTTACCTAATTGATGATGCTGGGGGTCTTGTTGCAGCCAAGTCAGGCGATAATGCCAACGCTGCTCAGACTGAAGCTGCTCTGGCTGCCAGTAAACTACCACATTATCCAGTACATCGGATTGGGTAGGAAAATGCACTAAGCGCAACACTCCCGCCCCCCAGTCATTTAAAGGCGTCACCCATACACTTGCACGCTCTTGATAGTGAGCCTCTAAATCTTGGTAATGGTCAAAGTTACGATCACGCTGTAATAACCCAAACCCTTTTAACCCTATAGGGGCAATGGTATGAGCCGTGAAATAAGGCGGCTGATAGAGGGGCTGCCATTTAAATCCGCTCGTATCTTCGAGTAACACTCCATCCGAATCATGCACCTCTGGTCGATAGTCCCCACTGCGATAGGCGGAGTTTTCTCCATGAAAAAACATACTGGTTAGAGGAGAGATACCTACCTTTACAGTGTTATCGCGCCAAAATAATACTGTATCGACCTCTGCCGTAGTCTCTGTAGTGTCTAAAGCAGGTGTAATGCGTAATTCACTCACGCCCGTGACCGAAGGGCTATCTAATAAAGCACATAAGGTTAGGGTATTAGCCTCTGGATTAGGTTTTTCAATCCAAAAAGCACGATAGTCGGGAAACTCTTCTTGCCCTTCAAGGTCAGTATTAATACCTAAGCCACGTACTGATAAGCCGTAAACCTGATCTGCACTACGCGAGCGAAAGTAACTAGCACCCTGAAACACAAAAAATTCATTATGAAACTCATCTTTTTTTAGTGGATAAAGAATACGAAAACCTGTAAAACCCCTCTCCGTTTTATCAAGTGCCGCTAGTAGATGAGCAGACTCAAAGTAATCGGGTTGAAAAGGTAGTGCTTTAGCCTCACCTTGCTCCCAAAGATACAACTCAATCGGGTGTCTAAAACTCAATCCGGGAGGTAAAGGCTCTAACTGAAAAGGCAACTGCTCTTTGCGCCAAATGGTTTTTTCTGGTTTAAAGCGCAACAAGCGGTAATTGTCGTAATCCAGTTCACTGACAGCCTCTTCACTAATAGCAGCAGGTGCTTGATAAGGTTGGGTCGCTAAGCGGCGTGCTTGTTCTTGTACATAAGCTTTGCATCCCACAGGCTTTACCGGACTGGAGTTAGCATAGCTACTAGGCAATACAACTAAATAGATCAGTAGTGCCTTAAAACAGCTAGCTAAAATAGTTCTCATGAACACAGCGCAACTTTCCATAGGATAGTAGATAGTTAATAGCTTAAGGATAAATAAGATAGTAGGTGATGTACCGTCGGATTGTGTAGGTCAGATTTGCGATTGCCAATGCCGCGCGTATCATCGCATAGCTCTAGTTAGCCCGCTAGTATGGCGGATGAAAATATTATTGGTTAAAAAATGCAATTACCTCAAACCACGCCCCTCCTTTCTGTCAAACGTGACCTCACACTAGATGTATTACGCGGTGTCATGTTGTTAATTATGGCTATGGATCATTTTGGCGAACCCATTATGCAATACACATGGGAAGCAGCAGGTTTCGTGAGTGCCGCAGAAGGGTTTGTGTTTTTATCTGGCTTGTTGGTCGGTTTGATTTACTCACGTTATCTCAATCGCCCGCAGTGGACTTTAGAACAGCGTATTTGGCAGCGGGCTGGGGTAATTTATGTATATCACTGGCTAGCGCTTCTAGGGGTTTTTCTCTTTACTTTGACCAGTCTTAAACTGCAAGCACCGTGGCAAAGCTATGCGGTTGCAATGGAGCAAACCCCGTGGCTGGCATGGCTGTCGGGTATGCTATTAATTTATCAACCGCCCATGCTTGATATTTTGCCTTTGTATGTCAGTTTAATGCTGGTAGCTCCTCTAGCGTTACGCTTAATGGCTCAAGATAAAGCTCATTGGGTGATTGCAGGTTCTTTGCTTATTTGGCTCACTGCTCAGTGGGATTTAAAAAACTATCTGCTTAATCAGCTCAGTATTGAACCCTTGATTATCGGCTTAGGCTCGTTCGACTTGTTGGGTTGGCAACTATTATTTGTCTTGGGTATGTATATGGGTTTTAGACGCTATCAAAATCAGGGTCTCCCTACTCCCATTATTCCTACTTTATGGTCTTTGGCTTTAGGGCTGGTGATTGGATTATGGCTTTTGCGACATCAATATATTCAAACGGGATGGCTCGAAGCGTATGAACATACAGATCGAGAAAGTATTGCATGGTTACGACTGATTAACTTTTTGGCGATAGCTTATGTTATAGCTGGAATCATGCAGGCATTAGTGCGCTATGTGCCACGGGTATTTGAATTAGGTGCGATACGGTGGCTTGCGTTTTTAGGGCAACATTCATTGCAAGTATTCGCTTTCCACTTAGTGGTGTTGTACTGCTATATACCGTTTCGTTGGGGTGAGTATGGTTTGACGGATGGACAAAAGGGTGTGGTATTAGTGGTCTTTTTAGCCAGTCTTACTCTACCGGCTTGGCTACATCAGCGTTCACAGGAACGACAACATAGCCAAACACGGGGGAAAGTATCCTCGACCTACACATAGAAGTTACTAGCCATTAGATTTCCACGCTGCGCCGGTTTAAATACTGGCGTTGGGCGTGTGAGGCTAGTAGTAGACTCCAGAGTAGGTTGGTCCCAAGAAATAGGTTCTGGAACTAAGGTTTCAGTGACTTTCCAAGGAAAAGCGCTAATACCTTGCTCCAATAACTCACGACTAATGCCCAGATCAGCTAATACATAATCATCTAGTCTTAATAATTGCTGACGGGTATAAGCATATTCGATACGTTCTAAGCCATAACGGGCAAAGCTAATCATTGAACTTAATAGTGTCATATTCGACTCCTTGATGGGGTTAATTTGTTATTATCGTATTTGCTATACCTACCATCTTAGTCATTCTACTGCACTGCAACAAACGACTTATTCAAAGGTATCCTTTTAGAAAAACTAAGGATCATTAGCTCGCACAGCAACCCCACACTGCACCCATCAATGCATTATTCCCCAACGCATCATCAAGCTTTGCCAAGTAGCGGGCGCTACTGCATCGGGCAAAACAATAGTGCTGACATGCCCAAGACTAGGATGAGTAAAACCCAAAATAACTAACCAGCGTTTAACAAAACTTTGCTGAGCCAAAGCAACCGTTTGCCACTCAGGATTGACACCCACTTGAATTTGCCACTCACCCGAATCTAACCAGCGAATGGCTTTAATAGAGCGTTCCGAATGATGCCAATATTGTAATTTTAAAGAGCGCCATGCCGATATACCCACTACCAAAGCCATCAACACGCGAACCCACCAAGGAAAAGCGGGAGTACTTAATGCCACTACCGCCACTAGCGTATGGATACTAAGAATAAAACTAAACAAATAGCGCGAGGGTTTAAGCAGTAGCTCTATGCTGTGGGTAAAACGATTAGCACTCATACCTAGCCTCTCATGATTAAGCCATGCTCGTCCTTAACACACTAAACTACGCAATAAAATACGTACTTGTGCCATGCCCTGACTCAAATTGGCTTGAATTTCATCCATAGTAATAACCGCTTGCTCACCTTTACCAGCAGCCCAATTTGCTACCACATTACAACTGGCATAGCACAACCCTAATTCCCGCGCTAACGCTGCCTCTGGCATAGCAGTCATGCCTACTACATCACAACCATCACGTTCCATACGTTGAATTTCAGCCGCCGTTTCCAAACGTGGACCTTGTGTCACTCCATAGGTCGCACCATCTAATATGCCTAGGTGCTTACCTGCGACTAATAGGGCTTGGCGCAAATCCTCGCAATACGGATTAGAAAAATCAATATGAGTGACCTTTTCCAAGCCTTCATCAAAATAAGTATGTTTACGCCCATAGGTGTAATCAATCAATTGATGCGGAATGACTAAGGCTTGGGGGCGCATTGGAGCAGTAATCCCCCCCACTGCGGCAATAGCTACCACCTTTTCCACTCCAATGCTTTTTAGCGCCCACATATTAGCGCGATAATTAATCTGATGGGGTGGAATCGTATGGGTATAACCGTGTCGTGCTAAAAAAGCAATGCGATGCTGACCAATTCGACCGTGGGTAATTTGCCCAGAAGGCTCACCATAAGGTGTATGGACTACTTCCTTATGAATAATTTCCAAACCCTCAATGGCTGTTAGTCCCGTTCCCCCAATCACTGCAAAATCAATATATTCGCTCATTATTATTCTCCGGCTGCGTAGATCCCGTCGGCATTACGCCAATATTCTTTATAATCCATCCCAAAGCCAAATACATAACGATCTGGCACTTGTAACGCACAAAAATCGACTTGAGCCTCAGGATTACGGCGATTATGTATTTTTTCAATTAACACCGCGACTTGTACCGAAGCAGGCTCTTGCGCTTTACACCAACGCACGATTTCACACAGAGTGTGCCCTTCATCTAAAATATCATCGACTAATAATACATGGCGTCCCTTTAAACTATTTTGCGGACGGCACAACCAATGCACATCACCCGCCCCCGACGTTTCGCCTCGATAACGTGTGGCATGTAAATAATCGACCTGTAAAGGAAAGGGCAAATGCGCCAATAAATGCCCTGCTGTCACTAAGCCACCATTCATGACGCAAATAAACAGAGGATCTTTATCCGCTAATACCTCTGTTATATCAATTGCTAGCTGCTTTATAGCGCCCTGTACCGTCTCAGCAGAATGTAAGCACTCGGCTTGTTGTAGCGCTGCTTGGGCTTGTTCGACTGTAATACTCATATGCTCACTCCGCAAAAGGCTAACAGCATACCGTGAGGTTCTGAGGCTCTCAATGTCTATGCTACCTTTGGCAATAAAGTAGTCATTAAATTATGTGCTTGTTGCCACTGAGGACTGTGCATTAATTCAGCGTGACTCATAAATGCTTTCCCTTGCATGCTCTGAATCCGCGCTAGTGAAACGGCAGGAACGGAATAAGTTAAATGATCCAAAATGTCTATAATGCCTTCGCGCCGATTACACGCCATAATCATATCGCACCCCGCTTGCAAAGCTGCTTGGGCACGCTCAGCATAACTACCTGCCACCGTCGCCCCTTCCATACTGAGATCATCACTAAACACTAAGCCCTGAAAACCTAATTGCTCGCGCAAAATCGTTTGAATCCAGTACTTAGAAAACCCCGCTGGCTGACTATCCACTTGCTGATAAATCACATGAGCTGGCATAACCGCATTAAGACCTGCTTGGATGAGCCTTTTAAAAGGTTGCAGATCGTGTTGCTCAATCTGCTCGAAAGAGCGTAAATCAATGGGAACAGCATGATGTGAGTCTGCTTCCACAAAACCATGCCCCGGAAAATGTTTACCGGTAGCCGCCATACCTGCCTCACGCATACCTTGTATATAATGAATCGCCAGCTCACTCACAATCTCAGGATCACGATGCCAAGAACGATCCCCCACCACACTGCTAACCCCGTAATCCAAATCCAATACAGGCGCATAGCTAAAATCAATATCTAAAGCACGTAACTCGGCTGCCATTAGCCAACCGGCTTGTTTAGCTTGTGCTTTAGCTTGTATCGCGTCGGTAGCATAAGCTGCCCCCAAAGAACGTAAGGAAGGTAAACGGGTAAATTCCGAGCGAAAACGCTGTACCCGCCCGCCCTCATGATCGACTGAGAGCAATAAGCGCCGTTTGGATGCGCTTCTAATCTGGGCAATCAGCGCTTGTAACTGCTCTAGTGTTTGATAGTTTCGACTAAAAAAGATAATCCCACCGATCAGAGGATGATTCACTAACTCATGCTCTTCAGCGCTTAACTCTACCCCAGTGAGATCCAGCATTAATGGCCCTAGCTCCATACCTATTACCCTTTTAATTTGATTGAAACCCTATAGTACAAGGTTAAGGGGGTGATGCTGCATGCTTCCTGAAATATAGTGATATGCCCTCACACCTCTTATCCCATAATGATATTAAATTATT
Organism: Thiofilum sp.; assembly: GCF_016711335.1. Classification (NCBI taxonomy): domain Bacteria; kingdom Pseudomonadati; phylum Pseudomonadota; class Gammaproteobacteria; order Thiotrichales; family Thiofilaceae; genus Thiofilum; species Thiofilum sp. The sequence continues at coordinate 261,209 of NZ_JADJTF010000001.1, forward strand.
ATTTAAGCCCATTTTCCTAACCTAGATATGGACTCAACTTATAACTAGGTTAAGAACTACCTATAGAGGGAGAGAAAGCAGATAACAGTGAATTATGCTTGCTTTTTAAAAATTCTAATATTAGAATATTCTAATATTAAATGTTATCAACTTTTTGACGCTAGAGGCTTCATCATGAAACAAGTTAAAATCGCTTTATTAGTTGCATTATTAGCTACTGCTGGTACTGCCAGTGCAGATTTCTTCAATGGCTTCGATAATGGCAACGGCAGCGGTGCTGCGGCTGGTCAAGGTAATACTCAAGGTTCTGCCAATGCACAAGGTCAAGGTGCAGGTACGGGTGCAGGTGATGCGCGTGGTTGGGGTCGTGGTCGCGGTACTGGCGACGGTGAGATGGATTTCTCTCTGAATTTCAAAGGTAAAGGCAACACTGACATGAATGCTGATACCTACGGTCAAGGTCGTGGCAATACCAATGCTAACCTTTATGGTTTAGGTAATGGTTATGGCAATGGTTATGGCTACGGTACAGGCAATACTAATGGTTATACCTCTAACGGTGGTTATCCTTACGGTGGTTACAACCCTTATATGATGCAAATGCCTGCTCAACCTATGGTAATGCCACAAATGGGGGCACCAATGGTAATGCCACAAGGTGGTATGCCCATGATGCAAATGCCTAATTTCCAAGCTCAGCAACAACAGTTAATGCAACAGCAACAACAATTGGAAGCTCAACGCCAAGCATTCATGAAGTATGTTGAAGCGCAACAACGTCAGTTAATGCAAGCTCAACAAGCATTACAAGCGGCTCAAACTCCAGCAGCTCCTGCGGCTGAAGCACCAGCAGCTCCTGCTCAAGCACCAGCGGCTCCTGCTCAAGCACCAGCGGCTCCTGCTGCTCAAGCGCCAGCAGCTCAATAATTCACTATTGACTCTCTCGCTCTCACTACCCGTTAGTCACTAACGGGTAGTAGTTGCCAGCGTTGCTTTAATTGTCCCTTCAAATCCTGAAGTGCTTGGCGCTCAGTCTCAGCAAAAACAGCTTGCTTGAGCATCACTGTCAAAAAATCCAAATGTTCACTGACAAAGCGAATCCTACGGGGTGGCGCTCCGCGTTCTAATGCCTTTTCGTAATAATGAATAATACTCTCTAAACGAGGTTTAGTACTTGGCATTAAATAGCGCACCAATAACACTTCAGCTTGATTAACCGCCGCTAAGAATGTGGGTGCTTGTTGTTCTTGATTTTTAGCCTCCACCTCAGCACGAGTGAGCCATTCTGTTAAAATGACCCAATCCCTTTCGGTCAATAATTGCTCTTGGCGCTGATAGCGTACCAAACGACACGTCAACCAATTCACTAGGGGATAAGTTGCTACCTGTTGCTTGGCATTCCAAAATTCCTGATGAGCACGCCAATAAGCTGCCTCCATGTGCTTTAAGATTTCACCTTGGGTTTCATACGGCTCCATCATACTAAGGCGCTTAAAATACTTAGCTCGTTCTTCTAAACGATTTTGGGTTTGCGCGACTATCGAACCTTTGATTAATCCTTGAGGAGGGGAAACGACCTGATCTAAATGATCTAACCAATTCAGTATTTTTAAAGCTTCGGTCATTAGCTCTTTAGACGTGGAAGCGACTGGACTGTATTCTACTAATTCAGGGTATTGATGGAGTTGCAAAGCATAGGCAGTAAGCACGCCCACTAAATCATCCCAAGTACTCATTAAGTAGTCGGCTTTTTCGGCGTAGAGAGCTTGCTTATAAGTCTGAAGCGCTTGGGGAAATTGATCCAGCTTACTGTAAACTCGTCCAAGACGACTTAATAAACTGGCTTCCTGCATCCATTCAGTCGGGGTCACCTGTGCAATTAAATTAACCTTATTGAGCAGCCACTGATATTCCCCTAGACGTAAGCTATCGCTGGCATTAATTAAATTATCTAACTCAGTACTCACCTCTAATGGCGCGATAAACTGCGGCACTTTGACAAACTCACTACTATCCTCGCCTAGACTAAGCTCTTGTACCAAGCGATAGTCTGGATCACCATAACATTGGTACGCCCCCCACGTATTAGAATTAGGGTAAAGACGCCAAGTATCTTGCCTTGCTTGTAATACCGCTGCGCCAAAAGTGCTACCTGTTAATAAGGCTCGATAACAGGTTTCAGCAAATAAACGCGCTGCTGCATCAGCCACTTCCCACCCTGCCACCAGCGCCACACGCACCCCCATAGCAATTAAGCTTTCGGCAAAACTGGCGGCAAACTGATGACGCTCCTCCGTCGTGGCGTGACTGAGCGCTGTAGGGGGTTGGTCTACCTTACCCAAATGACAACAGTTCACAAATACGAGTTCCGGCACTTGGCGCATTTGTTCAATTTCAACTGCGGTTAAAAATTCATTATTACCGATGACCATTCCGGTCACTAACTCACCATCATCACGCTGATAGCAATAAACCCCATGCCCTGCTAAATGCAATACCCGTAGTTCACGACTATGGAGCGCACACAGAATCGACTCCGCTTGAGTATCGATTTCACGCACCACCTCAAAACTATATTGCTCTAATAAATTTGCAACCTGTTGAGCCTCTTGACGCGCAGCGGGTAAACGTTGCAGTGCAGTTAGGGTAAGCACCGGATCCCCCACCACCAGAGCCGAGCGACCACTAGGATTGAGAACAGTTTGCCTAAATTGTTTAGTTTGTAATTGGCGCACTAAGCCCGTACGCACCGCTAAAGGCACTTGATCGGGATCATGACGATTTTGTAATAGCTCCCACGGATAAGCAGCGGCCTCGCTATTGAGTACTAAGACCCAATGCTCAGAGCGTAAGGTTTGCTCTTTCAAAGTATTAGGCAAAAGCATTTCAAATAATACCTTACCCACCTCACAGCTATCCGCTGCCACCTTGGGCTGGCTCATCGCTTTAGACACCAATTGATCGACTAATTGGCGTTGCGTGGGTTGTAGAATTGACTCGGCTCGCGCTCGCTCAGTTAAAGTCAAAAAACTCAGACCTTGTGTACTACCGGTAATCTGCAAGCGTTGCCACCAACCACTGGCCTCACTATACACCACACGGCTATAGCTCCCCGGTAGGTTGCGTACCCAACTACTTAGGCTAAACTCATCTCGAAACTCACTCTGCTGTACTATGTCCTGTAGTTGCTTGGCTGCCTCAATCGCTTTATCGGTATATAGCTCGACAAATTCCAACGCTTGAAAACGCAATGCTATTTGACTACCCACCATGTTAAGTAACGCGCTATTCGCCCCCTGCACCGCCCGCAAAATGGCGATTAACCCCTCGCGCAAACTTAAACCACTCGCTTGTGTGCCCACTAACAGACTACTCATCTCCAAGGTCTGAGTAAAACGTGTACTCGCCTCTGGATCTGACTGATCACTCACCTGACTCATAGCATAGCGCAATAAGCCATGCGTAAAGGTACGTGTTAACGCTTGTGTCGTGAGCTTACCCACCTCACCTAAACCTATGACTAACGCGCCTGCTGGCTGTTTACCGATATTTAAAATCAGTTCGGAGCTATTCAGTGCAGCGGGATAAATCCCCAAACGATGTAATTCACGCAGCCGTCCATTTAAGCGCTGATCCAAGGCACTCTCCGCACTGACTATGCCATTGCCCTCATAATGCCCCACCGCTAATACACGACTCACATGCTCTAAATTGCCTTGCGCCACCCAAAGTTCTACGGGAGGCAAGGTAGCTGTTCTAGTTTCAAGGGTGTGATAGCCAAAGGCAGCCGCTCTTATCAGCTCAATGGTGGGATAAAGTATAGGTATATTAGACGGTAAACGCGCCAACGTTTCAGTAGGTACGGTGGGCAAAACCCGTGGCAAAGCAGTAGTATGCCCTTGCTCTAGTAGCTCAGTAAAAGCGGCAAAATAACGCGCATTATTCAGCATTAAGCCATGTTCTAAAGGCACTTGCCACTGAGCCAAAGTCGCTGAAATACTTGCCCAGCTCACTACGCCATCGCCATAGCGTGTCGCCAACCACTGTGCGTCTTGAGTACGTTGCACCGGTGTTAAACCACTCTCACCTCGTACATAGAGAACCCGATCTAGGTTCAGGCTTTGTCCCTGATTTAAAGCACTTTGATAAGTTTGGGCTAGTTGCAAGCGCTCTGAAAACGTTGGATCTTTAAGCGTTTGAGCCGCCCAACGTTCCGGTATTAAATAATCACTAGGCAATAAATCCACCAAGCCCTGATAGGTCGCCAATTGAGCTATGATCGGATTTTTGTGCGGTTTACTGCCCTCAACAATATCCAAATAATCAATCAGACGCTCCTCACCATAAAGCCATTGTGCTACTCGTGCCGTACCTTGTAGTGGAGCACCTAATAATAATAGCCGTGTATCTGCCTCTACCGTTAAACGCTGCCACAATAGCGGTTCCTTTTGCACTAAGCTCCAAGCCACTAACCCGCCTGCTGAATGAGCCACTATACGCAGCGAATCAGTAGCCCCTTGTTGTTTACGCTCTTGTAGTAATTGTTTGAGTAATGCAACGAATTGATCTAGTGCTACTTGAGTAGGTTGACGCCAATCATAGGCAAAAGGAATAACCCGATAATGCGCCTCTAAATAGTGCAACCACGGCGTATAGTGTTCACCGATGACCGCACCCACACTAACCTTTCCATTGGTGAGAGTTAGCTTGGCAAAATCCCCCCAGTGTAAAGCTGACTCATTCAGCCACACAGGTTGTCCGTCGATCAATAATTCTGAACCCAATAAGCCTGCAATAAAAATGACGCTTCCACGATTAGCTTTGGATGTCCCTGTATTAGGCATTGCTCGATAGCAGGGCTTTGCCTCGGCTAGTATTTGCCAATGTGCATCTAATTCCGGTGCTTGTAACGCCGATACTACGCGCTCTAATATTCCCGCATCGAACCAATAATTAAAATGCTGCGTTTTGCCATGCCCTGCACAGTAGTAATAGCGTCCTTCACTCCGCTGCGCTCCTCCATACGTAGCTTGCAAGGCAACGACGCCATCATGCGGTTCTGTCGCTAACATTGGGCTAATAAATTCGGCTAGCCACTGCTCTAAAGCATCGGTTTGCTTATGACTGACTAACTGCGCTGCCTGCCCTTTGAGTAGCGTTTGAGGGTTATTGAGTAATCTAATTAAGCTACTCTTAGGCTGTAATGCCATTAATCCCGCTAAATCACTAGGGACTAGCTTTAAGGCTAGCGCTAAACCTAACCAAGCGAGACGATAGTTGCAATTAGCGTCTTTTACAGCAGGAGCTAAAGTCGTGACTTGTTGCTGTAGGGCATTCAACCAACTGACTAAGGCGCTTAGTTCTAAATAGGCTAATCCCCAACCACGTAAAGGTGCGCCTAAGGTTATGACCTTAGTAACCGTGAGCTGCTTAGCACTCACTTGCTGTACTAAACTCTTCAGTTTTTGGGTTAACTCAGCCTCACCTAGACTCTCTAATTGAGCATAAATTGCTTGCTCCCAAGGGGCTTGGCTCACTTGAGCTAGCAATTCAGCTAATACCCCTCCCACCCCATACCCCACACAATGCAACTCTGCTCCTTGGGGTAAGAGCTGGACTACCTGTTGCAACGTGTTAATAGGGTGATGGACAAACGCAGAATATTCAAAGCCGAATATTTGTTGACCATAAGGACGCAATAAACGCTCTAAGTAGCTATTAGGGTTGTAGTGAGGGCGAGCTTGCCACAATACGCCAAAACTATCGGTGAGGCTCTGTAGTGCATCAGGCAATAGCAGCAATACGGGCTGAGTGCGCTTAATTAAGGGCGCTGAATTAACTGGTTTTAAGTTAAAGGGTAGCTGTGGCGTAAACTGATAAAGTCCTAATCTAGCATGCTGTTGTTCTAACTGAATTAAAGTCACTAGGGGGTGAATAGTGTGTGTCGTCTCTAGTTGTAACAGGCTAAGTCTCAGCAGGGCTGGAGGCGGATTAGTGAAATCTAATTGATAGCGTTTTTGAGCCTCGTCTACACTCAAATACTGTATAAGTCCCTCTTGAAACTCCAGTTGAATCAAGGTCGTATTAGTGAGATTAATGAGGTACTGCTCTTGCCCCTGTAGCAATGACCACTGACCTATTAATTTCCAAGTTATACTATCTGTGGTCAGTGTTGTAGGTAAGGCGCGTGGGCTATTCACTACCGAGCCACTCAATACTAGCTGATCCATTACTATTCCTTATAACGACAAACGGCTAAACAATAGACATAACCTCACTACATGACCTGCAATTCTACCCTCTATCTGGAAATATACACCCCTAAGTCGATTGACTCGGCTTCTCAGTGGTAAAAGCCCCCCTCAACATCTATAGCAAGCCTATACTGCTTTTATTAGGATTTCAGGATGTATCAGCCTCGTACTTATCACGAATTGGCTCACTCTACTGCTTTACACTGTGCTCGCCTTACACCACCCGCTTTTACTCGCCTCAGTTTGGAAGAGGCTAATCAATGGCTGATGCAAAATCCTCAATTAAACTATGCACGCCCCCTACCTACCTCAACCTATCAACTTAACCTACCGACTATTCATTCACTTTGGCATGATAATGGAATCAAGGGTGCTACTGAATTATTTAATAAAATCTTATTACTGGATAATCAAACCCATTTAGTTAGCACTTTATTACCCACAGAGCAGCCCTTACATTTAATTGGCTTTAAAAATAATTGGCGCTCTAAGCAACGCGATGTATTACGCTATATCGCTCCGGGCGAGTGGTATCTAGGCACTTCCCACCGCAACCCTAGTGAACGCTTTATTACGCGTCAAACGCTGCAAGATCCCCTCTTAAGCCGCTCATTGCTTAATTTAAGTATTGATCATATTCGCCACTATATTGGAGTGTGTGATACCTCTCAACGCGCGGGAGTAGTCGCCGTCGATGTACCGCGTCACTATGCCTCAGAACAGGCAGCAGGGCATATTAATCCTAAAGATCATCCCGCCCTGCTCTGGCGTTTACGTTTTCCTAGTCACATTACGCCTGCTCAGCAACGAGCTTATATTAATAATATTCGTACTTGGACCATGCTCTTACATAAGATTGTGCGGTTTGCTGAGTCCTCAAGCGGCTCTGATGTAGTGCACTATGCGACTTGGGAGCAGATTGAACACTTAGGGCAGCAGATTTTAGCCACTTTACAGCAGCGTGGGCGCACACCGATAGCCCCGATTGAGGCGCAGCAAGTATCTTTAGTAGAGGCGAGTTTCCATTTGCCGCTCAATTTAGGTTTAAATATCCCTTTAAACGAAACCAGTATCACTGAGCTTTACGGTCAAGAAGCGTGGTTTACGGTGCAACGTTTAGTACGCGAAGGACGCAGGATCTGGCGTGCTAATCGTATTCCTGACATTTATGGCTTGGGTGCACACCACTACGTGCAATACTCTGAACAACATCGTATGGTGCAGCTAGAACTAGCCCCTCAATGGCTCATGCCCTTTAAACAAGACTTAGTGTTTAAGCCTTGGGGAGTGCAGGGAGTGTTATTGCACTGCTTACAACGCATCGCACCTCACTGGGATACTCAAGATTGGCATACCAGTAATCAACTAGCCGATATATTGAGCTATTTAAAACCAACTCTGCTCCTAGCACTGGGTGTGCCTAGCCCACAGCTAGCGCCCCCTGAGTTGGTACTTAAGTTTGATGAGTTAATCAGTACTATTCGTACTCATCACCCCTCCTATCAGGCATTACTACAGCAACTTCAACCGCGCTTTGAGCAAATAGAGCAAATACTTAAAAATGCTCATCTCAGCAAGGGTGCTTATCTACCGGTAGCTTATTTACTACACCTAGCTTACCCCCCTCAAGCGGTATCAGAACTGGCTTTGGAGCCTATGGGTCAGATGCTTCATGTCGATTTACTAAAACCTATTGAGCATAAATAGTCCTAATTCATGCGGTAGTCTGTTAGCCAGTGGCAAGATTAATACAAAAGTAAATTTAGCTTGTTGTTGTGTGCGAGGCCACTTAAATGGTATCGGATTTGTCTACTACTACGCCGCTACATCCTATGATGGGTTGGCGTTACTCTTTAACACGTTGTTTGGGACGTACCGCCCTAGCGGATGTTTATTGGGCGCGTGATTTAGAAGTTAAGGACACCACCCAACCCGAAGCGCATGTTTTATTATTGAAAGTCAGCTCAGTACTTAGCCAACTCTCTGGTTTTGAGGATGCCTTATATGATGTGTTGATGCCCTTTACTGAGCCTAGTTCACCTGTCTTACCCACCATTACTGACAGTGGTAATGACAACGGTACATTATGGCTAGTCATGCCTCATACGGAAGGGAAACTATTGAGTGACTACCTGCAAGGTGGCAAAGATAACAAACGTTTAGTACAAGAGTTAAAGCCCTATCTGAATGTGGTAGCGACGAGTCTGACACAATTAAAGCCTCCCACTTATGGCTTTTTAGAGCCTGCTGTTTTGCAATTTTATGCTAATCAGGTGCGGTTCTTAAATGCCCCCTTAGTGTATGCCTTGCGCCACTATATTGAACAAAATACCGCACAAACAGATTATCGTCTGACTTTAAATTCTGGCTATATTAGTCCAGCCGTAGCCGTAGGTGATGTGCCACAACCTGAAGACGATGTATTTTCTTTAGCCTGTATAACCTATCACTTTTTAACCGGTGAAGCGCCCTTTAAAAAGCAACATACCCTAGAAGCCGTGGTGCGCCATACTCAAGTGAGTGCTATTAAAGGCTTACCTGCTCATGTGCAAGACGTATTACATCAAGGTTTAACCTTACAACCCGGTATACGCCAAGCGACTCCTGCTTTATTTATTAGCCAGCTTACTAAGCGCACTTCACATACTAATAAAATCCTGCCTACCGCTGTCGCCGCCGCTGTAGCGATTACGGGATTAGCAGTGCATCATCTGGTACAACGGGCCGAAAATTATCTAGATCAACAAACCGCAACGCGTGCAGAGGCTAAATCCACCCTCAGTCATGAGCCTAAGCCCCATCCCGAAGCTGTACCTCAACCCAGCAGCACTCCTCAAGGAGTAGCATTGCAACCGGATCTCACACAAGCTCAAATAGGCGCTAAGTTAGGCACTACCCCTGCGGTTGAAAATACTATAGTGGCTACTGAGCTAGACCTATTGACGACTGAATTAAAACAGCAACTCAGTTTAGGCACACAAGCCCATCTAGCTCCTCTTGTTGCTAAAATTAAAGAACAACTCCGTCATTCTACTCAACGCCAAGAGTGGAGCGCGTTACTAGAGCAGGTGCTTCAACATGAACATCAACAAGCTCAATCTCTGTTGAATCATAATGACTTAAAAGCCGCCAATAATCGTTTAGCCCAATCTGGGCAGTGGATTATAGAATTTAGCCTAGCCGAGCAAAACCTGAAGCAATTGTCATTAGAACAACAATTAAAAGCTGCCCAAGCCGAACAACTAGCCATAGAACAATTACTCGCCCAAGCTCAAGAAGCTATCAGTCAGCAACGTTGGACTGATACTAATGGCACACAAAACGCTGCTGCGTTTTTAACCCAAGTCTTAGCACGTCAGACACAACATGCCGAAGCTAAACAACTACTTTTAGAGGCTGTTAAAAATCAGCACCAAGCCATCCAACGCCAAATTAATACTAAGTCGATTCAATCGACTCAAATGTTTCTAGCTGATACAGCAGCCTTGATTAGTAAGCACAATCTAGAACCCGCTCTCACTTACCAAATTCAACTAGAGTCCGACTATCAAACCTTAATCACGACTCAACCGACTTTAGTACAGCCCAACGTTACTGCACCTATTCCAGTCGTAGCGTCTACTGATCCGGTACAAAATCAGCCTAGTACGGCCAATACTGCACTCTCTGCTCAATCGCTCACTCAAGCTATTGAACAAGCAGCGAATATTCCGGTCTTTACACCTGTAGTCGCTGCCCAAACGCCAACTACTACCCAACATGATACTGACCTTAAAGCTAAAGAGACACGCCTTACTAAAGACTTAGCTAAGAAAACACCATCCTCTCTAGAGCCAACAGAACCTATTGCTCTAGCCCAACGTCCTGCCACAGTGCGCCCACCCATAGCTACAGTAAAAGCACAACCTAGCTCTACGACTCGTGTTACGCAACCGCCTATTCATTACCGTCCTCCGCCCACAAAATCGGTGCAAACACCACGCTTGATTACACCTAATCATCGTCCGATAAGACCCGATTACCCACCTCGTCAAGTGGCAGAGGATATAGAGCCTATGCGGCGTGCGGATCGAGCCTATGCAGTGCCGATACAACCTAGGCGCTTACCTCCTACACCGCAGTACCGTAATCCACCTATGCGAGCACAAGCACCTAGATCACAGCCTTACTCGCCCCCTATTGACTCGGTAGATGAGCTGATTGAAGTGCCTTTATCAACGATTTTGGATTAATTTTTAACTAATTGTCCAAATACCTAGGGTTATTTGACACTTTTGCGTCATCTCTTGGTCTATTATTGCGTTACACATATAGACCTAGCCAACTGATTACAAGGCTTTGACCAAGGGATGAACATGCACGCAACCACTTCCGGTGACGAAATTTTAAGAGGCATTATTACTGACTTACAACGTCAAGCACATTGGGCTGAAATTATTCCATTTTTAGAACAACACTCCGCTGATATTTTGCTTAAAAAACGGCAATCTCCAGCATTATATGCTAAACATAAACGTTGGTTACTCAATACAGAACGCTTAACTATTGCTCAAGTATTGGTATTCAGACGCCTGACTGGTCAAACGCCTTTATCCCAAGGTGAGTTTGTCCGTCTGCTGGGGGGCAATCCGTACTGCGAGGGAATTACGGCACAAGAGAAACGTGAGATACAATCTCATATCCAATATTGGACTAACCAGATTCGCAACAACATTCGTCCCATCATGGCAGACTATTTCGGGCTAATGAATATCCACTGGCAAGAAGGTGAGAAACCAGGTGGAGGTGAATATTCCATTCAAGCCTCTGATTTATTGCTAGAGTTTTTTCAAACTCGGCTCTATGCCACTTAAGAGATGAATACTTATGAATCAGAAATGTTGTGCACTTATGCTATTGGTGAGCTTGCTCATGACCAGTACCCCTTTATTGGCTGTAGATTCGGAAGCATTAGGAGAAGAGCTGAAGAAAGGGCAGAATCGTGCAGAAACTCAAAAGCCTACACCACAAAAGCAAGCAGATGAAGAGCTGGCTCGCACCTCTAAGCAGGGCAAAACCAAATAGATTGGCAATAAGGTACAGCTAACAAAAAGCCCGCAGTTGCGGGCTTTTTGTATTAGCAAGGCTGGTTAAGCGTAATCAGATGCTTACATCATACCGCCCATGCCACCCATGCCGCCCATATCAGGCATTGCTGGAGCATCTTTCTTCGGTAGTTCGGCAACCATCGCTTCAGTCGTGATAATTAAACCCGCTACTGATGCAGCATTTTGTAATGCTGTACGCGTTACTTTAGTAGGATCGAGGATACCCATAGCAATCATATCGCCATACTCAGAAGTACGTGCGTTATAACCATAGTTACCTTGACCGGCTTTAACAGCATTCAGTACTACTGATGGCTCATCACCAGCATTATCACAGATTTGACGTAAAGGTTCTTCCATAGAGCGTAAAGCAATTTGGATACCCATATCTTGATCGTGATTTTCGCCTTTTAAGCCAGCAATAGCTTGTAAAGCACGTACTAGAGCCACACCACCACCGGGTACAACACCTTCTTCTACCGCTGCGCGAGTGGCATGTAGAGCATCTTCTACGCGTGCTTTCTTCTCTTTCATTTCGACTTCAGTAGCAGCACCCACTTTAATTACTGCCACACCGCCTGCTAATTTAGCTACGCGTTCTTGTAATTTTTCACGATCATAATCAGAAGTAGTGACTTCGATTTGAGCACGGATTTGATCAACGCGTGATTTAATATCATCAGCATTGCCAGAGCCATCGATAATCGTGGTGTCTTCTTTAGTGATCACTACGCGTTTAGCTTGACCTAGATCATTTAAAGTCACTTGATCTAGGCTCATGCCCACTTCTTCAGAAATCACCGTACCGCCTGATAGGGTAGCGATGTCTTGTAACATGGCTTTACGACGATCACCAAAACCGGGCGCTTTTACCGCAGCTACTTTCACAATACCGCGAATATTGTTCACCACTAAAGTGGCTAAGGCTTCGCCCTCGATGTCTTCAGCGATAATCACTAAAGGACGCCCCGCTTTGGCAGCACCTTCTAAAGCTGGGAGCATATCACGGATATTAGAGATTTTCTTGTCGTGTAACAGAATAAAAGGATTCTCTAATTCAGCCGTCATATTTTGTTGGTTATTAACAAAATAAGGAGAGAGGTAGCCACGATCAAATTGCATACCTTCTACTACTGCTAATTCGTTCTCTAAAGAGTTACCTTCTTCAACGGTAATAACGCCCTCTTTACCAACTTTATCCATCGCTTCAGCAATAATGTTACCGATAGACTCATCAGAGTTAGCAGAAATAGTACCAACTTGAGCAATAGCATTATTATCTGCACAAGGCTTAGACATACCGTGTAATTGCGCTACAGCAGCAGTTACTGCTTTATCAATACCGCGCTTTAAATCCATTGGATTCATGCCCGCAGTGACTGATTTCATGCCTTCACGCACAATCGCTTGCGCTAATACCGTTGCAGTGGTCGTACCGTCACCGGCTGCATCAGAGGTTTTAGAAGACACTTCTTTGACTAACTGAGCGCCCATATTCTCGAATTTGTCTTCTAATTCGATTTCTTTCGCAACAGACACACCGTCTTTCGTTACGGTTGGCGCACCGAAAGACTTTTCTAATACAACATTACGACCTTTTGGACCTAAGGTTACTTTCACTGCATTCGCTAACACATTGATACCACGTACCATACGGGCGCGAGCATCATCACCAAAACGTACTTCTTTAGCACTCATTTTTTATTCCTTTCTAAGCCTGATTTCTGAAGGTATTAAACTAAAATACTGGAAGCGCTTAAGCTTCAATCACGGCTAAAATGTCTTCTTCACGCATGATTAATAACTCTTCGCCATTAACGCGAACGGTTGTACCTGCGTATTTACCAAATAATACGGTGTCGCCTTCTCTTACTTGTAAGGGAGCACGTTGATTGTCATTACCTAATTTGCCAGGACCTGTTGCTAATACTTGACCGCGATCAGGCTTTTCAGTCGCATTATCAGGGATAATAATGCCGCCTGCTGTTTTACGTTCTTCTTCTAAACGACGCACCACAACGCGATCATGCAAAGGACGAATGTTCATGGATGACTCCTCTAAACTTCAAATAAGGTAGTTAAATAATCACAACACTACGATGAAGCTTATATATATTTATTAGCACTCACCGTTAATGAGTGCTAATAATAAGGATAGAGTCTATGATGTCAAGGGTGGGATGATAATTTTCTTACACTATTCACTGGAGTCATGCGCTTTTAGTCCTTGCGCACATATTCACCCTCATAGTCATAGTGTGTCTGACCATGAGGTTTTATAGTAATTTGTTCAGGTGGGATGACACGAGCCTCTGTATGATAAGTGGCTGTATGAGCAGTACTTTTCATTTTTTGGCTCACTAACACTTTTAAAATAGCGCGACGTGTCACAGGAATTAGCAACAACAAACCGATTACATCACTAACAAAGCCCGGAATTAACAGCAATAAGGCAGCAATCCCTACCATTAGCCCCTCTAAAACCTCTAAGGTCGCGGTTTTGCCACTTGATACGGCACTCATGACTCTCTGCACAGTAGCTAGTCCCTCAAGACGTAATAAATAGCTTCCTGCAATAGTCATGACGATCAGGAGTAATAGGGCTAATAAGTAGCCAATTGCTTGTCCCACTTGTATAAAAGTGAAAATTTCAATAGCTGGAATAAGAATTAAGATCACCGCCAAAAAGGGGAAACGGTTCACAGTACTATCCTTAACTGAAGAGTTGGTGAATAAGTTAATGGATACTACCTTATGATCAAGCCACCTTGTTAGGCAAGTTTACCTTGCAAAAAGTGCTTATTCGAGGCTTAAGCTTATTCACGTCTCGCTAAACTAGGAGGCTGGATGCCATTGGCACACAACTCTAAAAAGGGATAAGGCTTACCACAGTAAAAACCCTGAGCAAAGTTAATCCCAATAGTACGTAACTGATCTAAAGTTTCCCCGTCTTCAACTAGCTCGGCAATAGTATGTAGCTTCATCACCTGTCCTACCTCATGCACTGCCTTGATCATTGCTGCATCCACAGGACTAGAGACTAAGTTGTGCACAAAATTACCATCAATTTTTAGATAGCTCAGTGGCAAATCACGAATATAGCTCAACGATGAAAACCCACTGCCAAAATCATCTAAGACTAAACTCACCCCTAATTGGCTCAACGACTTCATTAAACGTTTGGTATGAACAAAATTGGCAATAGCGACCGACTCAGAAATTTCAAAACAGAGTAGTTTAGGGTTGGTTTGCCATTGGGCTATTTGCTGCTTAATATAGTCAAATAAATCAATATCTTGTACTGCTTGCGAAGATAAATTAATCATAAAGCGCGGCTCAATACCATTGGCTACTTTCAGGTCGTGTTGGGACATTAATTGAAAGACACGCCGAATAATCCAACGATCAATCCGCGCCATCATATCTAATCGATCAGCTGCGGGTAAGAAACTGCCCGGACTTAGTATTGTTTTTTTATAAGGCAAACGTAGTAAGATTTCAAAATGCACATAAGGGCTGCACACCTGATCTTGGAGCGGAAAAATCGGCTGCACAAATAACACAAAATGATCTTGTGTCATGGCATCTTGTAGTAGTTTAGCCCAATCAGTGCGCATGGATTCGGACTCAAACACTTTAGTATTGGCAGGTTGCGCCATATGCACCGAAATCTGGTTCCGTCCTAATGCTTTGGCGGCATAACACGCTTTATCTACTGAGGCAAAGGTTTCACTAATCTCACCTTTATAATCGGGCTTAATCTCTAATACCCCAATACTCGCCGCCACGTTAAACACTTGCCCCTTCCAACTAAAACGAAACCCACGCAATTCATGTTGAATGGACTCCATAATATGAATGCCTTTATCTAAGGCACATTTCTCTAATAGAATGGCAAACTCATCCCCGCCCATCCGTGCAACTTTATCGGTACGCCTTACCGCTCTTAAAAAGATCTGTGCAACTTGCTTTAACAGCTCATCTCCGGCTTGATGACCACTGGTATCATTCACTACCTTAAAATTATCTAGATCTAGGGAAACTAACACATGAGTATTGAGACTTTCCCCATTATTTTGAATCAGTTGTGCGACATACTGCTCAAAGCTGCGCCTATTCATTAAGCCTGTGAGAGGATCATGCGCCGCTTGACGATATAGGCGACTAATCACTTTGCGCTCAGAGCTAATATCACGAAAAATAAAAATGATTAAATCTGTTTGAATGGATAGGCGAGTGGTATGCAGTTCTAAAAAACAGATTTGACCGGTTTTAGTAGTTAACTTAACATGCTCAAACTGAAAATGTTGTTCAGGATCACCTTGTAAATTAAGCTCTAAAACTTGCTGAGTCGAAAGGTGATTACCCTCTAATTTCAACACTAAATCAATGGGTTTGAGTCGTGCCTCTTTATAAGTAAACTCTGTAAGGCGCTGAGCATGGTTATTAATATATAAAATAGTCCCCTCTAAAGTGGAGGCAATTACTCCTCCTGCTAAAGCATCTAAAATCCACTCCGCTTGTTGAATAGAGTTAATGTCTTTAAAGGTTAGTGGGGTATTAGTAGTTTTATCAAACGTAACATTTCTAATTAAATCAGCTTGATACTCTCTATAGCTATAGAGAGTCGCTAAAATGATGTAAGCCGCTATTGCTAAAACAGCAATACTCTGTAGCACTAAGGCTTCGTTAGATAGCTGTTGGAGGTTAAAAAACAAACTACTGCCTCCAGCCACTATACCTAACAGCCCCAAAATAGCCAAAATAGGTTTGAACACCTGCATTACATCACCGGAATCGTTGTTATTGTTATCCACAAGCTTAGAGTGTAGCAGTTTAGTCAGCCTACTGTTGTACTAAGGGAGTAAACGGTCATTAAAATGGTCTGCTAATTAATTCCACTAGCCCACTTAATCTACTCCAGCAAAAGTACTCCACACTAATGTTATAAGGTGCTGACTAAGCCCATTTTATCTACACGATTTATGAACGAGCTTGTAATTGACTAGCGACTGATTAACATAAACCCCACTATTCTATAAGATACTCCGTGCGACAGTGCTGTACTTCATATTAAAAGTTCTTTAAACCCTCTAAGTAATTAGCAAAAGTTATCGCTCTAAACTCTTCAAACCTGAAATCGGTATCTGATCGAAAGCTATTTTATTATTAGATGGATATTAAATCTTGACAATTTGAAAACTCCATGATGATATTAATAGGCCAATCTAAATATCATGTTTTAAATTAGGATAGAAATTGTGAGTGAACTAGAGCAAAAAATTAAAGATTTAACTGTAGCTGAGTTAAACGAGTTAAAGGATATTATTGAAGTGGTAATTGAACGGCGTAAGCGTGAAGAAATAGCCGAGTTACGCCGTCAAATCGACGACTTACTGGGTAATAGCGGTATTACTTTAGAAGAGATTCAAAATGCCAAAGCTCCTAGTAAAATAGTACGCCCTAAATATCGTAATCCTGAAGACCCATCGCAAACTTGGACAGGTCGTGGCCGTCGTCCTACTTGGTTGGATCAAAAGATTTCTTCTGGACGTGAACTGGATGAATTCTTAATTCCGGAAGACCAGCAATAATTGTCAAGCACCTTTAGAGTGTATTTAGAGGTCTAATTAAAGGGCTATGCTGATTAATTCAAGTATAGCCCTTTATTTTTAGCTTATTAATAATGCTTGTAGCATAACCACAACACTTATTTATCAAAGTGGTAAGAAAACCATATGGTTTTCTAGGGTCGATTCGATTAAGATTTTCCCCACCTAAGATTCATGATCTCTACTATCTAATCACCTCGCTCTATAGGGTTTGAACAAAGCTAATGACAGCAAATCACCTTATATTACTGACTAGTTGGCCTGATTTAACAGCCGCTCAACAAGCCGCTAAGCTCTTTGTCGAGCAACACCTAGCCGCTTGTGTCAAGTTAATACCCCAAGCTCAATCTTTTTATATTTGGGATAACCAACTAGAAGAAAGCACTGAAACGATATTAATCATAAAAACAACACAACAACAGTATCAGGCTTTGCAAGAAACTCTTATCCGCATACATCCTTATCAGGTACCTGAGTTAATTGGGTATCCTGCTAGTCATGGCTTACCTGCTTACTTAGCTTGGATCGAACAGAGTACTCAATAATGAGAATAATCTTACTATTCGTTTTATGGCTTTGTAGCTATGGTTTCACTAATGCCTACGCAGAGAATAAACTGATTCCTCCTGAACAAGCATTTAAGCTAACAGTCGCTGAGACTTATGGAGGGCTGGATGCTTACTGGGAAATAGCGCAAGGCTATTATATCTATAAAGATAAGATCGAATTTATCGTTGAAACCCCCGGAATCCAGACCACTGAGATTGAATTTCCAGAAGCGGAAATTAAACAAGATCCCACCTTTGGCAATGTAGCGGTTTATCACGAGTCTTTTTCTCTGACAGTACCTTTAAAACGCGAAGGCCCTGCACGTAATCCCCTAGAGCTAGCTTTAAAAGTAAAATATCAAGGCTGTGCAGATATTGGATTATGTTATCCACCTATTAATAAAATTATTAAAGTGAATCTAGGGGCGGAGGCAGAGGAATTAGGTGAACCTTCAACTCCACCTAATAATGAAACCGATACTGCACCAGACTCTACTTCATCTAATTCAAACTCTACTTCGAGCACACCTGATACAGCTCCTACCCCTCAACCGGAACCGAGTACTCCACCACAGACTGAATTAGCTGAACAAACTGCTCCCGTTAGTACGAATAAAGTGGAGCCTATTGCTAGATCTAAAAACGCTAAAAATGCACTCAATGCCGAGCAGGCTTTCCCGTTTGAGGTCAATGCAGTTGATAAACATACCGTACAAGTAAGCTGGAAGGTCGGTAAGGGTTATCATCTGTATAAAAATAAAATTAAATTCGCTTTAGAGGAAAACCCTAGCACGACCAGTTTAGGCGAAATCGTTTATCCACAAGGTGAAGTGATCAATGACGAGTTCTTTGGGCGTATTGAGGTTTATCCTAGAGATACCAGTATTGTTATTCCTATTAATTACCAAGGTAATGCACCTTCTATTAACTTAGTGACCCACTATCAGGGCTGCTCGAATGAAAATGGGGTGTGCTATCCCCCACAAACAATACGCTCTACTATTGATTTAGCAGCCGCTACTATTCCTGAGTTCAGTGCAGTAAAACCTGTCTCACAGTTAGCAGCTCCCTTACCAAGCCCTAGTGCTGCTGAAACTGAAGCCGAAGAAGTATCCTCTTTATTAGAAACTCGTAACTTTTTAGGGGTATTAACAGGATTCTTTTTAATGGGGCTCGCTTTAGTCTTTACGCCCTGTATCTTCCCCATGATACCGATTCTATCAGGCATTATCGCCGGTTCGGGTAATATCTCCTCACGTAAAGCGTTCCTATTGTCTCTAGTTTATATTCTTGCTAGCGCTACTGCTTACGCGTTTATAGGTGTGATGTTTGGTTTCTTTGGAGAAAATATCCAAGCCACCTTGCAACACCCTGCTGTTATTTCAGCCTTCGCTGCCTTGTTCGTTTTATTATCCCTTTCCATGTTTGGGTTTTATGACCTACAAATGCCTGCCAGCATTCAAAGTCGTTTGAGTGAGGTGAGTAATCGTCAACAAGGCGGTAGTTTCCTTGGCGCTGCCATCATGGGCTTCCTCTCAACCTTGATTGTAGGCCCTTGTACCGGTCCAGTTTTGACGGGTGCTTTGACTTATATTGCAGATAGTCATGATGCTGTTTTAGGGGGAGCCGCTTTATTCACCATGGGCTTTGCCATGGGCTTACCTTTATTAGTGGTAGGGACATCGGCTGGGCACTTAATGCCTCGTGCAGGTGCTTGGATGGACACTACCAAAGCCATCTTTGGCATTATGATGCTAGGTATGGCTATCTTCATGTTACAACGCATAGTGCCGTATGAAGTGACGATGGCTTTAACCAGTATCTTATTGATTACCTCTGGTATCTATATGGGCGCTTTAGACAAATTACATGAGGAAATCAATGGCTGGGATCGTTTTTGGAAGAGCATAGGGCTGATTATATTCCTATACGGTTTGCTTATTTTATTCGGTGTAGCTAGTGGTAGTCAGAACCTTTTACAACCCCTAAAAGGCATATTCAACATGGCTCCCACGGGTTTGATTATGCAACCAACTAATTTAGCCTTTAAAGATATCAAGAATCTTGATGAGCTAGAGCTAGCCTTAGGAGAGGCTAGTGCTAACAAAAAAATTGTTATGTTAGATTTTACGGCTAAATGGTGTATCGAGTGTAAACGGATGGAAGCCAATGTATTTAGTGCGCCTGAAATTATTCAAGCAGCTAAAGGCTTAGTGTTGCTTAAAGCAGACGTAACCGATGAGACAGAGAGTAATCGAGCTTTTCAAGATGCATTCAAAGTCATAGGCCCTCCCACCATTTTATTCTTTGGTCCCGATGGCTTGGAATCGGCAGAGCACCGTATCACAGGGTATATGCCACCTGAGCGTTTCTTAGCTCATCTTGATAATTTAAAAAAGGCCATGCGACAATAATTTTTCTTGCTTAGCTGCCTAACATCGCCTAAAAAGAGAACTCAAAATTTATGGTAAACACGGCTCAGTAGGAACTCAGTGCCTATTCAGCTTTGCTTCCTATACTGATCAAAAAATCCACTTTAGTGTGGGGGATTAGTATGCGTATGTGTTGTTAGCTTTGCCGAAGGGAAAGGCTTTATAGGAGAAAGTATCATGCGTGACAATAATAACGATGACTACATCGATGAGGCTGAAATTGACACTGATAAGTTAGTGAACAATGATGCTAGTAAAAACAAGCCGCATGTTGTTAGACGTAATATTGAAGATTTACTTGAGCGTCAAGCACTGCGTAAGCGTTTAAAAGATATTTATGATGATGATTTTTTAAGTGACTAACATTTAAAATCTTGGAGCGCTTGTTGGGCGAAAGGACGGGTAATTTTTCTACCTTCTTTTAAACTGCGCCGATCTAAGTGCTCCAAAACTGCATTTAAACACCCCATATTTCCAGCGTAATGCTTAATAATATAATCTATAACACTATCGGTTAACTCAAACCCACGTTGTAGCCCTAACCATTTTAATGCTGAAGGTAAATCCTCTGGTTTTAAGTGCTCAAGTTTGTAAGTAAGCCCCCACTTTAAGCGTTGTACCAAATCATCCAGCTCACAAATCAAAGTAGCAGGTGGGTTAGCCGTGCTTAGAATTAACTGTTGTTTGCGATAGTAGCGCTCATTGATGAGACCATACAAAGTTTCTTCCCAAGTGACATCACCTAACACGCGCTCAAAATCATCAATCACTAAGGTATCAAAATGCTCCATTCCTACTAATACTTTGGAACCATAAGCAGCTAAGGTTTTGAGGGGCACATAAAACACACTTTTTTGATGTGCATAGGATTGATTACAAAAGGCCTGTAGTAAATGTGATTTACCTGCACCATGCTCACCCCAGAGTAATAATTGACTGAAACGTGCAGATTCCACTTGCTTTAGTAGTTCAACTAACTCCCGATTATCAGCAGTCAGATAAAAGTTATCGAAAGAGTAATGGGTTTGTAAGTTTAAATTAAGTGGTATTTGATTCATGGCTGGGTGTCATCGACCTTATATAAGTAGCTTTGTCTATAGGTGCTTATAATATAACGTAATACTACCGCAATAATAGCAGTTACGGGTAATGCCAATAAGATCCCAACAAAACCAAATAGCTCTCCACCTGCCATAATCGAAAAAATGACTATGACTGGATGTAAACCAATTTTATCCCCTACTAATAAAGGCGTAAGCACAAAACTCTCAACCAACTGCCCTAAACCAAAAACAGCAAATACTCCTAATAAATCACCTAAACTTTGCGTTTGGAAAATCACTGCCAAACAGGCCAATAAGAGTCCAATAATGACTCCTAGATAAGGTACAAAACTCACTAGACCCGCAATTATTCCTATTAAAACACCAAATTCTAAGCCTACTAAAGATAAACCTAGAGCGTAGATAAACCCTAACACTACCATTACCGAGAGCTGACCCCGTAAAAAAGCACCTAGCACTTGATCGGATTCAATAGTTAACCGAGTAACAATAGGCTCAATACTTCTGGGTAATAAGTCATGGATATAAGCTACTAATCTGTCCCAATCCCGTAACAAATAAAAACTAATTAAGGGAATGAGCGCTAAATTTGCCAACCATTCTAATAATACAAAACCTGATTTAGAGACTGTCTGCAAGGTATTTTTAATAAAACCACCTGTGCTACGCCAATTAGAAGCAATAATTTCTTTTAGACGCTCAACCTCAAAAACACTTAAATCGATATTAAAATTCTTTTCTAAAAACGGACCTAAGGTACTGACTCCCCAGCTAATATAACCCGGCAGAACCTCCAAAAGCTTCCTTAATTGAGTCTCTATAATAGGGATAATTAAGAGTAAAATAATGAGAACAAGAAAAAAACCTAACAGAAAAACAATAGTTACTGCGGCTGTGCGAGATAAACCTTTTACCTCAAGACGATCTGTCACAGGATCAAGCAAGTAGGCAATGAGCGCACCTGCCAGAAATGGCATTAGAATAGGTTTTAATAAATAGACTATGCTTAGGAAAGCTACTAATAATATGAGCCATAAGATAGACTTATTATTTAGCAACATGCTGCACTACTCTCAATTAGACTTATCTACTTTTAAAAATAACTGAGAATATAACATGAATGAAAGTAGAATGATGATGTATTTAACTACCAAAATAAAAAAGCCCCGAACATATATAATCATGCTCAGGGCTTGAATAACAGCTTGGCACTGACCTACTCTCACATGGGGAAACCCCACACTACCATCGGCGATACTGCGTTTCACTTCTGAGTTCGGGATGGGATCAGGTGGTTCCACAGCTCTATAGGTACCAAGCAAACTTGAAGGGTATCGATGAAGCATGTGCTTATTAGGTTGGTCTATTTCACCAACAGGGCTTCATCACCCAATCTAGGAAAGTCATCAAACGTGTGTACTTATCTACTGAGTACCGTAGATGCTACCCGCACCCCAGTACCCTCAATCTCAACCGCGCAAACCGCTACGGGTTATAGAATCAAGCCTCACGGGCAATTAGTATGGGTTAGCTTCATACATTACTGCACTTCCACATCCCACCTATCAACGTCGTCGTCTCCAACTACTTTAGGAGAGTCTAGCTCTCAGAGAGTTCTCATCTTGGGAGGGGCTTCCCGCTTAGATGCTTTCAGCGGTTATCCCGTCCGCACATAGCTACCCAGCAATGCCACTGGCGTGACAACTGGTACACCAGAGGTGCGTCCACTCCGGTCCTCTCGTACTAGGAGCAGCTTCCCTCAAAACTCTAACGCCCACGGCAGATAGGGACCGAACTGTCTCACGACGTTCTGAACCCAGCTCGCGTACCACTTTAAATGGCGAACAGCCATACCCTTGGGACCTGCTTCAGCCCCAGGATGTGATGAGCCGACATCGAGGTGCCAAACACCGCCGTCGATATGGACTCTTGGGCGGTATCAGCCTGTTATCCCCGGAGTACCTTTTATCCGTTGAGCGATGGCCCTTCCATGCAGAGCCACCGGATCACTAAGACCTACTTTCGTACCTGCTCGACGTGTGAGTCTCGCAGTCAAGCGTGCTTATGCCTTTACACTATCCTCTCGATTTCCGACCGAGATTAGCACACCTTCGCGCTCCTCCGTTACTCTTTGGGAGGAGACCGCCCCAGTCAAACTACCCACCATGCACTGTCCTAGATACGGTTATATCTTAGTTAGAACGCCGAACATACCAGGGTGGTATTTCAACGGTGGCTCCACTCGAACTAGCGTCCGAGCTTCTAAGCCTCCCACCTATCCTACACAGGCAGGTTCAGCGTTCAGTGCAAAGCTGTAGTGAAGGTTCACGGGGTCTTTCCGTCTAGCCGCGGGTGCCGCCGTTTACCGGGGCTTCGATCAAGAGCTTCGCCTTGCAGCTAACCCCATCAATTAACCTTCCGGCACCGGGCAGGCGTCACACCCTATACGTCCACTTTCGTGTTTGCAGAGTGCTGTGTTTTTGATAAACAGTCGCAGCTGTCTGGTCTCTGCGGTTCAGTAGCTATTCACCACCAGAGGCGTACCTTCTCCCGAAGTTACGGTACCATTTTGCCTAGTTCCTTCACCCGAGTTCTCTCAAGCGCCTTGGAATTCTCATCCAGCTCACGTGTGTCCGTTTGCAGTACGGTTCAGTTATACCTGAAGCTTAGAGGCTTTTCTTGGAAGCGGGGCATCGACTACTCATGTCCCGTAGGACACTCGCCATCACGCCTCAGTATTAAGATCCCGGATTTGCCTAAGATCTCTACCTAAACGCTTAGATACACATCCAATAGTGTTCTAGCCTAGCCTTCTCCGTCCCCCCATCGCAGTATAACTAAGTACGGGAATATTAACCCGTTTCCCATCGACTACGCATGTCTGCCTCGCCTTAGGAGCCGACTAACCCTGCGCCGATTAACGTTGCGCAGGAAACCTTGAGCTTTCGGCGGACGGGTTTTTCACCCGTCTTATCGTTACTTATGTCAGCATTCGCACTTCTGATACCTCCAGCAAACCTTCCAGTTCACCTTCACAGGCCTACAGAACGCTCCTCTACCACTTGCCTTACGGCAAATCCCTAGCTTCGGTATATGGCTTAAGCCCCGTTGAATCTTCCGCGCAGGCCGACTCGACCAGTGAGCTATTACGCTTTCTTTAAAGGATGGCTGCTTCTAAGCCAACCTCCTGGTTGTCTGGGCCTTCCCACATCGTTTCCCACTGAGCCATAATTTTGGGACCTTAGCTGAGGGTCTGGGTTGTTTCCCTTTTCACGGCGGACGTTAGCACCCGTCGTGTGTCTCCCATGCTCGCACTTCTCGGTATTCGGAGTTTGCAATGGGTTGGTAAGCCGGTCAGGGCCCCCTAGCCATAACAGTGCTCTACCCCGAGAGTGATACATGAGGCTCTACCTAAATAGATTTCGAGGAGAACCAGCTATCTCCGAGCTTGATTAGCCTTTCACTCCGATCCACAACTCATCCCCTGGCTTTTCAACGACAGTGGGTTCGGACCTCCAGTACCTGTTACGGCACCTTCATCCTGGTCATGGATAGATCGCCCGGTTTCGGGTCTACACCCAGCGACTGAACGCCCTGTTCAGACTCGCTTTCGCTACGCCTCCCCTATCGGTTAAGCTTGCCACTGAATGTAAGTCGCTGACCCATTATACAAAAGGTACGCAGTCACCCCGTAGGGCTCCACTGCTTGTACGTACACGGTTTCAGGGTCTATTTCACTCCGCTCTCCGCGGTTCTTTTCGCCTTTCCCTCACGGTACTGGTTCACTATCGGTCGGTCAGTAGTATTTAGCCTTGGAGGATGGTCCCCCCATCTTCAGACAGGATTTCTCGTGTCCCGCCCTACTTAATATGTCCTCTATGACGTTTCGTGTACGGGGCTATCACCCGCTATGGCCATCCTTTCCAGAATGTTCCACTACCCCATAAAGATTCGGCTGTTCCCCGTTCGCTCGCCACTACTGAGGGAATCTCGGTTGATTTCTGTTCCTACAGGTACTTAGATGTTTCAGTTCCCTGCGTTCGCTTCCTGTTCAGGATACTCTACATGTAGAGTGGGTTTCCCCATTCGGACATCCATGGATCAATGCTCGTTTGCAAGCTCCCCATGGCTTTTCGCATGCTACAACGTCCTTCGTCGCCTCTGACCGCCTAGGCATCCACCGTGTACGCTTAGTCGCTTGATTCTATAACCCTTAACGGTCTATTGTTCCTTTTGCTGTTGCATGATACTGTATCAGTGTCTAGAGTCGGGTTAAAAAGGATTATTGCTAAGGCTTTTTAATCACTTCCTTCATGTCGTAAGGTTGCCCTATCTTCATGATGGATACTGTCAGTAGGCTTCATGCCGCACAATAGCCAGGTTATAGTACAACTATAACTTGAACGATTTTGCTTGAGATTGTTTTGTTCTTAAGTGCGTTACCACTTAAGCTTAGTTTACTCTCGCTTGATGCTTTCCTATTTTGTTAAAGAACTCAGCTATAATCTTTTTATAGCTGATTTGGCTAATGCCATATAATAACACTCAACCCCTGTTCAGTCTCACTGAAGGTGTCGAATGCTCTTATATCGCATTAGTCGCTTAAGTACCTAGACCTGACCGTCGTCAACGCTAAGATGGTGGAGCTAGACGGGATCGAACCGACGACCTCCTGCGTGCAAAGCAGGCGCTCTCCCAGCTGAGCTATAGCCCCTTTTAACCGAGTGGTGG
Source organism: Thiofilum sp. (assembly GCF_016711335.1). Classification (NCBI taxonomy): domain Bacteria; kingdom Pseudomonadati; phylum Pseudomonadota; class Gammaproteobacteria; order Thiotrichales; family Thiofilaceae; genus Thiofilum; species Thiofilum sp. Next base: position 286,937 of record NZ_JADJTF010000001.1, read on the forward strand.
GTCTGACAAGACTTGAACTTGTGACCCCACGCTTATCAAGCGTGTGCTCTAACCAACTGAGCTACAGACCCTCGCGTCCCAGTTAGGCTCGGGTACTTTCAAATAAACTTGTGGGGGTGCTCGAATCATCCTTGCTCTTAAAGGAGGTGATCCAGCCGCAGGTTCCCCTACGGCTACCTTGTTACGACTTCACCCCAGTCATCGGCCACACCGTGGCAAGCGCCCTCCTTTCGGTTAAGCTACCTGCTTCTGGTGCAACAAACTCCCATGGTGTGACGGGCGGTGTGTACAAGGCCCGGGAACGTATTCACCGCGACGTTCTGATTCGCGATTACTAGCGATTCCGACTTCATGGAGTCGAGTTGCAGACTCCAATCCGGACTACGACCGGCTTTCTGGGATTTGCTCCACCTCGCGGTCTCGCGTCCCTCTGTACCGGCCATTGTAGCACGTGTGTAGCCCAACCCGTAAGAGCCATGATGACTTGACGTCATCCCCACCTTCCTCCGGCTTGTCACCGGCAGTCTCCCTAGAGTTCCCACCATGACGTGCTGGCAACTAGGGACAGGGGTTGCGCTCGTTGCGGGACTTAACCCAACATCTCACGACACGAGCTGACGACAGCCATGCAGCACCTGTGTACAGGTTCCTTGCGGCACTCCCCAATCTCTCAGGGATTCCTGCCATGTCAAGGGCTGGTAAGGTTCTTCGCGTTGCATCGAATTAAACCACATGCTCCACCGCTTGTGCGGGCCCCCGTCAATTCCTTTGAGTTTTACTCTTGCGAGCGTACTCCCCAGGCGGTCAACTTAATGCGTTAGCTGCACCACCGAGTCCTAAATCGAACCCAACGGCTAGTTGACATCGTTTACAGCGTGGACTACCAGGGTATCTAATCCTGTTTGCTACCCACGCTTTCGCACCTCAGTGTCAATGTTGGTCCAGGAAGTCGCCTTCGCCACTGATGTTCCTTCCGATCTCTATGCATTTCACCGCTACACCGGAAATTCCACTTCCCTCTCCCACATTCTAGTCTACCAGTATCAGATGACCTGCCTAGGTTGAGCCCAGGGATTTCACATCTGACTTAATAAACCACCTACGTGCGCTTTACGCCCAGTAATTCCGATTAACGCTTGCACCCTCCGTATTACCGCGGCTGCTGGCACGGAGTTAGCCGGTGCTTCTTCTCTAGGTACCGTCATCTTCGTCCCTAGCGAAAGTGCTTTACAACCCGCAGGCCTTCTTCACACACGCGGTATTGCTGGATCAGGCTTGCGCCCATTGTCCAATATTCCCGACTGCTGCCTCCCGTAGGAGTCCGGACCGTGTCTCAGTTCCGATGTGGCTGATCATCCTCTCAGACCAGCTATGGATCGTCGCCTTGGTGAGCCTTTACCTCACCAACTAGCTAATCCAACGCAGGCTCATCCAATAGTGGCCGAAGCCTTTCCTCCGTAGAGCGTATGCGGTATTAATCTGGATTTCTCCAGGCTATCCCCCGCTACTGGGTAGATTCCCACGTGTTACTCACCCGTGCGCCACTCTAGGCCCCGAAGGGCTTACCGTTCGACTTGCATGTCTTAAGCATACCGCCAGCGTTCAATCTGAGCCAGGATCAAACTCTTCAGTTTAATCTTGTGCTGATTCATCCAGTCACTGACAACGTTAAACGCCTTCAATAACCGCTAACCAGCGTGTTTCTTTGCTCAGAATATATAATAGTGAATTACTTTCTTGACGAAAGTGAATACTTGATACATTCTGTTATTACAGATGATTCAAGCACCCACACAAGTTTATTTGTTTGCTTTTTAAATAACACATCAAATCATGTTTGATGTTAGCTCGCTTATTCTACGCTGAGTTTTATGTTTGTCAACATGTATTTTCAGTCTTAGTTAAGTTAGCTATTTTATTTATTTTAACTAAACGTTTGATTTTAAACTATAAAATCTTGTCTAGTTCGGCAACTTGCAGTGTACTGCTTGCTGCGAGGTGCGTATATTAGCTATGCGCTTTTAGTTTGCCAAGTACTTTTTTTATTTTTTTGCAACTTTCTTAAAAACGCTATTTAAATCAGCCAAATGCGAACTTCACATTTTCCTTACCAAGGGTGCTGTACAACTCACGTACACCTATGTCGGTCAAATCGATAGCCCATTGCTCCCCCAGACGCACCTCAGCACCTGCCTGTTTACCCATATACTCAACAATAATGGGACACTTAAATTGCTCAGCGGGCTTTAATAAGGACTTAAGCTTGCTTAAGGGATGAGCAGAGTTCAGAATTTTTAACTGTATCTTACGTAGAAAACACTCTCTCACCGATTGCATAGAATGTACCCGCTCCACTCTGAAACGTGTGCGCCCAATACGTTTATCGGTGTCTAACTGCCCTTCTAGCACAATACACGTATCTTTCTCTAAAAATCTGCCAAACTCATTGAAAGTATCCGTAAAAATAAGCGCTTCATAATAACCTGTATTATCATCGAGTTGCACAAACGCACGCTTACCATTATCGGTGGCTTGCACTCTAATACTCGCTATCAACCCAGCTAATAAAACTTTTTCACGAAAATACTCTGTACCATCATCTTCAGCCAAATCCGATAAAGGTCGACGATTCGTTAGCCCTTCAACTTCTTGCTTATACTCATCCAAGGGATGCCCTGTTAGATAAAGCCCTAACGTTTCCTTTTCTAATTTTAAGCGCTCTTTTTCCGGAAACTCTGGCAACTCGGGCATCGCTGCTTCTATCGGCTCATCATGGACACTACCAAATACACCGCCAAATAAATCAACCTGCCCTACATTTTCGTTACGATGATATTGCTCTGACATACGTAAGGCCTCAGGCAAAAAAGCTAACATTGAGCTACGAGCACCCCCTAAACTATCGCAAGCACCTGATTTAATAAGTGTTTCTAGTACACGTTTATTCACTTTTTGTGAGTTAACACGCTGACACAAATCAGCCAATGAGTTAAATACCCCATTCGCACGTCGGCTCTCAACAATCACACTCAACGCAGCCTCACCAGCCCCTTTCACAGCACCTAAGCCGTAAAGAATGCACCGATCTCCAGCTACCGTGAACTCAAACTCGGAACGATTAATATCAGGAGGAATAATCTCCAAACCTAACTGACGACAATCGTCCAGCAAAGTCACTACCTTATCCGTGTTATCCATATCCGCTGACAATACTGCCGCCATGAAAGCGGCTGGATAGTGCGCTTTCAGCCATGCGGTTTGGAAAGCGACTAAAGCATAGGCCGCCGAGTGCGATTTATTAAAACCATACTCAGCAAACTTCTCCATCAAATCGAAGATATAAGTAGCCTGATTTTCATCAATATTATTTTGTCGTGCGCCACCCATAAAAATAGAGCGCTGCTTAGCCATTTCTTCAGGCTTTTTCTTACCCATCGCACGGCGCAACATATCTGCGCCCCCTAAGGTGTAATTAGCCAATACTTGAGCAATCTGCATAACCTGCTCTTGGTACACAATAACCCCGTAAGTAGGCTTTAAAATTTGCTCTAGACTAGGGTGAGGATATTCAACTTTGGCAATACCCTTTTTACGATTAATAAAATCATCCACCATCCCTGATTGCAAAGGCCCCGGACGAAATAACGCCACTAATGCGATAATATCCTCAAATACATCAGGCTGAAGGCGACGAATCAAATCCTTCATGCCACGCGATTCCAACTGGAATACAGCAGTCGTTTTTTGTGCTTTTAATAGATCGAAGGCAGCTTGATCATCTAGAGGTATGCGATTAATGTCTAAAGGCTCTTGTCCCTTTGACGCACGAATTTGATTAATATTACGCACCGCCCAATCAATAACAGTCAGATTCCTTAAGCCCAAAAAGTCGAACTTCACCAAGCCAACGGCTTCAACATCATCCTTATCGTATTGTGAGACTAGCCCCTCGCCCCCCTCTTCACAGTAAATGGGGGTGAAGTCGGTTAAATCGGAAGGTGCTATCAACACCCCCCCTGCATGCTTTCCAGTATTACGCGATAAACCTTCTAATGAGAGTGCCAAATCCAATAAGGATTTTACCTCCTCATCAGACTCATAAAGCTGTTTTAAATCCTCCGCTTCAGCTAAGGCTTTAGTCAGCGTCATACCCACTTCAAATGGAATCAGCTTGGCAATTCGATCCACAAAGCCATAAGGGTGACCCAGTACACGCCCCACATCGCGCACTACTGCTTTAGCCGCCATCGAACCATAGGTAATAATTTGCGAAACCTGATTACGCCCATAGGTACGTGCCACATAATCAATTACCTTATCACGGTTATCCATGCAGAAATCAATATCAAAGTCCGGCATGGAAACGCGCTCTGGATTGAGGAAGCGTTCAAATAGTAAGTCATAAGCCAGCGGGTCAAGATCAGTAATTTTTAACGCATAGGCGACCAGCGACCCCGCACCCGAACCGCGTCCCGGCCCTACTGGAATACCATTATCTTTAGCCCATTGAATAAAGTCGGCAACGATCAGAAAGTAGCCCGGAAACCCCATTTTATTGATAACGTTTAACTCGATTTTCAAACGCTCATCATAAGGCTTACGCTTTTCTTCAAACGCTGGTGTACCGCGTGGTGTTGCATCTCCAAACAGGAAGTCTAGACGTTCCTCTAACCCTTCCTCACTCACCTTACAAAAATATTCAGCCTCCGTCATACCGGCTGGAATAGGAAATTGAGGTAAATAATTTTTGCCTAGGGTCAAAGACACATTACAACGCTTAGCAATCTCTACCGTATTCTCTAAAGCACTGGGAATATCGGCAAATAACTCGTTCATTTCTTCGGGAGTGCGTAAGTACTGTTGCTCACTGTAACGCTTTGGGCGCTTAGGATCGGCCATAACATAACCGTCACGAATACAGACCCGTGCATCATGCGCGAAGAAATCATCTGAGCTTAAAAAACGCACGTCATTAGTAGCTACTACGGGCACATTAAATTGTAAGGCTAGCTCTAACGCTGCGTGTAAATAGACCTCTTCTTGATTACGCCCCGTCCGTTGCAGCTCAATGTAATAGCGATCACCAAAAACCCCTAGCCATTCTTGTAAGTATTCGCTCGCTAGTGCTTGATTGCCTGCCAATAATGCATGACCTACATCCCCATCTTTGGCTCCTGAAAGAGCAATAACGCCCTCACTCAGCTCAGCCACCCATGCGCGTTTAACCCTTGGAATACCCAATAGCTGTCCCTCTAAATAAGCACGGGAAATCAGCTTAGTAAGATTCCTATACCCAGTATTGTTCTGGCACAGCAAAATCATATGAAAGGTATTATTTACGTCCTGCTCATCCTGCACCAAAATATCAATCCCAAAAACGGGTTTAATACCGGCTCCCATCGCAGCCTTATAAAACTTTACTAGGGCAAACAGATTATTTAAATCGGTCATAGCCACAGCAGGCATACGGGCTTTTTCGACCGCTTTCATTAACGATTTAATGCGGATAGTACTGTCAACGAGTGAATACTCGGTATGTAAGCGCAGGTGTACAAATGAGGTCATAATGTTGCATTCAATGAGGTCATAGCTCCCAGTTTAGCATGAGAGTGACTTAGAGCAGGAGTGAACAAAAACGATCTAGTGCTGGTGTGCAAACAAACTCAGCGTGTCAGATAGGTATCTCATTTAAGGCATATCCTCTAAAAAAGCCGGATTGATCATTTCTAAAAAGCGTTTAGCTTGAGGGGTACAAAATTTGCCTCGGCGCATAATCAAACCATAAGTTCGTGGGGGAAAATAATGGTCTACTGGAATCACAGCTAAACGCTCCTTACCAGTAATACACATCTCATTAGTGATGGAGATACCAATATCTTGTTCCACATAGCGTTTCACTACCTCCCAACCTCCACCTGCTTCCATAATCACCTTATAGGGCAGGTGATATTGACGGAATACGGTATCAATCATATGCCAGATCGGCACATTACGCGGTGGCAAAATCATGCCATAAGGACTCAGATCTTCTAGAGTCACTTGTTTTTTGTGCGCTAAAGGATGGTCGAGAGAGGTAATCAAAATCGATTTAAACCCTACAAACGGCTTATAGATAATATTTTCTGGGACTTGTGGTAAAGAACCTACGGCAAAATCTACTTGATCTTCTAATAAAGGTTTAAGACCCGCAGGCATACTATAGTTATGCAGATTAATCCTAATGCTCGGATAGGCTTGATGAAAGCGCTCAATATACTCCGGCAAGATATACAGTGAGGTAGAGTGCCCCGCTGCAATATCTAATTCACCTTCCTCAATCTTTCCCAAGCTGGCGGCAAAGGTTTCGCGTAATGAGTCAATACCTGCGGTTAGAGGCTGAATCAATTGATAGAGCGTTTTGCCTTCTGGAGTGAGTTTGACACTAGGTCCACGCCGTTCTAAGAGTTTTTCACCCATTTCACGTTCTAGGGCTTGAATTTGTAGTGAAACAGTGGGTTGACTAATATGTAGTTGCTCTGCGGCATGGGTAATATTTTCTTTCTGTGCCACTACACAAAAAGTACGCAGCAATTTATAGCGGGTTTGCTTGTAATAGTGCATAACTGTGTTGCTCAAGACTTAATAATTGAGTAGTTCAATACTAATGATTGAAACAATTGATTTTAACAATAACGGTCTGATTTGTTAAGGTAGCGCTCATCGAACATTCAATGAATGTTTATCAAATGCTAACTGTGGTGCTTGCGGCGTCAATTAGGACGCCGCTCTTTTTTTAGCACCCTCGTCATCACGTAAGCACAAAACAATAGCACAATTTCACCCCGCACCCGCATGCTTAATGCTACCATCTACACAACCTTTAACTTCATCCCTTGCCATCTCAGGAGCGTTCTCAATGGCTGATTACATTCTTTGGTTCAACCAATTAGGTATGCATGATGTAAATCTAGTAGGCGGTAAAAATGCCTCACTAGGGGAAATGATTAGTAACCTAGCTAATGTGGGAGTCAGCGTACCCAATGGCTTTGCGACGACGACTCATGCTTATCGTGAATTTTTAGACTCGAACCAAATTACTCAGCGCATTAATGACCTACTCGCTAGTCTCAATGTAGATGATATTCCAGCGCTAACTTCAGCGGGCAAAACGATTCGCGGCTGGGTGATGGACGCCCCCTTACCTCAGGCTTTATTGGATGCAGTCACTCAAGCTTATAATCAATTAGCTCAAGGCTCAGGTGATACCGCTTCCTTTGCGGTGCGCTCCTCAGCGACTGCTGAAGACTTACCGGATGCGTCGTTTGCGGGGCAACAAGAAACTTTTCTCAATGTGCGTGGCTTAGATAATGTGATTGCCGCGATCAAAGAAGTATTCGCCTCGCTTTATAATGACCGTGCTATTTCCTACCGTGTCCACCAAAACTTTGAACATGACAAGGTATTTCTATCTGCGGGCGTACAAAAGATGGTGCGCAGTGATATAGGGGCAAGTGGGGTATTGTTTACGCTGGATACTGAATCTGGCTTCCGTGATGCCGTATTTATTACTGGCGCTTATGGCTTAGGTGAAACGGTCGTGCAAGGTGCGGTGAATCCCGACGAATTTTATGTCTATAAGCCTAATTTAGCTACGCATCGTCCCGCGATTTTGTCACGGCGCTTAGGGACTAAAGCTATAGAGATGGTCTATGACAGCGGAAGTACTCACACTAAAGCGACCTTGACGCGGGATGTAGACAGTGCTCGCCGTCAACGTTTTTGTATTACTGATGCGCAAGTGGAAGAACTCGCACGCCAAGCCCTCATTATTGAACAGCACTACGGTCGTCCTATGGACATTGAATGGGCACTCGATGGGGGGGATGGTAAGTTATATATCGTTCAAGCCCGTCCCGAAACGGTAGAAAGTCGTAGCAGCAATACCATTATTGAGCGCTATAACTTAGAAAATAAAGCAGCTCCTATAGTAGAAGGTCGCGCCATTGGTCAAAAAATTGGTCAAGGACCCGCGCGTGTCATTATGGGTATTGATCAAATCGATGAAGTCCAAGAAGGTGATGTATTAGTCACTGATATGACCGACCCCGATTGGGAACCGATTATGAAGCGTGCGTCGGCTATCGTGACTAATCGCGGTGGACGCACTTGTCATGCTGCTATTATTGCGCGTGAAATGGGTATTCCCGCTGTAGTCGGTTGTGGCAATGCTACCAAACTGATTAAAAATGGTGATCCCATTACCGTTTCCTGTGCCGAAGGTGATACGGGCTATATTTATCCGGGGTTATTAGGCTTTGCTAAAAATACCGCTGATACCGGTAAACTGCCTGAGCTATCGGTAAAAATCATGATGAATGTCGCCACCCCTTCAAAAGCGTTTTCCTTCTCACGTTTACCGAATGCAGGGGTGGGTTTAGCGCGTTTAGAATTTATTATTTCTAAAACTATTGAAGTGCATCCCAAAGCCCTGCTTGAATTTGATCAATTACCCAATGATTTAAAAGCGACTATTAGTGAAAAAATGGCGGGTTATGCCGATCCTGTCAGTTTCTATGTGGAAAAATTAGTAGAAGGGATTAGTACTTTAGCCGCAGCGTTTTATCCTAATAAAGTCATTGTGCGCATGTCTGACTTTAAGTCCAATGAGTACGCTAATCTAATTGCGGGTGATCGCTACGAGCCACATGAAGAAAATCCTATGATTGGTTATCGGGGTGTATCGCGTTATCTCTCACCCTCGTTCCAAGACTGCTTTGCTTTGGAATGTAAAGCATTGCGTAAAGTACGCGATGAAATGGGTTTAACTAATGTTGAAGTGATGATTCCTTTCTGTCGCACTTTGGAAGAAGCGCAGCAAGTAACTCAACTACTCGCCAAACACGGGATTGAACGCGGTCAAAATGATCTGCGTTTGATTATGATGTGTGAAATCCCTTCCAATGCCATCTTAGCCGATGAATTCTTAGAGTACTTTGATGGTTTCTCCATTGGTTCTAATGATATGACCCAATTAACCTTAGGTCTGGATCGTGATTCTGGCTTAATTGCGCATCTGTTTGATGAGCGTAATCCTGCAATTAAGAAAATGCTTAAGCTCGCTATTGATGCCTGCCATCGCCAAGGTAAATACATCGGTATTTGTGGTCAAGGTCCTTCAGATTACCCCGACTTTGCCGCTTGGCTGCATGAGCAAAAGATCACCAGTATTTCCTTAAATCCCGATACGGTGGTCGATACATGGTTATATCTTGCTAATTTAGAACCGCGCTAAACTAGAGCTATTAAATCGGTTAGCTAGGGCAATTTATACAGTTGCCCTGCTAATTACAGCTTAGTAATTAGTAATAGGTGGTCATTAACAGGAGGAGCTTTTAATTATGCCTAATCAACGTTCGGTTTATTACTTATCGGATCGTACTGGTATTACCGCTGAAACCCTCGGACATAGTTTACTCACTCAATTTGATGGCTTTGAATGGCGTAAAGTCAGCATTCCCTTTATTGAAAACGAAGAGCAAGCACGCGAAGTGGCTGAGCAAATTAATCAAACCGCAGAACGCGACGGCAAACGCCCGCTGGTCTTTAGTACCATTATTACCTCAGAAATTCGCAGACATATTGAACAAGCTAATTGTGTGATCTATGACTTTTTTGAGACCTTTATTGGATCTATGGAACAAGAGTTAGGTCAACCCTCGGCACATGCAGTCGGACGCTCGCACAGCGTACATAATACCTCCTCCTACTTTAATCGTATTTCAGCGATTAATTACTCGCTGAGTAATGATGATGGTATGAATCTGCGTAACTTTGATAAAGCCGATGTTATCTTAGTGGGAGTTTCGCGTTCGGGAAAAACCCCTACCTGTCTTTATATGGCTTTGCAATACGGTATTTCTGCGGCGAATTATCCGCTTACTGAAGAAGATATGGAGACACATGATCTACCTAAAGCTCTTCTACCCTATCGCGATAAACTATTTGGTTTAACGCTTAGTGCCGAACAACTGACTCAAATTCGTCAAGAGCGCCGCCCGAATAGTCGTTATGCCTCTCTTGAACAGTGTGAGCTTGAATTAAAATGGCAAAGTGAGTTGTACCAGCGTTATCGCCTCCCGTTTATTGACACGACCAATATCTCGATTGAAGAAATCTCCACCACTATTCTGAAACAGAAAAAATTAAAACGTCGCCTTTATGGTGAGTGACAGTTAGTGCGTGGTGTGTACAATGATGTGTTTTTTACAAGGTGAAGAATCCGGTTATGACAGCTCAATTAATTGATGGTAAACAAGTCGCCGCACAAGTCCGTGCTGAGGTACGCGCAAACATTCAAAAGCGTCAGGAACAAGGTAAGCGTCAACCCGGTTTAGCCGTCATTTTAATTGGTAATGATCCCGCCTCTCAGGTGTATGTGAATCACAAGCGCAAAGCCTGCGAGGAAGTGGGTATTCTGTCGCGCTCTTATGACTTACCCGTAGAAACGACGCATCATGAACTCGTTGAGCTGATTGATGAGCTGAATCAAGATCCACTTATTGATGGAATTTTAGTGCAACTCCCTTTACCTGCTCATTTAGATGCTTCACTCATTATTGAGCGCATTAGCCCCAGCAAAGATGTAGACGGCTTTCATCCCACCAATATTGGTAAATTGACCCTACGCATTCCGGGCTTACGTCCCTGTACACCCTATGGTGTGATTCGTTTATTAGAGAGTATTGGTGAGCCTTTTAAAGGGCGGCATGCGGTTATGGTAGGCGCATCGAATATTGTAGGTCGCCCGATGATGTTAGAATTGATTTTAGCGGGGGCGACCGTCAGTATCTGTCATCGTTTTAGTGGTGCTACTACCGAGCACTTAGTACGTCAAGCCGATATTGTAGTCGTGGCTGTGGGTAAGCCGAATATGATCAAAGGCGAATGGATTAAAGAAGGTGCAACGGTGATTGATGTAGGTATTAATCGCTTAGAGGATGGGCGCTTAGTAGGGGACGTAGAATTTGAGGTAGCCAAAGAACGAGCGGCGTTTATTACCCCAGTACCCGGAGGAGTCGGCCCTATGACCGTAGCTATGCTGATGCAAAATACCCTAGAGGCTTGTGGTAAACATCCATTTTAGAATGCTTAAAAGCTGTTTGGCACTATGACTTATGACTATTAAAAAAGGCGCTCATTTGAGCGCCTTTTCTACAATCGCAGCGTTGGTAGTGAATTATTTTTTAGCTTCAGCAGCGGCAGCTTCAGCGGCTAAACGCTTTAATAAATCGGCAGGTAATGCATTGCTTTGTTGTAAGCGGCGCACTACTGATGCAGGTAAGCATACTAATTCGGGTTTAGCAGGTGCTAATAAAGGACCGTTGCTGCAACGACGGCGCTTAGCATCACCAATACGAGTTTGTTCTGGGTCTAAACGTAAGTAGCTGGCATTAACCCAACCATTTTGACCTGCCCAACGAACATGCGCCCACTCATCCGCACCGACTTGAGCAATTTTACCTAATTTTACTACCCAAGTAGCATTATGTGGAATCTCAACTGCAATGGCAGTTTCACCAGATTCAACATACATCATTAAGCTTTGACCGGCTTTTAAGCCTTGTACAGAATAAATAGGTACTGAACGGAAAGGTACACCCTTAGCTGCTTCAGGATAACCGCAGCACATTTTGTCTTTAACGGCTGGATTACGCATACACTCACGACGGGTACGAGCGATTTCAGTAGCTTCTGCATCAAACGCTAAACGACTGGACACTACCCAACCCGTTTGGTCGTCCCAAGAGACTTTTTCCCATAGTACATCACCCACGAGTACTTGAGCATTACGGCGCACAATCCAACGACCATTGTGTGGAATGTTTACGATAATGCCACGACCGGGCTCAGAATATAAACGTAGTACTTTACCCGGAGTCAAACCTGATACACGATAAATATCAGCACTATTAGAGGGTAAAGTTAGGGGAGCAGCACTGGCAGTACCCGATACTGCGACCATTAACGCGGCTGCTAACACTGTGGGGAGCATAGATTTTAACATAGCTTTCATCTTCAATTTTCCTCTGACAACGCAATCCCCATCCTGGAGATTACTACCTAAGTAAAGCATTAAAAAAGGAATGCTGGGCCATCCCATTATAGAACGAACCCGATAACCTATGAGTTTCAGGTTTCCCTTTAAGCTCATGTTCATTCTATAGCTTACGATGATTTTACAACAGTATGTTGTAAAATTATCATTAAGTTGCAAATAGACAACAAATAGTTGACTGACAAACTGACTAATTGTTCCCACTACGGGTTAAAAACATGGCGTCACCGTAACTAAAAAATCGATAACGCTCTTTAACTGCATGTTGATAGCTTTTAAAAATATTAGCATATCCGGCAAAAGCAGAAATCAATATCAACAAGGTGGACTCGGGTAGATGGAAATTAGTGACCATGGCATCTACCACATTAAACTGAAAACCGGGCTTTATAAACAGTTGCGTATCGGCATGAAAAGGTTCAAGCACCCCACTCCGTGCCGCACTTTCTAAGCTGCGTACCGTGGTTGTGCCCACTGCAATCACTTTCCCCCCCTGACTTTTGCAGGCTTGTACGGCAGCACAGGTTTCAGCACTCACCTCCACATACTCGGCGTGCATGACATGCTGATCTAAATTACTGACTCGCACGGGTTGAAATGTTCCTGCTCCTACGTGCAAGGTCACCGAGGCAAACTTAACCCCTTTAGCTTTTAAGCGCTTTAAAATGTCCTCATCAAAATGTAACCCAGCGGTTGGGGCAGCGACCGCTCCCGGACGCTCAGCGAACACGGTTTGATAACGTTCGCGGTCACTAATCTCATCTTGGCGCGTGATGTAGGGCGGTAGGGGCATGTGTCCGTAGTGTTCAAGTGCCGTTAAGATAGGCAGCGTACCGATTAGTTTAATTTGAAACAAATCATCCTGACGACCTGTTACCTCTATTTCCAAAACCGACTCTAGCACTAGGCGCGTACCGACTTTGGGTGCTTTGCTAGCACGGATATGCGCCCATGCCGAAAACTCATCGATAATGCGCTCAATCAGTATTTCAACCTTACCACCCGTGGTTTTTTGTCCGTGTAAACGGGCAGGAATCACGCGGGTGTCATTAAATACTAATAGGTCGCCTGCATTTAATAACGCTACTATGTCGGTGAAATACCGATCTTGATAATCCCCTGTTGTGCCGTCCACGACTAAGAGCCGACTAGCTGAGCGCTCCGGTAGTGGATAATGGGCAATCAGTTCAGGGGGCAGTTCGTAATAAAAGTCACTTAGTTTCATAGGTGCAGATAATACAAAAAAACTATCGACAATGCGCTAAAAAACGCTACAATGATGACCCTCTAAGCCGGGATGGCGGAATTGGTAGACGCAGTGGATTCAAAATCCACCGTTGGTGACAACGTGCGAGTTCGAGTCTCGCTCTCGGCATTTCTCTGAATTTCAATCTGTCTTGTAAAATATCTCCACCTACCACCTTTAATTTTAATAATTTTTCTAGAGCAGAAGACTCCCATTGCTTGGGGCTATTTCTATAATATTTATTTCCTTAAAAGGAATATTTCAAAGTTTAAGGTAAACGCTATGGGTTCTAGTCACCAGTCTAATATTAATTCTGCTATTCATCCCTCTACCAGCTTATTAGTCGCACAGAAACTAGCGGGAAGTACTAATGTAGGTAGCGGTATTTATGGCACTATTATTACTATTGCCGTGATCGGTGCATGGTATGCTGACCCCACTTCTGGTGCTTTGGAAACACTGCTTAGTGTGTTAGCTACTTTAATTGTATTTTGGATAGCTCACGTTTACTCGCATGTTGTGGCGCATGGCTTAGTAAAAACTCATATTATCCCTGCCTTTCAGCAAGACTGGCCTATTGTACAGTCAGGTTTCTTACCGTTATTTGTTTTAGGCTTGGGTTCACTAGACCTTTTAGACGAAAGACTCTCGTTACTATTGGCTATTGCAGTGAGTGGGTTATTGTTAGGCCTATTTTGTTTAACGATGACGCGATCTGCTGGCCGCAATTGGATACAATCCCTCGGCTTAACGCTTATTATGCTGATTTTTGGTATTTTTATTGCCGCCCTTGAAATTAAGTTAGGCTAGCAACTCAAGCAAGTGCACTCCCTCACTCGCATCAAGGATGACCACATATGCGTGAATTACGTATTCAACATGAAGGGCGTCCTTACCGAATACTTTATGCATTTGATCCTCGGCGTTGTGCCATTTTGTTAATTGGTGGCGATAAAACAGGTGATAAACGTTGGTATGAGATTCACGTTCCTATTGCTGACAAATTGTATGATAAACACCTTGAATATTTAGGTAATTAGTTGGGTTGTATGGCTAATAAATTCAGTACCTTACGCGCTAAAATGTCACCAGAAGCCCAAGCTCAAGCAGCAGCTCGTGCTGAGGCTTTTCTGGTCGAAATGCAATTGCAAGAATTGCGAAAAGCTCGAAATATTACTCAGGTAGAACTAGCTAAGGCTATGAGTATTGAGCAAGGGGCTATTTCAAAATTAGAGCATCGTGAAGATATGTATGTGAGTACTTTACAGGCTTACATTCGTGCTTTGGGTGGGGAGTTAAAACTGGTCGCTTCTTTTCCAGATGCTGAAATTCAGCTTCACTCGTTTGAGCCGAATTGATGCCGTGTATAACTACTGTTTAGCAAAGAAAGAGAATGTATAGATAGAAACGATATGATGCTGGTAGGTCAATTCTGAATTAGCAACTAGCTTCTAACTCATGCCTGATTTTTTCTCGATATGATGAAAACACTCTTACAATATCAGGCTTCCATGCTTGTACCTGCTTATGGTGATAAGCCAAAGGATCACATAATCGGCAATAGGTATAGTCATTTTGCCATTGCCAACTACTCGCTTTACCCCAAATAGACTTCCCACCATATTTACACTCAGGGGTATGTAGTTTTCTCGTGTTAGAAACCAGATAACGAGTATAGCCTCTTATATCCAAATGCCCCTCACTAGGCATACAACTATGACAATCTCGACACAAAAACGCCAAATTGTCTAAACCATGCCCCCCTCCTTGCGCTTTGGGGATAATGTGATGGATATGAGCCTTATTAAGATCACACAACACCCCACAACGTTGACAGAGTGCTTGCTCCCGCATTGATACCAAAGTACGACGCGCCACCCAATCAGGCGGATAATCAGCATACTGTCGGTAATAAGCCTCCTGTTCCCAAAAGGACTGAAACTTCACATCCAACAATAAATATTCAGGGGTGGGTATTGAGTTCAGATCACAACTTTTCTCCAAAAAACGCTGCTCCAAACGACTCTCATAGTGGTTTAAAAAAGCCTCCGTCATTAAATTAACATCTCCCTGACACCGTTTAGCCCATCGCTCTACAGTGCCAAACCATGTGCCTACCACGGGTTTTAAGGGCAAGTACTTAAAATGATGAGCAAACTCTAGCAGCTTCTCACTACCTTCTATGGCAGCTACCATCTTGGTCACTACCGCCTGATAAGAAGGTTCTGGTATTGGAGCTACTGGTGACTCTGATTTTATCTCTGAAGTTTGTTGTGTACTCTGTTTCTGGTTATTTTTTGAATCTTGCTCTTGCTCTTGCTCTGAATCTGAATCTGGCTTCGCCTTAAACCACTTCCACAACACACTCCAAATAGTTACCCCTACCAAAACAATCAGCAGGGTCTTTAATGCAGGAGGAAACAGTAAATCCCCAAAAGAATATTCTGAAATATTAAAATCTTTGCTGGAATTAGGTACTGCTCTAGGTTTCACCTCAAACTCTGGTAAAGCTATTTCGACCATAGGTTCTACCATTTCCGGCTTCTTCTCTGACTCTGGCACAGCCATGTCAACCGTCGGCTCTACCACTTCCAGTTTCGCCTTAGGCAACGGTATAACCTGTTCAACCGTCGGCTCTGCCACCTCCGGCTTCACCTCTGAATCTGGTACAGTTATTTCAACCGTCGGTTCTACCAACACCGTGGGTTTTCGTTCCTCATAAAACTGATCAAAAATAATAGGTTTGGGGTTGGCTGTTGCAACAGGCTCAGGTTCCACTACATCAGAGTCTACTACCTCAGGTTCTATTACCTCAGGCTTCGGCACAGCTATTTCAACCGTCGACTCTGCCTCCTCCGACTTAATAACGCGCTTTAACTTACCTGCTTCTGCTTGTTGTAAATAAGGTAAAAGTTGACGGTAGCCAGCCACTACCTCCAACCCATAATCATGTATAAACTGGTTGGCTGCGGATTGACTCTTATCATCCCATTGTCCACGATGCCCAATGCCGTAGCCTAGGTTTTTGAGCTTGTGCTGAACATTAAAAACTAAGCTCTTATCTTTAGCTTTATTCACTACGACCTTAGCACTCTCAACGACCTCATCACGATCAACCGTCAACAGACTAGGATTACAATCGGCAAAACCGTGCTTACAGCTCCTAAAATTCCGATCTAACGCTTCTTGTTTGACAATCTGATTCTGCTCAGTCGTCAGCAAACTGGGGTTACAATCGGCAAAACCGTGCTTACAGTTCCTAAAATTCCTATCTAACGCTTCTTGTTTGACAATCTGACTCTGCTCAGTCGTCAGCAAACTGGGGTTACAATCGGCAAAACCGTGCTTACAGTTCCTAAAATTCCTATCTAACGCTTCTTGTTTGACAATCTGACTCTGCTCAGTCGTCAGCAAACTGGGGTTACAATCGGCAAAACCGTGCTTACAACTACTAAAATTTCGGTCTAAGGCTTCTTGCCTAACAATCTGACCCTGCTTAGCCGTCAACACACTCCAATCACAATCGTTATAACCTTGTTTGCAATTAAAAAAGTTTTGCTCTAATAATGCTTCGCTTGTTTCGGCTATTGAGTCACTAACAACCACACATAGTAAAAAACAAGCTAGCACTAATCTCATAATCACAGCAAACACTCATCATTAATAAAGAATTTACTTTATCACAACGTAAAAATAGCCGCTTTAATGAAAAAAGGGTGACGACTCACCCTTTTTCAATCCACTGCACAAATCCAGCAAAGTACTCAACCCACCCCCAACGCATACCGAGCCAACTGCCCTTTCACCCAAGACATTTGATTGACAAGGCTTAAACCCTGATTGCGCACTACTTGCCACACTGACAACTTATTACCAAACAACAAACTAAAGCCCTCCATACTATGCAGCGTCAGCGCATTATCCGCCTTACGCGCCCGCTCATAACGGCGTAGTACTTTAAAACTGCCCCAGTGCTTAGCATCCTGCAATAACTGCTCCGCCAACTCCGCCACATCTTTTAAACCCAAATTCACCCCCTGCCCCGCCAACGGATGAATCGTATGCGCCGCATCCCCCACCAACACCACACGCTCAGCACAATACTGCGCTGCATGCCGCCCCTTTAAAGGAAACGCCGCCCGCTCACTCACACTCACCACTTGCCCCAACCGATAGTCCAAAGCTTGAGCCAAATGCTGCTTAAAAGTACTCTCATCCTGCAAAACATATGCATCCGCTTGATCAGACGGAAGCGTCCACACAATCGAACAAAACTGTGGATCAGGCAAAGGCAAAAAGGCTAGTGGGCCTGTGGGCATAAAGCGCTGCCACGCCGTCCATTGATGCGGCAACTCAGTCTGCGCCACACACACTAAACCCTGTTGGGCATAGTCATTTACTGCCATATCAATCTGCGCCCATTCACGCACCGCCGACCTAGCACCATCCGCCCCTACCAATAACGCGGTTTCCAGTACTTGCCCCGTA
Source organism: Thiofilum sp. (assembly GCF_016711335.1). Lineage (NCBI taxonomy): Bacteria > Pseudomonadati > Pseudomonadota > Gammaproteobacteria > Thiotrichales > Thiofilaceae > Thiofilum > Thiofilum sp. The sequence continues at coordinate 304,765 of NZ_JADJTF010000001.1, forward strand.
CTTAATTCAATCTTTAAACCCTTATGGGTATAGCTAGCGGTTTTAAACTGTGCTGGGCTGAATACTTTGACCTCCTCAAGCTCGGTCAAACGCTCTTGTAGTGCTAATTGAATCACTCGATTTTCAATAATATGCCCTAAATCTGGCTCGCCTAAATCGGCCGCGTCAAAACGAATTTCACCCGATCCGGTGCTATCCCACACCACCATAGACTCATAGGGTGCGGCACGACGTTTAACGATACCCTCCCATGCTTTGACCTTACGTAGGATTTGCTCAGACGCACGACTTAACGCACTTACGCGTAACTCATAAGGAGCATCGGCTTCTAACTCAATAGCTGGAGCACTTTCTAAGACCGCAACACGTTTAGCCGCTTGTCCTAGTAAAGCGGCTAACGTACCGCCTACCATACCGCCCCCCACAATGACCGCATCAAAGTACTCACTCATACTCGCAACTCCGCCCCACGCGCTAGGCGTGCTTTACGTTGATTAATGCCCATACTTTGCTGAGTCACCCAACGCCGCAAGGGTGGCACTCGATCCATGAGACTCAAGCCCCCCGCACGCAAATGACCTAATAAACCATGATCATTAGAAAATAAACGCACGAGACTATCGGTATAGGTAATAGTTTGGCGGTAATCCTGTTGGCGAGCCGCTGAATAGTGCGCCAATAAGGTACTTGAGCCTATATCCTCACCTGTCGCCACTGCATCGGCTAATAAATCAGTGAGTACTGCCACATCGCGTAAGGACAAATTTAAACCTTGTCCCGCCACCGGGTGAATCGCATGAGAAGCATTACCCATAATAATAGTGCGCTCTGCCGTTTCAGTCGTGGTTTTCACCAGTACTAGAGGATAAGCAGCACGCTTACCCACTTTCGTAAAACGCCCCTGACGATAACCAAACGCGTCTTGTAATTGCGCTAAGAACTCCGCATCTGACCAACTCATCACCGTAGGCACTTCCACATTGGGCTGAGTCCAAACTAAGGAGTAGCGATTATTTGTAATAGGTAATAAGGCAATCGGACCTTGAGCGGTAAAACGTTCATAGGCGATTTGATTAGGTAAGTACTCGGTGGACACATTAGTAATAACCGCCGTTTGACCATAATCGTGTTGAGTAGTGGTAATACCCAATTGCTCACGAATCGGGGAACGCGCTCCATCGGCTACAACTAATAATTGAGTACTTAAGGTTTGAGTGCTTAAGGTTTGAGTACTTGCGCCTGATTGAATCACTACATCGACTTGCTCTGGACTGGGCACAACCTCAGTCACGGTTGCAGGCATGAATAATTCAAAGTACTGAGGCTCAGGTAAAGCATTATACAGTACTCGACCTAATACTCGATTTTCGACTACATAACCGAGAGCTGGAACTTTTTCTTGTGCTGCATGAATGCGAGTAGCGCCAAAGTGACCTCGATCTGAGACATGAATATGCTGGATAGCCTCGCTGCCTCTCTCGATCTCTGACCAAATGTGCATCCCTTGGTAAATCAAGCGTGAGCCATGCGATAACGCCACTGTGCGGTCGTCATAACTGGGCTGTTGATTCGATTCTAGTGCAAACGCTTCGATCAATCCCACTTTGAGGTTTAAGGGCTTAAGAGCGACCGCTAAACTCGCCCCTACCATCCCCCCACCCACAATCAATACATCAAACATAGCTAAATATCCTTACCTGCTGCCATTAAGGCTTCAATGTCGGCTATTTCTTTAACAACACCCGCCGTAAGCACTTCGCGCCCCTCGGCTGTGACCAATACATCATCCTCAATGCGAATACCGATATGCCACCATTGAGGGTCAATGCCTTCTTCAGCAGGAATATATAGCCCCGGCTCTACGGTCAACACCATTCCCGCTTCTAAGCGCCGCCAAGCGCCCTCGACTTTATAAGCACCTACATCATGCACATCTAAACCTAACCAATGTCCGGTACGATGCATATAAAACTTACGGTATAACCCCTCAGCGATGATTTTGTCCTTGGCTTCAGTCAATAAACCTAATTCAATTAAGCCATCCACTAATGCATGGACCGCAGCCTGATGAATATCGTCCCACAGAACATTAGGACGCACGGTATTAATCGCCGCATATTGGGCATTGAGAACGATTTGATATAGTGCTTTTTGCGCCGGAGAAAACTTACCATTTACAGGGAAGGTACGAGTTATATCACTGGCATAACAGTGATACTCCGCTCCCGCATCAATCAACAATAAATCGCCATCATTTAACCGATCGCGGTTTTCAATATAATGCAAAATACAGCCATTTTTACCGCCCCCTACAATCGAGGTATAAGCCGTTTCCATACCATCACGGCGGAACTCATAGGCAATAGCGGCTTCTACCTCATATTCATACATATCGGGCTTACACACTTGCATCGCACGAGTATGAGCACGCGCTGAGGTTTTAGCCGCATGGCGCATCATGTCTAGCTCTGCCTCAGACTTGATCAAACGCATTTCATGGATAATTTGATCTAGCACTTTAAAGGTTTGTGGTGCTTTGACTCCGGCACGTACTTGTGCACGCACACTATTAAGCCAAGTAAATACCTGCTGATCAAACGTCCAATCCATACCAAGGCGGTAATAAACCTGATCTTTATTGGCAAGTAGTTTAGGCATCACTTCATTGAGCTGACTAATCGGGTAAGACTCACTCGCACCATATTGCGACTTAGCGCCTTCTACACCTGCACGATAGCCCGTCCATTGCTCAGCGGCAGGATCACGCTCACGGCAAAACAGTACATATTCTCCTTCCGCTCGATTAGGAATCAGCACCGCAACCGCTTCTGGCTCATTAAATCCAGTTAAATAATAAAAATCGCTGTCTTGGCGAAAAATATATTCAGCATCGTGATTACGGGTCTTTAAACCACTGGAATTAATAATCGCAATGCTATCTGCCCCAAGCTGATCCAGTACGCGCTGGCGGCGTTTGGCATATTCGGCAGCGCTAATGTGTGGTGTGTCTCTCATCTACTGCAACCCTCAATCATTATTAGTATTTAATGCAACGTTTTTTCATCATGTGCTTGGCGTGGCTGACCTACAATCGGCTGAGTTTCCTCATTGAACATTAAAATCCCTGTACTTAAAAAGGCTTTTAGCTCTTCAAATGCCGCTTCAGACTCGTCCTCGTCTGTTATGTCCATTTCACCCGATGCACCAATTTTCACCATATCCTCGAACCATTCTTTAGAGGCTGGCTTCAAATCTTTGAGTGTTTTTAACCCAGAAGCGGCCACTCCAAACGCTACCCCCTGACACCATTGTTGCAGGCAATATACCCGCTCATCCAAGTCAAACTCATCGGGTGGGAGTAAAATCTCAAAGCTTAAGTCATTACCATTTAAAGTCTTTTTAGCCTGTTCAAATACTTGGGTGAGCAGTTTAGCCGACTCTTGTACATAGACATCTTGTGCATCTGCTTGTTTGGGCAATACCTGTTTCAGCCAAACCAACAAGCGCGTCTCACGATTGACCGCTAGCATGCCACACGCCATACCTTGCGCCTCAGAAGCCGTATGATCCGCATTAATACGCTCTAGCGCTTGCTCCAACACTAAAAAATCAGGTAGCTTGTCACTCAAACCAGTACTCCTTAAAGGTGAAAAGTGTATTATGTGCCCAATGGCTGCTATTCGCCTACTTTTACTCTCATTGCTTGCTATTGATGTTGTATGACCACACTAAATCAAACCCCATTGATTGCTAGTCGCTTTAGTGCACTAGAAAAACAGCTTGAGCAACTTCACCGCTTAATAGACAATTTAGCGAGTGAAAATGAAGCCCTACGTCAACGGGAGAAACAATTACTGAAAACCTGTCAATTATTAGACCAGAAAAATACTAAGGCTTGCGCCCAAATAGAAGCTATTATTGCTCAACTGAAACAACAAACACCCTCATCATCCCAAACTTAATGATTTATGGATAATAATATTAATCCCGTCAAAGTACGCATACTCGACAAAGAGTACGTGATCGCTTGCCCTGAAGGACAACAAGCGGCTTTGATTGAGTCGTCTAAACGTGTCGATGGGGAAATGCGCCGCCTAAGAGATAGTGGCAAAGTGATAGGGATTGATCGTATTGCCGTGGTCGTAGCCCTTAATCTAGCGCACGAATTACTTAACTTACAGCAATCCAGTATGCTCAGCACTGACGAGCAAGCGCTTCATCAACAGCTCCAAAATTTACAAGATAAATTAGATGCGCTACTCCAGCAGTATAATAAAAATTTACTTATTCCCTCTTAAAACTCCAGTATTCATAGTGGGTTCATGCCTTGTGTCTATAAGCTAACTCACAGATTTATCAGCTCTTTTAACTTGACAATCCTAAATGAGTTGGTAATAATTTGATCTATAAATTAATTTAATATAAACATTTATTACAAGTCTTAAGAGTGTAACGCGCAATTTTAGCCTAGCACTAAACACTAATTCAGAGATAAATAATAACTAGCTATCTGAATAAAACTAAAAATGGGGGCTTACTGTATGAACGCATCTGCGAGTGCTGTAGCTGTTGCACCAGTAAAAAAAATTAAATTAGGTTTATGGGGACTACCTAATGCTGGTAAGACTGTCTATATGACCATGCTTTATCACTATCTCAACTTATCTAATCAATGGCGTGTTTTATTGGACGAAAACACTTTAGATTTCGTTGATTACAATAAAGAACTATTAATTGAACAAGGTAAATTTATACCCAAAACCGATTGTAGTGCCAATAAAACGGTTTATACCTACAAACTCATCAATAATTATAACAGAAGTATTACCGAACTTAACTTTATTGATCTATCTGGCGAACTATTATTAGAAAAAGACTTAGAGGTTAATAGGCAAAATATTTACGACTATTTTAATAGTTGCCACGGTATTATTTTCTTTGTTAGCCCTTTACAAACCGACCCACCTCTCACTACGGGTCAATCTTATATTAAACTACTGGGCAATCTACTGAACAAAATGCAAATTCGCTCGGCTAATACCGAACGCTTAGAGCAGTATGTAGCTTTTTGTATTACAAAAGTAGATCATGCAGATTTTTACGAAACACATCAACAATCCACACCAGAAGATGCACTACTTAAACTATTAGGTCCTAATATTAACCTTAATTGGTTTAATAACTATTTTCATATCAAAATAGATGAAAGAAAAAAACGCATCAGTGATATACCTAATAAAAACAATCGCTGTAAGTTTTTTTATATTTCACCCTTTGGTGTCTATAAAGATAAAAATGGTGTTATTAAATCTCCTATCGAAGAAATAGAACCTAGTACTGAACAACCTGAAAAACTTGCTGCAAAAGTAGCTAAAACCTATCGTTTCAATGCAAATCCTCCTGAGCTAAAAAGCAGTAATGTTTTATATTTAAATGATAAAAAGCCTAGTGAACCGACTAATCCTTTAAAGATTGTTGCTCAAGCTAATAGCTCTGTACTCATCAATTATGCTGATTTAGCACCTAAAGCCGATGAAACTCAGGAAATCAATACTCTTTATAGTTACGAGGAAAATCGCTACAAAATTAATACTCAAGTAGCTTTTAATCCCATTAATATGCTATCTCCTATCGAATGGATATTAAATGGTATTAATGAATATTTTCCTAATATTAATGACTTACAAAACACTTAGATTTTCGGTGTACTATTTACCTACTTAATTTAGTAATTTTATTAATAATACACACTTATAGTATTCAAGAGGCATAAAGGCTATGCTGGCTCTAAATCCCAACGTAGATGTAGATCATACAACCTTTTGGCGTTGTACTGGTAAAAAAGATGACCCTCATCTAGAGGAAATTCTTACTCAGCATCAATGCTCACGCTGTGGCAAAATGAGACCTAGCTTACCCAAAGAAAATCATGCCACTAATACCAAAAAAATTAAATTTAAATATAAACCCATCAAAAATATAAAATTATTTATTGCTTTAATTATTTTAAATTTAATTAGTGGTTTTACGACCATTTATGGGGCAATGCAAATTTTACCGCTTGCTCCAGCACTTTTAGCGGGAGGAACCATACAGTTTTTACTGTTTTTCTTAGTATACTCTAAAAGTACCCTATCAGATCGTCGCTTGCTGAAATGGTCTATTATTAGTATTTTAATTTTCTTAAGTGTCTATACTAGCTTTTTTTCTTACTATGAAGTCCTTACCGAGAAAAGTAGTGAGAACAGCGCTTATACTAGGGCGCTGTCTGCTCATCAGCGCTTAGTAGCTAATGTTTATACACCTATCAAAAATAAAATTAATAGTTATCAAAGTGAAATCAAGCAACTAGAGCTTTCCATAGCCGATGAGAAGAATGGTAAGCGTAGCTCTGCCAAAGGCGAAGGTCCTATTTATAAACATTTAGTCACTAAGCGCGAAACACTTAATAAAAAACTGATGGAGGCACAGCTTCTCAGTGAGCGCCTCAAGCCTTTTTTTGATTATGATTTGGCAAACCATAATGCTGAGCAAATTTTCCAAGCCGATATGAAAGCATTGGCTCAGATCAATAAAAAATGCTTAACTCTAGAACCTAATTTTGAATGCTTAACCGATGAGTATGTAAGTATCTTAGATCCTAGCACTCCTTTACATCATGACTTTATCAATACCTATTTTGATAAAGATATGAAAATAGGCTTATTAGCACCGATTTTAAAAATGCGCTACTTAGAGGAAGCCGCCATAGGCTCTGCTTTATTAGCTCTAATGATTGATGGTGCGATTATTTTATTAGGCATAGGGGTAGAGCCGAAACAAAAGCCCCGTAAGCTTAATCTACAAATTAATAGCTCGCCCAAAGCATTTTACTCTGAATTATTAGCCCTCATTGATGATAATTTATTAATTGATTTGAGCAATTTAGAGTCCACACATAATAAAGAGGAGTACGCTAACTTACTGCAAAATATTCAAGTTGATACCCATTGGCTCAGCAAAGTAGATCGAGATCAATGGCAGATTAACTCGGGTTATGCGATGCAAGCATTAGTGCATTGGTTAGTAGCCGAGCGTGAAAAGTATAATAATCTAGAAGCTAAATCGAGCAGTAATAACAAATACGCGCCACAAAATAAAGGATTTAATCAACTGGAAGTATTGTTGCCTAGGTTTGTCACTTGAGCTAGCTCATAAAGTGTATAGTCATGCTCAACACTATTGATTTTGGGGCAGTTGAACTCTAAATTCAAATGCTGCCATTCAATTAAATCATGGGCATAAGTTGGGCTATCAATACCATACCATATTAATTTAATAATCATATTAATACTGATATTGCGCGGATCTTGTAGTAGGATCAAATAATCGTTTTCTAGCGTATTATGATAAATGAGTTTTGCCTGACTGAGATCAGTTAGTACTTCATTCACTACCGCTTTGTGATAAGTTAGATTTTCTAGTAAGCTCTCATAAGTAATAGGCTCTTGCCCTGCTATAAACCGTTTAGTGGTAATCACTAAGATATGAAGAGCAAGTATCGATTTAAGATGCGGGCTAATAGTCTCTTCACTATTACTGCGCTTTAGTGTATTAGGGTATTGTAAATAGTAGGCTAAACGTGCACCTATTAATATAATTAGCCAACCTAAATACATCCATAACATTAATAAAAACAAACCCGCAAAAATAGAATAAATAGCCGTTTGTTGTCCTGAACTCACCACGAAAGCTGAAAAGATGTGTCCTGCAACCTGCCATGCTAAGGCAGTAAATAAAGCTCCCCCTAATGCCGCAGCCCAATGTACTTTGGTATTGGGCATTAATAAAAGAATAATAGTAAACAGCAGAGTCAAAATCAGGGTGGGTATTAATAACCCTATATTCCCCCATAATCCCGCTAAATAATCTAACTCTAATAACTGATGAATAAATGAAGTGCGTTGTATACTGCCCCAAATACCTAAGGCCGTGAATACTATGATTGGTCCACCTAATACTACCCCTAAGTAATCACGTAATTGATAGAGTAAAGATCTACCCTTTTCCACCTCCCAAACGTAATTAAAAGCCTCCTCCACTTGGCGTAATAAAGCCACTACGGTATATAATAAAATAGTCAATCCTGCAAAGCCCAAAACCCCTACTTTGACATTATCGACAAACCCTAATACTTGCACACTTAATTCCTGTGCTTTATCACCCAGTGGACTAAGAAAATTTACTAGCAGAGGCTCTAATTGATTATGTACCCCAAAGCCTTTTAATACTGAAAATCCTAAGGCTAATAAAGGTACTAAAGATAATAAGGTGGTATAAACTAATCCAGTAGCTCGTAAAGTAATATCACCGCGATAAATATCATGGGCTAGCGCGATGATTAACCCTTTCAAGTGCTTGAACGCTTGTTGTAGAGCTACAGCAAAAGATCTAAGTTTAAGCATCGGTTTTTACTTTTCATCCTTGCACTAATAGAGTAGTATTCGGGCTAAGGGTGCTTTCTGGAGTGCTCGTAATGAAGTGGGTAAAATCCTTGAGCCTAATACTCTACCCCGGGAATTAGTTTGTAGTCTTGGTGTGCATGACCGTACATCGGTAAGCCTAATAAGATTACACTAATACCCACTTGAACCTCTGGTTCAAGGTCGCTAGCTTCATACGACATACTGGTAGCACCCATTTTTTTATCTCATTTCATATTTCAGCTCGACTCAATACAGCTAGGGTAAGCACAAACCTCTTTCGCACTACACCGATTACATTGAACCTGCTTAGCGGTCTCTAACATTAAACCCACTAATCCTTCTGCTGCACCCAAGTAAGCTGCCATTTTAATACTCACCTCAGGATGCTCTAGGCGTTTTTCATGCACTAAACTCGGCACATCTTGGCTCACATGGCGTCCAGCCGACAGAAAATAAGGTAATACCAATACTTCAGTAGCCCCCTGATCGATACAGTATTGAATACCATCAGGAATAGACGGTTCGGCTAACTCCAAAAAGGCACTACTGACTAAGGTATAAGTATTCGACTCGGTTTGTAAGCGCTTAGCTAGCTGACGCACCTCCTCATTGGATTCCGCTTTACGACTACCATGAGCTACAATTAATAGGCTTTTCATTGGTCACTCCTTAAGAGATAGACAGAGCATTAAGACTGGCAGGCTCGCGGTATTTTTTGCACATCGGTACTAGCATCAATCGCTTTACTCCACGCAGGAACCGGAGTATTGCTCCCAAATGGCTCATCATAATCCAGCCAATAAACCTCTCGCGCTGCCTTTTGCTCGGTAAAACGCGCATCATAGCCTAAATAACGAATATACTCAGCCTGTCGTTGGGCTAGGGTTAGATTATTAAAAAACCCTAAAGAGATAGCATTTTGATAAGGCCCTTCACGAATAATCAGCGCATCTTTAACATCAAAACGCTTCATATCATCAACCACTTTTTGCGCCTCGTCTGCACTAGCAAAGGCGGGGATATAAACTAAAAAATTGAGCGTTTCCATACTACGAATCGCCCGCATTTTAACCGCAAGACCATAATTATTAATTTTCTCTTGCACCAACAGAGCGGCTTGCTGGCTAGCATAGGGTCCAATGGTAAAACAACTACTTTGCGCTGGGGCAAGTTGACTACTATACACCGCATCACCCGGAACTTTATCAACGCGCACTAACTCTGGAATATTGGGCAAGGTTAAAGGAATATCAGGATTATTCCGCGCTGGAGCCAATACCACATTCCAACCTAATACCGATAGATTCAAAATAATCAATAATACAAGGGCATAGTTCATAGAGACTCCGTAATCACTTGCAACCCTTGCATCATTAATTGTGGCTCATAGTGATAGCTACTGCCCAAATACTGTTTTAATAATGTACCATCGCCCCCAGTGAGAATACGCTTTACTGGAACGCCCAATGATTGCTCCATACGGTTAGTAATTCCTTCTAGAGCACCTACTAACCCAAACACACTCCCACTCCCAATCCCTTGAAGCGTGTCTTTAGCAAATAACTCAATCGTGTCAAATGATTGAGCTAAATGAGTGGCTTTAGCACGTTGAATTAATGCCTGACCACTAACCCGTAGTCCGGGCAAAATCAGCCCTCCTTGATGAGCACCAGTAGCTAATAAGGCATCAATAGTCACGCCAGTACCTGCATCCATCACAATACACGCTTGTTCTGGATATAAATGATGAGCAGCCACCAAAGCCACAAAACGATCAGCCCCCAAGCGCTCTGGTTGATGGTAAGCGATGGTAATGCCAAAGCCCTGAGCTTGGCTTTTAACACAATATAAGTCTAGTGCATGATCGTGTGCATAGGTTTGTAATGACTGCTCAAAGCTTAAGCCTAGTACATGCACTACCACTATCTGTTGAATCGTAGGATGTTTCTGCAATACTTCACTCAAAGCCGTTAAACCCAATGGGTTATCACCCTCTGGTACATAAGCTAAAGCTTGTACGGAGGTGAGAGCCTTAGTATGGGCATTATAAAGCGCCCATTTTAGGCGGGTATTACCAGCATCAAGGAGAAGCGTTATCACAGGCGCACCGAAACATCTGCTGAAGAAAAAGTATGTAACGTCCCTGCATGATCTAAGACTAATAGCCGTCCTTGACTATCCAAACCACACGCAATACCGGTGAGTGTATGGGTAGTGGACTGCACAACTACTGAACACTGACTCAACATATCCCAACGCTGCCAGGCATAAAGCATGCTATCTAAATCTAAGCGCTCAAAACGCTCCAGATAAGCACTTAACTCCCGCACTAAGGCTGCTGCAATACTAGCTCGATCTAGCTTATGCCCTGTCAGCATTTGCAAACTACACCACGGTTGATCAATGGCATCATTGGGATTGCTAGCCATATTGATATTTAAGCCAATACCAATTACTACTTGCTCTAAGCGCTCGCTCGTTTGTAATAAAATGCCGCCGAACTTTTTACCTTGATAATAAAGATCATTCGGCCATTTGATTTGATGCCCATGAATACCTTGGCGTTGCAATACTTCAGCAATGACCACTGCTACCATCAAGCTGAGCCATGAATAGTTTTTAGGAACTATCTGAAAGTGCCAACGTAAGGATAGGTATAAATTGACACCTTGGGGGGATTGCCAGACGCGCCCGCGCCGCCCACGCCCTGCATTTTGTTGATCAGCCATGCAGACTGCGCCATGACTACCATGCTCAAGGAGCCAATGATTAGTCGAATCGATTTGTGCTGTTATCTGAAGGGGATAAGGATAATCCTTTAATAATCCTGCTAGCTGATCTAAATCTGACGCAGAACTCATCTGCTTTATCACCTATGTCAAATTAACCGAATAACCATAATCCCAGACCTAACACAGTACTAAGACTTTGCTAGGTCACTAATAAAGCGTTTAAACGCCGGGAGGAATATCCGGTAAATCGGTTTCCACATATAGATTTTGAGCGCGGTGACGCATTAAATGATCCATCAGAGTTAAAGCCAACATCGCTTCACAAATAGGTGTTGCACGAATACCCACGCAAGGATCATGGCGTCCCGTGGTAATCACTTCGACCGGTTCATTTTGTAGATTAATAGTGCGTCCGGGAATACGTAGACTAGAAGTAGGCTTAAAAGCCACATTCACTACAATATCTTGTCCGGTTGAAATACCGCCCAAAATACCGCCCGCATGATTACTGAGAAAACCATCGGGTGTCATTTCATCGCGGTGTTCAGTCCCTTTTTGCATCACTGAATGGAAACCCGCTCCGATTTCTACCCCTTTAGCAGCATTAATACTCATCATGGCATGGGCAATATCGGCATCGAGGCGATCAAACACCGGTTCACCCCATCCGGGTGGAACATTTTGAGCCACTACCGTAATTAATGCACCGACCGAGTTACCTTCTTTACGGATTTCATCCATATACTGCTCCATTGCTGGAACCGCTTTGGCACTAGGGCTAAAGAAAGGATTACGATTAGTTTCTTCCCAATCAAAATCATCAAACTCAATAGCAATTTTACCTAGCTGGGCTAAATAGGCGCGAACTTCAATACCATACAACTCAGACAAGTATTTTTTGGCAATACCTCCGGCTGCTACCCGCACCGCTGTTTCACGCGCCGAAGAGCGCCCTCCACCCCGATAGTCACGAATACCGTATTTTTTATAATAGGTGTAATCCGCGTGTCCGGGACGGAATTTATCCATAATATCGCTATAGTCTTTAGAGCGCTGATCCTCATTATGAATCACTAAAGCAATCGGTGTACCTGTCGTTACGCCCTTAAACAGTCCAGAGAGGATTTGTACCTGATCCCCTTCACGCCGTTGGGTAGTGTGGCGACTTTGACCGGGTTTGCGACGATCTAAGTCTTTTTGTAAGTCTTCCTCATTTAAAGGTAATCCGGGCGGACAACCGTCCACAATACAACCTATAGCAGGACCATGACTTTCGCCAAATGAAGTCACGGTGAATAATGTTCCAAATGTATTTCCAGACATACTCAATTCGTCATAAAACTATAAAAACACTCAACGCTAATTAGCGCTGCGCCTAACTGTCGATGGCTCATGCCCTGCCCAACATCATACCTTGTGTTCCACCTTTAAGGCAGCCTAAAGTATAAACTCTCTCTCGAAAGTTTGGTTGCAGGGTTGTATAACATTTGCCACTATTGAACCGAGTGACCTATTAGAAGGAATGGGTACTCTTTTACTAATGACAAGGAGCCAAATCGTATGTTAAAAAAAATGATTCTCCCCTTCACTCTCGCTCTGTCACTCTTAGGCATATCCACTGCGGCTTATAGTGAAGACTCTCCCGCCGAAGCCGCCGCTAAGTATCGCCAAGGTGCTTTCCAAATGACTAAATTTCATTTTGGTCAAATGGGTGCTGTGGTCAAAGGGGCTAAAGAATTTAATGCCGATGAGTTCAAGAAGAACGCTGAAATCGTTGCCATGATGAGCCAAATAGTGGCTAATGGTTTTGGTGAAGGCAGTTCGGCTGACGATAGCAATGCCAAACCTAATGTTTGGACAGATGCAGCAGGCTTCAAGTCAAAACTGGAATCCTTCCAAGTGGAAGCAGCAGCGCTCGTCAAGGCGGCTGAATCAGGCGATCTGGAGCAGATCAAACCTCAGTTTGGTAAAGTCGCTGAAACCTGTAAAGCCTGCCATAAAGAATATCGCAATGACTAATGAGCTAAGCTCATCTTAAAGTTGCTAGTCCCCTTCACCCTGAAGGGGATACCCTGTCTCAAGCCAATAGCGCTAAGACAATACGCACTAATACATAACAAGCCAACATTAAACCTAAACCCAACGCCGTACTTTTAAATACCAAAGCGGGTTTCGATTGATCAGCCGGCCAATCCGCACTACCTAAAACCATTGCTTTAATCAAATTAGTCTGCTTATAAAAACGGTAAAACAATACCGCCAGCACATGCACTACTGCTACTAAGAGTAAGAGATTAAAAATTAAGTGATGGATGCTAGTTAAAGTTTCAGCATTACTGGAACTCACCCACGAGCGTAATGGACCATCCACTAAAATGTCGTCAGTGGCAAATAAGCCCGTGATACTCTGCACTAAGAGTAAGCTTAATATCACGACTACCACCCAACCCCCTAAAGCATTATGCCCTGCATGATAGGCTGTTTTACGCTGCGGTAATTCGAGTAAATGATGAATTGCAGATTTAGGTGACTTCAAAAATTGACTAAAGCGAGCCGTATCACTCCCTACAACACCCCACACTAAGCGGAATAATACTAAGGCTAACACCCCCACACCCACAATCATGTGCCAGTCCATGGCGAAGCCACCATTTTCACCAGACCACCACAGAAAACCAATAGCAGCAACCAGTAACCAGTGAAAGATACGAATAGGTAAATCCCAAATTTTAACAGGGGTAGTATTTTTGTTAGCCATTACTTCAACCCTAATACATCCTGCATATCAAATAAGCCTTTGGGTTGACTACTCAACCAATGCGCTGCACGCGCTGCGCCTTTAGCGAAATTAGAGCGACTAGAGGCTTTATGAGTGATCTCTACGCGCTCACCTTCATCAATAAACATCACTGTATGTTCGCCGACAATATCGCCCCCACGCACAGTAGCAAAACCAATGGTTTTACGCTCACGCTCTCCAGTAATCCCCTCACGTCCATACACAGCACATTCAGACAAATCACGCTCTAAAGCCTGTGCTACTACTTCACCCATTTTTAAAGCAGTCCCTGAAGGTGCATCTACTTTGTGGCGATGATGAGCCTCAACAATCTCAATATCTACTTCATCACCTAAGACCTTAGCCGCCATTTCGAGGAGCTTAAAGCATAAATTCACCCCGATACTCATATTAGGCGCGAACATAATAGCAATCTGTTGCGCCGCTTCAGCAATTTGGGCTTTACCCGCCACATCAAAGCCGGTAGTGCCAATCACCATCTTTTTATTATGCGCCACACACCATTGCAAGTGCGCCAAACAAGGTTCAGGTCGAGTAAAATCAATCAGTACATCAAACTCTAGCTGAGCTTGATCTAACGAAGGCGCTAATTTCACTCCCTTTTTACCAATACCTACGACCTCACCAATATCCGCACCCAATAAGGGATGATGGGCATGTTCAGTAGCTACGGTAACTTCTAAGCCTTCATATTGCGAGCAAACCTGTATTAAAGTGCGCCCCATGCGCCCAGCCGCTCCGACAATGGCGATACGTGTCATAGTGATGTCCTTTGGTTAATCTGCTTTCTTCTCTGGCTTTTTACCTGATTTTTCGGCATCAAACCAATCTTTTACACCTTCAAAAAACGTTTTCGCTTTATCAACCCAGCTATGCTCTTGTGGACTATGACGCTGCCCGCCCTCTTCCATAGTCACCGCTAGCTCTTCGAGTAATTCACGTTGACGCTTAGTCAAATTGACAGGAGTCTCCACAGCAACTGAACAGATCAAATCACCCACTGTAGCACTGCGTACTGATTTAACCCCTTTACCTCGTAGGCGGAATTTTTTACCGGTTTGAGTTTCGGGTGGAATTTTAAGATTGACCGTACCATCTAGGCTAGGAACCTCTAACTCTCCCCCTAAAGCAGCAGTGGTAAAGCGAATCGGTACTTCACAATATAAATGATCACCGTCACGAGTGAAGAGATCATGGGGCTTAATATAAATCTGTACATATAGATCCCCTGCTGGCCCACCATTCATACCCGCCTCGCCTTCAGCACTTAAGCGAATGCGGTCGCCGGTATCGACTCCCATAGGAATTTTAACGGAGAGGGTTCGTTGGGTTTCGATGCGCCCTTGACCATGACAGTCTGGACAAGGTTCAGGGATAATTTTTCCTGTGCCGCGACATTGAGGGCAGGTTTGTTGTACCGAGAAAAAGCCTTGTTGGAGACGAATTTGCCCTTGACCATGACAAGTAGGGCAAGTTTGCGGATGAGTACCCTTCTTCGCTCCCGTACCATTGCAACTGTCACAGTTTTGCAAACTAGGAATACGAATATCGACTGAAGTGCCAAATACGGCTTCTTCTAGGGTTAGCTCTAAATTATATTGCAGATCACTACCACGATAGGCGCGATTACCACTACGCCGCCCACCACCAAAAATATCGCCGAACATATCATCAAATATGTCACCGAACCCACCACCACTGCTACGCCCACCACTCGCAGATGAATTAAGTCCTGCATGACCATATTGGTCGTAGACTGCACGCTTATTGGGATCGGATAAGATCTCATAAGCTTCTTTACATTCTTTAAATTTCGCCTCTGCCTCTGCATCACCCGGATTACGGTCAGGGTGATATTTCATAGCCAAACGCCGATAGGTAATCTTTAACTCAGAGTCGCTGATATTTTTGGCAACACCTAATATTTCGTAGTAATCCCGCTTGGACATGACTTTTTCCCGCTCAATGTAAAAGCAGGCGCAATAGTGGGTAAACTACTGCACCTGTTAACTAGGTCTTTTAAACTAGCCTCGAATCGATACTAATTTAATTACTTTTTCACTTCTTCAAACTCAGCATCTACTACATCGTCGTCACCACCACGATTGGTATTGCCTTGGCTAGATGCACCACCTGCTGTACCTTGAGCTTCACCGCCTTGAGCCATTTTTTGCATTAACTTACCAGAAGCCTCTGCTACTGCGTCGGTCTTAGCGCTAATCACATCTTTGTTATCACCTTTCAGCGCAGTTTTCAGATCACCTAATTTAGACTCAATCTCAGCACGATCGGCAGGTGACACTTTGTCGCCATAATCTTTGAGTGATTTTTCAGTAGCGTGAATAATGCCATCGGCTTGGTTACGGGCATCGACTAACTCACGTTGTTTTTTGTCTTCTTCAGCATGAGCCTCAGCATCTTTTACCATGCGTTGGATTTCATCATCAGACAAACCAGAAGACGCTTTAATCACAATATTTTGTTGCTTGCCAGTAGCTTTGTCTTTAGCCGTAACATTCAAAATACCGTTAGCATCAATATCAAAAGTTACTTCGATTTGTGGCATACCACGCGGTGCAGGTGGAATGTCTTGTAGATCAAAACGACCCAGTGACTTATTGTCACGCGCCATTTGACGTTCACCTTGCAATACATGCACCGTTACAGCAGTTTGATTATCATCAGCCGTTGAGAACACTTGGTTCGCTTTGGTCGGAATCGTAGTGTTTTTCTCAATCAACTTAGTCATTACACCGCCCAAGGTTTCAATCCCTAATGACAGTGGTGTAACGTCTAATAACAATACGTCTTTAACTGTACCCCCTAATACCCCACCTTGAATGGCCGCACCTACCGCTACCGCCTCATCGGGATTAACGTCTTTACGTGGCTCTTTGCCAAAGAAGTTTTTCACCGCTTCTTGGACTTTAGGCATACGGGTTTGACCACCTACCAAAATCACGTCTTGGATTTGGGACACGCTTAAGCCCGCATCTTTAAGTGCAATTTTGCAAGGGTCAATAGTGCGTTGAATCAGATCATCGACTAATGCCTCTAATTTGGCACGAGTGATCTTAATATTCATGTGCTTAGGACCTGATGCATCGGCGGTAATATAGGGCAGATTCACATCGGTTTGTTGAGCACTAGACAATTCAATTTTGGCTTTTTCCGCAGCATCCTTTAGACGTTGCATTGCCAAAGGATCACCTTTTAAATCCACACCAGACGATTTGCGGAACTCATCGACTAAATAATCCATTAAGCGATTATCAAAATCCTCACCGCCTAGGAAGGTATCACCATTAGTAGACAATACTTCAAATTGCTTTTCGCCATCGACATCTACAATTTCAATAATCGATACGTCGAACGTACCACCACCGAGGTCATAGACAGCGATTTTACGATCACCAGTAACCTTGTCCAAACCATAAGCTAATGCAGCAGCAGTAGGCTCATTGATAATGCGCTTAACTTCTAGACCTGCAATTTTGCCCGCATCTTTAGTCGCTTGACGTTGAGAGTCATTGAAGTAAGCCGGTACAGTAATAACCGCTTCAGTGACGGGTTCGCCCAGATAATCTTCTGCGGTTTTCTTCATTTTCATTAGTACACGCGCAGATACTTCTGGGGGAGCCATACGCTTACCATTAGCTTCAACCCATGCATCACCGTTATCAGCCTTGACGATTTTGTAAGGCACTAAATTAATATCTTTTTGTACGGCATCCTCATTAAAGCGCCGTCCAATTAAACGCTTTACTGCATATAAAGTATTTTGTGGGTTGGTCACTGCTTGACGTTTAGCGGTTTGACCTACTAATACTTCATCACCGGTAAAAGCTACAATCGAGGGAGTGGTACGATCACCTTCAGAGTTCTCAATCACGCGGGGTGTGCCACCTTCCATGATCGCCACGCAAGAGTTAGTAGTACCTAAGTCAATCCCAATAATTTTACCCATCTATGAATCTCCAATCTCTGAATTTGCTTTAAGCTCTGGGAGCTTGTTTTAACTTGTCTCTAAACTAAGGGCGCTTTTTCCCTTTTCAAGAGCGTTTTATTATTTTTTACAAACTTGCACCATCGCAGGACGCACTACACGACCATTTAAGCTATAGCCCTTTTGGAACACATTAACCACGGTGTCAGTATTATGAGTCGGGCTATTAATAGTGCTTACCGCTTGATGTAGTTCTGGATTAAAGGCTTGCCCTTCAGGGTTAATTGCTTCGACTTTAAAGCGCCCTAAAGTATCTTCAAATTGCTTAAGGGTGAGCTTCATACCTTCACGAATGCTTTCTAAATCACCGCTAGCTTGTATGCCACTCTCTAAACTATCCAGCACCGGTAACAGACCCTCGACAAAGCGCTGTACTGCAAATTTATGCGTATCTTCTATTTGTTTGTCATGACGGCGACGTACATTCTCCATTTCAGCCTGTAACCGCAAAAGTGCATCTTGCCCTGCCGCTACCTGAGCATTAGCAGCTTCTAGTTGCTGTTGCAAAGTACTAATGGCCTCAGCATCGCTAGCGGAAGTACCTGCATCCGTTTCAATATCATGGGTTTCAGCTTGATTAGCTTGCACGTTTACACTGCCATCAGCACTTTCAAACTGTCCTGTTTTTAGGATGTCTTCTGGATTACTTTTCGCTTCATTACTTTGGGTCATCTGTCCTTCTCCATCTCACACTGATAGGTTTGATTATTTACTTAATGAATGTCGATCATATGGGGATATTTTTTTCTAATTCAAGGCTAAAACCTTCTTGTTTTTAAGTAAGCGCTCCCTAGCCAAACCTAAAAATAGTTCTAGATAGCAAGATAAGAAATAGTTATCTAAGATAAAAACAGTGCAATAAAAAGCTTTTTATAGTTCAGGTTTGATTCAGTGGTACTTGCTAGAATGATCACAACTTCAGCAGGAATCACGAATAAATTGGGGTTTGTGGTAGTGGTTCCGTCGTCATGAAAGTCTTGAATATAACAATAAACTTCATGCCATTCTGACACTCAATGGCTTAAAGGATTCAGAATGACGCGCGCTGAGGTTGATACTCTAAACCGCCCAACTTACCGGCCATTCATTGGGGAGCTGGCTGTTGGGGACATGGTTGAGAGGAAGGAATAAGGGCTAGTAATTATCTGGGAAATATTATTAGTTATTATTCTACACGAAATGGTGCGACAAACAGGGGGTTCGACCTTTCGTGTCCAGATTGGCAACAATCTGGTGTTTTCGAGTCACCTTCGCAAAGCACGCGGACTATCTAGTCCGCGCTTTTTTTTATGTGCAGTACTCACTTCATTACACGCTATTTTCAGTAGATTAGATTTGCTCTTCCTAAAATTCAGTACTATGACATAATACCGGAGACATCTCGATGCCACCGTCTGTTAATAATTGATAATGTACGAAGGACTGCAACTCATGGCATACATCAATAAAACAGTAGGCTTGATTCTACTGCTCATCAGTATTGGTATAGTCAATATCGCCACTATCTATCATAGTTTAGGCAAAACCTTTATCGCTCTTTTTAGTTGAGACTAGCCCTATGTCTAAAGCCCAACGTTATACGCCCTCGGTTCATGATGTGCGCTATGGCATAAAAGGAATTCTGCTCTATCTACTCCCTATCCCTAGTCTGATCGCAGCTTTGATTAGTTTAGGCGCTGGGCAGGTCACCCAAACACTGATTTCAGGTGGTGCTTTTGCGGTCTATATGATTGCCGCTAGTATTGCGCGACAAGGGTTTAAGTTAGAAGGCGAATATACAAAACGCAAATTAGCCCGCGCCCCCAAAACGCCCTATAAAACTATTGCAGCCCTAATGATTGCCTTAAATACTGGTGTACTCGCGTGGTTAGGCACAGGCTATGGTCTAGCGGCTTCGATCTTACTGGGCTTAGCTGCACTATTAGGCTTTACTTTGTACTATGGCTTAGACCCCAGACGCGATAAAAATGCTTTTTCCTCACTTAGTGTGTCCCTAGATGAGGTATTAAATGCCTTAGAAGCGGCTGAAATTAAAATTAAAGCAATAGACAAGGCCCGCACGAGCATCCCTAATCCCGACTATCGCAATCGTCTCCAAAATATCACTAAACAAGCCCGCGATATTTTAACTACCATTGAAGATGATCCCACCCGTCTGTCACAAGCGCGTAAGTTTCTTAAAGTCTATCTAGACGGCACGCAACGTGTCACAGAGACTTATGCCAAGACCTATAAATCGGGTACACCTCCCCAAGCCTTAGAAACGGATTTTGCCAAAGTATTGGACTCCATTGAGGAAACCTTTGCTGAGCAAAAGACTAAATTACTGGAAAATAATACCTTCGATCTGGATGTGCAAATCGAAGTACTCAATCAACAACTCAAACGTGAAACTGTTATTTAATTTCTAGGAGATTTTCGATGAGCCAACTTCAGACCGCTACCGCTACCCAGACTATGCCTCCTCAGCTATCGGTACAAACTCAAAACCTGCCCGCTATTATTCCGGGCACTGAGCCATTACCTGAGGTGAAACCTGAGGTAATCGTTTATAACCAAGTGGATGAAGCTAAAAAACGCGCGATTGATAGTCTACTCAAAGAACTAGACATGACTGATCGTAGTAGCATTATGATGTTTGGTACCAAAACCCAAGAGCAGATGAACTCTATTTCTGAAAAAATGCTCGACGGGGTAAAAAATAAAGATATAGGTGTAGCCGGTGTTGCTTTAAATGATATGGTTACTGCGATCAAGGGGTTTAATATTGATGAATTAAATCCCAATAAGAAAATGAGTTGGTGGGATAAATTACTAGGCAAAGCGACCCCAGTAGTAAAATTCCTCGGCAAATACGAAGATGTGCGTAAGCAAATTGACCGTATTACCGATGAAATGGAAGGTCATAAAACTCAACTCCTGACCGATATTGTGTCACTTGATAAACTCTATGAAGCCAATCTTGATTTCTTCCACAAATTAGAAGTTTATATTGCTGCTGGTGAGGAGAAGCTGCGCCGCTTGGATCAAGAGGACATCCCTGCGCTACTCGCACAAGTTGAGGCAAACTCTGCCGATATGGTCATGGCGCAACAATTACGCGATCTACGTAGTGCGCGTGACGATTTAGAGCGTCGGGTACATGATTTACGCCTAACCCGCCAAGTCGCTATGCAAAGCTTGCCTAGCATTCGTTTAGTACAAGAAAATGACAAAGCCTTAATTAATAAAATCAACTCCACCTTGATTAATACCGTGCCCTTATGGAAAAACCAACTGGCACAAGCAGTGACTATTTTCCGTATGTCAGAAGCAGCTGGCTCATTAAAACGGGCTAATGATCTGACCAATGAATTATTAGAAAAAAATGCCGAAACCTTACGTATGGGCAATGCTGAAACCCGCAAACAAATGGAGCGCGGTGTATTCGACATTGAATCGGTGAAGAAAGCTAATCGAGCCTTGATTGAAACCATTAACGACTCCCTGCGCATTGCCGATGAAGGCAAAGCGATGCGTGCTAAAGCCGAAGCTGAGTTAAAAATAATGGAAAAAGAATTACGTGAGACTCTGATTAGTGCTAAAGGGCGCGTGCAATCATAATTTTAAGGAGTAGCTATCATGGGATTATGGGACATGTTAACGGGTGAGTTTGTTGATGTTATCGACTGGACGGATAACACTAACGACACCCTAGTTTATCGCTTTGATCGTCAAGGCAATAATATTAAATACGGTGCGAAACTCACGGTGCGTGAATCGCAAATGGCGATTTTTGTCAATGAAGGTGAGGTCGCCGACGTATTAGGCCCCGGTATGTATGTGTTAGAAACACGTAACTTACCGATTCTGACTACTTTGCAACATTGGGATCATGGCTTTAATAGTCCCTTCAAGGCTGAAGTATACTTCTTTAGTATGCGTCAGTTTACCGGTCTGAAATGGGGCACGCGCAATCCTATTATTGTACGTGATCCTGAATTTGGTCCTGTGCGTATACGCGCCTTTGGTACTTATGCGATTCGTATTACCGATGCTCGCAAATTCATGCAGGAAATCACCGGAACTGATCGTAATTTCTCAGTCGAGGAGATTAGTGATCAGCTACGTGACTTAATTGTCACACGCTTTAGCACTATTATTGCTAACTCTAATATTCCCGTGCTGGATATGGCGGCTAATACGGATCAACTCAGTAAGTATATTACCGAACGCATTACCCCTGAGTTTGCGAATTATGGTTTAGCTCTCACTCAAGTTCTGATTGAAAATATATCTCTACCTCCCGAAGTGGAGGCGGTACTCGATAAGCGTACTAGCATGGGCTTAGTGGGTAATCTCGATCAATACCTGAAATATCAAACGGCTGAAAGTTTAGGTAAAGGACAGGGGAATAGTGGGATCGAGATGGGAGTAGGCTTTGCTATGGCTAATCAAATGGCTAATAGCTTAAATGCTAATCCTAATGTCACCCCTAGCCACCAAGTGCCTCCGCAAACTCAAGTGCCACCCAAAATGAATCCAAGCATGCCCCCTCAACCGACTGAGCCTGCTGAGTGGCATGTGGCGATGAATAACAATACTCAAGCGGTGGGGCCTATTACTTTAAGTGCTTTACAAGATCATATTAGGCAAGGACAAATCAATCGAGATACTTTGGTATGGCAGATCGGCATGGATAGCTGGCAAGCAGCAGGGAGTGTAAGTGCATTAACTAGCAATTTTGCTAGTACGCAAACGACTCCGCCCCCTCTTCCTAATCGTGCCGAGTAATTAACTATTTATGGTACAACCTGTTCAAGCTACTACCGAACAACGTTTTTTCCATTGTGAGTCTTGTGGTTCCAATTTGATTTATCATCCCGGAACCACAGTACTCAAGTGCACCCATTGCGGACACGAAAATGTGATTGAACCCACCGGTGGTGCAATTAAAGAGTACAGTTTTTCGCAAGCACTACGTCAACTAGAACAATCGAAGCTCAAAGTACTCGATAATACTGAAGTGATTAAATGCCCTAACTGTGCGGCCACCTTTGAACTCGACAATAATCGTCATGCAGGTGATTGCCCGTTTTGTGGCACACCGGTGGTGACCAGCACGGCTCAGGCGCGTTTATTTCAGCCTAAATCGCTCTTGCCTTTTGTGATTACTGAAAAGCAAGCTAAAACCTCGTTTGATAATTGGATTAATAAACTGTGGTTTGCACCGAGTGCCTTGAAAAATAAAGCGCGGCGCGATGAGAAGTTATTGGGTATTTATGTACCCTACTGGACTTATGATAGCTATACCGATACCGACTATACGGGGCAACGCGGTACGATTTACTATGAACGTGAATATGTGACCGTGATGGTGAATGGTCAACCGCGTCAAGAAATACGTAATGTGGCTAAAATCCGTTGGCAACCTGTGTCCGGTCATGTTCGCCTGTTTTTTGATGATGTATTAGTGGGTGCAACACAAACCTTACCACGTACTATTTTAGATCAGATCGAACCGTGGGATTTAGATAACCTCGTCTCGTATCAAGAAGCCTATCTAAGCGGCTTTACTAGCGAGTTATATCAAATCGATCTGGATGAAGGCTTTGATAATGCTAAGCAGATTATGAATGAGCGTATTGAAGCTGCGATTCGCCGCGATATTGGGGGCGATCAGCAGATGATTAATCGCACCCACACCAACTACTCCCAAACCACTTTCAAACACCTCTTGCTCCCCGTCTGGTCGGCAGCATTTCGTTATAATGAAAAGATCTACCGCTTTGTCATTAATGGACGTAATGGCAAAACCAAGGGCGAGCGCCCTTATAGTAAGGTCAAAATCGCTTTTGCTTTATTAGCTGGATTTATGGCTTTAGGGGCACTCATCTACTATCTAGAGGCTAGTGGTGCACTCAATCAAATGATGGAATATGGTGTTCCAAGCAGCACTTACTACTATTACCGCTAATCATCATAAAAATTTCTTATTTTCATTTGAACCTTTTAAGCTAGTGTTTTTCTAAAGGCTAACACTAGCTTAAGCGCTTGCGAGTTTAGTTATAAGGGGATAAAGCATTAAACTACCTTATAAAACCTAAGTTTAAGAGGAACGACTCTAAACTCGCCAAGCCCTTAAATCTAATGGTTAAGATTATGATTTTAATAATAAATTAGGAATTAGTGATTCTAGTGACTGACGACTCGGTACGAATTTCAGGTAAGGCTCAGGTCTTGACCTCTAGACTGCGAATCGTTGTTAAACAAAAACTTGAGTCACCTACTGCCTAATTCTAAACCATAACGCATAGTGTCGGCTAATACATAAGAACTAATAATAACTTGGGGCTACAGCATGGTTGAGCGATTCTGCGCGGGAAGTCGCCTATTCTTAGGGCTGCTATTACTACTTTACCTTTACTCACCCACGACTCATGCTTTTTATAATCAGAAGTCGCCTTTAGGTACTAATACCAATGAGATTATGGAGGAAGACTCCAGCGTACCGTTTCTAGATCTGTTTAAAACCTCGTTGCCTTTTGAACATGCTAAGCCTCTCACTAAAGGAGAAGTGCGCTATGACCATAATGGTTGGCCGATTTATTTAGGCGCAGGGGCTGAAGCCGGTACACGCTTTGTGAATAAACTACCCGCTGGGACAATTCCACAGGGCTATTACACCGTGCTCTATGACGGTCAAGGTAAGATTGAGTATGGTATTGATGCCACTCTAGTAGAGTCGCATCCGGGTAAAAATATTATTCTTTTAGCACCGGGGGCTGATAAAGAGTTCAGTGCCAAACTCACGATTGTTAAAACCGAACCCAATAATCCTATTCGCAATATTCGCATTTTGCCTCCGGGGGGTATTTGCTCTGGCAATCCCTTTCAGCGTGTTATGAATGCTTCACAATGTACCGGCAATGATTACCTCGCCTTTGATCGCCATTACGATAAGATTGTGTTCAATCCTGACTACTTACGCTTTATGCGTGATTACAAAGTGATTCGCTATATGAATATGAGTGGCATTACACGTAATCCTATGTCGCGTTGGGAGGAACGCCCGCGTATGGATCAAGCGACTTGGGGCGGCCCCGAAGGAGTACGCGGTGCACCCCTAGAAATGATGATTGAACTCTCCAATCGCTTAAGTGCGGATGCTTGGTTTAATCTACCTCATGCGGCTAATGATGACTTTGTACGCCGTTATGCCCGTATGCTCAAAACCCATTTAAACCCTGATCTGAAAGTCTATGTTGAATACAGCAATGAGACTTGGAATGGTATTTTTAGCCAACACGCTTATATGAAAAGCCTAGGCTTACAAATGGGCTTAGACACAGAACCCATGAAGGCGGCTTATAAATATTACTCCAAGCGCTCAGTGGAAATTTTTCGTATTTTTGAGCAAGAGTTTGGCGGTACACAGCGTCTAGTTCGAGTCATGGGTGGACTGACGGGGAGTAAAGGCATGACGGAAACTATGCTAGGTTTTGGTGATGCAGCACGTTATACCGATGCTTTTGCGATTGCACCCTATGTGTTTGGGGATGATGATGCTCTGCGTCAAGCCCGCACAGTGCCGCAAGTGTTTGAAATCATGACCAGTAGCAAATACCGTTATTCCTTGCCCAAGGTCTTAGAGGCGATTCGGGAACAAGCGGCGATTACCACAAAATTTAAAGTCTCACTGATTGCCTATGAAGGCGGACAACACTTGGTGGATTGGAAAACTAAAACCAATGACCAGCATCCGAATATGTTGTTTTATAGTGCGAATCGCCACCCTCAGATGGAAACCATTTACCGTCGTTTGCTAGACGGTTGGAAACAAGCAGGAGGGCAAATGTTTGTACACTATACCTCCCCTCGTACTTATCAGAAATTCGGTAGTTTTGGTACGAAAGAATATATTACTCAACCTGATCGTGAAGCACCTAAGCATCTCGCTTTAATTCGCTTTATGAATGCTAATCCCTGTTGGTGGCAGGGTTGCGCCAATGCAGTGCGGCGCTCAACACCCCGCTCAGTTAGTGAGTTAACCACGTTAGAGAGCGGTGCTTTACCTAGTGCAGCACCTGTTAGCCCTATTGAAGCGCCTGCTCCTGTAATCCCTAGTGCGACACCTGCTCCTGTCCCTGCACCTGTGATCCCTAACTCAAACCCTAAACCCATAGCGTTCAATCCAATTACTCCTCCCGTGGTGAATGATCGAGGCTATGAACCATCGATACATCCACTCACGCCTACGCCCAATACGGGGATCAGTATTACGAAAATCGCCTCCTTTGATATTGCACATGAAGCCTATACGCAAGGACGAGCGGTGGCACGCACTGTACGCGATATGGGTAATCCTTGGCAGGGCGCGTCTACTTATCGCTTACGTAATGTGGTCAATGGAACTATTAGGGGTAAGGAGGACTTAGCTTCCATTTGGCAGGTTAGTTGGGACTATAGCAATTTGTATTTACGGGTTGCGGTCGATGATGATCGCTTTTTCCGTGAAAATGACAAACCGTGGCACGATGATTCGATTGAGGTATTTCTTAATACCGATCCACGACCACAATCTCAATATGATGGTCTGCACCAACATCATCTGATTTTCCGTTGGGGAGATAGTACGATCACTTATGGTGGCTATTCAGCACGTCAACATTTGAATGCGCAATACGCGATGAAAAAATTTGACAATAGTTATGTGCTAGAGCTGATCGTGCCTTGGCCATCCTTGGGGATGACACCCGGTATGGGCACTACTTTAGGGATTGATATTCAAGTGAATGATGATGATCAAGGTGGCTTACGCAAAGGCAAGCTCTCATGGAACGATAAACGCGATGAAGCTTGGCGTAATCCTACTACCTTGGGTGGCTTAATCTTAGAGCGCTAATCAGTCAGCTAAGCGAAGTACACTGAGGTATTTCGCTTAGTCGGCTATCTGTTCTAGAAAATCTACCCCACCGAGTAAACGCATTTGGCGTTCAATAAAACGTTGGCGCAACACTACATAGCGCGAAGGTTTATCGGCTTTAAACTGCGAGGGAGCTGGTAAAACGGCTGCTAATAGGGCAGCTTGTTTGACTGTTAGGCGCTGAGGTGTGGTTTTAAATAAACGACTACTCGCTGCTTGTACTCCGTAGATATTGCGCCCAAACTGAGCAATGTTGAGATATACCTCTAAAATGCGCTGCTTAGACCAAAGTGTTTCCAAAAGTACGGCGATCCCCCACTCTAAACCCTTACGAATGAAGCTGCGCCCACTCCAAAGAAATAGATTCTTGGCGACTTGTTGGGTAATCGTACTGCCCCCACCACCCGCTTTACCGTCTAATGCTCGCTCAATAGCCTCTATAGTAGAGCGCTGATCAATACCCCAATGCTCATTAAATAGTTGATCTTCTGAGGCAATCACTGCTAAAGCTATATGAGGGGAAATATCCTCATAATCGACCCATTGGTAAAAGATTTCGGTTGGTTCATTATTCCACCAAGCACTGAGTTGGTGTCCCATCATAAAAGCGGTAGTAGGCACGGGCAACCAGCGTAATAGTAGTATGATGAGGATAATAGCGCCTAAGCTGAGTAAGGTTATTTGCCAAGCGAGGCGTAGTAAACGCTTGAGTAAGTGGCGAGTATTCCATTGGCTAAGATCTAATTTAATGCTTGGCAGGCGGCTAGCGAAGCCCATGCGATGATCCCTAATGCAGAACTGGTGAGGAGAAACTGTATAGTGTGGCGCGAGTGGACTCAAGTGTGGGGTTATTACTCATGTGTCTATTGTTGATGCTCTAAGACAGCCCTAGTTTTTAATGATCTTTATAAGCACCAACCTATAATTATTTATACTTAAGTAACTATTCATAATTGAGTGCTTTTGTTTTTGCTATTTTATCTAAAATATCAAAGCGATCTTTTTCCAAATCATCTAGTATAGCCTTTAATCTAAATCTTTCTTCAGACCGTGACTCTAACAGATATTCTTTTCTAACTATCTCAATCTTATCATGCAACATAAGTGCATTTCTAGTTAACCCTTCTAAGCTATGTCTGCTTAAATTTATGATAGTAGTATCAACTATATTTTTTTCTTCGTTTTTTGGAAAATTATTTCCAACTTTAAGAGGTAACCCCAATAAAAAACCACTTAGCTCACTTGAAGGAATATCATTTTTTTCATGAAAGACAGGGTAGTTACTAAAAAAATCAGATATATCACAAGGCTTTGTGTCCTCGTAAACTAATAAAATTAATTTATTTTTATATAAGTCTTTTAAATCATTTATTTTTAGATAATCTATTTTATCATTATATAGCTTTCCTAAGGATTTTGAATATATTAATAAAACAAAGTCAGAAACGCTCAGTTGATTTTTTAACCAATATGTATACTCGCTATCTTTATTTGAAATATTCTCGTACTTATCTAACCAAGAGTCTATACCTCTAGAGCGTAGATTTAGTGATAAAGTTATAGCCTTACTAATACTATCAATTTCAGAATAAATAACTACAACTCTTTTTAGTTTTGATTTTAATTGAGAAAGGTCAATTTCATGTCGTAACTCTTTAATAAAATTAAAAATTAATACTGTTTTTTCTGTTAACTCATAACTAGAGCCATCCAATATATTAATAAAATTATTTATTTCAAAGTGATTTTTAAAATATCTTCTGTCATCACTTTCTAACTCTAAGCTACTATTATTAACTATTTTTTTACTAAATTTTTCAAGTGATATATCTACTTTACCTTTTAATTGATTTTGCAAATCCTCTAAACCAAACTTTATATCCTTTACTTCAATTGTATTAATTAAAACTGATAATTGATTAGCAATCACTTGTAGAAAAAACAAACTCTCTTGCGAGTAAAAATACTCATGTGTTGGATGATAAACAGCAATAACCCCCCTAACTCCCTCTGAAGCTAAAATAGGCACTCCAACCCAAGAGGCTAGTGGATCTCCTAAGAACTCTCGATGATGTGGTATATTATACCAAGCCTTTGACTCAGCTTTTGTTCGGTGGAGTATAGGCATACCAGTCAGAATTATCTCTTCTGTTTTACCTCGCTTATTGGATTTAAGCAATCGACTTGGTTGGTTATAAGGTCGACCATTAACAATCATTAAGGGAAACGATACCTCATTTTTATCTTTGTCATAAAGTGCTATATATAGATTTTCCGAGTACATAGCCTTAGAGACATAATTATAAGTAGTACTTAGTATATCCTCTTTTGTTGCATCTTTTATTTTAGATAGTATTTGACCAAAACTTACTAGTACACTAAATCTCATATTTTCTTTTTCTATTGTATCAACAATAACAGTAACAATATCTACTATATCTTCAATATAATGTAAAGCCGATAAACTACATTTAGGCGCAAGAATAAGAAAGCAGCCTAAATCATCGTTATTATATTTCATTGGTATTACTAAGAGTTTTTCAAAAAAACCATGCTGTATAGTCAGTTTATCAACTAAATCTTCTGATGAATAGCTATCGATATGCCTTTCTGCCATCTTAATATAGTCCAGTAGATTTTCAGAAAACACACTATCCAAACAAAAACCATTAATAGTACTTTGAACCAGCCTTAAGTCTTTTGTAGTGTGCTCAATTCTAAATATAGCCAAAGGCACATGACCATTTATTATACTTATTTTTTCTTGAGCTAACTGGTATACTTCACTCTCAAAAGATATGGAGCGATTTAGCAAAATACTTTTAATACTGAATAATGAATCAGCGTATAGCTTTTTACGAAACTCAATCAACAATAAAGAGATAAAATCCGAAAGATCATCTATTAATCTATCCTCTCCCATTTCGTAGGAGTCTTCTGAGATTGGGTTTTCTATTATAATAAAACCAATACTACTACCCGCTGCAACTGCCATTCTAGTACCTAGCCATGATTTGCAGTTACTTTTAATATTAGCACTCTTAATTAAGGCACATTTATTTAATATTTTTGGCGTATTTTTTATATTATTTAAAACCTCTAAAAGCCAATGCTCCAACTTAAAACTTAAGCGCACCTCTATATCGATGTAATTATCAATTACTTCACTATCTTTACAAGCAAAAAAGTATTCATTGGTATTTAATGGATTGGTTAAAAAAATATGGATTTTATCAACAACAAACCACTCCTTTAGTTTTTTAACTAATGCCTTAATAATATCAGACTCTCGATGAAAGCAACCTCGTAACAACTTACTCTGAAACTCTCTAAAACTATTGAAACGCCTAATAGTAAAATTAGTACGCAGATAGAAAGCTAAACGATCACTCAGCATATCTAAAGGTTGAACTAAATCATCATAGGTATTATCTGTGGTTGAGCTATGCGCAATAAAAACGCCAATATTTCTATTAGTACTTAATCTTAATGGTGTGAGCAAAACACTTTTATGACCATTGAAACCTCCTTTTATGCAGTCATCTTTATTAGTCAAATAAATAGAGTTGCTTTCAGGACTCTTGATTAACTCTAGAAGCACTGGTATTTGCACAGAGAAAATCTCAGCGAATCCTTTTTCCCCCTTAAGCTTACCAGCGCTTACTAAAAGCTTTGGTTTATCTACACCATACTCTTGATAAACTAACGAGAACTCTTCTGCAGGAATGGGGAGATCACTATTTCTGAGTATTAACAGTAACTCCTCTAGTGAGCTAGCTGATAAAGCTTTATCCTGTATTCTATTAGCAATACGAGTAACACTTTCCCAAACATTATCTTTAATACTCATCTAATTTAAACCTTCTACTAACAATCTAACGGA
This sequence comes from Thiofilum sp., assembly GCF_016711335.1. Lineage (NCBI taxonomy): Bacteria > Pseudomonadati > Pseudomonadota > Gammaproteobacteria > Thiotrichales > Thiofilaceae > Thiofilum > Thiofilum sp. Next base: position 335,556 of record NZ_JADJTF010000001.1, read on the forward strand.
CGTTAAACCTGAAATAGCGCAATTATCAGTAGCACGCTGTTTTTTTTAGGGTGTTAGCAAAGCACTGCCATTCCTGATACAAAGCTGTATTAGCTTGACCTGATGTGGACACCTGAGCTAATAGCTGCAATTGCTTATTCACATCCCCCCCTAACTCCAACATCCGTATCATCAACTCACGAGCCAACTTCCGCATAATATACTTACGCCCCCCACGCCCCGGTGCTGGTGCTCCATCCTCGGTCAATTTCACAAATGCTGACAGATGATCCAAAATCACCGCTAATGATTGCTCATCCTCTTCTGACCGATTAGGCAACCAAGGCATTAATACCGCCCGCCATTCCTCAAAGCGCCGTACATGATAAACACTCGGTAAATCCCGCAGCACCATCTCTACCCGCTCTAGCCCCAGCACACATTCCGCAAACACCGTATCCGCCGCAATCAACTGCCCCGCTTCATCAATATAATTCTCAATAAACAAGGAATTAGCTAATTCTACAAAGCGCCCACAGCGACACGTACCTAAAGCTTTTGCACCCACCTCGCACTCAGCACACACACCCTCACGCTCATAAAATATCTCAGTATGCGGTCCACATTTCTTACCATCACTCGCAATCTGTCCCGTCGAGCGCTGTCGCCAAAAACAATGTTCTTGATCCAACCCCACTAAGTGTGCCTCATCCACCCCTAAACGCTTCCAACACTCAAAACTTGCTTCATCACACCCTAACTCTGGATCATCCAAATAGCTAATCCATAAACGCTTCGTATCCAGCTTTAAAACTTGGGTTAAAAAGAACCATAAGCGCGGCAATACCGTGCTACGCTCACTAGAGCCAATATGAAACGCCGCCGACATATGAAATAAACTTAACCGTGTGGGATCAGCTCCCACCTGCCCCATATCAAAATGCCGAAAACAAGGCTGAGTAAAAGCAAACTTACCCCCTGTTTTTAACACAATCGCCTCTAATTCATTTTCGACTTGAATTAATCCGGCACTCATTACAAATGACATCGGAACAGAATCATGCAGCAAAGAAGAGGGAGGCAGTAGGGTAAAACCTTCTTGCTCATGCAAAGCTAAAAAGGCATCACCAATGGCTTGAGCATCCAATGAGAGGGAGGGGCTTAAATTCATGAATATAGAATCCTAGTTGTAGCAGGTAGGCTGCTAAGACTTTAGAGCGGACAAACACTTATGTTTAATTTATAACAAGCTTTATGGTATTTGGCTATAGAAGTTGAGAGTTTTAAATCGATAAGTTAATAAATAATATATTGTTAAAATAATTTTTATTTATAAAAAACATACTCTGTAAATCAAGTATCCGTCAGCAGATACACACATACCCGCCCTATCCCACCTGTGCTACACTATCTCCCCTCTCATTGTTCCGAGGCTTAATATGAGCGCAGCGCTCGATATTCAATCACTTACTAAAGTCTATGCTAATGGTTTTCAGGCTCTCAAAGGTATTGATCTGACCGTACAAGAGGGGGATTTTTTTGCTCTTTTAGGCGCTAATGGGGCAGGCAAATCCACTACCATCGGCATTATCAGCTCTCTGGTGAATAAAACCAGCGGTCAAGTGCGTATTTTTGGCTATGACCTCGATACTCAACGCGAACAAGCTAAAGCACAGATTGGACTCGTCCCTCAAGAATTTAATTTCAATGTATTTGAACCCGTGCGTGAAATTATTATAAATCAGGGCGGATATTACGGTATTTCACGTATTGAGGCCTCAGAGCGTACTGAAGCACTATTGAATCAATTAGGTTTATGGGAAAAACGCAAAGATCAAGCGCGACAATTATCCGGTGGAATGAAGCGGCGTTTAATGATTGCGCGTGCTTTAATTCATCAACCACGTTTATTAATATTGGATGAACCCACGGCTGGCGTTGATATTGAAATTCGCCGCTCTATGTGGGATTTTCTGACCGAACTGAATGAATCCGGTACAACGATTATTCTCACTACCCATTATTTAGAAGAAGCCGAAAGTTTATGTCGCAATATTGGTATTATTGATCAGGGGCAACTGATTGAGCATACCAGTATGAAACAATTGCTCAATCGTATTGATACTGAAACCTATGTATTTGATCTTGCATCACCTATAGATCAATTACCAGTAAATCCTAGCTTAGCTGCTGAGCTACGTGATAGTACTACCCTAGAAATATCTTTTCACAGACAAAGCTTTTCTTTAAATCAAGTATTTGATTGGTTTAAAGGTAACCAGATTCAAATCGCTAGTATGCGCAATAAAACCAATCGTCTAGAGCAATTATTTATTGATTTAGTAGAAAGCAATAAAGAGGCTAAAGCAGTATGAACCAACCACAAAAATGGGTAGCTTTTTATACGATACTGATTCGAGAAATACTACGCTTTTCCCGCATTTGGATACAAACGATTTTGCCACCGGTCATTACCACTGCTTTATATTTTGTGATTTTTGGTCATTTAATTGGACCTGCGATTGGTAAAATGGAAGGCTATGACTATATCGAGTTCATAGTGCCCGGTCTCATTATGATGACTATTATTACTAACTCGTATGCTAACGTCGTGTCTTCTTTTTATGGCAGTAAATTTCAAGGTAATATCGCAGAAATGCTTGTTTCACCCACACCTAATTGGATTATTTTAGCAGGCTTTATTGGAGGTGGCGTAGCTCGCGGCATGGCGGTGGGTTTCGCCGTCACTATTGTTTCCTTGTTTTTTAGCCAACTCCATATTGAGCATCCACTTCTCATGATTAGTATGGGTATTTTAACCTCTACCTTATTTTCCCTCGCTGGACTGATTAATGGCGTCTATGCTAAAAGTTTCGATGATATTTCTATTGTACCGACTTTTGTGTTAACGCCCCTCACTTATTTAGGTGGGGTATTTTATTCGGTCAGTATGTTATCGGATTTTTGGCAAACCCTTTCTTTCTTAAACCCCGTGCTATATATGGTCAATGGTTTTCGCTATGGCGTGCTAGGTGTGTCTGATATGTCACCTTGGTTGAGCTTTGCGGTGTTAGTAATTTTTATTATAGGGTTAGGCACTTACAGCCTATCCTTACTCAATCGAGGTATAGGCATTCGTAGCTAGTTTTCTTAGCTCTCTTATACGTACTGCCTGTCCAGTCAGCCTACCCCATCCCATACCCTCATCACTGAGGCTCAGTCGCTTGCTAAAGCACTGAGCACTCTAGGCTGAACGATTCGTTAAGAAAAACCTAAAAAGTTGGGGTTTATAGTCAGCCCTCATAATCTAGATTAAATTTATGCCTAATACCGAGTAAAACACTAAGGATTAAACTGATCAATTAACAATCTGTCTGCTTTATCGCCTCAGTATATTGCCCAAAAAAAGTCTGTAGGAGAATAAAATGGAAAATTATGTTAGCAAACCCGCTCTTGATCCTAATTTTGTTCCTGCTCCTGAGCGTCTATTCAATAGCTATCCCGTTAATAAAGTAGAGCTAGCTCAAATCACCACTTGGCTCTCGAAAGGTTGGCAGGATTTAAAATCAGCTCCCTTATTAAGCCTCACTTATGGCTTGATCTTTGCGGTGGTTGGCATTGTGATGAGTGTAGTATCCTCTGCAAACTCCGCTTTTATTGTTGCTGCCTCAACCGGATTTTTGATCGTAGGACCTTTCTTAGCCCTCGGTTTATACGATCTGAGTCGACAACTAGAACAAGGTCAAAAGCCTAATCTTGTCCAGTCATTTCTGAGTATCCGCTATAATGCTTTAGGTCTAGGTTTATATGCCATTGCCTTAGGCATGCTAATGATCTTCTGGGTGAGGATGAGTGCTTTAGTAGTGGGGGTATCCTTTAATGAAACCATCACTATTAATGAGTATGGCTATGCGGGTCTATTACAAGGTCTATTTAGTGCTGATCCCTTATTTGGTCTAGGCTTCTTGGCAGTTGGGTTCTTATTTGCCTTCCTTGCTTTTATCACTGGGGTCGTTACCACTCCCTTATTATTAGATCGTAAAGTGGACATTGTAACGGCTGCTAGTACTAGCATTAAAGCGTTTCAGAAAAACCCAGTTACGCTCTTAGTGTGGGGATTTGTGGTAGCGCTCCTTATTCAAATCGGCATACTCACTTTTGATATTGGTCTGATCGTATTAATGCCTTTAGTAGCCCATGCGAGCTGGCATGCTTACCGAGATATAGTGAAATAATTTAACCAAAACTAGATACGATCCCTTAAGCCCTTTTATTACGCCGCATGGATGCGGCGTTTCTTTTTCAAGACCTTGAATGAATTCAATAATTCATTTAAGCGGCTGTAGAAATAGCCGTACTTTGCTCTAATACTTTAGTCAGGTGAGGGATCTGTGATAGAGCAGGTGCACCATCCATTAATAAGGTAATAGGCACAATTTCAAATAATTCCTCAGGTTTAGCCCCAAACGCTAAGGCTGCCTGAGCATGCCAAGCAATTAAACGCTTATGCTGCTTCACTAGGGCAATACCCAGCCCTATTAATTCACGGTGACGTTTTTCAATAGCACCACGGCTTAAGGCAAATTCACGCCACGAGTCCTCCCAAGTACGCCATAACGGTTCTTGGTGCTCCTCTGGTAAAGCTTGCGTATATAAAGCCATTTTCAGGACTTGCTGAATCTCAGCATCGGTGGCTCCCAATTTTTTAGCGTCGGCTTTATGAATTTCTATACAACGATGGCAATCTTTAGCCAACGCAATCCCTAGGGTAATCAACTCTTTATGCTTGCGGTCAATATGACCTTTTTTAGTACTTTCTTGTGATAACTCACTGATAATTTCTAAAAATTCGCCTAAACCATACTCGCGTGCTGTCTTAAAAGCACTCGCTAAACTGTGTTCTGTCATGGTGCTGTCTACCTACATCATTTTTATTGCAATGCAGCATTCTATCATAGAGACGTTAAGCCAGAATGACAAACGTCAAAAGTAGTTATCACTAGCATCTATCTCTAAAGGTATAGCCCCTCTAACTTAGCCAATCTCAAAAAACAAACGCCACCCGTAGGTGGCGCTGTTTAATCCCTCTTGAAGGACGAAGCTGCTAATTCATTTCTTCAGAAGCAGCGGTTTCAGTAAAAATGAGTTTGTCGTCTTTCACATCAACATGAATCGTTTCACCGGGCATAAAACGCCCACTAAGAATTTCTTGAGCTAAGGGATTTTCTACATAGGTTTGGATAGCCCGTTTTAACGGACGCGCTCCGTAAACGGGATCAAACCCAACCTCTGCAATAAAATCCATCGCTGCGGGTGTAAAGCTCAGACCGAGTTCACGCGCACTGAGGCGCTTGCGTAAACTATTGAGCTGGATATTAGCAATTTGGCGAATTTCTTGTCGATCTAAGGGGTGGAATACCACACTTTCATCAATCCGATTAATAAATTCAGGACGGAAGTGACGCCCTACAACTTCCATTACCGCTGCTTTCATAGCAGCGTAGTTTTCCTCACCTGCCATCGTCTGAATCAAATCAGATCCCAGATTAGAGGTCATGACAATAACGGTATTGCGGAAATCCACTGTACGCCCCTGACCGTCGGTTAAGCGTCCATCATCCAACACTTGTAGCAAGATATGGAACACATCAGGATGAGCTTTTTCCACTTCATCAAATAAGATCACCGCATAAGGACGCCGCCGTACTGCTTCGGTTAAATAGCCACCTTCCTCATAACCCACATAGCCCGGAGGTGCTCCAATCAAACGCGCGACCGAGTGTTTTTCCATAAACTCCGACATATCCAACCGCACCATCGCATCATCACTATCAAATAAGAATTGCGCCAGTGCTTTAGTCAATTCGGTCTTACCTACCCCCGTGGGTCCCAAAAATAGGAAAGAACCAATCGGACGCTTAGGGTCAGAAATCCCTGCCCGCGAGCGCCGAATGGAGTTCGATACTGCGACCATCGCCGCCTCCTGACCGATGACACGCTTGCGTAGTGTATCCTCCATACTTAGCAGTTTAGCTTTTTCTGACTCCAGCATTTTACTCACCGGAATACCCGTCCAACGCGATACGACCTCGGCAATCTCTTCATCAGTCACACGATTTTTTACTAACTTGTGCGCTGTTTGAGCTTCTTCATTAGCGACTGCATCCGCTGCTTTTAATTGCTTTTCCAGTTCTGGAATACGTCCGTACTGTAATTCAGCCATACGCTGTAAATCGGCTGCACGACGTGCAGTATCCAGTTCAATTCGTGCTTGATCCAATGCTTCTTTAATATGCGCCGTGCCTTGTAGTGCAGCCTTTTCAGCTTTCCACTTTTGCTCTAAAGCCGCATAGTCTTGCTCATGCTTAGTAATATCCTCTTCAATCGCAGCTAAACGCTTTTTAGAGGCAGGATCGGATTCTTTTTTCAGAGCCTCACGTTCAATTTTTAATTGAATTAAGCGTCGCCCTAAAATATCTAAAGCCTCTGGTTTGGAGTCAATTTCAATACGAATACGCGAAGCGGCTTCATCAATCAAGTCAATGGCTTTATCGGGTAATTTTCGGTCGGCAATATAGCGATGTGAAAGCGTTACTGCCGCTACTAAGGCCGGATCGGTGATCTCAATCCCATGATGTACTTCATATTTTTCTTGCAAACCGCGCAGAATAGCTATGGAGTCCTCTACGGTGGGTTCACTTACCAGCACCTTTTGGAAGCGGCGCTCTAGGGCTGCATCTTTTTCAATATATTGGCGATACTCATCTAGGGTAGTAGCTCCCACACAATGTAACTCACCACGCGCCAGAGCAGGTTTTAGCATATTGCCCGCATCCATCGAGCCTTCTGCTTTACCTGCACCTACCATCATATGAATTTCATCGATGAATAAAATGATATTGCCGTCTGACTTGGCTATATCATTGAGTACTGCCTTGAGGCGTTCCTCAAAATCACCGCGAAATTTCGCGCCCGCCAATAATGCGCCCAAATCAAGCGATAATAAGCGTTTGCCTTTCATCCCCTCAGGCACTTCACCATTGACAATACGCTGAGCTAAGCCCTCAACTAAGGCTGTTTTACCCACGCCCGGCTCACCAATCACCACCGGATTATTTTTAGTACGACGCTGTAAAATCTGCACCATACGGCGGATTTCTTCGTCACGCCCAATAATAGGATCGATTTTGCCCTGCTCGGCACGTTCCGTGAGATCAATGGTATATTTTGCTAAAGCTTCGCGCTGATCTTCGGCATTAGGATCATTCACCGCTTGCCCACCGCGCATAGCATCCACTGCTTTTTCAATAGCACCCTTCACCGCACCGCTGTCTTGCAAAATCATGCCAATCGCGCCGCGATCTTCTACCGCCGCTAATACAAATAACTCAGTAGAGATATATTGATCTTTACGTTGCTGGGCGAGTTTATCGGCCACATTAAGTAATTTAGCTAAATCGTTAGAGACATGAATGGAACCTGCATCCCCTCCAGTAACGGTTGGTAAACGATCTAGCACCTCACCTAATTTAGAACGTAGTTGATTAACATTGACACCCGCTTTACTGAGTAAGCCGCGTGTTGTCCCCCCCTCCTGATCTAATAAAGCAATCATCATATGAGTGGGTTCAATGAATTGATGGTCGCGCCCTACTGCAAGCGACTGAGCATCTTGTAAGGCGGACTGAAACTTAACTGTGAGTTTATCCATGCGCATACGCATTCCCCGCTAAAAACATTTTGTATAGTACATGTTCACACTATGTGGGTTGTTTATCAGACTTCAAGGTATAACCCTAAAAATAATGCGTGATCCTAGGGTTAAGTTTATTGACTTAAATGAATTTTTTAATATTTAAACTATTATTTTTTAAATTACTAATTATTTTTTAACTCAAACTAAACTTGAAAATTCAATATAATCGCTTACGCTCAGTAGGGTACATTTTTAAAACCGTGTCTATGCAAGGGATAGATCTGTGTGTGGCGTGTAAGTAGTCATTATCTATTACATCTATTATTTAGAGTTAATTAACAGATCTAACTCTTACCTCGTTTTGATTAAAAATTGTACCAAATACTTCATTTATTGCTATCCTAACTCAGGATGAAACTAGGGACATTGCAACATGAACATACCTCATGGTAGGCGGCAATGGTGTTTAATACCCATCATGCTCAGCGCTACATTACTCTCCTCACCCTCAATCATGGCTCAAGATGTAACAGGTCAGATTAATCTAATCTCAACTATAGGCGGCAACCCCAGCCTATCCCCTTTGGTGACGTGGAAGGTATTTAAGGTCAATCCACGTGATAAAAAGATACCACTAAACCCACCTCTTTATACTCTTAATCGACACTCGATTAGTTTAAGTTTAACTCAGGGACATTATAAAGTGGTGGTATCATTAGCGGACGTGGTAAAAGAAAAAGACTTTAAAATACAGGCAGAAGACAAACATACGCTGGAAATTGCTGTCGATAGCACTAAATAATAACGAAGATGACGTATTAATAGTGGCAAAATTAATACGTCAATCAATAAACTTGCACTTAAAGTCATTATCGATCTCTAAAAAAACTCATCAATGCTTTATTTAACTGCTTATACCCTTCTGCATTTAAATGTAATAAATCACGGCTATATTCTTGGCGAATTTTTTGGGGAGTAGCACTGACTAAAAGCTGATAAGTATCTAATACCTCAATTTTATCCCCTTGGAGTGAGCGAATAAATTCATTAATCGTATTAATAGCGTCAGCTACCTCAGGTGACCAAAAAGGCATACGCTCTAAAGGTACTTCACCCAAAGGAAAAACGGTAGTGAGTAGCACTTTACTACCCTGTGCGTGGGCTTGATGAATAATACGTTGTAAATTATTTTTGCATTGCTCAATAATACTAGCGCGTTGTTCTGGGAATAAAGGAATAGCTTTTAAATCATTAACACCTAATTGCAACACTACCCAATCCGCTTGTAAAGGTTTAACATGCTGATCAAAACGCAATTGAATTTGTGCTGATGTTTGTTGACCGATGCCACGATTGATAAATTCTAGATGCTCTAACTCAGGCGCTGACCAACTTAAAGCACGAGAATCACCAAAAAATACAACACGGGTTTTAGTTTTCTGAGTAACCTCATTATCAGAATATAAATTGAGTTGTAAGGGGTCTAATCTCAACTCATTATTATCTAGATAAAGCTTTTTAGCTAATAGAGCTAATCCTATATTCAGTCCTAGCGACATAATTACAATTATGAACCACCAATAATTATGTCGCCAGACCATAGTAAGTGCCTCAACCTTTTAATAATTGCTGCTTTAATCCTTGATGTACTGGTTGATTACCTAACCAAATACCAAATAAAGCTTGCTTGAAATCATCACCTGCAATCGTAGCTGTTTTACGCCCATTCTTAAAAATTTGCGTGCTCCCCCCTACATAAACAAAATCGTATAAATCGCCGACTTTAATCTCTTCTTTAAATATTGCTACTAATTGATCAATACGTGGTTTTAATGCCGCAGCTTTATTGCCTGCCGATTGAGTAAAACCATTACGCACCGCCTCTTCCATATCGGCGCTGCTAATCATAGAAGAATTAATTTGCAGACGCATAGCCATAGGGGTGCGCCCCATTAGGATAGCATTAGCGTCTTTAGCTTTAGCGGGTAGATATAAACCAGCCAAATATAATTTTAAAAATAGTTTGGGTCTTACCCCGACTCCATTGAGTACTAAATTTTGACCTGCAAAACTCTTCTGCGGTGGAAAAGGTGCTTCAGCAGCCTGAGACTGAAACGGCAGCCATAAACAAACCAGCAATAAACAAGATTTTAACCAAGTTGACATACTGCATCCTCCTAACATTGTAGTAAACCGTGTATAGCGGTTTGGATAGTGTAGCGGAGATTGATAAGAATGCGTGTACTATTTTTATGACTGATGCGTCAGATTTAAACCGGATAAATAGCGCTTAACAGTATTTACTATTAATTTAGTTTGGGTATCAATTTCAATATTCACCCAATCCCCTACATGCTTACTAGCAAACGTGGTAGCTCTTAAGGTTTCAGGAATGAAATAGACTTGGAAAGTATTGCCCTCTTGCTCTTTCACTACCGTTAAACTACAGCCATTCACAGCAATAAAACCCTTATGCACAATATACTCTTGCCATTCCGCAGGGTATTGGAAGGTAACGATATGATTATGCTCAGCATGTTCGATGGCAATAATTTGAGCTTTTCCCTCTACATGCCCTGAGAGTATGTGTCCGCCAACCTCATCCCCTTGACACGCTGAACGCTCAATATTGACTGTGCTACCTACCTCTAAGGATCCTAAGGTGGTTTTGTTTAAGGTTTCGAGCATGGCATCAAACGCAACATACTCCTCGGCTTGCTGGACTACGGATAAACACACCCCATCCACCGCCACACTCGCGCCTTGCTTTAAATCTTGACGTAGCTGAGGAGTTAACTGAATTGCAAGCGAGGTAAGACCTTCTTTGCGCTCTACTGCTACGACTTCAGCCACTGCTTGTACGATACCCGTATACATAAACTATCCTGTTCTTAAAGCTATTTTAGAACAAAACCATACCATGCTTTAGGGAGAGATTCGAGAGAGAGAAAAAGCGTCTTAGCGAACAACGAACGGGAGCGAGTCTATGACTAAGACGCTAAAAACCTTAATAACCATGAGTGACTCAATAAACTCATCACTCATGTTAAAGGTGACATATGAAACGTTAGGAGTTTAGTTATTTATTAGAAATGGTAAGAAGCACCTACCATATAAACCCAAGGATCAATTTTAACAGTACCTAACTTGGCACCATTGAGCGTAGCTTCAGACTCAATATCTGCATACCATGCAGCCATATTCAAACCCCAACGCTTGCTTAACTTCCAATCTACCCCTATCTCAGCGGCAGCACCGACAGAATCATCTAAATTCAGATTGGTTCCAGCTAAAGCACCTGTAGTTTGCTCTTTGAAAAACTTAGTATAATTTATTCCAGCACCCACATAAGGAACTACATTACTACCATCTTGGTATCGATATTGTAATGTGACTGTAGGTGGTAAATGCTTGGTAGTGCCTACCTTAGTACCGCCTAGAGAAATATCGTGCTTAAACGGTGTGGCAGCTAACACACCTACTGCTAAGTTACGTGATACAGGAATACTGACACTTAGCCCTAATTGGGTATTATCACCTACCTCAACTCTACCAGCAGGAATAGTTAATCCATCACCGTGGGGAGCTACCATAGCAGCGCCTACACGCACAATTACGCCATTTTTTGCGCCAGCTACTCCACCCGCCAAGACCACACCTTGAGCCATTAAACCTATTACTAAAAGCGCTAAAGCAGCCTTTTTCATTTTTCAATCCTCTTGAGCCATTACTTGAATAGTTTCAGTATGTGACTTTTCTACCACTCCAGCATTGACTAAAGTCATATTTCACCTAAGTCTATGACAAATTTGTTACACTTTAAGAGTCATTTTTAATCATTAAAACCACAACCGCTTTTTCTTGTGGCAAATTTATCAAATGCGTTTAGCGTTTTAAGAGCGGGCTAGCTACAATGGATGCTCATTATCGAATGAGCGCTTGAGTGATTATGGGACAATTTAATCGGATCGGTATTTTTGCCAAACGTGATGATCTGCAAATCCATGATACCCTTATCAGCCTAACTCAGTATCTTTCTGAACTGAACTATACGTTCTACTTAGATAAATATGCTGGCAGCCTGTTGCAGCAACCTTGCCATACCCTACCAGAACTGGCTCAAATCATTAATCTTGCTATTGTGGTAGGAGGCGATGGTACGCTTCTATCAGTGGGGCGGATGATGTCTGCCTATAATATTCCAGTAGTAGGGGTCAACCGTGGGCGCGTAGGCTTTTTAGTCGATATTAAGCCACAAGAGCTACATAACCAGTTAGGTCCTGTCTTAGCCGGAAATTTTCACGAAGAACAACGCACGCTACTCCAAGCTGAAGCATGGCGTGGTGAGGAGCTATTAGGTCAAGGTAAAGCACTGAATGATGTAGTGATTCATGCTCGTGATCAGGTCAGAATGATTGAGTTCACTACCTATATTGATAAAAAATTTGTTCATACCCAACACGCTGATGGTATTGTGGTATCAACCCCCACGGGTTCTACTGCCTATGCGTTGTCTAGCGGCGGCCCTATTATGCATCCTGAACTCAATGCCATTGTTATGGTTCCGGTCTGTCCCCATACTCTCACGCAGCGCCCTTTAGTAGTGGGTGGCAATAGCTTGATTGAGTTGCATTTATGTACTAATCGTCCGATTAACTCACGCGTCTCGTTCGATGGTCATAATGATATTGACCTAGAATCTGGCGACCGCGTACACATTACTCAATCTAAAGATCGCTTACGCTTATTGCACCCTCAAGGTTATGATTATTACCATATATTGCGCACCAAACTTTACTGGGGATTGCAGTTGTAATGCTGACACATATTTATATCCGCGATTTTGCCATTATTGATGAATTAAACTTAGAGCTATACCCCGGCATGACCGCTCTCACTGGAGAAACGGGTGCAGGTAAATCGATTTTATTAGATGCAATTGGCTTAGTACTGGGTGATAAAGCAGATAGTACAACCGTGCGCTATGGTGCAGAAAAAGCGGAGATTATTTTAAGTGTTGATACTCAACATTCCCCTGCTGCTCTAGCTTGGCTGCAAGAGCAAGAGCTAGATCAAGGCGAAGCTATTTGTTTACTACGCCGCATCATTTCAGCTCAAGGTAAATCTAAAGCATGGATTAATGGCACGCCCTGTACCTTGACCCAACTGCGTGATTTAGGTGAATTGATGGTCGATATTCATGGGCAACATGAGCATCAATCCCTCATGAAACGCGATATGCAGCGCCAATTATTAGATGACTTTGGCAATCATAGCACCTTACTCCAACAGGTTAATCAAGCCTATTTACAAGTCAAATCCCTACAAGAACGCCTCGCCACACTCACGACACAACAACAACAACATCAGGAACGCTTAGCGCTAGTACGCTTTCAACTGCAAGAACTGGATCAACTCGACCTACAAGATAATGAATTAGCTGCTTTAGATGAAGAATTGAGTATTTTGGCTAATACGGGGGATTTGCGCTCAGTCGCTGAGTGGAGCTTTCACCAACTCTATGAGTCCGAACCCTCTCTTTATTCACAGCTTACCCAAATTCAGCAATCGCTTGCTCAGCAAAGCAGTTTAGATCAGCGCCTCAATGCCCCCTTAGAACTCATCACGAGTGTACAAATTCAGGTACAAGAAGCCGCTGTCAGTCTGCGTGATTATGCCGAGGATTTAGAAACTAATCCTGAGCGTCTCTATTGGGTAGAACAACGTATTGCTGATATTCGCCAACTGGCTCGCAAATATCGCTGGGATATTAATGAACTCACACAACAGCATCAGCGTTTAAGACAAGAGCTAGCGCAATTAGAAGGGGGCGATTACGATCTAGAAACCGTACAGGTACGCCTCCACACTGCACGCCAAGATTATTTTAAAGCCGCACAACAACTTACTAAGCAGCGTATTCAGGCAGCTCAAGAGCTTTCTCAAGGAGTAACACAAGCTATGCAACAATTAGGTATGCAGGGCGGGGTTTTTACTCTAGGTATTGAAACGCAAACAGAGCAAATTAGCCCCTACGGTAGTGATAACATTGAGCTGATGGTGAGTGCTAATCCGGGACAACCGCTAAAACCCTTAATTAAAGTCGCTTCTGGAGGGGAGTTGTCGCGTATTAGTTTAGCGATTCAAATGATTGCAGCCCAACGTCTCACCCTGCCAGCATTGATTTTTGACGAAGTAGATACAGGCATTGGCGGCGGTATAGCTGAAATAGTTGGACAACAATTACGTCAGCTAGGAACCAACCGTCAAGTGCTTTGTGTAACTCATCTACCTCAGGTCGCCTCGCAAGCTCATCATCATTATAAAGTGACTAAAGATAAGACCAGTGCTAGCACGACAACTACCATTGAAGTGCTTAAGGATGATGAGCGCATTTTAGAAATTGCTCGTATGATTGGGGGAATTGATCTGACTCCTGCTACTAAAGCGCTAGCTAAGGAAATGCTAGCTTATTGATTAGTATAGAGTAATTAAAAATCAATAAAGTTTATTGACTGAATAAAAATATTCAGCTCTTTATTTTTTAACCCCTCAGATTGACTAGCTCAACAAAACCACATTATTTTATGATGATAAATCAAACAGTTAGCAAGTTAAAAATCTAAAATTTAAACATCATTCATTTAAACTCTATAATTTCGTTAATTTTCCCACTGGAACTTCTAAAGACTAGCACTACACTTATATAGTGAAAGTAGCTACAAAATATCCCTTTACTTTCAACAGATTAATGTAATTTATTTGCCCATAGCAAATAACAAGGATGTTCGATACCCAGGAGGGAAGCATGATGTCCATTCCAATAAAACCTTTATTAACGGCCTTGGTACTCAGTGCCTTATCTTTAACTTCATTTACTCAAGCAGATCCTAAAGAGGAAAAAGTCAATCTGATTGCTACTATCGCTAATCAGCCTGCTTTTAAACCTGTCACTTGGGAGGTCTATCGTATTGAGCGTGATGGTAAAGACAGACTGCTGAAAACACAACAAAGCCGTCACGCCTTTACTATGGATATTAAGCCCGGTATCTATGCGGCAGTGGCGACTTATGACAACCAAAAAAAGAAGCGCTATGAATTTACTGTTAAAGCAAATACACCGCGCGACCTATTCGTACCCATTGATTAAACATTTAAACGCTATCACTGACCTACAGCGGCCTCATCAGCCTGCTGTAGCTTTAGCGTGACTAAGTGAAGGCAGATACTGCTTCAAACGCATACTTAAAATTAGAATCCCTATCCCTGCTCCAATTAATAGCAATAAAGCAATGCGCAATCCTAACCAATCCGCCAAGCTCCCGACTAAAGCCGGTCCCACTAAAAAGCCGCTATAGCCCATAATAGTAATCACCGAGATAACCTGCCCAGAGCGCTCCGGTGCGACTCCACCTGCTAGTGAAAACACAATCGGAACAATACCTGCCAGTGCCAAGCCAGACATTAAAAAGCCCAAAAGAATCAAGGGGGGATAGGTAGTACTAAGAGAAACTATCATGCCTAAAGCCGCTACTATGCCTGCCATTAAGAGCACTTTACGGCGCTCAAAATGGTTGGCCACCCATCCAGCCGTTAGACGCCCTAACATCATAGCGATATGAAAAATAGCAGGCCCCGCCGCACCTAATAACACGGGCAAATCTAAGGCTAGACGCAAATACACCGCTGACCAAATCTCTAAAGTACCTTCTGAAAAAAACGTCAAGCCCGCAATAGTCGCTAAGATCATTAGTAGGGGAATTCTAAATAACCCCGCCAAACCTTGTGCCGCATTATGGTTGTCTTGTTGTGCTATAGGGTGACTAATCAACCTATCTAAAGGCTTAGCAAGTAATACTAATAAACCAATCACCGCTACCCCTAATGCAATCCATAAATAAATGAGGCGAAAGGGCACATGAATAGATAATAAGTATCCGGTCATTAGGGCTGAGGCCGCCGCGCCCCCACTATAGCCTGCATGAAAAAAGCTCATCGCTTTATGCGTGGTACGTTGCTCATAATTCACGGCTGCGGCATTAATCGCCACATCTAAAGCCCCTGCACTGCCTAACAATAAAAACAATGCCGAAATCAGTACTAGGTAATGATTGACCCAATAGAGTTGTGCGACTACCAAAGCCATTAATAAGCAACTAATCGCCATCACCCGCCGCGCTCCAAATTTGTCCGCTAAGCGTCCCGTTAAAAACATAGCCGGTAAGGAGCCTAGTACCCCGATGGTAAGAGCTAAACCAAAGGTACTAGGGGACAGTTGCAGCGCTTGTTGCAAATCGGTAATCATGACTTGCCAAGCACCAAACAACAGCCCCAAAGCTAAAAAGCAACTCAGAACTAGACCAAAAGTAGGCCAGTGCGCGTGGTGGTGCATAACTAATAATTCCTACTACTAAAAAGGGGCTGGGCAAGTAAAGCTTAAACGTTCTTGGGTCATGGGATGCGGTAAACTAATAAAGCTGGCGTGTAATAATAACCTTGGAGCTTTCAATCTAATCGCCTCTGGTGCGTATAAATCATCGCCCAAAATAATATGCCCGATACTCAATAAATGCACCCGTAATTGATGGGAGCGCCCCGTAACAGGCTCTAGCTCTAGGCGGGTAGCATTTAATTCAGCATCATAACTAAGGGCTTTATAACGGGTGAGCGAGGGCTTACCTAACTCAAAATCCACTTTTTGTTTAGGTCTATTCGGCCAATCGGCAATCAGGGGAAGATTAATTTCACCCTTAGTTTGCGCCATTTTACCCTCTACTACGGCAATATAACGCTTATCCACTAGGCGCTCGGCAAAGGCAATGCTTAAAGTACGGTGTAGCGTTTTACCGCGTGCTAACACCAAAATACCCGAAGTGCTCATATCTAAGCGATGCACAATTAAAGCATCGGGGTACAAGGTCTGGGCGCGAGTAATCATACAATCGGCACGCTCAGCTACACTACCCGGCACTGACAGCAAGCCAGCGGGCTTGTTAACCACTACTAGCGCCTCATCAGCGTAGAGCACCTCAAAGCCCTGCGGTGGGTTATAGATAGGTTCAGTTATCATAGGAAGACCATGCTAGTATACTCAATAGCTTGCTTAAATCAGGTGCGGCATTTTGCCATGCCTTGATTCAAGCTGCATCTATCAGTCAGGATTACAATTGCAGTGCTATTTTTATCGGCAGCTCATGCTAAACTCTGCGACTCAATTCACTCTAACTAAGGAGAACAGGATGTCATCTAGACTCAAATCTGTTGTGCTAGTTACTGCACTTTCTCTATTAAGCCATGCAGCATTAGCTGCCGAGGCTGTTCAGGGGGTTCGTTTTGGTGATTGGGGTGGCAATTGCCAAACCGCACAAAACGGCAAAGCAGTTTGTTATTTAGAACAAACCGTCAGTAAAGAGGGCAGCGATCAACCCTTAATGGTTACCGTCATTGGTTATGCACCGAACAAAAAGAATCCCACTATCATTCTAGAGCTACCAGCGGGTGTTGATATGCGCCAAGGTGTTCATCTACAAGTGGATTTAAATGCTCCCGTGAGTTTTGTCGGTGATTGTCAACCTCGTGGTTGTCGAGCGGGCTTTGCTTTAGATGACAATATGACCGCTCAATTTAAAAAGGGTAAAAAAGCGGTAGTAGCCTTTACCCCTAGCAATACCAATAAACCCATGCTCTTACCCATTTCACTGAAAGGGATTAGTAGCGGTTTACAGGCCTTGCGTTAAACACACTGGCTAAAAGGCTGATAGTAAAACCTTTGAACTATCTGCCTTTTTAGCTTAGTTAGGCCACTACTTTAGGTGCTACTGCCACTAACTCTTGAGGGGGTAGCACCTTTAAAGCATGCTCACGGATACGCTGGATTAAGCTTGGTGCATTTAAACCACATAAAGCGAACTGTTCTTCGCGCAATGCATGCTCAATATACTCATCGGGAATCCCTAGATTGAGTACGGGCATAATGATTCCAGCCTGAGCCAAATACTCATTTACCCCACTGCCCGCGCCCCCCATGATGGCATTATCCTCTAAAGTCACCAGTAAATCGTGGGTTTGGGACAGGGTTTGAATTAATGCTTCATCTAGTGGTTTTACAAAACGCATATTGACTAAAGAAGCATC
This sequence comes from Thiofilum sp., assembly GCF_016711335.1. Taxonomy (NCBI): domain Bacteria; kingdom Pseudomonadati; phylum Pseudomonadota; class Gammaproteobacteria; order Thiotrichales; family Thiofilaceae; genus Thiofilum; species Thiofilum sp. Next base: position 353,365 of record NZ_JADJTF010000001.1, read on the forward strand.
TAGTTCATCTGCGACAATACGCGCCTCCGCTAATAAAGAACCAAATAATAAAACAGCGATGCGTTTACCTTTGCGTAGTACCTCACCCTTACCAATTGCGTATTCAGTCAAACTAGAATTAGGCATTATACCTATCCCCTTACCGCGTGGATAACGTACCGCAGTCGGTACATTTTGCTTAAATGCGGTATAGAGCATTTGCCGACACTCATTCTCATCAGCAGGGGCCATAATCACCATATTGGGCACACAGCGTAGATAAGACAAATCATAGTTACCCGAATGGGTAGGACCATCCGCCCCCACTAAACCCGCTCGATCAATCGCAAACACTACTGGCAAATTTTGAATTGCTACATCATGAAGCAATTGGTCATAGGCTCGTTGCAAGAAGGTGGAATAAATGGCTACTACCGGTTTTAATCCCTCGCAAGCCATACCCGCAGCAACAGTCACGGCATGCTGCTCAGCAATACCTACATCAAAATAACGCTCTGGATACTCCTGAGCAAAGCGCACCAAACCAGAACCTTCACACATAGCTGGAGTAATAGCCATCAGGCGCTGATCAAGAGCCGCCATATCGCATAACCACTCACTAAAGACTTGGGTATAGGTGGGAGTACTTTTCTTGGCTAAAGTGCTAATGCCCTTATTTAAATCAAAGGGACTGACTCCATGATACATGCAAGGATCATTTTCGGCGGGTTCATAGCCCTTACCTTTTTGAGTAATCACATGCAATAAGCGCGGCCCTTTAATCTGTTTAAGGTTTTGTAAGACACTGACCATTTCGGTTACATCGTGTCCATCAATGGGACCAAAGTAGTGAAAACCCATTTCCTCAAACCAGGTGCTAGGCAATACCATGCCTTTCATGTGCTCTTCGGTGAGCTTAGCTAGGCGTGAGAGGGAACGACTACTGGATAGCACCTTTTTACCATTCTCGCGCACACTGGCATACATACGCCCCGATAATAGCCGTGTTAAATACTTATGCAGTGCGCCCACATTAGGGGAGATAGACATTTCATTATCATTGAGCACCACCAATAAATTAGCATCTAAATCACCCGCATGGTTTAGTGCTTCATACGCCATACCAGCGGTCATCGCCCCATCACCAATCACCGCAATGGCTTGATAATCTAAGCCCTTAGCACGGGCGGCTAATGCCATACCTAAAGCGGCACTAATGGAAGTGCTAGAATGACCCACGCCAAAGGTGTCATAAGAGCTTTCTGAGCGCTTAGGGAAACCAGATAAGCCCTCCTTTTGGCGAATGCTCATCATCTCCTCGCGCCGTCCCGTTAGAATTTTATGCGGATAAGCTTGATGCCCTACATCCCAAACTAAACGATCTTCTGGAGTATTAAATACATAATGCAGAGCCACTGCTAATTCCACCGTCCCTAGATTAGAAGCAAAGTGCCCTCCCGCTAATGACACCGTATCTAATAAAAATTGGCGTAACTCATTACATACTGAGGGTAAGTCCGTAAGAACTAATTGCCTTAAATCGGCAGGTGAGTGGATTTGTTCTAGCATCAGGCTGCTTCTCCTACACATCCACCTTTTGAAGGTGGATACAGCATCTTTTGTTGTTAACGGGACTTAATGACCATGCCCTATGTCAGTATACCGCAAGACAGGTGCAATTTTAGTGCACGCGCTTTACCGTAAATTCAGCAATTTCGCGTAGTGAATCTGCACGCTCGTCGAGATCAGCTAATGCACTCAGCGCCTGATCGTATAAGGTAATCAGTTTTTGTTTAGCGGCTGCTATTCCTATAATCGAGGGATAGGTCGGTTTATTCGCGGCTATATCCGCCCCTTGCGTTTTGCCCAAGGTTGCCGTATCACTCTCAATATCTAAAATATCATCCTGCACTTGGAATGCTAAACCTATACAAGCTGCATAGTGATCTAAGGTTTGATACTGAGCCTCTGAACAATGAGCAGCTCTAGCACCTAATCCTACACTAGCGCGAATAAGAGCACCGGTTTTATAGCGGTGCATGGTTTCTAACTCAGACTCCGTGAGCAGTTTACCTACCGAGGCTAAATCAATCGCCTGTCCCCCCACCATGCCCTGAGAGCCAGCAGCTTGAGCTAATAGGCGAATCATGTGTAAGACTTGAGTGGTATTAAGGGTGCTAGGTGCAAGAGTCAGCAGTTCAAAGGCTAGGGCTTGTAAGGCATCAGCCGCTAAAATAGCAGTAGCCTCATCATAAGCGCGGTGACAAGTGGGCTTACCTCGTCTCAGATCATCATTATCCATCGCTGGTAAATCGTCATGAATCAGCGAATAGACATGAATTAACTCAATAGCCGCCGCTGCATGATCCAAACACTCCAGCTCTTGTCCCAATGCCTGACCGGTAGCATAAACCAGCATAGGTCTCATACGCTTACCACCGTTCAATACCGCATAACGCATAGCGGCATGCAAGCGCGTCGGTAACACCAGAGTCGAGGGCAATACTTGATCGAGCACCTGTTCAATCCGCTGTTGATAAGCTACTAGCTGCGGGCTAAGCGCCATTATGACGATCCTTCTGGTAAGGCAGCCAAAGTACTTTCACTACCATCCTGCTGTAATACTCGGACGCGTTGCTCGGCTTGTGTTAGCGACTCTTGGCACAGTCGAGTCAGTTGTATGCCTTTTTCATAAGCACGCAAAGCATCGTCTAGGGGAAGATTGCCCTCCTCCATACTCTGTACTAATTGCTCTAATGCCAATAGCGCCTCTTCAAAAGAGGGGGAGGGAGTAGTTTTTGCTTTAGCCATCACGTCTTAGCCGATGCTCTCCAATAAATATGCTTAGTAAAGCGTAACTCTAAAACAACCGCAAGAAATTACACTTATAGCAACACAAAGCCCACTAGCATAGTGACGTAATCTTTAGGGGGGGAAAAGGGCTTTTTATGATTCTTTAGTGAGTTTGTTGTTCGGGTGTAATGTTATTAAATTGTGCTATCTGCTCTGAGCTAGCCTCTTTTTGGTAGAGTTGCTTCCATTCAGAGTAAGGCATACCATAAATCAATTCACGCGCCTGCTCATAATCTAGGGTCAAACCTTGCTCGGTCGCCGCACCCCTATACCATTTAGCCATACAGTTACGACAAAAACCGGCAAGATTCATTAAGTCAATATTTTGTACATCAGTGCGCTTTTGCAGATGACTGACTAATTTACGCCATGCCGCAGCTTCTAGCTCTAGGCGGGTTTGCTCATCCATTATTTAGCCCTTAAAAATTACACAATTTAAGATAGAAAATAATATCGTGGGTAGATTGTTGCTTGCTACGCTCACCTATTTCCTCACTATCTAAAAAACGTAAGGAAAAACGTTGCTTACCCGCACTAATTTCTGGGTAGTAACGCTCCTCATTAGGCAACATAATCTGTAATAACTGATAGGGTTTACGACTATCTAACACCATTTGGAAAAAGCCAGCCTTAGCTACCACTTCGGTGGTGTCGCAACAATTACGGATTAGATTCAGGGAAAAAGTCAGCGCATCGGCTGCTACTTGATACGGTTTAGACCATGACTCTAAATTTGCCCGCCGAGTCTCAATCGGGCGCTGATACCAAAAATGCAATACTGGACTATCAAACCCATTCAAGCCACCGGGTAAAGCAGCGCGTTGGCGTAAATTGCTAAAAAAGGAGTGATCGCGTAGGTAGTTACCTAACTGACTAGGCAGAGCGTGTAGGAAAGCAGCGTGTTGCTGAAGCTGATCTAAAATCACCGCTAGGGTTTCAGTACCTGCTTCAGAGCTATAGGTTTGCTTGGCTACTAAAGCAATCCGATCCAGTTCTTTTATCACTTCACTTTTAAGATCAACGCGAGCTGCTAAATTGTATAAATCCAATAATACTAATAGTGCAGCGAGTGATTCTTCCGGTGCAGCATCGGGGTCACGCATATGATAACGATAGCGCTTGACTAAGGCTTCTAGTCTTAAAAAAAGGCGTATCTTTTCGGTGAGGGGTTGTTCATAAATAATCATAACAGTGCTCTGTTGCCTTTCGGTAGGCGCCAACTTCAATCAAACATCATCCCTGTTAACACTGTACTAGTTAGCGAGTCTGGGCAATGTTAAGCAACTTGGCATGTAAATCATCAACAGCTTGATACAACTGTTCTACAGTATGGGTATTGTCCAATACATCGGTGGCATGCTGTAAGCGCACTTCACGCGGGACTTGTGTTTGCATGATCTGCTGTATTAGTAACTCAGTGGTTTGATCACGCTGTAACACCCGCGCCACTTGTTGTTCGGGTAAGCAATCCACTACCACTACACGGTCACAGAGGCTTTTATAACCCTTTTCGATTAAGAGGGGAATATCAATTAGCACATAGGGTGCATTTTTATAGCTTTCGACCGCTTGTTGAATGCGCTCACGAATAAGGGGATGCAAAATAGCCTCAAGTCTTTTGAGTTGCTCGGCATCTGAAAAAACTATCTGGCGTAATTTAGCGCGATTCAATGCCCCATCTGAGGTAAGAATCTCCGCCCCGAAAGCCTCAACCAGTAGCAGTAAAGCAGGCTCTCCTACTGCAACTACTTGACGAGCAATAAGATCAGCGTCCACTACGGGGACACCATAGGACTGAAACCGACTAACTGCGGCGCTTTTGCCGCAGCCAATCCCACCTGTCAAACCTACTTTGAGCATAAGATGCTAAGGATTGATTAGGTGATTGAATAAGTACACTGGGATTGCAGGAAATAATTAACCAGCATTCGCCAAAGCCAACGCTTTCAATTTAGCATTGAGACGACTTTTATCGCGTGCCGCTTTGTTCTTATGAACAATACCTTTGTCTGCGGTGGAATCAATCACAGAAACTGCCACTTGGAAAGCTTTTTGTGCTGCTTCTTTATCACCACTGGCAATAGTCGTTTGAGCTGTTTTAACTAAAGTACGCATACGTGAACGTAGATGCTTATTTTGCATGCGGCGCTTTTCGGATTGGCGCACACGCTTCTTAACTGATGCTATATTAGGCAAGGGTTTTCTCCAGAAATAACCGTTCCAAAATAAAGCGCGTATTATGCAGATAAGTGACCTTGCCAGCAACTATTGCTATGACAAAGCTGTAAAAATATTGTAAATAGTCGTCTTTAACTTTGGATACGATGCAGAATACCATCCAATTCATCAAGATTATGATATTCAATCACTAATTTACCATTACCCTGCTTAGAATGATTAATACTCACCCGTGCTCCCAAACGCTCCGATAAGGTATCTTGTAAGGTACGCATATTGGCATCGACTCGTGCGGGTAAAGCTTTGGTGACTTTGGGTGCTAAAGCCTGCTTCACTAGCTCTTCAGTAGTACGTACACTTAATTGTTGCGCAATAATACGCTCGGCTAGTTTTAGTTGCTGAACTTCATCCTTTAGCCCTAGCAACGCACGCGCATGCCCCGTACTCAATTCATTACGTTCCACCATAGCTTTTAACTCAGCGGGCAACTCGATTAAACGTAATAAATTAGTAATCGCCGCCCGCGAACGCCCTACTGCATCCGCTGTTTGTTGATGAGTCAAACCAAACTCTTCGATAAGACGCTTTAAAGCATTAGCCTCTTCGATTGCATTCAGATCCTCACGTTGAATGTTTTCGATTAGAGACAAAGCCGCTGCTGCTTGATCAGGTATATCACGCACCACGGCGGGAATATCAATCATGCCTGCTAATTGACAAGCTCGCCAGCGCCGCTCACCTGCAATTAACTCATAGCGCTCTGCATCAATGCGCCGCACCACAATAGGTTGAATTAAACCCTGACTTTTAATCGATGCAGCTAAATCTTCTAAAGCCACGGGGTCGATATGCTTACGTGGCTGATAGCGTCCGGGCTGAATCTGATCTAGGAGAATTTTTTTGAGTGCTGCCTGATTAGTAGGGGGTTCTAAGGCGGTCTTAGTACTTAATAATGCATCTAGCCCGCGTCCCAAGACGGTTTTCTTTACCATTCAATCACATCCTCAGGTACTACGGGTTGATTATGTCCTAGCACTTCAGCAGCGAGTGCTAAATACGCTAAGGCTCCACGCGAGTTTTTGTCATAGCTTAAAATCGGTACACCATGACTCGGCGCTTCAGCTAAACGAATATTTCTTGGGATAACCGTACTATAGAGCTTATCGCCAAAATGACTATATAGCTGATCCGAGACATCACGAGCTAGATTACTACGCGGATCAAACATGGTACGGATTAACCCCAAAACCACTAATTGCGGATTCGCACTTTGGCGAATTTGCTCAATGGTACTCATCAAAGCACTTAGCCCTTCTAAGGCATAGTACTCACATTGCATGGGAATAATCACCCCATTAGCCGCTACCAGGCTATTGACGGTGAGCATATTTAACGAGGGCGGACAATCAATAATGATAAAGTCAAAGTCATTGAGAATAGGCGCTAAAGCTTGTTTGAGGCGATATTCACGCCGTGCAGCCCCCATTAAGGCTACTTCGGATTCGGTGAGATCGGGTGTGCCCGGAATAGCATATAAGGTTGAAGACTCATCTCCAATACGAGTTACCACTAGACGTGCTGGTGTGCGCTCTTGTAATACATCATTGAGATTTAAGGCTTGAGCATGCTTATCGATACCGACTCCCGTAGTGGCATTACCCTGCGGGTCTATATCAATCAGTAATACCCGCTTACGCAATGCAGCCAAAGCAGCAGCCAAATTCACACTGGTAGTCGTTTTACCGACTCCTCCTTTTTGATTGGCTATAGCGATGACTTGAGCCATGTAGTTCCCCTTAATTACTCATTTTAGTGGGTATTAATTCTAACAGATGACGCTCTGCATTGAGGTTAGGTACATGCAGTTCGTGGCTAGCTTTTACTTGCCACTCACTAGGTAAATGCACTAATTCTTCACTAGGATAACGTCCTTTCATAGCATAGAGCACACCTGTGGGTGCTAAATGCCCCCCAGAAGATTGCACAAAATCGACCACTGACGCAAAAGCACGACTAATAATGCCATCAAAACGTTGAGCAGCTTGCCAGCTTTCTACACGAGTTTGCATCACAGCAACATTAGCTAAACGCAGCTCAGCCGCAGCTTGTTGCATAAAGCGCGTTTTTTTACCGTTGGTATCCAGTAATGTCCACTGCTGTGCTGGATTTAAAATCGCTAAGGGAATACCGGGCAACCCTGCACCACTACCCACATCTAATAAATGCTCACCTTGAATAAAGGGCGCGACACTTAAGCTATCCCACAAATGCACCACCAGCATTTCAGCGGGATCACGTACTGCGGTGAGATTGTGAACCTTATTCCAGCGTTGCAATAATTGTAGATAGGCTACTAATTGCTGTTGTTGTGCGTCAGTGGCTTGCAAACCCAGAGCTTGCCAACCTTGTTGCCATGCAGTTGTTTCAAGCACCTTGGCGCAACGCTCCCAATGAATGTTTTTTAAGCGCGACTAGCAATAATGAAATTGCGGCGGGAGTAATGCCCGGAATACGCGCTGCTTGTCCAATTGAGGCTGGCTTTTGATGTTGCAACTTTTGGCGCACTTCATTGGATAGCCCTGATACTTTGCTGTAATCAAAATCAGCAGGCAATAAGGTCGACTCTTGGCGCTCCTGACGTGCTATTTCCTCGTTTTGCCGCTCAATATAGCCTGCATATTTAATCTGAATTTCGACCTGCTCCACCACTTTAGGGTCAAGTGCTGCATCATTTGCCGCAGCCGGTAGGCTCATTAAACTTTCATAGCTCACATTGGGACGTGCCAATAATTCAGCTAAGCGATACTCACGACTCAATACATCCCCTAACACGCGTGTGCTGTCTTCAGCCGATAAAGCGCCGGGGCGAATAAGGGTTTCTTTCAAACGCTGTTGCTCACGCTCTATAGCTTCACGTTTACGGCTAAAAGTGTCCCAACGCTCATCATCGACTAGACCCAACTCACGCCCGATTTCGGTTAGGCGTAAATCCGCATTATCCTCACGCAACAATAAGCGATGCTCCGCTCGACTGGTAAACATCCGATAAGGCTCTTGAGTGCCCTGAGTAATCAGATCATCGACTAGCACACCCATATAGGCTTGATCACGACGTGGACACCAGCCTTCTTTACCTTGAGCCATGCGTGCGGCGTTCAGACCTGCTAATAGCCCTTGTGCACCTGCCTCTTCATAGCCTGTCGTACCATTGATTTGTCCTGCAAAGAATAAACCTTCAATAGCTCGCGTCTCTAAAGTCGGTTTTAAATCACGCGGATCAAAGAAGTCATATTCAATCGCATAGCCCGGACGGGTGATATGAGCGTTTTCAAACCCTTCCATTGAACGCACGATTTGATATTGCACATCAAACGGTAGGCTAGTGGAAATACCATTAGGATACAGCTCGTAGGTATCTAAACCCTCTGGCTCAATAAAAATTTGATGCCTATCCCGATTAGCAAAACGTACTACTTTATCCTCAATCGAGGGGCAATAACGCGGCCCTACCCCCTCAATCACTCCGGTATACATTGGGGAGCGATCTAATGCTCCCATAATCAACTCGTGTGTATGAGGATTGGTATAGGTGATATAGCAACAAATCTGTTGAGGATGCTCTTCTACTTTGCCCAAAAACGAAAACACAGGTAAAGGGTCATCACTTGGTTGTTGTGCTAACTTACTAAAATCGACTGAGCGTGCATCAATACGGGGCGGCGTTCCGGTTTTTAAGCGTTGTACGCGTAGGGGTAATTCACGTAAACGAGTTGATAAATTTTGTGCGGGCGGATCACCTGCACGCCCACCGCTATAATTTTCTAAACCAATATGGATTTTTCCGGCTAGAAAGGTTCCGGCGGTCAATACTACGGTTTTAGCGTCAAAACGCACCCCCATTTGAGTAACTGCCGCGACTGCTCTACCCTGTTCAACGATAATGTCATCAACAGGCTGTTGGAATAGATCTAGATTCTTTTGCCCTTCGACGATTGCACGCACCGCTGCTTTATAACGAATCCTATCCGCTTGGGCGCGGGTGGCTCGTACTGCGGGACCTTTACTGGAATTCAAAGTACGAAACTGAATGCCGCCACGATCCGCCGCATGCGCCATCGCTCCACCTAAGGCATCGATTTCTTTAACCAAATGCCCTTTGCCAATCCCACCAATGGCGGGATTACAGCTCATTTGCCCAATAGTTTCGATATTATGCGTGAGCAATAAGGTACGTTGTCCCATGCGGGCTGCTGCAAGAGCTGCTTCAGTGCCCGCGTGACCGCCGCCGATTACAATAACATCATAGGTGATAGGATAGCGCATGACAGTTACCTAGTGAGTTAGCCATGAAGCGATGCATGGGCATGAGAGTGATGTTTAGGTGCTTCACACTCAATACCCAAGCGCTTAAATAATTCACGATCATGATTTTCAGCCGGGTTTTCGGTAGTGAGTAGTTTATCCCCATAGAAAATCGAATTAGCCCCTGCAAAGAAACACCACGCTTGCGTTTCATCGCTCATTTCGGTGCGGCCTGCTGATAAACGCACATAGGATTGAGGCATTAGAATTCTCGCTACCGCAATCACACGAATAAACTCAAACGGGTCTAGCTTAGGATTATCGCTCATAGGGGTTCCCTCAATCCGTACTAAGTCATTAATGGGTACAGAATCGGGATGTTGTTTTAAATTAGCGAGTTGCTGGAGTAAACGAGCGCGATCTTTACGGGTTTCACCCAAACCCAAAATGCCTCCAGAGCACACATGAATACCTGCCTCACGTACTGCATCTAACGTATCCAAACGATCTTGATAAGTACGTGTAGTAATCACCTGACCATAAAACTCTGGCGAGGTGTCTAAATTATGATTGTAATAATCCAAGCCTGATTGCTTTAAGCGTTGTGCTTGATGTGGCTGGAGCATGCCGAGAGTGACACAGGTTTCCATACCTAAGGCTTTAACGCCTTGCACCATTTCAGCCACTACTTCAAGATTTTTATCGGTGGGATTACGCCAAGCTGCTCCCATGCAAAAACGGGTTGCACCTGTTTCTTTAGCACGTTGCGCTGAAGCTAATACTTCTTCTAAGGGCAATAAGCGTTCACGCTCCACACTGGTGTCATAACGCGCACTTTGTGAGCAGTAACCACAATCCTCAGGGCAAGCACCCGTTTTGATACTGAGCAAAGTGCTCACCTGCACTTCATTGGCAGGAAAATTAGCTCGATGTACTTGATGAGCCTGAAACATTAAATCACTAAAGGGTAAAGCAAATAACTCAAGTACTTCACCAATATGCCAATCATGGCGCACGCTGCTCATGCCCTATCCTCGTTAATGGGAAACGGTTGTATCATACCATTGTTCACGATTAATCTTGAGAATTTGGTATACCGATAAGGGAATCATAATCACCGCGCACAAGATCCATAAATGCGCCCAGTATTTGACAAAAAAATCGCCGGGGGCAAAAGTCAAAACGGGAATCAGCAGACCTGCTAAACCATAATAATAATAAGCGCCGATCTGAGTATAATGCCCTACCCTTGGATTGGGATTATGGCGCAACATGGCGTAGGTGATCATCGAACCACCAAACCAAAGAATGAATAAGGGAAAAGGAACTACCACCGCTAAGATATTGCCATAATGAAAAATTCTGGCACTTTTTTTAGCTTGCTCAGCAGTGACCACCGCTTTTGATGTTGGGGTCATGTTTTTTATCCTGATACAAATACAAAAACCGGCAATCAGCCGGTTTTTGAATGTTGAAGCTAAGTCTTCAATTATTCAGCAGCGGCTGCTTTAGACTCAACTAAGGTTACATAAGCCATCGGTGCATTATCGCCGGGACGGAAACCACACTTAATAATACTTAAATAACCACCCGGACGAGTTTTAAAACGAGGTCCGATATCAGTAAATAATTTTGTCACAATATCTTCATCACGTAGACGTGCAAACGCAATACGACGGTTGTGAACAGAATCAGCTTTAGCACGAGTGATTAAAGGCTCTGCTACACGACGCAATTCTTTTGCTTTCGGTAGAGTAGTTTTAATCGCCTCATGGCGCAGTAGGGCGATGGTCAAACTTTGCAATAAAGCCTTACGGTGGCTACTATTGCGGCTCAGTTGACGCCCAATTTTACGATGACGCATTTATAACATCCTTCCAAACGAATGGGTATTAACCCATTTTGTTATCTCTATGATCTAGACCTGCGGGAGGCCAATTATCGAGCTTGGTTCCAAGAGTTAACCCATGAGAAGCAAGCACTTCCTTAATCTCAGTCAGTGATTTCTTACCTAGATTGGGCGTCTTTAACAGCTCGGTTTCAGTGCGTTGGACTAAATCACCAATATAGAATAAGTTTTCAGCTTTCAAACAGTTAGCAGAGCGTACTGTTAATTCTAAGTCATCCACTGGGCGTAACAGAATCGGCTCAATTTCAGGCTGAGCGGCTTCTTTATGAGTAGGCTCTTCAATACGCAGATCAAAGAAGACCGATAATTGCTGTTGCAGAATTTGGGTGGCCATGCTTAATGCGTCTTCCGCACCAATCGAGCCATTGGTCTCAATTTCTAAAATCAGCTTGTCCATGTCGGTGCGTTGCTCAACACGAGCACTATCAACATTATAAGCCACGCGGATAATAGGACTGTAACTAGCATCTAATACTAAAGTGCCCAAAGGTAACTCAGGAGAGTCAGGGCCACGACGAATAGAGGCAGGTTGATAACCACGACCACTGGTAATGGTGAGATTCATCTCTAGCTCTACGCCTTCTTTAGTAATATTCGCAATCACATGATTAGGATTAATAATTTCCACATCATGATCTAACTCAATATCCGAAGCGCGAACTGGTCCGATTCCAGACTTTTTCAAAGTCAGAGTCGTTTCATCGCGCTCATTCAAACGCACATATAATTTTTTCAGATTCAAGAGGATTTCAACAACGTCCTCTTGAATCCCTTCGATAGTGCTGTACTCGTGTACAACACCCGCAATTTGGACTTCAGTAACTGCACTACCTGGAATAGATGACAGCAGAATTCTACGCAGGGCATTACCCAACGTATGACCAAAACCCCGCTCCAATGGCTCAAGCGTAATACGTGAGGTGTTTAACCCTAACTCTTGCACTTGTACATTGCGCGGTTTCAGTAAATCAGTCGTTTTTGAGGTCATGCTCGTCTCGCGAATCAGGTTATTGACTACTTGGAGTACAATTCAACAATCAATGACTCATTGATTTCAGCAGGTAGATCCGAACGATCTGGAACTGATTTGAAGATACCCTCAAATTTATCCTTATCCACTTCAACCCACACAGCAAAACCTTGCTGAGCAGCAACCGCTAACGCGTCTTGAATACGCACTTGCTTTTTAGCACGGTCACGCACGGCAATTTTGTCACCGGGTTGTACTTGATAAGAAGGAATATTAATAATTTTGTCGTTTACGCGAATCGCTTTATGGCTCACTAACTGACGTGCTTCTGCACGAGTAGCGGCAAAGCCCATACGATAAACTACATTATCTAAGCGACCTTCCAATAGCTTTAGTAGGTTTTCACCTGTAGAACCTTTGCGACGTGCTGATTCTTTAAAGTAATTGCGGAATTGACGCTCTAACACACCATAAATACGACGTACTTTTTGCTTTTCGCGTAATTGTACACCGTAGTCTGATAAGCGATTTTTATTCTCGCCGTGTTGACCGGGTAACTTAGCTAATTTGCATTTCTTTTCGAGAGAAGTACCACGGCTCTTGAGGTAAAGATCAGTGCCTTCGCGGCGACTTAACTTACAAGTAGGTCCTAAATATCTTGCCATGACTTATCCCTCACACACGACGTTTCTTAGGAGGACGGCAACCATTATGAGGAATGGGCGTCACATCCGTAATATTCGTAATTTTGTAACCTACGTTGTTCAGTGAACGTACCGCAGATTCACGACCAGGGCCTGGGCCTTTGACTTCAACATCAAGATTTTTCAGACCGTATTCTTTTGCCGCATTGCCAGCACGCTCAGCAGCGACTTGGGCAGCAAAAGGAGTACTTTTACGCGAGCCACGAAAACCTGAACCACCAGCAGTTGCCCAAGATAAAGTATTACCTTGACGATCTGTAATGGTTACAATAGTGTTATTAAACGATGCAAAAATATGAGCTACACCGTCAGTAACCGTTTTCTTAATTTTTTTACGTGCAGCACCTGCACCTTTACGAGTAGTTGGCTGTTTGGCCATAATTCAATACCCTATCACTAATTACTTGCGGATCGGACGGCGAGGACCTTTACGGGTACGCGCATTCGTTTTAGTACGTTGACCACGCACAGGCAGACCACGTCTATGACGAATACCACGGTAACAGCCCATGTCCATCAAACGTTTAATGCTCATAGAAAGTTCACGGCGTAAGTCGCCTTCTACGACAAACTTAGCAACTTCAGCACGTACACGCTCGACTTCATCTTCAGTCAAATCGCGAATTTTAGTACTAGGGGTAATATTTGCAGCTTTGCAGATATTAGCGGCACGAGTTGGCCCAATGCCATAAATAGCCGTCAAGCCAATGACGACGTGTTTTTGAACAGGAAGATTGATACCCGCTATACGAGCCATCCAAAATTCTCCAGATTTACGGGAAAGCGCGCGATTATGCCGCATCCTCGTTTATTTATCAACAAATGCCCGTGATAAAACACAGGCATTCACGGTCTCTGTCGGCTAAAGGACAGAAACAATCTGCTTTGAAAGGCTATAAATTAACCTTGACGTTGTTTATGACGTGGATCAGAACAGATTACGCGCACAACGCGATTGCGACGAACAATACTGCAATTGCGGCATAGTTTTTTAACAGAAGCTCTAACTTTCATGAGCTTTAACCTCTTAAAATTATTTCACCACACCCGGGCGGGTTTGGGATTTGAAATTAGCTTTCTTCATTAAACCTTCGTATTGGTGCGACATCATATGAGATTGTAGTTGTGCTAAGAAATCCATTACCACGACTACAATAATTAATAAAGATGTTCCACCAAAATAGAACGGCACATTCCAACCTAAAATCAAAAACTCAGGTAATAAGCACACTAAGGTAATATAGATAGCACCGACTGCTGTTAAGCGGGTCATGACACCATCAATATATTTAGTGGTTTGCTCACCGGGACGAATACCAGGAATAAATGCGCCAGCTTTCTTTAAATTATCTGCGGTTTCACGCGAATTAAAGACTAAAGCGGTATAGAAGAAACAGAAAAATACAATAGCTAAAGCATAGAGGATAACATAGACCGGTTGACCGGGCTGTAACATATTAAAGAAACTACGTAACCACTCCATCCCTTCAGAATTACCAAACCACTGCCCTAAAGTGGCAGGGAATAAGATAATACTAGATGCAAAGATAGGAGGAATCACACCTGCCATATTCAGCTTTAAAGGCAAATGACTAGATTGACCACCCATCATGCGGCGGCCTTGTTGACGGTTAGCATAGTTTACCGTGATACGACGTTGTCCACGCTCAACAAAAATCACGAAAGCAGTCACTAATACAATCAGTGCCAATAACACAATCACTAAGAAAGGCGATAAGGTTCCTTCATTTACTAAATTGAAGGTTTTACCTAAAGCCACAGGTAAGCCTGCAACGATCCCAGCAAAGATGATCAGTGATATACCATTACCAATACCACGCTCAGTAATTTGTTCACCTAACCACATCAGAAAGAGTGTACCTGTTACTAAGGTGACTACGGTAGTAATGATAAAGCCTAGTCCGGGTTGTAAAGCAATCGTTTGCCCAGGAGCCACTTCTTGACCGCCTAGAGCAATCGCAACGCCTATACTCTGAAACAGAGCTAATACCACCGTACCATAACGCGTGTATTGAGTGATTTTACGACGACCTGTCTCCCCCTCCTTCTTCAGTTGCTCTAAAGAGGGCACTACTGTCGCCATTAACTGCATAATAATCGATGCAGAAATATAAGGCATAATACCCAGAGCAAACACACTTAAACGCTCAAGTGCGCCACCGGAAAACATATTAAACACACCTAAAATAGTGCCGCTATTATCATTAAAGAATTGCGACATCGCCTGAGGGTTTACCCCCGGAATAGGTATATAAGTTCCAATGCGATAGACAATCAAAGCTAATAAGACAAAGACTAAACGATGTCTAATTTCAGCGATATTACCTATCCCACCTAATGCCGACGAAGGAGTTGCAGCCATTTATTATATTATTCCTCGATTTTGCCACCTGCCGCTAAAATAGCTTCACGAGCACCTTTAGTAACACCTACACCTTGAATGGTATAAGCCTTATCTACACTGCCCGACAAAATAATTTTAGCTTGCAATGAACGTGCATCAATGATGTTAGCCGCAATTAAAGCTTCTAAAGTTACAGTAGCCTCCTGTAACTGTGCTAACTCATTTAAACGCACTTCAGCAGTACGAAAGCCGATACGTGATTTGAAGCCTACTTTAGGTAGACGACGTTGCAAAGGCATTTGACCGCCTTCAAACCCAACTTTATGGAAACCACCGGCACGCGAACGTTGACCTTTATGACCACGCCCTGCTGTTTTACCTAAGCCAGAACCAATACCACGTCCCACACGGGTACGTGCTTTACGGCTACCAGCAGCAGGTTTTAATGTATTCAGTTTCATGTTTACACTTCCTCAACCTTGAGCAGGTAAGAGATTTTGTTAATCATGCCACGGTTTTCAGGAGTATCGATAACTACCACTGAGTTATTCATGCGACGAATACCTAAACCACGCGCACACTGAATGTGACTTTCCAAGCGCCCATTCAAGCTCTTTACTAAGGTCAATTTGACTTGTTTAGCAGTGCTCATTGGTTACCCCTTGATCTCTTCAACAGTTTTACCACGTTTGGCAGCGATCATTTCAGGGTGCTGCATATCGGTCAAACCTTTAATGGTGGCACGAATCACATTACCTGCATTACGTGAACCGATACATTTTGATAAAACGTTTTTCACGCCAGCAACCTCTAACACCGCACGCATTGCACCGCCTGCAATGACACCAGTACCGTCAGAAGCTGGCTTCATGAATACGGTTGCAGCTCCATGACTAGCTTTCACTGGGTACTGTAAAGTACCTTCATTCAAGTGAATGCTAACCATGCTTTTGCGTGCTTGCTCCATTGCCTTTTGAATAGCAGCTGGAACTTCACGTGCTTTACCATAGCCAAAACCAACCCGACCATTGCCGTCGCCCACTACGGTTAAAGCAGTAAAACTAAAAATACGTCCACCTTTTACCACTTTAGAAACGCGGTTAACGTGAACTAATTTTTCCTGCAAACCATCAGCTGAAGGGCTTGTATTTTCAACTTTTGCCATGACATTGAACCTTTAAAATTGCAAACCAGCTTCACGAGCAGCATCCGCTAATGCCTGTACTCGACCGTGGTATTTAAAACCAGAGCGATCAAAAGCAACAGACTCGATACCTTTTTCCTTAGCTCGTTGTGCTACTAATTTGCCCACAGCAGCAGCAGCTTCGACATTGCCAGTGTAAGAGAGTGTTGTGCGTAATTCTTTATCAACCGTAGAAGCACTTGCTAATACCACATTGCCTTCTGGCGCAATAATTTGCGCATAAATGTGACGTGGTGTGCGATGTATACATAAGCGGGTAACGCGTAATTCGCGCATTTTCGCACGAGCACGCTTGCTACGACGAATACGACTAAGTTTCTTATCCATCTAGGTCACCTTACTTCTTCTTCGCTTCTTTACGGAGGACTTGTTCATCTGCATATTTCACACCTTTGCCTTTGTAAGGCTCTGGTGGACGATAAGCACGAACCTCAGCCGCGACTTGACCAACCTTTTGCTTATCAACTCCACGGATGATAATTTCAGTTTGGCTCGGAGTCTCAACGGTAATACCGGCTGGCATTGCATGCACTACCGGGTGAGAAAAACCTAAACTTAAGGTTAGTTTGTCACCTTGAGCTTGAGCACGGTAACCTACGCCTACCAGTTGGAGCTTCTTCTCAAAACCTTGAGAGACACCCTTGATCATATTATTGGCTAATGCACACGCAGTACCTGCATGCGCCCAACCTTCATCTTGACCATTTTGCGGGCGGAATGATAAGTGTGAACCATCAATGACGACTTCAACAGAATCATGAACGTCTAAAGTCAGTGTACCTTTAGTACCTTTTACCGTCATGATCTGCTCATTCATAGTGACCTGTATACCATTTGGTAAATCAAGGCCACGCTTTGCAATTCTTGACATACAGTTAGCCTATTACTCAACGATACAGATAACTTCGCCACCCTGACCCGCAGCGCGTGCTGCACGATCACTCATCACACCTTTAGAGGTGGATACAATAGCGATACCATAACCACCTAATACAGTAGGTAATTGATTTTTACCACGGAAAATCCGTAAGCCCGGACGACTCACACGAGTCAAACGGCTAATAACCGGTTTACCTTGGAAATATTTCAATACTACAGTAGTAGTGGGCTTGCCTTCATTAGCGTCGGTACTGTGGCTAGCGATGTAACCTTCAGACTCCAACACACTCAGGACAGCAGTTTTCTGTTTCGATGCAGGAAACGCCACTTTTAATTTACTCGCACGTTGACCGTTACGAATACGGGTCAACATATCTGCGATAGGATCACTCATACTCATGATTTAGCCCTCTTACCAGCTAGCTTTTGTTAAGCCCGGAACATCACCACGCATAGCCGCTTCACGTAATTTGTTACGTGATAAACCGAATTTGCGATAGACGCCATGTGGACGACCTGTCAAGTTACAACGGCGACGTTGACGTGCTGGACTAGAGTCACGGGGTAGCTTTTGCAGAGCCGTTACCGCCGCTAATACATCTTCATAGCTAGAAGCAGGGTTAGAGATTACTTTTTTGAGATTTTCACGTTTTTCTGCATACTTATCAGCAGCTTGTTTACGCTTAACCTCACGAGCAATCATGGATTTTTTTGCCATGGTTTCGTGTCCTTATTGTCTGAATGGGAACTTGAAAGCGGCTAATAAAGCGCGACCTTCTTCGTCCGTTTTTGCTGTAGTGGTAATAGTGATATTCATACCACGCAAAGCATCAATCTTGTCGTAATCAATTTCGGGGAAAATGATTTGCTCTTTTACACCCATATTGTAATTACCACGACCATCAAACGCTCTTGGATTCAAACCACGGAAATCACGAATGCGAGGAATAGAAACATTAACCAAACGGTCAATGAATTCATACATGACGTCGCTACGCAGAGTCACCATACAACCTATAGGCCAATTGTCACGAATCTTAAATCCCGCAATAGACTTGCGTGATAAGGTAACAACAGGCTTTTGACCGGATATTTTTGCCATATCCGCGACCGCGTGTTCAATTACTTTCTTGTCACCTACGGCTTCACCTAACCCCATATTGAGGGTTACTTTAGTGATCTTAGGGACTTCCATTACATTTTTATACCCGAACTTGTTCGTTAGCTCAGCAACGACAGTATTCCGATAATAGTCTTGCAACCTTGTCATGTTTTAAATTTCACCTAATATTAAGCGTCTACACGCTCACCGCTGGATTTGAATACACGGACTTTTTTACCATCGTCCAGAATCTTAAATCCAACACGTTCACCCTTGTTAGTACTTGGGTTTAATACCATCAAATTAGAAATTTGAATGGGCATTTCTTTCTCGATCACACCACCTTGAATCCCTAAATTAGGATTAGGTTTTTGGTGTTTCTTAGCGACGTTTACACCTTGTACTAATGCTTTACCATTAGCCAACACTTGTAATACGGTGCTTTGACGACCTTTGTCTTTACCAGTAATCACGACTACACGGTCGTTTTTACGAATCTTGTTCATGGTCTTACCTCTATTACAGTACTTCAGGAGCCAATGAAATAATTTTCATAAAACGCTCGCCACGTAACTCGCGTGTCACTGGTCCAAAGATACGAGTACCTAATGGCTCTAACTTGTTGTTTAAAATAACAGCCGCATTAGAGTCAAAGCGGATAACAGAACCGTCGGGGCGACGCACGCCTTTAGCAGTTCTTACGATAACAGCATTATACACATCGCCCTTTTTAACACGGCCACGTGGGCTAGCATCTTTAATACTAACCTTGATAACGTCGCCGATATTAGCATAACGACGATGCGAACCACCTAATACTTTAATGCACATTACGCGACGTGCACCACTATTATCTGCAACTTGCAGAATTGATTGCATCTGGATCATGTCTTACTCTCCGTTCTGCGGGGGAATTAGTCCGCAGCACGCTCAACGATTTTAACCAATGTCCAATGTTTAGTTTTAGACAAAGGACGGCACTCTGTGAACATAACAGTGTCACCAATGGCGCACTCATTATTTTCATCATGCACATGATATTTCTTGGAGCGTTTGATGAACTTCCCATACAGAGGATGCTTAACTTGACGTTCCAGTAGCACCACAATGGATTTATCCATTTTGTTGCTGACGACACGACCGGTCAGGCCGTGTTTAACTTGTTCTTCGCTCATATTCACTCACCCGCACTTGACTTTTGCGCTAGGACTGTTTTGATTCTGGCAATTTCACGACGCACCCGCTTTACTTCAGAAGGGCGTGATAATTGACCAGAAGCCTGTTGCATACGTAATTTGAATTGTTCTTTCAAATTTTCAGTCAACTCGGTTTGTAACTCAGCGACTGATTTATTACGAAGTTCTGCTGCTTTCATTACATCACCTGGCGAGAGACAAACGTAGTTTTCATTGGCAACTTAGCAGCGGCTAGGCGGAACGCCTCGCGTGCTACTTCTTCCGCCACCCCTTCAATTTCGTAAAGGACTTTACCGGGTTGTACTTGGGCTACCCAGTACTCCACATTACCCTTACCTTTACCCATACGAACTTCAAGTGGCTTTTTGCTGATAGGCTTATCTGGGAACACACGAATCCAGATTTTACCACCACGACGCACATAACGATTAATCGCACGGCGAGCAGACTCAATCTGACGCGCTGTTAAACGACCGCGCTCAAGAGTCTTTAAGCCAAACTCACCAAAGCTTACTTTAGAACCGACAAGCGCAAGACCGCGATTACGGCCTTTCATCTGCTTGCGAAATTTCGTTCTTTTTGGCTGTAACATCTTTGACCTCTATTACTTTTTCTTTCTGGTATTGTTATTACCAGAATTGCCAGCGTTGGATTGCTTTTGCTCTAGATCAAAGACTTCGCCTTTATAGATCCAGACCTTGACGCCAATAATGCCGTAAGTGGTTAAAGCTTCTGCGGTTGCATAGTCAATATCAGCACGTAACGTATGTAGAGGTACACGACCTTCACGATACCATTCAGTACGCGCAATCTCGACACCATTTAAACGGCCCGCAACGGCAACTTTAATTCCCAAAGCACCAAGCTTCATCGCATTACTCACCGCACGCTTCATAGCGCGGCGGAACATAATACGACGCTCAAGTTGACTGGCTATACTTTCAGCAACTAGCTGAGCATCTAACTCAGGTTTACGAATTTCTTCAATGTTTAACTTAACGTTATTGACATGAAGATCCAGCATCTTAGCTACATCAGCGCGTAAACGCTCAATGTCTTCACCTTTCTTACCAATCACCACACCCGGACGGGCAGTATGAATAGTAATAAAAGCAGATTTAGCAGGACGCTCAATGCGAATCCGGCTTACAGATGCTTCTTTCAATTTGTTTTTTAAGAATGCACGAACTTCTAAATCTTTGTGTAAGAAATTCGCATAATCTTTGCCTTCGGCATACCATTTAGAGCGCCAATCTGTCGCTATACCGAGGCGGATACCAGTTGGATGTACTTTTTGACCCATATTTAACCTCAGCCCTTTTTAGCAATTTTTTCATCACTAACTTTAATAGTGATATGACTGGTGCGCTTTAAGATACGATTCGCACGGCCTTTAGCACGTGGTTGAATACGTTTCATGGTTGGTCCTTGATCGACGAAAATCGTTTTTACGGATAATTCGTCTACATCAGCACCCTCATTGTGCTCAGCATTAGCGATGGCTGATTCCAGTACTTTCTTAATAATAGCCGCGCCCTTTTTAGAGCTAAAAGCTAAGATTTGAAGTGCTTTACCAACAGGCTCACCACGAATTTGATCAGCAACTAAACGGCACTTTTGAGGTGATATACGCGCGGTGCGTAAATGAGCTGCAACTTCCATACTCGACCTCTTATTTAGACTTCTTATCAGCGACATGGCCGCGATAAGAACGGGTTAGCGCAAACTCACCTAGCTTGTGACCAACCATATTATCATTAATCAATACAGGTATATGTTGTTTGCCGTTATGCACAGCAATCGTTAAACCTACCATATTGGGCAGAATCATTGAACGACGCGACCATGTTTTAATGGGCTTGCGGTCATTGTTTGCGACGGCAGTTTCAACTTTTTTCATCAAATGATGATCAACAAATGGGCCTTTTTTTAACGAACGTGGCATTCTTCAGTCCCCTTACTTCTTATTCCGACGACGAACGATCATATTGTCGGTGCGCTTGTTACTACGAGTCTTATAACCCTTAGTCGGAATACCCCAAGGAGTGACCGGATGACGACCACCTGAAGTACGACCTTCACCACCACCATGTGGATGGTCAACAGGGTTCATAGCAACACCACGTACAGTAGGACGAATACCGCGCCAGCGTTTAGCACCCGCTTTACCTAACTTAATCAGACCATACTCTGAATTACCTACTTCACCTACTGTTGCACGGCATTCAGCAGGTACTTTACGCATCTCACCAGAGCGTAAACGCAGGGTCACATGAGCATTTTCACGGGCAACGATTTGAGCAGATGTACCAGCACTACGCGCTAATTGAGCACCTTTACCGGGCTTCAACTCAACACAGTGCACCACACTACCAACAGGAATATTACGCATAGGTAAAGCATTACCTACAGCAATCGGAGCATGCTGACCAGACACTACTGGATCACCAGCATTTAAGCCTTTAGGAGCAATGATATAACGACGCTCGCCATCGGCATATAAGACTAGAGCAATATTAGCGTTACGATTAGGATCGTACTCTAAGCGCTCTACACGACCTTGAATATCATCTTTACGGCGTTTGAAATCGATCAAACGGTAATGTTGACGACTACCACCACCGACATGGCGTGTAGTAATGCGACCATTATTATTACGACCGCCAGTCTTGTTTTTGCGCTCTAATAAAGCTTTAAAGGGTTCGCCTTTATGTAAGTCTTTATTGACCAAACGTACTTGGGCACGACGGCCAGCAGACGTTGGTTTAGATTTAATCAGTGCCATATAATAATACCACCCTATTATTCAGCTGCTGCTGCAAGAGAATGGCCTTCAGCCAAGCTGATGTAAGCTTTCTTCCAATCACTACGCTTACCTGCGCGGCGACCGAAGTTTTTCCCTTTGCCTTTAACGTTTAAAGTTTTTACGTCGGTAACAACGACTTCAAATAACTTTTCCACAGCAGCCTTGATTTCTGGTTTAGTGGCATCTTTGGCAACTTTGAAAACATATTGATTTGAGCCTTCTGCTAGCCCAACGGACTTTTCAGTCACACGTGGAGCTAACAGCACCTTGTATAGGCGCTCTTGATTGATCATGCCAACCACTCCTGAATTTTGGCAATAGCCGTTTCAGTCGCCACGACTTTCTCGTGACCTACTAAACTGACCGGATTAAGTTCGGCGAATGACAACACTTCACAATGAGGAATATTGCGAGTAGCCAGTAATAAATTGGCATCATCACCGTCCGTTACAAATAACACGTCATTCGTGCCATATTTAGCTAGCTCAGCCACCGCCAATTTAGTTTTTGGCTCAGACATCGCTAAACTAGATACCACTACTAGACGTTCTTGACGTACTAACTCAGAGAAAATAGAACGCATTGCTGCGCGATACATTTTCTTATTGAGCTTTTGGGTGTAATCACGTGGTTTAGCAGCAAAAATCTTACCACCGGTGCGCCATAATGGGCTACGGATAGTACCTGCACGCGCACGACCTGTTCCTTTTTGACGGAAAGGTTTCGCGCCACCACCGCTCACTTCTGAGCGCGTTTTTTGAGCTTTAGTACCCGCACGCGCGGCTGCCATATAAGCAACCACAGTTTGATGCACTAAGCCTTCGTTAAATTCACGACCAAACACTTCGTCATTGACGCTGAGTGCATTGCCGTTTAAGACTTGTAATTCCATCGTAGCAACCTTATTAAGCTTTAACTGAAAGCTTTACAACGACATTGCCGTTCACTGCCCCGGGTACAGCACCTTTTACTAATAAAAGATTGCGCTCAGCGTCTACTTTAACCACTGTTAAACACTCAACAGTTGTGTTTACAGCACCTAAATGACCTGACATTTTCTTACCGGGGAATACGCGACCAGGCGTCTGATTTTGACCGATAGAACCGGGAACACGGTGAGAGCGGGAGTTACCGTGAGTCGCATCTTGACCACGGAAATTATGACGTTTGATAGTACCAGCAAAACCTTTACCTTTACTAACACCCGCCACATCTACTTTTTGACCTTCTTGGAAGTAGGTCACTGTCAATTCTGAACCAACAGAATACTCTGAAGCTTTCTCTACTCTAGACTCACGAATAAAAGTACCTACCGGAACGCCAGCTTTAGCAAAATGACCCGCTTGAGCTTTAGTAACACGAGATGCTTTCTTTTCACCTAGAGATAATTGAATTGCTTCATAGCCATCAGATTCGTTAGTCTTGACTTGAGACACTTTATTAGGCGCAATCTCTAGAACGGTAACAGGGGTCGCTCCCCCGTCTTCTCCGTAGATTCGGGTCATGCCTATTTTGCGACCCAGCAGACCGATAGCCATTTGCTTACCTCTTACATATACTCGCTTGGAGTGATTTCGATTCTTTTGACTAGAAAAACACGGCTCGAACGAGGTCGAGCCGTGGAAAGCCGCGTATTATACACGGAAAAAATCGAAAATTAAGTACTTATTACAGATCAGTTCAATTTAATCTGTACATCGACGCCCGCAGCCAAATCTAAACGCATTAAAGCATCCACTGTTTTATCAGTGGGATCGATAATATCCATTAAGCGCTTATGGGTGCGGATTTCATACTGATCACGCGCATCTTTATTAACATGCGGAGAAATCAAAATCGTATGACGCTCAATACGAGTGGGTAAAGGGATGGGACCTTTAACACGAGCGCCGGTACGCTTGGCAGTTTCAACGATCTCAGAGGCAGAGCGATCAATTAAACGATGATCGAAAGCTTTGAGACGAATACGGATTCTTTGATCAGACATGCTTTACTTACTCAATAATTTTAGCGACGACACCGGCACCGACGGTACGACCACCTTCACGAATCGCAAACCGTAAACCTTCTTCCATCGCAATCGGATTGATCAGGCTTACCACTAATTTTACATTGTCCCCCGGCATGACCATCTCTACCCCTTCAGGCAGTTCACACGCACCGGTTACATCCGTGGTACGGAAGTAGAATTGGGGACGATAGCCTTTGAAGAAGGGGGTATGACGACCACCTTCCTCTTTGGACAATACGTACACTTCGGCTTCAAACTTGGAGTGAGGTTTGATAGAACCGGGTTTGCACAGTACTTGACCCCGCTCTACGTCTTCACGCTTAGTACCGCGCAGTAATAAGCCTACGTTGTCACCCGCTTGACCTTGGTCAAGGAGTTTGCGGAACATTTCAACACCCGTCACGGTTGTTTTGGTGGTGGCTCTAATCCCTACGATTTCGACCTCTTCACCGACTTTGATGATGCCGCGTTCAATACGTCCAGTGACGACTGTACCACGACCTGAAATCGAGAATACGTCTTCTACAGGGAGCAGGAAGGCACCATCAATAGCACGCTCAGGCTCAGGAATGTAGGTATCTAATGCGTTAATGAGGGCTTCGATAGAAGGCTCACCAATCGCACTGGTATCACCCGTTAAGGCTGCACGCGCAGAACCTTTGACAATCGGGGTGTCGTCACCGGGGAATTCGTAGTCAGAGAGTAATTCACGTACTTCCATTTCTACGAGTTCTAGTAATTCTTCATCGTCTACAAGGTCACATTTGTTCATGTAAACCACGATGTAGGGTACGCCTACTTGACGAGATAATAAGATGTGCTCACGCGTTTGAGGCATAGGACCATCGGCAGCAGAAACGACTAGGATCGCACCGTCCATTTGAGCCGCACCGGTGATCATGTTCTTAACGTAGTCGGCGTGTCCGGGGGCAATCTACGTGCGCATAGTGACGTGCCGCTGATTCATATTCTACGTGTGCCGTCGAAATGGTTATACCCCGTGCTTTTTCTTCGGGTGCTGCGTCAATTTGGTCATACGCTTTCGCTTCACCACCAAACTTGCGCGATTGTACTACCGTTAACGCCGCTGTGAGGGTGGTCTTACCGTGGTCTACGTGACCGATTGTACCCACGTTTACGTGCGGCTTCGTACGCTGGAATTTATCCTTAGCCATTAATAATCACCTTTTTTTACTACTGCTTGCACAACTTGGCTGGGTGCTTCAGCATATTTCTCAAATTCCATAGAATAGCTAGCGCGACCTTGTGTCGCAGAACGCAGTGCCGTCGCATAGCCAAACATTGCACCAAGCGGTACTTCAGCACGAATGCTTTTACCAGTAGGTAAATCATCCATACCTAATACGGTACCTCGACGACGATTAATATCGCCCATTATATCGCCCATATATTCTTCAGGGGCTACTACCTCAACCTTCATAATAGGTTCAAGCAGTACGGCTCCCGCATCCAATTGGCCTTGGCGCAATGCCATTGAAGCGGCAATCTTATAAGCTAATTCACTAGAATCAACTTCATGATAAGAACCATTAAATAAGACAGCTTTAAAATCTACCAGCGGATAACCTGCTAATGCACCGCTCACTAATTGCTCACGGATACCCTTGTCAACGGCTGGAATAAATTCTTTAGGAATGACTCCACCAACAATAGCATCCTCAAACTGATAGCCTGTACCTTGGGGAAGCGGCTCTAGACGCAACCAAACGTGACCATACTGACCTTTACCACCGGTTTGGCGAATAAACTTACCTTCGACTTCAACCTTATTACGGATTGTTTCGCGGTAAGCTACTTGTGGCTTACCCACTGTGCAGCCCACATCATAATCACGCTTGAGCACATCTACTTTAATATCTAGATGCAACTCACCCATACCAGAGATGATGGTCTGCCCTGAATCAGGATCAGTTTTTACTCTAAAGGAAGGATCTTCTTGCGCTAAACGGTTGAGAGCATTAATCAGCTTATCTTGATCAGCCAGCGATTTAGGCTCAATGGCTACTGAAATCACTGGCTCAGGGAAATCCATGCGCTCTAAAATGATCTTATTATTTTGATCACATAAAGTATCGCCTGTCGTAATATCCTTAAGCCCCACGGCAGCAGCAATATCACCCGCTAGTACTTCTTCAATTTCCTCACGCGCATTAGCATGCATTTGCACTAAGCGACCAATGCGTTCACGCTTACCTTTAATAGGATTAAAGACAACATCACCTGAACGTAAATGCCCTGAATACACGCGCATAAAGGTCAAAGTGCCGAAAGAATCGGTAGCAATTTTAAAAGCTAATGCTGAGAATGGCTCGGTGTCATCAGGATGGCGCTCTAGGACTTTAGCGTCCTCATCAAGACTAGCTAGCCCCTTAATAGCAGGCATATCTAGAGGTGAGGGCAAATAGCGCACTACGCCATCTAAAACGGCTTGGACACCTTTATTTTTAAAGGCTGAACCACAAAAAGTAGGAATGACTTTGCCTGTCAATGCTAATTGACGTAAAGCCCAATAGATCTCATTATCTGATAAAGTACCTTCTTCTAGGTACTTATTCATTAATTCATCACTAGCATCAGCAACGGCTTCTAATAAAGCTTCACGCCACTGATTAGCTTTATCTAAGTAAGCATCAGGAATAGCTGTTGCTTGGTAGGTCATCCCTTTATCGGTTTCATTCCAATAAAGGGCTTGCATACGCACTAAATCAATCACGCCTTGGAAGCTTTCTTCAGCCCCTATTGGCAACTGGACAGGGACTGCATTAGCTGCTAGGCGTTCTTTGATCTGCTCCACCACACGCAGAAAATCTGCGCCTGAGCGATCCATTTTATTAATAAATGCAAGGCGCGGCACATGATACTTATTCGCTTGACGCCATACCGTTTCAGACTGCGGCTCAACTCCACCCACAGCACAAAAGACAGCTACAGCACCATCCAAAACACGTAAGGAACGCTCAACTTCGATGGTAAAATCAACGTGTCCGGGAGTATCAATGATATTAATACGATGCTGCTCTAGCTGCTTATCCATGCCTTGCCAAAAGCAAGTGGTGGCAGCCGAGGTAATCGTAATTCCACGTTCTTGTTCTTGTGGCATCCAATCCATCGTCGCATTACCATCATGCACCTCACCTAATTTATGAGAGACACCGGTATAAAATAGAATACGTTCAGTCGTCGTAGTTTTACCCGCATCAATATGAGCCATGATGCCGATATTACGATAACGCTCTATTGGGGTCTTGCGCACGAGAGTATGAGTAGCCACAACCGTTTACCTAATTACCAACGGAAGTGAGCAAAAGCACGGTTCGCATCAGCCATACGATGAGTATCTTCACGCTTTTTCACCGCAGTACCACGCTTTTCAGCCGCATCCATTAGCTCACCTGCTAATTTACGCGCCATGGATTTTTCACCACGTTTACGAGCAGCATCAATTAACCAGCGCATCGCTAAAGCGTTTTGACGCACAGGACGTACTTCAACAGGTACTTGATAAGTCGCACCACCTACACGGCGAGCTTTAACTTCGACGGCTGGACGCACGTTATCTAAAGCATCACTTAATATGGTCATGCCATCGCCGCCTTTCTTAGCAGCAATTTCATCTAAGGCACCGTAAATGATTTTTTCAGCTACCGCTTTCTTACCATCTTGCATCACAGCATTCATGAATTTGCTGAGCAATTGGCTTCCAAACTTAGGATCGGGTAGTACTTCGCGTTTGGGGACTTCTCTTCTTCTAGGCATTTTTCAACACTCTCAATTATTTCTTAGGACGTTTAGTACCGTATTTAGAACGGCCTTGTTTACGATCTTTAACACCTTGGGTATCTAAGCTACCGCGTACAGTGTGGTAACGCACACCAGGTAGATCTTTAACACGACCACCACGAATCAGTACTACCGAGTGCTCCTGAAGATTATGACCCTCACCACCGATATAGCTGGTGACTTCAAAACCATTAGTTAAGCGCACACGAGCCACTTTACGCATAGCGGAGTTAGGCTTTTTGGGAGTAGTTGTATAAACGCGAGTGCATACACCACGACGTTGTGGACATGCTTCTAAAGCAGGTACGCTGCTTTTTTCAACCTTGCTTTTACGCGGTTTGCGTACTAGCTGATTAACTGTTGCCATGTAATTAAATTCTCCTACGAGATATGTATGAGTGAATGGAATTGATCACTCTCATATAAAAACTTCGGCCGGAAATCGACCTATTTAAGGTCGCAAGATTCTAGGGATGGCTATCCATTCTGTCAAGTTATGTTTAGCCACCCTAGTCAAGCACTTGCTTAATAAGACTAAGACTATTAGTCGTCTAGATCACTGTCAGAGTCCATACTAAAATGAATGACAGGCTCCATAGAGGCAGGACGCATATCACTAAACGGAGTAGCCGTTTGGAATTTAGCACGCCGACTTTCGTGATAAGCCAAACCTGTACCGGCTGGAATTAAGCGTCCTACAATGACGTTCTCTTTTAAGCCACGTAAATCATCGCGTGCTCCACGTACTGCCGCCTCGGTCAAGACACGTGTAGTCTCTTGGAAGGATGCAGCCGATACGAATGAGTCAGTCACTAAGGAAGCTTTCGTTATCCCCATCAATACACGTTCATAATGTACCGGTAGTTTACCTTCGGCTACTAAACGACGGTTTTCTTCTACCACACGCCAGTAGTCAGTTTGCTCACCGCGAATGAAATTACTTTCACCCGGATCAATCACATCCACCTTGCGCATCATCTGACGAATGATGACTTCGAGGTGCTTATCATTGATCTTAACCCCTTGCAGGCGGTAAACATCTTGAATCTCTTGGACTAAATAAGCAGAAAGTTCCGTTGCACCACGCAGACGCAGAATGTCATGTGGATTAGGTTCACCATCGACAATCACCTCACCGCGCGTCACCTTCTCCCCTTCAAACACGTCTAGAGTACGCCATTTAGGAATCAGCTCTTCGTATTGCTCACCGTTTTCATCGGTAATAATGATACGCTGCTTACCTTTGGTTTCCTTACCAAACGAAATCGTACCGGTTTTCTCTGCCAGAATGGCTCCATCTTTCGGGCGACGCGCTTCAAACAAGTCAGCTACCCGTGGAAGACCCCCTGTAATATCACGCGTCTTAGAAGAGGCTTGAGGTAGACGAGCTAGAATCTCCCCTACTTCTACAATCGCACCATTGGTAGAGCTAACAATCGCACCTGCTGGCAGAGGATACTGCACGGGGATTTTAGTCCCTTCAAAGTAGATACTATTGCCACCTTCATCCATCAGACGCAAGGTAGGACGCATATCTCGACCAGGACCCGGACGATTGCGCGGATCCATTACCTCAATCGAGGACAGACCTGTAGTCTCGTCGATCTTGGTCTGTACGGTCATATTGTCGATAAAGTCACTAAAGTCAATCCGACCTGATACCTCAGATACGATAGGTTGAGTATGCGGATCCCAAGTCGCTACTTGTTGACCGGCAGTGACAGCCTCACCCTCTTTAACGGATAAGATCGCACCATAAGGGACTTTGTAACGCTCTTTATCGCGTCCGTTGTCATCGACCACACCTAATTCACCAGAGCGTGATACTGCGACCAAGTTACCGTTTTTATTCACTACGGTTTTCATATTAACCAAGTGAATTTTACCGGAGGACTTAATCGAGATATTGTTTTCTGCTGCTGATCGGTTAGCTGCCCCCCCAATGTGGAAGGTACGCATAGTGAGCTGAGTACCGGGTTCACCGATAGATTGTGCCGCCACAACCCCCACTGACTCACCTTTATTGACAAAGTGTCCACGCGATAAATCACGTCCATAGCACATACGGCATACGCCATAGCGTGCCTCACAGGTAATGGCAGAACGCACGACTACTTCGTCAATGCCTAAGGCATCGATTTTCTTAACCCAAGCTTCATCTAATAAGGTTCCGGCAGGGACTAACACGTCATCACCGCGTGTGACATCTTGAGCAACCACACGACCTAACACACGCTCTGCTAAGGCTTCGATTACGTCACCACCCTCAATAATGGGGCGCATGCGAATACCTTGCTCAGTTTTACAGTCATCAATAACGACTACCATATCTTGAGCAACATCTACCAAGCGGCGAGTTAAGTAACCAGAGTTTGCCGTTTTTAACGCTGTATCGGCTAGACCTTTACGCGCACCGTGAGTCGAGATGAAGTATTGAAGAACGTTTAAGCCTTCACGGAAGTTCGAGGTAATCGGTGTTTCGATAATCGAACCATCGGGTTTAGCCATCAAGCCGCGCATACCCGCTAGCTGACGAATCTGAGCCGCAGAACCCCGCGCTCCCGAATCCGCCATCATATAAATCGAGTTAAACGATTCTTGGTTAACGGTTTTACCTTCAGCATCAATCACGGTTTCTTTACCAATTTTCTCCATCATCGCCTGAGCCACGAGGTCATTGGTACGCGCCCAAATATCAACTACCTTGTTATAGCGCTCGCCTTGTGTGACCAATCCGCTAGCAAATTGATACTCGATTTCTTTAACCGCATCTTCTGCCGCTGACAGTAGACCTACTTTCTTTTCAGGGATGATCATGTCATCTGAGCAGAAAGAAACGCCTGAACGTGTAGCATAACGGTAACCGGTATACATCAACTGGTCAGCAAATACGACCGCTTCTTTCATACCCACGCGACGATAAGACTCATTAATGAGCTTAGAAATCGCTTTCTTTTTCAGTGTAGTATTGAACAGTTCAAACGGTAAACCATCAGGCATAATGCTAGTTAAAATCGAGCGACCGACCGTAGTATCGAGTAAACGAGTACGCTTAATGAGCTGACCGTCTTCTTTGATACTATCAGTAATACGCACCTTAACCTTAGCATGTAAGGATACATGACCCGATTCATAAGCACGTTGCGCTTCTTTAGGATCGGCAAAAATCATGCCCTCCCCTTTAGCTGCAATCGCTTCACGCGTCATATAGTACAAGCCCAAAACGATGTCTTGTGACGGTACAATAATCGGATCACCATTAGCTGGTGATAACACATTATTGGTCGACATCATTAAAGCACGAGCTTCTAATTGCGCTTCTAGAGATAACGGTACGTGTACCGCCATTTGGTCACCGTCGAAGTCCGCGTTAAACGCCGCACAGACTAGAGGGTGCAATTGAATCGCTTTACCTTCAATCAGTACCGGTTCAAAGGCTTGGATACCCAAACGGTGTAGAGTAGGTGCACGGTTGAGCATCACAGGATGCTCACGAATCACATCGGCGAGAATATCCCAAACCTCTGGCGTTTCGCGCTCTACTAGCTTTTTAGCCGCTTTAATAGTGGTGGCTAAGCCTTGGCGTTGTAATTTACCAAAGATAAAGGGCTTAAATAACTCCAACGCCATTTTCTTAGGCAAACCACATTGATGTAGGCGTAAAGTCGGACCTACCACAATGACCGAACGACCTGAATAGTCAACCCGCTTACCGAGTAAGTTTTGACGGAAGCGCCCTTGTTTACCCTTAATCATATCGGATAAGGATTTTAAGGGGCGCTTGTTAGAACCGGTAATCGCACGACCACGACGACCATTATCTAACAGCGCATCGACGGCTTCTTGCAGCATACGCTTTTCGTTACGCACGATAATATCGGGCGCATTCAGCTCTAAAAGACGCTTCAAGCGGTTATTACGGTTAATAACGCGACGATATAAATCGTTTAAATCGGATGTTGCGAAACGACCACCATCTAGAGGAACTAAAGGACGTAAGTCGGGAGGCAATACCGGCAATGCATCCATAATCATCCATGAAGGCTGATTACCGGATTGCAGGAAGGACTCCATCACTTTAAGGCGTTTGGTTAAACGCTTTAATTTGGTTTCAGAGTTCGTCTCGGCAATCTCTTCGCGCATCTTATTGATCTCATGTTTCAGATCAATATTGCCCAAAAGCTCTTTAATCGCCTCAGCACCCATCTTAGCGGTAAATTCGTCACCGAACTCTTCTACTGCTTCTAAGTAAGCCTCATCGGACAATAGCTGCCCCATCTCTAAATGAGTCATACCAGGGTCAGTAATAACGAAGGTTTCAAAATACAGAATGCGCTCAATATCACGCAGGGTCATATCAAGCATTAAACCAATACGTGAAGGTAATGATTTTAAGAACCAGATATGTGCAACTGGGCTAGCTAAATCAATATGCCCCATGCGTTCACGACGTACTTTAGTTTGAGTCACCTCAACGCCGCATTTTTCACAAATCACACCACGATGCTTTAAGCGTTTATACTTACCGCATAAGCATTCAAAATCTTTTACTGGGCCAAAAATCTTGGCACAGAATAAACCATCCCGCTCAGGCTTAAAGGTCCGATAGTTAATCGTCTCTGGCTTTTTCACTTCGCCATAAGACCAAGCACGAATTGTCTCAGGTGAAGCTAATCCAATACGGATTGCATCAAACTCCTGAATTTCTTGCTCTTTTTTGTAAATACTCAATAAATCTTTCATCGCTTTGCCCGCTGCATTCAGTCAAAAGGACAAACTAAGCACTTAGGCTTTAAGTACTCAGTAGCTGCTTTCATATTAATCGGTTTCGAGTTCGATATTTAAGCCTAAGGAACGAATTTCTTTCATCAATACATTAAAGGACTCTGGCATACCGGCTACCATCGAGTGATCACCATCGACAATGTTTTTGTACATCTTATTACGACCATTCACATCGTCTGATTTCACAGTGAGCATTTCTTGTAAGGTATAGGCTGCACCATAGGCCTCCAGCGCCCACACCTCCATCTCACCGAAACGTTGACCACCAAACTGTGCTTTACCGCCCAGAGGTTGTTGAGTCACTAAACTATAAGGCCCTGTTGAGCGCCCATGCATTTTGTCATCCACTAAGTGGTTGAGCTTGAGCATGTGCATATACCCTACTGTCACCTTACGCTCAAAAGAGTCACCGGTACGACCGTCATATAATGTGGTTTGACCACCCTCAGGTAGATCAGCCAGACGTAACATCTCTTTAATCTCGGCCTCATGCGCACCGTCGAATACGGGCGTTGCCATAGGCACACCACCACGTAAATTTCCGGCTAGTTCAATGACCTCAGCATCACTTAACTCGGATATATCCCCTTGGCGTGGATTACCTCCGGTTGAGTAAACCTGAGTAATAAATTGACGCAGTTCATCCACTCGTGCTTTGGTATCGATCATGCGTGCAATTTTTTCGCCTAGACCTTTCGCTGCCCAACCTAGGTGGGTTTCTAATACTTGTCCAACGTTCATACGTGAAGGAACCCCTAGAGGATTCAATACGATGTCCACCGTCTGACCATTTTCTAGATAAGGCATATCTTCAACAGGAACAATCTTGGAGACTACCCCTTTATTACCATGACGACCCGCCATTTTGTCACCGGGCTGCATACGGCGCTTAACCGCGATATACACCTTGACCATTTTCATAACGCCAGCGGGTAAATCATCACCAGCGGTCAATTTCTCGCGTTGCTTTTGTAAGCGGGTCTCGTAAGATTTCTTCTTATCTAGTAATTGGTTGTTAAGCACTTCTAGTTGCGCATTCAACAGCTCATCCGCTAGGCGAATTGAGAACCAATCTTTCCGTGCTAAGCCATCCATATACTCTTGAGTAATGGTATCACCTGAGCGCAAACGATTAGGTCCACCATCAGCCACTTGATTCAGCACTAAACGTCCCACACGCTCGTACACGTCTGTTTCGTAAATACGTAATTCATCGAGTAAATCTTTACGTACTTGCTTTAAAGACTCTTCTTGAATCGCTAAAGCCCGTGCATCGCGCTCTACGCCATCCCGCGTAAACACCCGCACGTCGATAACCGTTCCGGTCATGCCCGTGGGCACACGTAAAGAACTGTCTTTAACGTCAGAAGCTTTTTCACCGAAGATAGCACGTAGCAGCTTTTCTTCCGGTGTTAGTTGGCTTTCACCTTTGGGGGTAACTTTACCAACTAAAATATCGTTAGGCTTTACCTCCGCACCCACATGAATAATGCCGCACTCATCTAATTTAGACAGTAAGCTTTCACTCACATTAGGAATATCGGCAGTAATTTCTTCAGGTCCTAACTTCGTATCACGCGCTAAGCAAATGAGCTCTTCGATATGAATAGAGGTATAACGATCCTCATCCACGACGCGCTCCGATAATAAAATCGAATCCTCGAAGTTATAACCATTCCAAGGCATGAAGGCGATGAACATATTTTGTCCTAAAGCCAATTCACCAAGGTCAGTAGACGAACCATCTGCTAATACATCACCCCGTTCAACTACATCGCCTACTTTGACAATAGGGCGTTGATTGATACTGGTATTTTGATTAGAACGGGTGTACTTAATGAGGTTATAAATATCTACCCCACCACGCTCATCCGCTTCACTATCATGTACACGCACTACCACACGGCTGGCATCGACCGAATCAATGACTCCACCGCGTTTAGCTGACACCGTAGAGCCTGAATCAACCGCAACCGCACGCTCCATACCTGTTCCTACTAGAGGCTTATCCGCCCGTAAGCAAGGTACGGCTTGACGTTGCATGTTGGAACCCATCAAGGCGCGGTTCGCATCGTCATGCTCCAAAAACGGAATCAAGGAAGCAGCCACGGATACAATTTGCTTAGGCGATACGTCCATGTATTGCACGCGCTCAGCAGGCATTAGAGTAAATTCGTTTTTATGACGGCAAGTCACAAACTCACTCGCAAATGAACCATCGGCATTTAATTCAGCATTGGCTTGTGCAATAACGAACTGAGACTCTTCAATAGCCGATAGGTAATCAACATCAGACGTTACTTTACCATCCACAATACGGCGATAAGGCGTCTCTAGGAAACCATATTCATTAGTACGCGCATATACGGACAATGAGTTGATAAGACCGATATTAGGCCCCTCAGGCGTCTCAATCGGGCAAACACGACCGTAGTGAGTCGGATGAACGTCACGTACCTCAAAGCCTGCACGCTCACGCGTTAAACCACCAGGGCCTAAAGCAGAGATACGACGCTTATGTGTTACTTCAGATAATGGATTATTTTGATCCATGAACTGAGAAAGCTGACTAGAACCAAAGAACTCTTTAATCGCTGCGGATACAGGCTTGGAGTTAACCAACTCTTGTGGCATCAGCCCTTCGCTTTCTGCCATAGTGAGGCGTTCTTTTACTGCACGCTCAACCCGTACCAAACCGATACGGAAGGCATTTTCAGCCATCTCGCCAACACTACGAATACGACGATTACCTAAATGGTCAATATCATCAACATCATCCCGACCATCACAAATATCAATCAGCTTCTTAAGGACTGCTAAAATATCTTCTTGGTCTAATACGCCACTACCCGTTGATTCTTCACGACCTAGACGGCGATTAAACTTCATGCGACCTACCGCCGATAGGTCATAACGCTCTTCAGTAAAGAATAAGTTATTGAATAAGTTTTCGGCTGATTCCTTAGTCGGCGGCTCGCCGGGGCGCATCATACGATAGATTTCTACCTGCGCTTCTAAGGGTGAATGGGTAGGATCAATTCTAATAGTATTAGAAATAAACGCACCGCGATCTAATTCATTGGTGAATAGAATACGGAAATCTTCAACACGATTATCTCTGAATTTTTCTAATAGATCGTTAGTGACCTCGGTATTAGCTTGCGCTAGTAACTCACCTGTAAACGTATCCACCACATTATGGGCAATGACTTTGCCTACAATATAGTCAGTCGGCACTAATAACTTATTCAGTTTAGCCTCATCCAGTTTACGGATATGCTTAGCGGTAATACGACGCCCAGCTTCTACTAACACCTCATTATTAATCTTAATATCAAATGAGGCTAACTCACCGCGTAGACGATCCGGCACTAGATCAATTTCAACTTTATCTAAACCTAAATGCACGCGAGTGGTATCGAAGTAATAGTCTAAAATCTGCTCATTATCCATGCCTAAGGCACGTAATAAGATGGTAGCAGGCAATTTACGCCGGCGGTCAATGCGCACGAAAATTGAATCTTTAGGATCTAATTCAAAATCCAACCATGAACCACGATACGGAATAACCCGTGCACTGTGTAATAACTTGCCTGCGGTATTGGATTTGCCTTTGTCATGCTCAAAGAATACGCCCGGAGAGCGATGTAATTGCGATACAATCACGCGCTCAGTACCATTAATGATAAAAGTACCTTTGTCGGTCATTAAAGGCAGTTCACCTAAATAAACATCCTGCTCTTTAATCGCTTTGACTATCTTAGCCCCAGCCGGTGCATCTTTGTCATTAATGACTAAACGTAATTTAACCCGCAAGGAAGCTGCATAGGTTAAACCACGTAATTGGCACTCTTGCACATCAAAAACAGGCTCAGCCAAACGGTAATCTACATACTCTAAAGACACATAGCCGTTATAGCTTATGATCGGGAACACAGATGAGAATGCCGCATGTAAACCTTGTTGCGACCGCTTATCGACTGTTTTGTCGAGTTGTAAAAAGCCGTCGTATGATTCCAGTTGGATAGCGAGAAGTTCAGGCACTTCTAACACTTGCTCACGTTTACCGAAATCTTTACGGATTCGTTTTTTCTCAGTATAACTCAGTCCCATCGTGTTTCCTCACTTGGAATCAGACTTTTAAATGACCCCAACGGTCATTCCTAATAACATCGTTTATTGCCTACTATATAAGCGGCAAAAGGCCGACAGCGCAACTACACTGTCAGCCTCTAAAGTTTAGGTAGGATCAATTGCTAACAAACAACATACCTACTCAAAACACTATTACTTAATCTCAACTTTAGCGCCAGCTTCTTCAAGCTTCTTCTTAACATCTTCAGCTTCAGCTTTAGGAGCTGCTTCTTTAACAGTAGAAGGAACGCCTTCAACCAGTGCTTTGGCTTCTTTTAAGCCTAAACCAGTTAGTTCACGCACTACTTTAATAACGCCGATTTTGTTTTCACCGAAGCTAGTCATTACCACGTTGAATTCGGTTTGCTCTTCAACAGGAGCAGCCGCTTCACCAGCACCACCAGCAACAGCAACTGTTTGAACAGCAGCAGTTACACCAAATTTTTCTTCAATTGCAGCAATTAATTCTACAATTTCAGTTACAGTCATGTTGGCAAATGCTTCCAACAAATCGGGCAGAGAAATCGCCATCGCCATTTTGTTTATCTCCAAAAAACCTAAATCAGTATGAGTATCGTAAAATCAAGTTATCAAGCTGCGTCAGCTTCAGCAGGTGCTGGAGCACCGCCATCTTTCTGGTCACGCAATGCAGCAAGAGTACGAGCAAATTTATCCAACGGAGCACGTAGAACAGCAGCTAAAGTAGCCAAAGCTTGTTCACGAGTCGGTAACTTAGCTAAGCGCTCTAATTCAGATCCGGGCAAAGTTTGACCATCGATAGTCACAAACTTCACTTCTAACTTATCTGCATTAGCTTTATCTGCTTTTAAAAAGTCACGTAATAAACGTGCTGCTGAACCCGGATCTTCTTGAGAAAACGCTAGCACCATAGGACCAGTTAAGTTTTCACCTAAAGATTCAAAGTTCGTATCTTTTACAGCGATACGCGCTAAGTTATTTTTTACCACCCGTAAATACACGCCAGAAGAACGTGCTTTCTTACGTAATGAGGTTAATTGCCCTGCACTCAGACCACGGTTTTCAGCTGCAACCGCAGAATGAGCACTCGCAGCGACTGCGGCCACTTCAGAGACAACTTGTTTTTTCTCTTCCAGTGTTAATGCCACGTTATCTACTCCTGGTTCGGCGGAAAAACCACCGTTAATCAATCAAACACCATTTTCATTATGTTTGAAGGAAACAGCGCCCCAAACCAATACTGACTCGGGTTACGCCATCTACGCAGGCTTTACCTAGAGGTATCATTAAGTTAAAGACTTAACACCTGCGGTCTTTGACGACATACATCATGTATATCTAGTGCCTCACGGCAGCTCACATCCTTGTGAACGAAGGCTTAAAAGCCTTGAATTGATTAATAGCTTAAGCTAGAGCTATCAACGCGCACGCCAGCACCCATCGTAGTGGATACCGCGACTGCTTTGAGATAAACACCTTTAGCACTGGAAGGCTTAGCTTTCACTAAGTCAGAAACTAAGGCGTTAATGTTTTCAACTAATTTATCAGTAGCAAAGTCAACATTACCAACGGCTGCATGAATAATACCCGCTTTATCAGTACGATAACGTACTTGACCTGCTTTAGCATTTCTTACCGCAGTAGCTACGTCTGGAGTGACAGTACCTACTTTAGGGTTAGGCATTAAACCGCGTGGACCTAAAATTTGACCTAATTGACCTACCACACGCATAGCATCAGGACTAGCGATGACCACATCAAAGTCCATGCGACCGCCTTTAATTTCAGCCGCTAAATCATCAAAGCCGACAATATCGGCACCGGCTGCACGCGCAGCTTCAGCATTAGCACCTTGAGTAAAGACTGCTACTCGTACTGACTTACCATTACCATTAGGTAATACGGTAGCACCACGTACTACTTGGTCTGATTTACGTGGATCAACGCCTAAATTAATAGCGACATCCACACTTTCGACAAATTTAGCGCGGGGCAAAGATTTTAAAACATCTAATGCTTCTGCCAAAGCATAGGATTTCTCACGAGATACTACTGCACGGATTGCTTGTTGACGCTTAGAAAGTTTTGCCATGATTAAATCTCCACTTCCAAGCCCATACTACGAGCGCTACCTGCGATAGTACGTACTGCTGCATCAAGATCAGCCGCTGTTAAATCAGGTTCTTTAGCCTTGGCAATATCTTCTAATTGCGCACGCGTAACCTTACCTACTTTCTGCGTATTAGGACGGCTGCTACCAGACTTAATGCCCGCTGCTTTCTTTAATAAGATAGTGGCAGGTGGTGTTTTAGTAACAAAGGTAAAGCTTTTATCAGTGTAAACGGTAATCACGACTGGAATCGGTAAACCAACTTCTAAACCCTGAGTAGCCGCATTGAATGCTTTACAAAACTCCATAATGTTCACGCCTTTTTGACCTAAAGCGGGACCAACTGGAGGACTAGGATTTGCTTTACCAGCAGCGACTTGTAGCTTGATATAGCTACTAACTTTCTTTGCCATATGAACACCTATGCGGGTAATAACGCCTTACGGCTCCCCATTAAATTAATCTATTAAGCCTTTTCGACTTGATAGAACTCAAGCTCAACGGGCGTTGAGCGACCAAAAATCTGTACCGCAACGAGTAAACGACTTTTTTCGTAGTTAACTTCTTCCACTACGCCGTTGAAATCTTTGAATGGACCATCATTAACACGTACTACTTCACCCGCATCGAAAATGACCTTAGGTTTAGGTTTTTCCGCACCTTCCTCGATACGGTTTAAAATGGCGTCAACTTCTTTTTTAGAAATAGGTGCCGGTTTGTCGCTAGTACCACCGATGAAACCTAGCACTTTGGGCACTTCATTGACCATATGCCACGTTTCATCATTCATTTCCATCTCAACTAGGACATAACCCGGAAAGAATTTACGTTCACTACGACGTTTATGTCCCTCGCGTACTTCTACTACTTCCTCAGTTGGCACTAGCACTTGCCCAAACTGATCGGTCATCCCAAAACGATCAATACGCTCTAGCAAAGAACGTTTCACATGAGATTCAAAACCGGAGTATGCCTGCACCACATACCAACGCATTGCCATATTTAGTTTCCTATTAGCAGCTTAATGCCCCAGCCAAGGAACATATCGACTAACCATAAAAAAATGGAAAGAATTAAGACAATAATCATTACCATCATTGTGGTTTGCATGGTTTCAGCACGCGTAGGCCAAACCATCTTGCGTACTTCTAAACGAGAATCTTTGAGAAAGCCTAGTAAGTTCTTACCATTGGCGGTAGTCAAAGCTAAAGCTATACCCGCACCTGCGATAACCAATAAGGCTAAAACTCGAAAAAAAACAGAAACTGGTTCACCTTGCCATGTAGCAAAGTAATAAAAAACACCAATAGAAGCTATAATTAAAATTATAGAGGCAACTAATTTGATAGTATCGAGACCAGAGGATGGCTGTTCTGTAGTACTTGACATGCTATTTAATACCTAGACAGTCAGAAATGACTTTGTTCAATATCCTTAAGCAATACATTTTAAGTAGATACTACACAAAGCCATCTTAAAGATGGCAGGCCAAGAGGGAATCGAACCCCCAACCTGCGGTTTTGGAGACCGCCGCTCTGCCAATTGAGCTATTGACCTGTATTAGAAAGAGAGCAGCATTATAACTACTCTCTTTTAATTAATCGAGTATGAAATTACTCAATAATTTTAGCGACGACACCGGCACCGAC
The DNA here is from genome assembly GCF_016711335.1 of Thiofilum sp. Classification (NCBI taxonomy): domain Bacteria; kingdom Pseudomonadati; phylum Pseudomonadota; class Gammaproteobacteria; order Thiotrichales; family Thiofilaceae; genus Thiofilum; species Thiofilum sp. Next base: position 394,281 of record NZ_JADJTF010000001.1, read on the forward strand.
GGTACGACCACCTTCACGAATCGCAAACCGTAAACCTTCTTCCATCGCAATCGGATTGATCAGGCTTACCACTAATTTTACATTGTCCCCGGCATGACCATCTCTACCCCTTCAGGCAGTTCACACGCACCGGTTACATCCGTGGTACGGAAGTAGAATTGGGGACGATAGCCTTTGAAGAAGGGGGTATGACGACCACCTTCCTCTTTGGACAATACGTACACTTCGGCTTCAAACTTGGAGTGAGGTTTGATAGAACCGGGTTTGCACAGTACTTGACCCCGCTCTACGTCTTCACGCTTAGTACCGCGCAGTAATAAGCCTACGTTGTCACCCGCTTGACCTTGGTCAAGGAGTTTGCGGAACATTTCAACACCCGTCACGGTTGTTTTGGTGGTGGCTCTAATCCCTACGATTTCGACCTCTTCACCGACTTTGATGATGCCGCGTTCAATACGTCCAGTGACGACTGTACCACGACCTGAAATCGAGAATACGTCTTCTACAGGGAGCAGGAAGGCACCATCAATAGCACGCTCAGGCTCAGGAATGTAGGTATCTAATGCGTTAATGAGGGCTTCGATAGAAGGCTCACCAATCGCACTGGTATCACCCGTTAAGGCTGCACGCGCAGAACCTTTGACAATCGGGGTGTCGTCACCGGGGAATTCGTAGTCAGAGAGTAATTCACGTACTTCCATTTCTACGAGTTCTAGTAATTCTTCATCGTCTACAAGGTCACATTTGTTCATGTAAACCACGATGTAGGGTACGCCTACTTGACGAGATAATAAGATGTGCTCACGCGTTTGAGGCATAGGACCATCGGCAGCAGAAACGACTAGGATCGCACCGTCCATTTGAGCCGCACCGGTGATCATGTTCTTAACGTAGTCGGCGTGTCCGGGGCAATCTACGTGCGCATAGTGACGTGCCGCTGATTCATATTCTACGTGTGCCGTCGAAATGGTTATACCCCGTGCTTTTTCTTCGGGTGCTGCGTCAATTTGGTCATACGCTTTCGCTTCACCACCAAACTTGCGCGATTGTACTACCGTTAACGCCGCTGTGAGGGTGGTCTTACCGTGGTCTACGTGACCGATTGTACCCACGTTTACGTGCGGCTTCGTACGCTGGAATTTATCTTTTGCCATTTTGACAAGCACTCCGTCCAAAACTAAATAACTGGTGCCCATAGGCAGAATCGAACTGCCGACCTCATCCTTACCAAGGATGCGCTCTACCGCCTGAGCTATATGGGCAAAACGCTTAAACTACTCAGCCATCAACATATTTGGAGCGGGTGATGGGAATCGAACCCACACCATCAGCTTGGAAGGCTGAGGTTCTACCATTGAACTACACCCGCCTAATGCTCTGATCACTAATCACCGCACGGTTAATGACAGGGATCAAACAGAAGATGGTGGAGGGGGAAGGATTCGAACCTTCGAAGGCTGAGCCAACAAATTTACAGTCTGTCCCCTTTGACCGCTCGGGAACCCCTCCGACTGGAAAGGCACGCATTATCTTGTTATCAAGTTAGAAAGTCAACCTAATAACCATCAAAAACCAGCATTATTTTGAGATAAGTTTTTAATAACTTTATCACCAGTTTTTGAGCTAATTCGTACCTGCTAAAACAGGAGCGCAATCATATAACTAATTAACACTAAAAGCCAGCTTTTTGTAATTTAATTTAGACTTAATAGGTTTAGCGTGTATGTCTTCTAAAAGGCCCTTTGTCTGTATCAATTTTATAAATAAAATCAACACCCTGCTTCTTACCCGACTGAGCCTCTAGCTGTAGACGCTTATTAATCTGATACGTAATGGCGACTCGTTGTAAAGAGTCAAACACACCCACAATATATTTTACATACAGACGCGGCCCCAAACGCTTACCTAATAGTAGTTCACTTTGCCGATAGTCAGTACCTTTAGCATTAATCCCCACCTCATCTAACCCCAAAGCCACTCCCAATTGATTAGCAATACTTTCCCCACCCGTAATACCTAAATTCATAATGGCTTGGCGTAAAATATCAGTATCAGACCCGGATAAGGTACTAGCTGGATGTCCAGTCAACAAATAACTCAAGGTATCACTCTGGGTTTGTATGGGTGAGGAAAAGAGCGTGGATTCAGGGCGACGCACCGTGCCATTCAAGGTAATACCTACCTTAATATCACCATCCTCTACTACCCGCACTGCTTGCACATCTAAGCCCGGATTTTCTAAATTACCATTAAAAATCAGGCGTCCTCGCTCAATTTTTAGGTTTTGTCCATAGGCTTTATAGATACCATTCACAATACTTAAAGACCCTATGCCAATAATATCTTGGCGGGTACGCGCAATTCTCAAGCGTCCTTGCATTTTGGCATCTAAACCAAAACCTGAAAAAACAGCTTTATCACCCAATTCAATAATCACGTCAGGGTTAATAGTCAGAGGCTCATCTTTCGCTTGCAAATTGGGCCGTCCAGCCCCAACAAGATTGCCTCCTTGAGTCCTTTGATACGCTGTAGTGCGCTGCTGTCCACGTTTACCTACAATAACAACATCATTAGAACGACTCACTTGAGCACGCCGCCCCACAATGACTACATCATCAGAACGCACACTAGCTGAGCTAGGTAACTCTCGTAAACTCACCACCATCTCTGGAATAAACACCGAGCCTTGAATATTGACTGTCCCCGGAACAGCAGTCACCCGTAGATTAGGCGAAGCCCATGCTTGAATTTCATGCGTATCCATCAAGAGCAAACGCTCACCCTGTAATTGGACATCCGCCGACCATTTAGGCAGATTAGCAAATTGCATGGTTCCTTTAGCTTGCAGCACACCCGAACCCGCCCGCAATGAGCCACTAATAATGGCGTTTTGAGCATCTACCGTTTGTAGCGTTAAATTAATATCCTGTAATAAAGCGCCTGTTTCCGCCAAATAGGCTTGCCCATTTTGTAAACGTGCAGTGCCACGGATCGCAGGCTTACTTAAAGCTCCCACCACTTCAACATTGATTTGCAGCTGCCCTTTAATGTCCCCTAAGTCAGGCGTCATGCTTTCTAGCCAAGCGACATTGGGGGAGTCGGCACTAATCAGTGCTTGTATGCGGTGATCCCCTTTTTCGACTAATTCAATACGCCCATCAAGCTTCACTGCGCCATACTGATCTACTTGCGTCTGACCTTGTAGGCTGATGGTTTTGCCTACTAACGTCACTACTACTTGAGCATCACGATAGGTATATTGTTCAAACTGACCATTCGCTTGGCGCACTTGCAGGGTATTATCAGGAAAACGTAAATTAGCCTGTCCTGAGCCTTGACCATTGCGCCATACCACTTGATAGGAGCCTTCGACCACTCCCGCTAGTTTAATAGTCTCTGGCAACCACGGTTTTAACATCACCAGTGGCATATTTTGGATACGCCCCGAAGCTGCGACCCCCGCACTAGAGAGCGCAGGTTGAGCACAGAGATTACCCTGACCATTAGAGAGGCATATTTCCCCACTTGCCCACTGCCCTTTACCAATCTGCACATTCACAGGGCGAGTAATGCGCCAATTGCCGGCTGGAGTATCTCTTAAATCGGCGGATTGAATCGTTCCTGCCCACGTATTATTTTGCCAACGCCCAACGGCACTTAGATCAACCTTACCCTCTTTATGCACGGCACTTAAACGTACTTTATGATTGTCCGCTGTTCCTTGCGCCTCTAGCACTGCCTGACTAATGAGCTGCTCACCTTGGCGTATCCCTTTGAGGGTGGCATTAGCGCGATATTGCCCGCCACTTTGCCCAATATCAGCCGTGAGGCTTTCTATGCTTAAATCTTGATAACGTAATTGGCTGCCTTTAATTTGCCCTTGAACTTGAGGCAAAGACCAAGAGCCTTTAGCACTACCCTGACCTTGAATCGTACCTGCTAAACCGGGCATAACCTGAGCGAGTTGTTTAGCATCAATACGCCATTGCACATCAATCGGCTCGGTAACTTTGCCCGATAATTGCAGCGCATTACTTCCTGCTCGCACATTACCCTGTTTAACTAACCAGTCTTTACCCTGTTGAGTTACTTGCCCGGTGGCATCAAGCGGATGATCATTTAATTGCCCTACTAGCTGATCGATAGCAATACTTAACTCAGAACCATCGATGCGACTCGTTAAACTACCACGTCCTTTTAAATTACCTTTTAAGCTCCGATGCAATTGGTTTAAATTTTTACCGTCTAACTGCCAACGTACCGACACGCGGTCTGAAGCTTGACCACTGAGCAATAGACGATTTTGCCCTACATCCACACTGAAGCCTTCCGTACTAAAGGCATTATTGCGACGAGTAATAGAACCACGCGCTGCTAAAGGATAGTCGCGTAATTTTCCATTTAATTGACTAATGCTAATGGTCAGGTTGGAGCCATCTACCGCCCCCTCAATACGCCCATTACCTTGTAGATTGCCTTGCAATTCGGGATGAATTTGATTGAGGTTTTTAGCATCCAATGACCAATTAACTCCTAGACGATTAGAGGCTTGACCGTTTAGCACTAGGCGGTTTTGCCCTAAATTAATGGCTAAGTCTTTAGCCGATAATTGCTTATCACGTAAGCCTACTTGACCTGTTGCGGTGAGTGGATATTGAAGGATTTGCCCCTCTAAGGTTTGAATACTGACATCCAGACGGGAGCCATCTAATAATCCTTGTAAGCGTCCACGCCCTTGAACTCGTCCGGTAAGATTAGGCCTAAGTTGTGATAGGTCTTTTAAATCCACTTGCCAATTGACACCAGCACTATCATTAGCATTGCCGTTTAATATGACTTTGTTTTTGCCAGACTCGACCACTAAATCGCGTGCAGTAATAGCCTCCCCTTGGCGCTTTAAGCCTCCTGATGCATTCAAAGGATACCCTTGCACCGATCCAGTGAGCCGTTTAATCGTGACATCTAAACGTGAACCATCCATAGCCCCACTTAAAGTACCAAAACCCTCAGCATTACCTTGCAACTTAGGACTCAAGTGCTCCAAGCGTTGCGCCTTAATACGCCAATCCAAACCTAGGCTATCGCCTGCATTGCCATTGAGTACCAGTTGGTTATCACCTACATTCACCACTAAATCGCGCGCTGAATAGACTTGATCGCGCCGCGCTAATTGTCCCTTAGCATTAATAGGGTATTGATTCACTTTGCCTTCTAAGCGTGTGACATTAATATCTAATTGACTAGCATTCAAAGTCCCTTTCAATGTGCCCCGCCCATTGAGATTACCGCTTAATTTAGGAGATAACTGCCCTAAATCATTAGCACTAATCATCCAATCCAAACCTAGACTATCGCCCGCACTGCCATTGAGCGTGATCTGGTTTTTGCCCGCATCAATCACTACATTACGTGCTTCAAGAACTCTATTTTCAAAATGCAATGCACCCCTAGCTTCTAAAGGTATGTTTTGTATAGTACCTTTGAGGTTTTGTACCCCAATATCGAGTTTTGAGCCATCGATTAAACCTTTGAGATTACCCTGTGCAATCACTTGCCCTTTCAGTTTAGGATTTAATTGCTCTAAGGCTTTGGCATCAACACGCCAATCTAACCCCAAGGTTTCGGCGGCACTACCATTTAGAATAACATTATTATCGCCTAGGGTTAGTACCACATCTTTGGCACTGAGTACCTTATTTTTTAAGCTTAATTGCCCATAACCTTGCAGTGGATACTCCTGCACCATACCGCGCATCCGCGCTATAGTCAGATCAAATTCAGAGCCATCCATCAAACCTTTTAAATTACCCGATGCACTCACATTACCTTTTAATTTAGGGCTGAGAGTCGATAAATTATCCGCCTCTAATTGCCAATTCAGACCTAAAGTATTAGCAGCACTACTACCATCAAAAATGAGGCGATTAGAACCGATCAAAACCTGCATATCTTGAGCGTTCAAAATCTCATCTTTGAGCTGGAGTTGTCCTTGCGCCTGAAGCGGTAGCTTATTAATTTGCCCTTTAAGCCCATCGACATGTAAATTGAAGTGTTTTTTGTCGAGTTGCCCCTCCAAGCGCCCACTGCCACTCAGATTACCTTGCAGTGTTGGTCTGACTTGAGACAGATTTTTGGCATCCACCGTCCATACTAAACCCAAACGATCCTGTGCATCACCATCAAGGGTAATGACATTATCGCCCATGTAAACCCGCACATCACGCGCCGACAGTGCACTATTATTGCGTTCTAACTGCCCGGTAGCTTTAATGGGATAGCCTTGCAAATGACCACTTAACTCTTGAACGTTAACGGCTAATTGAGAACCATCTAAGCGTCCTTTTAATACGCCTTTGCCCTGTAAAGCGCCCTCAAGTTTAGGGCTTAATTGCTTTAATTGAGGGGCATCCAATGACCAATCCATTGCTAAATCTTGATCAGCTTTACCTAATACGGTGAGCTTATTATCACCTACAGACGCATCTAAGCTTTTTACTTCGACTACCCCGAAATCTGAGAGTATCTCCCCTTGAGCCTGTACTGGATAATCTTGTACTGTACCGGTAAGAGTATGAATCACCCAGTGCATAGAGCGCTTGACATTACCCCGCTCACCACTCCACACCACATGCCCCTCTAAAGCGCTGGTAGTACCTAAATTATAATCGGCTAAATCAACACCTTGAGTAGTAGTATCTAGCTGCCACAAAATAGCATCATACCAATTAACATAGCCCTTGGCCTGAGCACCGCTGGCTCCATTCGGATCAGTTAACGTTAATTGATCTAAATCTAACTGCTCCATATTACCGGAGCCTAGCACCTTAACCTCATAACGCGGCGAGTTACGATAAGACCATTGCCCCTGACCCTTGATTTTATACGCGCTATCAGGCCCTGCTAAATCTAGATCGATTGCGCCAATACCTAATACAGGATCAATCGACTCAACTCGCCCCTTAAAAGCGCCTTCGTGCTGACCTCTTAATGCCATTTGCCCCTGAGCACTGAGCATTAAACCTTTATCCGGCTCAGCATGAGTACGCGCTTTAAAGTCTTGGATATACAGCACACCTAAAGCATTATTGGCTTTAATACTGACATCATAGAGCGTCATTGAACTGGGTCCGACCCAAAATTCAAATTGCTTCACGCGCACATCCGAGAGTAAAGCTTCTAATGGTTCCGATAACTCCGGAATCACTACTGGTCCCGGACCTGCGCTAGGGGTTTTAATTACTAAACGGTCGACATAAGCACGAGTTAATTCAGGGCGTAAACCTAACTTAGTATTCAGATCTAAACCTTCAACCGTAACACTCGCCTCCAGCTCCTCTTCTTGCCAGTAAATACGCTTAGCCTTTAAATCACCCCCTAGTGCACCTTCTAAGCCTTCAAAGGTCAATCCCCCCATACGCTGCTCTAATTGCTGCGCAACTAACCTAGTTCCTGTTTGACTAAATAATAAAAACCCCAAGAGTAGTAGCGCCAAAATAATTAGCACTATTACCACCACTAAGGGAGTCCAAATCAGGGAACGGCTTAACTTCACAAGTCAGGTCCTAAACTAAAGTAAAAATGAAAATCTTTAAAATCATCCTTAGGCACTGCCAAATCTACCCGAATCGGTCCTAAAGGAGACTGATAACGTACTCCAGCCCCAAGCCCCCATTTCATGTCGTAACTCGACCAATCTTCAAACGCATTACCTGCATCCACAAAAGCCGCTAAACTTAATTTGTCACGGATAGGCTTTTCAAACTCAGCACTCCCCACAATCAGATGCTTACCTCCTATCACGACATCATTCGCATCTTTAGTGCCTAAAGACTGAAAATCATAGCCACGTACCGAGTTTTGCCCCCCCGCAAAAAACCGTAATGACTTAGGTGTGGTAGTTAAATCATCTGTATAAGTAGTACCTACCGTACCTTGTAAGATCACTTTATTTTTAGACTCTAATGTTTTGAGGTACTTACCTGCTACCTTACCCTGCACCAAGGTCTGATCGCTCAATAAGCCTTGTTTAGACCCTTGTAATTCAGCGGCTAATTGCCAACCTTGAGTAGCATACAGTAGATCATCTGCCTCAGTTTTCTTGACCCTTGCACCTAATAAGGTCAATTGCGACCTTGTTTTCTCACTCCCCTCTGGCTGTGTAGCCTCATAAAGAGTGGATACAAAAGCGGTTTGTTGCCAATCACTATCATTACGACGGTTATAACTAAACTCACTTTTTAACGCCGAGCTTTTAATTTGATTCGTATTGGAACGCTCCCAGCCTGCGCTTAAAGCAGCAAATTCATGTTCAGGCTGCCACAAAGGTACTTTATAGGTAAAACCTAAGGAGGATTCTGGTTGCGAAGCCACCGCTTCTGCGGTCAACTTATGCCCTTTATCATTGACCCAATTGGTGTCCATTTTGACCTCAAAACGGGTCTTAGTATCAGCTCCATACCCTAACTTACCCGTATAGGTATAACGCTTATTACGCTCTGCCTGAATATTCACGGGAATTTGCTTATCCTTAGCGGCATTATGTTGGGGAACAATTTGCACATCCTTATAATAACCGCTCGCCTCTAATAAGCGCTGCTGTTTGAGTAATTGCTCAGAGTCATAATACTCCCCCGGACGCACTTTCAAATGACGTTGTAATACCTCTTGATTCAGTACGTCTTGTTTCACTTCCACCTGACCATAACGATAACGCTCTCCGGTGTTGTAATCTAACACTACCTTGCCTTGACGCTTATCGGGATCAATTTGTAATTCTTTAGTTTTATACTCGGCATCAAAGTAACCTAGCTGATTGGCTTTTTGATTGAGTGTGTCTTTATAGTCCTCATAAGGCTGATGCACCATCACATCCCCTACTTGATAGGGAGGCTTGCGTTGGATTTCCTTAAAATCTTTAGTATTCGCCCCCGCCCCTGCAATCTTAATATTCATACCTTGGACGCGAATGGGTTTGCCGGGGTTCACGGCTACATTTAACACCCAACAGCCTTCACGCCGCGCGGAAGTCATTTTAAATTGCGCATCAAAGTAGCCCATCGCTTCGGCGGCCTCTTGAAGTTTAGGTTGGGCAGCCTCTATAAAACGCTCAATACGTTCAGCAGAAGTAGCGCAATTTAAACGCCGCTTGGAGGGCAAAAAAGCAATAATATTTTCTGATAATGCTTTATCGGCTCCACTGACCAAGGTTTTAACCGGAGACTCCTCTGTTTTACCTTTAGCATTGGCTTTAGTGGTTTTAGTTTTGGGATAAAGTTTTCCAGCAGGGTCTTCGCCTAGAGTAGGCGCTTCATCGGGTAAGCGCCTAAAATCATCCATTCCCCCTACCGTAGGATCAGCAGGGCTATTAATTTCTTCCGCTAATTCCGTCGGTGCAGTCAACGCTGGATCAATAGCCCTAGGTTCAAGGCTAGGTAAAGTATTTATCCCTGAATCTAACGAGGCTAAGGCTTCCTCAGCAGATAGGCCGGTATCCACAGCGGGTAAAGAAGTCTCCAACTCTAAAGGCGGTAGAGTGGCTGCTGTTACCCCTGAAGTACTGACCAAACAGGTTAATACTAACCAACGTACATCCCAATGTTTCATACCAAAAACCTATGTCATTGATTAAATGCCCACTCTAATAAGGCATCTTGAACAGCCCGCCCTGCCGATACATGCCGACCATGATGTTGAATCACTACAATGAGCTGCTTACCAGTTTGAGTGAGCAAGAAACCTGATAAGGCGGAAACATCATTTAAAGTACCCGTTTTTAAGTGTGCTTGACCGCGTAGGGCTTGGTGGCGAAAGCGTTTGAGTAAAGTGCCATCCTCGCCCAATAATGGCAAGGAAGAAATAAATTCAGGCATATAAGCATCACGCCAGATTAGATTCAACATTTGCCCCATTTGTCGTGCGGTGAGACGTTCATCACGGGATAGGCCCGCTCCATTTTCGATGACCAAGCCCTGAGTATTAATGCCTACTGAGTTTAAGTAGGTCTTAATCACTTCACTGCCTTTTGCAGTCGTCCCCGGAACACCAATACCCTTTGCTCCTAAGGTCAGCAATAATTGGCGGGTCATTACATTATTGCTCCACTTATTAATTGCGCGAATTTGATCGATAAGTGGTGCTGAATAGTAAGTGTAGAACAGTTGGTCGGAGGATTGAGCGATACCGACTTGATCAGTTCCGCTAATCGTACCCCCTAGTTGTTGCCAAAATTGACGAAATGCTTGAGCGGCGTGAATACTCGGCGAACTCATCAAGCGCATAATAAACTGCTGTCCGCACTCAGTCGCATAATCACCACGAATTAACATCGCACCCGCGTCTTGGCGCACAAAGACCGGATTATAGTTTTCCTCCGTACAACGCCCCTCGCGTAACATCATTTGATTATCTAGCTTAGCAATCGCCCCTTCGGGAAAAGTGGTAATCTCAACTTTATTGGTCAGTGCATTAGGAGAAAATAAAAAGCGCGTGGCTTGAAAATTAAACATCAAAGCCGAGGGTATAGCGTTATAAACACGCTCTGGTGTTTTATCAAATTGCTGATTGAGCTGTTCGGGCACATCGAAATAGCTATTATCTATAATTAGATTGCCCTGAATATCTTTTAAACCTTTGGCTCGCAAATCAAACATGAGCTGCCAAAAATTTTCATAGATTAGATACGGATCACCATAACCTTTAAGAATCAAATCACCCTGCAATACGCCATTATTAACGGTTCCCCGCGTCCAGACCTCTGTTTTCCAACGCCATGCTGGACCTAATTCTTTCAACGCTGTCCAAGTGGTGAGTAACTTCATGGTTGATGCTGGATTGCGTGGAGTATCGATCTCATGTTCGACCAAAGGTTTAGGGGTATTGACCTCTTGAATCAGAATACTGAGTTCATCGGCTGGAATTTTATGTTTTTGAATTAAAGCTACGACTTTTTCAGGTAGATGTTTTAATTCAGGTGCGATAGTCGCTTCAGTAGTTTGCGGATCTTTAGTTTTATTATTAGTATCGTTGGCGGGTTTAGCATAGGCTACTGAATGCGCTAAAATTAGGCTTGCTAGTAGGCTTAATAACCAGCCACGTAATGGATAAATATTCAAGTGATACATTCCCTAATGCTTAGTCTGAGGTAGAGAACTCTTTGGACTTAGGTCTAATACCTCAATGCCATCAGCGTCATAACGCCAATGTAGATCAAAATCATATAATCGCATCCCATATGCGCGTGAATCTTTTAGTGTTGTGCGATAAGCAGGACGCGGGTCTTGTTGCAGAATTTGGCGAATCAACAGCTCCATATTCACCTGCCATTGTGTAGATTTTTGCTGACACTGCACTGAAGCACTCTTAGAAAAACGCACCTGAAGCACCTCACACGGGGCTTGCTGAGCATATCCGGCCTGTGCATCGGGTATAGCTTCAACATAGGGAAGATAAGGTTTAATATCTAAGATAGGCGTACCATCTAGTAAATCAGCACCCTGTAAATCTAAACATACCTGTCTATTATGCTCAACCATAGAGACTAAGCGTACTACTGATAAGCCTAATGCATTAGGGCGAAAGGTAGAGCGGGTGGCGAATACGCCTACACGCTGATTTCCACCCAAACGCGGCGGGCGTACTGTAGGATGCCAGCCCTGTGCTGCGGTCATATGAAACCGAAAAATGATCCAAATATGGGAAAACTCATCTAATCCGCGCACACTCTCTAAGGAAAAAGTATCCAATAGCACAATCCGCGCCTTAGCCTCTGAGACTAAATTGGGCTGACGCGGAATACCAAATTTTTCTTGATAGCACGATTGCACATAGCCAATAGGCTGGATATTAAACACTCCCTCGCCTCACTTTCCGGTCATCCTGATTTAGTTGTGTCTCTGTCGCGGTTTTATGACCATATTAGGTTGAACCTTAGTGGTTATGACCTATCTCATATCATAATAATAACATTCCTGAGCAGGCTATCGATGATTACCTTTATCCAGCGCCAACGCTGGCGACTTAGTTTAACTTTATTGGGCTGTTTACTATTAATACTTAATGGTTGCAATACTAAAACCAATCCTCGCTCTATTAACTATCAGCTCCTCAATCAATCCCAATGGGTGTTGAGCAAAAGCGTGAACCAACTGCCCCGCCCTGTGAGCATCAGCTTTGAACGCGGACGCATGAATGGCTTTAATGGTTGTAATAGTTATTCGGGTAGTTATTTGGCAAGTGAGGATGGAACGTTGGTACTCGGTCAACCTAGTGTCACACGCATGCTCTGCTCAGGAGCGGCGGATGAGATAGAGCGTGACTATATGGCGCAGCTCACTAAAGTCAGAATGTACGCTCTTGTTAGGGGGCAACTCCTACTGCTGGATACTCAACGCAAACCCTTACTCACTTTTCAGGCTCAGCAGTCTAAATAATTGATTTTTAGCACAAAATTATGCCTGCATAAAGCAGGCATAAAAATATTCATTGCACTCAAAAGTCAAACTTAAGACTTAGCCATTAACGCCTCATATTTAAGCATTAACGCCTCCTTAGACTCAACATGATCAGGGTCTTTAGGAATACAATCTACTGGACACACCGCCACGCATTGAGGTTCATCATAGTGACCTACACACTCGGTACAACGAGCAGGGTCAATCACATAAATCTCGTCCCCTGCTGAAATCGCATCATTAGGGCATTCGGGTTCGCATACGTCGCAATTTATACATTCATCAGTAATTATTAGTGCCATAAACTTATTCCTCTCTGAAAGTGATAGCTTAATGTTAACAAGGTCGGGGCAATGCTGCCTATTAACCGAGATTTATCTAGTAGTTCTTAATCAGGCAAAGCATTACGCTCTTGGATCTTAGCTTTGAGCGCCTTTAATACTCTAGGTGAAACAAAGCGCTCCACATCACCTTTTAAGCGTGCGACCTCTTTTACTAATGTAGAAGAGATAAAAGAGAAGCTTTCTCCGGGCATTAAAAACACCGACTCGACATCCGGCGCAAGACTACGGTTCATACTAGCCAACTGAAATTCAAACTCAAAATCGGAAACAGCACGCATACCACGAATCAGGACACTGGCGTGTTGAGCTTTCGCAAACTCCACCAATAATCCCTCAAAACCAATCACTTCAACATTAGACAAACCATGATGCTCAATCTCCGCCTTAATCAAAGCGACACGCTCTTGTAGGGTAAACCACGGCTTTTTTTTAGGATTAGAGGCCACTCCCACAATAATTCGCTCACATAAACGCCGTGAACGTCGAATTAAATCCATATGCCCATTTGTCAAGGGATCAAAGGTCCCTGGGTAAACTGCTGTTACCACCATTACGCTACCTCTCCTGCTAAACTTCTCTACTTTAGCGTCATTAAATTTGGACTAGGGCTGTGTTTTAACATGGATTTGTGCGCCGCACAAACCGTATCTGCTGATTAGCATTTAATTCTAAATAATTCTAACGTTGAGGCAGTGCTTGCACCAAAGCAAATCCCATTACACTTATTACCACAATGCTAGGACCCGCCGGACTATCCAACCACAAAGAACTCAACAACCCCAAAATTAGGGCAATTAAGCCACTAAACACGGCTATTAATACCATTTGCTCTGGCGTGCGAGCTAAACGTCTTGCCGTAGCAGCAGGAATAATTAATAAAGACGTGAGTAGAAAAATCCCCACTACGCGCATGGCAATTGCAATCACTAAGGCAATTAACAACATATAAATTAAGCTCAAGCGCTCGGTATTAATGCCCTCAGCTTGGGCTAACTCTGGATGTGCCGTCATGAGTAATAGAGCCTGCCAGTAATACCACACCACTCCAATCACTAGCGCACTTAAACCCAAGGCGAAATAAACATCGGTATTTTGCAATAATAAAATATCGCCAAATAAATAAGCCTCTAAGCTCCTACCTCCCGATTGAGTACTAAAATGCAATGCAATGAGTCCTAGCGCTAAACCACCATGCCCTAAAATGCCTAGAATCGTGTCATTACTGAGTTCTGGTTTACGCTGTATCCACGTCATCAAAAAAGCTACCGCGACACACACCGCTAATACCAACCAATACTCCAGTCCCCCTAATGCTATCCCTAATGCCACCCCTAATAACGCAGAGTGTGATAAGGCATCACCAAAATAAGCCATGCGCCGCCACAACAAAAACACTCCCAATAGGCCCGTCACCGTGACAACAGCCCCCCCAGCAAGCAGGGCGCGGAGAATAAAGCTATCGATTAAGCCATTATCCATGAGTATGCCCCTCACAACTGTCTACAATCACCGTGCCATCTAAGCCGTGATGGTGATTATGATGATGGGTATATACCGCTAATCCTTGCTCAACATTGGGTAAACCAAATAGTTTTAAGTATTCAGGGTGTGCCGTCACTGCATCCGGTTGCCCTGAGCAGCATACATGGGTATTGAGACACAACACTTGATCAGTCGCTGCCATCACTAGATGTAAATCATGAGAGACTAAGATGACGCCATAGCCATAGTCTTTTTTTAATTGCGCTAAGAGCTGATATAACTCACTTAAACCTGCCACATCCACGCCTTGGCCGGGTTCATCCAACACTAATAACTCTGGACGCTTTATAATAGCTCGTGCTAATAACACGCGCTGCATTTCCCCCCCCGACAAGCCTTGTAAAGAAGCCCTTTGTAAATGCTCAATGCCCACGGCTTGCAGTACCTGCACTATCGAGCCTTTAGGTTGTTTACTGCCCAAGCAAATGAAACGCTCGACGGTGAGTGGCATCAGCGGCTCTAATTGAAAACGTTGCGGCACATAGCCAATGGTTAACTGGGGCTTACGCCACACCTTGCCAGTAGTCGGAGGCTCTAGCCCCAATAGGATTTTTAGTAAACTAGACTTGCCTGCCCCATTAGGACCAATCAGGGTAAGTACTTTGGCTTGGTATACTTCAAGACTAATATCATGCAGAATGTCGCGCTGATTTAACCTCAAGCTGACATGCTCTAAAGCAGCCAGTACCTGTTCTGACATCTTTTAACTATCCATTGATCATGATGCGCCGTATTGTATCCCTTTTTCTGCTTTGTGCTATGTTGCTTTTAAGTGCTTGTAATGAAGCTGAGCAGTCTGATGATCATGTTTTGATTATTAGCACTATTAAACCCATTCATAGCTTAGTACTGGCAATAACAGAAGGTACTACGCTAGAAACACGCCAACTGCTCCCTGATAACGCCTCCCCGCATCAGTATAGTATGCGCCCCTCCGATGCTAAGGCACTGGCTCAGGCAGACCTTATTATTCGCATTGATGCTGAATTTGAAGCGCAATTAGATAAAGCACTGCAACACTTAAAGCCCAACCAGCACTTATTAACGCTCTCGCAGCTACCCCATATTAAACTACTCCCTACCCGCCAGCTAGCTGGCTCATTTTCCCTACATCCTGCACATGGGGCAAACGATTTACACTTATGGCTAGATGCTGATAACGGTATTGCTATCACTCAAGCCTTACTGAATACCTTCAGTACACGCTACCCTCAACAGGCAGAACGCTTTAGAACCAATGCAGCACAACTCATTGGCGCAATTCAGCAGGCGGATCAGTACGCTCGGCAACAGTTAGCCTCAGCTCAGGGGCGGGGTTATATTACCTTTCATGATGCTTGGCAGTATTTTGATACCCGCTACGGGGTGCAATTAAAAGCGACGGTGAGTATGGGATTAGGTCATCAAATCAGCGCTAAGCATTTACAGCGCCTGTATCAAACCGTGAAGACAGCAGGGGTGACTTGTTTATTATATGAGCCACAATTTTCACAAACTGTGTTAGCTAATCTAGCCCAAGAATTAAAATTACACACAACCACTTTGGATGGCTTAGGTAGTCAACTCCCTTTAACTATACAAACCTATCCAGCTTTATTAAGGCAGACCGCAGACCAATTAGCCCGCTGTCTGCAACCTTAGCTCAGCTTGATTAGCTATTAGCGGCTAATGCGGTGGGTAGATCTAGCGTAGTGTCGTGGCGCTGGCTAGGTCTAATTGACCCACCACTATATTCAAAGCGCCTCACCTGCTCTAGCCCAAACTCCATCCGATATAAGCTTACCCGAAAGGTGCTCCCACCTCTGAGCATCACAATATTATTATCAGCCATACGTAATTGCAGATTCGCTCCGCGTACTGTAGAGACAATATCATCACTAAAAATAACATCGCCACGCTTTAAAATACGCATTACGCCCTCCAAGCTGGCGGTTACCTTGCCACGTTTTGAAAGCACTACTCCGACTTCAGGTGGTAGGTTATGTTGGTTCGTCATATTCAAACTCCATTTGCTATTCGACGCTTCCTCTGTACTAAGCATAGACTACTTCCTCTCATTTAGAGCAAAAGCCTAGGTTCTGTACCCTATTTACCGAGATTGACACCCTCTTAATCAGCAGTCTAGCGCTTAACTTGCTCAAACATCCAGCACTAGTAGCTATACTAACGATAACGCCAGCAAAATACTGCTAAGCGTGGCATACTGATTACTTCTAAGATGAATACGAGCTGTCATGAAAACAATACCCAATGCTATTAATTCATTTAACCATATCCCCTTATTTAAGAACTTAAAATCTGAGCAACTAGACTATCTCAATGGTTTAGCTCATACCTTCACTTACCCCAAAAATAGCATCATTATTAATCAAGGTGCACAAACTCAATCCCTCTATATTGTGCTCGATGGACGCTTGAAGGTGCTCGCCAGTGATGAAGAAGGGCGGCAAACGCTCTTAGCCTTTTTAAATGAAGGTGATTTTTTCGGTGAACTAAGTCTACTAGACGGTCAACCGCGCTCTGCCACCGTGATGACGGTAGAGTCGACTAAATTATTGTGCTTAACCGCTGAGGGGTTTCAGCAATTTATTGAGCACTTTCCTGAGTCCTTATTGCCTATGCTCAGTGCCTTAGCTACTCGTTTACGCGTGTTAGACGATACGATTTGTTCGCTCTCAACCCTTGATGTGTATGGACGTGTAGCACGCGTGCTCTTGTCGCAAGCCAAAGAAGAAAATGGGGTATTAGTCACACCACGTATGACGCATCAAGAGATTGCTGAAATGGTTGGTTCATCCCGTGAGATGGTGAGTCGCATTATGAAAGATTTGCGTCATGGGGATTACATCGGTACTAATGAACATAAGCAAATTATTTTAAAGAAAAAATTGCCCTCGCGTTGGTAGAGAATGAGGTAATGTTTAGCTCAGTAGCATCAAATACTTTAGGCAAAATGGCTCAAGTTGTGCCACATTGTTAGGCTATGTGGCACTCGTATCGTAACTATTCATGGCAAATGTGGCTGAGTCTGCTATTCGGTTTAGTACTGATAGCTGCAACCTTTTTGCCTATATTAGGGGTAAGCCCCTTTTTACAGCGCTTGGCTAATCTGTATTATGATATGGACATTAGCAGCAGCGCTGACCAGCTCGACACTAATGCCCCTCCTATTGTATTAATTGATATTGATGAAAGCAGCCTCTCGCCCCTAGATGGCTGGCCAGTCCCACGCAAAAATCTAGCTAAACTCATTGAAAACCTGAGTACCTATGAACCTAAACTGATTGGCTTAACCATTAACCTAGACTATGTAGAAAAAAATCCTATTACTGTATTAAAGGATGAGCTTAAAAATATTCAGCAAACCCTACCCAATTCTATAGTGGCTTTAGAAGATCAGATGGATGCCGATAAAACCTTACTAGCTACCATCAAAAAACACCAAGTCCTATTAAGCTTTTCTTTTCATGACCAAAATACCCAACAAAACTTTTTTCTAACAGGTAAACCTCTAATCAGTAATGAATTAATTTCAGGATGGTCAGCACAAGGTTATTCAGCTAATTTAATTGCTTATCAGCAAGATAATATTAGCAATGGTCATATAGCCAGTCGGGTTGATTCAGACGGAGTATTAAGAACACTACCGCTGATTATGGAGGCAGATAGGCTATTGCACCCTGCGTTTGCTTTAATACTGGCACAGCGCTACTGGGGCGCTAATGATTATACTATTATTTTAGATCAACACTTTGGCAAACCGATTTATCAAGGCATCCAAGTAGCTAATCACTATATACCTACTGATCGCTTTGGGCAGATTCTGATTCCTTATCACCATCACCTAAACCCTGCTAATAGAATTGCAGCCGCTGATATTTATAATCAAACCCCCTCTAACTTATTAAAAGGTGCGATTGCTATTATCGGCTCATCCTCTAATGCCGGAGGTAATTTTAAATCAACACCTATTAAAGCAAGTATGGCGGAATTTGAAATTCAGGCTTTAGCATTACAAGGCATTTTAAATGCTAATACGCTTTGGTACGTCCCTGATTGGAACTATCTTGTTATTATTTTAGAAATAACCCTAGCTTTAATAGTGATGCTCTATTGGTATCCTCGCTGCGAGCCTCATGCTTTATTATTCATTGGTGGTTTACTATTTAGCATCATCATTATGGGGCATTATGCCCTGCATGAAACCCTACAAATTTATATCACTCCCACCGCGTCCCTACTCCTGATTTTTAGTGTAACGCTCTTTTTTTTAGTAGGAGGATTATTTGCTGAAACTCGTCATCGCTCTCAACTACAACAACGCTTTGGACAATATGTACCTGTAGAGCATATTCAACGTATGTTAGATGATCCCAAAGCAGTGAGCTTTGAGGGTGAGCGGCGCGAAATGACGGTATTATTCGCCGATTTACATGATTTTACTCAAATATCTGAGCAAATGGGTATTCAAGAACTAAAACAGTTTTTAAATAACTATTTGACCTATGCTACTGAGACTATTTTTGATTATCGTGGAACGATTGATAAATATATCGGTGATTTGATTATGGCTTTTTGGGGAGCGCCTTTACCACAGCCTAATCATGCAGAACAAAGTGTATGTGCAGCACTTGCTTTACAAGCGATGCTTAAAGCACGTCAACATGAATTTAAATCATTTGGTATTCCAGCAGTAAAGCTAGGGATTGGGATTAATACTGGAGAAATGAATGTAGGCGAAATGGGTTCCCATTATCGTCGCGCTTATACGGTATTAGGAGATGCTGTCAATGTAGCGGCACGTATTGAACCTCTTACTCGTTTTTACCAAATCGATATATTAGTAACCGAAGCCACCAAAAATCAGTGTCCTAATATTTTATTTCGTAGTATTGATCGAGTGAAGGTTAAGGGTAAACAGCAGCACTTGATGTTATTCGAGCCTATTGCTTTACGCACTGAATTAACTGAAACACAGTATTTGCTGTATCAACAGTATGAGATAGGTTTAGAGCACTGCTATGCAGCTCGATGGGAGGATGCGTTAATAACGCTCGAACACGTTGCTCTACAATTACCTAATGATCCTATGATTCAATTATATTTAAAGCG
The DNA here is from genome assembly GCF_016711335.1 of Thiofilum sp. Taxonomy (NCBI): domain Bacteria; kingdom Pseudomonadati; phylum Pseudomonadota; class Gammaproteobacteria; order Thiotrichales; family Thiofilaceae; genus Thiofilum; species Thiofilum sp. The sequence continues at coordinate 413,728 of NZ_JADJTF010000001.1, forward strand.
CATTCAAGGCTGTAGGCACACACCTATTCCTTATTGGACAGGTGTGCAAGATCATTTACAAAAAAATTAAATTAAGTAGTCATTCAAAAGTTATCGAGCATTCCTTCCGCAGTCGCTGTGAATACATCCTTGTACGCTTCAAGGCGGCATCCCTGCCGCCAAGACTGTTCCAGAAATACCCAATAACTTTTACTCAAGTACTTACCTAAGTTGATTATTAAATAGGTAATAATTTCTCTTCAGCATATAAAGCTTGTATAGTTTCGCGCTCACGAATGACATAGGTTTTATTGCCATCTACCATAATTTCAGCAACGCGCGGACGGGTATTATAATTCGACGCCATAGTAAAACCATAAGCACCTGCGGAACGCACCGCTAATAAATCACCCGCTTGAATCGCTAAATCACGCCCTTTACCTAAAAAGTCGCTAGTTTCACACACCGGACCTACTACATCATAGGTACGTACTTCACGCTCTGGATTTTCAAGTACTGGAATAATCTTCATCCATGCTTGATATAAAGCGGGACGAATTAAATCATTCATCGCGGCGTCAATAATGGCAAAGTTTTTATGCTCAGAGAGTTTTAAATACTCCACCTCAGTGACTAAGATACCTGCATTAGCCGTAATCGCACGCCCCGGCTCCATGAGAATCTCATAATGCTTTAGGCGCTCATCTTGCATTAGGCGCTCGGTATAATCAGCAGGTAGCGGGGGAGTTTCTTCGTTATAACGCACCCCTAAACCGCCTCCTAAGTCGATATGATGAATATGAATACCTTGGTTTTTGAGGCGCTCAATCATTACTAATAAACGATCTAAGGCATCCATAAACGGAGTTAAGGTCAGTAGCTGTGAACCAATATGGCAATCAATACCTGTTACATTTAAATTCGACATTTGAGCTGCTTTTAAATAAACGCGCTCAGCTTCATCAAAAGCAATACCAAACTTATTATCTTTTAAACCGGTCGAAATATAAGGGTGGGTATTTGCATCTACATCAGGATTCACACGCAAAGAGATAGGCGCAATTTTACCCATTTCACCAGCCACTTGGTTTAAACGCTCTAATTCTGCCTCTGACTCGACATTAAAACAGCGAATACCCACCTCTAAAGCGCGGCGCATTTCACTGATCTTTTTACCCACCCCTGAAAATACGATTTTACTAGGATTAGCACCCGCTGCTAATACTCGCTCTAACTCTCCAATAGAAACAATATCAAAGCCAGAACCTAAACGGGCAAATAAATTTAAAATGGCTAAATTAGAATTAGACTTTACCGCATAACAAATCAAATGCGGCTGTGAGCCAAACGCATCATTAAAGGCATGCCAATGACGCTCTAACGTAGCACGGGAATAAATATAACAAGGCGTGCCATATTGCTTAGCAATATCAGCCACTGCTATTTCTTCTGCAAATAATTGCCCATTACGGTATTCAAAGTGGTCCATTCTTAACTCTTAAAAATCTTTATTCAGGGATAATACGCTGTACTTTAGGTTTAGCTTCAGTGGTTTCTGCTGGAGTAGTAGTATTAGAAACTGTAGCTGGAGCAATTGGCTCTACTTTCTTAGGCTCAGGCAAATACAAATCGCCTTTAAAACCACAGCCTATTAGAGTACTCAATGCTAATAGTACTAGTAAATATTTCATCATGATTGAAACCGCATGGATAAATCGATCGCTTTTAAATGCTTAGTAATACCACCAATCGAGACAAAATCGACACCCGTTTCAGCAATATTTACAATCGTGTCACGATTCACCCCGCCTGAAGCCTCTAAGGGCACTCGATCATTGGTAACTAGCACGGCTTCACGCATATCGGCTAAATTAAAATCATCGACCATAATAATATCAGCTTGAGCTTCAATTGCTTCGGCGACTTCTTTTAAATTTTCGGTTTCAACTTCAACGGGAATGGCAGGATGCAAACGCCGCGCTTGTTGAATGGCGGCGGTAATTGAACCTGCTGCAATAATATGATTTTCTTTAATCAGTACCCGATCATACAAACCAATACGATGATTACTACCGCCCCCACACAATACTGCGTACTTTTGCGCATTGCGCAGATTCGGTAAGGTTTTGCGGGTATCGAGTACTTTACAGCGCGTATGCGCAATCATTTTGACGTATTGATAGGTTTGCGTCGCTGTACCGGAAAGGGTTTGCACAAAGTTTAAGCCAGAGCGCTCTGCCGTTAACATAGAACGTGCCTTGCCCTCAATACGGCATAAGGTGGCATTAGCCGGTACTTGATCTTTATCTTTAAAGTACCATGTGACCTTAACACTAGGATCTACTTGACGAAACACCTCATTAAACCAATCCACCCCACACAAAATCATCTCTTCGCGGGTGATCACGGTGGCTATAGAATAAGTACTTTCTGGAATGAGATCAGCGGTTACATCGCCTGAGCCAATATCTTCGCGTAAGGCATCGGCAACGGTCTGTGTAATTTCAGCTTGAGTAACGTAATACGGTAGTGGCACTGGCAATTCCCCAAATAATAACGGGAGGCTTAAACCTCCCGTGTATCATACCCGAATTTGGGCTAAGCACTAAATACGCGTGATACCCATCATTTTCAAAATGGATTTCTCGTAGAATGGCTCGGAAGTACCTTTTTTCATCTTACGAATGAAATACTTTTCAAAGGCAATTTTAGCCATATGTACCCATTTACCTTTCTTGAACCACGCCACATTACGCGGAGGTAATTGAGGTAGAGCCACAAACGCAGCACCCGAATCACCAAAGTCTGCCAAGCAAATAGTATTCCAAGTACCCGTAGTATGAGGTTGTTTGCCCGCTAGCTCATCGGCAATATTATGCACCGCTGAAGTGACCATCGACTCAATCATATAACCAGTCTTAGGTGCTCCAGTAGGTACTGGGGTTTTATCCACCGGAGGAATAGCAATACATACCCCAGCAGAATAAATATTTTTGTATTTAGGGCTACGATGTAATTCGTCTACCAATACGAAACCGCGTGGATTACATAAGCCTTCAACCGCTGCAACTGCATCAACGCCCTTGAAAGCAGGTAGCATCATCGCTAGATCAAATTGAATTTGATGTTGTTTTACCACCTGACCATCAGCGTTATACTCTTCAACGTGCATCAGATTAGGGTCAACTTTGGTGGTTTTAGCATTCACAATCCAATCAATATGATGGTTGCGTAATTCATGCTCTAACATACCTTTGGAGTCACCTACACCCGCTAAACCTAAATGACCGACATAAGGTTCAGACGACACATAGGTCATTTTGAATTTATGACGCATTTTGCGTTTACGCAGATCCGCATCCACAATGAAAGCAAACTCATACGCTGGACCAAAGCAACTAGCAAACGGCATTGCACCAATGACAATATGACCACTGCCTTTTTCAAGCAGTTTTTGATAATCCGCGTAGAGTTTTTCTGCATGGTCAACCATACAGATAGAATGGGTGTGACCACCGTGCGGACCTGCGCCTTCAACCTCTTGGAAAAAGAGCTTAGGACCTGTGGTAATCATTAAATAGTCGTATTTGAGATTAGTACCATTTTCCATGGTAATGGTATTAGCAGCAGGGTCGATTTTGTCACAACGTCCTACTACGAATTTAATATTTTTGCGACTGAGGTAGGGTTCAATAGGAAAGGTAATCTCATTACGATTGCGCCAGCCCACTGCGATCCAAGGGTTAGAGGGTACAAACTGGAAGTAATCGCGCTCATTCACTACGGTAATCTCATGACTATTACCTAAAGCTTCTCTCAGTTCATAAGCCGCTGGCATTCCACCTGTACCAGCACCCAATACAATAATATGGGCCATAAATTAACTCCTAACGGTTAGCATATCCTGATAAGAAAAAGACAGTATCTAAGAATAGTCAAAAACCCTAAAAAAAGATACCTTAAATAAATATCCTTGAATGTGACCACAAGTTACCGATAAGGGTCAATGCTACTGAATGGATAGCCAAGCGCTAACTAACCTTTTGGAACAATCTAATGAAAATAATTCAAAAGCCATCTTTCTATTTAGTAGGAGGTGCTGTCCGTGATCAACTACTAGGGCGTCATGTCAAAGATCGAGATTGGGTCGTCGTTGGTGCAAGCCCTGAATGGATGCTAGAACAGGGTTTCCGCCCTGTTGGTAAAGATTTTCCGGTTTTTCTCCATCCTGACACTCAAGAAGAATACGCGCTAGCTCGCACTGAACGCAAAACGGCTAAGGGTTATCATGGTTTTCAATTTTATACCGATACTACTGTTACCTTAGAGCAAGATCTAGCTCGACGAGATTTAACTATTAATGCGATGGCTCAAACTGAAAGTGGTGTGCTTATTGATCCTTATCAGGGTTTGGATGACTTAACTAATAAACTACTGCGTCATGTTTCAAGCGCTTTTGCTGAAGATCCGGTGCGCATATTACGTGTCGCACGCTTTGCCGCGCGTTATGCTCCTTTGGGTTTTACGGTTGCGCCTGAAACCATGCATCTGATGCAGGCGATGGTACAAAACGGTGAGGTAGCGGCTCTAGTGCCTGAACGTGTTTGGCAAGAAATGGAACAGGCTTTGAGTGAATCTATGCCTGCCCGCTTTATTGAGGTACTACACGACTGTGGTGCTTTGGCGATTATTTTTCCTGCATTAGAGCGCTTATTTGGTGTGCCACAAAAGGCTGAATTTCACCCTGAAATTGATTGTGGTATTCATACCCTAATGGTCTTACAAGCTGCCTGCATTTTAACTACTGATCCTAAAGTCCGCTTTGCCGCTTTAGTGCATGATTTGGGTAAGGGTCTAACCCCACAAACTCTATGGCCTGCTCATACAGGTCATGAATTAATAAGCAAACAATTAGTTACTGAGTGGTGTGAACGTTATCGTGTACCTAGCCATTATCAACAACTGGCTGAGTTAGTGGCTGAATTTCACGGTCAAGTCCATAAATGTCTGAGCTTAAGCGCTTCAGAGTTAGTACAACTATTGGTGAGTACGGATGCATTGCGCCGCCCTGAGCGCTTTGAAGCCTTGCTTATTGCGTGTGAAGCCGATAGTAAAGGGCGCTTAGGCTTTGAACATACCCTCTATCCACAGCGTCATTTTCTGCAACAAGCTCTGTATTCTTGTCAGCAAGTGAATGTGCAAAACATTATTCGCCAAGGTTTTAAGGGTGAAGCGATTCGCCAACAATTGTATTTACACTATGAGCAAGCTTTAAACGCACTAATAGTTGAGCAAAAGAGCTAGGCTCTTGAAATAGCTATACGACGCCACATACTATTATCAATAGAGCATCATTGCAGATTGAAGAGGTATTACAACAGCATGACAACCCAGCAAAACGCTAATTTTGCCATTGGTCAACTGATTCATCATCGCTTATTTGATTATCGTGGCGTGGTGGTGGATGTCGATGCTCAGTTTCAGGGTAGTGAAGAATGGTATGAACGCCATAGCAATGCTAGTAAAGACACCCCCCCTAAAGATGAGCCGTGGTATCATGTGTTAATTGATGAAGAGGGTCATGTGGCTTATGTAGCACAACGTAATTTAGAACCTGATAATTTAAAAGCACCGGTCGAACATCCCTTACTCAATAACTTTTTTAAAGGCTTTAAAGCGGGTCAGTATCAAACTCGCCATACCCTTAATTAACCTCACACTTTCTTTTAGGATAAATGCAGCATGACTTGGGCTTGGTTACAGTATTCTGACTATAGTGCTGCATTTTTGGTGGGTTTAATGGGCGGTGTACATTGTTTGGGTATGTGTGGGGGTATTGTTAGTGCCCTAACCTTTAGCCTCCCTGCCGCTCAACGCCAGCATTTCAGGCAATCACTCCCTATTATGCTGGGATACAATATTGGACGCTTAAGCAGCTATACCTTAGCAGGTGTGATAGCTAGCAGTATCGGAGTAGCGGCTTTACAGTTTACTGAGCTGGATGTATTGCGTACTGGATTAAGTGTGCTCGCGGCCCTATTCATGGTGGCTTTGGGTTTATATCTGGCGGGGCTTTGGACGGGAATAGCCAAAATTGAACAAATAGGTAAGCCCATTTGGAAACATTTAGAACCCTTAGGACGCCGCTTTATTCCCATTAATACCCCTTTAAAAGCGCTACCCTTAGGGTTTATTTGGGGCTGGCTGCCCTGTGGTTTGGTCTATAGTGTATTGCTCTGGACAGTATCGGCAGGTAGTGTCACTAAGGGGGCCTTAATTATGCTGCTGTTTGGTCTAGGCACTTTACCCAATTTACTGTTAATGGGCACGTTTGCTGCCCAACTCCAACGCTTGTTGCGCAAGCCTGCTATCAAACTGGCGGCGGGCTTGATTGTGGTAGCGATGGGGATTGGTTTATTAGTACAAGCACTGACTTAAACCCCAATGCACCAAAATAGTACCTTCTCTTTATTAGCTACCGGTTGATAGCTTCAACATTAGTCTTTAAACCTAGCTATTTAGCGCTAATTTACCTGCTCCGCCACCTTGGCACACTACTTGCTTTTAAATAACTGAGCAAGTTGAAACCAAAGACTGCTTAGCACACATCCTACTTAACCACCCGTCTACTCTACTCCTCCGTGACGGGGTTTGGTCTGATCCTCTGACAGTGCTTAGATTCTCTCCCCTAAACATTGTCAGAGGGATTCTTTAAAGGTCACACATTAAAGCATAAATATTTCATTTCTAAGTATTCTTCAATACCATGTCGTGAGCCTTCGCGTCCTAGTCCTGAAAACTTCACACCACCGAAAGGGGCTACCTCAGTAGAGATCAATCCGGTATTAATGCCCACCATACCGTATTCTAAAGCTTCGGCTACACGCCAGACTCGGCTCAAATCACGCGCATAAAAATAAGCCGCTAAACCAAACTCCGTCGCATTCGCCATGTAAATCACATCGGCTTCGGTTTCAAATTTAAATAGCGGCGCTAAAGGACCAAAGGTTTCTTCACGCGCTACCAACATATCAATGGTTGCACCTGTTAATACGGTTGGCTCAAAAAAGGTTCGACCTAAAGCATGACGTTGCCCCCCTGTCACTAGGGTTGCACCCTTACTCAGTGCATCTTGTAAATGGCTTTCCACCTTTTGCACCGCGCGTTCATCAATTAATGGTCCGGTAGTAATACCTGTGTCTAAGCCATTACCTACCTTAAGATTTTGTACCGCTTGCGCAAGTTTTTCAGCAAACTGATCGTAAATACCCGCTTGTACATAAATGCGGTTAGCACAGACACAGGTTTGTCCGGCATTACGATACTTGGAAATAATCGCCCCTTGTACTGCTGCATCCACATCGGCATCATCAAACACAATAAAAGGTGCATTACCCCCCAACTCTAAAGACAGCTTTTTAAGGGTAGGAGCACATTGCGCCATGAGTTTCATACCCACAGCGGTGGAACCTGTAAAGGACAACTTACGTACTACAGGGCTAGCGCATAATACATTACCCACCTCAGACGCACCGTTCATACCCGCTGTGACAATATTAAACACTCCCGCCGGAATACCCGCTTGAGTAGCGAGTTCTGCTAGTGCTAATGCTGAGAAAGGGGTTTGTGAAGCAGGCTTTAATACCATCGTACAGCCTGCCGCTAGTGCCGGAGCTGCTTTGCGGGTAATCATCGCCGAAGGGAAATTCCAAGGTGTAATAGCCGCCGTGACTCCAATAGGTTGTTTAATCACGACAATGCGCTTATCCGCTTGATGCCCCGGAATCGTTTCACCATAGACGCGCTTAGCTTCCTCGGCAAACCACTCAATAAAGGAAGCGGCATAAGCAATCTCACCTTTAGCCTCGGCTAAGGGTTTGCCCTGCTCTAGAGTCATAAGGCGACCCAACTCGTCTTGGTTTTGCATCATCAAATTAAACCAAGTACGTAGTTTATTCGCCCGCTCTTTAGCCGTTAACGCTCGCCACGCGGGTAATGCAGCTTCGGCGGCTTGGATTGCTTGTTCTGTTTCCGTTGCACCCATCGCAGGAACAGACCCTAGTACCTCACCCGTAGCAGGATTATGCACGGGATAAGTATTGTTCGAGTGAGCATTCACCCACTGACCATTAATAAATGCTTGTTGTTTAAACAACTGACTGCCAGCTAACGACATAATGCCTCATCCTATGGTAGTAAGAAACAGAATTTATCATAATAAATACTATAATACTGTGAAGTGAGTAGAAAATCACTGTAAAAGTACGCTTCCTTCTCTTAATCTTAGCGATATTAGCTAAACTCATAAGTAACTTGAGCATTGATGATAAAAAGAGCACCTCACAATGATTGAACTCATCACCCTATATCGACCTACAGGCCCTAAAGAACTAGAGCTAGTCAAGCAAAGTGGTTTCAAAGCATGGCCTCCACGCCTACCGCAACAGCCTATTTTTTATCCGGTTACCAATGAGGACTATGCTAAACAAATCGCCATACAATGGAATACTAAGGAAAGTGGTGTGGGCTACGTTACCCGCTTTCAAGTCAAAAAAACCTTTATGGAACGTTACCCTATTCAAAAAGTGGGGGGCGCGATTCATACTGAGTGGTGGATTCCGGCAGAAGATCTAGAGGAATTAAATGCTAATATAGTGGGCGTTATTGAAATAATAGGTGAATATTACTAAGCACTCACAAGACTTTCACTAAAAGATTCTAAAAATTCGGGCTGAGGCTTACCAAATAAATAACCTTGAAACCAATCCACTTTAAAGGCGGTAACTTGAGCTAATAATTCTGGCGACTCAATCCCCTCAGCTACCGTGATAATATTCGCTTGTTGGGCAATTGATACAATAGACTCAATTAAATGTAGGCTACTAACTTGCCCTGCTGTTTGCTTTTTAAGTAAGCCATTAATAATAGTCTTATCAATTTTCAAAATATCAAACTTTAAATGACTAATATAGCTAAATGATGAATAACCTGTACCAAAATCATCTAACGCAAAACGCACCCCAAATTTACGTAATTGATTCATTAATTCAGCTAGGTTACTAAAATTCTTCACTTCATAGCTTTCTGTTAACTCGAATACCACCCTACGCGGATTATAATTATACTGTGCTAGCTTATCTAAAATAAACTTTACTGTGCCCGGATACTCCATAGTCAGATTAGATAAGTTAATCATTAAACAAGGTTGGGGGTTTAAAGGATGAGCTTTATGAAGTATCCTATCTAACATAGTATAGTCAAGATTAACGATAATACGGGCATGCTCAGTATAAGTAATAAAATGCTCTGCTGAACTAAGCCCATCAGTAGGATCAATAATTCTAGCTAAAGCCTCATAGGCTATTATTTCCCTATCATGAGCACAAGCGATAGGTTGAAAATAAGGACATAAATAATTTTGCTCAATAGCATTAAGGACTAAATTAATCCACTTACTAAACTGCTTTTCCTCAGCTAGAATTACCTCTTTACCCGTATAAAACGCGCATACATCTTGTTTGCGACGTTTATTTTCATACATAGCCGCATCGGCACAAGCAGCTAATTCATCGAGATCACCCGTATCAGAAGGATAACAAGCGACACCAATAGAGGGGATACAACTAAATAAGGTAGTGGCGGCCGAGTCTTTTAGTTTTACTTTTTCCATTTGCTTCACAATAGCTCGAAAGCGCCTATGTGCATCGGTGTAGGAAATATTGAGTAGCAACATCGCAAACTCATCACCTCCCATGCGTCCAATAATCGCATCCTGTGAGTGGTTTTTTAAAATTGCCACAAACGCTAACAGTAACTCGTCCCCGGCAGCATGCCCAAACGTATCATTTACTAATTTAAAGTGATCCATATCAAAATAAACTAATAAAAAAGGGCGTCTTTCTAAATAAAGAGTAGTCATTAGTTCTTTAAACTTTCTTCTATTATAGATACCTGTTAATGCATCATACTCAGCCAAATGCCGTAATCTTTCATTTTGATCCATAAACCCAGAGTGCAAATTTTCTAGCTGCTGATTTAAACTAATAATATTATTGTATAAGACGTTGATCTCGTCTCCATTGTTATCTTTCCGTCTAGTACCTTCTAATTGCATTAGCTCTTCTAATGCTTTGGCAAAATGCCCTTTGCCTATGGTCGGTAAGATTTTAATAATTTTATTGAGACGTGCTATGAGACGATGTAAAGAAAACCATAATACCAAGATCATCAATAAAACCACTAAAAAAGACCCTGAAATAATTCTACCAAATGTTAAATGGAGTTCATTAACTTGTGTTGTTATATCTCTAGAAATTAGATATAGCAACTCTTGATCAGGCATATTAAAAGCATACACAAAAAACAATGCTCCGTTATTATTTAGCAAATATGGCTTATTTCTAATCTTAACCTGATCTAAGAGAGGTTTGATTGCGTAATACTCCAATAAGCGAGTGCTGGTTTGTAATCTAAAATCCTCATTTAACATTTGTACTTCTAACATTTCATCGCTTTGCTGTAATACTGAAATATTATGCAAGTTTAAAGACCGAAACCGATTCACGATCTCATCAATAGGAAGAGTAAAATGTAAAATACCATACTCAAAAGAATTAGGATAAAAAGCTCTTGTGGCATGATAATAGCATATATCTTGACAACTAAAATAAGTACTGCCGATACGTGCCTCAAATGCCTTTAATAGATCTGGTTGGCTAGCATAAATTTGATTATGTGCCGTACTAATTCCCCAACTACCTAGTAACTGATAGGTTTTATCATAGTAATTCATCGTTAATAGTTGATTTTTATTCACAAATATTTTCCAGCTTTGCTCTAATCTTTTACTCAGCTCCTGTTGAGATAATAGCTTATAATCCATGGTTTTAGTTTTGCTTTCAAAGACCAGATCTGAAATATTTTGACTTATATCTAGCAAAGTTTGTCCAGTACTGGTGAAAATGGTTTGTAACTGATTACGCCCCTGCTCCCCATGCTCTTTTAAACTAGACATTAAATTGCTAATCAAACTTTGATAGACAAAAACTAAGAATAAAGTCCAAGCTAAGAGGAATGCTATTAATATTTTAACCAAAATTCGGTTTTCAAATTTCATGCCTTAGCCTAACTTTTTGTAGCAAGCCTTTAAATATTATTCCTACCAATATTAATTCCCCTCTCAGCTTTGACCTAAGCCGTCTATTTAACACCTAGAGGTCTAATATCTTGTGCTAGTGTCAACCCTGAGCGTGTAGGCGAAAAATCTAACTTATGATGATATTTAATACCCCATACTGCATTTTCAAAATACAATGGTATAAACGCATGATCTTGCATAGCCATTTCTTGAGCTTGCTTCAAGTGACGCATACGCTTGACTTGATTGAACTGTGCACCACCTTGTTTTATTAACTCATCAATAGTTCTATTGCTATGATGCCCTATATTAAAAATACCTCGCTCTTCAGAACAGCTATGGACTAGATTTTCCAGCATTAATTGTAAACTCCCTTCACTACTGCCCCCAATCAGGGTCGCTGAATATTCATAATTATTTTTATTTAGAAAAGCTCCTGCCTCATCCAGCACTACGGGTGTGGTTTTAATTCTAATTTTAGTTAGCATTTGAGCAATCGCTTCGATCACTGCCTTATCTTTAAGGTAGCGATTATGTGCTCCATGTAAAGTAAGTTGAAAGCCATTAGGATACCCTGCCTCACTTAATAATTTTATCGCCTCATCTGGGTCATAAGCATCGGGTATTAAGCCTCCAATATAACCTAAAACATTAGGTAAAACATATTGATCTGCCGGTGTACCGGTATATTTTAAAATAGTACTTACTAAGTATTTGCGATCAATACCTAAAGAAATCGCTTTTCTTACCTTCAGTGATTTTAAAGGATTATTATTCAATACATTCCCATCTATAGAGCGAACAAAAGGTGTTATTTCACGCGTAGTATCCAAGGTCAAATATAATAAACGATGAGTCGGCGAGCGGATGAAACTAATATCATGATTAGTTAATATATTAGTCGAATCAACTTCAGTCAGCCCCTCTGCCAATTGTACTTTCCCCTGCTGCAAGGCAATCAGTCTAGCTGTGGGATCTGGCATACCCTTAATACATACTGATTTTACCCATACTGGTGCAGAATGATAATAGGGATTGACACGTAAATGAATATTGTCTTCTGATGTATAGCTCTCTAATAAATAAGGGCCTGTTCCAATATTACTAAGCTTACTTGAAAAAAATTCATCTAATAAAGGTTTGCTTTGTGCTTTAATAATAAAAATAAAACCTAAATCATGTAATAAATTAGCATTGGGTTCCTTAGTAATAATTTTAAATCGGTAAGGGTCTAAGGGTTGGTAATGCTCTAAACGTTGCACAAAACGATTAAAATAAGAGTCTGGCATAGCTTTAATACGATCAAGAGAGTATATAACATCCCTAGTCGTCAACAGACTTCCATCATGGAATTTTATATCTTTTTTAAGCTCAAACAGCCAAACTTTACTATTTAAATTCTCCCATTTTTCTACTAAATAAGAATCAGCCCCGCCCTCAAAATTAATATTAAATAAGCTATCAAAGCGGTGTAGAGCCAGTGCTATATTAACGGCTAGGTGAGACTTATGGGGATCTAAGGTAGTGGGCATTGAACTATAAGCAATAACAAAGGGCTGCTCAGATTGTGACTCTGCTCCAGCATTTTTTATTATTATCGAGCAGATCAGCGTTAAGAATAAGGTTAAGCTCAGTTTACTCCATCGGCAATTATAACGCTTATTCATCAGCTAATGCTCCAACTAGATTAACGCGCATGCAATCTTTTACTACTCGAATGAGTAGCAGGAAGAATGATAGTAGGCTATGCGACTCCAGAGTAATTATGAGATAACGAACTGAACCTGATCTTAGTATGGCAAGGTGCTAAACAATATTTTTAATGAAGACAAGATGATAGCACCCTAGTCGCTAGTATTTTGCATTATTTAGGTTTGATGTCTTGTGCGACCGTGCCATTAAAATGATTGGGCCAAAACTCCCACTGACTATTTTTAGACTGCCCCCATATTGCCTGCTCAAAGTATAATGGAATAAGAGCATAGTCATTCATAGCCAGCTCTATTGCCCGCCCTTGGGTTCTTATTCTCTTAACTTGATTAAACTGCTCTCCTGCCTCATGGATCAATTGATCTACCTGTGGGTTGGTATAGCGCCCAAAATTAAAAGCCCCTTTACCCTTTTCAGGTACAGGACTATGAATCAGCTCATCTAAAAGACCTTGTATATTACCATTAGGGCTAAATCCTATTAAAATAGCTGAATATTGATAGTTCTGTACATCTTGAAAAAATTGTTTTCTGCCTAGAGTAATAGGTATGGTCTTAATCCCAACCTCATTCAACATCTTAGCAATCGCAAGTACTATAGCATGATCTTTAATATAGCGGTCATTCGTACCATGTAATACTAAGTTAAACCCCTGCTCATAACCTGCTTTTTTTAATAACTGCTTGGCTAGCTCAGGATTATACTCATCTAATCTTATACCCGCCATATAACCGACCATGTTCGGTAACATATACTGCTCTGCTATTAAGGCATTGCCTTGTAGAATCTCATCGACTAAATATTTGCGATTAATGGCTAGTGAAATAGCCTTTCTTACTAAGGTATTACGTAGTGGATTATGATCTAAAGTATTTCCTTTATAATCACGTACAAAAGTAGTAGGGGCATCTTTAAAATCTAAATGCAGATGAAGTAAACGATGAGTGGGAGCTTTAATAATATCAATATTTTTTAAATTTAATAACGGTATATTAACCTCTGCCAAGCCTTCAGCTAGGTTAATCTTGCCCTCTTGTAAGGCTCTAAGACGCTCATTCACTTCTACAAAACGTGTGATACGCACTTTTTTTACCAAAACAGCCGCCCCGTGATAGTATTTATTCGCTATCAAACGAATGTCTCCATTAGGCTCAATAGCTATTAGGCAATAAGGTCCAGAACCTATATAGCCTTTTTGCTCCATAAATTTATCATGAGGTAACAACTGCTCTTGATATTTAAGAATATAAATATTACCCAAATTACGTAATAGGCTTGAATAGGGTTTTTCAGTTACAATTTGAAAGGCATAATCATCCAAACGCTCATAGCTTTTCCAACGCTTAGTAAAGGCTTTATACTCTAGACCCTCTACTTGGTTAATTCGATCAAAAGAATATATAATATCTTTAGTAGTTAGCGGTGTGCCATCGTGAAAATAAATATTATGCTTTAAATGAAATACCCAAGTAGTTTCATTTTTTAACTCCCAAGACTCAATAATCAATGAAGTAGGTTCAGATTCATCGGTAATTACAAATAGTGAATCATATAATTGATCAGCCAGAGCAATGTTTGCCGCTAAGGGTATCTTATGAGGATCTAAAGTAGTTGGCATAGAGTGATAAGCCATCACAAACTCAATGTCATCCCCATGCACTGGATTGCATAAAGCAAGGAAAATTAATAAATAAGTTTTGCATATAAATAATCGATTTAGCTTACATAGCTTGCTTATGAGCATGATGTTTGCCCCCTACATCACGTCTAAGGTATAAGATGAATTTTTATAATATCAGTAAATATTTATACACTTAAGTAGAAAAGCTTACTATTTAATAATAATTTTCTCTGTACACGACAATTCGCTTAACTCATTGAATCTTTTTCAAAAGAAAATCGCCTGAGTTTCATCCGTCCATCCTCGATCGCCATGAATTGTGGTGGACAAAGGAACAGAAGCAGCAGCCTAAGCCTATCCACTTTTTCCCGTACCCTTCCATTCAATAAATCGGTCAAGTAGTCCAAGCCGTAACGGAAGACACTTTGCTCTTTGCGTCCATGTTTTTCGTCTTCAAAGGCTTGACGGCTTTTTCCTTCCATTCGCCGACTTTGTGCGCCCAACAGAAGCCAATGGCAAGCAACGCCATCATCTTTTTGATGCGAGGGGTTTGGTGAAGTGAGTGGCTTCCATGTGAAAACCACGCCCTTTCAAGCATTGGAACAGGTTTTCAATTTCCCAACGTAGCCGATAAGTGCCAATGGGATCAGCCGTGTAGTGGTTGCTGGCGATAATCAACAACTCACCACTGGGCAGCTTTGAGCCACTGAGCCAAACCCATTCCCCGCTAACGTCGCGACGGTGACGGAGAACGCGCCGTTTACCCGGCTTGAGGTTGGCAAACAGCGAGCGGACATGCGCCTCTTTTTGTGTTTGTCGGTCATCAACTGATTACCCTTGATACGAATCAAGTAGGGAATCTCTTTGGAAGACAACCACTTCCACCATTGACCACCAATAAACTCACGGTCAGCCAACACACCCAAGATGTTGTTGCGCCCGAATTGGCTGATAAATCGTTGCAGCAGGGCAATACGTTCACGTTGGTTAGAATTACCGCGTTTGTTCAACACCATCCAGTAAACGGGGATAGCCGCACCTTGGTAAACAACCGCCAAAGTCAGGAGATTGAGGTTGGATTTGCCCCATTTCCAGTTGGTTCTGTCGAGTGTGAGGTAGTATTGTTGACCACTAAAGGCGAACATTCCCATAAGAAAATGGGCAATGTCATTGTAATTAAAGAACACTTGGCTAAAAAAGCGTTGCATCCGTCGATAGCGGGAACCAATGTCGGTGTCAGAATCTATGTGTACCGCCAACAACGCCAAATTCATTTGTCGCGCACTCAGCAAGGCCTGCAGCATTCCCACAAAACAATCCAAACGGGGCTTGCCCCAACTCAAGTGGGCTTTTAAACTGTCACGTAGTCCATCGCTCAGATCCATTTTGCTCTCCTGTGTGGTAACTAGAGAGTAAAACATAGGAGCGGTGGACTTTCACCATCTCCATGACAAACATGCTAAATCAATAAGTTAGTGGTTTTGTCGTGTACAGAGAATAATTTTATAAACACTGTGCTAGTTGGGTTAAGGCACTAACACTAAATGCTGCATATCCAGCTCTAAACTAACCGTTTCGCCCATATCATACTCTTGATGGCTGGGTACTAAGGCCAATACTTTGGTGACTTGATCGGGTAGCTGTAGGGTATACAAATACTGTGCGCCTCTAAATACCCGCCCGATGACTGTGGCTTTGCGCTCTGCTTTAGCGACTAGGCGAATATCATCGGGGCGAATTAACACCTTAAGTGGTGTTTTAGGTTCTGAGCCTTGAGGTAATTCACCCGACACAATGCCTAATGCAGTATGTACCGTATAGTTATCGAGCACCTCGCCCTTGATCAGCACACCTTGCCCAATAAACTCCGCCACAAATGCATTGGCAGGGCGATGATATAACTCATACGGGGTCGCCCATTGCTGCAAGCGTCCGCTTTTTAATACCCCTATTTCATCCGCCATCGCAAACGCTTCGTGTTGATCATGAGTGACTAAAATCGCTGTAGTTTTTTCCTGTTTTAAAATATCACGCACTTCTCGCGCTAACATTTCACGCAACTCGACATCTTGACTGCCAAAGGGCTCGTCCAAGAGCATGAGTTTAGGTTTAGGCGCTAGTGCTCGCGCTAGTGCAATACGCTGCTGTTGACCACCGGATAATTCATGCGGATAACGCTTCTCGTAGCCAGATAAGCTGACTAATTCCAACAATTGCGCAATACGTTTAGCTTGCTCGGATTTGCTTAAATGCCTAATCCCAAAGCTAATATTATTGGCAATAGTCAAGTGTGGGAATAAAGCATAATCCTGAAACACCATACCAATCTGACGCTTTTCAGGAGGGACATGCACTCGTGGCGAGCTAATGACGGTATCACCCAAGGCAATTTTGCCCTCGGCTACTGGTTCAAACCCCGCAATCGCGCGTAATAGTGTGGTCTTACCACAACCACTAGGTCCTAATAGACAACCAATCAGCCCATGCTCAATTTGGAGCGAAATATCATGAATCACCGCTTGTTGGGCGTATTGAATGACAATCTGTTGGAGGCTTAATTGGCTCATGAAGGGGTAGTACCTGCGCGGGCGGTGGCAATAGATCGACTGAGTAAAATCACGGGAATAATGCCTGCTGCCACAATCATTAAGGCAGGCAATCCCGCTTCGGCTAAACGCTCATCCGAGGCAAGCTCATACGCTCTTACTGCCAAGGTATTGAAATTAAAAGGACGCAAAATCAACGTAGCCGGCAACTCTTTTAACACATCGACAAATACTAACAGCAAAGCGGTGAGCAATGTTCCTTTCATCAGAGGTAGATGTAAACGGTGTAACACTCCTAAAGAACCTAAACCTAAGGAACGTCCCGCATTATCAATCGTGGGTTTAATTTTACCCAAACCCGCCTCCACCGTTTGTAAGGACACCGCTAAAAAGCGCACATTATAAGCATACAGTAAGGTCAATAAAGAACCGCTAAAGATTAAGCCTATCGAGGTATTCCAAAAATGCTTAGTGAATAAATTAAGTTGCGTATCCAGCCACGCCAAAGGAATCAGCACACCAATCGCAATCACCGTACCCGGAATGGAATAACCTAAGGCTGCAATACGCGTTGCCGTTTTCACCATCGGGTCGGGATTAATACGTTTGCCGTAGCCCAAAATCAGTGCCAAAAGTAAAGCAGACAACGCCGCCAAAGCCGCCAGCATTAAACTATTGCCCACTAACTCCCAAAAGCTAGCATCTAAGGTGGTGTGTGCAGTGGTAATTCCCCAATAGATCAATTGGGCGACCGGAATGATAAAACCTAGCACTAAGGGCAAAGCACAAACTAGAAAGGCTATTAAGGCATGCCAACCTTTAAGCTGGTACTTGGGAATACGCGAATACTTGCTAGAGGTATGATGATAACGGGCGCGTTGCCTTGACCAGAGTTCTAATAAAATTAATACCAATACTAAAGTCATCAATAAGGCGGCTAATTGCGAGGCAGCAGCATGATCGCCTAGACCAAACCAAGTACGAAAAATACCCGTCGTGAAGGTAGAGACTCCAAAATATTGTACCGTACCAAAATCAGCCACTGTCTCCATCAAGGCCAAAGATAAGCCCGTAATCACCGCAGGGCGTGCTAGTGGTAATGCCACTCGAAAAAAACTTTGCCAACGATTCGCACCTAAAGTACTACTCACTTCTAAGACACAAATCGATTGCTCTAAAAATGCCGCCCTAGCTAATAGATACACATAAGGGAACAACACGAGAGACAGCATAGCAATCGCGCCCCCTAACGAGCGCACATTAGGAAACCAATAATCGCCATAGCCCCAACCGGTTAATGAGCGGATAAGACTTTGCACGGGGCCAGCAAAATCCAGCATTCCGGTGTAGGTATAAGCAATAATATAGGCAGGCATAGCCAGTGGTAATAACAAAGCCCACTCAAAAAAACGCTGCGCCGGAAAACGACACATGCTTGTCAGCCATGCAGCAGGAATACCAATGAGTAATACTCCAACACTGACGCCAAGCATCAGCCATAAAGTATTTTGAATATAATCGCTTAGTACCGTATCTACTAAATGTGCCCACACTTCGGGTGCAGGCACAAATACATAGCTAAATACAGCGATGATGGGTAAAGCGGTAAAGGCAGCCATGCCCATAATGAGCACACGCCACATTCCTTTGCTTATTTCCAATTAGCTTTATCCATTATTTTTACCGCATCCGCATTGTTTTTACTCAGTTCTGACAGATTCAGGCTATCAGCTTTAAACTCACCCCACCCTTTTAATAAGCTACTAGGGGCAACACCTGCTTTCACTGGATACTCCTGATTATGCTCGGCGTACCAACTTTGTGCTTCATCATTAGTGAGATATTCGAGTAATTTTACAGCATTATCTTTATTTTTAGCCGCTTTAGTGACTGTGCCGCCACTAATATTGATATGCGTACCACGTTGTCCTTCGGCTTGATCCGGCCAGAAAATAGCGACTTTTTCAGCCGCTGCTTTTTCTTCCGCATTGTCACCACTGAGCATTTGTCCAAAGTAGTAAGTATTGGCAATCGCTAAATCACACTGACCTGCGGCTGCGGCTTTAATTTGATCACGATCACCGCCCTCAGGTGGGCGAGCAAAGTTTTGCACGAAACCTGTCACCCACTTTTCAGTGGCCTCCGCTCCAATACTAGCAATCATGGAGCCAGTCATCGATTGATTGTAAATATTATCGGAGCTGCGCACGCAGATTTTGCCTTTCCATTTGGGATCAGCTAAATCGGCATAAGTAGAGAGTTGTTCCGGTTTAACTTTATCTTTGACATAGAAAATCGGGCGAGCGCGATAGGTCAGACCAAACCAGTGATTTTCAGGATCGCGTAAATGTTCTGGAATATTAGTTTTTAGGGTTTCAGACTCGATTGCTTGGGTTAGCTCCATGCTTTTAGCTCGATATAAGCGCCCTGCATCAGCGGTTAGCAAAACATCAGCCGGAGAATTGTCACCCTCTAATTTGAGACGTTCAATCAGGGCATCATCTTTACCCGTGACCAAATTCACTTTAATGCCTGTGCTAGCGGTGAATTTTTCTAAAATTGGTTTAATTAATTGTTCTTGACGCGAAGAATACACATTGACCTCACCCTCTGCCCAAACGGGTGTAGCCAATACTAACCCTAAAGCTAAACTGAATAGTTTACGCATTAATATCTATGCCTCGAATGACTATTTAAATTGAGCACGATATTAATGATAATTATTATCATTTTCAACCCAACCTCTTAGAGTAGGTCGAATTAATTTTCAGCACACTAAGAGCCTAATTTTAGCTCAAGCCCTAAATACCCTCGCTCTCCATCTGTTCGCCCGCAAACCAAAGGCGTAACCGTAATCCCCAGCTAGTGCTTAATCCTATCTCTCGAAAGCGAATTAGCCCCTCACCATCAATAATGTAATGAGTGGGCGTGGCTTTGACTGCGAATTGTCGATGAATACTACCTTGCTCATCGATAATGGTAGGCCATCCGCTAATGCCACGATTGTCCATATAACTGAGCAGCTGCTCTTTATGCTGAGCCTGTACTACGGTTAACACCGAATGATTTTTAGCTAAATCGCTAATGGTGGTTTGTTGTAATTGACACATCACACAATCAGGATGCCAAAAATAAAGCAGTAATGGCTCACCCCGATAATCCATTAATTCTACACGTTCGCCACTGAGCATATCTGCTTTAAAATTAGGCGCAACACCCGCAATTAAGTCGGCTTGATTCCAAGCCCTAAAACCTAAAACAATCAATAAAATCACTAAAAACTCTAATACCCACCACCAACGCGAACGGCGCTTAGTAGGATTAATTAGAGTAGAAGAACGACGCACTGTACTTAATCACTATTATTGCTTGAAATACCTATTAGCATAACACACTGCCTGCACACCGCTAGGGAGTGTCATTCTTTCAACCAATAACAAGGCCACTAACTGCTTAACAATTAGTGGCCCTTAGTTGCTAATAATATTAATTATTGAATTTTAACGTTAACTGTTGCTTGAGCGGTACGACCATAAGCATCCTGTACTTGATAAGTAAAGACATGATCTACACAGTAGCCATGGCGTAAGGTATACATAATAGATTTACCATCTGAGCTAATGACCGCAGTACCGTATTTAGGCTCGCTCACACTAATAATTCTTAAGTCTTCACCTTTGTCATTCTTTAATACGGGTATGGTATATGTAGTACTATCACCAAGTGCTACTTGGAAGGTATCTTGAGTTAACTCTAAAGTTGAACACTTTCCGGCAGCAAAACAACTATCTACTGTAATATTAGCGGTTGTTACATTACTTTCACTACCATCTGGCGCAACCAGCTTGTAAGTAAAGCTATATTTTCCTACTGCAGAAGGCGTATAACTAACAGTATTACCATTAACTGCTAATACTAGGTTATTAGGATTACTTACAATTTTAATCGTAGTACCTGCTAAAATATTGTCGTTCCTTAGTATATCCAGTACTTGTACTTTACCTAAATCACCACTGTAGAAGGTAAAATCATCCTTACGTGCGACGATAATATCGCCTTCTTCAGGTGCATTGACGACCCCACCAGTCCGATAGGTATCAATCGAACGCTTGTGCTGAATATTATTACGTAAGGCACGCTCGACCCACTTAGGCGGGGTTTTCACTAATTCTTGGCGCCATGTGACACGGGGAGCGCTACGTACTGTAGTAGTAGTTGCTTCATCCACTACTACTTCTTTATAGTCCGTTTGATAGGTCATGTACTCGACATCAACGCGGCGATTACGATAACGGTGCGCCTCATCATTAGGATACTTAGGATTAGCCTCTCCCACCCCTTCTGCTAGTAAGGTGTCTGGATCAAAGCCATTTTCAATAAAATAATCTCTAACCGCATTAGCGCGTTGTTCGGATAACAATTGATTATCCTCATCGGAGCCTAAATCACAGGTATTCCCTACAATATGAATATTACCCTGAACCCCATTACGCATTTGCGCCATGATAGATTGCAGACGTTGTTTCGCGGCAGGTAACAAAACAGCCTTACCACGCTCAAAGAAGGTATCCCCTTCCAGCTCCATGGTATTTTTAATCATCTTGCGTTCTATTTTGGCGGGAGTACGCACGACCTTTTCCTCGCCCGGCATTTCTACACGCACCCGTTTGTAGACTTGATTAGGCTCATAAAGACCCGCACCACCAAACTCATAGCGATAACTTAAACTACCGCGAGCATCATTAGTCTTTTCACCTTCTGTGCCCCCCGTTTTATTGAGCAACTCAATATTAGCTCCCACACTATGAGGGGAATCCATAAAGAATTTCTCAACTCCACCGGATACGGTGACTTGGGTAGGGCGCTTTTCATTGTCGGCATAGTTTTTGCCAAACTCTAGATCTACCCCGCCTTGCACCTGCATCAATTGATTCGGTAAGAATGTACCTACACGCGCTCCGACTCCATAGTCATAAGGGCGCTCAACAATAGCCGTTTTATTAGAGCTATAGCCCACGATACGGTCATCACCTTTAGCCATACTGGCTTGACCAGACCAAAACATATTTTGGGTTTCTTGACCATAACCTGCGGTGATTTTCTTGTCGCTGTGTTCATTTTGGTCATAAGCACCAAAGACTTTATGCACTCGATCTACGCCACCCGTATCATTTTTACCTACCCAATGGTGATTCACCTTCACCCCAGCACCCGTTAGCTTTTCTTCACCCTCTTTAGCCTTAGGATTAAAACCTACCCAACCCTCTCCACTGGTGACAGAGTTTTTGGTATCTGAAAACACTTGCGTGCCATCAAGGCGCAATTTGTATTGCGTATCCACACTCACGCCAATACGGGTATTTCCACCCATATAGCTTTTACTGCCGCCTACGACCGCCGTTGTTTGAGAGTCTTCTAATAAACCATCGTCCTCATTCGCTAGTGCTTTGGCTTGAGCATGAGCATTAGGTGCTGTACTTTGTATCTGAACCTCTGTATCAGGTTGTTCTACATAATCATCCTCTAAGGTGAGTACTGCTTCAGGAGCTTCAAAGTCAGCTAACTCATTAGCTAGTACTAGGGAAGAGCAGGATAAGGATAACAGGGGGAGCAATAGCCATTGGGAAAGCAAGTAGCGCTTAGTAATTTTCATGGTTTGTCTCGCTATAGTTTTATTATTTTTTTATTGTTATGGACTCAGGGCAGCGCCTATTTGCCCTAGTATAAGCGACTTTATCCGCTCACTTATACCGATTGCCGACGAGCGCGGCATGTTTATCCTGTTATTCGATAAACGGAAGCCTCTTAGCCTTGATTAGATCTTGTCCGCGCCCTGACCGTGACTATCCCTTATAATGTCGAGCTAGGACAATGACTTGTAATGGATGAACAGCGCTCTTATCTCTAACGACTTATACTCCGGCGTCGTTCATTACCCCACAACTACCAATCAGAGATAACCTATGATGCGTTTACTGCCCTTTATACCCTTATTTGGTATCATCCTGCTAGTTTATTGGACATTAGTACAGTTTGGTATCTTTCCTAGGGGTTTAAATGTCATTGTTTTGAATATTACGCTCCCTTCAGGTCATCTTTGGCGTCCTACGTGGGGAGATATTATGGTATTAACTGGTATAGTAGCGCTATATGTCGAGTTATTTAAGTCTACTCGCACTTCAGAAACAACTATTGCCGATCATCTACTATCCACCATAGTATTGATTTTTTATTTAGTGTATTGGCTTACTAATCCGTCAGGAGGAAACTCAGTGTTTTTAATTTTAACCTGCATGTCTTTTCTAGATGTCATCGCAGGCTTTACTATTACTATTTCCTCAGCACGACGTGACCTATCTATAGGTGGCAAATAATCCTATTCCCAAACTCAGCGTGAGGTTTGACGCATGTATAAACTGATTACTGGAGTAACTCTGATCACTGCATTGGTAAGCGCTGCGCTCCATGCAGACAATCAGTGGCCTAATCCGAATGCTTTACCAGAGGAGGGTACAGCACCCACGGTTCCTAATGCACCAACACTCACCCCTCCTACTGATCTGAATACCACAGGCGTACTGGTTTATCCTATGCTGTCCTCACAGGAGATTATGACAGGCGGTATGGGCATGGGTTTGGGGGTAGGAGCTAGTGCTAATAGTGCCATGCCTTTATCTATGGGGACGGGTACTGATAATACTGTGGGAGCTATGCCCTTCCCTTACACCATTGGCGTTCCGGTTTATCCTTATTATGGCGATGGCTCGGCAATGCCTACCCCACCCGATGCTGCCGCAACAGCCGCGCCTGATACTGCCACCACTCCGCCTACGGCAGCCCCTAGTGCTGGTGATGTGCCTATGTGGGTTCCCGCTTATCCCTATGGGTTTACTTGGCCTGTCCCTGATCCAATGAATCCTATGCCCCTAGCCCCTAATGCCATGCCATTAATGTCTGGGCAAAACCCCGCTAATCCACAACCCGCTAATGCTGGAATGGCGCTCTCATGGAATGATATTAAGGATATTCAGCAAAATTTGAGTGCTAAAGCGGAGCAAATCGGAGCTTTACAACAAGAATTAAAAACCACTCAAGACACTCTCGGTCAACTTAAAACTCAATTAGCGGACAGTAAGAAAGAAGTCGGTGATTTAAAGGGGCAATTAGCCACTAAAACCCAAGCTCTCACTGAACTACAAGCGAATGTGGGTGACAAAACTGCTGAACTTAATACTATTTTGCAAGAAAAAGATTCAGCCCTTGATGATCTGCACAAAGTATTGAGCGAGCGCGATAAGGAGCAAGAGGAATTAAAAGCCCTAGTGGTTGCTACAGAAAAAGAGATCACTACGCTTAAAGCTGGCTTAGCCACTAAAGAACAAGAACTTAGTACCCTTCAAACGCAAATTAGTGAAAAAGAAGCGGCGACTACTCAAGCCGTCAATGAACTGAAAAAGATCAAAACTGACCTATCCAATACTCAAACTGCGCTCAAAAATGCTAAGCAAAGTAATGAGTACTTTGAACAAAAATGGCAAACAGAAAAGAAAGAACTGACGGGTACGATTGATAGCCTCAAGCTACAAGTAGGTACTATTCCCGAAATTGCCGCCCAATTTAGTCAAAGTAAGCAAAATAGCCAACAACTTCTTTCTAACCTCGACTCGATTAAAAGTACCGAATCTCAATGGGAAGCGGAACGCCAAGCTTTAAATGATACAATTACCACCCTCACTACACAGGTTAATACCATTCCTGAAATCGCTGCGCAGATTGCTCAATTAAATGAGGAGAAACAACAGCTTCAGGCTAATTTTGAGGGACTCAATCAACAATCGAATGCTTGGGCTAAGCAACGTACTGAACTGGAAAATACCCTTACTCAAGTTAAAGCTGAAGCTGATAAAAACCTGCAAACCTGTACCGTCGAGCGTGACCAGCTACAAACAAATATCACACAACAAAACCAAGCCAGCCAAGCCCTGCAACAAGAGCGCGATAAATTATTGGCTGATTTGAAAGCTACTCAAGACGACACCGCGCAAAAATGGCAGGCATGGGAAGCGGAACGCAAACAACTAGCAACTGATCTAAAACAAGCTAAAGCTCAATTAGCCGAGATCACTAATGTCAAAACGCAACTTGAGCTTAAAGGTAAACAGTGGGATACCCAACGCCAAGAGCTGCTATCTGACCTTGATCAGTTTAAAAATCAGAGCCAAAACTGGTTGACAGAAAAACAAAGCTTACTCTCTCAAGTGGGGGCAGTGACCGAAGTAGCGACTCAACTCAATGACGCTCAAACGATACAACAACAATTAGAAGATAAGCTCAAACTAGCTAATACGGAGCAACAGCAATTAGCTGAGCAATTAAAACGCGAACTGACTGACTCTGATAAAGATCTGGTCACAGACCCTCATGATAATTGCCCCGACACCCCAGCAGGTACTCGTGTGGATGCCACAGGTTGCGAACTAGATACAGACCAAGATGGTGTAGCAGACAGTAAAGATCAGTGTGCTTTAACGGCTAAAGGTGCAAAAGTTAATGAGAGTGGCTGTGAGCTAGACGACGACAAAGACGGTGTAGCCAATAGCCAAGATGTTTGTCCTGAAACCGCTGCTGGTACTCAAGTCGATGGTTTAGGTTGTGAGATTGACAATGATGGTGATGGAGTACCGGATAGCAAAGATCAATGTTTAGGGACACCAAGCACGCTACAAGTCGCGGCTAATGGCTGTGAACTCGACAATGACAACGATAATGTCGGTAATAGCCAAGACCAATGCCCCGCCACTCCAGCAGGCGTTAAAGTAGATACTCAAGGCTGTGAACTTGATTCGGATAATGACAAAGTTTTTGATAGTAAAGATCAGTGTCCTAATACTACCGCAGGAACCAAAGTAGACGCTCAAGGATGCGAATTAGATACTGACAAAGATGGTGTCGTCGATAGTATCGATATTTGCCCAACGACTGCAACAGGAGTTACGGTCGATGAAAAGGGTTGTGAACTCGACTCTGATCAGGACGGTGTATTAGATAGTGTTGATAGCTGTGCCAATACCCCCGCTAATGCCAAAGTAGATGCTAAAGGTTGCGCACTCGATACTGACAAAGATGGTGTGAATGATGGTCTAGACACTTGTCCTGACACGCCTAGTGGGGCAAAAGTCAATGACAAAGGCTGCGAACTCGACTCGGATAGCGACGGTGTAGTCGACAGTAAAGATACTTGTGCCAACACACCAGCCGGTGCAAAAGTCAATGATAAAGGCTGTGAACTCGATTCTGACAAAGATGGTGTAGTTGATAGCAAAGATACTTGTGCCAACACACCAGCAGGCACGAAGGTCAATGATAAAGGCTGCGAACTCGATTCTGATAGCGACGGCGTAGTTGATAGTAAAGACACTTGTGCTTCTACTCCAGCAGGCGTGAAGGTGGACGATAAAGGCTGCGAGCTGGACACCGACAAAGATGGTGTAGTCGATAGCAAAGACACTTGTGCCGCCACTCCAGCCGGTGCAAAAGTCGATGATAAGGGTTGTGAGCTTGACTCTGACAAAGACGGTATTGTGGATAGCAAAGATACTTGTGCCAACACCCCAGCAGGCGCGAAGGTGGACGACAAAGGCTGCGAACTTGACTCGGATAGCGACGGGGTTGTTGATAGCAAAGACACTTGCGCTGCTACCCCATCAGGGGCAAAAGTCGATGATAAAGGCTGTGAACTCGACTCTGACAAAGATGGTGTGGTGGACAGCAAAGACACTTGCCACAATACCCCAGCCGGTGTGAAAGTTGATGACAAAGGCTGCGAACTCATCCCTGACGCCGATGCTGATGGTGTAGCGGATACCGATGATCTATGCCCTGACACCGCAACAGGGGCTGCGGTCAATCAAGTCGGCTGTGCTAAAAATGCCAATATCAATCTGAAAGGTGTGAACTTTGAAACGGGTTCTAATCGCTTAACGGCTGAATCCTTACCGATCTTAGACGATGCAGCTGAAACGCTACGTAAATACCCAGAGCTGAAACTGGAGGTAGGCGGTCATACGGATGATGTCGGTAATGACGCTCGCAATATGAGCCTCTCGCAAGCGCGTGCTCAAGCGGTGTTAAACTACTTAGTGAGTAAAGGTATTAATGCAGCGAATTTAAGCGCTAAAGGTTATGGTGAAACTCAACCGATTGCGCCCAATACGACCAATGACGGGCGGGCGCAAAATCGGCGGGTAGAATTGAAGATTATGCCTTAATCTCTAGTTCTACAGTCATTTATGCAAAATGGCGGGCTATGAGTCCGCCATTTTTTTATTAGTACTTTTTAAATCAGAAACCTATGAGCCATTATCAAAACCGCACCAAAAAGCGTTTTGGACAACATTTTTTACAAGATACCTACATTATCAATAGCCTAGTGCGTGTGATTTACCCCAAATCTGAGCAGCAGATCATTGAAATTGGTCCGGGTGGGGGGGCGTTGACGTTTCCGCTTTTGGAGCAGGTCGAGCATTTAGAAGTAGTGGAGTTAGATCGAGATGTGATTGCGTGGTGGCAGTCGCAAGCGGATTTAAAAGATAAGCTCACGATTCACGCTCAAGATGCGCTCACGATTGATCTTAAGGCACTGGCTCGTGGTGACAAGATTCGGGTGGTGGGTAATCTGCCCTACAATATTTCTACTCCGCTGATTTTCCATTTATTGGAGCAGGTGGAGGTGATCGAAGATATGCACTTTATGTTGCAAAAAGAAGTCGTGGATCGGCTGGTAGCGGTCGCGGGTGATAAAGATCACGGGCGCATGGCGGTGATGGTGCAGTATTTATGCGAGACTGAGTTTTTATTCGATGTGCCGCCCTCGGCGTTTAATCCTCCCCCTAAAGTCGATTCTGCGGTGGTGCGTCTCACACCGCGTCGGGTGATTAAAGAACCTGTGTACAGTATAAAAAAGCTGTCTGAATTGGTGGCGCTGGCTTTTGCGCAGCGGCGTAAGACTTTGCGGAATAATCTTAAAGGGGTTTTGAGTGATGCAGAATTTGCAGCCTTAGGGATTGATCCGAGTCGACGGGCGGAAACCTTAGAGGTGAGTGATTTTGTGCGTATGACTAATTATGTGGGGAATCACGCCGTGCAGGGAAATGCGGCGGGCTAGTTATTTACTTTAAAGCCCTACTGGGGTAGGATTGCGTCCCTATCTGGAGAGGTGTCCGAGTGGTTTAAGGAGCACGCCTGGAAAGTGTGTATAGGTTAACCCCTATCGAGGGTTCGAATCCCTCTCTCTCCGCCACGTATTCCTATCTGTGATACAGAATATTGAGAACCCGCGCCTTTGCGGGTTTTTTATTTTGTGCCTAGTCGATGTTTCAATTCTGCTAATTCTTGATCACGGCGGTGGTAGCCTGTGGCGTTGATTAGGGCTTCGGCGGATTGGATGTGGTGAGTGATGGTATTAAGACCCCCTTCCCCAGCCCTTCCCCCGCAAGGGGGGCAGGGAGCTTGTCTTACTCCTTCCCCCACTTCGGCATAAGTATCTACACATTTTTATGCATTACCGAACGGAGGGTCTGGGAGAGGGTTTGAATCTCTGCGGGTGAATACGAGTCCAGTAGCTGGACTAACGCCAGAAAAGTTTCTAACCCAGCTAATAAGGCTGGGTAAGTAAAGGTGACCTTAGAACGCATCTGTCGACCACTCAAGCGAATCAACAACTGCCGAAGTTGCTGTACTTCCGGTTGAGGACTCACGGCAATCGCCCAGACGGTGACACAGGCCATACTCGTGACCAAAAGCCGTTTCGCGACGGCTAGTGCAGACTCCTGTTGCCACGCTTCGAGTTGATGTCCGGCGGATTTGAGTAGTTTAAAGAAACTCTCAATCTGCCAACGCCAGTAGTACCACAAGACCAGTGTGTCGGCGGTGGGGGCTGTGAGGGTAGTGAGCAATAACCACTGAGCGATCATGTCCCCTTGTTCATTGAAGAGGCGACTGACCACCAAGCGTGCCATCACCGGCTCCCCCGCGACCGAGGGTGGACCTGCTTTTTACAGCTCGGTTTAGACCGACGGGTTACACTCACCGGTATTTCGCCCACGTATTGTTCATGGGGTTTACCCTGAACCTGTACGGTTCTGGCTCGATGGTAGGTGAGCTGCTCTGCTAGGGTTTTACTGGCTAGAGCCGACCCTTGATAGGTCAACTGCGGGTTGTCCCGAATACGAACCAACCACTGAATCCCGGATGACTGCCAACGACGGTAATGACCCACCGAATCCCCTTCGCGATCCATCAGATGAACCAAGGGACGGGAAAACCCTAAGCCCTCCAGATGCTCCATCGCACGGCTCACCTCATCCAAATGCGTACGAGGCGTTAACACCTCCTCCTCATACGTGGTCTGACGACCCACTCCACTCACTAGGCATTGCGCTACCGGGGCAATCGGTTCACCGGTTTGATCACTGATGACTAAACTACTTTGTAAATCATAGCCTTGATCGCTGGCATGCGTAATCGCATAACGATCTGCCTTATTCGCATGACGATACGCTAACCGCGACCAATCGTGGATACACAACGCATACGAACCACAGCGCTCCGTAATGCCCTCATGAGCCGCTGCCGTTAACGGCGCTTGCAGCACTGACAAACTCACCATCGGATTCGCATAAAAAACGCCACGCCGCTTGTGTGTGGGCAAAACTGCTCACCCCATCGTTCAAGGCTTTCATACCTGCACTCAGCGGCTCACTGACCTTCATGTAACTCTGAACCATGCGTTCATAACGCAAACTCAGGCGGGCATCCACACCCGCTAACTTTTTTTATATCCATACCGTTATCTTCTCATCATCACTTCAACTTGTGTAGATACTTATGCCACTTCGGGGGAAGGTTGGGATGGGGGTAGCTCAACCCCTCGTGCGTCTTGTTCCGCCCACAAGAGCCGCGCCATTTCCAGATGATAGTCGGTGAGGTGTAAACGCATACCGCTAGGTTCGGCGATGTCGTAGACTTCTTGTAGGTCGGTGTGGGCTTTGGGGTAGTCTTGGGTGTGGCGGTAATATTGAGCGCGGGCGAGTAGTCCACGAGGTAAATGATGTTGTGTACCTGCTGCACGTAGACCCTCTACCGCTTGGTTTAGGTAGCTTTCCTGTGAGAGGGCTCTGCCTAGAGTGAGTTTTGGCAATGAAAAACTTAATAAACTGCCGTTAGTAAAATGATTCTCCCAGCAATCTAAATCATACTCCGCCCGCTCCACCACCTCCGCCACTTGCTCTTGTGCTAGCAGCAGATCGCAATAGCGAAAACCTTTCAGTAAATACAGGCGTGGATACTCAGGCTGTATTTCCTGTTGTATTTGCTCTGCCGCTTGAAACAGGGCTAAAGCCTCTTGCACTGAGGCTGCCTCTCCCGCTTGATGCAGCGCATCCGCGAGGGCGGTACGGTCTGACATACGCTCAAATAAATTCCCCGACTGCTCGGCATAGTCCACACTCGCCCTAGCACTCTCTATCGCAGCATGAATATCACCTAGGGTCAGTTGGATTTCGCTAAGGTTGCTAGCCGCTATAGCAGCATTTTTCCACTTCTTATTACCTACCAATAATTTCACACCTGCCTTAATCGGCTCGACTGCCTCACGCAAGCGCCCCAAGGCACGCAAGCTAAAACCTGCCCAATTCAGTATCACAGCTTTATCATACTCACTTAAATCCGCCGCAGGCACTGACCAAGGAATTGTGAAAAAATGCGCTACCCCCGCTAGATCATCACTGAAAGCTCCCAGCTTATGAACAATATAAGCCTCTCCTTCACGTCGAATCCCCGTCCAATACACCTCATCCAAAGCATGCTGATGCAACCCCGCCGCACACCCATGCGCCACCGCCGCAAACAAAGGCTGCATCTCCTCCACCGTATCCGGCAATTTCTTTTCGGGTAAATGCTTATAATACTGATACAACACCTCATGCGCCTGCCGCCACGCATCCGGCTGTTGTCGCGCTAATTGCCGCCCAAAATACTCCCGAATCAACGGATGACAATCCAACAATTCCCCCCGCCCCTGATGATTCGACAATAAATGATGCTGCTCACGTAAACTGTGAATCACGCTTTGCCACTTTTTACGCTCTTGCGTTGTGAATTGATGCTTACGCTTAAGCACTCGATGCCACCAACGCTTAGGTGCAGTAGTCAAGTGCGGAATATCCGCTGCTAGTAATACCTCCAACACCTCAATCTCTATCGGATGATCAAACAAACCCAATAAATACAATACCTGTAATTCCGGCGTCCCCGCCAACCAGCGCTCATACGCCTGCATCACCCTAAACGCATGCCGCCCCGTCTCATCATACTCATCCATTAACTCACCTAGGGTATCGCGCTTTACCACCTCGCCCCCTAGATAAGTACTGAGCGCATTCCCCAATAAATTCAATGCCAAAGCATGACACCCATAGTCGCGCACTGCTTGGCTTAGCTCCTTATCACTCCCCTTCACTCCCAAAGAGCGCAATAATCGCACCCCGTCCGCGACCGCCAAATTATGTAAATCATGGCTAAGCACCTGCGCTCGATCACACAACTCATGCACCGCTATCCGCGTCGTGATAATGCACAAGCACTGCGTCTGTGCCACCAGACTTTTTAATAATTGCTTTAAGGCGCGATCCTTTAGCTCCCCACGCATCCCCTTACCCGCATGCTGCAAAGGCTCCAATCCATCCAACACCAGCACACAACGCTGACGCTGCAATAAGTCGGCTAATTGCTCCCCTAGCGCCTCAGGTGAGCGAGTCGAGTCATACACCACACCAAACTTATCAAACACATGACTAAAAAACGGTGTCGCCGAGGTTTGCTTATCCTCACTCGATCCTTGCGAATAAAACGACCAAGCTATGACATTATTTGGCTCAGTCTTATCCAACCAATGCCGAATCAGCTTAGTCTTACCCGTGCCCCCCGCTGCAATGAATTGAATAATCCGCGCCCCCTCACCTTTCCAAGCAGCCTCTAATAGCTTTAATTCCTCTTCACGCCCAAAAAATGCACCCTTCACCGTAGGCAAACGGTCGGAGTGGATGCGTTTAGCTGTAAGGGGCAGGTTACTTTGATGAATACCCAGCGCTTGCTTTAACTCAGCTTCCTGCTCATCAATACTAGCCTTAATCCGCAGCTTATCCTCAACACGAGTTTCAAGGTCATACTGCTTATAAAGTGCTGACAAAATAGTTTTTAAACGTTCAACACGTTCAGGACTATGGGAAGGCGACAAAACAGCATCAGACATAGCGAGGACTTCATAGGAGTTTGCACTACACCGATTATCTTGATTTTTACGCCTTTAATAAACCTGTTTTAACTTTGAATGATTACTGCACGCCTCTCTATTTTGTAGTAATGTCACTACATTCTCATAGAGGAATTGCACTATGATCACTACCCTATCCAGTCGTGAATTTAATCAAGATACCAGCCGCGCCAAAAAAGCAGCCTTAATCGGTCCCGTCTTTATCACTGATCGCGGTAAACCTGCGCATGTGTTATTGAGCATGGAGGACTACCTACGCCTCACCCAACAATCCAGCACCATTGTCGAGCTGCTTGCTATGCCTAAAGCGGATGATATGGAGTTTGAGCCACCGCGTTTAAGTGACTCACTATTTAACGGATTTATGACGCAGTGCAAGACTTCACACCTATTGAACAATTAACAGTTTGGCGACGCTTAGCTCAAGGTGAACGCGTACCAGTAGGGCAACTCACTCAAAATAGACAAGGCATTTTTTTTCAATATGCCCCTGAGTACTTAGACCATTACACCTCGCTGTCTCCGTTTAATCTGCGGTTTGATGCATCTATTCAACTAGCACCTAAACGACCTCATGGCGGCTTACACGGTGTATTTGCCGATTCACTACCTGATGGTTGGGGACTCATGCTCATGGATCGAGTCTTTCGGCAGGTAGGCGTTTTACCGCATCAGGTGACCCCACTAGATCGTCTCGCCTTTATCGGTCAAAACGGCATGGGGGCATTAGAATATGAACCTGTTTCAGACCTAGCTTCTAGCTCCACTGAAACACTCAATATCAGTGAACTAGGTTTACAAGCTCAAGCCCTGTTTGAAGGTCAAACCAAAATAGTACTCGCCGCGTTGGTACAGGCAGGTAGTTCGGGTGGTGCTCGCCCCAAAGCCCAGCTTTACTTAGACCCTGATCAGCCTGAACTATGCAGCACCACGCCTAAGCAGGGTATGCGTCCTTATTTAGTCAAATTCACCTCTAGTCATTTACCTCTAGGTCATGAAGAAAGCTTATGTGAGGCAGCCTATCTCACTATGGCGAAACAAGCTGGAATTAATACCCAAGCATGGCAGCTATTACCTGCTCCACCCACTTCGGGAGCTAAGGCGTGGTTAGCCTTAGAGCGTTTTGATTGCACTAAACAAGGGGGGCGCTTGCATTTGCATAGTGCAGCGGGGCTATTAGATGCTAATTTTCGTGAGCCTTCCTTAGATTATGAGGACCTGATAAAGGCGAGTAGCGTGCTATGCAAAGAGGAACAGGTTGGGCAAGAGCAATTTCGTCGTGCCATATTCAATTTATTTGCCCTTAATCAAGATGATCATGCTAAAAACTGGGCATTCCTCATGGATGATAAGGGTCAATGGCTACCTAGTCCTTTTTACGATGTCACCTTTAGTCCTAATCCCTATGGTGAACATGCCACAGCTTATGGCGGCTATGGCAAAAACCCACCTTTAAAAGCGCTGCAACACTTAGCCACTATTGCAGGCTTGGCTAATTGGCAAGCCGCTCAACTCATTATTCATGAGGTAACAGAGGTGATTAGCACATGGGAAGCCACTGCTAAGCTACTAGGTATTAGCCAAGAAACCCGCGTCTTAATTAATAGACAACTGACCTCAACACGGGAAAAGCTTAAGTATTTGACCTAACGCTTATTCGCCACATTGACAAGCTTTCACAAACTCATCATAGATAGCGCTTTTATCACTGAGCCACTACTGATGAATTACCAGCTAATCGCCTTATGCACCTTGAGCCTGACTTTAACTGCTTGCGGGGGTAAATTGATCTGTAGGGGCAATCCTAAGTGATTGCCCTATGGTGGCTAATGGGGCACTACACGAATCGTACCCGCATTGGGGCGAATATTAATAATGCTTTCCATACGCCGACACTGATTGAGCACTTGGGTGCGTGCTCGTGTTTCTGAGTCTAGCGCATCCGCTCGCCCTTTAATCTGCATACACCAACCATAGTGAGCTGAATAATTACTCTGCCAACGTGCATCTTGCGGCACATTACAAGAGCGTTGCTGTGCGTTTTGGAATTGTTGCACTGCTTGATTCGCGTAATTCGCACAACGCTCTGTCAGCGGTACATCACCTTTCCAGCAAGACAACGGATAACGTCTACCTCGCCACGTTGTCCAGCCACTTGCCATCTCACTACTCGCATCATAGATCAATTGCCAATTATCTCGCTCAGCACCCATGTAGCGAATATTCAAGGTATTGCCGCCATTGGCAACACCCGTCATGTTCAGCGCCACCCAAGCACCCCCATTATCACTAAAGCGCCCTACGGTTTTCACTGCACTGGTAGTAGAGCAAATATTACCTTCACACTCGGTTTGGGGATCATCGACCACTTGCCAAAACATCTTGGCGGGGCGACCGTCAATTTTACAATTGGACTCACCATTCGCCCAACGCGGCAACGCTGAAGTACTCGCTAATACCGGAGCCGCTAATACACTGAACATTACACCCATCACTATTGCTTTCATTTCTCAACCCTCGCTAGGTTTAATAAACCCAAAAGCAGGCTTATTAAGCAATAGCTTAGCGAATTACTACCTAGGGGTTTGTTAAAAATTACCTAAAGGCTGGGTTTGGGTAAACGTTGCACACTCCACTCAAACCTTTGAGCAGGCAACCAGCGATTGAGCACTAATACTAAGGGTGACATGACGACTAAGGCATATAAGAATGCATTAGGAATAAACAGCTTAAATTGAATGAGAGCTGAGACTATTGCCACTAATACTCCATAAAAGATTCTTGCTCCCGTGTGAGAAGGTGTGGTTTTAGGATCAGACAACATAAAAAAGGTAAATAATAATAACGAGCCATTATTCAGCTGATGCTCTGGAATCGCCCACGGATCGCCTAAATACCATGCGCGTGCAAACAACAATGCGGCATAACTCAATAAAAAGCTGATCGACACTAACATGGTTTTAGCACCGACTTGTGGAATCAGCCCTAAACCTGCCACTAATAAAAACAGCCACAACTCATGCCCCCACTTACCCGACGACGCCCAAGCCTCATGAGTCAACAAAAGCACCGCCACAATACCGATATTAGAAGGGTTAAAAATATGTCGTCCCTCTAGGCGCAAGACAAACTTACTGGCAATTGCAATAACAGTAGCCAATCCTAACCAAAGCGGATTCTGAGCCGTCAATAATAATAAAATCGATAAGCTAGTATTGAGGGTACTCAAATAGACAGGCGCTAAATGCTTATAAGTCGTGAACGCCCATTGAGTAATGAGCGCGACACCTAAAACTACCGCAATATGCGTCCAAGCAATCGGAAATTGTAAAAACAGTATCCCCCAACTGAGTAAAGAAATTTGTACTGCTAACTGATAATAACGCGGATCAAAGGCTAATAATTTTTGCATTGCACACCTAATCGAGGCGATTGAGTTTATTAAGTTTAAGCCAGACTAGGCAGTGTGACAGCTAAATATGCAAAATGTTTGGAGCACTGTGCCTTCCGTATCAAACTGACTAAGTATTATCTGCTAGCGACTTTTAGGCTGAAACTCTACACTCACGCCTGTACGCATTCACTGATGGTTACAACAACTAGGGAGGGATACCTATGGGTAAAATGATACTGATAGGGGGCATTGTTTTAAGCACGCTGTTAGCACCGGTATTACAAGCTAAAGAGCGTATTTATCTACTCGCCGGACAATCCAATATGATGGGGCGCGGTAGAACCTATGAATTACCTCCGGTTTATAAAACCACACCTGCCAATGTGCAGTTTTATTATCAAGGACGCTTAAAACCGCTAGCACATACGGCTTATTTTGGACCAGAAGTAACATTTGCTCACGAGGTCGCCCGCGCTTTTCCTAATGATCAGCATATTCTGATTAAAGTCGCCGCAACGGGTAGCTCCATTAAGCAATGGCAGCGTGGTCAGCCTTTGTATTACAGCCTAATCCGCCAATTACAGTTAGCCATACCCGAATATTTTAAAAAAGCCACCCCTCCAGTTGATGCCATTATCTGGATGCAGGGCGAGCAAGATGCACGCAAACTCATGGATGCACAAAACTACCAAACACAGGTAAAGCAATTTATTAATCATCTGCGCAGCGATATAGCTGCACCTAATAGCCTGCTCGTGATGGGACGCGTCAACCCCACCTCACCGCTTTTTAAAATGCTCGATATAGTACAAACCAGCCAAGCTCAATTAGCCCGTACTTTGCCCTATACCCGTTTGGTTAATACTGAGGGTCTAGGTACTTTACATGATCACATTCACTACAGCGCTCAGGGTCAAATGGAATTAGGACGGCGTATGGCTCAAGCCTATATTCAGTCGCGGCGCTAATGGCTTGTTATTCGTCTGATCTGCACAAAAACTCCAGATCAGACGAATACCTTTTGCAACTTTCACAGTCAAACTAAGTGCTAACCATAAGAATAAAGGGAATCCCTGTGAAAGTAATCGGTCGCGCTTTGCGTCAAACTATGATTGGTTTATTACTCGTCCTTAGCCCTACCCTCTGGGCGCTCAATCATTGGACTGATAGCATCTTTACGCCTCCGCGCCGACCTTTACTACCCTATCATCAAGAGCGCCTGAATAATCCCACTCACTTTGCGCTCAAGATTCAAAGCTATACCTGTTTACAAGGTAAAGCACCGTGTTTAGTCGTAGAAAGTGATCCACGTTATATTAGTAATATTGGTAAGCGCATTCGCCAACAAGTCGCTAGTAAACAAGCTATAGC
The DNA here is from genome assembly GCF_016711335.1 of Thiofilum sp. NCBI lineage: Bacteria > Pseudomonadati > Pseudomonadota > Gammaproteobacteria > Thiotrichales > Thiofilaceae > Thiofilum > Thiofilum sp. The sequence goes on from NZ_JADJTF010000001.1 coordinate 450,817, forward strand.
CCCCTACGGAAAAATATTAGGCACAGTGGTGCTACTACATGGACGTAAAGGACGCAAAGAGGATCTCTTACCCGTTGCGGAACGTTTCGCTGCTTTGGGTTTTCGTTGCTTACTGATTGATTTACCTGCACACGGTGCAAGCCCTATACGTGAAACCTATTTTGGCGCGACGGCTTTTGAACGCCAATTACCACGATTAGCTTTTGAAGATGCTGCACAACACTTTAATTGGCCCAAGCAACCTGTATTCCTATGGGGCTTATCCATGGGGGGAGCTTTTGCAGTCGCTGCTGCAAGTGAAGCCCCCGATTATTGGAATAGCTTAATTGTGGTCAGTAGTTTTGATCAGATGGAGCGCATTATGTTGGAAAAAATGCCACAAAGCTTACAGTTTGCGGGGATCTGGGCGCGAGCGGCAATTGATCAAATTCGACAGCTTAGGGGTAAAACAGTGGTTAGCACTATTACCCCTGCACAGTGGGCAAAACAAGTACAAACCCCCACTTTGGTGGTACATGGTGATCACGATCAATTAATTGGAGTGCAGCAAGGACGTTCACTTTATGAGGCGGTAGGTAGCTCACAAAAACGTTGGGTAACGGTCGCAGGCGCTGGGCATCGCTCGGTATTGTCAACGCCCATGCCTTTATATGCAGAAATGGGAAGTTGGATGCTTAAGCATCTTTAGGTGCATGCATGACCAGCACATCGCATTTGGCATGCTTTACAATACTCTCTGCGGTAGACCCCATCATAAAGCCTAGCAACCCTTTTCTAGCACTGTGTCCGGTGATAATCAGATCAATACCATTAGTCTCTACATACTCCATAATGCTGTCATAGGGTAAACCTTCAGCAATTTCGAGTTTAGTTTCAGTACTTAAGTTTTGTTCTTTAGCTAATTTAGCTAATTGCTGTTGTGTATCTTCAACTAATTTAGCTTGAATTTCAGGCTCTATGGTAATACTAGGTACATCACCAAACGCTTGAGCAGTGAGCGGTAGATCTTGTACCACATGCAATAGGCTTAAATGGCTTTGATATTGCGCTGCGAGTTCTTTACCACGATTAATCAAGCGGGCGCTAACGGGAGAAAAATCAACGGGAATTAAAATATGTTGATACGCTTTCATGGCAATCTCCTAGGCTATGGGTAAGAGTAGGCTTTAACTTACTTTCATAGTATCGTAATTACCGGAAGAGCCGTAAAGCATTTTCCGAAAGGCTAGGGGATATAAGGCTATCGACGACAGCCGATGAAAGGCAGCACCATAGGCAAGACACTGTGTTGTTTTGATAGTATAATCAATCACATGAAACCCACTACTCACCTCAAAACCCTTAAAGTACGAGTCAAGGATAAACACAAACCTATCCTTGAGCAAATGGCATTTGAGGTGAATCAAGTCTGGAACGCGGCGAATGAAATCACGGCTCTCTACTCTTTTGTACCAATTCCTGAAGTCGGTTGGGTGCGTAGTAACTTTTCCGCCTTTGACCTGCAAAAGCAACTGAAAGGTATCAAGTCCGAACGTGGGTTCATTATTCACTCGACCACCACGCAAGAAGTTATAGCCGCTCACCATAAAGCGCGTCGGCAATTCAAAACGGATAAATTGCGTTGGAGAATCTCTAGCGGCTCTAAGCGTTCATTAGGCTGGATACCCTTTAAAACGGGCGCAGCCAAATGGAAAGGGGGGCAAGTCTATTTTGCGGGGCATTATTTCAAGGTGTGGGATAGCTATGGCTTGTCTCAATACGAGTTTCGTTCAGGTAGCTTTTCCCAAGACGCACGAGGTCGTTGGTATTTCAATATCGTGGTAGAAATCCCAATCCTCTGCATGGAAACCACCGCTAAAGGGCAAGTGGGTATTGACCTAGGTCTAAAAGATACCGCTACCTGTAGCAATGGCTTAAAACTGGAATCTAAGCAGTTCTATCGTGAGCTAGAGTCTAAGTTAGGCATAGCCCAGCGTGCTAAGCAAAAGAAGCGCATCAAAGCGATTCATGCTCAGATTAAAAACCGTCGCTTAAATGCGATTCACCAATTCACCCGTAAAGTCGTTAACGACAACGGCTTAATCGTCATTGGCAATGTGAGCAGTTCCGCCCTAGCCCAAACCAAGATGGCTAAATCGGTCTTGGATGCGGGTTGGTTCATGCTCAAAACACAACTGAAATACAAAGCGAGGGCGCGGTCAGGGGTGTTTATCGAAGTCAATGAATCGTACACTACCCAAGTCTGTTCGTGTTGCGGCTGTATCAGCTCCAACAGTCCGAAAGGTAGAGCAGGTTTGCGAATCAGAGAATGGTCATGCCCTGAGTGTGGGGTAACGCATGATAGAGATGTCAATGCGGCTAAGAACCTTCTCGCGCTCGGACATGAGCGTCTGGCAGCAGGAATCCCCGTCCTTTAGGGCGAGGAGGATGTCAAACTAAACTACCATGATAAATCTCTAATACTCATCTCGGAGCACAAACTATTTGTCATCTACTATCCAGCTATTATAACAACCCTGTGGCGAGCCAAGGTAACCAACTAATTAATCCTATAGCAGTAATAGTAGCTAGTATAAAAGGCAATAAGGCTTTAAAAATCTGCGCAGGCGGGGTATTTGTCATGGACGAAGCAACAAATAAACCAGCCCCCACAGGTGGCGTTAATAAGCCTAAAACTAAGGTCAATGATACCACTACCCCAAATTGATGCGGGCTAATACCAAACTGTTGTTGTGCTACGGGTAATAATATAGGAACCACTAATATTAACGCAGCAATTCCATCCAAGACCATGCCTACCAACAACAGTACCCCAACCACAATCAATAAAAACACAAAAGGGTCTTTAGTTTGCTGGGCAATTAAAGCGGCGGCTGTTTGAGGTACTTGTTCATATACGATGACCCAGCCAAACAAGCCTGCTGTGGCTATCAGTACTAGTACCATACTGGAATTAATAGCAGTACGTTTTAGCACATCAAATAAATGTGAAAACTGAAAGTCCTTATAAACATACTTACCAATTAATAATGATGCAATAGAAGCTAAAGCGGCAGATTCAGTAGGAGTTGCTAAGCCCGTCATAATACTACCAATAATAATTAAAGGTACTAAGCCTGCGGGAATTCCCATTAATAAATAGTTTTTACGTTGTTCGCTTGTAGGCCATTCACCCTTTGGATATTGATGCACTAAACCTACTAAGGCAATAACGATAAAAAATAACCCTGCCATTAATAGACCAGGTAAAATACCTGCAATAAACATTTCAGCAATAGGAACTTGGGCTAATACCCCAAATAGCACGAAAATCATAGAAGGCGGAATAATGGGGGAAAGTAAACCACCTGCTGCGGTAATAGCCGTAGAAAAAGGTTTATTATAGCCTTCCTTTTCCATCTCCGGAACCATTGCTTTAGACATAATGGCAATTTGTGCCACTGCCGACCCCATAATAGAAGCCATCATCATATTAGCTGCTAAATTAATATAGGCTAAGCCTCCATAAAACCCTCCTACAAAAACACGAGCCACATTAATTAGACGCTTCGTTAACCCCCCTTCATTCATTAATTCCCCTGTCAACATAAATAAGGGAATAGCTAATAAACCGTAGCTTTCTAGTGCTGAGAATAATTGCTGTGAATAAGAGTCGAGTAGTACTAAATTACCAGAGGAAAAAATATACCATAATGCGGTGAGCGCTAGTACTAAGGCAATAGGAATACCTAAAAACAGTAATGATAAGAAAACAATAAAAGTACTCATATTGACTCCTCCAGATGAGGATGTGGGGTGTGTACCGGGCTTAATAAATTAGTTAAAGCATGGAGAGTCAAGGAAATAGATACCCATACTAAGGGTAACCATACCCAAATCTTTTTAATACCAAGTGTATTCGTATTTTCTGAATAGATAAAATTAAAAGTACTTGATTGAAAAGTCTCAATATTAAAACCCGAATGTGCAAAGCTCCAGAGACTCAGCCAACGGAATGTAAGTACTAATAAGGTTACCCCGAACACCAACACCATGAAGTCAATTAAAATACCTGTATATTTTTTTAAGGTGTGAGGTAAAACATCTATTAACAAGGTAACAGCAATACCTTCGCGTTTTTTCAAAATAGCGGCAGTAGTAATTAAAGTCATCCATACCATACAGTAAATAGCTAATTCGTCTACCCAATAGAGCGCTTGACCTATAGTACGACTAACAATATTTAAGATAATCAGTAAAGTCACGGCTCCCGCTAAAATTGCACCTATAGCAATTTCTATCTGAGCTATTTTATCTGAAAGAATCTTTAGCATAATGGCTCCTTTGCCTAATGCAGTACGCTTAAGTGCTGCATTATTTGACAGAGTGAATATTACTGAGCCTTAGCTTTTTCAGCCGCTTGTTTTAAAGTATCTAAAGCTCCTTTAGATTTTTCTTTCCACATAGCTTCCCACTTACTGACAACATCATTAAATACAGCACGATCTGCCTCTGTAACCGTTAACTTTAAATCGCGTAATTGCTTTTCCTGATCTTTTTCTTGAGCTGCAAATTTTTCAATGACTTTATCTAAATGAGCTTTCATTAGCGTTTGAATTAACTGCTTATCTTCATCACTTAATTGTGCCCATACTTTACCAGATACTACACCAATCATAGGAAACATCATATGATTAGAAATCATTAAATTGTCGGCACGCTCATAAAACTTCAATACTAAAATAGAGTCGAAGTCCATATCTAATGCATCCACTTGACCATTAGCTAGTGCGTCATAAACAGCGGGTAAGGGTAAAGGTGTGGGAGCTGCACCAATTTCATTGTAAAAATCTTTAATCGGCTCAAAAGGTGTAATACGGATTTTTTTACCTTTAATATCTTCAGGTCCTTTTACCGCAGAACGACTGAGTACTTGACGCATACCCGCCATAGCATACCCCACACCTACTACCCCTGCTTTAGCGGGTAATTCACCGAGCAGTTTTGTGGCCTCTTCAGATTTTAATAATTTAGCGGCTTGATCAATATTATCAACTAGAAAAGGGGCATAAAAAGCACCAAACTCTGGTACACGATTAGAAATTTCAGCTAAGGTTAAAAACCCCATATCTAAAGCGCCTGTTTGCAATTGTTGCATCATTTGCGCTTCATTACCTAATTGCTGTGCTGGAAATACGGCAAGCTTATGTTTACCACTCGATTTTTCTTCTAATTCTTTACCAAACTCTTGAGCGGTAAGCGTCCAAATATGGTTAGGTGGAGTAATTAAACCAATACGAAAATCTTTAGCTTGTGCGGCGGTAGTCGTTAAAATGCTGGCAGCAATGGCAACCGTAACAGCCATTTTCTTTAAAAAGGTCATTGAAATTCTCCTCCAAGAGATACTTTACTTTATACAGGTCTAGATGGGTTTAGTTTGCAATCAATAACTATAATTAGCTAGAAACAAATTTTTCAAAAAATAATTGATGCTCAGCTACCTTAGCATTTTCCAACCACGTTTTGGTAGCTTCAATCATGCCTGGTGGCCCGCATAAATAAGCATCAAACGGTTGTTTCATAAACTCAGGTTTAAACACGTCACACACTACCCCTTTTTGACCTTGCCACTGCTCGGAGGGGTGCATCACAGCAATGGAATAATCAAAATGAGGAAGCTGGTTTTTGTACTCAGCTAAACGAGCTAATTCGCTTAAATCGGCTTCGTAATTCACGCCGTAGGACAAATGAATCGGCTGACTACAGCCGCCTTTTTGCACAAAACTATCCAGCATGGCTAAGAATGCAGAGAGTCCAGTACCGCCTGCTACCATCATCAAGGGGCGTTCGATTTTGCGTAAATAGAACACACCTAGCGGTGCTTCAAACTGGATTTTGTCCCCCACTTTTGCTCGCTCGCGCAAGTAGTCACTCATAACGCCACTGGGCAATAAACGAATAAGAAAACGTAAAGTACCTGCTTGCGCCGAGGCATTTGCAAACGAGTATGCTCGCCATTGATCGGTATCAGGTACTTGAATACGGGCGTATTGTCCGGGCAAGAATTTCAAGGCTTTAGCTGCATCATCCAATTGCAGCTCTAAAAGCGCGGCGGCTTCAGATACCTTTTCTACTTTACTGACCGTTGCTGAGTAGGTCTTAGTACTAGTACTACTAATGGTGGAATCAATATCAAAGTAGAACGTACCATCACTTTTAAGACGCGTTTGGCATGCTAAAATGTGACCTTTTGCCAACTCCGCTTCGGTTAAAGCCTCCTCGTCCACATACTCCAATTCGACTTTGCCCGATTCACACACGCCGCGACAGGTAGCACAAACTCCTTCGCGACAATCAACTGGTAATTGCACACCCTGACGCCTTGCAGCATCCATCAATAACTCATTAGGGCGTACTTCAATATGGGCGGTTTTACCATCCCGAAACACTATGGTCGCAGCGTGTGTCATAGCGCCCCCTTAGACGTGATAGAAGTCAAACACAGAGTCAATTTTGTCATTTTGGACAATGACTTGCTTATAGGTAATGCGCCAATCTGCCCCTTCGGTTTTGAGCTTACATTTAGCGTGCCCAAAGAAATGTGCACTTTCACCAAAGCGGTAATAATGCGTCACCCAGTTATAATGGACTTCGACCTCATCATTATTTAAGTCGGTATAACGCACATTGCTAATCATATGCAAAGTACGCGGCATAGGATTAGAGGCGGCGGATTTTCCAGTACGAATCCGAAACACCCGATCTTCCAAGCCATCACGATTAGGATAATAGAGCAATGACATTTCCTTTTTAGGATTAGTACCATGTACATGTTCTGACTTCCATTGTGGAATGTGATACTCAGCTTCTGGAGCATATTGCTCTAAGTAATTATCCCAATCTTGCGCATCACAGTAGGCGGATAATTGATATAAAAACTGTTCAATGGCATGTTGTTTATTCATGGCTTAACCTTCCTGCTCAGCGCGTGCTTTTTTATCTAATCCCGCCAACATTTGCTGTTGCCATGCACTATGTTGATTGACGAACAAACCTTCATGGGTAAATTCACGTCCAGTAATCACGGGTTGAATACCGAGTACTTCAGTATTTTTAGACGTACCATAATTCCAAGTGTCCGAACCGCGCGAAATATCATTCCATTCACCCAACCGTGCTTCAAAGCCACGCTGTGCTTCACGGAATTCAACTAAATCATCGGGAGTACCCATGCCGGACACATTGAAAAAGTCCTCAAATTGGCGAATGCGGCTTTCGCGTGCCTTGTCTGATTCACCCTTCACACCTAAACAGAAACTATGAATTTCGGTTTTATTCCAAGCGACAGGACGAATCACGCGCAATTGCGAACTGATTTGATCCATAAAGAATAAGCTGGGATAAATATTAAGATTACGCAGACGGTGCATCGTCCATTCAGCCCGCTCTTTGGGTAACTTTTCCAATAAACGTGGCATCACATCCTTGTAACCCGGACGTACTTCAGGATTAGGCATATCGCTAAAGAGTAAACTATGCCCATTTTTGAAGGAGAACCAGCCATCATCGGTGTCTTTATCACCTGCACCTAATTTGGAGTAGTCGAGAATTTCTTTAGCGCTTCCTGCTTTTTGGGCATTCACTTCTTGACGGTGTTGTACGGTACTCACGTAGTTGTAATGCACGGTGCTAACGTGATAACCGTCTAAGCCATTTTCATTTTGCAGTTTCCAATTACCTTTGAAAGTGTAACTAGAACTACCGGGTACTACTTCTAATTCTCCCGTTGGTGATTGCTCTACCATCATGTCAAAGAACAATTTGGCATCACCCAAAAAGTCTTCGAGGCTCACCGTAGATTCACGATCTAAGCTAATGAATATAAAGCCTTTATAACTAGCTACCCGCGCTTGAGGTAAACCATATTTGGATTTATCAAAGCAATCCGCATATTCAGACGGAGCTTTAACTTTGACCAAACGTCCATCCGATTTGTAACACCACGCATGGAAGGAACAGGTAAAGGTGGATTGATTACCTTGTGTGGTACGTACTAGCGTAGTACCCCGATGCTGACACGCATTAGACAATGCATATAGCTCACCCTTAGCATCACGCGTAATGATCATGGGCTGGCGTCCCGCCTGCATGGTGTAGTAGTCGTGAGGATTAGGAATTTGGCTTTCGTGACACGCGTAAATCCATTGTTTCTCGAAGATTAATTCCATTTCGAGATCAAATAATTCAGGGGTAGTGAACATTTCACGCCGCACGCGAAATACGCCATCATCAAGACGAAAATCAGTGCAATTTTGGACAAATGCTTTCCAGTCATCCACGTTTCTTGTGGTACTCATGGCTCCTCCTAGCAATCTTTTGTAGTGTGTTTTTTCAGTCTAGACTGGAAAGTTTGCGTTTGAATATGCAGTTTTTTGGCAAACGCTATCCACTTTTAAGATTTATAGGGGTGCTTAAGTCAGGGAATAGGAGTACTTTAGACTCATGAGCCATTAAACCATTACTGTTTGACAGGACACTGGCGCTTAGCCCTATGATGGCACTACTCAAAAAGGTTATTGTTTTGCAATAGCTTTATGAACAAAGTGCCTCCTACTCCCACTATTGAAGGACTGAGCATGCAACCGTTAGTTAGAGGAGCACAGAGACAATTGGTTTCTGTGGAATTAAATACTGTTCGTGCCGCCCGTGATTGGATGACTGCATTGTGCGGCCCCCATCGTTTAGAAGCTAAACAACAAAACCACTTATTGTTTCGACATGGCGGAACAGTACTCACCAAAATGTCAGTCGGAATTGTGGAGTACTCCACACAAGTCCATGTAAAGACAGACGATTTAATCTATAGCTACAGTATTAGCCTACCCTTACAAGGTACGCAATGCTTAGAGCAACGCAAAAAAACGGTACATTCGTCTTCCAAACAAGGCATTGTCATGTCCCCTGGACATAATGCCAATCTCACCATGAGCGAAGATTGCCGCAAGTACTTAGTAAGGGTCTCACGTACTGCGGTTGAAGAAAAATTAGGTAGTTTACTAGGTCGCTCTATTACTCATCCGGTGGTATTTGAACCTCATATGACCATTGATGATCAAGTCGGTGCGTGGTGGCAACTGGTCGGGCATGTTCATACGATTTTAAATCAGCCTTCTAGTTTGTTTGATCTACCTGATGTGTGGAATTCTTTCCAAGAAAGTATTATCACCGGACTGCTGCACTCCCAACCCCATAATTACTCGACTGAACTAGAACACGTCCGGCTTAATCGTCCAGCATACTTGTTAAATTTAGAGCATTTTATGCGCGAACACGTAGGGCAAGATTTGACTTTAGAAGATTTAGAACAAGTCACAGGACTGACGCGTGAGCGTTTGTATAAAGATTTTCGCCATAGTTATAACTCAACCCCTATGAGTTATTTTCGTGATTTACGCTTTCAGGAAGTACGTCAACGTCTACTCATAGCACCCGCGAACGCCAGTGTTTCCAGCGTTGCGCTCGATTGTGGTTTTAGCCAATTAGGGCGCTTTGCTCGTGAATACCAAGATCGATTTGGCGAATTACCCTCAGCTACTTTACGTAAGCGTGAACTGTAGTTCCGGCAAATTGACGCTAGCGTAAAATTAAATATCGACAATAACAAAAAATATCGATATTATTTTTAAAACGACGCTGAATAGACATTCACAAAGTGGAGGAGAGAACTTATGGCAATGAAAGGTGTATTGCGCCCCGGTCACGTACAACTGCGTGTACTCGATATGGATGCGTCACTATCCCACTATGTTGACCGTATGGGATTAATCAAAACGGATCAAGATGCTCAAGGTCGTGTTTATCTCAAAGGTTGGGATGAACATGATTGGTTTTCAGTAGTACTACGCCCCGCTGATGAACCTGGTATGGATTTCATGGGTTTTAAAGTGGATAGTGCTGCTACCCTCAATGAACTCGAACAAAAACTCAAAGACTTTGGTTGCAAAGTAGAACGCATTCCTGCTGGTGAATTGAATCACTGTGGTGAGCGTGTGCGTTTTGATTCCCCCACAGGTCATCTATTTGAACTCTATGCCGATAAGGACTATCACGGTAATAGTGTTGGTGTAATGAACCCCCATCCTTATCCTGAAGACATTAAAGGCATGAAAGTACATCGCTTTGATCACTGTCTACTGTACGGGGATGATTTAGATGGTTCAGTTAAACTCTTTACTGACGTACTAGGCTTTAGTGAAACGGAAAAAGTTATGGCCGGTCCTGATGGTCAATTAAAGATCGGTAGCTTCCTCACTTGTGGTATGAAGGCACATGACCTAGCCATTATTCGTCATGGCGAAAAAGGCAAATTGCACCACGCGTCCTTCTTATTAAGAAGCTGGGAAGAAGTACTGCATGCGGCGGATATTATGGGACGTTATAAAATCCCGATTGATATTGGCCCTACTCGTCATGGTATTACGCGCGGACGCACAATTTACTTCTTTGATCCTTCAGGCAATCGCAATGAAACCTTCTGCGATTCCTATGATTGGTATCCCGACCATGAAACCATTACTTGGACTGAAGATGAGTTAGGTGGAGCGATTTTCTACCACGATCAAGCACTCAATGAACGCTTCTTGACCGTAGTTACCTGATTTACTTTCTCACTAGGGTTAGAAACGCTCCTTCTAGGGGCGTTTCCTTTTAGATCAGTGCTTAAAATTGCTTAAGTATTTAAGCGCTCTTTTAAAACTTGCTTAGTTATTTCAGCGGTTTGGCGAATGTGAGATTCAGTTTCTGAGCACGCTTTTTCAATATCCCGTGCAATCACGGCATCATAAATACGCTGATGCTCGGCGTGAATATCGCGCTGCTTAATATTGGCATTGAGGGAAATATTGCGATAACGCTTATGCTGGTCGTAAAGAATATTATAAAAATGTAATAACCACTTAGACGTACACGCCGAGATCACTGCCCAGTGAAAATCATGATTACGCTGCTCCCAATTATCTAGATCATAAGCAATGTCATGCTCTTCTACTTTAGTCAGTTGATAGTAACTAGCAACCACCCGCGACTCCCACTCACTATCCCCGTACTGAATACTATTACGCAGCGCCTTAAGCTCTAATGTAACCCGCAACTCAGTAACATCTTCTAAATCTTCTGGTGAGATGGGGGTCACTCTAAACCCGCGTTGACCCTCTGCTACCACAAAACCATCGGAACTCAAACGACTCAAAGCCTCGCGTAAGGGAGTCGCCCCCACATTATATTCATTGCGTAGGTGTTCGATTTTGAGTTTGGAATCAGGGGCAAGTTTGCCTTGAATAATGTCTTCGCGCAGTTGCCCATAAATGTAACTGGTCAAGGTGCGCGGGGAAGAAATCTCGGTAGGAACCGTACTCATAGCAAACTAACTAATCTCTGGTAGAACGTGGAAGCGGATTATACTCGCAACTCATTTATAGGTAAGCCTAGTTTATGCAAAAACTTCCATATTACCTATGTGCGAGTATTTATCCTTTAAATAGCGGCTACAAAGGCTATCTCTACCAAGTACTGAGGATCGGCTAACTCGGCTTTAATACAAGCACGACTCGGCGCACAGCCCTCAGGCAACCATGCTTTCCAAGCCGCATTCAAGGCCATCATATTAGCAAAATCGGTAATATAAATCGTGGCTGAGAGTAAACGACTTTTATCACTATTGACCTTGGACAAAGAGCGCTCAGCTTGCTCCAGCACTTGCTGCACCTGCCCCCTCATATCAGCCGCTAAATCTCCCTCAGGCACTTCAACAAAATAAGCCATTTGATTAAAAACCGTAATATCTGACCATAATGCAGTGGGGTTAATGCGTTGAATAGCAGGACTCATACTGTCTTCCTCCGTCAAAAGCACTCATCATAACGTGCTCTCCAGCGGATGCGCACACAAAACTTAATAGGCTTGTATTAATTCACTTCGCTCAAAAATATCGATAAAAACTTTAAATATCGATAATATTGCGGTATGCTTGATTCAACAACACATGGGGAGGAGCCCATCCATGCAAGAGATCAAGCATTTCATCAACGGTGAATTTGTTACGTCTGCATCCGGCAAAACATTCGCCAATATCAATCCCGCTACCAATCAGCAAATCGGCATAGTCCACGAAGCGGGTAAATCCGAAGTGGATCAAGCCGTTGCCGCCGCCAAAGCCGCTCTCAAAGGCCCTTGGGGTAAAATGCCCGTTGCGGAACGTATGGCAATCCTACATAAAGTCGCTGATGGTATTAATGCACGCTTTGATGAGTTTCTTGAGGCTGAGTGTCTGGATACGGGCAAACCTAAATCCTTAGCTTCACACGTCGATATTCCACGCGGTGCGGCTAATTTCAAAATCTTCGCTGACCTCGTTAAAAACGTCCCCACTGAAAGTTTTATGCTCGACACTCCTGACGGCAAAGGCGCATTAAACTATGCCGTGCGCCGCCCTAAAGGGGTGATTGCAGTGATTAGCCCGTGGAATCTACCTTTATTATTAATGACTTGGAAAGTAGGCCCTGCTTTAGCCTGCGGTAATACAGTGGTAGTCAAACCTTCCGAAGAAACGCCACGCACCACCACATTACTGGGTGAAGTGATGAATGCGGCGGGCGTTCCCAAAGGCGTTTATAACGTCGTACACGGTTTTGGTCCTAATTCAGCAGGCGAATTTTTAACAACTCATCCTGATGTCGATGGCATTACCTTCACTGGTGAAACTCGTACTGGAGCAGCGATTGTTAAAGCCAGTGCAGACCATATTCGCCATGTCTCGTTTGAACTCGGTGGTAAAAATCCAGCAGTTATCTTTGCAGATTGCGATATGGATAAAGCCATTGAAGGTACGATACGCTCGGTCTTCGCTAACTGCGGTCAAGTATGCTTAGGGACTGAGCGTGTGTATGTGGAGCGCCCGATTTTTGATGAATTCCTTAAGCGTCTAAAAGCGGGTGCTGAAAGTATGCAGCTTGGTGCTTGGGATGATGAGTGTACCTCGATGGGACCTCTCATTAGCAAAGAGCATCAAAACAAAGTGCTGTCTTACTATCAAAAAGCCGTTGATGAGGGTGCAACTGTAGTCACAGGTGGTGGCATACCTAGTATGCAAGGTGCATTAGCCGATGGTAACTGGGTACAACCTACGATTTGGACGGGATTACCTGAAACGGCTTCAGTCGTTAAAGATGAAGTGTTTGGCCCTTGCTGCCATGTACGCCCCTTTGATTCCGAAGATGAAGTTATAGCTCTCGCCAATGACACTAAATACGGTTTAGCCGCCGCGATTTGGACAGAAAATGTGACCCGTGCTCATCGTGTCGCTGCTCAAATGGAAGCGGGCATTGTGTGGGTGAACTCTTGGTTCTTACGCGATTTACGGACTCCTTTCGGTGGTATGAAGCACTCAGGGATTGGGCGTGAAGGTGGCGTGCATTCCTTAGAGTTCTACACTGAATTGCAAAATATTTGCGTCAAATTATAAGGAAGTACTCATGCTACAAACTGCGCAAATTAGTGCTTACGCTGATGAGCTTTATACCGCGCTACGTGAGAGGCACATGATTACACCGTTTTCTGAGCGCACACCAGAAATGACGGTCGAAGATGCCTATGCGGTATCGAACCTACTCCTAGACAAACGTATTCAGCTCGATGGTGAAAAAGTCATTGGCAAAAAAATCGGCGTGACCAGTCAAGCCGTGATGAAAATGCTTAATGTCTACCAACCCGATTTTGGTTATCTCACTGATGCGATGGTAGTAGACGAAAGCGAAGCCTTATCGGTGAGTACCAAAATGATTCAACCGCGTGCTGAGGGTGAAATCGCCTTTGTACTCAAACACGATTTAATCGGCCCCGGTGTGACGGCGAGTGATGTACTACGCGCTACTGACTTTGTAGTGCCCTGCTTTGAAATTGTCGATTCACGCATTAAAGATTGGAAAATCAAAATCCAAGACACCGTTGCCGACAATGCTTCCTGTGGTTATTTCCTCTTAGGCTCACAAGCGGCTGACCCACGCAAAGTGGATTTATCTACCTGCGGCATGGTGATGGAAATGAATGGTCAAGTGGTAGCCACAGGTGCAGGCGCTGCGGCTTTGGGTTCATCACCGATTAGTTGTGTGGTATGGCTGGCGAATACTTTGGGGCGCTTTGGTGTGCCTTTAAAAGCAGGTGAAGTGATTTTATCGGGTGCTTTAGTACCACTCCAACCCGTCAAAGCGGGGGATTATATGAGTGTCAGTATTGGCGGAATCGGTCGCACCGCAGTGCGCTTTGAATAGGAGTATAGGATAAATGGCAAAAATTCGTTGTGCACTGATTGGGCCGGGCAATATCGGCACGGATTTACTGTATAAATTAAAACGTAGCGAAGTACTCGAACCTGTGTGGATGGTGGGTATTGACCCTGCATCGGACGGTCTAGCACGGGCGCGTGATATGGGTTTAAAAACTACTGCTGAAGGAATTGATGGTCTCATTCCTCACATTGAAGCGGACAATATTCAAATTGCTTTCGATGCCACTTCAGCCTATGCCCATGCGGAAACTTCACGCAAATTGACTGAAAAAGGTGTGAAAGTGATTGACCTCACTCCCGCTGCGATTGGTCCTTTCTGTGTGCCTCCGGTGAATTTACTTGATCACCTCAATAAAGGCGAAGAAAACGTCAATATGGTGACCTGCGGCGGTCAAGCGACTATCCCCATGGTATTTGCGGTGAGTCGGGTGCAACCTGTGCGCTATGGTGAAATCGTAGCCACCGTTGCCTCCAAATCAGCAGGGCCTGGTACGCGTAAAAATATTGATGAGTTTACCCAAACTACGTCTGGTGCGATTGAGAAAGTCGGTCAAGCCAAAAAGGGGAAAGCCATTATCATCCTCAATCCGGCTGAGCCACCGTTGATGATGCGTGACACGATTCATTGCATTACCGAAACTGAGCCGAATCAAGATGCGATTATAGAATCGGTCAAAGCGATGGAAGCCGAAGTACAACGCTATGTTCCGGGCTATCGCGTGAAAGAAGGTCCAGTATTTGATGGTAATCGGGTGAGTGTGTTTGTCGAAGTACGCGGACGCGGTGACTATCTACCTGAATATGCGGGTAATCTCGATATTATGACTGCTGCTGCTGCACGTACTGCTGAAATGTTCGCCGAACAAATGTTGAAAGCCTAAGGAGTATCCATAATGAATGTAAAAGGTAAAAAAATTCGTTTGCACGATATGTCCTTACGCGATGGTATGCATTCGATTCGTCATCAATTCACCTTACAAAATATGGTAGACCTATCCCAAGCGCTAGATCGTGCGGGTGTACCTTTAATTGAGGTGACGCATGGCGATGGTATTTCCGGTTCATCGGTAAACTATGGCTTTGGTTTGCATACGGATAAAGAGTACTTAGAGGCGGTTATTCCTAAGCTCACTCAAGCTAAAGTGTCTATCCTTATGCTCCCCGGCATTGGCACAATTGAAGACTTGAAAATGGTGCAAGACTTAGGTGTACATACTATTCGCGTAGCAACGCATTGTACTGAGGCGGATGTATCCGAACAGCATATTAAATACTGTGCTAAACATGGCTTTGACACCGTAGGCTTTTTAATGATGAGCCATATGGTCACACCCGAAAAGATTCTGGAACAAGCCAAACTGATGCATAGCTATGGGGCAAACTGTTTGTATATGACCGACTCGGCTGGGCATATGCTCCCTGAAGATGTCAAAGCTAAAGTCACTATTTTACGTGAATATTTCCCTGACACTATCGAGATCGGCTTTCACGGTCATCATAATTTAGCGATGGGCATTGCTAACTCATTAGCAGCGGTTGAAGCAGGTGCGACTCGAATCGATGGCTCAGTAGCGGGTTTTGGAGCAGGTGCAGGTAATACTCCACTGGAAGTGTTTAATGCGGTCTGTGATATGTATGGCATTGAAACGGGCGTCGATGTGAGCAAGCTCATGGATGCGGCTGAAGATGTAGCCGTACCGATTATGGGTGATCAATTACCACGGATTAATCGGGATGCTTTAACCCTAGGTTATGCGGGTGTCTACTCCTCTTTCCTACTCCATGCGCGGCGAGCGGAACAAAAATACGGTATTCCCGCGCGTGAAATTCTCTTGGAATTAGGGCGGCGCGGTACGGTCGGCGGTCAAGAGGATATGATCGAAGATGTTGCATTAGAAATGATTAGAGCGCGAGGTTAAGCATGTCTACTTTAAGTCGCTCTACCATTGAGCAATTGGCTGAACATCTCGAAACTGCTGAGCTACAAGCCCATGATGTAAAAAAGATTACCGACGATTATCCCGATATGGATTGGGAAGATGCCTATGATATTCAATGGGAAATTCGTCGGCGCAAAGAAGCACGCGGCAATCGAGTCGTGGGCTTAAAAATGGGTTTGACCTCCTACGCCAAAATGAAACAAATGGGCGTAGAGAATCCGGTTTATGCCTTTCTAGTGGATTATTTTAATGTGCCCGATGCTGGCACTGTTAAAGTGTCTGAGCTGATTCACCCTAAAGTCGAAGCCGAAATTGCGATTATTACCAACAAGGAACTCAAAGGTCCGGGTTGTACCGTCGCACACGTATTAGCGGCTACTGAATCAGTGTTGCCAGCGGTAGAAGTGATTGATTCACGTTATGAAAACTTCCGCTTCGATCTCAAAAGCGTCATTGCTGACAATGCTTCTTCGGCACGTTTTTTCACGGGAGGCAATATTAAACGCCCCGATCAAGTGGATATGAAAACGCTCGGTGTGGTGATGGAAATTAATGGCAAAGTGGTGACTACAGGTGCGGGTGCTGCGGTGCTTGGGCATCCAGCGGCGAGTGTTGCCATGCTAGCCAATATGTTAGCGGAGCGCGGTGAAGTGATTCCAGCAGGTACTTTCATTATGACGGGCGGAATTACTGAAGCTATTGCGGTAAAAGCGGGTGATAGTGTGTGTGTACGCTATCAAGACTTAGGCACTGTTAGCATGACATTTGTATAAGGAGCAACCATGCCTTTAATTCAAGCAACGATTATTGCAGGACGTACTCCTGAACAAAAACGTGCTTTCTTTGAAAAAGTGACTGCTGTAGCCGTTGAAACACTAGGCGTCAAAGCAGAGCAAGTACGGGTAGTGATTAATGAAGTCCCTGCGGAACATTGGGCGATTGGTGGGATTAGTAAAGCCAATTTGGATGCTAAAAAGGCACAGGGTGGGTAAAGAAACCCATCCTAACCTCCCCTTATCACGGAGAGGCATAAAAGAGACTTTACTTAAGCAGTAACTACTAACTTTGGTAAGTAGCTTACACCTCTTCCCCCTTCCCTTGATAAGGGGAGGGTCGGGGAGGGGTTAAAGGAGGAATGCAAATGGCGACTGCTAGACCAAAAATCTTGCCCCCCAGTGATCAAGATTTAAAAGCCATGATTCGCTTTGAACGCGAAACGGGCTGTATTTGGTTGGGACAGCAACGCATGATCCTCCTCCATGCCTCAGCATTTGGCTCAATGCGTAGTGAACTCATTGACTCTTTTGGTGAAAAGCACGCTCAAGGGGTGTTAATGCGTATGGGCTATGCAGCGGGTCAATCGGATGCTCAACTCGCCAAACGCATTCGTGCTGAATCCGCCATGCTGGATATGTTCATGGTAGGCCCTCAATTACACGCGATTGAAGGGGTGGTAAGTGTTGAGCCTGTCAAAGTCGATATGAATCTAGAGCAGGGCAAATTCTACGGTGAGTTTACGTGGCGCAATTCATTTGAAGCCTCGGAACATTTGCGCCTCTATGGTTTAACCGATCATGCCGTGTGTTGGAATCTACTAGGCTATGCCAGCGGCTATACCAGCCACTTCATGGGTAAGTCGGTTTATTTCAAAGAAGTCGAGTGTGTGGGTAAAGGTGATGCGCAATGTCGCATTATTGGTAAGCCCATTGAAGCATGGGAAGATGCTGAAGATCTCACTGAGTTTTTCTCCCTTAATTCAATGGCGCAAAAGCTTCACGCGCTGGAAGAAGAGGTGCAGCAATTACGTAAAGTCGCCACCGCCCCACCCAAAATGGATCCTATTGTTGCCGACTCCGCCCCTATTAAAGAGGTGATGTACCTACTCGAAAAGGCCGCCGCTACCGATGTCACCGTATTAATGCTGGGTGAAACAGGGGTAGGTAAAGAGGTCTTTTCACAAGCCCTGCATCAAATGGGTACTAGGAAAGATGGTCCTTTTATTGCTGTGAATTGTGCTGCCCTACCCCGTGAATTAGTCGAATCTGAATTATTTGGGGTAGAAAAAGGCGGCTATACCGGAGCGGATAAATCGCGTGCGGGACGCTTTGAGCGAGCACATGGCGGCACATTATTTCTTGATGAATTGGGCGAACTCAATGAGCGTGCTCAAGCTAAATTACTCCGCGCTATTCAAACCGGAGAATTTGAGCGTGTGGGCGGGACGGAAAAAATTAAGGTTAATGTGCGCCTCATTGCTGCGACCAATGCCAATCTATTAGAGCGAGTGCGTGAAGGTACATTTCGCGCTGATTTGTATTATCGACTCAATGTGTTTCCTATTACGATTCCCCCCTTACGCGAACGCTTAAGCGATGTTCCAGGACTGATTCGTAAATTCATCAATAAGCACAATAAAAAATACGGCAAACAAGTACTCGGTGTGACCGATGAAACCTTACGGCGTTTTTATGCTTATCAATGGCCGGGGAATATTCGGGAGCTGGAAAACCTATTAGAGCGTGGGGTGATTTTAGCGGATAACGGGCAATGGATTGAGTCGCGGCAGATTTGTTTAGGTATGCCTATGCCTAATGAAGCGTATATGGTCATTGGGACTGAGGGGCAATTAGAGCACAGCACCAAACCCGATATACTCGACACCGTACTCGAACAGATGAGCCGTAAAGAACTAGTATTTGAAGATTTAGAAAAGCAATTACTCGAAAAAGCACTTGATCAAGCTAGAGGTAATGTACTCGAAGCCGCTAGGATCTTAGGGATTAGCGGCCCACAGTGTCGGTATCGATTGAAGAAACTAGCGTTAATTTAGGTACTTCAACCCCTAACCGCTCGTCATTAGTCTAGAATCCGTGACGTAATAGATAACTTGCCACACGTTGCATATCGTTTAACACAATTTCTGCTTTGGTTTTGTCATCGTGCAATCCGATGAGCCAGTATTTCTCAGTATGGACAGTGACAACGCCATTTCCCCCTCTTTTCAGTATGAATCCATTCTCATGATGAGTGGTAAGAAGATAACGTGTTTTTTCAGCACTGAGCATTAACTCTACAGCAGTGCTGTTGGGAGTATCGGCTAAGCCTAGTAAACTTTGAATAGCCACCTCATCTAAAGGAAAGCCGGGAGAGGCGACTATAGTAGTCGGCATAGTACGCCCCACAATCGCCATAGCCGTAAAATGTTTGGTTCCCATAAGATTATCAACATAACCTTGTAAGTGAAGCGTGATTGGATCACTCATAATAGTCTCCCTGCTAGATTTAAATGGCGGTGTGCTAGTCCAAAGTCTGGATGCTGCCTTGTACTATGATTTCATCGTTCAGAGTACTCGGTTTTTTAATAAAGACTAATTCACCTGATTCAGGAAAGACTTTGGTTAGCTCTGTGATATTTACTTGATGCGTTACTAAGACTAACGGGCGCTCATGTCGAGCGGCGACTAGCCATGTTTTAAGGGCAAGTGTTTGTGGTTTAGCACGATTGGGTTGAGCGAAAAAGGAATTTAACTCACTTAAACGCTGTACTGTGCCTAAGCCTAATAGTTGTGCTGTTTCTAAGCACCGACACCATTCGCTTGAATAAACCTCTGCTTGACTCAAGCCTTGCGTTTTAAAGACCGTACCGATGCGCCGCGCTTGAGCACGCCCCACTTCATTAAGATTACGTTGAGTCTCGCAGCGTGCTAATTGCATTTGCGGTGGATCGCCTATCCCCGGAGCGAGTGCATGACGGATCAGGACGATAGATTCACCGCTTTGTAGTCCACGCCATAAGGATTCATTGGTTTGTGCCTGAGCAGTTGAGCACAATAAGGCTAATAGTCCTATCACTACTAATCTAAAGCTATGGAGTTTCATCGACTATCCTTTTAGTGACGCCTATCTAAATACTGCCTAGAATCTAGCGTATTATCTAGTCTTTCGAGAATAAGCATGACTCAAACAGCACTCGCACTCACCGAACTCAAATCTCTCCTAAATGAAGTCTGTGATCTCAACAACGCCAATGCAGTACTCGGCTGGGATCAATCCACTTATATGCCCTCCGGTGGCGGTGCAACGCGGGGTCGACAAATGGCAACTTTGGAAAAGATTGCTCATGAAAAACTGACGGCTCCACGCACAGGCGAACTACTTGAAAACCTCAAAAGCTATGAGCAAGAGCTACCCTATGATCATGATGATGCCGCATTGCTGCGTCTGGCACGGCGGTATTATGAGCAGGCGACTAAAGTCCCTTCCGAGTTTCTAGCTGCTTTCTCTGAACACAGTTCTAATACCTACCTAGCTTGGGTGAAAGCACGTCCCGCCAATGATTTTAAAAGCGTACAACCCTTGCTGAAAAAAACTCTAGATATGAGTCGCCAGCTCGCCGAGTACTATGGTTATGACGAGCACATTGCTGACCCACTGATTAATCTCGCTGATTACGGCATGAAAGCTAGCACTATTCGCGCCCTATTTGCTGAGTTACGCAGCGAGTTAGTGCCTTTGGTCAAAACCATTACCGAGCAACCCTTAGCGGATGATAGTTGCCTATTGCAACACTATCCCGAAGCGCAGCAATTTGCATTTAGTACGCCGATTATTAAGCGCTTTGGTTATGATTTTGAGCGTGGACGGCAAGATAAAACCGCACATCCTTTTATGACCAAATTTGCTAATGGTGACGTGCGCATTACTACCCGCGTCAAGGAACATGATTTTAGTGAAGCATTTTTCTCGACTACTCATGAAACTGGTCACGCACTTTATGAGCAAGGCATTAATCCAGCCTTTGATGGTACGTTTTTAGATAACGGAACCAGTAGTGGTGTACATGAATCACAATCGCGTACTTGGGAAAATTTAGTTTCACGCAGTCGGGCCTTTTGGAGTTATTACTATCCATCATTACAACAACAATTTCCCGCGCAATTAAATCAGGTGTCACTTGATACCTTTTACCGTGCGATTAATAAAGTTCAGCGCTCTTTAATTCGTACTGATGCGGATGAGGTCACTTATAATTTGCATGTCATGATTCGTTTTGAATTAGAGTTGCAAATGTTAGAAGGTAAATTAGCGGTAAAAGATTTACCTGAGGCGTGGAATGCAGCTTATCAAAATGATTTAGGGATTACGCCCCCTAATGACAGCAATGGCTGTATGCAGGATGTTCATTGGTATGGCGGGCGTATCGGTGGGGTTTTCCAATCCTATACGATTGGTAATATATTATCGGCGCAATTTTTTGAATCAGCTTTAAAAGCGTATCCCGACATTAATAATGAAATAGCTCAGGGGCAATTTAGTACTTTGCACCATTGGCTCAAAACCAATATTTATCAATACGGTAGTAAATTTACCGCTAATAAAATGATTGAACGCGCCACTGGGCGAGGATTAGATATAGCTCCTTATATGCAATACTTACGTACTAAGTATGGTGAGCTTTATACACTTTAGATATTAAACAATAAATGCTAGATGACATGATCACACCTAGCATCAATAGTATAGTTAACTATAAAAATAACCATGCACTTAACTACATCATTAAAAGCTGAAGTAATTGAATATAAACGTCCTTGGAAATTAGCCACGTTAGCTACTGGCATAACATTACTGATCCTTGGATCTTTTTATTTTCCTGCACCTGATTGGGATATACCTATTAGCTTTATTATGGCACTATTTGCTTATCTTACTGCATCTTGGAGTTTGCATGTAATTGTAGACCGACAATGGCAACTTTTCCCATTAATGCTCTTTTTTACGTGGTTTACAGTAGATGGCTGTTATGCCCTTTATTGGTACTTTAAAAATCCAATAGTATTAGACTATATGCGTGACGCAAACTTTCTAGCTTCATTATGCTTATATCTTATATGTGGTTTAATCTGGTATTTTCGCGGATCGATAAAAGAAATAGTTAGTATTTTAAGAACTACATTAAAAAAATACTTAGAAAGCTATAAGTGAGGAGCAAAGTATTTATCCAGAATCTTGGCAAGATCCTGAAGATGTTGCCTATCTAACAGAAACCTTTGAGGGCTTAAAAGCTTTTTACCAACAAGCTGCTCACAATCATCTAGTCGTATTGAGCTATCTGGCTTAGGCTTATAGAGCAACTTTTCAGTGGACTTCATCAAATCATCACTTTGAATAACTATTGTGATCATTTGATGAAGTAGCCTCAAAACCCAAAATATCTAAATAATTGATTTAAATAAAATAATATCTTTGGCACATCCATTGCACTATACCTGCTAAATCACACTTGTTGTGTAACAGGAGGAGAGCCAATGATGGATGATTCTACTCATCTTGATACCAACCGCCGTTACGTGCGCGTCACGGGGGTCAGACATAATCGCTTTGTCGAATTCGACTTTTCTATTGGCGATCCTAACCTGTTTGTGGAATTGGTATTGCCGTTTGAGCAATTCCGCCAATTTTGCGCCCGCAACCATACCCAAGAGCTAAGCCCTGAACAAGCCGCTCAGGTCGACTATGAACAGCTTAAATGGCGCCATGGTAAACCGGGGATTTCAAGCTAGGAACAAAACTGCTACGCCACACTGGAGGAGAGTACTCGATGTCGATTCAAATCGCGTCCAAAGAGATTAAACCGCTACGCCTAAACTATGCCCACATTGCGCGGCGCATGGGAGGCGACACCAAACCTGCTTCACGCTATCAAGAAGCGGTGTTAGATGTGCAACCTACCACTAATTTTCACTATCCACCTACATGGGAACCGAATAAGCAACTATTCGATGTTACACGCACCGCCATAGTCATGAATGATTGGCACACCTTTGCTGACCCGCGCCAGTACTACTACACCAGCTATGTGACCGCCCGCGCCAAGCAGCAAGAGGTGATGGACAATAGTTTTGAGATGCTAGAAAAGCATGGGTTGTGGAAAACAATTCCCGACTCAGTACTCAATACGATACGCCAAGTGCTTGTTCCATTACGCCATTATGAGTATGGAGCCAACCTCAATAATCAAGACATTTGCGATCGTGGCTATGGTGCACCGATTACCTCACTAGCCTCATTTAATGGCTTCGATCGAATTGGTATGGCGCAATATATTTCCCGCATTGCGCTACTGATTGACGAAAATGAAGAGACCTCACTACAAGCAGCTCGTGAAGCGTGGCTCCATGATGCTGCGTGGCAACCACTGCGTCATGCCATAGAAGATAGTTTTGTACTAGACGACTGGATGGAAATCATGGTCGCGCAAAACATTGTTATGGATGGTTTTATTTATCCTCTGATCTATGGACGCATTATCCCGCAGCTCGCTAATCAAGGCGCTGGCGCTTTACTCATGCTTACCCAATTTATGAGTGAGTGGTATGACGAAACCGTGCGCTGGTCTAATCAACTGATGAAAGTGATTAGCGCTGAATCGCCTGAAAATGCTTCCCTGCTGAAACAATGGGTCAGTACTTGGACTGCACGTATTGAACCCGCTATTACCCCGATTGCAGCTCTAGCATTAGGCGATCAAGCCAGTGCAGTAGTGGCTAGTGTCAAACAAGAACTACTCACTCGTTTGGGTAAAAACGGCGTAGCGGTCTAAGGAGCACAGCATGTCAGAGCAAAAAGTATTTCTCATTTTCCAAGATACCGCCGATGCCCGCCCGTTTATTGAGGCATTAGAGCAAGAAAACCCAGCGGCAACCTTTGATTATCAACCCGGTATGGTACGTATTGATGGCATGGGTGAATTAAAAGTCACTCGTGATGTCGTCAGTGAAAAAGCCGGACGTGATATGGACTTACAAGAGCTGCATCTCACTCTAGTGTCCTTATCGGGCAATATTGATGAAGACGATGATTATTTCAGCATAAGTCGCCACTAAGTAAGAGGAGTAACCGACATGGCTAAAAAACTCAATATGCGTAAACGCTACGAATTACTCACTCGTGGCCTAGGCTGGGAACCGACTTATCAGCCCAAAGAAAAAGTGTTTTCTAATGAAACCTATGAAGGCATTAAAATCACCGACTGGAGCAAATGGGAAGATCCGTTCCGTTTAACTGTCGATGCCTATTGGAAATACCAAGCAGAAAAAGATAAAAAGCTTTATGCCGTCATGGATTCCTTCGCGCAAAACAATGCGCACCTGAATTTATCCGACGGTAGCTATGTCAATGCACTCAAGCTATTTATTCAAGGGGTTTCACCGCTCGAATATCAAGCTCATCGCGGCTTTGCACGCTTAGGACGGCAGTTTAGTGGTGAGGGCGCACAGATTGCTTGCCAAATGCAATCGATTGATGAGCTGCGTCATGCACAAACTCAGATTCATACCATTAGCCATTACAATAAACACTTTAATGGCTTACATGACCCCTTCCATATGCATGATCGGGTTTGGTATCTATCCGTTCCGAAATCGTATTTTGATGATGCTAAGTCAGCAGGACCGTTTGAATTTATTACCTCGGTATCCTTTGCCTTTGAATATGTACTGACTAATTTACTATTCGTGCCCTTTATGTCGGGTGCAGCCTTTAATGGCGATATGGCAACCGTGACCTTTGGTTTCTCTGCTCAGTCCGACGAATCCCGCCATATGACTTTAGGCTTAGAAATTATTAAGTTCCTAGTCGAACAACACGAAGACAATTTACCGATTGTGCAAGGCTGGATTGATAAACACTTCTGGCGTGCCTATCGCGTACTCGGTCTCGTGTCCATGATGCAAGATTACATGCTGCCTGAAAGCCCGATGTCGTGGAAAGAAGCTTGGGATTTATACTTTGTCGAAAACTCTGGCGCTCTGTTTAATGACCTCGCTCGCTATGGCTTGAAAATGCCTAGGTATCATGAAGTCGCCACCGCTGAAGCCGAGCATTTAAGCCATCAAGTGTTTGGTATTTTCTATAACTATATCCATGCCGCCGCCTTTAATCTCGGTTTACCCACCAAAGAAAAAATGGATTGGTTGAGCAAGAAATATCCCAATACCTTTGATAAATATTATCGTCCACGTATGGAAATGTGGGCTGATATGGCTAAACAAGGTAAGCGTTTCTTCAATATGGGTTTACCGCAACTTTGCCAAGTATGCCAAATTCCAATGGGCTTTACTGAAGTGGCTAAAGGTGATCCGATGCAAATTGCCTATCGTGTCAGTGAGTATAACGGTGAGAAATTCCACACTTGCTCCGATGGCTGCAAGGACATTTTTGATCACGAACCGGAAAAATACGTACACGCTTGGTTGCCTGTACATCAAATCTTCCAAGGTAACTGTGGCGGTGCAGCCGTGCCCGATATCCTGAAGTGGTATCACTTTAAGCCTGAAGACGGGGGCGATTATGCAGGCTCCGCTGATGAACAACGTTGGAAAGCCATGAAAGGCGAAGACACTCCAGCCATGCAACCTACTGAAGAAGCGGCTTAAGGAATACTCACATGACTGTCAAAACTATCAATAATGTTGAATACCCTGTCGTGATGATGGATAGCGTAGACCGCTTTCACGGTAATCAATTAGTGTATGTGGGCTGGGATTATCACACCAGTATTTGTACTGCTAATGCCTATCCTTTGCCGCCCGATATGCCCTTTGGTGCATTGACCGAAGCCGTACTCCCCTCAGTACTCGCCCCGCATCCTGACTTTGCCAAGATTCAATGGGATAAAGTCGAATGGCTGCTAGACGGTAAGGCTTTTACACCCGATATGAGTAAAAGCCTAAAGGATAATGGTGTAGGGCATAAATCATTGATTCGCTTTAGAACACCGGAATTGACCGGGTATCAGGGGACGGGGAACTGATTGGTTCAAACTTGAACCACCCCCACCCTAGCCCCCCCCCGAAAATGGGGGAGGGAATTAAAACAAGGCACTATTTATCTTCACTCCCTTCCCCCACGTCGGGGGAAGGGTTGGGGATGGGGGAAAACTCCCCCACTAAAAAGGATTTAGCATGAGCTACCAATTCACTATTGAGCCTTTAGGCGAAACTATTGAAGTCGAAGAAGGGCAAACTTTATTAGACGCTGCTTTGCGTGCAGGTGTGTATTTGCCTCATGCTTGTGGGCATGGTTTGTGCGGTACGTGCAAAGTTGAAGTACTCAGTGGTGAGGTCGATCATGGTGCTGCATCACCTTTTGCTTTAATGGATATGGAACGCGAAGAAGGCAAATGTTTAGCTTGTTGTGCTACTCCTTTAAGCGACCTTGAGATTGAAGCCGATATTGAAGAAGACCCCGACGCCCAGCGTCATCCTGTTCAAGACTATGTAGGTGTAGTCTCCAAAATCGAAACACTAACCCCACGCATCAAGAGCATCTTTTTAGCGATTGAAAATGGCGGTATGGAGTTTCAGGCGGGGCATTATGTGAATGTTTATATTCCGGGGTTGGAAGATAAACCGCGTGCATTCTCGATTGCTAGCCCCCCTTCTGCCACGAATATGATTGAATTAAATGTCGCTTTGGTTGAAGGCGGTGCGGGTACGACTTGGTTACATCAGCAATTAAAAGTCGGCGATAAACTAAAATTCTCTGGTCCCTATGGACGCTTCTTTGTACGGGAATCGGCTAAAGAACCGATGATTTTTCTTGCTGGTGGTTCTGGATTATCGAGTCCTAAATCTATGATTTTGGATTTATTTGAAAAAGGCGAAGCGCGTCCTATTACCTTCATTTACGGCGCTCGTAATCAAGCTGAACTGTACTACCGCGAGCTGTTTGAAGAGCTAGCAGCGGAACATGAAAATTTTACCTATGTGCCCGTGCTATCCGAAGAGCCAAGTGAGTCCAATTGGCAAGGCTTACGTGGCTATGTGCATGAAGCAGCTAAACACTACTTTGAGGGTAAATTTAATGGGCATAAAGCTTATATGTGTGGCCCTCCTCCTATGATTGATGCATGTATTACCACTTTAATGCAGGGGCGATTATTTGAGCGCGATATGTTTATGGAAAACTTCTATAACCAAAGTAGCCAAAGCAAAACGAAAAGCCCGCTATTTAAAAATATCTAGGAGGACAGCATGAGTACTAATCCCGAAATAGCTAATAGTATTGAAGCGGCTGGGCTACAAACTAACTATCATGATGTCGGTCAAGGTGATCCGGTACTACTGATTCACGGCTCAGGGCCTGGGGTGAGTGCTTGGGCGAATTGGCGTTTAACCTTACCCGATTTAGCGCAGCATTTTCGCGTGATTGCTCCTGATATGGCGGGATTTGGATTTAGTGCTCGTCCTGCTAACTACACCTACCATATGAATAACTGGGTCACCCAAGCGGTAGGACTCATGGATGCATTAGACATTCAACAAGCTTCAATTGTAGGCAATTCATTCGGCGGAGGTTTAGCCCTCGCGTTAGCCATTAAATACCCAGAGCGTGTGAATAAGTTAATCCTCATGGGTAGTATGGGTGTTGAATTTCCTATTACTGAGGGACTGGATCAGGTGTGGGGCTATAAACCTTCACTGGACAATATGAAGGCACTACTCGATATTTTTGCCTATAGCCGAGCCTTAGTGACCGATGAGTTAGCAGAATTACGCTTTAAAGCCAGTACTCGTCCGGGCTTCCAAGAATCTTTCTCTAGTATGTTTCCCGCTCCCCGCCAACGCTCGGTCGAAATGATGGCAAGTCCCGTAGAAGCTATTCAAGCGTTGCCACATCATACGCTGATTGTGCACGGACGCGATGATAAGGTTATACCCTTGCAAAATGCCTATACCCTGCACCAACTCATTGATCAATCAGAGCTACATGTATTTGGACAATGTGGGCATTGGACACAGATCGAACATGCTAAACACTTTAACCAATTAGTGATTAATTTTTTACAAAGCTAGGAATAGTTTCCCCTCCCTTCCCCCGAAATGGGGGCAGGGAACAAGAAATAAACCGTTCTATCTTTTTCCCTCCACCCTTTACGGGGGGAGGGTCAGGGAGGGGGGTAGAGAAGGGGGAAAATAACGAGGAGTAACCCTATGACCACGATTTTTAGTATTCACATTCCTGAAACGGGATCTAGTTTCCCCTGTAAACCGCAAGAGTCATTGCTCTTTGGGATGGTACGGTTGGGTCGTAAAGGGATTCCGATTGGTTGTCGAGCGGGCGGTTGTGGTGTGTGTAAAGTCAAAATATTGAGTGGCACTTATACCAACGGCAAGATGAGTCGTGCGCATGTGACTGAAGAGGAAGAGCAAAATAGTTTTGTGCTCGCCTGTCGCTGTCAGCCTAGTAGTGACCTCGCCATTGAAGTAGTAGGTAAAATGCGCAAAAACGCTTGTGCGCCCTTGCCTAGCACCACGACTTAACAGCCACCAATAGAACTGCTAATTTAGCCTAAGTATCCTACGACTTGAGGCTAGCCATGTATTTTGATCCACCTTTTGATTATATCGAACCTGTCTTTCGTCCACCCAGTGAAGCCGATTCGCTCATTTTACAAGTCACCAATGGTTGTAGTTGGAATCAATGCAGCTTTTGTGAAATGTATACCGCGCCCCAGAAGAAATTTCGCCCTAAAAATGAGACTGAAATACTCGCTGAGATTAAACATTGTGGCGAAACGATGGCTGGGTTACGCCGTATATTTTTAGCGGATGGCGATGCTATGGCTTTATCGTTCAGGCGCTTAGAAGCTATTTTGACTGCTATCAATGACTATTTACCTAGCGTTAGTCGCATTTCAGCCTATTGCTTACCCCAAAATGTCAAAAATAAAACTATAGAACAATTACAACATTTACGCGAACTAGGTTTGTCATTAGCTTATATTGGGGCTGAAAGTGGTGATGATACTATTCTTAAAAAAGTGAATAAAAGCGAAACGTTTGCAAGTACGCGCGAGGCTATTCTAAAACTCAAAGCGGCAGGTATTAAAACTTCAGTGATGATTATTAATGGTTTAGGAGGTAAACAGTATAGTACACAACATGCGCTTAATTCAGCGCGTTTAATTAATGAAACTCAGCCAGAGTATTTAGCCACTTTAGTACTATTCTTTAGTCATGGCTCACGACGTTTTATTGAGCATTTTGGCAATGATTATGAACCCTGTACTATGCTGGATTTATTTCAAGAAATGCACACTTTTATAAGCCATTTAACATTAGAAAAAACGATTCTTCGTAGCGATCACGTTTCCAATAGCTTAGTGCTCAAGGGAGTGCTGGGTAAGGATAAAGCCACCCTACTTCAACAAATCGAACAAGCGCTAGAGTGGGCAAAACATCATCCCACTCCTCAACGTGTACTCAAACAGTACTAATTTCTAGTCATAATTGGCTCACTTTTGGCTATTTATGGACATTTACAGCTATAATTGGATATTTATGGCTATAGTTTTGGCTCATTATGAAGACTCACTCACTCGAAATTGCTCCTGACATCCTACGCATCATTACTGAAATTGATGAGTTCAAGACCAGTTGGCGCTTAATGCAAAATCTCGCACCTGAGCGTTTAGCTACCTTGCGACGTGTGGCTACGATTGAAAGTATTGGTTCCTCTACGCGGATTGAAGGTGTCAAACTCAGTAACTCAGAAATTGAACAACTATTGGGTAACATTAATCGTAAATCGTTTGTAACTCGTGATGAGCAAGAGGTCGCAGGCTATGCGGAACTAATGGATATAATCTTTCAAAGCTATGACGATATTGTGTTGAGTGAGAATTATATCAAGCAACTACATGCGATTTTATTGCAGTACTCCGATAAAGATGAACGTCATCGTGGGCAATATAAAACTTTAAATAATCAAGTAGAAGCTTTTGATGCGACAGGTAAAAGTTTAGGCGTAGTGTTTCATACTGCTACACCTTTTGAAACACCTCTTAAAATGCAAGAGCTGGTTTATTGGACGCGAGAGTCATTAGCGGATAATAGCTTGCATCCTTTGTTAGTGATTGCGGTTTTTGTAGTAGTGTTTTTGCAAATACATCCCTTTCAAGATGGAAATGGTCGTTTATCTCGAATTTTAACGACTTTACTATTATTAAAAGCGGGCTATCGTTATGTACCTTATAGCTCGTTAGAAAGTATTATTGAGCGAAACAAAGAAGGCTATTATTTAGCATTGCGTCGCACTCAAAGTACTTTAGAGGATGCAAAACCTAATTGGTTACCTTGGGTAAGGTTTTTCTTGTCGTCATTAAAAGCGCAAAAGGATCACCTCTCTAGTAAAGTTTCCGCGCATACGTCTTGGGATAATTTACCTAAAGAGTCTATTATGATTATGGAGCATATTAATCAGTATGGGCGTATTACCACGAGTGAGGCAGAAGCTCTTACAGCTACACCACGCTCAACCATTAAAAAGCGTTTGAGTGATTTGGTAGAGCAAGGCTTGTTAAAACGCCAAGGACAAGGACGGGGTAGTTGGTATGAAACTGCTAAACAAAACTTATAATAGAGTGATTATATAAATGACTAATATAGTACTCCAACTCATAGCTCAAGGTGAAAATGCTCAAGTTGAGTTCAAATCCAGCGATGTTCGACCTGATTCTATTGCTCGTGAAATAACAGCCTTTGCTAATACACTAGGTGGCACATTACTTATTGGTGTTGAAGATAATGGAATTGTTTCAGGAATAACAACCAATAGCCTAAATGAATGGTTAGCTAATATTAGTCGTAATAATATTATTCCTGCTATAGCTATCGATATAGATCATCTAATAATAGATAGTAAAATAGTTTGCATGGTGACTGTGCCAAAAGGTAAGGATAAGCCTTATCAAACCTTAGATGGCAAATATTGGTTGCGTATTGGTTCCACTAATCGTACTGCTACCAAAGAAGAATTAAGT
Organism: Thiofilum sp.; assembly: GCF_016711335.1. Taxonomy (NCBI): domain Bacteria; kingdom Pseudomonadati; phylum Pseudomonadota; class Gammaproteobacteria; order Thiotrichales; family Thiofilaceae; genus Thiofilum; species Thiofilum sp. The sequence goes on from NZ_JADJTF010000001.1 coordinate 481,904, forward strand.
AGTTTATTCCAGCAAGCAGGTTTAGTTCATTTTGATACTGCCCCTGTTACGGATACAGGCGTTGAAGGTATTGATCTACGCCTAGTAGATCACTATTACCAAACTTATTATGAAACTGATTTTTTAAATCTTTCGGCTGAAGAACAATTAAATTTATTAAATAACGCCGATATTCTTACTGAATTAGAAGGTAAGCAAGTAATCACGGTGGGTGGCTTACTTATGTTTGGCAAATATCCCCAACGCCGCCTAGCTCATAGCTCAATTATGTTTGCTGTGTTTAAAGGGGGTAGTATTACCGATGATTTGATTGATAAAAAAGAAATACTAGGCACTTTACCAGAGCTAATTGATAAAACAGTGGCATTGCTACAATTATTTTTGCCTAGCCCCTCTATTATTGAAGGTACTCAACGCACTGAAATTACTCTAATCCCGATAAAAGTGTTACGCGAGGCAATGGTTAATGCGGTAGTACACCGTGATTACTCATTAAGTCAACGCAAAATACAGGTTCATATATTCAGTGATCGTATTGAAATCACTTCACCTGGAAAACTAGCTAATACATTAACACTCGCTAAGATTCGTTACGGTAACTCAGCGCCGCGTAATATTTTTCTAGTTAAATTTCTAGATAATTTACGTTATTTTGATGGTTTGGGCAGGGGTATTCCGATGATGCTTAAATTAATGCAAGATCGAATTCAATTTGAAGAAATCGGTGAGTTATTTAGAGTAACGTTGAAATTTCAAGGTAATTAATGCTAGTAAGTATCCAACTAAAAGTAATCGTGTATTTTTGGAGCAGTCTTGGCGGCAGGGATGCCGCCTTGAAGCGTACAGGGATGTATTTACAGCGCCTGCGGAGGAAATACACGATTACTTTGGCTCAAGTACTTAGATCAATTACCTCATTAGAATTTTTGCTAATTAAAGAACTTCGTGAAACTCTCAACAGGTTCTCTTGGAGTACGATAGCTATTCACTAATGCGCTCATATCGGGATACCCTAGCGCCATTCCGCCCAGCAATACCTGATCATCACTATAGCCTAATTGCTCTTTCACAATTTGTGGGAATTCACCTAATGCGGCTTGTGGACAAGTACCTAAACCCTGTTCTACGGCAGCTAACATAATGGATTGCAAAAACATGCCATAATCCATATATGAACCCGTTTCCATCATTTTATCAATGAAAAACAGCAGCATCACAGGCGCATCAAATGCCCGATAATTCGCTGCCCATTGATCTAATTGGCGTTGTTTATCTTCGCGCTTAATCTCTAAAGTACTATACATTTGCAAACCACAAGCACGGCGACGCTCAATATAAGGTGACACCCAATTATCAGGATAGTACTTATATTCCATAGACTTAGCTTGATTAGCTCGAAACGCTGCTTCAATCGCTGTTTGGAGTTTTACTTTAGATTCACCCGTCACCACTGCCACACGCCAAGGCTGAGTATTAGTACCAGAAGGTGCTGTGGCTGCTAGTGTTAAAATCATTTCAATAGTTGCCTGATCAACCGCCTGAGGCAAAAACGCACGAATTGATTGCCGTGTGCGTAATGCTTGTGCTACATCCATTCCAGTACTCCAAACCCTGTCAAAACCCTAATCATACTTACGAATATCACTAATCACCACGCCATCATTCGGTAAACTACCGACAGCAATCCACTCAACTTCAGCACGTAATTTACAAATATCCCGTACACTCTCGCTAATCGCTTGTTTTAGCGCATCATTCGGCGCGAGTACTTCACATTTTAGGGTTAGTTGGTCAGACTCATTTTGCCAGTCAACGACTAAACGCGCTTTTTGAATTTCAGAATGGCGTTTGACAACCTTATCGACTTGAGAGGGATGGATAAACATACCGCGCACTTTTGCCGTTTGATCAGCACGCCCCATCCAGCCTTTAATGCGGCGATTCGTGCGACCACAGGGGCTTAGTCCTGCCATAATTGCGGATAAATCACCGGTGGCAAAACGAATTAAAGGATAATCAGGATTTAGGCTAGTGACTACTACCTCACCCACCTCACCATCAGGTACAAGATCCCCCGTCCCCGGACGTACAATTTCTACATACACACCCTCATCAATGACTAAGCCTTCTTTGGCAGAGGTTTCATAGGCAATTAAACCCAAATCAGCCGTAGCATAGGCTTGCAATACCTCAATCCCTTGCTCCGCAAATTTAGCGCGAACACTAGGTGGTAACGCCTCGCCCGATACTAAACCGCGCTTGAGAGAACTGACATCTGCCCCTAGTTCAGCGGCTTTTTCTAAAATGATTTTGAGGAAGGAAGGTGTACCTACATAACCTGAAGGTTGCAAATCAGCAATGGTTTGTACTTGTAATTCGGTTTGCCCTACTCCGGCTGGAATCACGGTACAACCCAAGGCATGCGCTCCACTTTCTAGCATCATACCTGCGGGTGTGAGGTGATAGGAAAAGGTGTTATGTACCACATCACCCTCACGAAATCCGGCACTGAATAAAGCACGAGCTAATCGCCAAAAATCGGGACGCTTAGAGCCGGGTTCATAGATCGGTCCGGGTGAAGCAAAGATATGGGTTAAAGCTTTACCACCCACTGCTGCTAGACCACCTAAAGGGCGCTGTGCCTTTTGTAAAGCATTTAAATCAGACTTACGTGTGAGAGGTAATTGTGCAATCGCTGCTTTGGAGGTTAGTTGCGTAGGATCAACGTCTTTTAATAACTCGGCATAAGCGGGAGTATGTTGTTTAGCATGAGCGACTTGTTGAACTACCGCTTGAATTAAAGCGGCTTCGCGCTCAACCGGATCACGGGTTTCGAGTGCATCATAATACTCAGTCATAACTTATCCCTTATTATCAAGCTAACCAACGCTTACGGCGGCGATAATGTTTTACTTCACGGAAGCTCTTACGCCCTTCTTTGGCTAGCCCTAGATAAAACTCTTTCACGTCTTCATTATTGGCTAATTCTTGAGCCGCGCCTTCCATCACAATGCGACCGTTTTCCATAATGTAACCAAAATCGGCATAACGTAGCGCAATATTGGTATTTTGCTCAGCGAGTAGGAAGCTGACATTCTGCTCGGTATTGAGCTTTTTAATAATATCGAAAATCTCTTCTACCAATTGCGGCGCTAGCCCCATTGAGGGTTCATCCAGCAATACCATATCAGGATTCGCCATGATTGCTCTTCCAATCGCGCACATTTGCTGCTCACCGCCAGAGGTATAACCCGCTTGGCTCAAGCGCCGCACTTTCAAACGCGGGAAATATTCGTAAATCATTTCCATATCTTGCTGAATCGCTTTACGACCTTCACGACGGGTATACGCACCTGTGAGGAGATTTTCTTCAATGGTTAAATGCCCGAAACAATGGCGTCCTTCCATGACTTGAATGACACCACGCTTGACTAATTCAGAAGGGTTGAGCCGCTCAACCGACTCACCTTTGTATTCAATATTACCTTTAGTGACATCGCCACGCTCAGCCCCTAATAGGTTAGAAATCGCTTTGAGCGTAGTACTTTTGCCTGCACCATTAGCACCTAATAAAGCCACAATCTGACCCTTAGGCACGGCAAGCGACACGCCTTTCAACACCAGAATGACGTGATCATAAATGACTTCAATATTATTGACTTGGAGCAGTACTTCAGTATTAGCGGTTGCGGTCATGCTGATTCATCCATGCGGTTATTGAATGCGTGTGTAGGGGCAAACCTATGTGTTTGCTCTTTTGCAGTTCAAACAAAACGTGTTGCTCTTGTAACGAGTGGGCAGGCACACAGGTCTGCCCCTACCACAGGATTACCCTTTACCCTAGAGACTATTTACACTCACGGGGGGTAATACCCTTTTCTTTCGCGTAAGCGGCCGCAGAGTCTTTATACATCGGGCGAATCATTTCATCATTAGGCTGAATCCAGTCACTAATCGCTTTAAATGCTTTACCGTCCCACTGAGCAACTTGCACGCGACCTTGACCTAAGTGATCTGCGCAAGTGAGTTTAATAGGATCGAATAAGCCTTCTGCGCCTAACTCTTTCATACGATCAGCACTAACATCTAAACGATCTAAGGCCCATTGTACTTGCTCGCCTGTCATAGGCTTATTGCCGTACTCTTTCATTGCGGTACGTAAGGCTTCGGTTAAAATCACGGCACTTTGCATACCGCGATTGTAAGCAACCGCCCCGACATCACCCTCCACTTTTGAAGAGCCTTTGCCTTTAGCATAAAGGTTAGTTTTAATGGCTTCATGCACAGGATAGCCAGCACCTACACCATTGAACTGTAAGGATTTATAGCCAATTGCTGCATCGCCTGCTGGGATCACATCAGGCTCGTTACCAGACCACCAAATACCAATGAATTTATCGCGTGGGAAATCAACGGCTGCCGCTTCTTTAATCGCAGTCGCATTCATTACCCCCCAACCATACATAATCACGTAATCGGGTTTAATCTGACGCCCGATTTTAGTCCAAATGGGTTTTTGCTCTAAACCGGGAGGGGAAACAGGATGTAAAGACAACTCAAAGCCATGCTTAGCGGCTAAGGCTTCTAAGGTTTTAATCGGCTCTTTACCAAAGGCAGAATCATGATAAACCAGAGCAATCTTTTTGCCCTTCATAGCATCCGCACCGCCCATTTCTTTAGCGATGTATTGAATGGCTACATCAGCGCCCCCCCAATAGGTAGCAGGTGGAACAAATACCCAAGGAAATACCGTACCATCAGCCGCATCCGCACGACCATAGCCGGAAGTGATTAAGGGGATTTTATCCGCTGCGACACGATCTAAGAGCGCATAGGTAATACCTGTAGAGAGTGGCATCACCGCTGGCATTCCAGTCGAACCACCTTTTTTCAGACGCTCATAGCACTCTAAGCCTTTATCTGTATTGTAAGCGGTATCACACTCTTCCAAAGTTAGCTTTACGCCATTAATTCCACCGTCGCGCTCATTGAGTAATTGCACATAGTCGGCGAAACCGTCCGCCCATTGAATCCCCCCCGGAGCATAAGGACCAGTACGATAGACTAATGAACCAATATATTGATCATCAGCTGCTTGTACAGCACTCAGTAGGCTAGACATAGCAACGGCTGCGGCTAATAAGCTCGCTTTTAGATTAAATTTCATCTTCACTCCTCCAGTAAATCTGTCACTTAGTTAAGTTGTAGCTCGACGTACTTAAGACCTATCCTGCTAGCGCTTAGTAAGGGAAAGGCCACAAACGTAATTTTTCCTTAGCAATTTGCCATAAACGCGCTAATCCATGCGGCTCAACAATCAAGAAGAAAATAATTAATGCACCAAACACCATGCTTTCAATATGAGAAATCATATCGACGGGAATATTCATTCCAAACCAATGGGGCGCATTACTTAAGAATATCGGTAATAAGGTAATAAAGGCAGCACCTAAAAACGAACCTAATATGGAACCTAAGCCCCCGATAATGACCATGAATAAAATTTGAAATGAGCGATTAATATCAAATGCAGCAGGTTCTACCGATCCGGTATAAATAAATGCCCATAATGCCCCGGCAATACCGCATAAAAACGAACTCACCGCAAAGGCTTTAAGCTTGGTAGAGAGCATTTTGATCCCAATAATCTCGGCGGCAATATCCATATCCCGAATCGCCATCCACTCACGTCCCATATTCGAGCGCACTAAGTTCTTAATCATTAGCGCTAAAAAAGCGACCACCGCTAACACAAATAAGTATTTAGCCGCAGCAGTGGCTTGGGGACCTGTCACATAAATATCGCCAAAAATAGTCATGGGTGGCGCACTAATGACACCTGATGCACTGTAGTTAGTAAACCAGCCAAATTTATTGAACATCCAGATCAGAAAAAACTGCGAGGCTAAAGTAGCCACTGCAAGGTAAAAGCCTTTAATACGTAAAGACGGAATACCAAATAATATCCCCACCCCAGCAGTGATTAGTCCAGACATGATTAATACTGCGAGTATATGCAAGCCGGGGAACATGGTAGCCAGTTTATACGCAGCAAACGCCCCAGTTGCCATGAATCCACCTGTACCTAGGCTCAATAAACCCGCATAGCCAGTCAGTACATTTAGACCTAAGGCTGCTAACGCTAGAATCAAGAAGGGCAACATAATCGTGCCTAGCCAATAATCACTCCCCACCAAAGGCATAACAATAAAGGCAATGGCTAGAATAGCTAAGATAAACCAACGATCTTGGCGAATGGGGAAAATCGCTTGATCGGCTTGATAGGTGCTTTTAAATTCGCCTGCTTCACGGTAGATCATAATTACACCCGCTCAATGATTTTTTCGCCAAACAGACCTTGGGGACGGAACACCAAGAAGACTAATGCCAGCATATAAGCAAACCAATCCGTGATACCCCCACCGATTAAGGGACCAATAAAGACTTCAGCAATATTTTCGCCCGCGCCAATAATCAAACCACCGATAATCGCCCCCGGAATCGAGGTAAAACCACCGATAATCAAAACAGGTAAGGCTTTAAGGGCAATTAAGGACAGAGAGAATTGCACCCCTAATTTACTGCCCCACATAATCCCCGCGACCAGTGCTACTAAGCCCGCCACACTCCACACAATCACCCAAATATGCTTGAGGGGAATACCCACACTCAAAGCTGCTTGGTGATCATCCGCCACCGCACGTAATGCGCGACCGATGCGGGTATATTGGAAAAATAGGGCAAGACTGATCACTAAAACCCCTGCAATCAAAGCCGCAATTAAATCAAACTCATTGACGAGCAATGCACCGTCAAACAGCTTAATAGGACTATTGGGTAAACCAAGATCTAAACGTTTAACATCTGAACCCCAGAGTGTTTGACCAAAGCCATCCAGAAAATAGGCAATCCCAATGGTTGCCATAAATAAAATAATATGCTCTTGATTGACCAAATGGCTTAGCACCACGCGCTCAATCGCAAAGGCGAGAATAACCATGACCCCTAACGTCAAAATAATCGACGCCCAAATCGGTACACCTAGATCAATCAAACCCACTAGCGTTAGAGCAGCAAACAACACCATAGCGCCTTGAGCAAAATTAAATACGCCAGAAGCTTTAAAAATGAGAACAAAACCGAGTGCCACAAGGGAGTACATGACACCCGATAATAAGCCGCCAATCGCGACTTCAAAAAAATAAGGCCATTCAAAAAATACCTGATTCGGGACAACCTTACCGAGTATCCAAGGTAGCAGGGTCATCAGTACGATAGCGCCACCGATGGTATAGAGGACATTGCGTTCAATATGTGGCATGGTGACTCCTTAGTGTGATACGCCCAAATAGGCATCAATGACGCTTTGGGTATTACGCACCACATCGGGCACGTCATCCGCTAATTGGCGACCGTAATCGAGTACCACGACCCGATCCGACAAATCCATTACCACTCCCATATCATGCTCAATCAGCACAATAGTAGTCCCAAAGGTGTCATTAATATCGAGGATGAAACGTGACATATCTTCTTTTTCTTCCACGTTCATACCTGCCATTGGTTCATCCAATAACAAAATTTCAGGCTCAGCCGCTAAGGCACGCCCTAACTCGACGCGCTTTTGAAAGCCATAAGGCAAACGTCCCACAGGTACTTTGCGAATCGATTGAATTTCAAGGAAATCAATAATTTCCTCAACCTTATGGCGATGATGAATTTCTTCTTTTTGGGCACGCCCCCAATAGAGTGCCTGCTCTAGTAGGGTAGCTTTCATTTTAAGATTACGCCCCGTCATAATATTGTCTAAGGTACTCATACCTTTAAACAGGGCGATATTTTGGAAGGTACGTGCAATGCCTTGAGCGGCTGCTTCGTGCATTTTCATTTTGGAGCGTACCTTACCCTTAAAGGTAATCGTGCCCTCTTGAGGATGGTAAACACCATTAATGACATTGAGCATAGAGCTTTTGCCCGCACCATTGGGACCGATAATGGAGCGGATTTCACCCTTGCGCACATTAAAGCTAATATTATTGAGTACCTTCATGACTCCAAAAGACAACGATATATTCTTTAAGTCGAGAATAACGTCGCCTAAAACTCGTTCACCCAAGGCTACCTCCTAGCAAATCGGTTTAGTGGGTATGAGAGGGTGTGGCAGTAGTGGGGGGAAAGGTTTTGGCATCACTTAATTTCACATCAGCTTCCAATATACCACTGCGCCCATCTTCAAACTTCACTTCTGTTTTCACATGGCACTCAGTTAGATCAGAATACAAAGCATCAATTAAAGACGCGTAACGCTCCGCCACAAAACTACGCCGTACCTTGCGAGTACGGGTTAACTCACCATCGTCTGCATCTAGTTCTTTATGCAAAATCAGGAAACGCTTGATCTGGGATTGACCTAAGCGCGGGTCTTTGGCTAAGTCTTGATTGACTTGTTCCACACAATCTTTGATCAAGGCATACACTTCTGGCTGTGCGGCTAAATCCTGATAACCGGAATACGCTAAACCGCGCTTTTCGGCCCAGTTGCCCACAGCTTCGAGGTCAATATTAATAAAGGCGGTGCTGTAATCTTTTTTATCGCCAAAAACGACTGCTTCTTTAATGTAAGAGAAGAATTTAAGTTTATTTTCTAAATATTTAGGAGCGAACATCGTACCATTGGTGAGTTTGCCCACATCTTTAGCACGATCAATAATTTTCAAGTGACCATTTTCGGCAAAGAATCCCGCATCTCCGGTATAAACCCAGCCATCCGGCGTTTTGGTTTTGGCGGTAGACTCAGGATTTTTATAATACTCTTGAAAGACTCCCGGACTGCGATAAAGCACTTCGCCATTGTCATCAATCTTGACTTCGACTTCGAGTGCGGGCGTACCTACCGTATCAGGATAAACTTCACCATCGGGTTGTACACAAATAAATACCATGCCCTCGGTTTGACCATAGAGCTGCTTAATATTAATGCCCAGTGAACGGTAAAAATCGAAGATCTCTGGACCAATTGCCTCCCCTGCGGTATAGGCGAGTTTAATACGTCCTAGACCTAATACATCTTTAAGGGGGTTATAGACTAAAAAGCTTCCGAGCTTATATAGCCAAGCGTCTTTACCTTCTACGGTTTGCCCATTGAGTATGGCAGTACCTACCCGCTTAGCATGGTTGAGGAAGTAATGAAATAATTTACGCTTAAGAGCACTGGCATCCTCCATCCTGATCATAACTTGAGTCAGCATATTTTCGTAAATACGCGGAGGTGCAAAGTAATAAGTGGGGCCAATTTCACGTAGATCATTTAATACCGTAGCGCCACTTTCGGGGCAACTCACCGTAAAGCCCGCTACATAGGATTGAGCATAAGAGAATAAATTATCCCCTACCCACGCCATGGGAAGATAAGCAAGAACTTCTTCGTCCTGAGTCAGTTGCTCACGTATGATCCCATTGCGTGCCGTGATAATGACATTATCATGGCTAAGTACCACACCTTTAGGTTTGCCTGTGGTTCCTGAGGTATAAAGCATAATGGCAGTATCACTACCAGTAGCTTTGAGGGCTTCGGTTTGAAAGAAATCGGGATGCGCTTGATGATACTGGCGACCACTCGCTTGTATTTCATCAATCGACTTTAAAAAAGGAAAATGATAATGCTGCATACCCCGTGGATCATCGTAGAGCACGTAATCAATTTGCGGGCATTGTTCTTTAGTTTCGAGAATTTTATCGACTTGCTCTTGATCTTCGACAATGGCTAGACGCACATCGGCATTGTCGAGCACGAAGGCAATTTCTTCTGCAACCGCATCTTGGTAAAGAGGAATGGGAATAATACCTAAACATTGGGCTGCAACCATTGACCAATAAAGGCGCGGGCGATTATCACCGATAATGGCAAGCTTATCACCACGTTGTAAGCCAAGCTGCGCTAATCCACACGCTAAGGCTGTGACCTCTTCCAGTACTTGCTTCCAAGACCATGATTGCCAAATACCTAGGTCTTTTTCACGAATAGCTATTTTATTCGAGCGTTTGGTTGCATGATCTAATAGCAACTTCGGAAAAGTATCGAGGGACTTATCAAACGCAACTACCCCTTGATACGCAACCTGCGCCATCGGCTTTGTCATGAGAACTCCTCCTAGCGGTTTACCTATACGTAATATTTTAATTTACGTTTACGTAAGGGTAACTTTGTGGCTATAAGATAATTAAAACTAAGCCAAGGGTCAACACAAATTAAGAACAAAATCTTAAGTATTTTGTAGGGATTAACTAAGCAAAAAGAAAAAGCCCTCTTACGAGGGCTAATGCGACATTCAGAGGAGAAAAAGGGGTTAGAGACTTAAGACTCTGACTTTACATACGTTCTAAACGTTGCTGCATGTTTTGAATCTGCTCTTGCATACGTTGCTTACGCTCATTTTCTAGCGCTTGAAATTTCGTTGCTTGCTCAGCCGTTAACATTTGTACTAAACGAGCTTTAGACGCTTGGCGGAATTGATCCATTTGTGCTTGTTGATCTTTCATAATGGCTTGCACTTGAGTGACTTGCTCTGGGGTCAGATTTAATTTTTCTTTTAAGCGATTGACCATACGCTCGCCCCCCATGCCGCCTTTACCACCTTTGCCCATGTGATGACCACCACGTCCACCGTGACCACGCCCTTCGTGATGACCTCTGCCACCTTTGCCCTCGCCCCAGCGATGCTCGCCTTTACCTTCTGTCATGCGTTTTTCATGCTCAGCACGGCGTTGATCCATTTTATCGGTCATTTCCTTAAACTTAGTGGCTTGTTCAGCGGTCAGGATTTGCGCGATGCGATCACGACCTGCGGACATAGCGGCTTGCATTTGTTTGCGCTGTTCTTCATGCATGGTTTTTAATTGCTCTACTTGAGCATCCGTTAAACTTAGCTGAGATTGTAAATGAGCTATGGGACCACCTTTACCACCACGACCACCCATGCCACCGTGATCTGCCATTACCGCAGAAGTACCTAAAGCTAACGTTACTAAAGCAGCCATTACTAATTTTTTCATCTTGTCATCCTTTCGAGTGATTAAGTTAATGTTGTTACTGTTGTTCTTGTTGGTATGGATGCATAGTACCGACTAATTACGCACCAAATCGGGTACAAATGTGCAAATCTCAAGGAACTGATAAAAGGCATTTTTCTAATCCAAAGCTCATTTAAGTACTTAATGTTATTAAATTTTTCTATTGATAATTTTACAGGCTGACTCAAATGCACAAACAACGTGCAAAGCGACGGTTGGTATTAATCCCCTAACCCTCTGAATACTAATACCTTTGTTTATTTATATAACTAGCCTCAAACCCTAAATACTGACTAATTATTCGTATAAAACGAATAATCTATTCGGAATAGCTGCTCTAGTCCCGACAATAAAACTCTCTACACTAGGTCAGTGTGTTGATTAACTAATAGAGAGCTTTAGCCATGTCGATGTTTTCTAAAACCTTATTAGGTAGCCTAGTGTTATTCAGTATGTTACCTAGCATTCACGCTAATGAACTGAATAGTGAACAAGCGCGTGCTGCGATTGCCCCGTTTTATGACGCGCTCAATGTTGCCCCTAATAAAGATTCAGCCGCTCTAGTGCTGCAAGGGACTGCGGAGAACTGGGAGTCCTGTAGTGGTAATGACGAATGCAAACCCCGCGAGAAAGTCGCTCCGACCATAGCAGGTTTCGGTAAGGCTATCCCTGATCTCAAGTGGGACATTAAAGAAATACTGGTATCAGGTAATCGTGTGATTGTGCGCGGTGAGGGTTATGGCACACCTGCGGTGGATTTTATGGGCGTTCCCCACGGCGGCAAAAGCTTTAAGTTAATGTCCATTGATATTCATACCATCGAAAACGGCAAGATGAGCGGTAAAACCTATCATCTTGAAGACTGGGCAGGTGCTATTCGCCAGCTAAGTAACCAGTAAACACTTGTCTAAATAATACTCGTTGATTTTAGGGTTGCGCCCAGCACTTTAAAATCAACGAGCATTATTATTCATCAAATAATCAACCAAATACCTGACCCTAAGCGGGAGCTGGCGTCTGGAGGGGTAAACAATACAAAAATTCATTTCATCACCGTACCACTCCGGTACTACGACCTCTAGTGCCCCCTGCGCAAGTTCAGACCGAATAGTAGTCGGCAAATGCAACCCTATGCCCCAACCGCGCTGAATCATATCGCGCTGCACTAAAGGCGAATCACAACTATGAAACGATTCGGGTACAAAGGACAGTAACTGCCCTTGAGATTGCAACGTCACCTGATTGTAAGGGTGTATCTGTTTTAATAAAACCCAAGACTGCTGTTGCAAAGTCTCAACGCTTATACTTGCTAAAGTATGGGGGTAGGACGCGCCTACTATAATATGAGTCTTATCCTGAAAGAGCGGGCGTACCACTAAAGAATCATCACGCAAATAGCCAATTCTAATGGCTAGATCAATTTGCTCAGCCACCAAATCTAATTCACGATCCACCAGCACTAAATCAAAATAAATCTCTGGATAAAGTGTCCGAAACTGCTGCAATTTAGGGTTTAACCATTCCAGTGCTAGATCGGTCGTGGTGGTAATACGCACTCGTCCCCGCGCTTGCTCTTGATTAATTAGCTCTTTGACACTGCGCATCGCCCCATTGATTTGAGCCGCTTGCGGATAAACTTGTTTACCCTCAGCCGTTAAAGTCAATTGGCGGGTAGTGCGTTGCAGGAGACGTACTTGTAAGGCTTGTTCTAACAGAGCGACTTGTTCACTTACACTAGAGCGACTCATTTGCAGTAGTTGCGCCGCCTTAGAAAAGCTTCCCTGCTCTACTACCGTAGCAAAAATCGCTAAGCGTTTAAGTTGTAATAGATCGGGCGTATCCATACTTTATTCGAGTATCTGCCATACCAAACGCTCAAAACCTAGCGCGACTACTGCGATGCAACGCAGGCGCTCTGGCTCTTGGTATTTATCGATCAATACTTGGCGATAATGGGCTAATTGATGCTGAGCATTTTGTAAAGCTGTCTGCACTAAAGGTAATAACGCTAGTTGCTCACGACTTTGGTTTTTAACTTGCTCTCCGGTCAAACCTAAATCACCTAAGCTCAAGTACTTAAATTCAAATACTATATCCAGCAATGCATACTGGCGCATATTGGGGCGAGTAATCAGCGTTAAATCTGAATAGCGCCGTTGTAAGGCAGGCTCGGAATCCATAATGTAGTAGGTATCGCTAAATAATAGCGTTAAGAAAGCTGTTTTAACGGTTAGCTCATTACTCCAGCGATAATCACGATTATTTAAAATCGCAAAGTATTTAGTTTCGATAAATTCAGCTAAAGGCTGCAACTCAGCAGTTTGATAAAATTGCTCTGCCATTTGTTGCAGCATAAAACGCTCCATACCATCCGGTAATAAGCGCTCTTTAAGTTCTGCAATATATAAGCCGTGAATGACTAGATTCGGTACACTTAAAATAAGTCCGCCAATTGCACCGCGCCCGCTAATAGTCAGCACTCCAAAAAAGTAGAGCAGCGCAATCATATAATTAGGATCATTTTTCAAATTGCGTAGCTTTTCCATCCCAAATTGATTTTCTAATTGGGGAATAGTCAACGCCTGTTGAGCATTGAGAATGTTATTAATAACTGTTCTACCTGCGGGTAAACTGGCTATATAGGCAATCTTATTAGCATCCATTGCTAAATTGCCGTCGAGAATTTGCGAGGGAGCCGAGCAATATTCCTTGTAATAATGCAGATAGTACAAAGCTAGCGTAGGATTATACAGGCGGGGTTGAGTCATATCCTCACAAAAACGATAACCATTATAAAATGAGCGCATGGTAGCTAAGGTTTGCGAGATAGTTTCTGGCGGATGTTGGCACTCTGAGGCTACTTGATTCACTAGCTCTGTAAGTTCGGTTTCAGTCACACCACATAAGGCGTTGAAATGAGGTAGTAAATAAATATTAGTAGCCACATTATAGCCGCTAGTCATATCGCTTAAGACTACAGGTGATACTCCGGTAATAAATACTCGCCCTATTTTTCCGTCTGAGGCATTTGATTTAATGGCTTTGAATAAAGTTTTTAGTACACCTTCGCTTCTTACCAGCTCTAAATAACTTTGTTGATCGGCTTGAACGTGCATGAGTAGCTCATTAGCAAAATTATCGTATTCATCTATCAGTAAATAGACTTGATAACCACTCGCCTGTGCCGCGCTTAATACCGATTGAAAAGAAAATAGTGCATCTTCATAGATCAATTTAGGTTCTGTTTTTAATAGACCTTTGTATCTCAACAAAAAGTCTTGCAAGGTCGCCATAATATGACGGAATAGATTTTGAGTAATAGCTTCGGTATCGCCTTGCGCTAATACTTGGGAAAAATCCCAACGCAATATCATGTATTGATTGCGTTCTGGTGTGGGAGTTTTGCCGACGGCTAGTTCACCGAATAGGCGCTCGAAATCAGCTTTGCGATTCACATCGTAGTAATGGGCTAGGGTCGAGAGCCATAATGATTTACCAAAGCGGCGCGGGCGTAGGAAGATGAGTTGCTTGCCTGCGTTTTCGAGCTTGGCGAGGTAGTGGGTACGATCTAAATAGACATAGCCCTCGGTACGCAAAGAGTAGAAATCGCTATTGCCGTAGGGGAATTTGAGCATGGAGCTTTACCTGCTAATCGTCATAGGGGGATTTTAGCAAGTTTGTCCAAAGTTCTCAGCTAACCTTTTGTCTACCTAATAAATTCATTAACAAAATCTCCTTTAATACTAGAATTTTTTCACCAACATCAGTTAGAAGAGTATAAACGATCCAAAATAGTGATAACACTTTTCATTAATGACGAACCATTACGCTGTCCATCATCTTGTATATCTTCATTTAGTAGTTGCCGGACTACTTTATCTATTGGGTTTCCTGAAGAATTACGTGATCCATCTAGTGCATTATTATTACTAATTGTGTAGTCAAGTACTGAGCCATCAAATTTACCATTAATAAGTGGATCATGTCCAAATAAACGGAGTGCTCCCTGCTCAAACTCTGTTAAACCTGTTCTTTGGTGTAGTAAATTAATATCCGTAATAATTGATACTGCACCTGAAGAAAAATGAACAGGTCGATTAGCATAGCGTGTTGACATATCAACACCTGTTTTTTCTTTTACTAAATTAAAATAAAGTTGGTCTAGAAATATACCCGTATCACCCCCAAATTGTTGTTTTTCAGCAGCACGTAACTCTTTTACTAATTCAACCTCAGCTTTATTCGCCCAATTAGTGCCTGTACCATCCGCTCCCAACACATTAGTATAAATACCTCCATCTTGTTTTCCGGCTGAAATGACTTGACGCCCCCATAAATGTAGAATGGCTCGCTCTCTTGGTGTCATACCCAATTGATCCCGTTGAGTAGCCGACAGTATATTAAAATCAATATTTCTATCATCCTCGGAGTTTTGATTACTAGCAGCGCTTAATAGATTATTGTTACTTGCTGTATTAAAGTTATTACTTCTATTAAAAGGCTGAGAATTGTTGCTAGTATCAGCAACAGTTGGTGTTGGTCTAGTTGTATTATCTGATGATTGACTTAATAACTGCTGTAAAATAGTAACTAATACTCTGATCAAAGCACTATAATCGACAGTACTCTCTAAAGGATTATTAAATTGTGTATTTGAAATAATAGCTGAACTGCTATTAATACCGTTCAATCCTCCATATAATGATTGCCCGCCTAAACCACTAATAATCTGTGACATAATAAATATCCTAATCTAGTAACAGCAAAAAACGACATATAGGGTGACATTTCATCACCCTATATCACTCCTAAAGAACCATCTTTTATATTAATGCTGTTTATCTGGCATTTCCGGCATTTCCGGCATTTCCGGCATTTCCGGCATTTCCGGCATTTCCGGCATTTCCGGCATTTCCGGCATTTCCGGCATTTCCGGCATTTCCGGCATTTCCGGCATTTCCGGCATTTCCGGCATTTCCGGCATTTCCGGCATTTCCGGCATTTCCGGCATTTCCGGCATTTCCGGCATTTCCGGCATTTCCGGCATTTCCGGCATTTCCGGCATTTCCGGCATTTCCGGCATTTCCGGCATTTCCGGCATTTCCGGCATTTCCGGCATTTCCGGCATTTCCGGCATTTCCGGCATTTCCGGCATTTCCGGCATTTCCGGCATTTCCGGCATTTCCGGCATTTCCGGCATTTCCGGCATTTCCGGCATTTCCGGCATTTCCGGCATTTCCGGCATTTCCGGCATTTCCGGCATTTCCGGCATTTCCGGCATTTCCGGCATTTCCGGCATTTCCGGCATTTCCGGCATTTCCGGCATTTCCGGCATTTCCATAACTTGATGCTATTGTCGTGCCTAGAC
Organism: Thiofilum sp.; assembly: GCF_016711335.1. Classification (NCBI taxonomy): domain Bacteria; kingdom Pseudomonadati; phylum Pseudomonadota; class Gammaproteobacteria; order Thiotrichales; family Thiofilaceae; genus Thiofilum; species Thiofilum sp. Next base: position 498,342 of record NZ_JADJTF010000001.1, read on the forward strand.
CATAACTTGCTGGCATAGCCCCACCATAACCTGTGCTACTAGGTGATAAAGGTGTTGTAATTGTGTTACCTAAGTTATAGGTGAAAGGAACCGTGTGAGTAAAACCACTGGCTGTTACTAAAATACCTCCATTGGTAATATCTGTGCCCAAATTACCAATTTTGATAGCATTAATAGCACTTTTATATTTAGCAGTATCCTGCACAGACTTTTGATTTTGTGCATCCGTTCCTCTAAGAGGATCAAAAATCTCCCCTAACTGAAGCGTTCCACGTTTAAGAGCCGAGGTGACTGCTGCTAATGTTTCGACATCTGTAGTACCAACTCCTCCAACCACTAAATCATCATTATTGGTTTTTTCCAGCAGCTTAGCTAAAGCATTATTATTATAAGCTCCACCAGCATTTTTATAACGTGCAGCTACTAAAGCAAATGTCGCGGCATCTCGATCAGCCTGTCTAGTTGAATTAAAGTCGCGCCATAACATAGTAGTCATTTGCGACATAAATTGGGGATTACGAATACGCTCACCTGCATAGAACTCTGCTGCATATCCCTCTACGATACTCGTGCGGGCGTCATAAGTATTAACAGCACCTACACCATCCTTAATACCACCATGTATTTTATCATTGTTAACAGTACCATTATTATCAACAGCAGCAATATAACGCTTCAAACCCTCTAAACCACTAACTACTATAGAGCCATTTAAGTTTTGTGTTGTTGAGTTATTAGTAGGTGCTGAAGCGGTAGGAAGTGAGTTTTGCTGCCCAAGGCTACTAAGTAACTGTCTCAGTATATTAATTAATATCGTCATGAAATCAGAAGGACTACTACCTCCTATATTATTGGTACTAAATGTATTGGTTGTTGAGTATGGATTAGCCGCTACCACGGGTACTGATACAGTTGGATTATAACCGTAATTATTAGAAATACTGGACATTTTACTACCTTACAATTAATTATTTAAGATCATAACTCATGATTTAACATTTTTAATATATAAGCTCTTTGTTTAAACATTTACAAAAATTTTTTAGACAGTAATCAATACTGCTTTAATAGCGATATATTAAATCCGTTATCTGTGCGGCAGAGGGTAAACTAGGTGACTACTATTTTTTATCGCAAGCCAAACATGCAGGTTTTCCCTGCCACTACCAATTTATATTTCATTGGAAACATCACGATAAAATACTAACTATGCTGACAGCTACGATTGAAAAGACCAGTGTACTAATTTTTAGAACAAGTGGATTTTTATAATTTATTTTATAGAATATATATTTGTCTAATGCTCGATAAACACTATATTTTTTATGTAAAGTACATCTGTATTAATTAAAGGCTGTGTCATAGCAAACGATCATGGACATACTAGAGATACTTTGCAAACCTGTGACAGCGACCATAAAGCTGGAGCTACTAAAGCAATAAGCTCAAGGTCCCAGACAACCTTTTCCTAGCTTTAAACCTTGCTGAGGCTGTTTGCCATGTTGTCTGAGCGAGTACAACCTAACGGCTTTTACGTAAAACTCCGGTAGCTACGACCATACCATTCCCCCCACCGGCTGCGCTTCCCACATCACTGGTATAACTAGAGTTCCTTGCACTAATTTGTACCTGTAAGCCTTGGGGCGTTAGTTTTATATCATGCCCCACACGAGCATAGTCTTGATGCAAATAGCCATTAGAGGTTTTTTCAAAACTCACCTCTTGTACTACTTGCAAACCATTACGCGATTTATTTAGCAGCAGCACTTTATTAGTAATCACTCCACCACCAGGGGGAGCTGATCTTTGCACTTGCCCTACATGCGTTAACTCACCGTAGTTATTAATGAAATTATCATTAGAGCTAAAACGCAGCACTACCCTTTCAGTTTCACGTCCATTGCTCACCGTACCGCTCCATGTACCCGTTAAACTTCCAGCCCAAACTATCGATGAACATGCCATAAAACCTATCACCCAAACTACTGTTTGTAACTTCTTCAAAGACACCACGATAAGCACCTCGCCTGCTATAACTATTATCAAAAGATAACTTAATAAGCATAGCCAATAAACTATTAAAAATCATACAGAAAGATGACTTCATTCTTAAATCTTAGATGAAGAAAACCTGTGAAGTGTCAGTACAATGGTCTACCCCCAACCTTTTACCAACCCTATACGGCTAGGGTACAGTATCCTCTGTAACGCTAGGAACCCTGTCATGTCCTTAAAACGCATTATTCGTCTTGCTCTCTTGAGTACTTGCTTAAGTGTTAGCGCTCTAAGCTTTGCCAAAGATACCGGCTATGTGTTTGTCAGTAGCGAAAAAGATCACAATATTACCGTACTCGATGGTAAAACCCTTGAGGTGGTCAAAACCATTAAAACCTCTGAGCGCCCCCGCCACCTCGCTTTTAATCCTGACAAAACTCAGATCTATGCCGCCTGTGGTGATGGTGAAAGCATTGATATTATTGATATAGCTAAGCTCGAAGTAGTGGATAAAATCGACGATATTGAAGACCCTGAAGCGTTTGATCTCAGCCCCGATGGTAAAACCATGTACATCTCGCTTGAAGACGACGGTGCATTAGGGATTCTCGATCTAGCCAGTAAAGAGATGACTAAAGAGGTTGAGGTCGGTGAAGAGCCTGAAGGGGTGTTAGCTCATCCCAACGGTAAAACCGTATTTGTCACTTCTGAAGTCGCCAATATGGTGCATGTAATTGACGTAGAAAAAGGTGAATCGGTAGCCGATATTGTCGTAGGTAAACGTCCGCGCCGCTTTGCACTCACGCCAGACCAACAGCATTTATGGGTATCGAGTGAACTGGATGCTTCCGTTAGCATTATTGATCTGGCTAAAAATGAAGTGATTCATAAAATCAAATTTGAGCCTAAAGGTTTCCGCATGGAGGATGTAACACCCGTAGGCATTACTCTCACTAAAGATGGTAAAACCGCCTATGTAGGTATGGGTCGCGCTAATCGCGTCGCTATAGTAGATGTCGCTAGCCGTGCAGTGCAAGATTATATTCTGGTCGGTGAGCGGGCGTGGAATGTGTCATTTAATGCCGATGAATCTAAACTATTTGCGGTTAATGGTCTCAGTGACGACGTATCGGTGATTGATGTGGCTAGCAATAAAGTCATTAAATCCGTTCCGGTGGGACGTGTACCCTATATGGCATTAGTGGATTAAGAAAGTCAGTAGGAAAATTGGTATGAAAGCCGTGTTATTGGGCAGCTTATGCCTATTAAGTGCCTTAGCTTCATCTGCTTGGGCAAACGACCCTACACCTGAAACCACTTATGTAATTGGCTATTTGGAGCTAGACGACGAAATCGATAAGCGTTATGGCGAGAAGCAGCTTTTTGCTAAGTATTTAGGTCAATCCTTAGGTCGACCTTATGCAGGGGCAGAGGTAGCTTTAAGAGAGGTCAAATATCACGGTAAAGCACTTAATGTGTCTTTTGCCCTAGAAAAAGCTACGGCAAAAGACAGTGCTGATTTAAGCATTCAATTGCAAGCCTTAAAACAAAAAGGGGCTAAATTTGTTCTAACCGATTTGCCCGCAGCAGAGTTAGCGCCACTAGCTAAAAGTACGCGTGATCAAGAGCTAGTATTACTCAACATTTCCGCACCGGAAGATAATCTACGCCAAACCGATTGCCAGCCGCATCTGTATCACTTGCTCCCCAATTATGCCATGCAAACCGATGCTTTAGCGCAGTTTTTAGTGGCTCGTAAATGGACAAAAGTGCTGCATTTGACAGGAAGCTCGCCGATGGATGAGCAATGGTCACAAGCCTTTGAGCGCTCAGCTAAACGCTTTGGGGTAAAAATCACTGAGAAGAAAACCTTTGCTCTCAGCAATGACCCGCGTGAGCGCGACCAAAATAATGTAGCCCTTCTCACGGGCGGCGATCAGGATGTGATTTTTATTGCCGATAGTCACGGCGAATTTGCCCGCCAAGTACCCTATCACACCTTAAAACCTAATCTAGTAGTAGGTGCTGAGGGCTTAAATGCCTCCGCTTGGCATTGGGCTTGGGAACGGCACGGTGCACCACAATTAGAAAAACGCTTTGAGAAAAAAGCTGAGCGTCCTATGACCAGCACCGATTGGGCGGCATGGATCGGGGTAAAAGCGATTGCGGAAGCGGTACAAATCAAAAACACCACTGAGTTTAAGACCTTAACCGAGTATCTCACGGCTCCCGATACAGCTATGGATGGGTTTAAGGGGAATGGAGTGAGCTTTAGAGCATGGGATCATCAATTGCGCCAACCGTTATTATTGCATACGCATAATTGGGTGATTGATCGTGCACCCATGAAAGGCTTTCTGCATCAAGTGAATAACTTAGACACCTTAGGCTTTGATGAGCGTGAGAGTACTTGTAAGTTTTAAAGGCTAAAGCTTATAGAACCTTAGCCTTTTTATTAGAGCTGTAATTTACTGTGAGGCAGCCGGTTGAGTGCAATATTTACCGTCCATGTCTGGAATACATTGTTGAGTACTGTATTCAGCAATCGGCAGCTTACTGATTTGTTTGCCTTCAGCCGTTAGCTTTTCTACGTAATCTACAAAGGACTGAGCGTAATCTAAATAAGTATTGAGTTTTAAAGTATCTGGAATAGTTTTAAAGGTTAGATAACCATCTTGCCCACTGGCTGTAAAACTATTGGTCACCACCTTATAGTTTTTGCTCAGATCAATAGCCGTCCAACTCCCTGCTACCCGTGGATTAATCTCTAAGTTAGAAATACGCGAACCCTTAGCCTCAGCTAAATTCACTGTCCAACGTAAACCCGCTGCATAAGGATAAGAACCTGTAGATCCCCCCGTAGTGGCATCCATAGCATCTTCTAATACATCCTTAATTTGTTGACCTGTCATAGTGATTTCGGTCAGCGTATTGGCAAAAGGTAATAAGGTATAAGCCGTACCAACACTAATATTGCCTGCTGGCACATCAATACGTACCCCGCCGCCATTTTGAATACAGACATCAGAACTTTTGCTCATCTCTAAAAAGGCTTTAGCGACGATATTGCTAATATCGCTACCGCGTTGCCATGTCAGATCATTACACCCTGCTATCGAGCTGCGTCCTTGTCCGGGAACACGTTCAAAGCACAGATTTTGACTCGCCACACCGATAATTTTATTAGCAAAATTGGCTTTTTGATCTTGGAAGGGTTTGAGCACGGTATTCGTTGCAGCATCAGGTGTTACCACAGCAAAGGGCTTTTGATTTAAGGCTGCCATCACTGTTTTTATGGTTGCGTCATTAGAGGATGTAGCCTTAATTGCATCAGCGTTGGCATTAGCCACTACCGCATTAACCGTATTCAACTGACTGACTAATAAGTGTGGTGTCCCCGCACAAGCTAATACATCACCATCGGCATTGAATTTAACATCTAGCTCACCAATCACTTGAGCGTATTGCCACGCTTGCACTATACAGACACGTTTGCCTTCAGCATCACGCACAAAAGACGGATAATCTCCTTGAGCACTTAAGCCCACATCATTATAAGCATTGCCTATTAAGCTGTGCGAATCTCCCCCAACAATGACATCGACCCCTTTGAGCTTAGGTGCTAAGGCTAAATCACGGTCATAGCCATGGTGGGTGAGTAACACAATTTTATTAACGCCCTGACCTTTAAGCTCATCAATATACTTTTGCGCCGTAGTGGCTTCATCTAAAAACATAGTGGTGGCATCGGGACTAGAAGAAGCTTTGGTTTTATCGGCAATCGTTAAACCAATAATACCGACCTTTTGCCCACTGAGTTCTTTAACCGTATAAGGCTTTAAATAATCCGTCGCACTGCTAGGCGTTAAGGGTGAAGTACCCACTTTAGGCTGAACATTGGCGCTTAAGGCTACTGGAGGGCAACTACCTGCTTTAAGATAATCCAAAAACTTTACTAAGCCCGCATCGCCACTATCAAACTCATGATTCCCCATGGTCATAGCATCGAAACACGCTTGATTCATAGCAGCGGCATCGGATTCGCCTTTAGTCAAACTAAAATACACCGTTCCGGTTATTGCATCGCCACCGTGTAATTTTAAAAGCGGCATCGTGGAAGCATTACTGAGCTGCTTTAACCCCGCTACCACATTGGCAAATCCACCCGTGGTTAATGTCGCCTTATGGTCACCAATAGCCACTGTTGTGGTATCAGGATCAGTATGGGAGTGGTGATCGTTAATATGCAGAATCTTAAATTGGAATGTACCTGCTACGGCGGCTAATGCTTGTTGCAATGCGGTTTTAGCAGTCGCAGCACTCACTAAATGGGTTAACTGACAAGCGGCTAACTCAGCATCGGTATTGAATCCACAGGCACTAGGTAATTTACTGGCTGCGGCACTAATATCTAGCCCATTCGCTACATTATTGTCTGCATCAAGACTCTGTAATAAACGCGCTAAACGCACTGACTTGGGATCGGTCACCCCTGTTTCAGCAGTAAAGTCATTAGGCAAAATAACAGGTGCAGCTTTCACCGTCATTTTAGTATTAGGCGGCAAGGTGAACGACACATTATTACCTGCGTAATAAAAGTACTCACCTTGAGCATTAGTAATACAATTCGCTTCACAGGCGGAGGAGGTATAAGCCAGCCCTTGTACTGGAGCGCTACCCATCACTTTGCCTACCATACGTTGGGTGACACTAACCTCAGAACTAGAGCCGCCGCCACAACCCGACACTACGATACCCATACCGAGGGCTATAATGAATGCTAAAGGGGTTTTTGCTTTCATACATTGAGTCTCACTAAAGATAGGAGGGAATAACTCAACTATCATAGGGATCTTTTATGACAAGCGTATTAAGCGCACTGAGTGCTAAACTTAGGTAAATTATTTTGCACCTAGACGCCAAAAGAGATCACCAATGTGACTGCGATTGACAAAAAGCTCCAACAATGGCTAGCCGCCAATCTGATTAATCCTGAGCAATATCAAGCGATTGAGCGCTTTGAGGCAGAACATAATCCACCGCGCAAATTATGGGTATCCATTATGCTCTTGGGGGTGGCGGTGATGGGGTTGGGGGTGATTTCTCTGATTGCGGCTAATTGGGCCTTTATTCCGCTGCTGGTTAAATTAGCGCTTGCTCTCATCATACTCAGTTTAGTCGGCGTCAGTATTTGGGTATTAGATCAACATAATCATCCTTTAGGCTTTGAAACCGCGCTGACGGGTTTTCTCATTGGCTGTCTCGCCATGATCGGCTTGATTTCACAATTATTTCATTTAGGCGGACAGTGGTATCACGCCTTATTAGGCTGGGGAGTGATGACCTTACCGCTTGTGCTATTTGCTAGACGTTTGTTAGCACGCTTTTTATGGGTGAGCATTAGTTTAACGGGTTTGGTTTGGACACTATTAGCTATACCCTCGCCGGATATTCCCTTTGAAGTTATTTTACAAGTACTACCTCTACTAGGCTTTTTAATTGCTGTTGTTAGTTATTACGCTAGCGTATTTATTAAGCCTTTAGCTAATTTAAGCGCTAGTACCTTATTTTGGATGCAATTTAGTGGTTTAGTAGCATTAGGCTATATTGATGGTTTACGCACCCTAGGTGAACGTAATGATTTAGAAAGCTATTGGTATATAACGATATTAATACTCAGCCTAATGATTGGGGTAGGTATTGTATTGAATCGTAAGTATGCTTTATTAAATCGAGTACTCTTAATAAGCTGCTTATTATTACTACTACTCTATTATCATCCTACTTTATTTTTTAATGGTGAAACGTATTATAACTATTTTTGGTCGAGCACTACGACTACTGCATGGTGGCAAGCGGATGATATACGTGCTCCTCTTTTAACTTTAATCATTTTAGCGCTTTACGCTATGCACGTAGGTAATCAAGGCTTAACCACTAGCTTTAATATTATGACCTTATTGATTGGGATCAGATTTATTATTTTATATTTCCAAGCACTCGGTGGATTAGCAGCAACAGGCTTCGGTTTAATTATCTCTGGAGCTTTGTTAATTGCTATTGCATGGGCATGGCAACAGTACCGCAAACGCTTACAGCAATGGACACAGGAGCTAAGTTTATGAATCGTGCTCAGCAACTAGCTCTCGCCATTGCTCTACCACTGGCTTTATTAACTGCTAATGCGGGTTGGCATTTTTATAAATTAGGTCAAGGGGTAGAAATACGCTTGCCCATTCAAGGCTTTGACCCTAGGGATTTATTAGCCGGACATTATCTGATTTATCAGATTGATTATGGCTTAGGGGATTTTTGCACTAGCACGGATAGTACCAAAAGGCAGCGTCAAACAATATGCTTACAACCTAAACAAAGTGAAGCCAGTGCAGATTGTGCTATTCCCCTAGAGGGCTTTTGCAGTAACGAAGGATTTAAAGCAGGTATTGAGCGCTTTTATATTCCCGAACAATATGCCTCAGCTTTAGATCAAGCGATACGCGGACAAAAGGGTGAAATTGTACTAATGGTCAAAAACGGCAAAGCGAGCGTGAAAGATTTACTGATTGAAGGTAAACCTTGGCTAGAGTTTATTAAAAGCAATAAGCTTAAATAACTTTCAATCCATCTCTGGCACATCTAGCACTAAATCCGAGCGGGCGTAGCCTACACAAATCAGTCCCTTACCTGCCTCTACATCTTCTTCAAATAGTGCTAGTGGCTCACCGTCATAAACCATTGTTCCCGACACTATTTTACTTAAGCAGATACCACAAATTCCGCCTCCACAACCCCAAGGTACGGGGATTTTTTGCCTTAACGCCGCTTGTAATAGCGTCTCATTGGGCAAAGCTTCAAAAGTATAATCTGTATCAAGAATGGTGATCTTATAGGTCATCATGGCAAATTAAACTGGTAATAGGTTTGATTAAGATAAAGCGCGACTTGTTGAATTTCCTCATCAAATAATCGCGTAGCCAAGTTTGCATCACAGCGCCTTACTTGCGCTAACAATTCAGGATAATTATTCATACGCCGCTCTAAACGCGTATAGACCGAGCTATCGTGGCAACTAATGCAATTTTTATCGTGGATCTCTTTGCCCGCCCGAATTTGTGCCTCACTCACCTCAATAGGTTTAGCCGCTTGTGGACTGAGCGTGTGAGTATCCTCTGGTTTTTTATCGCATCCTACTAAATACAATGCCAATACTAATAAACTGATATAGCTAACTTTTTTCATGCTTTACCTCTTCAATCCATTGCATTAAACGCTTGACTACCCCTCGATGCGGTTGCAACCACTCAAAGCCTGCTTGTCCAGCTTGTTGACGCCTTATAGGGTGCTCTAGCCAATCCCGTATTTGCTGCTCTAATCCCTGAGCATTATTCACCAATACTGCCCCACCCGCCTCAATTAAAGGGGGGTAAATATCGGCGAAATTATGAACTTGATCACCACTAATCACGGGTACTTTTAAAGCAGACGCTTCTAATGGATTATGCCCGCCCTGTGGAATTAAACTGCCACCAATAAACGCTATATCTGATGCTGCATACCAAAGCAATAACTCACCCATCGTATCGCCCACCATCATATCGGTTTGCGGAGAAAAAGGTGTTTGGACACTACGCCGTATTATATTAAAACCCGTAGTTTGCGCTAATTCAGCCACTGCATTAAAGCGTTCAGGGTGACGCGGCACTAGGATTAATAATAGTTCAGGGTATCGAGCTTTAAGGTTTTGCCAGACTGCTAAGATGATCTCATCTTCGCCCGCATGCGTACTCGCCGCAACCCAAACCGGACGCCCTTTGCCCCAACTATTACGCAATAAGCGCCCCTTTTCGGCTAAGTCAGAGGGTAAATTCAGATCAAATTTAATATTCCCTGCGACCTTTACCGCAGCAGCGTTTGCACCTAGCTGTTTAAAGTACTCGGCATCTTGAGCACTGCGGGCTGCAATCAAACTCACTGGTTGCAAAGTGGGTTGGGTCAGTGTGTGGAACTGTTGATAGCCTTTAAAAGACTTAGGCGAAAGACGCGCATTTAATAAGGCTAGTGGAATGGCGTGTTGAGCACATTGAGCATACAGATTAGGCCATAGCTCGGTTTCCATGATCAGCACTAGATTCGGTTGGACACGTTGTACAAAGCGGCGCATTGCATCCGGCAAATCATAGGGCATATAACTACTCAGCACACGGTTTTTAAAGAGTCGCTGTACTGTTTGCGAACCTGTAAGCGTAGTAGAGGTGATCCATAAATCATGATCAGGATAAGTAGTGAGTAGCGCTTCAATCAAAGGCTTAGCGGCAATAGTTTCTCCGACTGAAACCGCGTGTAACCAAATACAGGAACGAATACTTTGGCGTTTGGGGACAAAACCTAAACGCTCCAACAATCGCTCACGGTGTTGGGGTTGCTTGATACTACGCCATAGGGTTCTACCCAGCAAAAAGGGGGTTAAACTATACAACAAGGCGCTGTAAGTACTACGCGCTAAACTCATGCACCTAATACCGCTTTAGCGACTTGGACATTGTGGCGTAAATGGTCGGGATTGAGCGTGCCTAGCACTACACTGGTGACACCTTGTTGGGCAAAAATAAAACCTAAAGCTTGCTCGACTGGATCAGCCCCACCAATTTTATCTAAATGCCCACTGGCAAACGCCTTCTTAATCAATACTGCTTTATGCTGCTTAGCTGCGGCTTCTAACACGGGTAGTTCGTCGGTATAGGTAGGATTATAAGTTGCCATCACTGCATCACAGCCTAACTCATAGGCTAGCAATGCGCCCTCAACCGTTTTAGAAGAAATCCCTACGGCACGAATATAGCCCTGCTGTTGCATTTGCATTAGGGTATCGAGTACGCCTTCGTACTTGAGGATTTTCTCATCATTACCGTCAGAGTGAATGAGGATGAGGTCTAAATAATCGGTTTTAAGCCGTCGCAAACTACGCTCTACGCTTAAGCGGGTCGCATCGGTACTAAAATCAAAACTCGACTCGCCCTTCTCAAAGGATTCACCAACTTTAGTTTCAATCACCCACTCCTGTCGATTAAGCAGCCGCTTACCTAGACGCTCTTCGCTCAAACCATAAGCGGGTGCGGTATCGATGAGATTAATCCCTAAATCAAAGGCTAGCCCTAGCAAATGATCGATTTGCTGATCGCTGGGTAATTCAAAACCTTTAGGGTACTTAACCCCTTGATTACGCCCGAATTTAACCGTGCCTAGCCCCAAAGGACTGACTAGAATATCAGATGTTAATGCTCGTTTTTCCATCCGCGTAGTGTAACTGAAAGTTCACTGATTTAGCTTACTGGAGATGAAAATTTCTGTATAAGCCCGATACAACGCTAGAGCCGTAATAGGTAATAACACCAATAATCCTAAGCCAAAAGGCAGGAGCGCAAGCAGCGTCAACATGGTTTGGATAAACAAGAAAAATAATAAGGCACTTTTATTGAGCCAAAAAGCTCTTAAACTCGATTTGAGCGCTAACCATGCAGGCATTTTACGAAATAACGCTAGCGCCGGAGCAAACAATAAGGCAAGGCTAGCTAAGAAAATAACACTCGCTTTGAGCACACCACTGAGTAAGGTAGTAAAAAAAGACTGCCCTGCTCCCACCCCACGTTGTGCTTGAGCTAGCTCTTCTAGGGTGTAATTTAATAGAGGCGGTGGTTCTAAGAGACGCCCCATCAGGTTTATGCTTAGCATTAAAGCCGCCAAGCCCAATCCCATCCACAACAATTGAGTACGCTGCTCGGACAAACCGAGTACAAAGGCGAATTGCTCCAAGCTCGGTTCATGCCCCTGCACGGCGCGACGTGCCATGTACAATAATGCCGCCAGCACTAAGGGCAGCACAACATACATGAGCCAATGCACCAGCGGAATGATGGCCACGCCAATAAGCATTAGTAAGCAAAAAAGGCTCACCAGCAGCCATTGCCATTTGTAGCGATACCATAGCTCATAGCCAAACTGATACCACTGCATCACTTGGGCTAGAGCAACTGTTTTAATTCTCATAGTTCATAAAATCCCGTTTATATGAGGATAGTCCTAGCTAATCTTAGTGAAAAACGGGGCGAGCTACTGCTAATTTTATGGCTTAAGCTCAAGACTTAGCAGATAGACGTTGAACTTGTAAACCGTTCATGGAGGCTCTAAAGTGCCTTATGCAAAGACTTCGCTCAATAAACTGTTATACCTAAAAAGGAAATTCACCATGGTGCAAGGTAGCTGTCTATGTGGACAAATTGAATATCAAGTAGAAATTTTTCCAGAAAAAACCTTTAACTGCCACTGTTCTTATTGCAGAAAAGCACATGGAGCTGCTTTTGTAACAGTAACACTCGCAAAAGGTGATACCTTAAAAATCACTAAAGGAAAAGAAGTTCTCAAAGAACACGTAAATGAACTGGGTGGTATTAGGGCGTTTTGTTCTAATTGTGGCACTCGCTTGATGAACTATGCCCCTGATAAAAATATGTATCTCAGCATAGCCCTAGCAACTGTTGATACTCCGGTAGATTTTCAACCTGTAGCTCATGTGAATATCGAGTCTAAGGCCTCTTGGCATGTGCCTTATGAGGGAATACCTCAGTTTGAAGGCTTACCAGAGCAAATTTTGAAATAATCAAAACACCTGCTCCCAAACCGCCTTAGCCACCTGTGGCGTTTGCATACTAGCCGATTTCACAAAAGGCTTAGAGCGTGCGCTTAATTGCGGTGCTAACTGTTGAATCAACTCATGAGCCAACATAGGCGCAAACGCTAACTTAGTCGGCCACGCCACCGTCACATTGCCTACCGTATGCACACTAGGTTTATCTGGTCGCGCCCCACTCGCTTGTGCCGCCTCAGCCCGATCTACATTCCACGTCGCCCATTGCACCTGACTCAAATCAAACCAAGGCAATAAACTCTGTAATTCTTGCCGTGTTTCTTGAATCAATTGGCTCGGCGCTTTTCCCACCCCTAATTCAGCAGGTTGCCCGCCCATATACCACACCACTTGCCCATCTAAAGTAGGATGCGAAGTAATCGTAATACGCGGCTTATCACTCATTCCCAAAGCATGCGCATAAATACGCGGTAAATCGCCTTTAGCTAAAACCATTTGCAAAGGACGTAATTGCTGCAAACCGTGTGTTTTATTCACGGGTTTAGGGAATAGCGGCTTAACTAATGCCTCATTACCTGCGCCCGCAGTGATAATAATCTGCTGTGCTTGTATCAAAACCTTGCCACCTTGAGCTAAAGCAGCTAAGTATTGATACTTGCCCTGCTCCTCTATTAAGGTTGATTCATAGCTATCCACTGCTATTAAATAATTTGCATAGTATTGCTGAAAGCTGGCTAATACCGAGGGTATATCTAAAACAGGTTCATCAAGCTGATATAAAGCCCCTTTAAACTGTGGCGTATGAAATAATTCAGGATAATGATTTTTATCTAATGCCACCATACGGCTTTTCATCGCATGACTAGCAAAAAACCCCGTCAAACGTGAACCAATACCTGCACTCGTCCATAATAATTGATGCTCAGCTAATATCTGTGCTTGAGCTAAATTAACCGCTCCATCACCTTTTAAAGCATTACGCCATAAACGCGGCATATCACCAATCGCTAGCGTGGCATTACTCATCTGACCTGTTAAGGCGTATTTAGTCCCACCATGAATAATACCTTGTGAAGCAATAGTTTGCCCTTTACCTAACTCATCAGACACTAAAATAGCTTCATAACCTCGACTACGCCATTCGGCTAACGCCCAAAGCCCCGCAATACCCCCACCGATGATTAAGACATCTACCATTACTGTATTATTCATTGCTATGATTTCCCATACTTTAGCCCCATAACCGTATGACCTAAAGCAATCCACTTAATAAAACGCCCACCCGTAATATAGACGTATACAATAAATATTAATATACCTATAGCCAGATGAGGAGAAAACGCCATGCCTGCTCCTATTAATAGGTTTGCTATAATAAAATTAATATAGATGGCAAATATATATCTAATAATATCAACAATGCGCTGAAGCCAAGAGATTTTTTTCTCAGACTGATTAAGTAATATAGGCTCAGCCTGCTGTTCAGATGGCTCATTAGAAGTTAGATAATTAAATACTGAATCTAGATAGGCTTCTGAATAATTAACTCTTAGGTACTGCCAAGATTTTTCCCAATCCAAAAGGCGATCTAAATAATTTAAAATGTGCGCTTTAATATAAAGAGTGTTAGGGGGTAACTCAGTATTATTGAGTGATTCATAATTAACACCAGCGACCTCTTCAAACACATAAGTACTAACCCTAGTACGCCATTCTAAATCTTGTAATAAGGGGCTACGTTTTAAAAAATTCCAATTTAATAAACGATTGGCCTCGTGTGGATCAGCTAAGAGTTGCTCTAGCCATGCCTGAGTATGTAGCCATTCTTGTTCTAATTGTTGTTCTACTGAAGGTAAAGCGTTCTCTTCATTTTTTCCGTTTTCTCCATTCTCATCACTATTAGCTCCCTCTTGTTGCTCATAGTTTGCATCCATAACAGTACTAGGGGCAGACAATAAAAAACTGCTTGAAGTGTCTTCAACGCTTAACTCTGGCTGTGGTATCGGTGGTGGGGCTAACACTTGAGTAATAGGGGTAAGAGGTTCAGCCTCTAATGCAGGCTTTTCCAGATTAACAGTGTAAGTTTGCGGGTCGGATGTTTTCGAGCTTGATTCTAGTTCAAGCTCACTTGAAGGCACTGAATCGAGCGGTGCAACATCATTAACTGAAGAAACCTCATCCTCATATTCTACTTCATCATGATAGTAATCAGCGTAACTGAGCGCTCGTTGATAGGCATTATAAAGTTCCTGAAACGCTGCGGCATTCTCCTCAGGGCGTGTCACTTTCAAGCGCTTGGCATAGGCTTTTTTGATCAGCTTCTTATCGTTAGTGGCTTCTATCCCTAACTCATCCCAAAATGACATTTAAAAAAGCCGATCCTGTTCAAATTGAGTTAAAAAGGCATCGAATTGCTCACGCGCTTCAGCCGCTGCTTGGGGATCTTGACGTTCTAATACTGCTTCAAACTGTTGCAAAGCTTGGGCAATTAACTGACGCTCATGATCTAAACGCCCCTCATATAAGCGCTCGGCTCTGGCTAGCAAAACCTTATTCGCCTCATCTTCGCGTGGATGAAACTTCAAACGCGCCAAACGCTCGCGGCTGGTCTTTAATTCTGTTTCCGATAATTGCCCCGGAGTATTTTGAATCAGTGCGTGATATTCCTGACCCGTCGTGAGTGCTTTAATATCGACCTCTAGTACGCCATTAGTATCGTAGCTAAAGCGCACGGTCATACTTTCCTCACCCTTACGATTGCGCGGCACTTTGACCGTCACCGAACCCAACTTAATATTATTTTTAACTAACCGACTTTCACCCTGATAAATATCGATCTCGACCTCGGTCTGATTATCTTGGGCGGTGGTATAAAGTTGTGCCTTGCTCGCTGGTATTACCGTGTTGCGTTCAATAATCGGGCTAAATAACGAGCCTTGTTGTCCGTCATAGTCATTATGATTGACTATTCCAGTGCCTAATGAATAGGGACACACATCAGTCAATACTACATCCTCTAAAGCAGCATCGCGTGCCTTTAAACCCGCTTGAATCGCCGCTCCCATCGCTACCACTAAATCAGGGTCAAGATTAGCCGAGGGCATACGCCGAAATAATTTAGCAATCATGGCGCGGAAAAACTGCATGCGGGTCGCCCCGCCCACCAGAATCACATCATCTAGTTCAGAGGGTTTAATAGCCGCATCACGTAACGCGGTTTCAATAGGTAAACGAATGCGCTGCAATAATGGCTCACAATGCTCCACATACTCATCGCGCTTAATACTAATACGCTGTGGAATCGCTGCTAAAAAAGGCTCAATCTGTACCAACTCAGCACTATTAAATTGACGCTTGGCTTGCTCCAAGTGGGCATAAAGTAGCTGTAGACTGCGCGGATCAAGTTGATTTTTAGTCAATTTGACTTGCTGTAGATACAGTCCCACCAATATTTCTAGAAAATCCTCGCCCCCTAAAAAATTATCTCCCGCCGAGGCATGCACTTCGAGCACACCCTCGAAGTATTCCATAATCGACACGTCAAAGGTTCCACCGCCTAAGTCCAAGACCATAAACTGAGTCGATTCGGGTTTCTCATGCAAACCATAAGCAATGGCTGCGGCTGTCGGTTCATTGATTAAACGCTCTACAGGAAGATTAGCGAGTTGTGCCGCCAAGAGTGTGGCTTTGCGCTGATTATTATTAAAATAAGCGGGCACACTAATCACCGCCTCAGTAATAGGCTCACCTAAATAAACCTCAGCATCCTCTTTCAGGCTACGCAAAACACAGGCGGATAATTCCGGTGCAGTATAATGCTTACCCCCAATCAACCGTCGATCCGTGCCCATATAGCGCTTAAACACCGCAGCGGTTTGATTAGCATGAGTCAAAAGGCGCTCTTGCGCCACTTTGCCCACTAGCACCATACCCTTGCTATCAATATGCACCACCGAGGGCGTTAAGTACTCACCCAAACGATTAGGAATGAGATCTACCTGCCCATTACGCCAGACCGCACACGCGCTATTAGTAGTACCTAAATCGATGCCGATGATTGCCATAATTAAGAATTAGCCTTCTTTTTCCATAGTCTGAATTTTAGCAATAGTACGTGTGGTCGACACCCCATCTTTAAAGCTGAGCACGACGACCTCGCCCCCATTGTCCCACACACAGCGATTACCGGGGATTTTCTGAGGATCGTTATCGCCACCCTTTACCAAATAATCCGGTTTTACCGCACAGATCAAACGCTCTGGCGTTTCCTCACTAAAGGATACCACCCAATCTACCGCACCTAAGGCCGCTAATACCGTCATACGATTTTCCATAGTATTGACCGGACGTGTAGGTCCTTTTAAACGCCGTACTGACTCATCGGTATTGACCGCTACAATCAAGCGATCACCTAATTGCTTAGCCTCATTTAAATAAGTGGCATGCCCTGCGTGTAATAAATCAAAACAGCCATTCGTCAACACAATCGTTTCACCATGTAGCCGTGCTTGTTGTACTGCCTCTAATAGCTCCATTTCTGACACTATGCCCTTGTGATTCATTGGATGAGCATGTAAGGCTTTATGCAACTCAGCGACTGTGACCGTCGCAGTGCCTACTTTAGCGACCACTATACCCGCTGCTAAATTAGCCAAAGCCATGGATTGCTCTAGAGCTAATCCGGTTGCCATAGCCGCTGCTAATACTGCCACAACGGTATCTCCAGCCCCTGTTACATCAAATACTTCACGCGCACGCGTTGGCAAATTCACCGGAGGCTGATAACCACTTAATAAGGTCATACCGTGTTCACTGCGGGTAATGAGTAAGTTAGCCAAGTCACAACGTTGCATAAGCGCACGCCCCTTTTGGATTAACTCCTCCTCAGTCTGCCAGCTACCAGCGGCTGCACTAAATTCGCTTAGGTTGGGGGTAATAACCGTAGCCCCTTGATAGTCCATAAACTCAGTGCTTTTAGGATCAACCACGACTGGCTTACCCGCCGCTTTTGCCATTTGAATCAGTTCACGCGCCCGCTCTAGCGTACCTTTGCGATAATCCGAAATGATCACCACATCGTGCTCAGCCAAGACTGCACCAAAATTATCCAGTAGTTGACTATGATTTTGACCATTAAAGCCCTGCTCAAAATCAAGGCGTAGCAACTGCTGATTACGGCTTAAGACTCGAAGTTTAGTAATAGTGGGAGCCTGCGCTAGGGTAATAAAATGCGTATTCACGCTTTTAGCCTGCAATAAGCGCTCTAAGGATTGTCCAGTTTCATCCTGACCGATGTAGCCCATTAAAGTGGCCTTAGCCCCTAGTGTTGCAATATTCAATGCCACGTTAGCCGCTCCTCCGGGGCGTTCCTCGCTGCTTTGCACATGCACCACAGGCACGGGCGCTTCGGGAGAGATACGTGAGGTTCCGCCCGACCAATAACGGTCAAGCATACAATCACCAATGACTAATACACGGGCACGCTCAAAAGCTGGAATAGATAGGCTCATGACTCAGACTCTTATTTAATTATTGTTGGGTCGCAACAGCAGGTTAAAATAATGAATTAGCTTAGCATGCTGACTCCTTAAGCGGCTACTCTCACCCACAAGCTATCCCTCAAGCTCTGAAGCGCTATCGCTGTGCATAATCACCTAAGCGTGTAGCTAGCTTTTTACTTATATGCACCAATTAAATACATTTAAAGCACCAAATAAATGCAAATAAAGTTTGCAAGCACTGCATTAGGGCAAAAAAAGCAGTTATTTTAGTTTATTTCGATTTTTTATTGGCTATTCCCCAAAAGAACAGCAGTTAGAGCTAGGCAGCACAGCAGATATGACTATGATTAGCGCTAATTTTTAAGTGCTACTAAGAGGTTATGCTGATGGAGCAACAGCTAATACCCGCACTGAATACGTTATTCGTATTAATGGGTGCGGTCATGGTACTGGCCATGCATGCCGGATTTGCCTTTTTAGAGGTAGGTACGGTACGCCATAAAAACCAAGTCAATGCTTTAGTGAAAATTATCGTCGACTTTGCTATTTCCACCATAGCCTATTTCTTTATTGGCTATTACATTGCTTATCAAGTCGGTTTCTTTGAAAGCGCTACGGTGCTGGCTGAGAAGAATGGTTTTGATTTGGTTAAGTTTTTCTTCCTATTAACCTTTGCCGCAGCGATCCCTGCTATTGTTTCCGGTGGTATTGCCGAGCGGGCGCGTTTCTATCCGCAGTTAGTCGCCACCTTTATTATTGTTGCTTTGGTTTATCCTTTCTTTGAAGGGATTGCATGGAATGGAGCTTATGGGGTGCAAGCATGGTTAGAAACCACCTTTGGCGCTAAATTTCATGATTTTGCCGGATCAGTAGTAGTACATGCGATGGGTGGCTGGATTGCATTAGGTGCGGTCGTCATGTTAGGTGCGCGTTATGGGCGCTATAACAAACAAGGTCAACCCATGTCGGCTCATCCCCCTTCAAGCATTCCTTTCTTGGCAATGGGTTCATGGATTCTAGCAGTAGGTTGGTTTGGCTTTAATGTGATGTCTGCCCAAGCGATTGAAGGAATTAGTGGCTTAGTCGCTATTAACTCTCTGATGGCGATGGTCGGCGGTATTTTAGCTGCATTGATTCTGGGCAAAAATGACCCGGGTTTCGTACACAATGGTCCTTTAGCAGGTTTGGTCGCGGTCTGTGCAGGCTCTGACATTATGCATCCCTTGAGCGCTCTTTTTGTAGGGACGGTAGCGGGCGGGTTATTCGTTATTACCTTCACTCTGGCGCAAAACAAATGGCGCATCGATGATGTGTTAGGGGTGTGGCCTTTACACGGTTTATGTGGTGCTTGGGGTGGTATTGCCGCTGGGGTTTTCGGATCGACTCAGTTCGGTGGTCTAGGAGGTGTGAGCTTTATGTCTCAACTCATTGGCACTGGCCTAGGCATTATCATTGCGCTGGTTGCGGGTTTCGTAGTGTATGGAGCCTTAAAAGCTGCGGTGGGTATTCGCCTCACTCAAGAGGAAGAATATAACGGTGCAGACTTAAGTATTCACAAGATCAAATCTAATCCAGAGGTTTGATGGTTAATTACTGTAGGGGCAAACCTAGGTGTTTGCCCTTAGAGATAACCTAAACCATCATGGTCAAGCAAGGGCAAACACCTAGGTTTGCCCCTACATTTCAACCAATCACTGCGGGTTGTCCGGTATTCTCACGCACGCTAAACCAGAGTTCTCCATTAGGATTCACTTTACGACTTTTACCCGCTAAGGCCTGAATCGGTACATGGGTAATACGTCCATTCCAATCCCCTAACAGCATCCCCCCTTTACCTGCCATCGCAGCATGTACAGCTGCACGCGCTAATTGATCGCAATAGAGTTGATCTGAAGCGGTGGGTGGAGCAGAGCGAATTAAATAACTAGGCTCAATATATTTAATCCCTACATCGAGCGGGCTATCTTTAAAATAGGCGGTCATTTGTTGTTTTAAGTACAAACCAATATCACCCAACTTAGCATTACCAGAGGCATCCCGCCCCTCACCGTGTACCAAATCTTGCCCAGCACCTTCGGCTACCACAATCACCGCATGATGACGCTCTCTTAAACGCCGCTCGACTAAGGCTAATACGCCCTGTTCACCCTCTAAAGTGAAAGGCACTTCGGGAATCAAGCATAAATTAGCATTCCCTGAGGCTACACATGCCGTAGCAGTAATAAAGCCCGCATGCCGTCCCATCAGCTTGACAATACCGATCCCATTTTGCATCCCCTTAGCCTCAATCTCGGCTACATTAATCGCCTTAACTGCCTCCGCTACGGCAGTATCAAAGCCAAACGAGCGCCGCACCCAAGGAATATCATTATCTATCGTTTTGGGAATACCTATCACACTGATGGTTAAATCACGCCGTCGAATTTCCTCCCACAGCGCCTGAGCACCACGCATTGTACCATCACCCCCAATGGCAAAAAGCATATTGATACCACGCCTTACTAAGCTATCGACTAATTCCTCGGTAGGAGGTGTACCCCGTGAAGAACCGAGCATAGTTCCACCGACGGCTTTTAAGCCCGACACTAAATCAGGAGTCAATACTAGAGGCTCTTCTGCGTTTTGCCCCAAACCATGATAACCGTAGCGAATCCCCTTAATATGCCGACAACCATATAAATGCCATAATTGCATCACCAACCCACGAATGACCGCATTGAGTCCCGGACATAAGCCCCCACAGGTCACAATGGCTGCTTTAACCTGTTTAGGGTTAAAAAATAACTCGGCACGCGGTCCCGCGAGTTCAAGTGTTAATTGAGTAGTTAATGGCAAACACGCTTCGAGCACACTAAGCTCTGGTTGCACTAACATGCGCTCTTGATCACTGCGAAACTTAATAGAAGGTTGTTGTTTTAAAGGGCTAGCAACACTACAGGGCTGAAATTGATCAATTATCAAGTCTTGCATAGAGACTCCTAGTTATTCGGGTTAAATCATACTATGACACTATCCGCACAAGTCGTGAATGGACTAGAACAGTATCAAGGTATTTTGGTTTGGGTTGGTCTGGGTTCATTAGGGCTATTTATTATTTCCCTACTACTCTTACCGTGGTTGATTAGACGTATTCCCGCCGATTATTTTAAACGTCCACAACCCGAAGGCTGGGCACTGCTAGTACGCCCACAAACCCTAATCCGTAATCTGATTGGTCTGCTCATTGTGATTGCAGGTTTTATTATGTTAGTGCTTCCCGGACAAGGGATTCTTACTATCTTAATTGGGATAGCGGTCATGCAGTTTCCCGGCAAGCGTGATCTAGAGCGTTGGCTAGTACAGCGGCGCGGCGTATTAAAAACTATTAATTGGATTCGAGAAACCGCTAGAATCCCTCCGCTTCAACTCTAAACTGCAATAGTAAAGGTTCACCATGCGTATTCCACGCTTTTATTGCCCTGTGGCACTGCAAGCGCCTAGTACTTTAGAACTGCCCGATAGTACTTATCATCACGCTATTCAAGTATTACGTTTAAAAGTGGGTGAACCACTCATTTTATTTAATGGACAAACAGCCGGTGAATATTTAGCGGTATTAGAAACTATTACTAAGCGCTCTGCTCTAGTCCGGATTGAGTCCTATACAGCTATACAAAGTGAATCACCTTTTCCCCTAACTTTAGCCTTAGCCATTATTAAGCCCGATAAAATGGACTTTGCTCTGCAAAAAGCCGTGGAATTAGGGGTTACAGCGGTACAACCTTTATTAACCGAGCGCTCAGTGATTCGCGTCCTTAAAGATAAGCAAGATAAAAAACTACAACACTGGGAAGGTATTTTAATTGCCGCGTGTGAGCAATCAGGGCGCACCCAAATACCTGAATTAAAACCACCGCTGACCTTAGAAGAGTATCTCAATCAACCGCCCCTAGGTGCACGCATTATTCTCTCCCCTACTGCTCAACAAGCTTTAGGTAATACGCTAAACACGGCTGGCATTGAAATGATCATCGGTCCTGAAGGTGGCTTCACTGAGGAAGAGCTAGAGCGGTGCATTAATGCGGGAGTGCAAGCTTTTAGTTTAGGACCACGCATTTTACGGGCGGAAACGGCTTGCATTAGCGCCCTAACACTCCTGCAATATCATTACGGTGATTTAACCTAACTCTTAATCTACCAGCTAAGTATCTAGCTAAAAGTAATCGTGTGTTTCTGGAGCAGTCTTGGCGGCAGGGATGCCGCCTTGAAGCGTACACGGACGTATTGATAGCGGCTGCGGAGGAAATGCAGGATTACTTTGGCTCAAGTACTTATTATGGGTTAGGTGGGTCGCCCAAAGCATCACGCGCTTGTTGCATATACTCTTCGTGTGACAAAGTAGGCAATAAGCGTAAATCAGAAGCTCGCACACTACGATTAAAATTTAACTCACTGACTGAATTAGCTTGAATAGTCCAATCATCAATTAAATTAACTAACTGAAATACAATAATAGGGGCACTCAATAATAAAGCCCAGCCTGATGCTGCTTTTTTACTAACTCCATATAAGCGATAAATGAAGAAAAACAATAGCAAAGGGATGACTAAAAACTTATTCACCAATAATAAAGTATCGCGCGGCCAATCTGCTGTTAAAAAGTAGCTCCACCAATGCCCTATCTCAGATAAAACCGGCAACGCTAAAACAAATAAGGACGCAATAGCAATTGAGGGCCAAACATCCCATTGTTGCCTCACTACTCGATTAACTCCTAAAGCTAGGACAGTCAGTGCTAATAAAAACCATAAGGAAGGAATAATTTTACTAATATAATTAATAAAAGAACCCGAATACTCCGTACTAAAATAGTTTTCTAGTAAAATCACTGTTAGAGTTAATAGTGCTAGTAAGCTTACCACTATCGGATGGCAAAATATTGCAAATATCCCCCGACAGGTACTTAACATAGTACGCTCAATCGGGGTATCGACCGTTAATAGACGTATGGAGCGTAAACCTAGCTCTAATTGAGTCGGTATACTCACAGTAATACTTTGCCCCACTGCTAGCGCTTGGTTATTTAAGCTAGAACCGTTTTCAGTAGACAAATTAGTAATAGTAATAGCGTTCTCATCCGCATCAATCACTAAATGATGGGGTGAAATGGTTTTATCAGAAATAATAATATCATTATCAAAAGCCCGCCCTAAAGTAGTAGGAAATTTTTCTATCACATGATATTGATTTAAAGAGCGATCTTGAATTTCTACAATCAATTTTTCCATTCAAATGCTCCTACTAAAGCTTCTACTACCTTTAAGCTCGACTCAAATTCAGTACCAATCATATCAATATTAAATACAAAGCCTTGCAACTTTTCACCCACCATCACGCCATTCACTACCACATCACTTAACCCCTCATACTCTCGATAGCTGCGTCGACAAATACTGAGTTTAAAGGGTTTTTTAGCTATCTGCATAAAATGGGTAAAACATTTAAAGGTGCTTACATCTTTAGTGGTAAGTTTATCATTGAGTGCCGCTACGCCATTCTTGCTTTCATATAAACGATAAAAATGAGTCGGCCATAAGTCTCCACCATCAAACCAATCATATTGATATTGGAACTGCCCTACTTCAATGCCCTCTTTTAGAAAAACACTGCGCTCATTAGAGCATTGCGTAAAATAATTAATTAATAAACTATCATTAGCTTCTGCTTCACTCGCATCCCAACAGCGTACCGTTGAACTAATCTCAGTAGGTACTTTAAAACGTCCTATAGGCGTATAACTCCATTGCTGCTCTTCTTTATTTTTAATAATCTCCTGCATATAAGCACGCATACTGTCACTTAATTGACGACTAATATAAGGCTTTATTTCCGATACAGGCGCATAACTACGTAATTTTAACCGATCTAAAATCACCCCCAAATGCCGTGCCGCCACCAAAAAACTGATTTCATTACCTGAAGTAGCGACATTAACCCCGACCACACTCCCTTGCTCATCTAAAGCAGGTCCCCCACTCATACCCGCATTTAAACTGCCCGAAAATAGAATATTATGATCAGCACTATACTCTAGTACTCCATTATTAGTACCCTCTACAATCGATAAGCCTAGATCTAATGGATTACCTACTGAATATAAATTAGCGCCTTTACGCGGTACGGTTCCCAATATTAATGGTTTACCTAATGGCTGGCTGGCTTTTAATACGGCTAAATCATGCACCACATCCAGATCTAATAAAATCAAATCACCTGTTCTACCCGACTTAGACGAGTAATCGAGGGTATAACCATTCATATCATTCACATAGCTACTAATTACATGATAGTTGGTAGCAATAATATCTTCGCGCCCTACTACAAAGCCTGAGCCAATGGTAATTTTCTTACCCGTTTGTTTGTTAATAACTCTAATTTGATAAACGGAGCTTTCTACCTCGGCATATAAATTAGTCGTCAGATTAGCCCCATAACTAGCATTTGCCATCACTAGACTAATGGAGAGAAAAACTAGCAATGGATAGAGTAGCATCCAGCGTAATAATGCTTGCATGATTGTGGCCACAATTAAAATAATTAAACTATTTAAATAATCATTTACTATTCACTAACACCTCTTTGATTTTTAAGAGGTGTTGATTTTTTATTTACAGCGCTGCAAAAGCCTGAGCAGCAACTTGAATGGTTTGTTGAATATCGGCATCGGTATGAGCAGTCGAAACAAATCCAGCTTCATAGGCAGAAGGTGCTAAATAGACACCATTATCCAACATTAAATGGAAAAACTGATTAAAACGCGTTGTATTGCATTGGGTCGCTTGGGCATAGGTATCAATACGTGGTTGCTCAGTAAAATAAATCCCAAACATGCCCCCCACATTTACGACCGTAAAGGGAATACCCTCTTTATCCGCCTCGGCTTTTAATCCTGTTACTAATGAAGAGCAAACCTCATTAACACGCTCATAAAATCCAGCACGCGAAATAATCTTCATCATGGTAAGCCCAGCACTCATCGCAATTGGATTACCTGATAAAGTACCCGCTTGATACACAGCGCCTAGGGGTGACAAGCACGACATAATATCTTTACGTCCGCCAAAAGCCCCCACAGGCATACCACCACCGATGATTTTACCCAGTGTGGTCAAATCAGGCTTAACACCATAATAGGCTTGTGCTCCACCCAACGCGACTCGAAACCCAGTCATCACTTCATCAAAAATCAGTACTGCACCGGATTGATCGCACACGTCACGCAAGGTCTCTAAAAACCCTGCCACAGGTGGAATACAGTTCATATTGCCTGCCACAGGCTCAACAATGACGCAGGCAATTTCATGACCGCGTGCGGCAAACACTTCGCGTACTTGTTCGCTATTATTAAAATCCAACGTGAGAGTAAATTGAGCTAATTCTGGCGGTACTCCGGGAGAGCTTGGTTGACCAAAAGTCAAAGCGCCAGAACCTGCTTTCACGAGTAAGGAATCACTATGACCGTGATAGCAGCCTTCAAATTTGACAATAACTTTGCGTCCGGTAAATCCCCGCGCCAAACGAATCGCTGACATCGTGGCTTCAGTACCCGAACTTACCATTCTGACCATTTCTATCGAAGGGATAAGCTGACAAATCGTTTCTGCCATCTCACCTTCCAGCGCGGTCGGAGCACCGTAGCTTAAGCCTTTTAAGGAAGCTTCACGCACCGCTTCAATCACTTCAGGATGAGCGTGTCCGGCAATCATAGGCCCCCATGAGCCAATATAATCAATATAACGCTTGCCATCGACATCAAATAAATAAGCACCTTCAGCACGCTCAATAAAGCGTGGTGTGCCCCCTACACTACGAAAAGCGCGTACTGGAGAATTAACTCCACCCGGAATAAATTGCTGTGCTTGTTGAAATAAAGATTCGGAACGGGTCATGTGCCCCACCTCTATAGATCAGAAATTCGGAAAATGAAGTGCATAGTAGCACTAATAAGCCCTAGTTAACTGCCTATCCCAAAGGCTTAAGCCATGCGCTATATCTTTTTACCTTGAGGTAGCCAATATAAACGATTAGGTACACGTACACCTTGCCCTATCGCTCGCCCTGCTTCTAAAGCGCCCCATGTATAACTTTGTGCAATCATCAAGGCTTTCATTAAATCCATACGCTTAGCCAATAACGCTGCACAAGCGGCCGTTAAAGTACAACCTGATCCACTATAATGATGCGGCAAACGTTCCCAAGACCACACTTTAGTCAGTTGACCATCTTGATAAAGCGCGTTTTCTATCTGTGCGGTGGGTTCATTCGTGCCTGTCACTAAAATCGCTTTGCAACCCTCATTAAATAACGCTTGGGCTTGCTCTTGCGCATTGGCGTCGGGTAACTGTGCTAAACGGGCTAGCTCATGATTATTAAGGGTTAATAGGGTAATTAAAGGTAATAAATCGGCGCGAATCGCCTGTTCCACTTCGCGATTACCTTGATGACCAATACCCACACTTAATGACGGATCGAGTACAATTGGGATATTCTGTGGCGCTTCGCGAATTAAAGTGCGTACTGCTTTGACAGCTTCAACCGTATGCAGTAAGCCTACTTTAATCGCAGAAATATTCATATCAGGCAGAAGGGCTTCTGCTTGTTGCAAAATGAGATAATCCGGTAAAGGCTCTACGCGATAGACATCATGAGTATCTTGCACTGTAATACAGGTAATCACTGACACCGCATGACAACCTTGACTGCCAATCGCTTCAATATCGGCCGACACCCCCGCGCCTCCGACAGGATCATGTCCAGAGATTGTCATTACGATAGGGGTAGTCATCGTTTCGTCCTCTTGAGCCAAATTTGCCTTCTAACCAGTAGCACAATATTATGCTGCATCGCACAATGAGACGCAATTAAAATGCCGCGCACCCTTAGTTTAAAAGAGTTTATTGTTCTTGTCGCCGTATTAACTTGCTTGCCAGCCCTTGCTATTGACGCCATGCTGCCTGCTTTTAAGCAAATCGGTCTTGATTTACAAGTGCCACACGAAAATGATGTTCAGCTCATCATTCCCGTATTATTTCTAGGGCTTAGCATCGGACAACTGATCTTTGGGCCGCTATCAGACAGTTGGGGACGTAAACCTTTTATTTATTTAGGTCTGGTTATTTTTATGTTAGGGAGTGCCATTTCACTCTTTGCCCAAGATTTTAATCATATGCTGATCGGGCGCTTTTTACAGGGCTTGGGTGCGGCGGCACCGCGCATTATTAGTATTGCGGTGGTACGCGACCTCTACTCTGGGCGCGAAATGGCACAAATTATGTCCTTTACTATGATGGTTTTTATTTTAGTGCCTGCTATCGCGCCGTTAATGGGGCAAGGGGTACTATTAGTGGCGAGTTGGCATGCCATTTTTGGTTCCTTTTTAGTAATTGCTGTCATTATCACTGTATGGTTTGGCATGCGTTTAGACGAAACCTTAAAGCCAGACAAGCGCCGTGAATTTTCGCTGTCTAGTTTATGGCAAGCCACTAAAGAAGTGCTCAGTAATAAAGTGGCTATGGGTTATACCTTAAGTAGTGGACTGATTTTTGGTGCATTTATGGGGTACTTGAATTCATCCCCACAAATCCTTCAACAACAATATGGTTTAGGGGAACAATTTCCCTTCTATTTTGGTGCTCTAGCGCTTTCCTTAGGTGCAGCTTCTTTTTTAAATGCTAAATTAGTAATGAAATATGGTATGAAACTACTCTCGACGATAGCTATTCGTATTTTTACTCTTTTAGCGCTCTTATTTTTAGTCATTGCCTATTTACAGCAGGGTCAACCCCCTTTATGGCAGTTAATGACTTATTTATTACTGAGCTTCTTTACGGTAGGTCTCTTATTTGGGAATTTAAATGCTCTAGCAATGGAACCTTTAGGACATATTGCCGGAATCGGCGCTTCAATTGTCGGTTCAGCCTCGTCATTATTTGCTATTCCTTTGGGAACCCTAATCGGGCAAAGTTATAATGGTACGATTATCCCTATGACGATTGGCTTTGGCTTATTGGGC
This sequence comes from Thiofilum sp., assembly GCF_016711335.1. Classification (NCBI taxonomy): domain Bacteria; kingdom Pseudomonadati; phylum Pseudomonadota; class Gammaproteobacteria; order Thiotrichales; family Thiofilaceae; genus Thiofilum; species Thiofilum sp. Next base: position 526,531 of record NZ_JADJTF010000001.1, read on the forward strand.
TTATTAACAGCACTAACTTTAAGATGGACTAGGGCGCAATCCTAGTCTTTTAGAAGGATTGAATGTCCTCCCTCCCTTAGCTCCCTCACTGTGTCCACCCCTAATACTTTGCCCTAAGGCTTACCTTTTGTGGTGAGCCTATCATGCCGTCGTATCTGCACCACTGCTAGTAAAAATAAGACCTTACTCTTAAAACCCTCCTCTACTGATAGCTCTACAAGCAAGTATTTAAACCTTAAAAAAGCGCTACACCTATCACACTCTACTTTTAGTGGTTGAGTGCTGATATTACTCATGATTAGAACAAATATTCCATTGACATATATTGATGGAAAATTTATTCTAAAAACAGATGTGCTAAACCGCCCAACTAACACATCTCTTGAACAGTATTTACGCTAATCGGAGGAGTCTATGAAAAAGCTATTTGCATCTATTGCCCTATCCTTGGCTTTAACCAGTTCAGTCATGGCAGCCGATGACATCAATATCATTGTGGTTTCACACGGTCAGGCTAATGATCCCTTTTGGACGGTAGTAAAGAATGGAGTGGAGGCAGCAGGTAAAGATATGGGGGTCAAAGTCGACTACCGCGCTCCCGAAACCTTTAATATGGTTGAAATGTCTGCTTTGATTGATGCTGCTGTCAACCAAGAACCCAAAGGCTTAATTGTTTCCATTCCAGACGCTCAAGCATTAGGTGGCTCCATTGAGAAAGCCGCTAAAGCGGGTATTCCCGTTATTTCTATGAACTCAGGTGTCGAAGCCTCCGCAAAGCTAGGAGCATTACTCCATGTAGGTCAGGAAGAACTAGCGGCTGGTAAAAAAGCAGGTGAGAAACTGAAAGAGATGGGTGGTAAAAAAGGCCTATGTGTTAACCAAGAAGTGGGTAATGTGGCACTCGACCAACGCTGCGAAGGTTTCAAACAAGGTTTTGGCGCAGTGGAAGTACTACCCACTAGCAATGACCCCGCCGATGTCAAAGCCAAAGTACGCGCTACCTTAGAAAAAGACGCTGACATTGATACTATTTTAGCCTTAGGTGCTAGCACAGCGGGAGAACCTACTCTAGCAGCGATAGAAGAGGTGGGTAAAACAGGCAAAATTAATGTCGGGACTTTCGATATGTCTGCCAACTTCTTAAAAGCAGTCGCTGAGGGCAAAGCCGCCTTTTGTATTGACCAGCAACAATATCTGCAAGGCTATTTACCTGTGGTGTTTTTAGCTAACTATGCCCGTTATGGTTTAATGCCCGGAGGTAATGTCCCCTCAGGTCCAAACCTCATTACTAAAGATAAAGCAGCCCAAGTAGTGGAACTCTCTGCTAAAGGTATTCGCTAAATCAAGCGTTGTTCTAACAACATTGCCCTGTTCATACCTAGCGTGAGCGGGGTTTAGTGAGGTTATGTACCATGAGTACATCAAAGACTCCTTCTACAGCTACCTCGGCTGCGGATGAACGTATCGCCAAAGTTAGCCTTGTTAAATCCTTGCTCCAACGCCCTGAAGTGGGGGCCATTGTTGGCTTAATCGCGATTATTCTATTTTTCGTTGTTTATGCCGATGCGCGTATGTTTTCCCTAGCGGGCATCATGAACTTTATGCAACCCGCAGCACAGCTCGGTATTTTAGCGATTGCAGCAGCATTATTGATGGTGGGTGGTGAGTTTGACCTGTCGATTGGCTCAATGATTGCGTTTGCGGGGATTGCACTAGGCATTCCGCTCGTATTGTGGGGCTGGCCTTTAGGACTCAGTATCTTATTTGCCTTTGCGGTAGCGGTCGTTTTTGGTGCGCTGAATGGCTTTATTGTATTACGTTCGGGTTTGCCGTCTTTCATTGTCACCCTAGCCTTTTTGTTTATTCTACGGGGCTTAACGCTAGTCGGTTTAAAAGCCGCCACCGGTACAACCCAATTACGCGGTATTCAAGAAGCTGCGAGCGATAGCTGGTTAATGGAGTTATTTGCTGGTAATGCCTTTGAGGGGGTATTTAGTTGGCTGGCGAGTATGGGTTGGATTGATACATTTCAAAATGGCACACCTAAAGTTCAAGGGATTCCGGTTGAAATTATTTGGTTTATTGTTTTAGGTATCGCTGCTTCTTGGTTACTCACTAAAACCCGTTTTGGTAATTGGATTTTTGCAGCCGGAGGTGATCCTAATGCCGCTCGCAATATAGGAGTACCTGTCAATCGCGTCAAAATCATACTCTTTATCCTCACGGCGGCGGCGGCCACCTTAGTCGCTACCATCACTGTTTTACAATTTGGTACAGCGGATGCGAGTCGCGGCTTATTAAAAGAATTTCATGCCATTATTGCCGCCGTTATTGGGGGTAGCTTATTAACAGGCGGCTATGGCTCGGTCATAGGGGCAATGATTGGTGCGGTTATTTTCGGTATGGTGCAAATCGGTATTACCTATACCAATATTAACCAAGATTGGTTCCAAGTGTTTATGGGGGCTATTTTGTTAATCGCGGTGCTCCTAAATAACTGGGTACGCCGTAAAGCCATGACTTCACGTTAAGGAGCCGACCATGAGTCACACACCCGCTCTTATTGAATTGATCGATATTGAAAAACATTTTGGCGCGGTCATTGCTCTGAATGGCGTTTCTATTGCCGTGTATCCGGGCGAATGCCACTGCTTATTGGGTGACAATGGTGCAGGTAAATCCACCTTTATTAAAACCATGTCAGGTGTGCACAAACCCACTAAAGGCAAACTTAAAGTGGAGGGGCGTGAAACCGTATTCAATAGTCCCCGTGATGCGATGGAAGCTGGCATAGCCACGGTTTATCAAGACCTCGCGATGATTCCTTTAATGTCAGTCACCCGTAATTTCTGGATGGGGCGCGAACCTACCACTGGTTTTGGTCCGTTTAAAAGTTTTGATTTTCACAAAGCTAATGAAATAACCATGACCGAAATGGCCAAAATGGGCATTAACCTGCGTGAACCTAATCAAGCAGTCGGTACATTATCAGGAGGTGAGCGCCAAACCGTCGCTATTGCACGCGCCGTCTACTTTGGGGCAAAAGTACTGATTCTTGACGAACCCACCTCAGCTTTAGGGGTACGTCAAACATCTAATGTGCTAGCAACCATTGATAAAGTTCGCAAAACAGGTATTGGGGTAGTCTTTATTACCCATAATGTGCGCCATGCTTTAGCCGTAGGTGATCGTTTTACGGTATTAAATCGTGGCAAAACCTTAGGTACAGCCCTCAAAGGCGAGATCAAAGCGGATGAATTACAAGATTTAATGGCGGGTGGACGGGAATTAGCTGATCTATCAAGCTCCTTGGGGGGCACTATTTAAAATGAGTCAATTTACTCTGGCCGCTTGTGCCGAAATGTTGTGGCGTGACCAAGCAATAGAGTGGCGTGCTAAACGTCTTACTGAATTAGGTTTTGGGGTCGGGTTATGGAATTGGACTGATCATGACCTTGCTAAGCTAGAAAAGTCTGGAGCGACTTTCACTATTATGAATGGTTATCTGAGGGGACGCTTATCTGATGACGAAGGCACTACAGAGTTACTCAAAACAGCCTATGAAACGGCACAAGTGGGTAAGCGTTTGGGTGTAGCACGATTAAACCTGCATGGCACAGGTTTAGGAGCAGGTGGTTTACCTGTCACTCCTTGTGCAACCATCACAGGGCATATGTGGCTCAATGCCTATGATACTTTGCGGCGCATAGCAGATATGGGTGAGAAAGAAGGGGTCACTTTTACCTTAGAAAACCTTAATTTACCTGTTGATCACCCCGGAGTTTCGTTTGCACGCGCAGAAGATACCTTAGCGCTGGTTTCTTCAGTGAATCATCCTCATCTACGCCTCAACCTTGACCTCTATCATGCTCAAATTGGTGAAGGGAATTTAATTGAATTATGCCGTAAGTCATTGCCTTGGATCGGTGAGATTCAAGTAGCCGATGTACCGGGGCGTATGCAACCCGGCACAGGAGAAATTAATTATCGAGGGATTGCACTAGCACTCAAAGCAATGGGCTACAACGGTGCGGTAGGTATGGAAGCCTTTGCTAGTGGTGATCCTGAAGTAGCATTGGAACAGTTTCGGGCTGCTTTCACGGTTTAAGTGCCCACTGCCAAGCATACCTAGGGGTCGAAGCTATTTTGCATACCCCAAACTGACACACAAAGTCTGTGCTAAACAGATAGTCGCGGTTAAGGAGCGAAACGACTTAATTTCTGACTCATGCACAATTAATAGACTATCCGCCAAGGCAGCCAAGGGTGATAATTCACTATCCGTGATTAACACTAATTTTGCGCCCTTTTCCTTAGCTACATGAGCCACTTCTTGAGTAAAATTACTATAGGGGCTAAAGGTAATCGCAATTAATACCGACTGAGTATTCACCCATTTCAATTGCATTAAACCTAGTTCTGCTTGGTTATTCACTAGGTGGCAACGAATCTCTAATTGAGTCAATGCGTAATAAAGATAACTGGCTACCGGATATACTCGTCTTACTCCACAAATATAAATATCCTCGGCAGCCGATAGCAAATCGAGTGCTGATTGCAGCTTATGAGTATCCAGTTGCTGCTCTAAAAGCGCTAAGGATAAACGCCCCCCCTCTACAAACTCATGCAATAAACTATTAGCGGTACTTTGCGCTCTGTCTTGTTGCTTTAACTGTCTGATGCGTTCACGGTAATTACTAGGATGATTAAGTACTTGTTGCTTATAAAGTTTTTGTAACTCAGAAAATCCACTGAATCCAAAGTAATTAGCAAAACGTACCAACGTTGAGGAGGTGACTCCAATTTGTTGGGCAATTTCAGCTAAAGTCCCGAAGGCTACCTGCTGGGGTGCATCAACTACATACTTGGCTACTTGTTTAAGGCGGGTACTGAGCTGAGGTTGTTGCTCAGCCAATAATGCATGAAAACTTTCCACATCTTGCGGCAAGGTTAAAGGAGCTATCTCAACGACTGATTCACCAGAGGCAATCATTACAAAGGTTCTCTTGATCTCAACAATGGTCTCCTAGTTTACACCAATTAGCCTAAAGTTCATCGCTCATTTTAGAATAAAAATTTCTTTTAATTAATTTAATGAAACAAATATTCCAAAAATATACAGCCTGTTTTATACTGCTCTCAGTGAGCTGATGCGTAACCACTCCATTGTAATGAGTCAACGAACGCTAGTTAGGAGGCAAAATAGCTATGATACCTTGTCATGTTGAGCATTATCTGCCTACCCAAAGACGTTATGCCTGAGGATAATCATAATGTTCAATGAAGAGCAAAGACCTGAGCAACCGATTCGCCTTGGCATGATTGGCGGTGGACGAGGTAGTGAAATCGGCTATGCGCATCGTACTAGCGCTGAGCGTGATGGATTTTTTAACTTAGTGGCGGGTGCATTTGATCTTGATCCAGAACGGGGACAAGCGTTTGGTACAAACCTAGGGCTTGATCCCAACCGTTGCTATCCCAACTACTTAACGCTACTCGCACACGAAGCTCAGCGCCCTGATGGTATCCAAGCCCTCATTGTAGCTACCCCTAATGCAACCCACTATGCGATTAGTAAAGCCGCACTAGAAGCTGGACTACATGTGATTTGCGAAAAACCTCTCACCTTCACGGTGGCACAAGCTCAAGAATTGCAGCACCTCGCCTCACAAAAGCAACGTATGTTTGCGGTCATGTATGGTTACTCTGGCTACCCCATGCTGCATCAAGCGCGTGAAATGATCCAACGCGGTGATTTAGGCACGCTTCGTATGGTGCATGCCCAATTTGCTCATGGCTTTCATAGCCAAGCCGTTGAGGAACATAGTGCTGGGGCAAAATGGCGTATGAATCCCGAAGTAGCAGGCCCTACTTATGTACTAGGCGATTTAGGCACGCACAGCTTTCATATGCTGGAGCTATTAACAGAGCTGGAAGTTGATGAACTGTGCTGTATGCGCCAAAGCTTCATTCCCACCCGCGCCCCACTCGAAGATAACGCTCATGTATGGCTGAAGTTCAAAGGTGGCGCAATAGGCACTCTATGGGCTAGCTCAGTCAATGCAGGCTCAGTGCATCAGCAAAAGATTCGCGTAGTGGGCGATAAAGCCAGCATTGAATGGTGGGATGAACACCCTAATCAATTAACCTACGCAATTCAGGGACAACCCGTACAAATCCTTGACCGAGGTATGGCGTATTTATACCGCGACAATCCAGCCATCTGTACCCGTATAGGTGGGGGTCATGCAGAAGGGTTTTTAGATGCATGGGCCAATCTTTATCACCGCTATGGCGTAGCGCTTCAAGCCCTAGAACAACACGATCAAAGTACCTTAAGTACTTTATGGTATCCCGATATTCGTGCCGGAATCAGTGGGGTCAGATTATTAGAGTGCTGTGTAGAGTCTGCTCAGCATCATTCAAGTTGGGTCAAATTTAATTTAAATGCTTATCAATGAGGTCAAGTCTATGATTCGTTTTGGTTTAATTGGGGCTGGACGGATTGGCAAAGTACATGCGCTCGCTGTACAAGCCGTACCTAATGCGCTCATTACGGCAGTGGCTGATGTGGTTCCAGCAGCGGCGGAAGCGCTTGCTCAGCAATTGGGTGCGCAGGTGGTAAGCATTGAAGAGATGTTTAATAGCTCTCATGTCGATGCTTATATTATTGCTAGCTCTACCGATACCCATGCAGACTACTTAATGCGCTGTGCTGAAGTGGGTAAGCCAGTATTTTGTGAAAAACCACTTGATCTCAGTTATGAGCGTGCTCAGCGTTGCAGTGAGGCGGTGCAGAAAGCGGGTGTTCCGTGCATGCTAGGTTTCAATCGTCGCTTTGACCCGCAATTCAGTACGCTAAAACAACATTTGCAAGCGGGTACGATTGGCAAGCTAGAAACGCTCATTATTACTAGCCGTGACCCAGCACCGCCCCCTGTCACTTATATCAAAGTATCGGGCGGTATTTTCCGCGATATGATGATTCATGACTTTGATATGGCACGCTGGTTATTAGATGAAGAACCAACTCGTGTCTATGCAGTCGGTAGCGCCCTCGTTGATCCCGCTATTGGTGCAGCGGGTGATGTGGATACGGCCAGCGTCACCCTCAGTACTGCGAGCGGTAAAATTGCCGTGATTACCAATAGCCGCCGAGCTACCTATGGCTATGACCAACGCATTGAAGCCTTTGGCGAGAAAGGGATGCTGCAAGCCAATAATCAATTAGAAAACACCCTATTGTTTGCAGGCACTGAAGGAGTAATGACGGCTAAACCCCAGCACTTTTTCCTCGAACGCTATGCTGATGCCTACCGTATTGAATTAACGCAATTTGTCCAAGCCCTACAGCAAGACACACAGATGCCTACTACCGAACAAGATGGTTTACAAGCACTGCGTTTAGCGGATGCTGCTTATGAGTCTTGGAAAAGTGGACAGCCCGTCGATTTGACTTAAGGAAGATTGCCATCATGACCTTATTACGCCGACCTGAACCGCAAGCGGATGGGCGCTATCACTGTATTACACCTGCAAACGCGCAGTGGCAGTATGTGCACTTTGCCGCATGGGATTTACAGCCAGATCAGGTTTTAAACCTACCTGCTAGTGCTAATGAAACCTGCTTAGTGCTGTTATCAGGTATCGCTACTATTCAAGCAGGGCAGCAATGGTTTGCTGAAATCGGCGAGCGTATAAGCGTATTTGAGGATAAAGCGCCGCATGCTGTTTATGTCGCCCCTCATGAGGTCATGATGATTATTGCCCATACTCCTGTCGAACTGGCAGTATGTGCAGCACCGAGTCAAGGCAATCACCCTACCCGTTGGTTTAAACCTGATACCATGAGCCGTGAGCAGCGTGGTCAAAGCACCAATACTCGCTATGTGTGTAATATTCTGCCTCAAGACCAACCTGCCGATAGTTTATTAGTAGTCGAGGTACGCACCCCATCAGGTCATTGGTCTAGCTATCCCCCCCATAAACACGATCAAGACAATATTCCCCACGAAACTTTTTTAGAAGAAACCTATTACCATCGTTTGAATCCGCACCAAGGTTTTTGCTTTCAGCGCGTGTTTACTGATGATTTAAGTATTGATGAAACCATGAGTGTTACCGATAAATGCGTAGTGCTGGTTCCGCGTGGTTATCATCCAGTAGGCGTGCCGCATGGCTATGAATCGTATTATTTAAACGTCATGGCTGGCCCTACACGGCGCTGGATTTTTAAGAATCATCCTGATCATGAGTGGATACTAAAATGAACCCCATCCATCCTTCAGATCATGCTACCAAAACCCTTGATATTATTTGTCTAGGACGCGCCGCAGTCGATTTATATGGTCAACAAATCGGTAGCCGCCTTGAGGATATGGGCAGTTTTGCCAAATATTTAGGGGGGTCATCGGCGAATATTGCCTATGGTTGTGCTCGTTTAGGTTTGCGCTCTGCGATGCTCACCCGTGTGGGTGATGAACATATGGGGCGTTTTGTGCGTGAGGAACTGGCGCGTGGCGGGGTTGATGTTTCGCATGTTAAAACGGATAGCAACCGACTGACTGGCTTAGTGATTTTAGGTATTAAAGACCAGCATACTTTTCCTCTCATTTTTTACCGTACTGATTGCGCCGATATGGCGGTGAGTCATGAGGACTTTAGTCCTGAATTTATTGCCTCTAGTCTGGCACTATTGATTACTGGAACGCATTTTTCTACTGAATCGACCTATAGTAGCAGTATGCAGGCGATTCAATACGCTAAAGCTGCCGGAACTAAAGTGATTGTCGATATTGATTACCGTCCGGTGTTGTGGGGTTTAACCCGTTTGGGTGATGGGGAGACACGCTTCATATCCTCCTCTAGCGTGACTACCCATCTTCAAACGGTGTTACCACATTGTGATCTAGTGGTGGGTACAGAAGAAGAAATTCATATTGCAGGAGGCAGCACTGACACTATTCAAGCCTTAAAAACGATTCGCACCCTAACGCCCGCTACCATTGTATTAAAACTAGGACCTTTAGGTTGTACCGTATTAGATAGTGCTATTCCTGAGCATGTGAATGCATTTAAGGTTTATAAGGGCGTCACCGTTGAAGTGCTGAATGTGCTGGGGGCGGGTGATGCGTTTATGGCAGGGTTTTTGCGTGGTTGGTTGCGTGGGGAATCGTATGCACAAGCAACCGCTTATGCCAATGCCTGTGGTGCATTAGTGGTTTCACGCCACGCCTGTGCACCAGCTATCCCTACCGAAACTGAGTTATTTTATTACCTCCGATATGCCGCCTCGATTCCCCGACCTGATCAAGATGCCAAACTCAATCGCCTACATCGAGTTACTACGCGCCAACTGCCTGAGCGCTCTGAAATTTGTGCCCTCGCTTTTGATCATCGCAAGCAACTGTACGATATGGCGTGTGAGCAAGGCGCTGATCCAGCTCGAATTAGTACTTTAAAAAACTTAGTGGTTAAAGCAGTCGACTATGGGATTAATCAAACAGGGTTGGCTGAAACTTCTGCGGGAGTCTTGATCGATGATACCTATGGACAAAGCGCACTGAATGCTATTACGGGACGAGGTTGGTGGATTGGTCGTCCGGTCGAATTACCTGCTTCGCGTCCTTTAGAGCTAGAAGGTGGGCGTTCTATTGGCAGTGCACTCATCCGTTGGTCTTTAGAGCATATTGTGAAGTGTTTGGTGTTTTATCACCCCGATGATGCAACCGAGTTACGCATCCAGCAAGAGCGCCAACTGCAAGAACTCTATCAAGCCTGTTTACAAAGCGGGCATCAGTTGCTGATTGAGGTGATCTTACCCCAAGGCACTACTTGTTTAGCGGATACCTATGCTCGTGTCTTACAGCGCTTATATAACCTTGAAATCTACCCCGACTGGTGGAAACTACCTCCCCAAACTCATGACAGTTGGCAGCACATTTCTCAGGTAGTGCAAAGCCGTGATCCCTATTGCTATGGAGTGGTTTTATTGGGGCTATCTGCCAGTATCGAAGCAATGCAACAAGCATTCAAAACAGCAGCTCATTACCCTATTTGTAAAGGTTTCACGGTGGGGCGTACTCTGTTTGCCGAACCTGCGCAACGCTGGTTGGCGCATCAAATCGATGATCAGACCCTAATTGAACAAGTGGGGAATAATTACGTACAACTGATTCAAGCATGGCGTGAGAGTCGCCTAATCGCTAGCGTACAGGAGTCACCTGCATGAAAACCACTATTCGTTTAACGATGGCTCAAGCCTTAGTGCGCTATCTTGCCGCTCAGCACATTGAATATGAAGGCAAAGTAGTTCCGCTTTTTGCAGGTGTATTTGCCATTTTTGGGCATGGTAATGTGGCAGGCTTAGGTGAGGCTTTATATAGCATACGCGAACAACTCCCCACACTACGCGCTCACAATGAACAAGGTATGGCTCACGCCGCCATAGCTTTTGCTAAAGCTACCAATCGCCAACGCATGATGGCTTGCACCACCTCTATCGGTCCTGGAGCGACCAATATGGTCACAGCCGCAGCACTTGCTCATGTCAATCGCTTACCTGTATTGCTCTTGCCTGGTGATATATTTGCTAATCGTACTCCTGATCCAGTACTGCAACAGATTGAATATTTTAGTGATCCTACAATTAGTGCTAATGATTGCTTTAAGCCTGTGAGCCGTTACTTTGATCGGATTATGCGCCCTGAACAGCTCATCACGAGTTTACCCGTAGCGCTGCAAACCTTACTCGATCCAGTTAATTGTGGTCCCGTCACCTTAGCCCTGCCGCAAGATGTACAAGCCGAAGCTTATGATTATCCAGTGACCTTGTTTGATACCCATATTCATAAGCAACGCCGCCCTGCCCCTGATGCAGCTGAATTACACAGCGCCATTGAAGTTTTACAACACGCGCACAAACCGCTGCTTATTGTAGGCGGTGGCGTACATTACTCATTAGCCACCAGTACTTTGCAGCAATTTGCCGAACAGCATCAAATCCCCGTGGCAGAAACTCAAGCAGGTAAAGGCGCTTTGGCTTGGAATCATCCTTGTTATGTGGGGGCTATTGGAGTGACGGGCAGTAACGCTGCTAATCAACTCGCCGAGCAAGCGGATGTCATTTTAGCGGTGGGCACACGTTTACAAGACTTCACCACGGCCTCGCGTACTCTATTTGAACAAAACGGCACTAAGCTGATTCAACTCAACGCTGCTCCCTTTGATGCGATTAAACATTATGCTCAAGCACTCATCTGTGATGCTCAGGTAGGTTTGGAGTGTTTAACTCAGGGTTTGGGCACTTGGCAAGCATCCAGTAATTGGTTACAGCAAGCACAGCAAGCCGCAGCGCAATGGAATAATTATTACGAACAAGTCACCTCCGCTACTGAAGCTCCAATCACACAAACGGGTTTACCCTCAGATGCTCAAGTGCTCGGTGCGATTAAACGTACAGGTCAAACCAGTGACATTATTGTCTGTGCGGCTGGGGGTTTACCCGGAGAGTTGCATAAACTGTGGCGTACTGATAAACCCAATGGTTATCACGTTGAATACGGTTACTCCTGCATGGGCTATGAAATCGCCGGAGGTTTAGGGGTCAAAATGGCACAACCTCAACGTGAAGTGATTGTGGTGGTGGGTGATGGTTCGTATTTAATGCTTAATTCGGAGCTAGCCACTAGCGTAATGCTGGGGCATAAAATCATTGTAGTCGTCCTCGATAATCGCGGTTTTGCCTGTATTAATCGTCTGCAAAATGCCACCGGAGGCGCTTCATTCAATAACCTATTACAACACTGCCAAACGGTAGCCGAAGGTGCACCTGAAATTGATTTTGCAGGTCATGCACGAGCCTTAGGTGCAAAGTCTGAAAGTGTTGCAGGTATTACTGAATTAGAGGCTGCTTTAGTGCGAGCGCGTCAAGCTCAAAGTACTTATGTGATTGCCCTAAAAACTGATCCTTATATGACCTCGCAAGGGGGGTATTGGTGGGATGTTGCCGTGCCTGAAGTTTCAGAGCGCGAGCCAGTACTTAATGCACATGCCGCCTATATAGCAGCCAAAAATAAACAACCTTATTAAGCCTTTAGACCTTTTTATTAAGAGCATGATTATGAGCGTAACGATTGGTATTAATCCCCTCACTTGGACTAATGACGACCTACCTGATTTAGGCGCTGATACTCCACTGGAAACCTGCCTTAGTGAAGGTAAACAAGCGGGCTATGCAGGGTTTGAGTTAGGCAATAAATTTCCTCGTACCCCTGAAGCCCTCGCCCCTATTCTGGATGCGCATGGTTTAAAACTGGTATCGGGTTGGTTTAGTGGACGTTTATTAGAGCACAGTCTGGATGAGGAAAAAGCAGCCATTCAAGATCATTTGCATCTATTAAAATCATTAGGTGCTAAGGTCATGGTGTATTGCGAAGTAACCGGCTGCGTACACAGTGATCGTAATGCACCTTTATCGAAGCGCCCAACACTGGCTGCTGAGCAGTGGGAACCTTGGTGTGAACAACTGAATCAATTAGCTGCTTATACTAAAGCTCAAGGGGTACAACTCGCCTACCATCACCACATGGGCACTGTTATTCAAAGCGAGAGTGATATTGATCGTCTTATGGCGCTTACGACTCCAGACTTAGGCTTATTACTCGATACTGGACACCTTACCTATGCAGGTGGTGATCCTATTGCTGTACAACAACGCCATGCCACCCGTATTAATCATGTGCACTGCAAAGACGTGCGTCGAGCGGTATTAGACGATGCGTTAAACCGAGATCGTAGCTTTTTAACTGCGGTATTGGATGGTGTCTTTACCGTGCCGGGGGATGGTTGCGTGGATTATCCGACCTTATTTAAGGGTTTAAAAGCGGCTAACTATCAAGGTTGGCTAGTGGTTGAAGCCGAACAAGATCCTGCTGTTGCTCATCCCCTGACCTATGCCACAATGGGTTTTCGCCATTTACGGCAATTATGCGATCAAGCAGGGATTGACGTACAAGCTTAATAGAGAGTTAGAGCATGCAAACCTTAGGTAATTTTATTCACGGTAAACGCGTTAGCAGTGAAAGTAGCCGTATGGCTCCGGTATTTAATCCCGCAACGGGCGAGCAAACTAAACAAGTATCCCTCGCGACAGCGGAAGAAACTCGTGCTGCGATTAGCACTGCACAAGCGGCTTTTAATGAGTGGAGCAAAACCCCACCGCTACGTCGTGCACGCGTGATGTTTAAATTCAAGGAATTACTAGAGCAACATAAGGACGAACTCGCCGCCTTAATCACCTCAGAACATGGCAAAGTACTCTCTGATGCCCACGGTGAACTCACACGAGGTTTAGAAGTCGTTGAATTTGCTTGTGGTATTCCGCATTTACTCAAAGGTGAGCATTCGCTCAATGTCGGAACAGGAGTAGACAGCCATACCCTGATGCAACCCTTAGGCGTCTGTGCGGGTATTTCACCATTTAATTTCCCGATGATGGTTCCGATGTGGATGTTTCCGGTTGCCCTCGCCTGCGGTAATACCTTTGTCATGAAACCCTCGGAAAAAGATCCCTCCCCCGCTTTGCGTATGGCTGAGCTATTAAAAGAAGCGGGCTTACCTGATGGCGTGTTCAATGTGGTGAATGGGGATAAAGAAGCGGTCGACGTATTGCTCACCGATCCACGTATTCAAGCGGTGAGCTTTGTAGGTTCGACCCCGATTGCTGAATATATCTATTCCACCGGCTCAGCACATGGCAAACGAGTTCAAGCCTTAGGGGGAGCAAAAAACCATATGATCATTATGCCCGATGCTGATGAGGATCAAGTGGTTAGCTCACTCATGGGAGCGGCTTATGGTTCGGCAGGTGAGCGCTGCATGGCGATTTCGGTAGCGGTTTGCGTGGGCAATGAGGTTGCAGATAAATTAGTGCAACGCTTAGCTCAAGAAATTGATGTTATGAAAGTAGGCAATGGCTTAGATCAAGATGAGCCACATATGGGACCACTGGTTACCAAAGAACACGCTGCAAAAGTGAAAAGCTATATTGATCAGGGTGTTGCTGAGGGTGCGACTTTAGTACGAGACGGGCGTCAATTTGTAGCGAAAGGGTATGAAACCGGTTATTTCGTAGGACCTACGCTATTTGATCAGGTACAACAGGGCATGCGTATTCATAATGAGGAGATTTTTGGTCCCGTACTCAGCGTGATGCGCGTCAATACCTATGCGGAAGCACTCGCTATTATTAATCATCATGAATACGGCAATGGTACTGCGATTTTTACCCGTGATGGTGATACCGCACGTCAATTCTGTGAAGAAGTACAAGTTGGTATGGTAGGAGTCAATGTGCCCATTCCAGTTCCAATGGCGTTTCATAGCTTTGGCGGTTGGAAGCGCTCTATTTTCGGCCCACTGAATGTACATGGACCTGACGGGGTACGCTTTTATACTCGGATGAAAACGATTACCAGTCGTTGGCCTACTGGCATTCGAGCGGGTAATGAGTTTTCCATGCCGACCATGAAATAATTTAACCATTACAGCCGATTTGTAGGGGTAGACCTATGTGTCTACCCTTTTGCAAGACAGCAGTGCTAACGTAATTAAGGGCAAACACCTAGGTTTGCCCCTACACATCAAAATATACTGAGCTAATAATTAAGGCTCAGCGATTTTTCAATACCCGCTGTGCCCAATAATTAGCAATTGCCCGAGCTGCTTCGCGTCCACCTAGACCAAACGCAATCGCTAATGCCACCGCTACTGCACCAAGGGTAAAACCAAAGGCCATATTGACAATATTATCCGCCAAGCCCATAGCTCTTAAGCCCATAGCGAGCACTAAACCTAATATACCAAAGCGAGCGATATTCGCTACTACTACACTGGTGGTTGCGAGTAATTTATTATAAGCCAAGGTACTTAAAGCATAACCGACTACTAAAATTAAGGCCCCTACTAAAATGCTACCGCCAAATTCTAATACTCGTGCAAAAATATTAGAAACAATATCAATCCCTAAAGTACTAACCGCCGCTGTAGTAGCCGTAAGCATAGCAAAAAACATAATAGCGTAATTAATTAACTTAGTTAGAGTAAAGCGAGGTGTAAACACACTATAAATGCCTAAACGCTGTGGCAATGAATCCACTCCTAAGCCAGATAAGATTCCACTAAGAATATAGGTCACAAATTTAGCTGCAAAATAAGACACTATCAAAATAACCGCCGCACCAATAATATTGGGTACAGCCGCCATTAGTTTATTAATCATCGCTGAGGCAGGCACAGTAATCGCTGGAATATTTAATACTCCTAAAGCAGCCACTAAAATCGGTAATAGTAGAGCCGCAAATATAAATGTACTACCAAACTTAGCTAATTTAATATCGGTATTGCCAGTACGTGAGATAATATGTTGATCTACTCGCTTTAAACCTACTCCTGCAAGACTTGATACAATTTTTGCAATGATCCAGCCTGCATAGCCAATGACACCCGCACCAATAATATTCGGCACTACCGCGACAAACTTATTCACCATCGCTTTTAAGGGTTCCATTACACCCGTCAAGCCAAAATGTTGTAGCACTGCGAGTAATACAAACAGTGTTAGTACCGCTTTAATTAAAGTAGCAATAGGACGCGCTAAATTAGTTCGCTCTAAAAACCCTACTCGCGTTAATAGTCGCCTAAAGAACCCAGCAATAATACTGACAATAAATAAGCCCACCACTAGAATTAATAAGCCGATTAAAGCATGACCTAATTTACTACTCGCCCAAGGGCCTAGCATATTAGTAATAGGTGCTAGTATATTTTCCATAGTTGTAATTCCTTCTCTTTTAATACTTTGCAGTACTCTGGTTATTCTGTCACGATAATTTCGGTACGACGATTTTTACGCCGTCCCTCTTCGGTATCATTACTAGCGATAGGATTTAATGGCCCTACGCCTTCTATGCGAATACGACTACCTGTTACACCCAACTTCACCAATTCATTTTTAATATTGTTACTACGCATTAGGGATAAAATAGAATTGTTATTAAAGTCACCGATATTATCGGTATGACTACGAATCAAAATATTAGCATTAGGATATTGGTTAAGGCTTTGTGCTGCGACTTTAAGTTGATTCATTGCAGCCGTATTTAAAGCCGTTGAACCAAAATCGAAAGTGATCTGATCTAATACTAATGGCTGACCGAAAACGGGTTGTTTTAATTGATTAGTTAATTGCTGTTCAAACTGCACTAGATCCGGTGTAGGCTCAGTAGTTGTTTCTACAATAGCAATAGGCTCAGGCTTGGCAGGTGGAGTTACATTTAATTCCACGGGTGGCGACACCACAGTCGGCACTGGCTCCACAGCCGGAACCGCAGCAATAGGCGCAACGGGAGTAGCTACTGGCGCGTTTGTAACGCTAGGAGTAGTGACCTCTGTGGTTACAGTCACGGTGCTAGTGGGTTGAGGTACTTGAGAAGTCTGCGCTGCTAATTGAGTACGTAGCTGATTGATTTCAGACTGCTGGCGCTCGGTCATTTCAGTACGTACTTGATTCAGGGCTAACTCATGAGCAGTATTGAGTTCCATGCGCAAATTGGCTAATTCTGTCTGTTGTTGAGCACTTAACTCGGCACGTAATTGATTTAACTCATTACCAGGCAGCGTTACCGCAGGTGCGTCTATATTAGTACCTATCAATGGCGTACTAGGCACTGTAGCAGTGGCTGTATCTAGCGCAACAGGTGTTGTTATAGGAGCCGCAGTCAATGAGGCATCGGCTAGATTAGCCTTAGGGGTAACAGACAAAGCGCTGGTATCTAGTGCTAAGGGTAAGGGTGATAAGGGTGCTGTAGTAGGTGCTGCGACTACCGCAGAGGAGGTAATAGGTAAGGTTGGGGCTATATTAGGCGTATTAAGCCAATAATATAACCAACCAAAAAACAATACCGCCGCCCCAGCAATACCATATTCAAATAAGTGCGGCTCGGCTGTGACCGGCATAAAAGTGGAATCATCTTGATTAGACATGAGTCTCGTCCTGAGTCAGAGTATTCAGTAGTCAAGCTAATAAACAGCAAGCCTTTACTAGAAAAAGTACAAGGCTAATAATTATTTAAGGCATTTGACGCTTATCCTTAAATACTTACCGAGCAATCTAACAATGCAGCTTCTAGGACGTATAGTGGTTGTGGATACGCGTATAAATCACAGAGATAGACGCGCTATTAGACTAGGGTTCACAGGGTTTACTCACCTTTTATCCTTTTTGGGGATAATGTTTTAATGAGTTTTTAGGGATTAGTGATGCAGACCAATGCTCTCCTCAATGCTACAGATTTATCAAACCGCCTCGCTTTTATTCAAGCGGCTCAAAGCCTTAAAGAGGTACTACGTAGCGCCTATACCGCCAATGGACGGCAAGAAAGTACCGCAGAGCACACATGGCGCTTAGCCCTATTGATCATGGTATTAGCGGATCAATTGCCTGAATTAGATTTACTGAAAACACTCAAAATGGCGGTCATTCATGATTTAGGTGAGGCGATTCAGGGTGATATTCCAGCGATTATGCAGGAAGGGGTAAGCAATAAATCGGCTCAAGAACGCCAAGATCTAGCTACCCTATTGCAACCTTTACCTAATCGTTTGCAGCAAGAGTTTTTAATGCTTTGGGACGAGTATGATCAAGCGAGTAGCCCAGAGGCTTTAGCGGTTAAAGCCTTGGATAAACTAGAGACATTAATTCAGCATAATCAAGGCTTAAATCCAGCCGATTTTAATTACGCCTTTAATTTGAGCTACGGCAAACAGTATACCGATCAGCATCACTTATTTGCAGCCTTACGCGAGCTGGTTGATCAGGACACGCAAGCTAAAGTACTGGGGCAATGAGCCAGTACTTTCGGATTGAAAAACAGCTTCTGCAAAGCACTCTAAATTTTGAGCATGGTCTGGCGATAATGCTTTAATTCAGCAATAGAATCGCGTACATCATCTAAGGCTAAATGGGTAGATTCTTTACTAAATCCCTCTAAACTTGCTGGATTCCAACGCTTACATAGTTCTTTAAGGGTACTCACATCTAAATTGCGATAATGAAAAAACCGCTCTAATTGCGGCATACACCGCGCTAAAAAGCGTCGATCTTGACAGATACTATTGCCACACATCGGTGAAATACCTGCTGGCACATATTGACTTAGAAACTCAATAGTCAGGCGCTCGGCTTCTGCTTCATTAATAGTACTTTCTCGCACTCGTTGAATGAGACCGGATTGACCGTGTTGGTTTTGATTCCACTCATCCATCGCCTCCAGTACTAAATTAGGCTGATGAATAGCCAACACAGGACCCTCGGCAAGAATGGTTAATTCTTTATCGGTGACGATAGTAGCAATCTCAATAATACGATCATTAAACGTATCGAGTCCGGTCATCTCCAAATCAATCCAAATTAAGTTACTATCGCTAAAGCTCATATATCATCCAGTCTCAATCGAGTTTAAATTGACGTAGCGGGCGTGATGCAGTAAATCCATACCCATTCATGATTGAAATAGTAACAGAAAAATTTATGCAAACCTTTACCGTCTTATTCCTAGTATTTTTGCTGGCTTATGTCGGCGTACAACTGTGGCTCTCTTTGCGGCAATCTCAGCATGTGAGCCAACATCGCAGTGCGGTTCCTACTCCCTTCATGGGCAAAATTACCTTAGAGCAACATCAAAAAGCAGCGGACTATACGCTGGCTAAAGGACGCTTTGGGCGTATTGAACTCATGATTGGCTTAGTAGTGCTCTTAGCGTGGACTTTAGGTGGAGGCTTAGAATGGCTTGATCAAGCGTGGCGTTCACTCAACTGGAGTCCACTTTATACCGGTGTTGCAGTAATTGTCAGCATGTTGGTGATCAGTAGTTTGATCGATTTGCCTGCTAGTCTCTATCGCACTTTTGTCCTCGAAGAAAAGTTTGGCTTTAATAAAACGGATCTCAAAACCTTTGTAGTCGATATGGCAAAAGGTACTGCTTTAACGCTAGTACTGGGTGTACCTCTGATTATGCTTATTTTGTGGTTAATGGAGTCAATGGGGGATTATTGGTGGCTGTATGCGTGGGGGGTACTCACTGCTTTTTCGCTCTTGATGATGTGGGCTTATCCTAAATTTATTGCGCCTTTATTTAATAAATTTGCCCCACTGGATAATGGCGAAGTCGCCGAACGCATTAATGCCCTATTGACGCGCACGGGCTTTAATAGCAATGGTATTTTCGTTATGGATGGTTCTAAGCGTTCGGCACATGGTAATGCTTACTTCACAGGTTTTGGTAAAAATAAGCGCATTGTATTTTTTGACACCCTCTTGGAACATTTAACCCCAGCAGAAGTTGAGGCAGTGCTCGCACATGAACTAGGTCATTTTAAGCGTAAGCACATTATCAAAGGGATGCTGGTATCGATGACTATGACCTTTGTAAGCTTTGCGGTATTGGCATGGCTGATGAAACAAGGCTGGTTTTATAATGGTTTAGGGGTCAGTCAACCTTCTACCTATATGGCTATTATGCTGTTTATGGTTGCTAGTCCGGTATTTACTTTCTTTATTGGTCCTATTATGTCGTGGTGGTCACGTAAACATGAGTTTGAAGCCGATGCGTTTGCCGCCGAACAGTCAAGTGCTACGGAACTCATTAGCGCTTTAGTGAGTCTTTACAGAGAAAATGCGAGTACTTTAACGCCCGATCCCTTACATTCGGCCTTTTATGATTCGCATCCACCTGCGTCGATTCGTATCGCGCACTTACAACAACACAACCTTGGGGTAACGTAAGGATGAAACCATTACTCGGCTTAATCAGCACTCTTTTACTACTCAATAGTGCCTCTGTATTAGCCTCGGATGCTGCCTTAGGGCAGCGTCTATTTAGTCAATCGCGCTGCTTAGAATGTCATGGGGCAGAAGTATTCACCAGCCCCATACGCAAAGTACAAAACCTACAGCAATTAGAACAAAAAGTACGCCAATGTGACGCTAGTCTTAGCACCAATTGGTTCGATGATGAAATCTTGGCAGTGGTACAGTATTTAAATCAAACCTATTATAAATTCCCCACTCCAGCCGCTGCTGCTAGCCCTACACACACACCACAAGTCACTACTACACTCACGTCTAATCCGCCTCACTCACTGAATAGTTTCTTTGCGCGTTAAGTGTAGTTAGCCATTTATCGCTGCACCTACTAAAGCGATACAACTATTAATTGACTGCTCCAAGTCCAAACTATTCTAAGAACACAAGCTTGAAAGAGGCACTATGCCTCACTTGGAGCAGTGAGAGTGTGAGATCACACCTTATCCTTGCTGCTCAATCATTTTTCTAAAGCGTAGAATCTGTTTGTCACGAATCTGTTTCATATCCAAATGATAAATTTCATAGGGAAATAAAAACTCCATCACACCAGAATCAAATAAGCGCCTTACTTCATATTCATCATGCGAAGTACCGCGCTGATAGCGATAATTGAGATAGCTTTGGTTGGTATGAATAATAAACTCTACGCGCATTCCGCCCATACGCGCGAAAAACTTCAACATTTGGATTTGGTTACTACTACCTACCGCTGTAGCACCATATAAATTACCTGCTAAGGTATCGGAGACATCCTCCAAAATCATAATCGAACCTGCTTTAACCGCTGCCCGTGTTAAATGGCGCACAAAACGTCTGACATGGTTTTCATTATCCAACACCGCCATCAGTCCCAATTCATCATCGACCGCAACGGCTGGGTTTTTCTCATTTTTACGTAATAATTTCAACACTTTGGCGGCTGAATCCTTTTTACGTACCGATACGTAAACAGGTATATCTTTACCATTGACTTGAAATAAGCGACGTTTAATGAGGGTCAGTTTTTCGTTTTCCTCTAGGTCTGGCAAATTTCGTACACTTTCAGCATCAAGCACCTGCACCTCAGTACAACTAAAATCACTCTGTGCATGGTGACTCGCCAAATAAGCAATTTCCAACTCACCAATCTTAAGCTGAGGACTCCATACATGCTGATTAAGGAAATTTAAAAAGGCCGAAAACTTATTTTCAATATCAGTTTCACGTTCGCGCTGATCAATTGAACCCGCCAAGCCCATCAGTACTAACTTACGTTTAGCCTCAAAACGAATTTTCTTGTGGTAGCGATTATCGAAAGTAATGAGCAGTAACTCGATTGGGTTTTTCGAGGCCTCAATTTCATTACTAATTTCAATATGCGAGCTATAGGGAGCCAACACTTTACTACGCAATTGTGTAATTACGGCATCAGCGGTATTCATATATTCACGGATGTGCATCTTTAACTCTGGTAATTCACCGCCAACACCAAATAAATTACCTAATAAACTATAAGCATGGGGGTTAAGCTGTTCACAGCGTTCGGTATCTTCTAGAAGGTCGGTGATTTCATCGAAACTTTCGATCTTTAGCAAATCAAATATTCTGTCACGCACCATGCGATACTTACTTGCCGTCGACTTATCCTGTCGAAAATTTTTTGCCCATTTTCGACTTTGAAAGGAGAAAGGATGCTCAAGCAAAATCTGGTCATCGACGGCAAAAGGACCATCTTGCTTCATAGCAATAAAAATAGATTTTTCGTCAATGATGCTCATAGGCTTAATTTATCTATTAACGGAAGGGGGATGGTTATATTGTATAATAAGTTATCATAATATTCTGACGAATTATGCTCAGATCAGACTTTATATGGAAATAATCTTAATCATATCTCCCCACCACCACATAAAGCTTGTTCGCTTTATGTCAAAGTTTCCCGCACAATACGGCTTTATTTGCCTTAGATGATCTTGCCTATGAATGATCTTGTGACAGCCCGCGTCATTACCCGTTTTGGGGCGGATGTCTTAATTACCCATGCTAATCAGACGATTCGCTGCACGCCTAAACGTAAACTAGAACACATTGCTTGTGGTGACTATGTAACATGGGAAGAAAATGCTCAAGGCAATGCCACTATTACCACTATTTTACCGCGTACTAATGTGCTGACCCGCCCAGACTTTCGGGGCAAACCTAAGAATATTGCCACCAATATTGATCTAGTGATTATTGTGGTGAGCTGGCGTCCTAGTCCTTCGTGGGAAATGCTGGATCGTTATCTAGTAGCTACTGAGTTGCTCCCTGCTCAAGCGTTGATTGTGATGAATAAAGCAGATTTGGCTGATGAATACGCTAGTGCAGACGATTTAAAATGCTTAGCAGAATATGAGCACATTGGTTATTCCATACTCTACACTCAAGCTAAAGAAGGCAGTGGCATAGCAGCATTACGCGCAGCGATTGGGGCTAAAACCGCGATTGTGGTCGGACAATCAGGTGTAGGTAAATCATCGCTGGCAGCGCAACTATTGCCTGAACAAGAGATACGTGTGGGTGAAATAGCCGATACAGGCGAGGGTAGACATACTACGACTAATGCTATGCTCTATGCTTTACCTGAGCATGGTTTTTTAATTGATTCCCCCGGAGTGCGGGATTTTTCTTTAAGTGCGGTCACCCGTGAACAGTTACAGCAAGGTTATAGCGAGTTTCGCCCTTATCAATTTCAATGTCGCTTTAATAACTGTACCCATGCTCACGAACCGCATTGCGCCATTAAACAAGCGGTCGCTGCGCAACAACTACCACCCCACCGCTATGAGCGCTATTTGAATCTATTAGCGAGTTTGTGACATGCTACGCATCTGACCCCTGCACCGCTTGCCACCAATTATAATAATCCTGCGGCGGGCGGGTTTATTGACTGGTTTAAGTTTGAATGTGATGAAAACAGTAATATTAATTCTAGGGGTACTGAGTACTTTATCCACGCCTTGGGTGCACGCGAATGTTACACCTGAACAACGCACCCTATTCCAAACCGCTTATGCAGCGGCTCAACAAGGACGCTTTGAGGAAGTTAATACCTATAGTGCTTCATTAAAAAACTATCCGTTGTTCCCTTGGCTGGAATATGAATACTTAAAACAGAACCTGAATACCGTATCGGGTGAAAGTATTCTTGCCTTTACCTCACGCTACCCTAATAGCGTAATGAGTGATGAGTTATTTGAGCGTTGGTCTAACCGCTTAGCGGCTGATGCGAACTGGACGGGTATCTTAGAATTAATCCCCAGTGATCATCCAAGTGACTCCTTGCAATGCTATCGAGCTTTAGCCTTAGGTAAAGCGGGTAATAGTGAGCAAAGCATCCAGTTAGCTACCAAGCTAATCGCCACTAAACAAGGCGGGCTACCTGCTCCTTGTACCGAGGTACTCGGCATATTGACCCAGCACAATGTGCTTTCAGACTATCAACACTGGAAACGTATTGAGCAAGCTATGGAGGAGAATCAAGTTAGTTTTGCTCAAGCGGTTGCTAAATTACTGCCCCTAGATAAACAACTTTTGGTAGAGCGTTGGGCCGAAGTGCGGCGCGATCCTGCCACCGAACTACCCAAACTATTCACTGAACCGGACTCTGCTGAATTACGCGATGTGATCGTGTATGGCATAAAACGTTTGGTGGCTAAGCAAGAAACTACCGCTCAGACTTTATGGCAACAAGCCCAAGCTAAATTTCCCTTTAATGGCGCACAGCAAGGTAAGATCCAGAGCGAGTTGGGTTTATGGGAAGCGATACGCCAAAAAAATAGCGCCCTCCTACTATTACGTGCTATTCCTGATCAATATCGTACTCAAGCAGCGAATGAATGGATGGTACGCATCGCCTTACGCCAAGAAGCTTGGGACGATGTACTCAAAGCGATTAATAGTATGGAAGCTGATATTGCCAATGAGTCTACTTGGAAGTATTGGAAAGCACGCGCCTTATATGCCTTGGGGCAAGCGGAAACTGCCAGCTCGTTATTTCACGAACTAGCGCCTAATGCTACGTTTTATGGTTTTTTAGCCGCTGATCAATTAGGTCAACACTATGCCAAACTTCAGGAGCCTCCACCTGATCGCTCGCAACGTATTAATGGAATTAAACGCCTCGCTGCATTTGCACGTTGGCAAGAATGGCTGGCGCTAGGAGAGCGTAATAAAGCCCGTCAAGAATGGTTTCGTTTACTAAAAGCGATGGATAGAGTGGGTGTGCAAGCAGCCGCTCAACTGGCTAATGAAGGGGGCGATTCTAATTTAGCTATTTGGACAGTATCGCGTACTAAAGATTGGAATGCGGTCGATGTACGTTTTCCGCTGCAATTTGAGGATTTAGTTAAAAGCTCCTCGCAAACTCAAGGTATTAATCCCGCTTGGATTTTAGGCGTGATTCGACGTGAAAGTGCATTTGATCAACAGGCTAAATCGTCTGTTAATGCACTAGGTCTGATGCAACTTATGCCCGCTACGGCTAGGCATATTGGTAAACGTTTAGGGCTAACTCTCAATGCTAATGAAGATATCCTCCACCCCGAAACCAATGTCACGCTAGGTAGTGCCTATTTAAAGGAGATGTACAAGCGTTTTGGAGGCGATTATGTGCGGGCTACCGCAGCCTATAATGCAGGCCCTGGGCGAATTCCTAAATGGAAACCCGACCGCACTTTACAAGCTGATCAATGGATTGAAAGCATACCCTTTGAAGAGACGCGCGAATACGTCCAAGCAGTAATGAGCTACACCACTATCTATGATGCCAAACTGCATCCCGGACACAGTGTGCGCTTATCACAACGCTTAAAACCGATTTCAACGGACTAATACCCTGATGCCAAGGCTACCTCACGCTCAACAAGGAATTGCATTACTAACCGCTTTGTTAGTAATGGCTATTGCGGTGATGGTAGCGGCAGCGGTGATTAGTACTCAGCATTACGATGTCAAAATTCAAACCAATATCCAGCAATTAGAACGGGCTTATCAATACACTAGCGGTATTGAACAAATGGCGGGGCTGTGGCTGCAACGCGATTTAAAACTGAATCAGACCGATAGCTTGCTAGATACTTGGGCTACCACCTTACCTGAAATGCCGATTAAAGACGGTGAAACCGTGATTGGTAGCTTTTCCGGTAAAATGGAGGATTTGCAAGGTTTATTTAATCTCAATACCTTATTAGACGATAAAGGTAATCAAACGGATTTAGGTCAAACTTTATTTGATAAGTTAATTAAGGCTCAAACCTTACCCGCGCATTTTCGCTTAAGCGTTACTGATTGGATGGATAAAGACAGTGCGACGCAGCATGCGAATAGTGCGGAGGCAGATTTTTATATGACCAGTAAGCCTGCCTATTTCGCCGCTAATCAACCGTTTGCTGATCCTAGTGAGTTATTTTTAGTGCGCCTTGATTCATTAGCGCCTGAAGAAACCCGTAAGAAACTAGATGAACTACTAAAAATCTCTAGCGCTTTACCAAGTAAAGCGTTTACCAAAATTAATATCAATACTGCACCCGAAGCATTGTTACAGATATTAGTACCCAATGATGTGCAGATGATTGTAGCGACTAGACAGAACCAACCCTATGATCAAGATGGTTTAAATAACTTTATTACAACCACTAGCTCTGATTTAAAAAAAGAGTTTCAATCTATTATACCTAATCCTAATTATAAGCCTGCTCAAGGAGATAAACCTGAAGAAGGCGAACCCTTTAATAAACTACAATGGTCAAACGTCTTTGGGGTCACTTCCAACTATTTTCGTTTACGCGGGCTTATAAAAATCGGTTCAGTCCGTCTCAATACAATATCACTACTAGAGCGCACGGAGAGCGGAGAAATTCGTATCTTAATGCGCCGATTTGAGTACACTACGGAGCAAAACCAAACGCCTAGCGAACTATCACCTTTAGACTTGAACCAGACTGCTCAATAAAACAACCATTATGACCTTACTCGTGCTGCGCCTAAGCGCCCCCAATCAACAAGATATGCCTTACGCTGTATTGAGTCGTGATGGTTTAACTGCGCCTTGGCAAACAGCGACTTGGGAAGAGCGCAGCAAAATTATTAAGCCAGCGCGTCAGATTATGGTGTTAATTCCTAGCCGTGAAGTACTGATCACTACGGTTACGCTCAAAACCCGCAATCAGCGCCAACTGGCTCAAGCCTTACCCTTTGCGCTAGAAGAACAATTAATGAATGATCCGGAGGCTCAACATTACGTCTGGCATAGTCTTAATAGCGAGGAAGGCATTCATCAGGTAGCCGTGATTGAGCATGCCCGTTTACAACAATGGTTGGATTTTTTACATCATAATGGTATTGCACCCTTCGCTATTCTACCTGATATAGCCGCTTTACCGTTCACTGAAGGCTATCAGACTGCATGGCTTAATGATCAAGGTCTATGGGTAAGGCAGAGTGCTTTGAATGGTTATTACACTTTAGCGAGTACATGGCGCTTACAAATCGCTCAGTGGCTCGCCCAAGGTACAGAAGAAAACCCCATTCACCTGCGAGTTTTGGATAACACCCCCCATCTACCCGACACTAGCCATTTAGTTATTACGTATGACACCCCAGAGCAGGCACAACACTTACAACGCCCCGATGTGCAAAGTGCATTGCCCTTGAATTTAATGAAGGGTTTTAAAACTCAAGCTCACTCACAACTCACTCATTTATGGCAACAATGGCAGGGCGCTGCTTGGACTGCGGCAGCGACCGTACTGATTGCGTTAGTATTACAAGGCTTAGAAATTCGCAAACTCCAAAACGAAACCGATAGTTTACAAGCACAAAATATTGCTCAATTTAAAAGCGTATTTCCTGAAGCGGGAGCGGTTGATCCTGCCTTGAGTCTCAATTCGCTGATCCAATCTGAACTCAAGAAGCTTCAAGGTAATAAGGCTCCTCAGCAAACACCCAGTGCTATACCGCTTTTAAAAACACTAGCACAAGTGTTGCCCCAACAACCGATTACCTTGCAAGCTATTAACTGGAATCAAAACAAACTCACTTTACGCTTTACCTCTGAATCAACCGCAGTTATTCCAGAGCTGGAAAAAGCGTTAAGCACCGCTTTAAAGCGCGAAGTCAGCATTAATTATCAACGGGATGCTAATAAAGTAGTCGGTGAATTTAGTTTAAGCACGGAGCCAGTGGGATGAAAACTTGGTGGTATACCCTCGCTCCACGTGAGCGCTTATGGGTGATAGTAGGCAGCCTATTAATACTAGCGACGGTATTGTGGTTTTACGCCATTACGCCTTTATTGAGCTATAAACATGCACTGCATGAAAGCCATACTGAGGCTTTAGCCAATCAATTACAGCTCAAGCAATTAGCGCCTATTGTGGCCGCTCAAACTCGCCCTGCCCTAGAAGAACCTGTGACCAATGAGAAACTGGCTTATTTAGTCGAACCGTTATTACAGCGCTACGAATTAGATCGCCCTGAGATTTTAGTGAGCCAAAGTGAAGTGGCGAATGGTGCTGTCAATTTGCGCCTGCAAAAAGCCCCTTTTAATCAAATTGCGGCACTCTTGGGGGCACTTGAATTGCATCATCAAGCTTATGCCGTTCAATTTAATATCACCCCCACCCCTGAAGCGGGCTTAGTTAACGCCAATATCACGTTACAACGATGAAAAAAGTAGTAGGATTTTTATTGGTAGGATTAATCAGCTATCTCATTAGCCTAGTCACTCTCGCGCCGTTAAATTTGATTTGGCCTTATTTACCAAAACCTGAAGGCTTACAAGTGGGAACCGTTGAGGGCTTAATCTGGCGTGGTGAGGCTTATAATATTCAACTGCCAATAGCCAATAGTCCGACGCTTCAACGGTTCAACTGGGAATTTCAAGCACCATTACTCTTACAAGGGCAAGTAGCACTTAAATGGGATACACAAGTTTTAGGGGGTACAGCCAGTGGGATTTGCGGTCTCAATTGGCGCACCCAAGTGCACTGTCAAACCCTAGAGTGGGATTTGCCTGCTAATGTGGTGAAACAATTAGCTCCAGACTATGCCTTTCTTATTCCCGATCTTGCGGGGCAACTGCGCGGTAATGCCTTTGACTTAATTTGGGGACGGCAAGGATTACCACAATTTACCGGACAACTCGCTTGGGATAATCCAGAAACGTTGACGGGTATACCGATGAACTTGGGTAAAGCCTTTAAAGTGGCACTTAGTGGTGATGACGCTGGGATTAAAGGATTTGCCACCTCTGAGCAAACGCCTATTGATATTACGGGCAGCCAAATTAATTTAGCCCCCACGGGACACTATCAATTAGAAACGCTAATTCGTGCTACTCCTGAAACCCCAGACCCTCTACGCCAAGGCTTAGATATGATGTTTGGTATGGCACAGGCAGATGGAACTTACCGTCAACTATTAGAGGGTGACGTAATATTGCCTCCTGCATTACAAAACACACCTTAAAATTAAATTAAAACAGCACATATTAATTTTAGACTCTATAATTAGAATAGCTTGATGAATCTATAAGCTAATTACTTTATTCTGGTGTCATCAGGGCATTAGATACTGAATATGTTACACAGTATTTAACCATAGTATTAGAGTATCGTTTAGTTCTAGTGCATATCGTGGCATACTGAGTCACTCCTTGAATTTCTAAGGAGTATGTAGGCTAAACCTGATCGTTTAGCCAACGCTTTTAGTCTAATGCTCAAGAGTGTTTAAACCCCCTCCGTTAGTTACTAAAAGTCTATTTCTACCCATCTATTACTAACAACCTAGTGAACGATTAGTGTATGAGTCAATTTGACGATTTATTCTGGTTAATAGAAGTGGCCGATGCAGGCACACTTACAGCCGCCGCCGAAAAAAAAGGCGTCACCGTCGCAGCGGTTAGTAAACGTATCCGCGCCGTGGAGGAGCGTTTAGGAGTTCGTTTATTAAATCGCAATACCCGTCATTTAAGTTTAACTGAAGCTGGTAATATTTATTATCAGCGGGGCAAACACATTTTAGATGAACTTTACCATCTTGAAGAAAATGTGATTTCCACCAGTGAGCGCTTATTAGGTGATATACGTATTAATGCGCCCTTGTCTTTTAGTATTAATAAACTTTCTAAGTTATTAGTACAATTCCAACAAGAGCACTCTAGTATTAATATTTCCTTACATTTAGATGATCATTTTATCGATGTGCATAATAGTGAATACGATCTTATTATTCGCATTGGTAAATTACCGGATTCTTCTATTGTCGCTCAACGTCTAGCCAGTGTTAAATTAGTGTGTTGTGCAACCCCACAATATCTAGCGAAACACGGCACACCGCAAACTCCTAATGAGCTAAGTCAGCATAATTGTCTAGAGTATAATCAAATTAATCGTAAAGATCGTTGGTTATTCAAAAAAGACAAAACGGAGTATGAAATACTCCCGCGTGGACAGTTTAAGGTGAATAATGGTGATATGATTCTCACAGCTATTTTAGAGCATCATGGGATTGGTATATTACCTGACTTTCTTGCTGAGGAAGCGTTACAATCGGGTGCTATTGTACCGGTTTTAGCCGACTATGAAATGGAAGAGCTAAATGCTTATGCTATTTATGCCAGCCGTAATTTCTTACCTGCTAAAATCAAACGCTTAATCGAGTTTCTCCGTGACGAACTATCAGAAGGAGAAAACCACGAACCGATTGAATAAATAACCTAAGGAGTTTGTTATGTCTGGTCTTAATCCTTTTGAATCTGTGATTCGCGGTCTTTCAAGCGCTTTGCCTGAACCCTTAAAGGCGATGCAACAGGAGTTTGAGAACACAGCTAAGCAGGCTCTAGAAGGTGCATTACATAAAATGAATCTAGTCACTCGTGAAGAGTTTGACGTTCAAATGGCAGTATTACAAAAGACTCGCGCAAAATTAGAAGCGCTCGAACAGCAAGTAGCCGAGTTAGAGCAACATTTAGTGGCAAAAAATGTTACTCATCCCACTCCTACTAGCAATACTTCCAACGCATCCCCTACTTAAGGGGTATCGGAATCCTCAGGTGTAACTTGGCTCTTTGGAGTGGAGTTTACACCTGAGTTTTGAGGGTTTAGCTCTCGTTTGATTCCTTCAGTAAGCTGATTTAAGCTCCCACCTTTCAGTCCTACCTCATTCAATAAGCTTTCTACTAAAGGTAATTGCGCTCGATAGCGCAAGGCACTATCCACCACTTGATCAGAGAGACTGCTAGAGGCAGCACTAGCAGACACCTGCCCACCGCTCCCACCTGCTAGTTGATTCAAACCATCAAGATGCATAATTTTAATGCCTTCAATATTCTCTAAAGGACGTACACTTTCACGCACAATATTCGGTAACTGCTTAACAATTTCTAATTTGACCTGCATAGAAATCTGTTCATTCGAGAGTAAATTAGCTGCCTCATTTAAAGCGCGTTTACCCGCAGCTTCAATCTCATAACGAATTTTAGCCGCATTCGCTGCCAACTCTTCTGATAAGGCATTAGCTTGAGCAATAATACGTTGGCGATCCGCTTCTTTTTCAGCACTAATAATTTCAACAATCCGATTGCGCTCCGCCTCAGCCTTTTCACGAGCAGTACTAATTTCCTCCGTCACGGCGGCGGCCTCGGCTTTGACTCGATCCGCTTCTATCCAAGCCTCAGCAATACTTTTTTCTAATTGAGCTTGGGTAATCTCCATATCACGCCGCGCCATTTCAATCATCGTGGTTTTAGCAAAGGTAATTTCTTCAATCTCGCGTGTTATTTTAGCTTCTTGCTCGGCTTTTTCTTTCTCACGTTCTTTTTGAGCAAAAAATTCCTGCATATCTAATTCGAGTTTTTTCTTTTCACTTTCTAAGTCTTTTTTCTGAATTTCGACCTCTTTTTCACGCAAAATAAAATTACGCCGTTTTTCATTTTCTGAAGTAATCTGATCGAGTAGTGTTAAGCCTTGAGCGTCAAATGCATTAGTAGGATCTAAATATTCCCGTGCGGTTTGATCTAAACGGACTAAAGAAACTGACTCTAGCTCTAAACCATTTTTTTGAAACTCTTGATTCACCGCTTGCTCTACATTGCGTTCAAAATCTTTACGCTTTAAATGTAGTTCCTGCATTTCCATATTCGAGGCGACTGAACGCAATGCCGCCACGCACTGTTCTTCAACCAATTTCTGTACTTTTTCGGGCGACATAGTCATAGAGCCTAAGGTACGAGCAGCATTAGAAATGGCTTCTGGATTCGGCGGTACACGTAAACGGAATTCAGCACTCACATCAACCCGCAAAGGATCTTTAGTAATCAAAGCTGCTTTATTCGAGCGCTCTACCTTAACCGCAATAGTTTGCATATTAATCGGGGTGGCTTCATGAATCACCGGTAAGACAAACGCCCCGCCATTTAATACAATCTTTTCCCCACCAAACCCCGTGCGTACAAAGGATAGATCTTTACTGGTACGCTTATAAAACGCTGCCATCGATGCTATTACGACTAGGACTACCATTAATACAATGATAAAAAATAAGGTCAGACTATCCATGAATACTTTCCAGCCACTATTTCGGGTTAACCACATGCACGAGTGACCGTCATTGGATATTTCTGGAGCAGTCTTGGCGGCAGGGATGCCGCCTTGAAGCGCACAGGGATGTATTCACAGCAACTGCGGAAGCAATATGCAATGACGGTTACGGATTCATACTGCTACTTTAACTGGAAAAATAATCCGGTTCATTACCTGCTTTCCATTTAATATTGCAACCTAATGAAGCTTTTTGCTCCTCGGCTATAGGTAGATGCTCTACTACCGCTGCTAAGGCTTGACGCAAATCAGCTCCCGTCACAGGTTCATCATTACGCGGACGCGCATTATCAAATTGCCCGCGATACACCAACTTATGATCGGCATCAAATAGGAAAAAGTCAGGCGTACACGCTGCTTGATAGGCTTTGGCCACTGCTTGCGACTCATCATATAAATACGGAAAGGTATAACCCGCCCGCTCTACTTCAAGCTGCATATTTTCAGGTGAATCATCAGGATAATGCTCTGCATCATTGGCATTAATCCCTACTACCCCCACACCTTGCGCTTGAAACTCGCTAGTTAATTGTGCGAGTTGAGCGCGAATATGAATCACATACGGGCAGTGATTACAGATAAACATCACTAATAAAGGTTTAGCCTTAAAATCATCTCGTCTGATCACCTTACCCGTTAAGGGTTCTAACAGGGCAAAATCGGGGGCTTGCGTGCCTAGGGCTAACATAGTCGAGGGGGTACGCGCCATCGTTTAACTCCATATGAATACTATAATAGAGCCGATGCTATAGCGTTAAAGGCGGGATAGGAAGTTTGCTATACAAAGTGGGTGAATCATCCACCCACTTTAAGAGAGAGTAAGGGTGCAGGCTTATGCTCTTAGCGCATATTCCCGTGGGTCATCACTATAACCATTAGGAACACACTTAACAGCAATCGCTACCGCATCATGTGCGTGCAGGCTTTCCATA
The DNA here is from genome assembly GCF_016711335.1 of Thiofilum sp. Taxonomy (NCBI): domain Bacteria; kingdom Pseudomonadati; phylum Pseudomonadota; class Gammaproteobacteria; order Thiotrichales; family Thiofilaceae; genus Thiofilum; species Thiofilum sp. The sequence goes on from NZ_JADJTF010000001.1 coordinate 559,005, forward strand.
TGATTGACCCGTATCCAAAAATCTACCACGGACACCGTATCTTGCAGCGTTGCTTTTAAGCGGCGTGCAGCATCTTCACAGAACATTAGATTAGACGCATTGAGACGGGCAAACTCTTGTTCATCCGCACGTTTCACAGCCGCTTGTACAGGCGTTTGTAAAGCGGCTTCTAATTGATCAATTAAAGCGCTAATCGGTAATTGCTCAGTATTAGGCGCAAGACGCACTTTGACTTGTGCCACGCTACGTTGACTATGAGGAGTAGCGCGAATGCCTTGTACAGTGCCTAACCAATCATGTACTTGGCGCGTACTGACTGACTCCACCGCACCAAACTGCTCTTGAAATCCCTCTTGAATCAATTGACGAGCCAAGGCGGCTGAACACGGGCAAGTAGACGAATACGGTACATCCACCGCTAGCTCTAGCTCAAACTGTCCTTGACGTAAGGAGGCAATAATACGTACTGGATAATTTTTCCAGCCGCGATTGTCGGTCACTAATGAGCGGCGCTTTTCATAATAGTCAAAGCGACACTCTAAATAAGCCGCATCACTTAAACCCTCGTGCGACTCTACAAACTGCTGCACGACACGCTTTAATACTGCGGGGGTCACTTCTGCCATACCCAACTGATTATCGAGGGCTAGGTACAGGCGTGACATATGAATCCCTTTACTCAAAGGGTCAATTAAATTCACATAGGCTTGCACCCGCGCTAGGGTTTGAATGGCGGCTTGTGTTGGGGTAGGTACATAAACGGGTACTTCGATTTCACTCATTCCTACCCAATTGAGAGTCCCTTGTGGCCCTACATTGGGTTGCTTGGCAACATCCGGCAACGCGGACACTGCACAGGGCAACGCTTGGCAGGCATTTGGTGAGCTCATTGCATACTCCTAAAATCTAATATGAGTCTGATATGGGGTCAACGCTATCAGAACCCAAGCCTCATGACCAATATACCCCCCAGAAGGCGCGATTTTAGGTTAAAGAACTAGCGCTCTTTGGTCACTGCTGCACGCGGTCGCCCCACAGGACGTAGGCGTTTAAAATCTTCATCACTTAATTCATAAGTATCAGGGTCTTGAGCAATACCCGCTCGAATCCGTGCATCTTCTTCGTCTGTGGGTAACTCAAATACCCGACCTGTTTTAGATTTGACTAACATACTTAATAACCTCATGGAATAAACTCACTCCGCATTTCCCCCCCCTCCCTAGCCCTCCCCCCGCAGGGGCTGGAGGGAACATGGAGCATGGGTAATATATTAATATTATTAGTTTTTCTATACTGCTTTATTAATTCAAGGCACTATTCTTTATCTAATCTTATCCCCTCCACCCCTTGCGGCATAAGTATCTACACAAGTTGAAGTGATGATGAGAAGATAACGGTATGGATATAAAAAAAGTTAGCGGGTGTGGATGCCCGCCTGAGTTTGCGTTATGAACGCATGGTTCAGAGTTACATGAAGGTCAGTGAGCCGCTGAGTGCAGGTATGAAAGCCTTGAACGATGGGGTGAGCAGTTTTGCCCACACACAAGCGGCGTGGCGTTTTTATGCGAATCCGATGGTGAGTTTGTCAGTGCTGCAAGCGCCGTTAACGGCAGCGGCTCATGAGGGCATTACGGAGCGCTGTGGTTCGTATGCGTTGTGTATCCACGATTGGTCGCGGTTAGCGTATCGTCATGCGAATAAGGCAGATCGTTATGCGATTACGCATGCCAGCGATCAAGGCTATGATTTACAAAGTAGTTTAGTCATCAGTGATCAAACCGGTGAACCGATTGCCCCGGTAGCGCAATGCCTAGTGAGTGGAGTGGGTCGTCAGGCCACGTATGAGGAGGAGGTGTTAACGCCTCGTACGCATTTGGATGAGGTGAGCCGTGCGATGGAGCATCTGGAGGGCTTAGGGTTTTCCCGTCCCTTGGTTCATCTGATGGATCGCGAAGGGGATTCGGTGGGTCATTACCGTCGTTGGCAGTCATCCGGGATTCAGTGGTTGGTTCGTATTCGGGACAACCCGCAGTTGACCTATCAAGGGTCGGCTCTAGCCAGTAAAACCCTAGCAGAGCAGCTCACCTACCATCGAGCCAGAACCGTACAGGTTCAGGGTAAACCCCATGAACAATACGTGGGCGAAATACCGGTGAGTGTAACCCGTCGGTCTAAACCGAGCTGTAAAAAGCAGGTCCAACCCTCGGTCGCGGGGGAGCCGGTGATGGCACGCTTGGTGGTCAGTCGCCTCTTCAATGAACAAGGGGACATGATCGCTCAGTGGTTATTGCTCACTACCCTCACAGCCCCCACCGCCGACACACTGGTCTTGTGGTACTACTGGCGTTGGCAGATTGAGAGTTTCTTTAAACTACTCAAATCCGCCGGACATCAACTCGAAGCGTGGCAACAGGAGTCTGCACTAGCCGTCGCGAAACGGCTTTTGGTCACGAGTATGGTATACTTGTGTCACCGTCTGGGCGATTGCCGTGAGTCCTCAACCGGAAGTACAGCAACTTCGGCAGTTGTTGATTCGCTTGAGTGGTCGACAGATGCGTTCTAAGGTCACCTTTACTTACCCAGCCTTATTAGCTGGGTTAGAAACTTTTCTGGCGTTAGTCCAGCTACTGGACTCGTATTCACCCGCAGAGATTCAAACCCTCTCCCAGACCCTCCGTTCGGTAATGCATAAAAATGTGTAGATACTTATGCCCCTTGCGGGGGGAGGGCTAGGGTGGGGGGCTGTCCTGACGATAAAATTTAAAAACACGGAATCCGACAGAACTGTATCGATTATACGTATAGAACCTGAAGCGAGCGGAAAAACGCATCCAATCAGTCGTGCTACTCCACGAGCCGCCGCGCAAAACACGAGCGGTATCGTCGCTTTTATTCGCACAACGGGTTGCCTTCTCCGCCCCAAAATCATCCTGCCAAGACGAACAAGTCCACTCCCAAACATTACCCGCCGTATCGTAAATCCCCCAAGGGTTGGGGGCAAAACTCCCTACCGGAGCAATAAGCTTACCATCCCACTCACTCCCACAATCGGCACAATTAGCCTTATTCAAACCTTCGGCTTTCTCCCCCCAAGGATAAGGATAATCCTTATTCACGCCTGCTCGTGCTGCATATTCCCACTCTGCTTCAGTCGGCAAGCGATAGTTATCATCCGTTTTCTCACTGAGCCACTCGGTATACGCCACTGCCTCGTTCCAGCTCACCTGAGTCACAGCACGTGTCCCGCGAACATTATCATGACTAGCACCCGCAGGGTAATCTAGCTTCTTCCCAACTACTACTGTATGCCGTTGCTGCCACACATAATAATCATACTGTTCATAGGTCACCTCATAGCGCCCCGCTTCAAATCCCTCAAAACGAGCCTTAATCGTCGGATAGGCAAAATTTTGTATTCCATATTGATTAGCTACCTGTAATTGTGCCTTTACCCTCTCACCAAAGTCTGCATCTAACTCCCCTAACTCTACCTCACCTGCTGAAGCCGGAATCGCTACCATCTCTGTCTCTGGCAAAGCTTCCGGCACTAAGCCCCAATCCATCAAACGAAATTTATGCTGCTGAAATAAATAGCTCACCGGAAAATGACTATTTTTGTATAGCCAATAAAACGAATCCGCCAAAAACGCTGTCACCAATACCCCAACCGCTATCAGCCCACGAATCGTCCAACGTTGGCGTTTTAATTGCCGCGCCTTCCACTCATTATTCCAGCGCTCAATACTTTCCGAAAACATATCGTGGTATAGCTCATACCACAGCACGCCCTCACGCTCCTCACGCAGCAACACCCTTACCTGATCGGTGGTCAAACGTTCTAACACACGCTGCAAGCGCTCAGGCTTTATCCTCAGACTCTTAGCCAGCTTATCCAGCGGCCACGCCATCTTAGCCCCACGTTGCGCCACCAAATAATCAAACGCCTGCGACAAAAGCGCCTGCTCACCTCTACTAAAGCCCGCCAATACCCGCCGCAAAAATTGCTCTAAAATTCCTGTCACTCCACCCGCCTGCTGATAGTGACTCAAACGCACCACACGTTCAGGATCATCCTGAGCCAATTGCCACAAACGCTCACACACAATCTGTAAATAGGGCGGCTCCACCACCGTATGATCGACCTGCAATAGCCGCTCGGTCACACTCACCTCACGCACCTGTTGCGCTAAATCGGTCAACAGTGGCTCTAATAACTCATCCTCATAGCGAAAATCGAGCGCCTCCACCGGACGTACTATGGCTAAACGCGCCGCCTCACGATCTAATTTTTCCAGTCGATAAAAGTTTTCAAATAGTAAAGTCGGCAAGCGCGGCTTAAAGGCATTCAACTCCAGCGCAAAATCTTCGCGCATCGATAACACCACACTCACGGGCAAGGTCTTATCCACTATCACATCGGTCAAGGCTTCAATCAAAACACTAAAGGTCTTACGCCCACGCTGGTAGCGAAAAAACTCTTCAAATTGATCAAGGATGAGTACCAAAGGCGCACGAGTCAGCAAGGACACATAGCCCAATACCGCTACTAAAGACTCGTGTTGCAATTCCGCTCTATCGGCTTCGGTCAATAGGTGTTGCGCGGTTAATTCCTGCAAAATAGCTTGGCACAACACCGCGCTCATATCCTCCTCGCCCCACCAGCGCCGATGATAGACCACACTCAAATGCTCACCGGCGGGCTGTTTTAATTGCGGCATCACGGCAGCTTGCAAGAGCGAGCTTTTACCCACACCACTGGCGGCAAATAATAAGGTCAGGCGATTGGCTAAAATCTTATCGATCAAAATCGCCTTATCCCCTTCGCGCCCGAAAAAATACGCCTGCTCGGTTTCTGCAAACGGACGTAGCCCAGGATAAGGTTTTACCGTACTCATACCCGACCCTCCGCTAGCAATGTCACCAAATCGGCTAATTTCAGCGGACAAGTCTCCACGCCACGTTTACGCCAAAACACCTCTTCTAAAGGTTGTGGGGGATGAGTGTGGAGTACTTGCAAGGCACTATTGCGCAGCACTCGTTGCAATAAGGCATTAACAATTAAGCGCTCCTCCCAATGACTTGGCTGATAGCCCATAAATAAGCAACCTAATTCATTGATCTTACGCACCACATAGTTGGGGATAATTTCTTGGGCATGGTGAGCAAAATTAAAATACTCACTCTCGGTCAGTGCTAACGCATCTTGCCGCCCCTGCATTGAACACGTACCACGCAATTTGTAGATCATCGAATAGCGTTCTAGCTCAGGAAGTTTAGAAATATCGTCTTTGGTATACACTTTGGTTTCGGTACGATCTGAGAACTGCACCCACACATGCCCCATACTGTATTCATCTGACTGCATAATCGAGGTCAGTAACACAAAGGGCTTATGCGCGGCACGAAACGCTTGCTCTAATAAATCATCATAAGCGGCGGAAATCAGCATTAAGCGTTGCGGGATAGCGGCTAGGGCTTGATACAGCGGCACATGCGGCACTTTAGGCAAAGCAGCACCCACCTTTTCCAATAACACTTGTCGCCCTAAATCACCCCGTTGCACATAGTACTCAGCAATCGCGGATAATGTGCCATCAAAATGGGGATAACACGCCTCCTGTGCCAATTGCTGCGTTAAATCGCGTGTACTCAGGCAGGGCACGGCTTGCACCACTCCACTGCCCAAAAATAACACCAGCCGCCCCTGCACAATATTGTCACGCAAGCGTTCCTTATCAAAATTAGACCAGCGTGCTGTTTGAGCGCTAGGCATATTCGTTAGCTGCCAAGTGTCAATAAAATCCGCCACACTCATGCGCCCTTCCACTAAATCCGTAACATCTTCTATTAACGCTTGATAACTCTCGGAGACTTCAACCTTTTTTACCGCTTCGGCGACTTCCGAGGCAATCACACTAAACTCAGATGAGCTAAGTTTTACTCGACCTAGTTTACGAATCAGGAGCTGCGCCTGCTGAAGTAGTGGCTCAAGCGCGGCTAATTCGGCTTGATAGTGCAGTGCCTGCGGATGTTGGGGTTCTGCTGCTAAGACTTGAGTGACTAATTGACGTACCTCAGGATAAGCACCTTTATAGCGATAGTGACTAATCCCTTTGAGACGGTAAGTTTGCAGACGTTGCAAGCTCTCTTGCAGCGCCTGATCTTGGCGAAATTGATTTTCAACGCGGGTTTCAAGATCACGCTCACGCCATAAAGACGCATAACGTTGCGTGAGTTGTTCAAGATGGTGGGGAGAAAACTCATCAAATCCAGACATAAACCAGCCCTTAGGACGCGGATGCAGTGACACTGCTATTGTTTATACCAGATTTTAAAAAACTATCTACCCTGAAACAATCACATTACGTTCAGCAACGCTTGTGTGAGCCTAACAAACTCACTGACTCACCAAATACTACAAGCCTTTCTTTTGAATATAAAAATAACTCAATAGCCATTGATACAACGGCCAAATTAACAAGCTACTGAGTAAAGGCGCCCAGTATTGCCACGTACTACCGTCTTGAGCAAACCCTGTCACCCCACGAATCCACAAACTCAGCAGCATATACAACCCTAAGACCGCTACGATAAGGACAAACTGTTGAAAATAAGCCTCTGGCGTCATACGCCCCCCTAAACGAATGGACAAATACCCCACCACCACTAACTCTAAAGCATGTTGCCCCAATAGTGAGTTATGCAGTACATCCATTAATAGCCCAATAATAAACGCCATCCACAACCCTACTCGATGCCCTAACACTAATGCCCAATGAATTAAGGCCAGTGCTACCCATTCAGGACGCCACATTTGCAAGGTATCGGGTAAAGGAATAATGCTTAGAATCACCGCCAAAAGCATAGATAGGATAATCGCACCAAAAAAACGCGGCGTTACAGCACTCATGGCGCTCTCCTTACTGGCGGCTGAGGTGTGGCATTAGGCTTAGTCTGACGGGGTTTAGCTGGCTCGGTGGCTGGCTTGTCTGCAGCAGGTTTTGCTGTTGGCGCTGCGAGGGGAGGCTCAACAGGTTTTTTAGGCCACACTAGCAATACTTCTCGTGTCTGCTCAAAATCTACCAAGCTTTCCGTAGTAATTTGGGCAAACTGACTGCTTTGGTCATAACTAATACCATTTTTAATCACACGCGCGACCGGAAAATCAGGCGGGAATAATTGGTCTAGACCAGAGGTCACAAAAATATCGCCTTCTTGAATCTTATCTTCGCTTTGAATCACCACCTTATCGAGGCGTAGGGTATTAGTTTTACCCGTACCTAAGGCTAAAGTGGTAAATCCGGTACGTTGATTGCGTACTGGAATGGCATGACGCTGATCGGTTAATTGAATCACTGTGGAGCTAAAGGGGCTGACTGTTAACACTTGACCATAGATTTTACCACCCGCTAATACCACTTGCTTTTCGTAAACCCCATCGCGCGACCCTTTGTTCAAGGTCACAATACGTCTTACCCGCTCGCCTGAGGACGATAAAATCTCAGCCATAGAAAAATCAAATCCCATTCTCGGATTAGCTTTTAACTCATAGCGTAGGCGTTCATTTTGTTGCTCAACAATTACCATATCCTGATAGCGGGCTTCATAAAGGCGTAATTGATCCTTGAGCGCATTATTTTCTAGTGTGAGGTTAGTTTGCTCAGTAAAGAAAGTAGCCGTTTCATTATAGACCCGAAACGGTACATCAACTGACCATTGCAAAGGATAAGCTAGAATCGAAAATAGCGTTCGGACAGGCGCCATCGATTCAGTTTTACGATAATCAAACGCCATCAGGGTAAGCGCTAATATCACTAGCAAAATAAACTTAATAGAAAGCCCCGGCGCTGAATGAAAATTGCTGTTACTAATGTCCGCCTCCGTGCCACGCGGGCTAGAGTAATATTATTATCAATCTTAGTCGGGCAACTGACCACAAGCCACGCAACCAGTTGTCTAGCCCCATACCAATCAAAAATAGCTTTAAAACACTAATCAATCAGTAGAGAGGAAGGCATCCCCTTCAGCTTCTAACATTTCTAAAATGCGCCCACCACCACGCGCCACACAGGTCAAGGGATCATCGGCAATTACTACTGGAATCCCCGTTTCTTCCATTAATAGACGATCTAAATCCCGTAGTAATGCGCCACCACCGGTTAACACAATACCGCGATCCGCAACGTCTGCACCGAGTTCTGGAGGTGTTTGCTCTAAAGCGGTTTTAACTGCACTCACAATACCAAACAGTGGCTCTTGTAAAGCTTCAAGAATTTCATTACTGGTTAAAGTAAAGGCACGCGGCACACCTTCGGATAGATTGCGCCCTTTCACCTCGATTTCGAGTAATTCTTTGCCCGGATAAGCGGAACCAATTTCGCATTTAATCCGCTCAGCGGTCGCTTCACCAATCAACATACCGTAATTACGACGCACATAGCTGATAATCGCCTCATCCAAGCGATCACCACCAATGCGCACTGAGGCTGCATACACAATACCGCGTAATGACATAATGGCGACTTCGGATGTACCGCCACCAATATCTAATACCATCGAACCAACCGCTTCATCGACCGGAATACCTGCACCTAAGGCGGCTGCCATGGGTTCTTCGACTAGGTAAACTTTACGAGCACCTGCACCTAAAGCAGAATCTTTAATCGCGCGGCGCTCCACTTGAGTTGCGCCACAAGGAACACATATTACTACGCGTGGGCTTGGACGCAGGATACGACCGGAATCGACTTTACGAATAAAATGCTGCAACATTTTTTCGGTGTAAGTGAAATCAGCAATAACGCCATCTTTCATAGGTCGAATGGCAGTGATATTTTCTGGGGTACGCCCCAACATTTTTTTGGCTTCTATCCCGACCGCTTCAATCGATTTTGGACCACCGGGTCCTCGGTCTTGGCGGATAGCAACAACGGATGGCTCATCCAACACAATGCCTTTACCACGCATATAAATAAGGGTATTAGCCGTGCCAAGATCGACAGAAATATCATTGGAAAACAAACCAGAGATGGCTTTGAACATTTTGTTAGTCCGAAATAATGCTAAATTTAAAAGTTAGTTGCAGAAACGTCCTGTCAGATTCTGGTTATTCCTTGCAAACAAGCCCCCGCCTGCCCAGGCGCAAACAGTTGCCAAATGTAGCAACCGAGATAGTTTTGAGCAAGCCAACAGATATGATAAGTTCTCAATACATTAAAGATTGCACTAGTGCAGGCAAATCCTTGCTGAACTAAATCAAATTTTCACCTACTGGATCACTATGAGCACTGATATTTTACACCGCTTTTTACTGGAAACACCTAATGTACGCGGTGCATGGACTGCGCTAGAGCACACATGGCAACAATTAGTCACTAGAGCCGATTACCCCCCTGCGATTAAAGCGCTATTGGGGGAAGCTTTAGCGGCTATTACCTTATTATCCACTACTATTAAACATAATGGCTCGATTATCTTACAGTTACGTGGTAATGGACCAGTACACTTAGTGGTTGTCCAAATTCAAGCCAATGGTGCAGTACGTGGTCTAGCACGGTGGTCTTCAATCCCTGAAGATACAAGCTCTTTAACAGCGATGGTAGGGCAAGGTCATATAGCCATTACCCTCGATGCTGAAAAAGAATCTGAACGTTACCAAGGTATTATAGCCCTAGAAGCGCCTACCTTAGCAGCCGCTTTAGAAAATTACTTCCAACAATCTGAACAACTCCCTACACGCTTGTATTTAAGTGCGAATGAACAGCGTTGTGCCGGTATTTTAGTGCAACGTTTACCTGAAGCTAATGAGGAAAATGAAGACTTCACCCGCGTAGGGTTATTATTAGATACCTTATCTACGCATGAATTGCTCACTTTAGACGCTCAGCAGGTGCTCTACCGCTTATTTCATGAGGAAGAGGTGCGCTTATTTGAGGCTCATCCGGTTTTCTTTCAATGTAGTTGCAGTCGGGAGCGTATCGAGCGCATGTTAATTAGCCTAGGTGCAGAGGAAATAGACTCGATTCTGGCTGAACAAGGTCAAATAGAGATTACCTGTGAATTTTGTAATACCCGATACACACTAGATGCTATTGATGCCAAAAGCCTTTTTATCCAAAGCGCTATGCCCATCCATAACACTCTACACTAATAACAACTAAATTCAGGACACCCTATGCGTGTATTAATTGTTTACGCCCACCCTAATCCTAATAGTTTTAATCATGCCCTCGTAGAACATTGCCAACAGGGACTAATAGCAGCAGGGCATGAAGTCAAACTGAAAGATTTATATGCTGAAAACTTCGACCCCGTACTGCGAGCAGAACATTTAGCCGAATTACAAACTGGAGTCATTCCCGCCAAAATCCAGCATGAACAAGCAGCGCTATTATGGGCAGAGGGATTAGTGTTTATTTATCCTTTGTGGTGGTTTGGGCGTCCGGCGATTTTAAAAGGTTGGTTTGATCATGTCTTAACCCGTGGTGTGGCGTTTGATTATTCGCAACAAGGGGTGACTGGATTATTGAAGCATCGGCGGGCGGCGGTGATTATTACCGCAGGTGGCTCACAAGATTATTTTAAAGGTATTGATGCGGAGACTCTGATTCATCGCCCTATGACCGACGGTACTTTATCGTATTGTGGTATTCCGCAAGTCGATCAATTTATTTATTACAATGTACCGACCATGAGTGATGCTGAGCGTCACGCCATTTTAGCTCAGGTGCAGCAGTTAGGTAGAGAGTTCGATGCTTAATTATCGTATTTATGGCGCACTAACTGAGCACACTACCCCCCTCGTGGTGCTACATGGTTTATTAGGCTCTTTGGATAATTGGCATACCTTTGCTACTCGCTATGCCCATACTCAGCCTATTATTGCCATGGATATGCGCAATCATGGCAACTCTCCGCATGTAGTAGGGATGACCTATCAACTCATGGTAGAGGATATTCTAGCCACTCTACATCACTTAGGGATTAAGCAATGTGACCTCATGGGGCATTCGATGGGTGGCAAAGCTAGCATGGTACTAGCCACCCAAAACCCTGAATTAGTGCAACGTTTAATCGTGGTGGACATAGCCCCCTATACCTACCGTCCACGCTTACAAAACTTATTACATGCAATGAATACGCTACCTCTAGCGACCTTAAAAAATCGCAAACAGGCTGATGAGCATTTAAGTACCGTCGTCACCAGTGCCTTTGAGCGTGGCTTTTTATTAAAAAACCTCTCCCGCCAAAGCGATGGAACCTTTAAATGGCTATGTAACCTGCCAGAAATTACCCGCAATTATCTAAAAATCACAGGCTTTCCCGCCTTAAACCCTAGTTATACGGCTCCAGTATTAGAAATAGCAGGAAAGCAATCGGATTATGTTACCGAGGAGACTTGGGCTACTATACAAGCACTCTTTCCTCAGGCACGGTTAGAGTATATTGAAGAGGCGGGGCATTTGCCGCATGTGCAAACGCCCGATCTATTTGAGCAATTAGTGCGTGACTTTTTAGGCTAAAGGGGCGCGATAGGTATTAATGCGTCGTGACCAACCCGCCAACCAACGCTCCTCGCCACTGCCATTCGGTGCATTATTGACGCGGCGTTGCAATACCTGCATCGCTGCATCCGCAAAGGCATTGAGAGCATCTTGTCCGGGCTGAGCAGGGCGCATGGTTTCTAGTACTTGTAATAGCCCCCAGTTTTGTCCGCGATAGCCGCCACTACGATTCAGTCCTTCACCTTTGAAATTCACATAGTCAATAATCGCATACCACCCCCCTGGTGTGTTAGCCAACACATTAAGGTTTTGTGCGACTAGGGGGCGTAAATGAGCAGGTGAAGTACGTACCAATTTGGGCATCGCTAAACGGGTACGATCCACAATATATTGCGCTTGTAGCTCACGCGTTTGGAATAAAATAGTTTGTAGCTCTTTGACTTGAGCTGTATTTTTAGCTCGCATTAATTCCGCTTTGGAGCGCCACGGTGCTCCGGTATGACGCGCCTGACGCACCCAAGCAGGTAGTTGCACTCCATTACGTTCTAAGTGATCTAGCAATTGCGGGAAGGTATTACCAAAGCGTGCTGCACGCCCTGTTGGATACCAAGTGAAATGCCCAATACCCATTGAGGCAAAGTTTTCGCCATCATTCCAATGCACTAAATTGCTGACACTACCGCCGCTTTCGTTTTGGAAAATTTGCTCGCCAATTTTGCGCAACTCGCTCCATTGTAACGCAGGCATGCCAGAGCCTAATTCAATCGGCTGATTCACCTGCATAGGTGGCATAGCCACGGGTGGCGCTGGCATATAACCAACCATCTGGGTTTCATACTCATAGGCTTGCGGTTGATAAGCCTGCTCAGGTTCAGGAACATATACCTGTTGTTGATGCGCATATTGATGCTGGGGGCGCGGCGCTGGACGCACAGGACGGGGTTGGTGTTGGGGCTGTGGATTAGCAAAATGATAGCCCGACCCAAAACCCGCATCGACCTGAGCCACCGCAGTTGAATGAGAGCCACTGGTTTTAGCTTGGTTGGCATTTGAGGGGGAAGAACCCGGCTCCGCTTCAGGAATGGTTTGAGAGGGACTACAAGCGGTTAACTGTACCCCTGCTAGGGCAAAAAGAACCGCCCAGGTTCGTTGTTTTATCATATAGCCTCACACTTATTTTTATATTGTTATGTTGAGCCGACGGTGTGCTTATAAACGACTCTTATTAACGAGCAAGGCTATAATTTATTAGTGTGAATTGCTACACATTTTTGACAAGCTTACTCAACTCCTGTCAGTGATAATGTTCTAAAGCCGCTATTAATTTCTCCTTCACCCACTGACGCAAATTTTCAGGCTCTAGTACCGTCACCGAGGCTCCACGCCTTAATATTTCACCTATTAACTCTGTGGGATTACCATAAGGAATTTTTAATAAATAGCTCCCATCACTCTGCCACTCACCCTCCTGTTTAGGATGCCATACCTCATCGGCAATCCAACGCGCTGCTTCAGGATTAAACTGTAAAACCGCAATTGCTTTGACCTCACCAGAAAAAATCCCGAAAGAGTCGAATAAGGTTGCTTCCAAGGTTTCAGGTGCAACTTTAGTACTCACCTGTTCTAACTTAGTCACCTGCTCAAAACGATCTAAGGAAAAAGGTCTGACCGCTCCCGAAGCATGGCATAGTGCGGCTAGATACCAATTATCACGGTAAAAAATCAGTTTTTGCGGCGATAACAGATGTTCAGAGCGCTGATTGCTAGAGCGCGAATAGTAAGTCGCCTGTAATTGCTTGCCCTGCAAACACGCTCCAGCCACCACCTCAAAAAACTGATATTGCCCTAAACGCTTACCATGCGGAATCACATGAATGATATTGGCTAAATTAGTATCGGGTTTAATTTCTGCTCCATAACGTAAAATCGCCTCCACTCGATCTTTTAACAGTTGAATATCATCTTGTAATAATTCAGGGTCAAAATGCGTAATAAGCTGCTGCATGGTGAGGAGGGCATAAATCTCTTTTTCCGAAAGCCACACACCGGGGAGCTGGTAAAAGGCTTTCTGATCAGGTACATAGTAATAGCCATTGCGCTTAGCATCATACTCAATCGGAGCACCCAAGCGATCACGTAAAAACTCTAAGGCACGACGTACTGACTTTTCTGAGCACTCTAAGCGCTCCTCTAAAGTTTTACGGGGTATAGGTAATCGCGCCTGCATTAATAAATTATGTAATTTTACAATTCGCTCTGTGCGTTCCATAGTATGAACCTCGTTTAGATAGAGCTAACTTAAAGGAGTTAGCCTATGCACACAATAGACCTAGATAAAATAACAATGGGCTTTAGGTATGAATAAATTATTAGTGAGTCTGGGATTAAGTCTACTTCCCTTCACCGTGCAGGCTGTCAGTCATAATCCTGATGTGAAACGCAGTCCCTTACAAACTCAAGACCTGTCGGTTTCTTTTAATCAGCATCAAAATGGTTATTACAAGGGTGACCTAATTTGGGAGGATTGGGTCACGTTAGCATGGGATGGAACCAAAAATCGGGCGCAAATCTATCAAGACAAAGCGCAACAAACCAATCCCTTTTTAAGAGTGAATTACCCTAAAGATGGCGTCGGCCCTTTACACAGTGGCGCACAATTTCTGGTGCATTTGCCTCCAGCGGATGAGTATTGGTTGACTTATAAAGTACGCTTCAATGGACGCTTTGATTTTAATTTAGGCGGCAAGCTTCCGGGCTTTGCCAGTGGCGAGGGTAAGTATGCCAATGGCGTGATCCCCACCGATGGTAAGGGTTGGACCGCTCGACTGATGTGGATTAGAGAAGGTGAATTAGTGCCTTATCTGTATTACGTGGATATGCCTAAAGAAAACCGTTGGGGGCATTTTTGGTCAACCAGTAATTTTATTAAACCCGATACTTGGCAAGTCATTACACAACATGTGCGCTTAAATACGGCTGGACAACGTAATGGACTGTATCAAGTATGGGTAGATGGTAGACCGCTAGTCGATAAGCGCGACATGCTGTGGCGCTACGGTAACTACGGGCAAATTGATTCGTTTATCTTTGGAACCTACCACGGGGGGGCTAATCCCGAATGGGCACCGCGCTGGAATAGTACCGCTGACTTTGATGATTTTAGTATTAGTCGCCAAATGCCTGCTTATTTAAGAAATGCTCCGGTGCTTCAACAAGCAAGCCAACCTCTATCTAATAAACCTAATCCTGTACCTGCGCTTATGGCAACTAGACGAGCACTTCCCAACGTTGCACGCCCGCCCCGCCCTATTGCTGTTAGTAACAAACCTATGGTGCAAATGCCATTAGCCAGACCTATTAAGCTAACCACTTATGTAAAGCCTACTCAACAGCAACGCTTTATACGCCCTCTCCCTAAAGTGGTGAAACCCCAACCGTTTAATATCAACTTCCCTAGGCGTTAATTGAGCTAGCTCAAAGTTTTGGGAATAATGTCACTCCTTTGCAAAGCATCACTGAGGAGTGACGATGAAAACGTGGATGTGCATTGTATGCGGTTGGGTGTATGAAGAAGAAAAGGGTTGGCCACAAGACGGCATTCCAGCCGGTACACGTTGGGAAGATATACCTAGTGATTGGCACTGCCCTGAGTGCGGCGTAAGCAAAAGTGATTTTGTGATGATGGAGATTTAAAATTGCACAGACAAAACCACCGATGATGCCCTAAGGGCACTCGGTGGTGGGAAATTAACCCGCTTGGGGGGCTTCGATCTGTTTAATGCGCTCTTGAGGCAATACATCCTCCGCCATAGTTTCGCCTTTAGCTCGGCGCTCAGCGTCACGTTTATTAATCTCGGCTTGTAATTTCTTCGCTTGTTGTGGATCACAAGTGACGTGCTCAATCACTAGCACTTCTTTAATTCGTTTCGGTTTATCGGTGGCAGCTAAAGTAGTGGTCTCAGTCGTCACAGCCGTAGTCGCTGGCTCAGCGGGAGGTAAAGACTCACAACCTGTTAATAGGACTGCACTGAATACTAAACCAGCTAAGCTAAATAAGCGGTATTGCGCCATTGTTATTGCTCTCAATTCGCAGAAATAAAGTGTGCATGCTAACGTGTTTAAACGCGTTTGTTAAACCCTTATTCAGCACAGTTAATTTTAACCCATTCGGCAGGTTTGCCGTGCTCAAAATTTTCTAAATCCGTGATTGATTGGCGCCGCTCAATGCTCACCTGACAGCGTGACTGTAAAGCAGCGGGTAACAGCACTTGATTAGGTTGACCATGATAAGGAATACCGACACCGGTAGGGTCTGCCATATCAATCACTAACTCGCCTTTGAGTTTTAGTGCGGGGCTGAGGGGTTGCTTGAGAGTTAACACCAGCCGCCCCTGTGAGAGCGTTAACGAAGAGTCTTGCACCCGTTCCCGTGGTGCAATAACACCATTAAACCGCAACTCCGTAAAATACGCCAAATCAGTTAAATCCTGCACTAGCTGCTCTTTTAAAGCGGTTAGATCTGTATCACTGCTGGTTGTATTCAGTCCCGCCCCTTCTATTAGCAACTGAGTAGTGGTGGGGTCATAATGCCAAACTTGCTCCAACGCGCTCAGCTCACCACGCTCATTAAGCACTAAGGCACTATGTACTTGAATCAAATATTGGTAGCCATGAGCATAGAGTGACGCACTCAACACCACGCCCAACAGCACACTGATAACTTGCCAGTATTTCAAGCGCATACATTAACCTATGGTTTGGTACAATCAATAATCACTAATTGCACAGGATCGCCATGTACATAAGCGTCTATATTATTCGGATCTTGCTTTTCCTCTAGATTGACTTTGCATTCTGACTTTAATGCGTCTGGTAGAGTGACGGATGCCAGATTAGCATGCTTTAAAATACCAGTACCATCAGGATCAGCCATATCAATAGTGAATTTCTTACCTTTAATATCAACAGGTTCAGCAAGAGGATGGAACATTTGGAGTTCTAATTGCTTTTCTGAGGGGAGTAAAATGTCATAGTCCTCTATTTCGGTTCGATCAATACTGACACCATCGACATTAAACTCAGCAAAATAACCTAATTTTTCCAAGTCCTGCATCATATCATCACCCAGTGCCGTGAGATTCTCGTCAGAAATGACCTCCATATCTTCCAACATAATCTCAGTGATTTCAGGTGCATAGTCCCATACTTGGCGTATGCCCATCAACTTGCCCTCCTCATCCAGCTCCAGCTCACTGGTCACATCAACGTAATAATGGAAACCATCAGCTAAGACTGGCGCACTCATCCCTAAAGCCATTAAAAGAGAGGCATACACAGCAACACGTTTCATTCAGAACTTCTCCCATTAAATCGATCAATTAGACCTCTAATCGACCCTTGTTTTCCGTAATCGTTCAGTAGGAGTGTAACTAGCACTCACTTTAATCCGACTTAAAGCTTAAGCACTTTGGTAAATGACAATACCAAGACCATTAAGGTGCTGGCTACAATCCAAGAAGCTACCGCTCGCACTAATACTCCCTCCCAAAATTGCTTTAATACTAGCGCAATACCTAGCACACTGAGCAAGAGTGCCGTAGCGTTGAAGGCTACTCCGGCAAAGGTTGTGTACACTTTAAAACCAAAAAATCCGGGTAATAAAAAGGGTTTCACGATTAGACCTACCGCTAAACCACTCAACGCAGCACACAGTACACTCAAAGCTAAAGGGGGTTTTAAATAAAGCACGGTGCTTAAAGCCATTAGCCCTGCTAACACTAGGGTACTAATATTCACATTGCCTACCAGCACACGAATCCGTGCCAAGACCAAACCCACGATGACCGCTATTAAAAAGCTGGGGAGGGTAACAGTTAAGAGACGCTGTTGAGACTGCTGACCTAAAAATAGTCCTAACGCGGCTAGTACTAATAAAACAATGGGGTAATTAATAACTTCCATTACACCATTCATAAAATAGGTCATACACTTATACCAATCAGGGGAGCTAGGCGCTATAGCATACCCTATTCAAGGTTGATACCAAGCCAATAGCGCACTAAAAAATTTTTGGGTTTCATTAGGCAGCGGTTTGCGGTATTCTCGCCCTCCGTCAGCCTTGACGTAATGCCACATTGACTCTTTGCAAGCAGTTTTTCTCTGGCTTAAGTGAGTACTTTCATCAATATCTTGTGCTTGACCATCCTATAAAACACACTCTATAGTGTTCTATACTGTTATCTTTCACTCCTTAGCAAACACTATTTTTGATCATTCACCACTCTGTTCCGGCAGGGTGCTAGAGGGTTTTTACGCATGTCAACTACCTATACTACCGATAAAGATTCTGCTCCCACTATTCAAGCACCTACCTTACAACACCCCGAATGGCGGGTAATTCGCCGTAATGGTGAGGTAACAGGATTTGATGCGCGTAAAATATATGTAGCCATGACTAAAGCCTTTTTAGATGTGGAAGGTAGTAGCGCCTCTGGCTCGGCACGGATTCATGATTTAGTCACTAGCCTTACCGAAAAAGTGATTGAGCAATTAAATCGCCGCACCGCTGAAGGGGCGAATATTCATATTGAGGATATTCAAGATCAAGTCGAACTCGCCATGATGCGGGCGGGTGAACATAAAGTCGCACGTAGCTATGTGCTGTATCGTGAAGAGCGTTCTCGTCTACGCGCTGAAAAAGAAGCCAAAGCACGCAAAGGTAAAAAGAAAACCGAAACTACGATCAAAGTTAAATATGCTAATGGCGAACTACGTCCATTGGATGAGGAACGCCTTAAGCGTTTAATTGCTGAAGCGGTAGCAGGCTTAGAAGGTGTTAATGCTGAGCAGGTCTATAAGGATGCGCTGCGCAATCTATACGATGGCATCACAGAAAAAGAAGTCGCTACTGCGCTGATTATTAGCACTCGTATTCTGATTGATCGTGATCCGAATTATACCTATGTGGCCTCACGTATGCTGTTGGACACCCTACGCCGTGAAGCGCTTACACTTTTGGAAGGTAATCCCACTGAAGCTACTCAAGCAGAGATGCAAACTCTGTATGCTGAAACCTTACACAAAGCCTTACAAAAAGGGGTTGAGGTCAAATTACTCAGTGAAGAATTATTGCGTTATGACCTAGATACATTAGGGGCAGCGATAAAACCAGAGCGTGATTTGCAATTCACCTATTTAGGTTTGCAAACCCTGTATGACCGCTATTTCCTGCATCACAATGGTGTGCGCTTTGAGTTACCCCAAGTGTTTTTCATGCGCGTGGCAATGGGCTTAGCGATTAATGAAGTGGATCGTGAAGGTCGGGCGATTGAGTTTTATAACCTGCTCTCTAGCTTTGACTTTATGAGCAGTACGCCGACCTTATTCAACTCTGGTACTTTACGTCCGCAATTATCGTCGTGCTATTTGACCACCGTGCCCGATGATTTAGACGGGATTTATAATGCTATTAAAGACAATGCCTTACTGTCTAAATATGCAGGTGGCTTAGGTAACGACTGGACGCCTGTACGCGGCATGGGGGCGCATATCCAAGGCACTAATGGCAAATCTCAGGGGGTCGTGCCGTTTTTAAAAGTCGCGAATGATACGGCGGTAGCAGTTAATCAGGGTGGTAAGAGAAAGGGAGCTGTCTGTGCTTATCTCGAAACATGGCATATTGATATTGAAGACTTTTTAGAGCTGCGCAAAAACACCGGAGATGAGCGTCGTCGTACTCATGATATGAATACCGCTAACTGGATTCCAGACCTATTCATGAAGCGTGTGGCGGCGGATCAAGAGTGGACACTATTTTCACCTGATGAAACTCCAGACTTGCATGATTTAACCGGACAAGCCTTTGAAGCGCGTTATGCCGAATACGAGGCAAAAGCAGCACGCGGTGACCTAAAACTACATCGTAAAATCCCCGCTCAACAACTGTGGCGTAAAATGCTAGGGATGCTTTTTGAAACCGGACACCCTTGGATTACTTTTAAAGACCCTTGCAATTTACGCTATACCAACCAGCATGTGGGTGTGGTGCATTCCAGTAACCTATGTACTGAAATTACCTTACATACCAATATATCCGAGGTGGCGGTCTGTAATCTTGGCTCAGTCAATCTACCCGCGCATGTTGTTAATGGCAAACTCGATCTAGAAAAGCTAGAGCGTACTGTCACGACTGCCATGCGTATGCTGGATAATGTCATTGACTATAACTACTACAGCGTGCCTCAAGCGCGGCGCTCTAATCTAAAACACCGTCCGGTGGGTTTAGGCATTATGGGTTTCCAAGACGCTCTATATGCGATGAATATGGCGTATAGCTCGATGGAAGCAGTGGATTTTGCAGATCGTAGTATGGAAGCGGTGTCGTATTTTGCGATTCGTGCCTCTAGCAATCTCGCCGCCGAGCGCGGCAAATATGCGAGTTACCAAGGCTCATTATGGAGTCGCGGTATTCTCCCGATTGACTCGCTGGATTTATTAGCCGAGTCGCGTGGCGAATATTTTAATGTGGATAAAACCCAAACCCTCGATTGGGATAGTTTACGCCAACTCATTAAAAACCAAGGTATGCGCAACTCCAACGTAATGGCAATTGCCCCTACTGCAACGATTTCTAATATCTGTGGCGTGTCGCAATCGATTGAGCCGACCTATCAAAACTTGTTTGTGAAGTCGAATCTATCGGGTGAATTTACCGTGATTAATCCTTATCTCGTGCAAGAACTCAAAGCGATGGGTATGTGGGATGAGGTGATGATGAATGATCTCAAGTACTTTGACGGCTCGGTGCAACGCCTAGATCGAGTACCGGATAGCTTTAAAGCCAAGTATGCAACTGCCTTTGAAATGGATGCGCGTTGGTTAGTCGAGGCGGCGAGTCGGCGTCAAAAGTGGATTGATCAAGGTCAGTCATTAAACCTGTATATGGCAGAGCCGAATGGTCAAAAGCTGGATAATCTCTACAAGTTAGCATGGGTACGCGGCTTAAAAACCACTTATTACTTGCGTACTTTGGGTGCAACAGGTGCGGAAAAAACCGGATCGGATGATATGCCAACCACAAAGAGTACTACTCCCAGTGCTGCTGCTCCAACAGGTGGTAAACCTAGTTTGCATTTAGTCGCTAATAATCTGGTAACAGTAGGCTCAGAAGCGCCCAAGGCGTGTTCACTACTCGACCCAGAGTGTGAGGCTTGCCAGTAATAGTAAAATAAAAAAGTGGTGATGTATGAGTCTTGAACTGTTTTCATAGCCTCCAAGGCATTTACATTACCATTAAATTTAACTTAATAGGATTAGCGGTGTGCTAGGTGAAAACATAAAACTATCAGGTCATTACCCTTTGAGTGAATATCCTTGGGCAGGTGAAATTGACCGCTTATTAGCTTCGGCTATTGGTTCTGATTCTGCTTATCGTGCATTCTTATTCGATGCTGTAGTCTCCCTAGCCTATATTGATGCAACGGCTGGTTTAGAAAAGTCTATTGAGCATTGCAATAACGTACCAAGTGGCTACAACTCTCATCTGGGCTTTATTAACTTATGTTCCCCTTGTTATGCCAAAGGTATTTGGCAGTATCAAAAGGCAGCTAAACCCGAATCAGGTGCATTAGGGAAACTGAGTAGTGAACTCATTCTAAAATTTGTAGAGCACCTTTCTCCAAACTTCATCAGTGTCTTGGCAATTGGCGGCAGTGATTATGCTGATGCAATCATTCAGCACACATCAGGTCTTAAAATATTAGCAGAAGTTAAATCTGCGCCATTGATGACTTATCCCCTATTAGTGAACTCAAAAGAAGCAAGCACTGTCGCCCATCATCAGAAAGTGATCATGACCTCATCGCAGCTTCGGACTTGTGATACGGCTTTGTATTTGCACGATAGCAAGCTAATCCCACTCGGTAAGGCAGGATCTGACAATTGGCCTTTTAAGGGCTTTGTAGACTTTGTACTAGACGAGGCTCACAGTTCAGATATGCAGTACCATCTCAAGAGATGGATGATGGTGCGGGATACCTACAAAAATAAGAATAGACAGGATAAGTTTTATTACTTGACCAATGCTTGTGGCAGTCCACCAGCAGAAGCAAAGAAAAATCATGGCTGGCCTCAGAAAGAGGTCATCAGCGATGGCAAAACCAGTGCAGGTATGGATAGGACTGATGACATCAAAAAGGGGGTCTACCAAACCTTAAAAATAGGTTTAAGACATAGGCAAAATAGTGACTATCGAACAGCAATTATTTCCAACTTACCGGCTTACAGACATGGTACTGATTACGTAGAGCCACTTGTACCGATGTTGTGGGGCTTTGAAGAAGATCTGGAAGAACTAGCCGGAACACAAGCTATTCCAAGGAATAAACTGAGATATGTTTTCGATTATATTATTACTCTCGAAAACCCACTATTGAGAGGGCTGGATATATGATAAACGCCTTAAATCATGAAACTAGACCCCATACTGGCATTGTACTTGAGCGCATTAAACACTTACCCCCTGGTGGGAAAATGGGTGATTTACCTCCGCATTTGCAACACGAGAGTTTCATTCGTACAGGTGCAAAGAAGACCGGTGGCCCCAATATGCGTCTATTGCGTTTGGAGCATGACAAGCCTGCTCTAACAGTAACAGCGTATATTTTCAATAAGTTTGTTCACCCAACAGAAGATCGTTATTTGACACCCCGTGAAGCAGCTACCTTGCAGGACTTCCCTGTAAACTATGTTTTTTTGGGTACACAAGGGCAAATTCACCAACAAATTGGTAATGCTGTTCCAGTCAAATTGAGTAAAGCAATTGCAGAGGAGGTGGCTAACTATTTTGTCAAACAAGGACAAACAGGACAAATTAATATCGCCTCATACTTTTGTGGTGCTGGTGGTCTGGATTTAGGATTTGAGCAGGCTAGCAATACACTTATTCAATTTAAAACCTGCTTTGCCACCGATATTGAAGAATCAGTAGCCCAAACCATTAGTGAAAACAGACCAGAGTGGAATTTTCAGCGTGCTGATATCCGAGAGCTGGAGCCAGAACAAGTACGGATATTAATGGGAGTTAACCCCGATGTTATTATTGGTGGCCCACCCTGCCAACCGTTCAGTGTCGCAGGCAAACAAAAAGCGACATATGACCCATTAGGGATTTTATATCGTGATTATATTCGCCATATTGATTACTTAAAACCCAAAATGGTAGTCATGGAAAATGTCTATGGTCTTGGACAAGTAAAGAGCGCCAATATGATTGAAGAAATTTATCAATCATTTATCGATATTGATTATAACGTGACTCACAGTGAACTGATGGCGGCTAATTACGGTACACCTCAAAAACGCCGCCGCTTATTTTTTATAGCGACCAGAGACCAAAATAACTTTCAATTTCCAGAGCCTACCCATGCTGAACATGAAAATTTATTTGGGCTTCCTCGTTATATTGGTGCTGGCGAGGTACTTTCCTTACTGCCTCCTGCACTATTAAGAACTTAATTTTATTAAATCTAATCTTTAGTAAGTAATATTTGTGATTCGAAATCCTAATATTTACCTGACTACATATGTATGCGCCTCATAGTATTTTAGGGATTTCTTAGTAAGTTTTTATTTAACAAGGTAATAACGATGAAATTTAAACCATGGACAAGAGAAGAAACACTTGTTGCTTTAAATTTATATTGTCAATTACCTTTTGGGAAATTATATAGAGGCAACCCGATTATTATTGAGGTTGCCAAGTTAATAGGTAAAACTCCTAGTGCATTAGCCATGAAATTAGCCAATCTCTCTAGTCTTGATCCAAAAATCACACAATCTGGACGTAAAGGATTAGTTTCATGTTCCAAACTAGATAAACAAATATGGAATGATTTTCAAAACAACCCTGAAATTATCGCCTATGAAAGCCAACTTATTATCGAAAAAATGTCTAAAGCAAAGTCTACACTTAAGGATTTGTCAGCTTTAGATGAAGATGTATTCATAGAAACAGATCTAAATACAAATATCGAAACCACTAGAATTTCACATATCAAAACACGATTAAATCAAAACCTATTTAGAAAGATTGTTTTAAGTAACTACAATACCACCTGTTGTATCACAGGTGTACGTGACCCTAGGCTGTTAATTGCCAGTCATATTATACCTTGGAGTAGTGATTCTACACATAGGTTAAACCCCAGAAATGGGTTATGTTTAAATGTTTTACATGATAGAGCCTTTGATCGTGGTCTAATAACGATAACCCCTTCATATGAAATAAAAGTATCAAAATCTTTCATAGAGCAAGAAAATAGTCCTATGATTCAGGATTATGTAAAGAATTTTAATGACTCTAAAATAAAACTACCTAGTAAATTTTTACCCGCTAAAGAGTTTTTAGAGTTTCATAATGAAACCATATTTATAGGTTAACTGGACGATATAAGACGTAATGAAACACTATATGCTTCAAAAATCACTCAAAGTTTTTCATCAAGCTTTTATCACTAAGCTTAACAAGAAAACTATAAATACAGATGCAGTATTCGAGACATTCATAGACTACGCCAATGAACAACTGAGCTAGCTGTGCTGGTTTTTTGTTAGGCTTGGGCACTGGTCGTAGGCTTAACAAAAAATTCATTATTTGGTTGGCGTTAAGATTTTAAGAGAGTATGATTATGACCCTAAATTGGGATGACCCGCTAGCTACCGCGCCTCAAAGCGCTAAGGTAGCACTTGATAAAACAGTTTCTAAACCCACCCAAGAGGTATGGTTGCATGAGCAGCGCGAGAGCCAAACTATCGTTAAGCCGTCAATTGCGCCAACGCCGTCGTCAAGCACGTCGGTAAGCAGAACACCGGCGAGCTGTGATCAGACGCCGGTTACGTTCACACCGATGCAGCCCATTAACCCCGAAGACAAACGGGTTATTAATGGAATGGCTGATATAAACCAGCTTGCGCCGTTTAAATACCCTTGGGCTTGGGAGTTTTTCCTTAATGCCAATAAAAACCATTGGACGCCTCTTGACATTAATATGGCGCAGGATGTGCATGATTATCATCACAACCTTAAACCTTCTGAGCGCCATGTCTATGAAAATGTACTCGCTTATTTAACGACTTCCGATATTTTAGCGATGCGCAATATTGGCTTAGCCGTTATGGAAAAAATGACTGCGCCCGAATTACAAATTTATCAGGCACGGCAAGTATATGAAGAAGCGTTACATACCTGGACGTATCAACACTGCATTGAAACCATCGGTTTAAATCAAAGCGAAATCTATAATCGTTATCGCGTAGTTCCCGAAATTAATGCCAAGATTCAAATTGCGAATCGACGTTTAAATGCGGTAATGCGTTCAGATTTAAATTTGCGTAATCCTGATGATTTACACCAGTTTGTTTTATCCTATGTATTCTTTTCGGGTATTTTTGAGGGTTGTTGGTTTTATAATGGGTTTTCGCCTATTTTTGCTTTACAACGTCGTGGTTTAATGAAAGGTACGGCGGAGCAATTGCAATATATTATGCGCGATGAAGTATTACATTGTTCTTTTGGTATTCGTGTAGCACGGCAAATTATGCTGGAAGAAAATGTGCAATTAGATCCCCAAGCCTTGCGCCATATGTGGGATGAGGCTGAAGCCGCCGAAGCAGGCTATGCTAATTTCTTATTGCCTAATCCGATTTTGGGTTACTCCAAAGAGGATCACAGCGAGCAATTCCGCTTCACTGCCAATCGTCGTGCACGACAATTAGGACTAGAGGAACCGTTCCCTGGTGCAAAAAATGCGCTACCTTGGCTGGATGAACAATCCAATATGCGCAAAGAAAAGAACTTCTTTGAAACTCGCGTGACGGAATATCAAACGGGTGGCGCGTTGAAGTGGGATTAGTCTAAGAAAGATATTAGGAAAAAAATAACAATCAAACAGGTAGAAGATAATCAAATTGAATCATGGCTTTACAATATCTAATTGTAGAGCCATTTTAGGTAAAAAATCTTCATCAAAGGTTTTATTATAAGATTTTCTAGCTATTTTCTCATGATTTCTTCCGCATAATATTGACGCATTGCTATGTCTTTAGTATTCTTTATCTTTATTCAAAATAAGGTTTTTACAGTTGAATCAAAACGATTTACTAGAAAAAATCAGGTCTTATTTAAACTCAGAGGAAACCCAACTCTTCGAGCAGTTATTAGTTTCTGCTCAAAAAACCCATCAAGCAGTTATTGATGAATCTTTTGATCCTATTCATTTGTCCCCACAAGATCTTGAAGACTTACCTGTTGAAGTCATTGCCCAACTAGCACTAAGTGAAAGTGATAACTATGAGCTAGAGCTTATTAGGCTTGTTAATTCAGTTGGAGGAATGATTTCTTTGGACAAGCTTATTGTGCTTTTATACAGGCAAACAGGACAGATAGCAGACAGAAGTCAGCTTAATGCTCGTTTAAATCGCATGATGCGCAAGGGTATGATTTATAATGTACCAAAAAAGAAAGGAGTTTACACAACTACTGCATACAAAGGAGACGCCTAAGAAAAGCTATATAAAAAAGATATTGGAGCTAAGTAAATAAAAAACCCCATATAGTTGGCGCTACATGAGGTTTGGTTTTTGTTAGCTTGACGAGGAAAATCCCAGAGGTTTTTCCCTCTAAGAGTTCATTCGTATCTGTACTAACTTGCATCTAACAGTGCCGATTGTACAGAGTGCAGACTCAATTGTCACTCATCGATATCAAATCGATAGAGCCTAGTATTAACCTCTTAACTCAATATTCGAGGTTATAAATGGAAACTCACTTTTCATTTCAATTACTTATTTAGGAATCATGTTTGTAGTTATGTGCGTGTACGTTCTCTGTACACGACAAAACCACTAACTTATTGATTTAGCATGTTTGTCATGGAGATGGTGAAAGTCCACCGCTCCTATGTTTTACTCTCTAGTTACCACACAGGAGAGCAAAATGGATCTGAGCGATGGACTACGTGACAGTTTAAAAGCCCACTTGAGTTGGGGCAAGCCCCGTTTGGATTGTTTTGTGGGAATGCTGCATACTTTGCTGAGTGCGCGACAAATGAATTTGGCGTTGTTGGCGGTACACATAGATTCTGACACCGACATTGGTTCCCGCTATCGACGGATGCAACGCTTTTTTAGCCAAGTGTTCTTTAATTACAATGACATTGCCCATTTTCTTATGGGAATGTTCGCCTTTAGTGGTCAACAATACTACCTCACACTCGACAGAACCAACTGGAAATGGGGCAAATCCAACCTCAATCTCCTGACTTTGGCGGTTGTTTACCAAGGTGCGGCTATCCCCGTTTACTGGATGGTGTTGAACAAACGCGGTAATTCTAACCAACGTGAACGTATTGCCCTGCTGCAACGATTTATCAGCCAATTCGGGCGCAACAACATCTTGGGTGTGTTGGCTGACCGTGAGTTTATTGGTGGTCAATGGTGGAAGTGGTTGTCTTCCAAAGAGATTCCCTACTTGATTCGTATCAAGGGTAATCAGTTGATGACCGACAAACACAAAAAAGAGGCGCATGTCCGCTCGCTGTTTGCCAACCTCAAGCCGGGTAAACGGCGCGTTCTCCGTCACCGTCGCGACGTTAGCGGGGAATGGGTTTGGCTCAGTGGCTCAAAGCTGCCCAGTGGTGAGTTGTTGATTATCGCCAGCAACCACTACACGGCTGATCCCATTGGCACTTATCGGCTACGTTGGGAAATTGAAAACCTGTTCCAATGCTTGAAAGGGCGTGGTTTTCACATGGAAGCCACTCACTTCACCAAACCCCTCGCATCAAAAAGATGATGGCGTTGCTTGCCATTGGCTTCTGTTGGGCGCACAAAGTCGGCGAATGGAAGGAAAAAGCCGTCAAGCCTTTGAAGACGAAAAACATGGACGCAAAGAGCAAAGTGTCTTCCGTTACGGCTTGGACTACTTGACCGATTTATTGAATGGAAGGGTACGGGAAAAAGTGGATAGGCTTAGGCTGCTGCTTCTGTTCCTTTGTCCACCACAATTCATGGCGATCGAGGATGGACGGATGAAACTCAGGCGATTTTCTTTTGAAAAAGATTCAATGAGTTAAGCGAATTGTCGTGTACAGAGGTGTACGTTACAAAGTACCGAGCATGTTGCAGGCATTGAGGCTATTTCCATTGGATATCCTTAAGTGAATATTACCCTCTGATAAATGTATTCTTAGGGTTAATTGAGAGAATATATATAATGAATAACTATTTTGTTAAAGCCTGCAAACAGGCAGAATCTACCATTAGTTCTATAGCTGACAGCTACTGTAAACTATCTGAAGAAGAGTGGTTAGTATCAGGTCATCAATCTGCGTATGAGATACGGCAAGCTCTAATGAGGATTTGTGGAAAAACTGTGCAGCAAATATTAGTTTTTCCAATTACAGCAGCTAATGATTTAAGTTGGGCTAATTTAGATAGCCAAAGTGTCACTTGGATCTATGATCACTTATAATTCGTATAGTTAATTTAAACAATGGATTCTCACAGAACTACTTTGTGAGAATCTTTAACTAAGCCTTTTATAAGAGTTTATCCTCCTTAGCTGTGTAATTTAAAAGCACGATAATTAAATTCAGGCTCAGCCCTAAATCTGAACCTCATTGCCACCGATAATATTAGATTTTCAATTGATAATTAACCATTAATAGGCTTAACCTTGTCATCTATCTTTTAGCTATTGAGCCATAGAGCACTCATCCCTTAATAGTGTGTTATTACGAGTACTATTAGACGGTAGTACTCCAGCTAACATAATAAGGAGAGCGCTCTATGAGCACTATAAATACTACTCGCATCAGCCCTATGGCGACTATTGGCTCTACTACTAATAACCTTACCACTAGCCGCAATATCGCCACTCCCGCCCCCGTACCCACTTTAGCCAGTGCGCCCATGCAAAACATCGGTCAGCAAACTACGGCTCAAATTGGCATGGCTCAACCCATGAGCATTAGACCCGCTCCCTACGTTGAAACCATTACAACAGTAGGCACAGAGGGCGACGATACCCTGAGTGCGGATGCTACGCCTGCACAAATCAGTGCTAATACGGGCTTTGGTTATCATGGCATTCGGGGGGGAGCGGGTAATGATACCTTGGTCTTTACTAAGCGCTTTGGTGATTACTACATTCAAAATAATTACGCCGATACCGCAAAGCTAGACATTTCTGATCGCTTCCCTACTGAGCCTTATCAACCCCAACGCGCGGTGAGCGAAATTGAGCGCTTCCAGTTTTCCGATATTACCTTAGATCGCGTTGCACTGACTGACCCACGCCAAAAGCTCAATTACTTCCGTAATCAATGGGCTAGCCAAGGGACGAATAACTACACCCTAAATCTCAATCGCTATAACGATAACGGCGGCATGGGTGCTAGTGCCACAGTGGATGTAATTAATGGGCAAGTAGTGAGTGCCTCTAACCCCTACTCTACTCAACCTGCTGATCCAGCCCTATCCAACTTCACCGTCAATGATCTATTTAATTTAGCTGAGCGGGCAATTAGTGAGGGCAATGGAGCAGAAATCAATTTTGATGAGCGCGGTATTCCTAACAATATGCGCGTAGGCAATGACTATTACTCCGCCTATTTACAATCTATTATCGTACCTGCTACTTCAGGCAATGATACAGTTGCTATTCCTACCCCTAGTTTTAATCCTAGCCAAAACATACCCATGGATAATAAGACCTATTGGGGTGGTGCGGGGCAGGATACTGCCGTACTTTCAGGAAAACTCAGCGATTACTCCATATCCAGCCAACCTGATGGCACAATTATGATCAGTCCCTTTGACGGCCAACCTGTCACTATTAAAGACTTTGAAAGCTTCCGCTTTGCAGACATTAGTTTGACTAAAGAACAACTGCTTGATCCGGCGCAAACCCTCAACTACCGCCGTCAACAATGGCAAGCTCAAGGTTTGAGTAATTACTCACTCTCCGTCAGTAAGTACACTAATAATGCAATGGAAGGGATTCCTGTTGCGATGGCAGATAGCATTAGTAGCGGCCCCGTAGGAGGCTACGAAAATGCTCAGCTTGATGTCGTTAATGGACGAGTGGTTAAAGCTAGTTCCTACGATTTGAATAACCCAACGGTCAGTCCTGAACTGGCTAATTTAACAGTGGATGCCTTATTTGATTTGGCTCAAAAAGCGCTTGATCGCGGCGAAAAGGTAGAAATCAATTACGATCAACGCGGTGTACCGAATAATGTACGAATTGGTAATATTAATTACTCAGCTTATCTCCAAGCTAATTTAATTGCAGGCACAGCAGGTGACGATACGCTGAATGCTCAATTCACACCTTATCCTACTACTCCCACTATCGGCTTGGAGCAGATACTACCTTCACGCTATTGGGGCGATGCAGGTAATGATACCTTAGCTATTAATGGTCGGTTACGTGATTTTATGGTGAATCGCAATCCTAACAGTGACACCTTTGACATTTATGCTAATGACGGCAATAAAACCTCAGTGTCGACCGTTGATATAGAGCGCTTACAGTTTAGTGACGTGAGTATTGATACCGCACAATACAAACCGCAATTGCTCAATTATTATCAGCAGCAATGGAATAGTGCACCCTTACAGGATTACACCTTAGAGCTGACTAAATCTAAAGCTCCCGTCTATAATCCAGCCGACAGTTTTATCGCTCCTGTGTTATCTGATAACTTTGAACGTGCGACCCTTGAGGTGAAAAACGGGCAAATTGTATCGGTCACAGCCACCGACTCTATGGGCAATCCCACTACACCAAGTGCCGAGCTGGCTAACCTTACTGTAGATAAGCTGTTTACGATTGCGCAACAAGCACTAGCTACTAATGCCAAAACTGAGATTAATTACGACTCACGTAAGGCTTATCCGCAATCGATTCAAATTCCAACTGACGGCAGTAATACGTATTACAGCGCCTATGTACGTGTTCCGGGTGAACCTGACATTATGCCAGTGCCTTATTATGCCAGCGGCGCTAGTGTCGGAAGAGGAGGTGTAACTGGCATCGGTGGCTGGGCAAGCAGTTCCACCGCTATTCTTGTTCCGACACCTGCACCTGCACCTAGCGTAACCACTACTAGCGGAACTACTAGCAGCACTCCCGTACCGCAACCCGTTACAACCACTAGCACAATTAGTACTCCTGTAACTACGACTAGCGGTGTCAGTAATACCTCACCAACTATACAAGACGATGGTCGAATTAAAATCGATCAGCAAGTTTTAATTCGTTTACTGATGGCGCTGATTCAATTATTGAAAACTATGCAAGCCAATAATGAATCTCACAATCAAAATACGGTAACGCATACTAATACCGTGAATAACATTTTCACGCGCCGAGTACGTAATTAGACTAGGCTTTTAAAAACCCAAACGCCTGACATAAAGGCGCTTGGGTATTTGATTAGTTATTAAATAAAAAAGAGGAGTTGTTGAGAAATCAGTACTTAATTACACAAATGGATTAAATAATTTAACGCTAGTGTCTTTAAAGTGTTCGATATTACGAGTAACTACTGTTAAATCATAAATTAAAGCGGTAGCAGCAATAAATTTATCTAGTTCATTTTCGTGGTGAGGTACTCTTAATCGCCCCCAGACTTGAGCTATATCATCATTAATAGGCAAAATATAATCTGCATATTCTTCTAGAACCTTATCTAACCATACCTCCAGTAAATTAGCTTGATCACGGTCATTACGATAACGAATCAGTTCAATGCCGCGCCTTAATTCACCTACTGTTAAAACTGACAAGTAAATTTTAGCATTACGATTTTGTAACTCATTACAAAAGTTGAGCACTCCACTATTAGCTTTTTGTCCTTTGCGTAGCTCACTGATCACATTGGTATCAAACAAATACATCGGGAACCTGCTGCGTACTTTGTTGACGTTCAAAATCAGCATCGCTACCCACGTTTGGAATGGTACGCAACACTTCTATCAAGGGACGTTTTTTAATAGCTAGCAGTACTTCACGCAGAATGGTGCGATGCTCCATTTCTGCACTTTTGCCATTACGGGCAGCTCTTTGCTTCAGAGCCTCAATTAGCTCTGGCTCTAAATTACGCACAATTAAATCAGGCATAGATTAATGTCTCTATCAGTGAATCGCTATCAATGATAGCAATTTGCTTAACCGTCTTCAAAATTACCAAGCTCCTGTGTGCCACTTGCCCGTCCTCGCGCAATACGCCATCATAACCGCCTCTTTCTTGGGTGTTGTTGACTATGGCTGCTGATTATTCTGAATTGCGTACTATTTTGGATTTTATTCGTTGGGGAGCGAGTCGTTTTCGGGAAGCCGAATTGACCTTTGCGCACGGTATGGCATCCCCAATTGATGAAGCGGCTTATTTAGTCCTGCATACCCTACACCTACCGATTGATACCCCCTCACTTTACTTCCCCAGTACTTTGACTAGCACCGAGCGCGATGCAGTCGCTGCGATTATTGAAGCACGGATTAGCACCCGTAAACCTGCGGCGTATTTGACCAATGAAGCATGGTTTGCAGGTTTGCCGTTTTATGTGGATGAACGCGTACTTGTGCCACGTTCACCTTTGGCTGAATGGATTGAAAAGCAATTTATGCCTTGGCTCGATCCTGATCAGGTTACTCGTGTACTCGATTTGTGTACCGGAAGTGGTTGTATTGGTATTGCTTGCTCCTATGCTTTCCCCAATGCCGAAGTCGATCTCAGCGATATTTCTCCCGATGCTTTAGCAGTCGCTCATCTCAATATCGAACGTCATGGTATGGAGGGGCATGTAGCCGCCATTGAATCTAATTTATTTGAAAATCTCGAAAGCCAACGCTACGACCTGATTATTAGTAATCCACCGTATGTGGATGCTGAGGATATGGCGCAACTAACGCCTGAATTTCAACACGAACCAGAGCTAGGATTAGCAGCGGGCGAGGATGGTTTAGCTATTGTGCATACTATTCTGGCTGAGGCGGGTCAGCATTTAACTGAGCAAGGTATTTTAGTGGTCGAGGTGGGTAATAGCCAACCCGCCTTAATGAATGCCTATCCCGATTTAGATTTTCATTGGCTAGAGTTTGAACGGGGCGGCGGTGGAGTATTTCTACTCACTGCGGAGCAACTACAACACTACTTTAGCTAAGTAGCTGATAGAGCTAATAATCTACTCCCAAGTATTCCTATTATCAAGCTTGGGAGTTATTTATTTTTAAACCATCCGTCGCATTCAAACTCATTCCAGTCTAAACTCAAAGCACTCTTGCAGGTAGCAACCTCCCCATACTTTAACTTAGGATCGGAGTACCCCCATGACCGACACCACCTTGCAACGGATTGATGCCAAATTAGCTGAGTTTGAACGTGATCCCGTAAGCTTCATGAATGCTAAGCCGCAGAAAATGGATAGCGATGGTAATCCGATTCTTGCGCCCAGTTTGTTTGATCAAGCGGCTATTGAGGCAATGGCTTATATTGATGCCCGCGATGAGCAACGCTCCGCCTTTCTACACGTCAATGACCCTAGCCGCGCTCCGATTGCCTCTAATGATCGCCCTGAAAACCTAGTAGACCAAGTGCGTTACACCTCCCTCCAAGCCATCGCTAATGCCAAACTGACTCAAGCCAGCCTAAAAGAATCGCCTTGGTCAGATGATTATTGGCCTATTTATAAAGGCGTATTGGGGTGGCGTTATGCAGACCCTAATTTTCCAGAGTCGGCTGATTGGGAGGAAAATCGTCAATATACCATCAGAAATTCGGCAGCCTCGATACTCAGTAGTGGTAACACTAATGCGATTGATCTGCTCTCTCCGGCAGAAAAATATGATGCTTTAGTGGGTGATACCACCTTTAGCCTGACTCAATATATGTGGCGCACGGGACGCAGTTATTATGAGCAATCGGGCAAAGTAGAAAGCTGGATGGGGATATGCCACGGCTGGGCACCTGCTGCTTTTATGTTGGCACGCCCCCAACATACCATCACGGTCAAAGCTCCCAATGGGCTTAATATCAATTTTTATCCATCTGATATTAAAGCATTAGCTTCATTACTCTGGGCGAATGCCACTGGAACCACGCGTTTTATTGGTGGGCGTTGCCATGATAAAGACCCCTCTAATGATCCTAATACTGGACGTATTACAGCTCCCACTTGCTTTGATACCAACCCGGGCACTTGGCATCTAGCGGTGACTAACCAACTGGGTGCGGCTCAGCGTAGTTTGGTATTAGATGTGACTTATGATTATGAGGTGTGGAATCAACCTTGTTTGGGCTATGAGTACCGCTATTTTAATCCTCAAACCAATAAAAGCACTTCGGTACTCGCTGAAGCGCTGGTCAAGGTGGGAGAGTTTACGAAGGATAAATTTAAAAAATACCGCAGTAGCCAAGCGACTCATATTGTCGGGGTAGCGATGACGGTGAGTTATATGGTGGAAACCAAACCGATTCAGCGCGAAACCGATAACTCCAGCTTTGATGCGATTCAATCAGTCGAGTATTTATATGATCTGGAGCTAGACAGTAAGGGTAATATTATTGGTGGGGAATGGTATCAAAATGCTCACCCTGACTTTTTGTGGACTGCTCCTGCTAATAGTCGCGCCGTATCAACGTTTGACCGTCAAGCCACAGGCGAATGGGATACGGATCAAGTGATTCCCGCCACTTGGCGAGCGGCTGCTAAAGCTTCAGCGCAATCACAAGGCGCACCTTTGGCAGTGATTGTGGAGCATTTAATTCGTTTTGCTAATGCTAGTATTTCGCCCGCTCCCGCCCCCACGCCTACTCCCACACCTAGTCCAGTCAATAACCCGCGTCCTACGCCAGTGACGCCCCCGACTCCAGCGCCAAATCCGAATCCGCGCCCCAATCCCACGCCTAGACCTTCATCAAACTCTAACTATTCATGGTTTAGCCATTTCATGACGCGATTATTTGGACGTTAGAGAGCACCTTAGCTACAGCACTAAAGCAGTCATTCGGCTGCTTTAGTTAAAACTAAGCTTGGCTCACCATAGCACTCAAACCCTACCCACTCATTACCCGTTTGCTCTACGCTCCAAACCGCTTTTCTAGCCTCAAATACTGCATTACCCACACTCTCCCCATTGACTACAGACTGATAAAAACTACGTAACCACAGTGTGCTACTCGACATTGCTAGTTTTTGCCTATTGATGATTAAAGTTTGCGCCCCCGCTTTAAACCATGCACTGATTAAATGCGGGGCTAATAACTCTAGATCAGCCGTTTCATTAGTTAACTCCAGCACGATTAAACTCGGTGCATGACGTATTTGGGCTATATCGCTTACTGTTAACACCTGTTCATTTGCCATGATTAAATAAGGATCTTGAGCCGTGCCACTCACACTGCCCACCCAATGCAGCATTGAATGATCACCGGTATGCAAAGCACAAAAAATCTTTTCGGCTTGTTCTGGATTGAGCCAATCGTGCATCCAACTAGGGGGCAATACTTCCTGCCACCTAGGAGCTTGATCAACACCGATAGCTAGCAAGCCTTTTGCCCTATTTACAGACTCACTACTCACTGCCTCGGCTAATTGCCTAACCACTGCCACCTGCAAACCTAGCGGCAAACTATTAGGCTCCTGCAATAGCTCCCAACGCACCCCTAGAGTGTTTTGATCGACCTGCAAAATAATATGACTGCCACTCAACCATTGCGCTCGTGCTGAAGTGGGTAATAAATCCAATGTGGGTAATAGATACTCCGTTTTACTTGGCTGACGCGGTAGATTACTAGCACTTACATTCCAACGACTCCACCAACCTTGATTAGTACTCTGAGGTTTAGTTACGGGTAGGGTACTAGGCAATTGTTGCAAGTATTCAGTCAGCACAAATTCAGTTGAGTACTCATCTTGTTTAACAAGTTCAAATAATACATCACTCGCCTCTAAAGCACGCCACGCATCGATTTCAATGATGTCTAGGCTAAAGCGATAAGGTAAAGCTTGCTCTTGCAGGCGCTGACTCGCACCTCGAATACCGATTAGCAAACTACTCAGTACTTGTTCTAGGGTAAGCGTGGGTGCTTGAGCACCAATGAGTAAGGTGCTTAATTGCCAGTTCTTATCTGCGTTTTGCAGCGCTTCTGGATGACGGGTGTAGCGTAATAAGCCTTGAGTATAAGCAGTGGCTAGTTTATTAGGATGTAATTGCCCCGCAGCCCCTAAACCCAATACTAAAGCGCCCTGAGGTTGTAAATTGCGATCTATGACTAAAGTGCTGGTTCCCACCGTTCCGGCATAAATACCTAGCTGTTGCCATTGGCTCAATTGCCCTTTTAAGGCTTGATCGAGTACTTGCTCTGCCCCCCTAATCGCATCTTGATGATAATGCCCTACTGTGACTGGATAACGACTGGCGGTGAGACTGCCCAAGCGTACACATAATTCAGCTCTTAAGGTAGGCAATAACTTTGCATCGATGGTGTGCGTCACCGGAGTCAAGGTCGGTGTACTAATGACTGGCTCTAGTTCAACAGGTTGAATACTCGGCACAACAGGGGCGGAAGGCTCATTGCTAGCAGGTTCTAGCATGGGTACAACGCTAGCACTCGGATGAGTAGCAGGTGCTTCAGGGGGTATAATTGGAGGTAGCTGTATTGTTTTGGGTTGCCACCACTGACTAATACGCTGCCAAAGACTTGCCATCCATGAATTACTGTCCATCGCGTTTACTCTTTTGGGCTAAACGTCGCTCTCGAAAAAAGGCTTGTAATTGAGCCGCACATTGCTCTTGCAGCACGCCGCCTTGTACGGTGATGCGATGATTATGCGCCTCATGAGGAATCAGTTGAAACACTGACCCCGCCGCCCCCGTTTTCGGGTCAAATGCGCCAAACACCACGCGCTCAACGCGTGCATGAATGAGCGCTCCGGCACACATAGGGCAAGGCTCTAAGGTCACGTATAGCGTAGTATTAGGCAGGCGATAATTTTGCCTCTGTAAGCCAGCAGCACGAATAGCCACCATTTCAGCATGAGCACTCGGATCATGGGTGGTAATGACTTGATTAAATCCGCTGGCTATTAATTGATTATCGGCTACTAATACCGCTCCTACTGGAACTTCACCCTGAGCTTGAGCTTCAAACGCCAACTCATAGGCTAATTGCATCCACTGTAAATCCCACTGCACCGACTCAAGCATGAGGCACTCCACACACCGCGCAATGAGGGTCTTTGGGTAATTGAATACTGTGCCAATCCAAACTTAAAGCATCCACTAGCAATACTCTGCCCACCAGACCTTTACCTGCTCCGGTAAGTAATTTAATCACCTCTAAGGCTTGGGTACTCCCCACTACTCCTAATAAAGGGGCAACTACCCCATTAATACTACACGCCTGCTCTACCTCAGTCAGTGCGCCATAAAAGCAATGGTAACAAGGGCTATGCGTTTGGCGACTGTCAAACACACTCACCTGTCCCTCCCAACGAATCGCCGCACCCGATACCAAAGGTTTTTGAGCTTGAACACAGGCGCGATTGATCATAAAGCGTGTGGTTAGATTATCGGTGCAGTCCACCACTAAGTCGGCTTGTTGGGCTAGTGCTATTAAACTATCCTCGCTTAAGCGTCGTGGAATGAGTTCTAGCTTGACACTAGGGTTTAAGGCAGTGAGTTGAATCGCGGCAGATTCGACCTTAAACATGCCAATGCGCTCAGTGGTATGCACAATTTGGCGCTGTAAATTGGTTAGTTCTACCTCATCAGGGTCAACCAATATCAAGCGCCCTACTC
The DNA here is from genome assembly GCF_016711335.1 of Thiofilum sp. NCBI lineage: Bacteria > Pseudomonadati > Pseudomonadota > Gammaproteobacteria > Thiotrichales > Thiofilaceae > Thiofilum > Thiofilum sp. The sequence continues at coordinate 596,376 of NZ_JADJTF010000001.1, forward strand.
CGCTACTGGCTAAGTACATGGACACCACCGAACCCAAGCCCCCTAAACCCATAATAATCACACTGGCATTGAGGAGCTTTTGTTGTCCGGCAATATCAATTTGCGGCAACATGAGTTGGCGGCTATAGCGCAATAATTGTTCATCAGCACTCAGGCTATCGTTAGTCATTAGCGAATCGTGTAGCATCATTTATTATCGACTTAAAGTTAATGGCGAGTGCTTAGGATAGTACTCATTCTAATTCAGCATTTTAAAGTGTGGCGGCATTATGAATGGGATTATTTTCATAGGTTTACAGGGTAGTGGCAAATCGAGTTTTTATGTAGAGCAGTTTTATCATACTCATATGCGTCTGAATCAAGATATGCTCAAAACGCGCCACCGTGAAATTTTATTATTTCATGCCTGTTTATCGGCGAAACAACCCTTAGTGCTGGATAATACTAATCCTACCCGCGAAGGGCGAGCGCGGTATATTCGTGAATTGAAGGCGCATCGCTTTGAAGTCATAGGCTATTATTTTAATTCGATATTAGAGGACTGTTTGGCACGTAATGCGCGGCGCAGTGGTCATGCTGATATTCCAGAGGTGGGGATTAAAGCGACCTATGCTCAATTAGAGCGCCCGCACTATAGCGAGGGTTTTGATAAGCTGTATTACGTCACGCTCGAACAGCAACACTTTAGTGTGAAAGAGTGGAGTGATGATTTGCCCTGAAGCGCTAATGTTTTTAATCTGTTTAATTCATGCAAGTACTATGATTAATCTCATAACTTTTTCGAGGATGTCACTATGTCCTTAGCGTATTCCATGCCAACTTTTATCAGTGAGGCTGATTATTTAGCGGGTGAGCCGTTAGCGACTGAGCGCCATGAGTATGTGCAGGGGCGAATTTATGCAATGGCGGGCAGTAGTAAGCGCCATAATCGGATTGCGGGGAATATCTATCGCGCTCTGATGAGTGAGCCGTCGGCATGTGTGGCGTATATCAGTGATATGAAGGTGCGAGCGGAGAAGTCACAGAGTTATTACTATCCTGATGTGGTGGTGGGCTGTGCTGAGGAGGCTAATGAGTATTTTTTGGAGCAGCCGTGTTTGCTGGTTGAGGTGACTTCAGACTCTACACTGCGTAAGGATTATTTAGAAAAAGCCTTGGCTTATCAATCGATAGCTACGGTGCAGATGTATCTGATCGTGGCACAGGATAAGGTGCTGGTGGATGTGTTGCGCCGTGGAACGGAGGGGGGTTGGGAGCTAAGCCAAGTGAATGATTTAAGTGCTGAAATTGAGTTGCCTTGTCCGGTGATACGCTTGAGTGTGGGGCAGATTTATGCGGGTGTGGAGTTGGGGTAGTTTGGTTTAGCTAAGGGGCTATGTTACTTTAACACTTGTCTTATTTGAGGATTATAAGCATGTCGGCTCAATATCAAACTCGCTTAAGTGATGTAGATTATTTAGCACAAGAATGCCTTGCACCTGAGAAAAGTGAGTTTCTTAATGGTGAGATATTTGCAATGGCAGGTGCTACCCGTGCGCACAATCAGATCACGTCTAATCTGGTGATTGCTCTAGGGTCGCAATTGCTTAATAAGCCTTGTAGTGTTTATGCCAGTGATATGAAGGTGCATACGCGCAGCGAATCGATTAGTAAGTATAGCTATCCTGATGTGGTGGCAACGTGTGGGGTGGAGCAATTTGAGGATGATCACGCTACGGTATTGCTGAATCCGCTGCTGATTATTGAGGTGCTGTCGGATTCGACTGAGGCTTATGATCGTGGGTTAAAGTTTTTTCATTATCAATTGATACCGTCGTTGCGTGAGTATTTATTGGTGGCACAGGATTATTGTCGGGTGGAGCAGTATTATCGCCAAGCGGATCAGCAGTGGGTTTATTCTGAGTATCATGAGCTGAGTGATACGGTGATGATTCAGACGCTAGGCTGTGAAGTGAAGGTCGCGGAGATTTATCGACGTGTGCTTTGACCACTACTTATTGTTTTTGCTCTAGCTCAGCTAAACGCTGCTCAGTAATCTCCACCCATTCTAACCAATAGCTAGATAACTTATTTTGCTCTTTTAGCCTCTGCAAAATAGTTAAAGACTGCTGCATATACTGCCTTGCTTTGTCTGGCTGCAACTGAGCTAAGCGATAGTAACTAGCTACTAAATCGGTTTGCCACTCGACTACATTTGGGTCGTGCGCCGCTAGCTTTTCTCGAATCGCTAAACTCTGCTGATACGAGCGCAGCGCGGCTTCCTGCTCTCCTTTGGCTTGCTGGATAGCGCCCACCTTGTCATAGCTCACGGACAGATCGCGTTGCCACTGCACCTGTTGCGGGTCGTGTGCCGCTAGCTTTTCTCGAATCGCTAAACTCTGCTGATACGAGCGCAGCGCGGCTTCCTGCTCTCCTTTGGCTTGCTGGATAGCGCCCACCTTGTCATAGCTCACGGACAGATCGCGTTGCCACTCCACCTGTTGCGGGTCGTGCGCCGCTAGCTTTTCTCGAATCGCTAAACTCTGCTGATACGAGCGCAGCGCGGCTTCCTGCTCCCCTTTGGCTTGCTGTATATCACCCACGTTGTTATAGCTCACCGACAGGTCGCGTTGCCACTCCACCTGTTGTGGGTCGTGCGCCGCTAGCTTTTCTCGAATCGCTAAACTCTGCTGATACGAGCGCAGCGCCGCTTCATACTCCCCTTTGGCTTGCTGGATAGCGCCCACGTTGTTATAGCTCACCGACAGGTCGCGTTGCCACTCCACCTGTTGTGGGTCGTGCGCCGCTAGCTTTTCTGCAATCGCTAAACTCTGCTGATACGAGCGCAGCGCGGCTTCCTGCTCTCCTTTGGCTTGCTGGATAGCGCCCACGTTGTCATAGCTCACCGACAGATCGCGTTGCCACTCCACCTGTTGCGGGTCGTGCGCCGCTAGCTTTTCTCGAATCGCTAAACTCTGCTGATACGAGCGCAGCGCGGCTTCCTGCTCTCCTTTGGCTTGCTGGATAGCACCCACGTTGTCATAGCTCACGGACAGATCACGTTGCCACTGCACCTGTTGCGGGTCGTGCGCCGCTAGCTTTTCTCGAATCGCTAAACTTTGCTGATACGAGCGCAGTGCGGCTTCATACTCCCCTTTCGCTTGCTGGATAGCGCCCACCTTGTCATAGCTGATGGACAGGTCGCGTTGCCACTCCACCTGTTGCGGGTCATGCGCCGCTAGCTTTTCTCGAATCGCTAAACTCTGCTGATACGAGCGCAGTGCGGCTTCATACTCCCCTTTGGCTTGCTGGATAGCACCCACCTTGTCATAGCTCACGGACAGATCACGTTGCCACTCCACCTGTTGCGGGTCGTGCGCCGCTAGCTTTTCTGCAATCGCTAAACTTTGCTGATACGAGCGTAGCGCGGCTTCATACTCCCCTTTGGCTTGCTGGATAGCACCCACGTTGTCATAGCTCACGGACAGATCACGTTGCCACTCCACCTGTTGCGGGTCATGCGCCGCTAGCTTTTCTCGAATCGCTAAACTCTGCTGATACGAGCGCAGCGCGGCTTCCTGCTCCCCTTTGGCTTGCTGTATATTACCCACTTTCTCATAGCTCACCGACAGCTCGCGTTGAATATCAAAATTAGTGGGACTAGCTGTAGCTAGCTCAAGCATAAAACTCTGCGCCTGTTTGTATTTAGCAAGCGCAGTTGAGGTCTCACCGAATGCCATCAAAATACCGGCTTCATCACTTAAAGCAACTGCTAAAGTCCACTTATCTTTTTCTGGATCAAGATACTGCTGCATACTCTGTGCAGCCTTTAATGCCAACGAATAATTACCCGCACGCTCCGCCATACGACTTACTTTTAGCCAAGCCTCAACATAATCCGGCTTAAACTCCACCGCCTCCTGATAGCGCTTCAATGCATTAACCACATTCGGCGCATTTTCCCAACGCTGCCCCGCAATAAACGCCTCCTCTGCCATTTGTGCCTGTTGCTTAACTAACTCCTCCCGATACACCGCCCGCCGCTTTAAATAATACTCATCGCGTAACTCCGCAGCCCGCTTAAAATCAAACACCTCCAACGCTTCACGCTCCGCCACCAACAAAGGCTCATCGGGAGTATTTTTAATATCCTTCGCATTATCTGCTAAAGCTTGCGCTTGAGCCGCCTTTACACGTACTAACTCAGCTTGCAACAGCTCAATGTGATCATTTTTCTGCTTTAAGCTACGTGTTTGCTCATCCAAATTCGCTGTTAGGCTTTGGGCAAATTCCTGAATAAGCTTTTCTAAATTGCGTACCGCTTCAGCACTTAGCCCTGCACAATCCAGCTTAATCTGTGCCGTAGATGCCACTGTACCCGTATTAATAAAACTACACGGTGATTGCTCAATCACCTTATCCCCCAGCGCATACCCCGCTTGTACCCAGACCAAGCTACTCCACACCACTACAGGGATTAATATAAGTTTCATGGCTGATCTCCAGTACAAGTCTGTGTAATAGAACCGCTAATAGTGCCCGTATTGCCAACAGCACACGGTGATTGCTCGATGTTGACGCTTGATGAATGGCTCACCCAAACAACTATAGCCGTTAAAATTGCTCCTGCTAGCACCACAAGCACACCTATCCAATTAGCCCGTAGGATGTCACTCATAGGCTTTTTTGTGGTAGTGGTAGTGTTATCGTTATAGATAGTACTTGCTGCAATACCGCCTAAATGACGCGGTGCATGACCTAATTCTCGCTGACTACCCACATCAGGCGGTGGAGTCGCAGGCTGCCCCGTCAACACTCGATATAAAGCCTCATACTCCGCCATCACCCGATAAGCCGTAAACGCTTTTAAAGCACGCGGTATATTCTCCACACTCCCCGACTCCGGCAACACCGCAATAAACTTAGTGTTACGCCCAAAATCATCATAAAGCGCCTGCGAAATCACCACCCCTTCAAACGTCACCCCACGCCCAGCCGCCAACTCCTGCCCACGATAACGGCGCAAATAACTCGGCGTACACACCAACAACACAAACTCCGCCCACTCAATACGGTTTTCCATCCAGCGAATCCAGCCCTCCGGTGGCGAACCATTAATATACTGATCTAGCTCACACTCCACCCCATCCAGACGCAAACGATCCGCAAGGCGCAACACCAAAGCCTTATGCTCAGCAGAATCATGGCTATAGCTAATCAATACACGAGTCATAGATAGGGGCTTGCTTAACGTTTGATAGCTAAAATCATACCGTTTATCTACAGACTTGTCTGGAATTTCACAAGGAAGTATTGCAACTAATTCAAGAGTTGCGACTGAGGACGTGATAGATACTGAATAGAAGAAATGTGCTTAACTCAAACCAACAAGATAGCTAAGGTTGAGTAACCAACCCAACCTTAGAGCTAGAGCGAGCTACTCGCCTTGATAAATATAATTCACCATCGCCTGCGACAGACGAATAGAGGCATCAATCGCCCCCCACGATTCTGATAGTGCTATATCGCCAGAGCTAATAAACCCCGACCGATCCATATCGGCCACATAAGCTACCCGCGTTTCGAGCAATTGCTCCATATTCGCTTTTTGTTGTGCCGTCATGGGTGCAGCAGGCGCTCCGCGTGCATAGATGGACAAAGGTGCACTGTAGGAGGTAGGGGGAGGTGGATAAGCTGGCATAGGCGGCCAAGGATTATAATTAATCAAAAACACTCGATTGTTCATATAACTCACCTTAAATATCCTTATTTAATGGGGCTAGCCTCAGCTTGTTACTGAGTTAGCTTGAACCATTCTAATCAAACAACCCCACCTGTTCAGAAAGCACTAGGATATACGCCCACGATTTAGAGATGAAAGCTGCGTGCTTATTAGGACATAGCCTTAATAATAAAACTTATTTATCATAAAAAAGCATCCATTTATCGACTGGGGGATAGCCGCTTAGCCTCAGACGCTCTACTATTTTGTTCATGCAAGCACCGATACTACTAATAACCGAGCTTGCGCTAATCAACACAATGTAATCGCCTTTAACCCCTATAGTATGACCACTCACCTAGCGATTACCTTCTGTTATAGAACTCAATATTTATTTAATTATCATAACTATAGTATTCTGAGGTTCGATCATGTCTTTGTCATTTGTTAATAATTTAGTCGGTAAGTTACCTACTGAAAGCGTCTCCAATAAATGCACTACCCCTACTACCGCTCAAGTCAAAAGCAATACCTTTGGCAAAACATTTAAACTGCCTCAAGCGCTCACTGGTAATCTCAACAATATCGCTAGCCGTTTAACGCAAACTATTTCTTCCGGCATAGGATCTAATGCGGGTTTAGGCTCAGGTGTAGCAAATTTAGGTCAATCACTTGCCCAACTCAAACTGAATCAAATTGCTCAAGTCGGTAACTTAGCCACAGGTGCACTTTCAACCGTGACTGGTGGGTTAGGTGGAGCGGGCGCTAATGGCGGATTGGGTAATATCGGTAATGTCGTAACAGGGGCTTTATCTACTGTCACCGGCGGCTTAGGGGGTGCGGGTGCTAATGGCGGACTGGGTAATATTGGTAATGTCGTAACCGGCGCTTTATCTACTGTCACCGGCAGCTTAGGTGGCACAGGTGGCGCGAATCCTTTAGGTGCATTAGGTAATATTGGCAGTGTCGTCACTAATACGTTGTCTTCTGTGACGGGCAGTGGCTCTGGCAATCCGGTAGCTTTAGGTAATTTAGGCAATATTGGCAATGTCGTCACCGGTGCTTTGTCTACTGTGACGGGCGGTTTAGGGGGTGCGGGTGCTCCTAGCGGATTGGGTAATATTGGTAATGTCGTGACGGGTGCTTTGTCCACAGTTACCGGTGGTTTGGGGGGTAATGGTGGCTTAGGTCTTAACAATTTACTGTCAGGTCTAATGGGGGGAGTCGCTGGTGCTAACGCTACAGGCACACTAGGCGGTTTAGGTAATCTGGTGACAGGTACACTGTTTAATCTCACTGGTAATCAAGGCGCTACTATCACAGCAGGTGGTCCTCAAGCAGGTATGATTGGCTTAGGCAACTCCTTAAGTACTAATAATACAGGTATGTTAGGAGTCGGTGGCTTAGTAGGCGGTGCAGCTTCTGCGCTAGGTATTGCGGCAGGTGGTTTAGCCCAAGGTACGCATCACTTAGCTGAGCGAGTCATTGACTTCTCTGGTCTAGGTCCCGTGTTTGGTCCTTTAGTCGATGATACTCTCATTCATCCTCTGTTATGGGATCCGATTTCAATGGTAACCGGTGTGGATGTAAGCAAACATCCTGCAGGTGTGCCTGACGTTTCTAATCCTTTAAATGTCAAACGTTAAGTTTCATGAGTGATAGGACTCAAGGATGAGTCCGCTTTTCTCTGTCAGTGCTCAGTTTAATTTCTTAAATACTGATTAAACAGCTACAAAAAAGGTCAGTGTAATAACTGACCTTTTGTTAGGAAAGCTTTTATAAAGTGGCAGATAAAAGCCTTAGGTATGCAATTAGCTCACCTTAGGCGCTAATTCACCGGACGCATAACGCTTGAACATCACTTCTAAAGACACTGGTTTAAGCTTAGCAGCCTGACCTGCACTACCAAACGCTTCATAACGTGCTTTACAAATTTCTTTCATCGCCTTAGTGGAGTCTTTTAAGAATTTACGTGGGTCGAAATTCTTACGATCTTCAGCTAGGAAGCGACGTACCGCACCTGTAGACGCCATACGTAAATCAGTATCGATATTGACCTTACGTACCCCGTGCTTAATCCCTTCTACGATTTCTTCTACCGGTACACCGTAGGTTTGACCCATATCGCCACCGTAGTTATTAATAATTTCTAACCAATCTTGTGGCACAGAAGAAGAACCGTGCATGACTAAATGCACACTAGGAATACGTGCGTGGATTTCTTTAATCCGATCAATACGCAGTACTTTACCGGTGGGCTTTTGTGTGAATTTATACGCACCGTGTGATGTACCAATCGCAATAGCGAGTGCATCTACTCCGGTTTTCTGCACGAAATCAGCGGCTTCTTCAGGGTCAGTCAACAGCATAGAGTGATCAAGTTGTCCCTCAGCACCGTGACCGTCTTCTTCGCCCATCATTCCGGTTTCTAATGAACCTAGGCAACCTAACTCACCCTCTACAGAGACACCACAAGCATGGGCTAGCTCGGCTACTTTGCGGGTAACATCCACATTGTATTCATAGCTAGACGGTGTTTTACCATCCGCCATTAACGAGCCATCCATCATAACAGAGGAGAAACCAGACTGGATCGAACGGAAGCAAACCGCTGGCTCAGCACCATGATCTTGATGCATGCATAATGGAATGTGTGGGTACATCTCAATAGCCGCTAAAATCAAATGGCGTAAAAATGGCTCACCCGCATACGAACGTGCACCCGCTGAACCTTGTAGAATCACAGGTGAATTCGTCTCATCCGCTGCTTGCATAATGGCATGAACTTGCTCCATGTTATTCACATTAAAAGCGGGCATACCATAACCGTGTTCAGCCGCATGATCTAGCAACTGACGCAGTGAAATCAATGCCATGATGTGTCTCCTTGGACTAGTAAGTAATTAAACCTAGTTCACGCGGGAGGCATCAACCATTCTCATGCTCTCCCACGCGTAAAATTTTCAATTGATTCGTGCCGCCTTGAATACCCATTAAGTCGCCTTTGGTCACAATCACTGCATCCCCGTTATCCACTACTCCTTGCTCAACCAAGAAATCAACGGACTGACGGTTAGCAATTTTCGGATCGGTTACGGGTTCCCGCGCTAATACCGGATATACACCGCGATATAAACTGACGCGCCGTGCGGCTTGCTCGCTGCGAGTAATGGCATAAATCGGAATACCTGAACTAATGCGTGACATCCATAAAGCGGTAGAACCTGACTCTGTTAACGCGGCAATGGCACGCACATTCATATGGTTAGCGATGTACATGGTCGCCATTGCAATCGCCTCATCCACACGCTCAAATTGATCATCCATACGATGACCTGATATGCGTGCCTGCATGGACTGCTCAGCTTCCTCACAAATGGCCGCCATAGTGGCGACGACTTTAGCTGGATGTTTACCTGTAGCCGTTTCGCCAGACAACATCACCGCATCCGTACCATCAAATACCGCATTTGCTACGTCGAATACTTCCGCACGGGTAGGAATCGGGTTTTCGATCATCGTCTCCATCATTTGCGTCGCCGTAATGACCGCACGATTTAAGGTACGGGCACGACTAATCAAACACTTTTGAGTCAAGGGTAATTTAGCATCACCAATCTCAACCCCCAGATCACCCCGCGCCACCATAATGGCATCGGAGGCAATAATAATGTCATCTAAATCTGGCTGCTCCACTGCTTCAGCGCGTTCAATCTTAGCCACTAAAGCAGCACTACTTCCTGCCGCACGCAATAATTCGCGGGCTTCCATCATGTCAGCGGCTGAGCGCGGGAACGATACTGCAACAAAATCCACTCCAATCAGAGCAGCGGTTTTAATATCCTCTTTATCCTTATCGGTTAAAGCTGCGGCGGATAAACCACCTCCACGCCGATTGAGACCTTTATTATTGGAGAGCGGACCATCGGTCAGTACTTCAGTAAAAATCTCTTTACCTTTGACCTCTTTAACGAGGAGCACCATACGTCCATCGTCTAGCCACAACTCATCTCCGGGTGCTACATCATAAATCAGCTCTTTGTAACCCAAGCCAACACGCTCTTGCGTTCCTGCTTTAGAGTCTAAGGCTGCATCTAAAATAAAATGATCACCGCGCTTTAAGTAAATTTTGCTATCAACAAAACGGGCAATGCGTAATTTAGGTCCTTGCAGATCACCTAAAATACCCACAGTACGCCCCACTCGCTTAGCTGCCGCTCTAATCATTTCAGCACGCTTAGCGTGATCTTGGGGATCACCGTGCGAAAAATTGAGCCGCACGACATCGACCCCTGCCTTGACAATAGCCTCAATTGCTTCAGGCGTATCGGTAGCTGGGCCCAAGGTCGCTACAATTTTGGTTCTTCTCACAATACTTAATCCTAACAGTGGTGGTAATTAGCCCAGCCAGAGTGCTACGCACTCTTTGCTAGGCTGGTTTATTGTTCTTATTATTAAAGGGTTATAACGCTCATTAGCTTTGAGCGCGTTTTTCTAACATTTCAACGGCGGGTAGCACTTTACCCTCTAAATATTCGAGGAATGCGCCCCCTGCGGTAGAGATATAAGAAATATCATCATAAATATCATACTTTTGAATCGCTGCGATGGTATCGCCCCCGCCTGCTAAGGTGAAAGCAGAGGTCTTAGCACAAGCCATAGAAATAGCTTTTGTGCCTGCGCCAAACTGGTCAAACTCAAACACACCAACAGGGCCATTCCACACCACAGTACCTGCCTTCATAATCATATCAGCCAGTACTTGCGCAGAATCGGGACTAATATCAAAAATCATCTCGTCATCGGCGACATCTTTAATATTCTTTAAAACAGCAGGCTCATTAGCATCAAACTTTTTACCTACCACGACATCAGTCGGTAAGGGGATCGTTGCACCGCGTTTGGACATTTTTTCCATTAGCGCTTGAGCCGTAGGGATTAAATCCTTTTCAGCTAAGGACTTACCGATGTTATAACCTGCTGCGGCTAGGAAGGTATTTGCAATCCCACCACCGACCACGAGCTGATCTACTTTTTCCGCTAACGATTCCAATACGGTGAGTTTGGTAGAGACTTTAGAACCGCCTACAATCGCCATCATAGGGCGTGCTGGATTAGCCAGTGCTTTAGCCAGTGCATCTAATTCCTCAGTCATTAATATGCCAGCGGCGGCTACCGGAGCAAACATGCCCACTCCATAGGTAGAAGCTTCTGCACGGTGTGCTGTGCCAAAGGCATCCATGACAAATACATCGCATAGAGCCGCGTATTTTTGGGCGGTTTCTTCTTTATTTTTCTTTTCGCCTTTATTAATACGACAGTTTTCTAATAGGACTAACTCACCCTCAGCTACTTCAAAACCACCGTCCACCCAATCTTTAATGAGGCGTACAGGTTTGCCTAAGCGAGCAGCAATATCATCGGCCACTGGCTTTAATGAAGACTCTTCAGTCCATTCCCCTTCAGTCGGGCGACCTAGGTGTGAAGTCACCATCACTTTTGCACCTGCTTTTAGCGCATGCTCAATCGTCGGCATCGAGGCGGTAATCCGTGCATCAGACGTTACTTTGCCATCAGAGACGGGGACATTCAGGTCAGCACGAATCAGTACGCGTTTACCTTTTAAGTCCAAATCAGTCATTTTAATAAAAGCAGCCATCGCATCACTCCGTGGTCAAATCAGTTAAGTAACTACTTTGCAAATTTATGAAAATAGTTAGTTAAGTGATTTGTGGTTTACCCCCCTCCCGACCTCCCCCCGAAATGGGGGGAGGAGTAAGAGATGAGTTGCTAATCATACTCTTCATTCCCTCCCCCATTTCGGGGGAGGGCTAGGGTGGGGGTCTTAACTTCTCTTAATTCTTCGCTACGTGCTCAACGAAACGTAACATATTGCAGGTATAACCATATTCATTGTCATACCATGCAACCACTTTCACGAAAGTATCATCAAGCGCAATACCGGCTTCGGCATCAAAAGTAGATGGCGCACTATGACCTACGAAATCTGTAGAAACTACTTTCTCTTCGGTATAGCCCAAGACACCTTTCAATTCGCCTTCTGATGCGGCTTTCATAGCGGCACAAATAGCGTCATAGGTAGCTGGCTTTTCTAATTCAACGGTTAAATCCACGACTGACACGTCAGAAGTCGGTACACGGAACGCCATACCTGTGAGCTTTTTGTTTAATGCGGGTAATACTTTACCTACCGCTTTCGCAGCACCGGTTGAAGAAGGAATGATATTTTCTAAAATACCGCGACCACCGCGCCAATCTTTGTTAGAAGGACCATCTACGGTTTTTTGGGTAGCAGTAGCAGCATGCACGGTCGTCATTAAACCGCGTTTGATACCCCAATTGTCATGCAGTACTTTAGCGACGGGTGCTAAGCAGTTAGTGGTGCAAGACGCTGCGGATACAATCGCTTGACCTTTGTAATCTTTGTGGTTGACGCCATACACGAACATAGGGGTATCGTCTTTTGAAGGAGCAGACTGAACTACTTTTTTAGCCCCTGCTTGAATATGCTTTTGGCAAGTTTCTTCGGTTAGGAACAAACCAGTACATTCAATCACTAATTCAGCGCCTACTTCATTCCATTTTAAATTGGCGGGATCTCTTTCAGCAGTGAGACGAATGGTATTACCATTGACTAATAGGTTAGTGCCCTCAACCGCAATATCACCTTTGAAACGACCGTGTACTGAATCATATTTCAGCATATAGGCAAGATAATCGGGTTCTAATAGATCGTTAATACCCACTACTTGTAACTCTGGAAACTCTTGAGTAATCGCACGTAATACCATACGACCGATACGACCAAAACCATTAATGCCGACTTTAATTGCCATGCAAATCTCTCCTAAAGATAAAAAAACTGTGTTCTAGCACTTTAATCGCTAGCGTGCGCTGCCAAGCATAACCCCAATAAGTAATAGATGCATCTTTCACCTCTATTACTTTTGGGTAGAGTGATGATTCTAGTTCAATACACGTCTAACGGCAGCTACCACATTGTCTACAGTAAAGCCAAAGTACTTGAATAACTCACCCGCAGGTGCTGATTCACCAAAGCGATCCAGACCAATTACCTCACCATTTAAGCCGACATATTTATACCAACCGTCAGTGACCGCTGCTTCAATGGCTACGCGTGCGGTGACTGCTTTAGGTAGTACTGACTCTTTGTATGCGGCGGATTGCTGATCAAAGATATTAGTTGAAGGCATAGACACTACACGCACTTTACGATCGGTTAGTTGTGCAGCGGCTTTCATGGCTAAATCAACTTCAGAACCTGTCGCAATAATGATTGCATCGGGTGTGCCTTCACAATCTTTCAGTACATAGCCACCCTTAGCAATATCAGCGATTTGCTCCGCAGTACGCGCTTGGAAAGGTAGATTTTGACGGGTAAAGATCAAGCATGAAGGCATGGTTTGAGCTTCAATAGCTGCTTTCCACGCCACAATACTTTCGACCCCATCACACGGACGCCATACTTGCATATTGGGAATCATGCGTAAGGTCGGAATCTGCTCTACTGCTTGGTGAGTAGGACCATCTTCCCCTAGACCAATCGAGTCGTGGGTATAGACAAAAATCGAGCGAATCTTCATTAATGCGGCCATACGCACCGCATTACGGGCGTACTCAGAGAACATTAAGAAGGTTGCACCATAAGGAATAAAGCCACCATGCAGTGCCACACCATTCATCAGGGCACTCATACCAAATTCACGCACCCCGTAGGAAATATAGTTACCACTAAAATCCTGCTCTGGACCATGCATAGAGTTGATATGTTTACTGGCTTTATTGAAAGTATTATTGGACGGTGTTAAATCCGCCGAACCGCCTAAAAACTCAGGTAATAAAGGTGCAAACTGATCTAAGGCATTTTTAGAGGCTACACGGGTCGCTGGGGATTCAGCCTTAGCATTAATAGCATTGACTGCGGCTTGTGATGCTTCTGCCCAGTTCGTGGGTAGTTCACCATTCATACGACGTTTGAATTCTGCCGCTTCGGTAGGATAAGCCACAGCATAAGCATCAAACGCTTGATTCCATTCAGACTCTAAGGCTTGACCCTTTTCTTTAGCATCCCAACCTGCATAGATTTCAGACGGAATGACAAAGGGCTCATGTGCCCAGCCTAAATGCTCACGCGCCGCTGCTATTTCGGCCGCACCTAGGGGTGCACCATGCACATCATGACCACCTTGTTTATTAGGTGCGCCTTTACCAATAATCGTTTTGCAGCAAATCAGGCTAGGACGGTCGGTTGCAGCACGGGCTTGCTCAGTGGCTTGTTTAATTGCTTCGGGGTTATGACCATCGACATTAGCCACCACATGCCAACCATAGGCTTCAAAACGCTTAGGGGTATTATCTGAGAACCAACCGACTACATCACCGTCAATGGAAATACCATTATCATCGTAGAAGGCAATGAGTTTACCTAATTTCAGCGTACCTGCCAGAGAGCAAGCCTCATGTGAAATCCCTTCCATCAAGCAACCATCCCCTAAGAATACATAGGTGTAATGATCAACAATGGTATGACCTTCTTTATTAAATTGTGCCGCCAATACTTTCTCAGCTAAAGCCATACCTACCGCATTAGTAATACCTTGACCTAGTGGACCTGTAGTGGTTTCAATGCCGGGGGCATAACCGTATTCAGGATGGCCCGGCGTTTTAGAATGCAATTGACGGAAAGCTTTGAGGTCATCAATGCTCAAATCGTAGCCTGTTAAATGCAGCACTGAATAAGGCAGCATAGAACCATGACCATTAGACATGACAAAACGATCACGATTAGCCCATTTTGGATTAGTGGGATTATGGCGCATGAAATCGTTATAGAGTACTTCAGCAATATCGGCCATACCCATAGGAGCTCCGGGGTGGCCAGAGTTTGCTTTTTGAACAGCATCCATCGCTAATACGCGAATCGCATTGGCCAACTGTTGGCGCGTGGTCATAACAGAACTCCTTAAAATACAAATAATCGCAACTCAATGAAACATGCTAATAACACCTACACTGAAGTGTTATGAGAATATACCATCTAAGCACTCATCCTAGCTTTTGAGTTGGATTGTGTAGCGTGGAGCTAAGAGCGCACTATTATACCTAAGGATTACAGGCGTACTAAGCTCCTGCTTTGTATAAAAAGAGAGATAAAGGCTTACCCGTTTTGGGTGCTCATAGAGAGATAGTTTCAACATATCAAGGCAAAGCAATATCTGGCTTGGGATAGAGGTGCTCTTTATACCGAAAAAGTAGACATGGGTGAACTCAAAATTCACAAGCCTCAGCAATTAGCTACAAATGCACCCTTTTTAAGCATTTTCCGTCATAATAGCCTCACTTCATTTTTTCGAGATACACCATGAGCAATGCACTAAAAGTATTTATCGACGGTCAACACGGTACAACGGGACTACAAATCAGAGAAAAACTAGAACACCATACTCATGTACAAGTGATTGAAATTGCTACCGAAGCACGTAAGGATGTTAATGCTCGTAAAGCACTGATGAACGAGGCGGATATTGTGTTTCTATGTTTACCGGATGCAGCCTCTAAAGAGATTGCCGCTGATCTTTATCAGATGGATACGCGCGTGATTGATGCCAGCTCAGCACATCGCGTGGACAATAAGTGGACTTATGGTTTGCCTGAACTCCGTACCGAACAACGCACACTCATTAAAAACGCTAAATATGTATCGAATCCGGGGTGCTATGCAACGGGCGCGATTTTGCTGCTGAATCCTTTAAGTGAGCAAGGCTTACTCCCCGCGAGCACCGCGATTCATATCAATGGCTATTCGGGCTATTCGGGCGGGGGTACGGCAATGATTAATGCTTATGAATCAAGTGCTGTCCCGTCGGCATTAGCGGTTTATGGTTTGGATTTTAACCATAAGCATATTGCTGAAATTATGAAATATAGCCAATTACAACGCCGCCCCACTTTTATTCCCAGTGTTGTACCGATTCGTCAAGGGATGATTGTGCTAGTAGCGTTTGATAAAACTGAATTGAATGGTACTACCCAAGATATTAAGCAGCTTTATCAAACTAAGTATCAGGGTGAACGTTTTGTGCAAGTAAAAGAGCATGATTTAGAACAAGATAAATTCCTGCATATATCTAATTTAGGTGGCTCTAATAATTGTGAGATTTACGTATTTGAATCGGCTGATCAGTCACAAGTGATGGTATCGGCGCGTCTCGATAATTTAGGTAAAGGGGCAAGCAGTGCCGCGATTCAAAATATGAATATTATGTTGGGATTGGATGAGGGGTTAGGTATTAACTAAGCGCTTTAGCCTACTAAGTACCAAAATAATCGTGCATTTCTTCCGCAGACGCTGTGAATACCTCCCTGTACGCTTCAAGGCGACATCCTTGTCGCCAAGACTGCTCCAAAAACACACGATTACTTTTAGCTAGGTACTTATTAGAAAAAGCAAAGACTCTTATCACACAGAGTGCTTTGCTTATCTAAACACTTCATACCTAAAGCCTGTACAAACTGAAATTTTTTAGTATCATTGCCAACCCATAGAGCCACTAGGCTTAGAACACAGATGTTGAGGAGCGTTGCAACAGAACTTTTCTGCCAGGCTCAACAGACTGTCAACATGACAAAACGGCGCTCAGTCATTAGTAACCAATTATTTTAAAGGAGAACGTAATGGCTGAGACTCACCTGTTTACGTCTGAATCCGTATCTGAAGGCCATCCCGACAAAATGTGCGACCAAATCTCTGACGCGATTTTGGACGCTATCATTGCTAAAGACCCCTATGCGCGTGTTGCCTGCGAAACCCTCGCTAAAACAGGCATGGTTGTACTCGCGGGCGAAATCACTACGACTGCTGACATTGACTACGAAGGTATTGTGCGTGGCGTAGTCAATGACATTGGCTACAACAACTCACGTATTGGTTTTGACGGTAATACTTGTGCAGTCATCAACGCCATTGGTAAGCAATCTCCTGATATTGCAATGGGTGTAGACCGTGCACGTAGCGAAGACCAAGGCGCGGGCGACCAAGGTTTAATGTTCGGCTATGCCAGTAATGAAACCGATGTATTAATGCCTGCTGCATTGACCTTTTCTCATCGCTTAGTCAAAAAACAAGCGGAACTACGTAAAAACGGTATTCTCCCTTGGTTACGTCCTGATGCTAAATCACAAGTCACGGTGCGTTATCAAGACGGCAAAATCGTGGCTGTCGATGCCGTAGTACTCTCTACTCAACATGATCCTGAAATCAGCTTGCAAGATTTACGTGAAGCGGTACTAGAGCATGTGATTAAGCCCGTACTACCTGCTGAGTGGTTACACAAAGGGACTCAGCTCCACATTAACCCCACTGGTAACTTCGTCATCGGTGGTCCAGTAGGTGACTGTGGTCTAACGGGTCGTAAGATTATTGTGGATAGCTACGGTGGTATGGCACGTCACGGTGGTGGTGCATTCTCTGGTAAAGATCCATCAAAAGTAGACCGCTCTGCCGCTTATGCTGGTCGCTATGTGGCTAAAAATATCGTGGCGGCGGGCTTAGCTGAGCGCTGTGAGATTCAAGTGTCTTATGCGATTGGTGTCGCTCAACCGACCTCTATTTCTGTTGAAACCTTCGGTACTAATAAAGTGGCTGAGGCTTTAATTGAAAAATTAGTTCGTGAGTACTTTGATCTACGTCCGTATGGCATTACCAAAATGCTGGATTTATTGCGTCCGATCTATCGCAATACCGCAAGTTATGGTCACTTTGGTCGTGAAGATTTAGATTTACCTTGGGAAAAAACTGATAAAGCTGAAGCGTTACGCGCTGCGGCTGGTTTATAATTCCTAATAGCTCATCTGACCTTTGCGTGAGGTGAGCTTTTCGTCTAAGGAGCGCTGCAACGGCTACCTGATAGTATTTTAATAAGGTAGTTCCGCCAGGCTTAGGCAACCGTAATTGACAACGGCGCTCATTCAATTATCAACCAAACTGGAGATTGAATGATGAGTTCGAGTCAATTCAATGATTATATTGTTGCCGATATGAGCCTTGCCGATTGGGGCCGTAAAGAGATTAAAATCGCTGAAACCGAAATGCCCGGTCTAATGGCGATTCGTGAAGAGTTTGCCAAAACTCAACCTTTAAAAGGTGCGCGTATTACTGGCTCTTTACACATGACCATTCAAACGGCGGTGTTAATTGAAACCTTAAAAGCACTCGGTGCTGAAGTTCGGTGGGCGTCTTGCAATATTTTCTCTACTCAAGATCACGCAGCCGCAGCGATTGCAGCCGCAGGTATTCCTGTCTTTGCTTATAAGGGTGAGTCATTAGAAGAATATTGGGATTACACCCACAAAATCTTTGAATGGCCTAATGGTCAACAAGCCAATATGATTCTGGATGATGGTGGCGATGCTACCCTACTCCTGCATTTAGGTGCTCGTGCTGAAAAAGATATTAGCTTAGTAGCTAAACCGACTTCTGAAGAAGAAACCTATTTATACGCAGCGATCCGTAAGCGCTTAGAAACTGATCCGACTTGGTATAGCACTCGTCTCGCTGAAATACGCGGCGTTACCGAAGAAACCACTACCGGCGTTCATCGTTTATACCAAATGCACGCACGCGGCGACCTCAAATTCCCAGCCATTAACGTGAATGATTCTGTGACTAAATCAAAATTCGATAACCTTTATGGTTGCCGTGAGTCGTTAGTTGACGGTATTAAACGCGCTACTGACGTAATGGTGGCGGGTAAAGTAGCAGTGGTTGCAGGTTACGGTGACGTAGGTAAGGGTTCAGCTCAAGCCTTACGTGCTTTATCCGCTCAAGTATGGGTGACTGAAATTGATCCCATCTGTGCACTACAAGCCGCAATGGAAGGTTATCGTGTAGTGACTATGGATTATGCTGCGGACAAAGCAGACATTTTCGTCACCGCAACTGGTAATTATCACGTTATTAATCACGATCACATGGCTAAAATGAAAAATGAAGCCATCGTGTGCAATATCGGTCACTTCGATAATGAAATCGATGTAGCCAGCCTTGAACAATACCAATGGGAAGAGATCAAACCCCAAGTGGATCACATCATTTTCCCAGACGGCAAACGCATTACTCTATTAGCCCAAGGTCGCTTGGTGAATTTAGGTTGTGCTACGGGTCATCCTTCATACGTCATGTCGTCTTCATTTGCCAATCAAACGATTGCACAAATTGAACTCTGGACTGAACGCGATTCTGGTAAATATCCAGTCGGTGTATACACCTTACCTAAGCACTTAGATGAGAAAGTCGCTCGCTTACAATTGAAAAAGCTCAATGCACAATTGACTGAACTGACTGAGCAACAAGCGGCTTATATCAATGTGTCCGTTCAAGGTCCTTACAAAGCGGATCACTATCGCTACTAATCAGGAGTTGCTATGAGTACTCATGATCATACTCACGACCATGAACATGAACATGACGACCATAGCCATAATGACGAATTAGCGTTTAGCTTTGAGTTTTTCCCACCCAAGACTGAACAGGGTGTGGAAAAACTACGTGAAGTGCGTGAAGCCCTAGCTCCTTTAAAACCGCGATTTTTCTCGGTGACTTATGGAGCGGGTGGTTCAACACAAGAGCGTACTCTAGAGGCAGTGCTGGATATTCAGCGCTCCTCTGGAATAGAAGCTGCACCGCATTTGTCATGTATTGGTTCGTCAGCGAGTCAAATTCGTCAAATTCTCCAGCTATACCGCGAACACGACATCAAGCACATTGTCGCCCTACGCGGTGATTTGCCCTCTGGTACGATGGACAGTGGTGAGTTTCGTTATGCTAATGAATTAGTCGAATTCATTCGTAAGGAGACGGGCGATCATTTTCATATTGAGGTTGCTGCTTATCCTGAAGTACATCCACAAGCGCCTAATTTAGATAAAGATTTAGATAACTTTGTGCGCAAAGTGAATGCAGGGGCGAATAGTGCGATCACTCAGTATTTCTTTAATGCTGATGCGTATTGGCATTTTGTGGATCGATGCTTAGCTAAAGGTGTCACTATCCCAATAGTACCGGGCATTATGCCGATTACTAACTATACGCAACTGGCGCGTTTTTCCGATATGTGCGGTGCTGAAATTCCGCGCTGGGTACGCAAGCAGTTAGAAGCGTATGGGGATGATAGTGCCTCGATTACGGCGTTTGGTGAGGAGTTTGTAACACTGCTATGTGAAAACTTACTCGACACCGGAGCACCGGGTTTGCACTTTTACACCATGAATCGTGCTGAACCTACGGTCACTATTTGGAATAATTTAGGTCTCTCGGCTTAAGTTTCTCAGTACTTAAAAGATGCGGGTACTTTGCCCGTGTCTTTTAAATAATTCTGGTACAGCTTGCATATAAATTCATAATATCAGCGCGTTTAATTCTAAACTTAGTACCATGATTATGTCCGGTACGCGCATCAAAATCGACATAAATCAAACCACTCTCAAATGCACTCAACATTTTTTCTAAAGATAGCTCTTTGAGCATATAAACTTCTTCGTACTTGAAATAACCTAGACCTTTCTCTGTTTTATGATCGGCTATAACATAGAAGCAACTATGTAACTTTGAACCAAGCTTATGATAAAAATCATTAAAACCCCAATAAGGGTTAGGACTCAAAGTACTATTACCACTCTGAATAATTTTATCCACCCAAGCACTATGTTTTATTTGATCTACTTTAGTAACATCAAATATTACCTCAATACGTTGTTCAGCTCGATTCACGACTACTGTAAAACCCCGATTGGAATATAAACCACATCGAATCGTCTGCCTAAAGCTCATTTCTGAATTAGGATAAATAGTACCCGCCTTATCATGAGACCAACCATAATTTGGTAATAAAATACTAGGTACAAATTTTAATGCTGTTGGTGAAGGCTCTAGGTGAAACAAGGTCACTAATGAAGCAGTACGTTTACGCTGAGCTTTTAACTCCCACTCAGCGGCATTAGGAATAGGTAAATTATTCTCCTCAATGCCCAATAAATCCTCTAATACATTACCTACATTACCATCATTATTACCACGCTCTGTAGCAATCCAACCTCTATCTGAAATAGCTTGCAAAGCAGCAATCAAGGATTCCTTTGTATAAGTTTGCACGTACTTTTAGTCCTTTAAAACAAAGATGCTTGTTTAAGCATATTTTCTGATGGAGGTACTACATGATAAACACTAGCTGGATTAGTCAAGCGCTCAGCAGCCATTTGACAGTACTCTGGGGAAATATCAATACCAATAAAATCACGTTTTAACTGTTTTGCTGCATAAGCTGTCGTACCGGAACCCATAAAGGGGTCGAGCACTAATTGTGCATTAGTTGAGCCAATAATTCTATCGACTAGCTCTACAGGATAAGGAGCAGGATGCTTATTTTTAAGTTCTTGTCCAAACTCCCACACATCACCATAAGCATTAGCCTTAGGTACTAACTTGAAATTGGGCTTAGCAATTAAATAAATGACTTCATAGGTTGGCAAGAAGTAGCCCGCATTAAAATTTATCCCCCCCTTACGCCGCCAAATAATAATTTGTCTTACTGGAAAGCCTGAAACAATATCCTGCCTATCTTGTAATAAACCACCTTGAACACGCCACTTATGATTATAGAAAATAGCACCATCATCCTTAATAATACGGTACATTTCTGTTAAACACCGGCGTTGCCAAGCAGCATATTCTTCATGGGGCATATTATCATTGTAATTAGCGTAGCCTTTGATTAAAGCAGCATTTGACCACTTCCCCCCTCTACCGTCTTTCATACCATTACCCGTAGAGTTTTTTAAGTTATAGGGAGGAGATGTAACAATTAAGTCAATCGATTCATCTGGAATCTGAGCCATGACCTCAACTGAATTGCCACAAACAAACTTATTTACAAAACTATCTGGGAAAATGAGTGATTCCATTATTAACTCTCAATGGTTGAGATAACTAATGCTGACTCAGTACATTCAAACCTGATCAGGCAATACATCAATAGACTATGCCTCCTATTATAACGTGCTTGAAGTGAGGGGTAATAGAAAGTTTTATTAGGCAGGACAAAGACAAGGAAGATGGATAAAATCCAGTGCCTCCCTAGGGAAGCACCGGACGTTAGCGCTGAGGATCAATAGCGCTCTAACTTAGACCATTACAGGCTCTTTTTGCAGAAATACCAATCAGTACATTCATAACCTGCACTCATACGTTGCTCGGCAGCATCTACGTCTTGAGGCGGTGGCACAATCACTTGGTCGCCCGGTTTCCAACCCTCTGGGGTGGCTACTTTGTGAGTATCCGAGGTTTGTAATGCTGAAACCAAACGCACAAACTCATCAATCGAACGACCATTAGTCATCGGGTAATACACCATCGCCCGCATAATACCATTAGGATCAATAATAAACGTGGCACGTACTGCTGACGTATCCGCCGCCCCCGGATGAATCATGCCGTAAGATTTGGCAACACTCATGCTTAGATCTTCGATAATCGGGAAAGGAATTTCTACGCCAAACTTTTCCTTAATATTGCGTACCCAAGCCACATGGCTGTAATAGCTATCAATCGATAAACCCAATAATTCACAGTTTAAGGCTTGGAAATCGGCATGACGCTTAGCAAACGCCATAAACTCAGTGGTACAAACCGGAGTAAAATCAGCCGGATGCGAAAACAATACTAACCATTTGCCTTGGTAGTCAGATAATTTTTTCACACCGTGTGTAGTACGTGCTTCAAACGCCGGAGCAGGTTCATTAATACGTGGCATAGCATTCATTGTCGTTTCCATGTGTCTATCTCTTTAATTTATAACAAACTATTCTCAATTACTGGCTGCGTGCCCTTGAGATGTATGTAAGCATATAACCAAGTACTAATTAATTAAAATAGAATGTTTTTCTCATATCGATCTTAAAAATAGATTTTTTAGCTAGTAAAAACCGCGCTGGGGTTTTGATCAATGTCAAAACTATCCCGCTGCAAGGATAAAAAGCTGCTTAGTCTCACTATCGAACACAATTTTAGCTGCTTTCTTGAACAGTCGACCCAGTTCTCTTAGTATGAGATTAACCCTCCAGTCTTGATACTAGGGGACTTTTAATACCAATAATCAAAAACAACATCACAGGACTTGCTATGCGTACCAAAGAAGAGATCGTAGCTAACTGGCTACCCCGCTATACCTCACTCACACCCGAAACCATTGGGCAATACGTCTTACTCACCAACTTTAACCAATATGTAGAGATGTTTGCTGCATGGCATAACGTGCCGATCAAAGGCCTAAACCGCACGATGCCTAATGCTACTGCTAACAATATCACCATTATTAATTTTGGTATGGGTAGCCCCAATGCCGCCACCATCTTAGATTTATTGAGCCATGTACATCCCAAAGCAGTACTGTTTTTAGGCAAGTGTGGGGGGTTAAAAAGGAAAAATCAGCTAGGCGATTTGATCCTGCCCATCGCGGCGATTCGCGGTGAAGGGACATCACTCGACTACTTCCCTCCCGAAGTCCCTGCTCTACCCGCGTTTAGTTTGCAGAAAGCAGTTTCCACCACCATCTCACGCAAACACCAAAAAGAGTACTGGACGGGAACGGTCTACACCACCAACCGCCGCGTTTGGGAACATGACGAAACCTTTAAAGAACGTCTAAAACGCATGCGCTGTATGGCGATTGATATGGAAACCGCCACCATTTTTAGTGCCGGATTTTTTAATGAAATTCCGGTCGGTGCTTTATTATTAGTCTCTGATCGCCCTATGGAACCGGAAGGAGTTAAAACCGAGGCTAGTGATCAAACGGTTTCAGAAAATTTTGTCGAAATGCATTTACGCATTGGCATTGACTCGCTAAATGAGTTAATCAATAACGGTCTATCCGTAAAACATCTGCGCTTTTAATAATGAATAGAGTCTGTCAAATAAACTGTGTAACCAATTTTCATTAGGGCGGGGAAAGGAACGCACACTCTGCCGAACATCAGTGAAAGTTCTATAAAAAATGAATCTGCATGTTAATTCCCGGTGGGGGTGCATTTTTTAATTAATGTGAGATGAGCCGCTGATCTGAGGCTGTATAGGAAGCTATTAGTGGTGTTGATTTTTTGTAGTGATTTGAAGATCAATGTCTTTTCTTGTATATGTAACGACTTCATATTGCCGTTTAGCAAGGGTTCAAACGATCTCAGTCGTCTGGGCTTGCCGCAGCGACGCAGTTGGTAAGGTTCACAAATGATTTCTATCGTCAACCTGAAGTCGAGACCTTTGCGGGTTTCCATAATGAAGTTAGGAGAGTTCAAATGATTTCTACCATCAATCCGAAGTTAGGACCTTTACGAGTCTCCGTGAAGTTTCCGCATGACACTCCCGCACTGGTGGGTACGATGCGGTGGAATCGCGGTGAGTACAACATCATCTGGGACGAGGGCCAGCATTATAATATCGTAAAAAAACCCCGTGAGTGGGTTAATAACGCTTATGTGACTATTGGAGATGAGCCAGCTGCACAGCTCGGAGGCACGGCATTCGTCGATCTCGCCAAACGGACTGTGGAACTCCGTGAATCGAGCCTAACGTTGGGTGGGAAAGGTTCACAAATGGTTTCTACCATCAATCCGAAGTTAGGACCTTTACGAGTCTCCGTGAAGTTTCCGCATGACACTCCCGCACTGGTGGGTACGATGCGGTGGAATCGCGGTGAGTACAACATCATCTGGGACGAGGGCCAGCATTATAATATCGTAAAAACCCCCCGTGAGTGGGTTGACGACGCTTATATAACCATTGGAGACGAACCCGCTGCACAGCTCGGAGGCACGGCATTCATCGATCTCGCCAAACGAACTGTGGAATTCAGTGAATCGAGCCTAACGTTAGGTGGGGAAGACGAGCTAGACAGAGTGCAAAGCTTCGAGGAGAAGCGTGTCACTGTTAAATTTCCGCATGATACCCCCGCACTGATGGGTACCATGTCCCGTAAGGATGATGAGTATTGCATCATCTGGGACGAGGGGCAGCATTACAATAGCGTAAAAAAACCTCGTGAGTGGGTTGACGACGCTTATGTGACTATTGAAGACGAACCCGCCGCACGGCTTGGAGGCACGGCATTCGTCGATCTCGCCAGACGGACTGTGGAATTCAGTGAATCGCGCTTAACGTTGGGTGGCAGGGAGGAGGACAGGGAGGAAGACAGGCAGCAGAGACAAGAGGCCGAACAGCAACGGCAGTTTCAGCCGAACCTTAGCGCGGAGGAGGCGTCCTTCGGCAAGACAGAGGTAGTCCTTCGCAGGGCAGAGGCAGCCCTTGACGGTATCAACTGGAGCGATCCGGCACACATCGAATCGTGCATCAATCGTGCCCTCCGCTGCATAGAGGAGGTAGCAGCTCAAGACATCGATGTGCTTAGCCGCGCACTGACCACCTGCTCGGTTCTTTGGAACAGTCGACCTCTCGAACGCGCACGCTTTCAGAAGCTTGTGGACGAGAAGTTTGCGAAGCGTTGAAGACGTGCTTGAGGCTCCTGAAGAAGCGCTCCCTTTAGGAATTTGCCGCCGTTGTAGCGCCTGTTGTAACACGGCTAAGGTGCTGACCCAACCTTAGCCCGCCTTGGGGAGGTTGGATTGTGGTGCTTTCAGTATTGCCTTGTGAATCTGCGCTGCGCGTGTTGCGAAGCGCTTGCCTCCCAAGTCAAGATCGTTGAGTTTGGTAGCTGTCCAGTTCATAGGCATAAATTGCTTATCTTATAGAAACTTACTGATTTGTGTATAAGAAAATGGGTATAGCCCCATCATTTTATAAATTATAAATCATTATGTCATCTTGCGCTTAATAAAGCCTCGCAATAAAGCATAATTATAAACAGCTCTAAAATACTCATCACCTATCATTAAAGCAAACATTAAACCCACTGCAACTAACACACTTAAATAGCTAGCATAATAATAAATACTAAAAAACCCTAACAATAAAGCGATATGACAAGCAATAGATACTATAGTAGAGCGCCCTACATGCTTCAGTAATCTTAAGCCTGTTAGGGTAATAATATTTTTCACTCTAAAAAAATCAATCAAGGCTAGGCTAGTAAATATGACGATCAAAATAGGCAGGGATTCGGGGGTGCTATATAACTCTTTAAAGGCAATGCTTTGCACTATAGCAAAGACTATAAGCATAATAATCAAACCTAGGCTAGTGAATAATCGACCCCAACCAATTAAATGTGTCACAGTCATTTCAAACTGGTCAAAGTGTTTAGCATTCCAATGAAAGGCTAACTCTCGATTAGTATAACCTACCCATGCTACACCTAGTGCCCCCACCATTTGAAACCAAGGCATTAGCATAGTGCGCGTTACAAAAGCCGCTTGACTAATATGCGACAATAACGCTATGAAAACATAAGTCATAACGGTATAAGAGCCAGCCTCTAATGAGGAGATAAAACCAGTTTTAATAATTTGCCAGTCATTAGCCCTATCACTAAATAATGCACGCCACTGCTTAAAGCTAGTAGTCTGGTTGTATAGCATCAATATAATTAAACCAATAGGTACTAAAACCTGACTCAGTAAGGTAGCTGCACCAATCCCTAATAAATACCACTCATTATTTTTACCATAAAACACCCAATAGCAAATAATATTCAAAATCACATTCAATGCTACAATAGTCAAGCTGCTATAGAGATTGATTTTAGCCATACGATAGATATTAAAGATAGCATTCAAGCCACGACGCAAAGCGACAAAGATAGCACCTAATAAAATCAATATAATAAAGGGATAATTTAAGTGCTGATAATCACTAGATAAATTAACTGTCTTTAGTAGATAAGGCACTAATGCTAAAATAGCAACAACATAAACCAACCCAGTAAGTAGAGTTAAGACTAAAGTTTTATTAATCCAAAAGTGCTTACGCTCTTCCGTTAGGTTAGGATCGGCTAGATGTGCGGCTGTGATATTAGCAATGGTTTGGCTAGTGACGAATACAATAATCAATAAACTATGCGTCACACCTAAAACGGTAACAAACTTAGGTTCTACTAAGGCAATAAAAACGGTATCCAAAATACCCAATATAAATAATACTGAAAACTCAAGATAGTTAGGTATATAAATAGTTAAAAAGGTTTTATTTTTAAGCAATGACATGATAATAGTGGTAATTTAATGAGTAACAATGCTTCCCTGCTAAACAATAGGAAGCATCTTTAGAATAAAATAGAATTAGAGAGTCATGAATATTAATTAGAGTGCGGCTGAATAAATAACGCCTCTTCTTTAGCGAATGTAGTGGTGCTAAGCAGTATCCAACTTAGCACGCATACGGTGAGAAACCTCATTGGGCTTGCGCTTTTAAAGCTGCTTCATGAGCTTCACGTTCACGCGCTTTGGCGAGAGCAGGACGTGCTTGTGTACGTTGTCGATAGGCTTCTAGTTTTTCATCGCCTAAATCCATTTTTAAGCCGCGTGTTGCCCATGTGAGTATATGGCTCAATAAAACATCAGCGACAGTAAATTGCTCACCTAAAATAAATGTTTTGTCACCTAAGCCTTGTGCTAATACCTTGAGCTGGCGTTTAAATTCCCACTCAGCACTAGGAAGCACGGCTGGACAACGTTGATCAGGTGGGAAAGCGAAGGTATGTTTCGCCATTAACCATAAGGGTTGCTCTAATTCGCTAGAGGCAAAAAAGCACCATTGGTCGTGTAACGCACGCTCTGACGTACCTACTGCGGGAATCAGCCCTGCTGCGGGTACTTTATCGGCAATATAAATACCAATTGCAGCGGATTCAGTGAGTATTAAATCACCATCGACCAAGGCAGGCACTTTGCCAGAGGGATTAAGATTAATAAAAGGCGGTTTAAAGCCTTCACCTGATTTTAGGTCAATAACGGTGTAGTGATAATCTAAGCCAGCTTCTTCTAATACCCATGCGACACGGGTGGAGCGAGTCATAGGGCAACCGTATAAATGCATATCAATACTCCTAGTGGTATGGTGAAATAACAGTAGCCAGATTATGCGCTGAAACCTAAAGCCTTACCATTGATCTTAAAAGGCTGATAATAACGACAAATAAGGCTGAAACACGATAAACTAATGATTAATCATAACAATCGATAAGGAGCACTCCATGTTAGAGTTTGCATTAGGCATCTTAATCTTAGGCGTTGTCCTATTATTTATGGCGGTTAAAACCGTCCCTCAAGGCTATGCGTATACCGTTGAGCGCTTTGGTCGCTATGTACGTACCTTACAACCCGGTCTAGGAGTGATTTTTCCTATCGTTAACCGCATCGGGCATAAAGTGAATATGATGGAACAAGTGCTCGATATTATGCCTCAGCAAGTCATTACCGCTGACAATGCGAATGTGACGGTCGATGGCGTGATCTTCTATCAAATCTTTGATCCCGCCAAAGCCTCCTATGAGGTCACTCATTTAGAAACCGCTATTATGAATCTGAGCATGACTAATCTACGCTCGGTCTGCGGTAATTTTGAATTGGATGCGTTATTGAGCAAGCGTGATGAAATCGGTACTCGCTTGTTAGCCATTATCGACCAAGCGACCAATGCGTGGGGCGTGAAAGTACTGCGGGTGGAGATTAAAGACATTGAGCCGCCTGAAGGGCTGATTCGTGCGATGAATTTACAAATGACCGCTGAGCGCCAAAAGCGGGCGCAGATCACCGAGGCTCAAGGTAAAAAAGAGGCGCAAATTCTAGAAGCAGAAGGCGCTAAAACCGCCGCTGTATTACTCGCTGAAGCTCGTGAGCGTGAAGCACAAGCCGAAGCAAAAGCCACTCAAATGGTATCTGAAGCGGTAGCCCAAGGTGATCCCCAAGCTTTAAATTATTTTATTGCGCAAAAATATGTAGAAGCGTTAGGTAAATTCGCCGAATCCAATCAGCAGAAAACCATTTTCATGCCTCTAGATACCACCAGTCTATTAGGTTCCATTGGTAGTATTAATGAGCTGTGGAAAGCCGCTCAAGATAATTTTAAAGCACCGAAGGGAGGCTAAGGGATGGAAATTGCTTATTGGCATTGGCTGAGTTTAGGCGTGCTACTATTCGCTTTAGAAATCGTAGTTCCGGGTGCGATTTTAATGTGGTTTGGCTTTGGCGCTATTGTTACCGGTATTGTTTTATGGTTGATTCCATCATTTACCCTAGCCGCACAACTAATTGTATTTGTCATTTTATCCATTATTAGCCTATTAGCTTGGCGTAAATCACCTTGGTATAAAGATGAAACTACCCCTTCTGATACTCCGGGGCTGAATAATCGCCTCCAAAGTCATATAGGCAAGGTTTATATGCTCAGTACACCTATTATTAATGGGCGCGGCTCGGTAGAAGTCGATGGTTCTATATGGCAAGTACAAGGTGCTGATTTACCTGCGGGTACACGAGTAAAAGTGGTGAGTTTAGACGGAACCTTTTTTAATGTGACCGCAGCAGAGTAAAGTACTACTCTACTATTAAGTACTCGACTAGGGAGTGAGTCGAGTACTTTCTACTAAGTATTAAAGCCAATGCGCTCAATATAGCGACTATATAAGTGCTCGAATGTATGGGCGGGGGATTCACTCAAAATGGCTCGTGTTCCACTGTAGCTAATTAACCCATCTCGTGGGACAACACGATAATCATAATATTGTATTTTTCGCTGTTCTGCTAATATAGCTTTTAAACCATTAAACTCTAAAATAACACTCTCTAACGCTTGAGTAAGTACTTCCTCTTTTAAAGGTGCAAAGAAATCAAGTATTCGTTGATTATGCTCTTTAGCCAGCACTTTAAAATGCAACTCATAAGTTAACATAGACACCAATACCACACCAACATTCGCAAACTCATCCGAATCGACTATGGGCTGAAAGCGAATGAGATTATATTTACAAGGATGACGTTTTATATACATTTCACATAGTAAAGCTGATTATCGGACGCAAGACATAAAAAGGGGCGTGTCATGCCTAGATTAGAACGTTTAATAACCTCAATAACTTCTAACACTACAAATACTCTTAAAATTATTGCTCAACTCTAAAAAAACTATACAACTCATCAATAGCAATTTTGAGATCGACGGATTCTAAATGCAGTACTTGCCCGCTGATGTACTGTTCTTTTGTCCATTCAGTGCGGCGGCGATATAGTTCTACAAAAGGTGAGTCCTGTGAGCATAAAACATACTCTTGCAAACTAGGAATAAGCCGATAGCCATTGAGTTTTTCAATGCGATCTTTTTGTACCGTAGTGACTGATAATACTTCGATAATTAAACACGGTGCGCGATTAATATAAGCATCTTTTTCTTCTTCACAGCTTACTTGTACATCGGGGTAGTAATAGCGTGTATCGCCTAGGGTATCAATTGCTACTTTCATATCGGATTGAAACACTTGGCAGGGTTTACCGCGCAAGTGCATAAATAATTGTGCAAATAAATAGCCTGATAATAAATTATGAGTGCGGCTCGCTCCTGCCATTGCGTAAATATAGCCATTATTATATTCGCAGCGTTCGCCATCATCAGCACGGTCATTTTCTAGGCGTAGGTACTCTGCGGGGCTGACATGATTGGGTTTCGGTAATGCGGTCATGGCTTAGTACTCTGATGCAGTAATGTGGTTAGTTTAGCAGATTTAGCTAGGTACTTAGCCTATTGAATCAATATGTATTGCTTTGGATTAGCGCTTTAAGACAAGGGCAATTTACTCTTAATTCCGCTATTATTCCTTTCGTCCCCTCTTTATGACCACTGACCATGACTGATATTTTTATTAGCTACAGCCATCAAGACGAAATCTGGAAAGATGAATTGCAAAAGCAATTGCGCGTATTGCAGGTGCATGGGCAGTTTGCGGTGTGGGATGATCGGCAGATTGAGGTGGGCGATGAGTGGCTACCTGCGATTGAGGCGGCGATTGCCAAGGCAAAAGTGGCGGTTTTGCTGATTAGTGCTGATTTTCTGACTTCTAATTTTATTGCCCGCAAAGAGATTCCAAAATTATTAGAGCGGCGTAAGTCTGAGGGACTGCGGATTATTCCGGTGATTGTGCATCCTTGTCCGTGGCGGCGTGTGCCTTGGCTGGCAACGGTGCAAGGGGCAACGGTGGATAATCAGGCGTTGTCGTTGTATGCCATTGGCTCGTATGAGTTGAATCGAGTACTGAGTACGATTGTAGAAAAGATTGATGATTTACTGCTGGAAGCCAAGCAAGAGGCAGTCCAAAAACAGGCGGAAGCACAACGTTTAGCGCAAGAGCGTTTGGCGCAGGAAGCAGAGGCGCGGCGTTTAGCCGAATTACAGGCAAAGCGTGAGGCTGAAGCCCAACAACAAGCCGAAGCCCAAGCCGCACGGGAGCGTGAAGCGCAACGGGTGGCGGCGGAAACCGCCCAACGTGAAGCTGCACGACAGCAAGCAGCCGAATTACAACGCCAAGCTGAGCAACAAGCGCGAACCTTTAGTACTACAGCATCACCACTGCGAACTAAGCCTGTTGTGGAAGGTAATGCAGGGCGGGTGAATAAGTGGTTCTTGGGGGGCGTGGGGAGTGTTGCCGCAGTGGGTGTTGTGTGGTTATGGGTGGGTACTAAAGACCCAGAGCCAAGAGCTGCAACTGTATCCGATACTCCTCCTGTGTTGGTAGCACCTACACCTGTAGTCACAGAGCAACCTATTCAACCAGCCAAAGCAGAGCGCTTACCCTTTGAACCCGTTATGGTCGATATTCCAGCGGGGACTTTTACGATGGTTTGTGTGCCTAAGCGTGATGTCGTGGAAGGCATGGATAAGTGCTATGGCGATGAGTTACCTTTTCGTGAGGTAACAGTGAAAGCCTATCAACTAGCTAAAACCGAGGTGACGGTGGCGCAGTTTCGGGCATTTGTAGAGGCAACCAACTACAAAACCACCGCAGAAGAGCAAGGTTCTTGCTACTCCCTCAATGATAAAGGGGGATGGGGTGATACCAAAGGTAATTCGTGGCGTCAGTTAGGTTTTAAACAAACCGATAATGATCCTGTAGCCTGCGTGAGCTGGAATGATGCACAAGCATATATTCAGTGGCTCAAGAAAGAAACAGGCAAACCCTATCGCCTCCCTAGTGAAGCGGAGTGGGAATATGCAGCACGCGCAGGCAGTGATATCACTTACTTGTGGGGGCAAAACGCTAGCTTAGGTTGTCAGTTTGCAAATCTAGCAGATCAGAAAGGTAAAGAAAAATACCCTAGTTGGACGATTGCTAACTGTAATGATAGTTATGTTTATACAGCGCCTGTAGCTAGCTATGCTGCTAATAGCTATGGGCTATATGACATGCATGGTAATGTATGGGAGTGGGTAGCTGATTGCTATGCGAATCCTAGTGATAGCATTAACTGCTCTCGGCGTGTGTTTCGCGGTGGTTCATGGAACGAAGAGCCGGACTTAAGCTCAGCGTATCGCTCCAACTTCGTGCCTACGAGCCGTCTCAGCGACGTAGGCTTTCGTGTTGCCGCAGGTTAAGTGCCATTGTCCAGTAGCATAGCTATGCTAGTCACTAGCTAGTATATAGCTATGCTATAGCAGTGAGTAGTTAGTGCATGACTAGCTAGCAGCGCGTAGCTATACTTCCCCTAACTCCCCCAATCCTAACCCGCTATGGCAGAAAAAGACCTCATCAGTAAAGACGTACTCCAATTCCTAGCCGCCGATATTGCCAATATCCTGCTGCACTTGGACGTAGACAAAAACTCCGTAGAACTCCTACCCACCGAACAACAACGCATCGAATCCCGCCGCGCCGACATGGTAGCTCGTATGCGCAAATGTGAATCGGGCGAGCGCTTCATACTCCATGTTGAAATTCAAAACGCCAATGACAGCTCCATGCCCATCCGCATGTTGCGCTACCTCAGCGATATTTTAATGATGTACCCCGATGAACCCATCTATCAGTACTTGGTTTACATCGGTAAACAACGTCTCACCATGCCGAGTACTTTACCCCTAGTACGTTTTACCTACGACTACCAAGTCCTCGACATGCACACCGTTGATTGCAGCCTACTCCTCGCTCAAGACACTCCCGAAGCCTTAGTACTAGCCATATTATGCGACTTCAAAGAGCGCCCGACGCAACAAGTGGTCAATTATATTGTCCGACGTTTACGCGAACTCACCGGCGATGATGAACAGAGTTTCCGCAATTATTATGAAATGTTAGAGACTTTAGGCGATAATCGAGACTTACAAGCTCATCTGGTGGAGGCAAAAACCATGTTGACCCAAGTAGACATCACCCGCTTTTCAACCTATGTCTGGGGCAAAGAAGACGGCATTAAACAAGGTTTAGAACAAGGTTTAGAACAAGGCTTTGATCAGGGATTACAAAAAGGTATAACTCAAGCACGTTCTGAGCTAGAGCCATTATTAACTGAGAAAGAGTTGGCGTTGCAAAAGGAACAGCAACGCATACACCAAGCGGTCAAGCAATTATTGGCTTTAAACGCCATGTCTTATCAAGCCATTGCCGATTTATTCCAATTGACCTTGGAACAAGTGGAAGCTATTGCTCAAGAAACCAAACCGACACAGCATTAAAAGTATTAAGGGTAACAGCTCTCTCCCTTAGCTCAAGCAAAGGAGTGTAGGGAGAACACTAATGGTCTGCGCTGCTTTGTCTGTACACTACTCTATTTCAAAACCGGCACAGGCTTGACCTCCACCAACGGCAACCCTGCCTCTTTCCAGCCATCCGTACCCAACTTATACCAATACACCGCTGAATAATTTAGGGCTTTGACACGCTGAGCCGCATTCCACGACATCCAACAATCCGCCACACAAAAGAGCACTATCGGTTTTGCCTTATCACCTTGAGTCAAGCGTTCTAACTCAATAGTTAAATACTGCTCAATATGTGGCTGCAATGTGCCATAGCCCACATTGGGCAACCATACAGCATTCGGTAATGATTCACGCGGGGCATTGGGTAGCCACTCATGCCCAAAATCAGGTTCATAGCGCTCTAACACCGCCATTACATCAATCAGGAGCGGCTCCCGCTCTTTGATCAATTGTTGCAATTGCTCAGTGGTAAGAGTAATGCCATTCGGTACACAGTCAGGGGTGGGACGATGATACTGATCCATGCGTAAATACTCTGGCATTGCTGGAGTACGTACACATTCGGGCTGATCAGCAAATAAAACGCTGGGAGACATCAACAGAGTACTATCCACTGTTACCGGACAAGGTGGCTCCGCTTGGGCTGCAATAGCAAATGACAGCAAAACCCCAAAAATACTCTTATTTTTCATAGTCCTACTCCTCAACCGTAGGGGTAAACCTAGGTGTTTACCCTCTGTTACGTGATAAGAAAGCTGCCATTATGGGATAATTGAGGGATTAGGAGGAAGGGCAAACACTCAGGTTTTGCCCCTACGGTTTCATGCAAAATGAGCCAATAGGTAAGTCTGCTGTTAGGGTTTTGCGTCTTTTAACACTTGTTGCTCTAAAGCAGGATATAAATGCGCAACCGAACGGCGCAATTCAGATTGAACTAAGCTCATATTTTTAAACCGCTCAGGGATGGGGGTTTGCATTACTTCAGTCATATCCAAACCATTTTGTGCCGCCTCCTCAAAGGTAGCAACTAACCATGTTAAGTAGTCTGCGGTCTGTTCAATAGCAGCGGTATCTGTCACAACTGCACCATGACCGGGTACTAATAGTTTAAAGGGTAGCTCCTTCAAACGTTTTAAAGTCTCTAACCATACGGCTACCTTGGCATGGGGTGTCGTGGGTGCTCGATGATTGAAAACCAGATCCCCTGCAAACAGTACTCCAGTGGTGTGATCAAACAACACTAAATCACCAGCGGTATGCCCTTCTGCTGCAATGACCTCCAGCTCATGCCCGCCAATAGCAAGCCTACCTGCATTTACCGTCTCATCGGCACTAATCGGTTCTGAGCCACGCATCCAATCGCCTGTCATACGGTAAAGATTATCCGCAAACATTCCACCTTCAGCTTGCATGGATTGAATCGTAGGCGCTAAAGCACGCAGTGGCGCTTTGCCTTTATAGGCTTGATTACCAAAAAAATGATCAGGATGATGATGCGTTAGATAAACAGCTATCACAGGCTTATCAGTCACTTGGGCAATGGCAGCAGCTTGCTGCTCACCATAGCGTTTAGATGATCCGGTATCGATCACCACTACTCCCTCATTAGTGACAATAAATCCGGTATTGACAATATTGCCGCCATTTTTGCGCGAGAAATCTTCCGTTTTACCAACAAATACATAAGTATCAGGCGCAATCTGTTGCGCACCTAAGCCATAACTAAACTCATCTGCTTGTAGGATAGTACTGAAGCATACAAGGCTGCTGGCAATGATGAGAGACCATACGCGCTTCATTGCACCATAGCCTCAATCTTATTACCATTATTATCAACCCCTGACATTTTCACTTCAGAGTATTTGCCAATATCAAGGCTCAGCATAGGGTTTTCACTAATGGGTTCAAAGGTTTCTAAACGAGCCAATACCTGTCCATCCGGTGTACTAAAGGTCATTTTCTCTAGATAAAAATGCGGAATACCACTCGCTAATCCGGTATCCATCGGATGCATAATGCGTAGGCGTAGACGGTTATTATCTTCGCGCTTCCAGAGTTGTCCCGACACTTGACCTAGCGTTTTTGACCAATCACCACTAGAAGTTCCCACACTCGGTAAAGTACAACCGCCCCCTGCGGCATCTACCCACACCCCACTCACATGCCAGGTGCCTTTATCATCTTTAGCAGCTACATGAATAGGAGAGCCTTGTTGTAGCTTAATTCTAAAAGCTAATGAGGGACTGATATGCTCAGGGTAAAAACGTAAAATCTGCGGGATAGGATTGAGATCGGCGATGACGAGCACTTGCTGGACTTTTTCTAGCCCTTGAACTTTAAAGGCAATAGGTACATTCAGCGAATCCTCAGCCGCCGCTGGGGCGCTAATCGTGACCTTATCATCGAACACTACTGGCTCACTATTGAGATAGCGTTGGTGCATCAGTGGCCATTGGGGAGAGTTAAGCGGATTAGTACCATCCGCCAACAAGGAGGTGCTTAGGATGAGGCAAGCTAAGCCCCCTCCTAATAAGACTTTAAGGTTTTGGGGCTTTACCATTATCGTCATCCTCGACCGCCGCTATAGGGGGTAAAGCCGGAGCATTATAAGCGACTTTATATTTAGCAAAGATGTCGCGGATTTTGCCTTCTTTAACTAAAGCACCCATCGCTTTATCAACTTCCTTGGCTAAATCCTCATTGCGAGCTTTAACAGCCGCTCCCATAGCCCAAGTGCCTCTAGACAAACCGGGTGTCACTAGCTCACGAATTTGTAAATGTTGCGGAGCTTCGGCTAGTAAGCCCTCTAATTCGCCCCGTGGTCCCATCACTGCCGCAATTTCACCCGACTTGAGTGCGGTAATCGCCTCTAGATTACTTTTGTAATGCTTTAAGCGTTCAGCAATTTTGCCATTCACCGCTCGTAATAGATAAAAATCACTTAAGGTATCGACTTCGACCCCAATCGGTGCTTCGATAAAACTCGCTACCGTAGGATCAGTTCCGACTTTATCGGTATTAATCGCAAAGGCTAATTTCTCTAGTTGATAGGGACCGACAAAAGCGACCATATCTTCTGCTTTGGCGTATTCACGATCATAGGGGGCATGCAACATGACATCAGCAACACCGCCGCCCATGTAATGACCTTTCCACACATTATTGCGTAGATCATCACTCATGGTTTCATCTGCACCTACCATACGAATGGAGACATTGACTGCAAGCTTTTCAGCGAGTGCTTTAGCAATCTCAACATCAATACCGGTTTGCTTACCGTTTTCGACATAGGAATAAGGGGGGAAATCTTTATACAGAGCGACGTTGAGCACACCGGACTCTTTGATTTTATCGAGTGCCGCATCTGCCATCACGGTATTCACACTGATGGCTAAGATTAGACTACTGAATAATTTAACTACCATTCTCATCATTAAACTCCTCACTCCTAAGCGGTGGTAGTGGCTTTTCACTGCCCTGAACAATATGCCCTTTTAGATTAAGGTGCAATTTATTGTGCTTTTTCCACTGGCTTTTCGGTAGTAGCAGCGGCTGCCTCAGCAGGCTTAGGCTCAGCAGTACTGGTGACCTCAGCAGGTTTAGCTTCCGTCGTAGCCGGTGTACTCGCTGCCTCTGCGGGTTTAGCTTCAGCCGCTGGTGCACTGGCTGGCTCAGCGGGCTTAGCCTCAGGTGTAGTAGCAGGAGCTGATTCGGTGGGAGCTGCCTCGGTTTTAGTTTCCGCAGCCGGTTCTTTCGCTTTAGCCTCAGCCGTTTCTACTGAAACGGTTTGCAACCAACTACGAATAGTCCACAAAGCTTCTTGACTAATGACACCTTCAAAAGCGGGCATATAGGTGACACCATTACGGATAGCACCATTTTGTACCCGCATTTTGAAGATTTCATCGCCTTCATCATCATTAGGTAAATTACGTAAATCAGGCGCAATACCACCAGAAACTGCTTCTAAGCCGTGACAACGTGCACAGTTTTGACCATAAGCGGATTTACCAATCTCAATCGCTTTTTCATTGCCGCGATAAGGATTAGTTTCTACCCAATCTTTACCAATAGGGTCTAAACCAGTGGTATCCACGGCTTGCGGCACTACATCTCCATGCGCCCAAACGAGGCTAGCACTGCATGCCCCAGCTAATGTTAATGCCATTGCGATCTGACGTACTAATTTCATGATTCCATACCTGATGATAATGATCCTCTGCAAAAGCGTGAGGTAAGTGTCACACTTACCTCACGAACCCTAACTAACGTTTAGGAGGAGGATTGTGAAGTTTTCTGAATAGCTTGAGCTTCGGGTTTTTGAGGTTGCTGGTCAGCTTTAGCTGCTTTTGCAGCCGCAGCGGGTAACTTGAATACCCAGAGACTACCCCCTTGATTAAGCTCTTTAACTTGCTTGGCTACCTCGCCACCCCATAGTGGTACCGCACCACCCCAGCCAGACGGTACAGCAACAAATTGCTCACCATCTTGTTCCCAAGTAATTGGGCAACCAACTACTCCAGAACCCGTTTGGAATTTCCACAACTCCTCACCTGTTTTGGCATGGAATGCTTTGAGATAACCTTCTGGTGTACCGGTAAAGACTAGATCACCTGCGGTAGTGAGTACCCCACCCCATAGTGGTGATTGGTTTTTAGCTTCCCAAACAATTTTTCCGGTTTTAGGATCGATAGCGCGTAGTACCCCAATGTAGTCTTCATTGAGTGGCTTAATAGTGAACCCAGCACCTAAGTAAGCCGCACCCTTTTTATAACTAATGGGTTCGTTCCAAATATCCATGCCCCACTCATTAGCAGGTACATAGAACAGATCGGTATTGGGGTTATAGGCTATTGGCATCCAGTTTTTGCCACCTAGGAAAGACGGTGCAGCAAAGACTGATTTACCTTTTTCACCTTCAGGCGCACCTGGGCGGTTGTCTTCGATATAAACGGGGCGTCCGGTTTTTTCGTCAATCTTTTCTGCCCAAGTAATTTTATTCACGAAAGGAGAAGCACTGATGAATTGACCGTTTTCACGATTTAATACATAGAAGAAGCCATTACGGTCGGCATGACCACCCGCTTTAATGACTTTGCCATCAGCGGTTTTAAGATCAAATGAAACGAACTCATTCACACCGTCAAAGTCCCAACCATCATGGGGAGTCCATTGATAGTGCCATTTGATTTTGCCGTCGGCGGGATTAATCGCTAGTACTGAAGAGGAATATAAGTTGTCACCGGGGCGTAAGTGCGAGTTCCAAGGGGCTGGATTACCGGTACCAAAGAATAAGCTATCGGTTTCAGGATCGTATGTGCCACCTAACCAAGTCGCTGCACCACCTGTTTTCCACATATCACCCGGCCATGTTTTGTTCACTTCGCCAGTAATGCCGTTTTCTTGACCATTCAGCGTACCCATATGACCTTCAACCGTCGGGCGCTCCCACACTAATTTACCTGTCTTGGCATCACGCGCTTGTACAGCGCCCACAATACCGAACTCACCACCTGAGTTTCCGGTAATAACTAGACCTTTCACAACTAGGGGAGCCGCAGTAGCAGAATAGCCGTCCTTGTAGTCAGCGATTTTTTCTTTCCAAACTACCTTACCGGTGTCTTGGTCCAGTGCTACCAGTTGCGCATCTAAAGTGGCAAAGATGAATAAGTTGTCATAGAGCGCACCGCCACGATTGACTACATCGCAGCAAGGTAAAATATTGTCGGGTAAGCGGTGATCATATTGCCAAAGTTCTTCACCCGTTTTGGCATCGACCGCAAAGGCGCGGGAATAAGACGCTGTTACGAAAATTTTGCCATTATAAACTAAGGGCTGAGCTTCTTGACCGCGCTGTTTTTCACCGCCAAAAGATAAGGCGTAAGCGGGTACTAAATTTTTAACGGTTTCAGTATTGAGGGTCGTTAATGGACTAAAGCGTTGTCCATTAGTACTAATCCCATAGGTCACAATCTGGCTGGTGTTTTCCGCACCTTTTAAAATATCCTCATCCGTCACACCTGCTATTGCAGTGGCACTCAGTGCACAGCCTAAAGTAATAGCTAGCACTAGCTTTTGTAATCTTAGTTTCATCAATCCCATCCTCTCTTCACGTCTGGAAAACGATCTCACTCCGCTGACAGTCGTGCCAACGTGCTGTCAGATCATGCGAGATAATTTAACGCAGTCGAGGTTGGTAACAGGTTGGAAAAAGGTTGGCGCAGACAGATAAAAAAGCTAACCAAGTGAAGGCAGTAGAGTGAGGCAGTGCAGTTGTTCACCAATCGGCTGCTTATTTGCCCGTACTGATCTGGGTATCAGTACTGTCTTAAGTTAGCCTTTTATTGTATGCAACCGACTAGCGTTACAATAACGCCGCTCGGTGAACAACTGTGTTTTATATATAGGCAAAGATGAAGCACTAATGAGGTAAATCAGGTACTAACGGTAGGATATAAGTGATAAGGCGTTAGCTCATAGCCTTAGTATAGATGGTCTGCAAAACATAAGTTCTAAAAACAAATACCCTAAGAAATAATACTTGCACTATTAAAATACACCCTTAAAATCATACTCACACTATGATTTTAACGCTATTATAAGGCTAGCTATTTAAACAGTGGAGCTAGGCGATGTACCGTAAGCAATTGGAATTTTTAAAAAACTGGTCAACTAGCCCATTGCGCAAACCTTTGGTCATTCGGGGCGCTCGACAGGTGGGTAAATCGACCTTAGTTAAGCTTTTTGCTGAGCAAACACAAACTACGCTGCTGACGGTTAATTTAGAGCGTTATCCACAACTTAACTCCATCTTTGCCAGCAACGATCCCCTAACTATTTTACCAACGCTTGAACTACTGCCGCGCATGCCTAGCTTAGATGAGCACTCTTTGCTTTTTCTCGATGAAATACAAGCAGCTCCTAATGCTATCCCTGCACTACGGTATTTTTATGAGGAAAAAAATAGTCTACCTCTTATTAGTGCAGGCTCATTATTAGAATTTGCCTTGGCTCAACACCACTTTTCTATGCCAGTGGGTCGCATTCAATACTTACATATGGGACCTATGACTTTTAGCGAGTTTTTGCTGGCATTAGATGAAAATAA
The DNA here is from genome assembly GCF_016711335.1 of Thiofilum sp. Lineage (NCBI taxonomy): Bacteria > Pseudomonadati > Pseudomonadota > Gammaproteobacteria > Thiotrichales > Thiofilaceae > Thiofilum > Thiofilum sp. The sequence continues at coordinate 636,912 of NZ_JADJTF010000001.1, forward strand.
ATTAGTCGAACTGTTACAAAACTATCAATGGGGCCAAGCGATTCAGCCTATTGCTCATCAGCGCTTATTACAGCTCTTACGGCATTATTATTTTGTAGGTGGTATGCCTGAAGCTGTCTCTGCCTTTGCTCAAACTCAAAGTTATCAGGCAGTGAGCCAAGTGCACAATTCGATTATTGATACCTATCGAGAGGATTTCCCTAAATATGCTGGCTCGCGTGATCTCACTCGTATGCTTAATGTATTTAATTTTGCTGCTCGTCATGTAGGTACTAAAATTAAGTACAGCAATATTTCACCTAAGGAGCAAAGTAGCGTACTTAAAAAAGATATTGAATTATTGTGTATGGCTAGAGTGATTAGCAAAGTTATTCATAGCAATAGTTCCGGCTTACCTTTACAAGCTAATTTAGACGAAAAAGTATACAAACTACTATTTTTAGACATCGGATTAATGAATGCTATCAATGGCTTAGATGCACGAGTACTACAATCAATGAATGAGACTAAACTTATTAATGAAGGTACTATTGCCGAACAATTTATTGGACAACACCTACAAGGATTATTAGCTGACTCACCTAATCGCGAATTGACTTACTGGCTAAGGGAAGGGCGCTCGGCTAATGCCGAACTCGACTATGTGATCACTTTATCAGGCACTATTATCCCCATTGAGGTCAAAGCGGGTAGCTCAGGTACTTTGAAATCATTGCATCAGTTTATGTTTGAAAAAAGTACGCCGCTCGCCGTCCGTTTTGACCTACTCCCCCCCTCATTGCAAACTATTGATACCAGTGTTGCTCAAGGTACTGAGCGTAAAGCCATAAGCTATCCCTTATTATCCTTACCTTTATATTTAGTGGAATACTTACCGAAAATCGTGGAGCAAGTACTCACTTAAAGTACTGGTGAATCCTAAAGTACTGGTGAATCCGTCCATACCAACTCTGCAACCATTGGTTGCAAAATAGCTAATAGTCTGTTTATACAAGAAAATTATTCAGTCTCAAAGTTATAACCATTGTCGTTACACCACTTCTCACACAGTTCTTCAAGATCCGCTAGAAAAGCCTCAGCGTCCACTCCAATCACTTCTAAATTATCAAGCTGTAAATAGCGTCCGGTATCGTCTTCGTCTTCAATGGATTCAAAGTTATAGCTATCCCCTGCATATTTTAGACAAAGCTTTTCCACTTGGGCTAAAGCCTTGGCGGGGCTATCGGTGTAAATATAAAACTCACTAAAGGTAATCGTTTCCACAGTCTCATCCTCGTTATTATCGTCATTATCTGATTCATCATCTTCGGATTCATCAGCCCCTTCAACGGTGTAGCTGTAATTTTCATCTTCGGCCCACTCAGCACACAACTCATCTAGTGCCTCTAAAAATGCCTGTGTATCTTCTACGCTAATATCAAAATTGGTTATTTCAGCGTAGGTAATACCCTCTTCTTCCGTCTCTTCATAGTCAAAATAAAAGTCTTCCTCGTCAGCATACTCTAGGCACAACGCTACTAAAGCCTCAGCAAAACCTTCAACCTCCTCGGTCGCGAGATAAAAATCAAAAAGCTGCACTGAATCCTCGTTAGCAAAATAAGATTCGTCGGTATAGGACTCTAAATTTTGGTCAAAATCTAGCTCCTCTACTGAACGCACAATCCATGAATCATGACCATTGAGTTCGTGATGCATAAGATAACGATAGGGAATATAACAATACCCACTATCCCCCCAAGCCTCTCCCCACGAATTACGTACTATAAAAAGCTGATCTTTATCCAAATAACCTACGCATAACATGGCATGCCAACCATGTTCACTACGTTCCTGCTCGTGTCTTTTGGGCATAGGTACACGCCCACGGTTATGAGTCGCTTGATCAAAAGACTCAAAGGTATTGAGGCAAAAGGCAATCGGATAACCATCTGCCAACGTGCGCTTCCATAACTCTAAATTCGTCTCCACATATTCGGCTTCAGCAATTTTAAATTGCGCCGCATGCTGATAAGCCTCATCAGTCGGCAATTCATTAATATAGTCCTCATCATTAGGCCAAAGCTGTTCATGACAAGCACCATATTTTTTTAATGCTTCAATTGCTTCTTGTAGAGTGGTTCCTTCATCCAAATCTTGAGCATCTGATTCGGCACGCGCATTAAAATAAATAAACAAGCGACTGACCTCGCTATCCTTTTGCAAATGACGCTTAGCTAAATACTCATAAGCACCTGCAAACGTATTAGCTACACAACTCATACCGACTTGCTCATCTACTGGGGTCAAATACGGGCGTAAATCCACTTTAGTTGGTAAGGGTTTACTGGCAGAACGCCCTACTTTACGACGTTTAGCGCTAGGAGGGATAAAACCGACTTTCACCCCACCTACACGAGAAAAATAAGATTTCATATTTAGCTCTTCCACTATCAAGCAGCGATTTTAAAACCAAGGTGTTCAACTAAACAGTACAAACTAGGCGCATATACACAACAATCTGCACCACCTAGCGGATTATATGCACTATTAGCGGAATCTCTGGTTATGCTAGAAGCATTCTTAGTAGTGATAGCCCAATGACTTATGAATAACTTATCACCCGAATTTACCCAAACTGTTCAGGTATTAAACAGTAAATACCAGCCTATTTTTGAGAAAGTAAACAAAGCCCTGCAAGAAGCTCACGCTAAACTCAAAATTGATACTCTGATGGACTTTAATAGCGTCACCCACGCATCTCAAAGACAGCAAGCCCGTGAACGCTTACAACAGTTTGAAGCCCATTTAGCCAAAATTAAAACCGTAACCGATACTCAAATCAGAAATTATGGTGAGGAACTCAAACAATTAGCCGGACAATTACCCTTAACACAACGCGAACCTTTTTTAGTAGAGGCAAGCCAAGCGATTAATACTAAAAATGATCAACGCTATTTAGAACACCATGTACAGATCCAATCGCTCCAATTACTACGTGGCTTATTGGACTTTTTCGACCAACATCAAGGCAGGATTGAAGTGGCTAATAATCAGCTTAACTTTAAAGACCCTGAGTTATTAGCGATCTATAAGGTTAATCTGTATCAGATTTATAGCTTAGCGCGACTGGCTCAACAATTTGTTAAACCCCCGACCCAAGCCACAGCACCCGCCCCAACACTTCATTAGTGCGGGAGTCATTTCATCTCATGCTGAGGTTGTTCAGTATTATTTATGCTGATCTAGCAGTGCGTCTTGGCGCTTTTTACGCTCCGCTGCTAGATCAATGATAGTACCCTCTGCTGTATCCATTTGAATTTGCTCCAAACGATTACCGAGCATAAATACTCGTCCATGTTGGCGTTCAATACCTTCTTGGCTATAGTCAAAGCCGTAAATGCGCCGCCAAGTCATATTACCAGCCGGATAGCGGGCGGGTTTTAAACTTTCTAGGGCGACACTTTGATCTAAAAATTGCACTTCATAGCGCTCACAGGTACGCCGAGCCACGATAATCGCCTGCTCGCGTGCCTGCAAAGTGCTCACCCAAAACCAAACCAGCAACCCTAATGCGGCTAAAATAAATATACTTGTCATAGCATTCCTATCATTATTGCTTTAGTCGTGCACCCAGTATAATGGGGCTATTATTAATCAGGCGATTTTATGTTTATGCACAATTCATCAACCGCTACTATGGATGATCCACAATTGTCTCAAAAAAAATTAACGATTGCGTTTATAGGCTCTGGCAATATGGCGCGTAGTTTAATCTTGGGATTACTCAATGATAACTCAAGCCCCTTAGAAATCCGGGTGTCTGATCCAGACCCTAATCAATTAACCGCGATGCGTCAGCACTGGCCAGAAATCAAAATCTCTACTTCTAATGATGAGGTGGCACTAGGTGCAGATATAGTAGTGCTAGCAGTCAAGCCTCAGATTATGCGTGAGGTGGCACAAACTTTAGCCGCTACTTGCCAAACTACGCGTCCCTTAGTGGTTTCAGTGGCAGCGGGTATTAAAATTGATGCGCTCCAGCAGTGGTTAGGCGGACAATTGCCTATCGTGCGTTGCATGCCTAATACTCCCGCTTTAGTACAAGCCGGTGCTACTGGTTTGTATGCCAATGAGCTAGTAAATACCACGCAACGCAATCAGGCAGAGAGTATTTTACGTAGTGTAGGGATTACGCTTTGGTTTGAGCAGGAACAGGCTTTAGACGCGGTGACAGCCACCTCTGGCAGTGGACCAGCTTATTTCTTTTTAGTCATGGAGGCGATGCAGGCAGCCGCACAAAGCTTGGGTTTACCCGCACAAGAAGCCCATTTATTGGTAGTACAAACCGCTTTAGGGGCGGCTAAATTAGCGCTAGAAAGCCAAGAATCGCCCGCTGAATTGCGCCGTAAAGTCACCTCGAAAGGAGGCACTACTGCGGCTGCACTAGAGGTACTACAAGGTAAGCAGTTAGAGACTATCTTTTTAGAGGCGATGCAAGCTGCTGCTAAACGCTCTGAAACCCTCGCTGCTGAAAATAGTTAAGGATAATCATAATGGTGCTACAACAAATTTTAGTGTTCTTAGTCTCGACCCTATTCTCATTTTATATTGGTGCGGTGCTCATTCGCTTTTTATTAGCTTGGTCACGAGCCGATTTTTACAATCCTTTTTCGCAGTTTATTGTCAAAATTACTAACCCTCCCTTGGTAAAATTGCGACGCATTATTCCGGCTTTAGGCAAATTAGACACCGCCGCTATTGTGCTCGCATTACTACTACAAATAGCCTTAATCATTTTATTAGTGATTATTCAAGGGAAAAGTAGCCAAATTAGTGCCAATATTTTTTATATTGTGCTATTAGCTATGATTGAGTTAATTCGTACTGTGATTTGGATTTACATTATTGCTTTAATTATTCAGGCCATTTTGAGCTGGACTAATAATCAACAGGGTAATCCTATAGCGGGGTTATTAGACAGCCTAACACGTCCTCTATTAAGACCTGTGCAACGTTATGTACAACCGATTTCGGGAATTGATGTATCGCCAATGATAGTGATGTTGGGGTTATATATTATTCTAATTATTTTAGGGCCTTCACCCTTTTAAGCAGTTACTAAGAATGCAGTGAGCAACTCACTGCATTCTAGTATTCGTCAGTTAGTAATCACGACGGCGAGGTGCTGGGCGTGAATCACCACGGTCACCGCGATCACCACCACGTGGAGCATCACCACGAGGTTTGAAGTCACGACGAGGTCTTTCTTCGCGTGGTTTAGCTTCATTAACTTTAATGTTACGACCACCAAAGCTATGCTCATTTAAACCACTGATTGCATTGGCTGCATCAGCTGCGTCTGCCATCTCTACAAAGCCGAAGCCTTTAGATTGACCAGTCATCTTGTCTTTAATCAGACTGACGCTAACGACTTCACCATATTCGGCAAACAGGTCACGAAGATCGTCATCACTTATTTTATAGGGAAGGTTCCCAACATAAATATTCACTATTTTAATCTCATATATATAGCGTACCCTGTTCGAGAAGCATCAAGGGGTAACCAGGACTACACATTACCCACCGATGATTAGACCGAAGCCTAAATATGAACGGGTTATCATTGTTGGAATAGTACTCCAGAACAATAGACACCCCTACTAGCAGTAGTCATTTCTACTACTAAACGCAAAACAATGAGGTTGACTTAACTCAATGTTGCTGCGTCACTACCCGCTGATTGCTCAATTATAGGATAGATTCTAGCGTTTCATTGAAATAGTGCTCCAGAAATTCATCAAAAGCAATCTTATTCTCCATTTCTAGTAATTTTTGTTGTTGAAGCGATTGCAAAACCACAGTAGAAAAGTCAGTTTCTAAGTCTTTTGGTAAGTTTCGGTTCATAAATAAATTTTTGTGATGCTTTGATTGCTCATTAGCAAAATCAAAAAAGCTCCCTACTTCCATTATTTCTGTTAATGCGCGTGCTGAGGGCGTTAATTCAGGATGCTGCACTAAAATGGTATGCGCATTTAAGGCCTGAGTGTAACTATTTTCATTATGCGCGTGGTCTAATAATTGGGCGACCCCTTGCATAGCAGACATTAATTCTCCCGCCCACTCTGATAATAAAAGTTTGCTATTTAAACGGTTTAAATATAATGCTGGGTCACGCCCTTGGTGGGCAACCGCCAACTGATTGGCATTGGTCAGACCACGCTCAGTCGCATCAATGAGAGGACTCTCTTGCAACAAGCAAAAGTGCATAAAGACCTCAATAAAAGCCATTTGCTCTGGCGTCAGCCCTGCGGGATCAAAAGGATTAATATCCAAGGAGCGTAACTCCACATAACCAATACCCCGCCGTGTTAGAGCAGTAATCGGTTTTTCAAAGCCTTGTAAAGGTTGCTTGGGGCGTACTGTACTATAGTATTCATTTTCAATTTGCAAAATATTGGCATTGAGCTGGCGATATTCACCGTCTACTTTCACACCAATCTTGGCATACTCCTCACTCACCGTACTAATCGCATGACGCAGACTTGCCACATAACTCTCTAAGGTGTTGTAGCAGACCTGAATCCCCTTAGCGTGTTTTTTAGTATTGGTATAACCAATATTCCCCATTCTTAACGACGTACCATAGGGTTCGTACAAGGTGTACTCTCTAAAGGTTTTAAAATTCTCGGCCGGTGCTCGACCTGCTAAAAAACTCTTACAAATCGCGGGAGATGCACCAAACAGGTAAATAATTAACCAACCATAACGCTGAATATTGCGAATCATGCGGATGTAGGCACGATCCTTAAAGCTGCGTAGATCGGCTGCTGCCTCAGGCTCAAGCTCAAACCACACCGGCCAAAAACTCTCAGAGATCGAATAGTTATAATGTATCCCCGCAATGACTTGCATAATCTTGCCATAGCGCGATGCTAAGCCTTGGCGATAGACATGCTTCATCTTACCCGCATTCGAGGTTCCATACTCGGCAATACGCACATCTGCCTCACCACGCAATACGCAAGGCATGCTATTGGTCCACAGTAATTCATTGCCTAGACGCTGATAGACAAAAGTCTCTAAATCCAATAGATAGTCTAGTGCTTGAGTAGCTCGCTCTTGAGGTGGGGTAATCAGCTCTAAGAGTGCCTCCGAATAATCGGTAGTAATCCAAGGATGAGTGAGAGCCGAGCCTAATACACTCGGATGGTCGGTTTGGGCAATATTGCCTGCTGCATTGACACGTAAGCTTTCTTTCTCAAGTCCCGTTTTAGCATGACGCAAATAGGTATGTAGATTTAAATTTTCAATGTTGCGTAGACGCCGTTCGAGTACTTGATACACGATAAAACTTCCGGGGTTCGATAATAAAAGGCGCTCATTACATCACACTCACTTAGTAATGCAAATTAAGCCTATGAAAGTGCTTGTTAACCCAATTTTTGTTAAGGGTATTAAATGCGCTGATACATCAGATCCCAGACACCATGCCCTAAACGCTGGCCGCGCTGTTCAAATTTAGTTAAAGGACGATGCTTAGGGCGCTCTATAAAAGGGGAGTCAGGCTGTACACGTCTTAATTGTGTATTGGCATCTAAGACTTCTGCCATATGCTGAGCATAAGGCTCCCAATCAGTGGCTAAGTGAATCATACCCTGAGGACTCAAACGCGACACCACTAGATCAATAAACTCTGGTTGCACAATACGGCGCTTATGGTGACGCTTTTTATGCCACGGATCAGGAAAGAAAATCTGCACTCGTGCTAAGGAGTGTGGAGCAATACGCTGCTTAAGAATCTCCACCGCATCAGTGTTCATCACCCGCACATTGCTTAATTGCTCACGTTGGAGTAAATGCAGCAAGTGCCCAACACCGGGGGTATGCACTTCGACACCAATAAAATTATACTCTGGCATGGCTTGAGCCATTTGTGCCAAGGTTTCACCATTACCAAAACCAATTTCCAAAATCACCGGAGCGCTGCGGCTAAATAATGTCTCATAATCTAAGACACTACTGCCCTCATCAATCCCTAACGTCGACCAGCCGGTTTCAATGGCTTGTTCTTGCCCTTTGGTCAGGCGTCCGGTGCGTAATACAAAACTACGGATAGTACGATGATGATTAGACTCAGTGGTGGGTGAAGAAGTCATGCTTATAATCCAAAATAATCGCGCGGGAATTCTGCCACCACTACGAGCTAATGTCAGCTATTTAGGCAAGTATTGTGACCAATCATGAAAATCGCTGCCCATTACAAAAAAGTGCGGATTCAAAAGCGACTCTTTAGTGTTATAGAGCAAAGGCTCATTAGCAGTAGTCACTACATGCCCACCGGCTTCATTGACAATAATCTGCGCCGCCGCCGTATCCCATTCTGAAGTTAGTCCCAAACGGGGATATAAATCCGCCCCCCCCTCCGCTACCCGACAGGCTTTGATAATACTGCCTGCGGTCTGATACTCATGCGCCCCCACATTAGCGAGAAACGCAGGCATAAACTCATCTCGATGCGAACTACTGCCAATAATCACGGGAGGATTGGCTAAAGGACGGGTATAAATAGGCACTAAATCATCACCCTCTAATTTATAAGCGCCATTCCCTAAACTCGCTAGCCATAACTCTTGTAGAGCAGGGGCATAGACCACACCTAGTACTGGCTCATGCTCATGAATTAGAGCAATCAAAATAGCAAATTGATCATTACGCTTAATAAATTCGCGCGTGCCATCTAAGGGATCGACTAACCAATAGGTACTCCACTGCTCACGTTCTGTAAATGGAATCTGTGCCGATTCCTCGGATAAAATCGGATAGTCGGGGGTAAGCTGTTTGAGACTATCAACAATATGATGGTGTGAAGCCAGATCTGCTGCGGTGAGCGGAGAGTTATCAGACTTACTATCGACATTAAAATCTGCTTGATTATAGATCGCTAAAATCTTTTCTCCCGCCTCAATCGCTATTTGGCTGACCGTGTGAGATAAGGTTTCTAAATTCATAAATCCTGTTACCAATATACGAGTAGTTAGACACTGCTTAGAGTGTTAACCAATTATCTGCTGCTTAGTAGGCTATGTCCTGAATTATTTGGTCGTTCAACTAAGCCGTGCTGTGATATTAAGCAAATTATAACCCCAATTTGGACTATCATGGCGCTCACCCGTGCTTTACTCCCTTACCTACTCGTTATACTTAGTCTACTAGGTATGAGCTTAGCTAGGGCAGACACGACCGAGATACGCACTCACACGATTCGCGGTTGGAGCATTTATTATGATGCTCAATTAGTGAAGCAAGAAACTAAAACCTTATTACGTACCTTTGTATTGCTAGATGATAAATTAGAGCAAATTAGCGCCCTACTCCCTCAAGCTGCTCTAGAGCAGCTTCAACAAGTACCGATCTGGATCAGTCAGCATCAGGGCAAAGGTTTAGTGTATCATGCCTCAGCTACTTGGCTCCTCACGCACGGGCGCAATCCTAAACTCGCCCGCAGTATTGAAGTACAACACTTAGAAGATTTCGCTACTTGGTCTGAAAATCAACCTCTAGTGTTATTACACGAACTTGCACACGCTCTACACCATCAAGTATTTAACTATCACAACACTTTAATTAATAAAGCTTTTCAACAAGCCAAAAAAGACCACCTCTATCAATCAGTACAACGCTATGACGGTAGCTATGCACCTGCTTATGCACTGGAAAATGAGCGTGAATATTTTGCCGAATTGACCGAAAGCTATTTCGGGCGCAATGACTATTACCCGTTTAATCGCCAACAACTGAAAGACTATGATCCTGTAGGCTACCAAATGATTGAAAGCATTTGGTATAGCGATTTAGCGCCTACTAATGACACACCTACATTAGAGGCTAACTCGGCTGATTTCGCGCCCGCAGCCACTCACGCACCATAAATAATGCTAAAAGACTGCGCCCCTCACTCAATTCCTCACGCTCAATTAATTGATCCAGTTCGCTCAGTTTACAAGGTACAACCTCTAAAGGCTCAGGCTCGTCTCCATCAGCACTAGCAGGATATAAATCGGTAGCTAATACTAGATTAGTCTTATGCCCCATATACCCCGGCGAAAGCGTTACACGTTTTAATAGCTCTAACTGCCGAGCACCATAGCCGACCTCCTCCATTAACTCCCGATTCGCGGCAACTAATAAATCCTCACCCATTTCGACTGCCCCTTTGGGGAAGGCGAGTTCATAGCGCTCCGTTCCGGCTGAATACTCCCGAATCATCAGTACGGTATCCTGATCCGCCATTAAAGGCACAATCAATACGCCCCCAATACCACGCGAGGCTAAACGTTCGTAAGTGCGCTGAGTTCCATTACTAAAGGTTAAATCCAATTCCTCAATGCGAAAGATGCGGCTACTGGCAACCAAGCGTTTTTCGTGTATGGTAGGTAAATCTGGCATGATTAATCCCCATAGGTGTTGTATATGAATGCGCCATACCTACCGCAAATTGAGCTTGATTGGAAGCAAATTGATACGGTTTTTCTCGATATGGACGGGACTCTACTCGATTTACACTTTGATAATTACTTTTGGTTGGAGCATTTACCTACTCGTTATGCTGAAGTGCATGGTGTTACACGGGAACAAGCTGTCGACTATTTGAATCAACATCACCAGCAAACTCATGGCTCGTTGCATTGGTATTGTTTAGATCACTGGCAAGCGATTATTAACACCGATATTGTTGCCCTCAAACAAGAAGTCGCGCATAAAATCCAATGGCGAGCCGAGGCGGAGCAGTTTTTACGCTACCTACGTACTTTAAATAAGCGGGTTGTCCTACTCACGAATGCGCATCAAAGAAGTGTCGAGCTGAAATTTAGCCATATCCCTATGCGTGATCATTTTGATGATATTTTGATTTCTCATACCTTTCAGCTCCCCAAAGAGCATGAGCAATTTTGGGCAACGCTAGAGCAGCACTATCCAGTCCATAAGCAACGTAGTTTATTTATTGATGACAATATAAGGGTCTTACAAACGGCACGAGCGCATGGGGTGGAGCATTTGTTGTTAGTGCAACAACCTGATTCCACTCGTGAACCCAATAGCGCTCATCCAGAGTTTGTTAATTTGTTGAGCTACAGACAAATCATGCAAGCTTAGTCATTGTTTTAAATAAAAAATATTAAAATCTACTTTCTTGTAAGCCGCTAATAATCTTACTGCCCTTCCAATGGTCAGACAAATATGATTTTTTAGCGGTTTCTCGCCTGCTTCTCCTAGGGTGTCTCTATATCATAGTAATGAGAATGAAAATTAAAATGAGTAGTCATTCATAAATTTAATTAGCCTAACTTTTTCATTAGCTAGTTTTGAGATATAGCCATGCAAAATATGCCATCTACTAATACAAACTTCACTAATCTTTACTCTCACTCAGGTTTATACCCTTCCAGTGTTCTGAATAGTTCATTCACTGCTGCACCCATGCCAACAGCCACTTTGCCAACCCTGCCCTTCAATAATGCTTTTATGAACTTAGTACCTAATTGGCTTGGTCAAATGGGCAGTCCTTATCCACAGACTTATTATGTTAATAATACTGCTGGAGCTGAGTATGTAAATCCGGATGATCCACTAGAGTCCTTATCCGGCTTACCGTATGCAGGTTTTTTGTTTGGAGGTACTTTAGACCCTGATCGTAATGCTGCTGTTGATGCTGCGATTGCCGCAGGGAATCTACAGAATTATCAAGGCTCTGAGGGCAATGGTAGAGGTGAGTTTTCTAATATAGTAGGAGATGTATTAGGTTCAACTGTGGGGGCTGCAGGTCAAACGGTAGCTGAACTTATCAGTAATATTCCCTTTATTGGTCGGAATATTGATTTACCCCTGATAGGTCCAGTTAGTGTTTTCAATCCTATTTTGAATTTACCTTTCGGCCAAGTGCCTATGAGTGATGATCAGGTGCGTCGTAATGCTATCTATAACTTTGGACCAAGGGCAGATGCTTTTGAGGCGAGGGGAGATGCCTACGGTGTTGGAGTAGCGGCTGGCTTACGTGGTACACAAGTGAGTACACCTGAGGAGCAAAAAATACCTGTATGGGATGATCTAATGACCGGTATTAATAATACCTTAGGCTTTATTTCAGGTATGAATCTGCCTGTTTTAAGCCATGGAGCTGATTTATTACGCAGTATGGCGCGTGGCGCACGCGGAGATGCTACTTATGACTGGATTGATGGTACTTCACGTGATCCTATGGATCCCACTTGGACAGTATTTGGATCTCCTGTCAATTTAGGTGTGAGCTTAGTAGCGAGTAGGTTGGCTCCCGTATTGGGCTTGGATCAAGAAGCTATGAATCAACGCTTAGGACGAGCGGTAGGGGATGCCATGAATGTTTATGACGTATTTTTACCCGGAGACCATACACTGCATGCATGGGGTTCATTCTTCCCCCGTGCTATCACAGGCTCCTCTCAAGTGATGACGGGTGATGGTACAGGTGCCCACGGACATACACATCAACATCAAGTTATCTAGGTTATTTTTAGAGTACTCACTACTTCCAGACCTCTTACGAGTTGTCTGTGAGTAGTGGTGTCTTTGACCTCAAAAAAAATTATTTAAAAAATTTCCAGCAATAAAATGACTTTAGGTAATGCCTAGGGGGAATGAACTAATGAATAGCATACAATCAAGAGTTAGTAGTAGCGGGTTAGCACCAACAGCTATTCACAATCCAACCACTACCGCCGCTTATAATGCTAGCGTTATACCTAGTTCCCCCTCTTCATGGAACCAACAGATCACACGTCCTGCTTTTAATTTAGAGGCTCCTTCCTTACCCTATCAACCCACCACAACAGCCGACGAAATCAATGCCCGCTCAACCATTCCAGCACCTGTTCGAGCCTTGCCTAGTTCCCACGCTCATGACCAACCAGCATCAACCTTAGGGGGGCATTTAAATAGTTTAGCCACGACTGGAGATATGCCACTCACTGGTATTCCACGACTCATTGAGCACATGACTGCCCCTATAGGAGCCATCAGTAATGTAACAGGTAAGGTATTAAATATGTTGGGGCTTCAAAAAGCTTTAGCCTCTGCTACCGTTGCCTTGATTGATAATCCTATCACTGATGGCATTATGCAAACGGGGGCACGATTAAGTGGCATGGCTTTAGGTCTGACTAGCCCACTGTTAGGTGAAAAAACCCTAAGCGACATCACGAGTAATGCGTTGAATTTTATTTCATCCGAACGCGGTGGAGCAACGCTAGCGGCTCCCGCATTGCAATCTATGAATATGAATCAGGGCTGGCAGGGTGCTTTAGATGGTTTAGTACACGAAAATGCAGGGTTAAATTGGTACTCAACCTTTTTCTTAGGCAATATGAAAAATCAAACAGGGGGCGGAGAAGGTCAAGAATTTTATAAGCAATTAGTGGTCGATACGTGGGATCAAGCACCAGCCGGGCGCGAATTTTTAGCTAGCGTAGGACGCAGTGCGGTATCACGTGAGCCTGCGGCACGTTGGTATTCTGAGTATTATTATGACGTACTGGATGAAGAAAATGGTTCAGGAATAGCAACCAAAGTAGTAGATACCTTGGATTATCGCTTTGGTTTAGATGCTGGCAACATGAATGCTATTTATCAGGATGGTGCTCAACGCGGTGCTGCTTTTGCACGCGCTCACCCTCAGATTGCAGCGGACTTATCGGGTAATAGTGGTCATTTCATAGCGCCCCCTCATCCGTCTCAGACCCGTCATAGTAGCTCAACCGCCTCTAGTGCAAGTACTACGCCCCCTAGTACGCAAGCTACACCACAAACAACCTCGTATACACCTACCAGCGGCACTATGTCCCCTATTACACAAGGTGGTTTATCAACGGCTAATAGTGCAGTACCGACTGGTCCAGAGCTATCCCGTTCTACCTCGCATACTAGAGCCTACCGTAATAATGATGCATCCTCTTCTTTGTTGGCTCAACCCGTACAAGGCCTTGTTGGTTCTGCAATTTCTTTATTAGCTGGACCATTAACGGCGATTGGCGGGGGGTTATTAGGAAAGGCTGGTATGGGGCAAGTAATGGCCACTACTTTTGATAAAATCTTTTCAGGTGACGGTGGCAAGATAGGTCAAGCCTTTATGGAGGGGGCTGTGAGTATGCCCAGCGGACAAACAGCCGTGAATGGTTTGCTTAAAGGAACCCTCTCTAGCTCAGCAGGAACAGCATGGACTATTACAGCATTACAGCAATTTTCTAAAGATCAAGACGGGGTAGAATTTTTTCATCAATTCTTAAAACCGATTTTGACCAAACGGGCAGACGGCTCCTCCATACTAGACGATTTACTAATGGATGCTCAGCATGATCCCGTGTTAGCTAATAATTTACGAGCTATCGCTGATGAGACTAGCGAATCACTTAGCGCCCAAAACCTATTAAAAACCATTGGAGCTGCTGATTTTGTTAGTAACATTAGAAAAGCCCTACCTATTGCCTCACGCTATGCCTACTTGGAAACAGGCGCTAACTCATCATTACCCCTATCGCACCCTGACCGTCTCAAAGCACTCTTTGCTAATAATCTAGTGGGTGAACAAAAGCTATTCGATACCGCCGGTCAACTGACTGACTTTGCCAAAATTGGGCTACGTATGTTTGGACATGACCTACTGGACGGTCGTATCGATGGTGATGTCGCGCTACGCACTTTATTAAATCCAGTTGGCAGTGATAATACCGATTTCAGACGCAATATTGAGTCAGTAAAAAAATGGGGCGAAATGGATTTAAATGATGATAATACTATCAACGGCTCCGTCTATCGTGCCTTAGTGGAACAATGTTTAGTGCGTACAGGCGCGAGTGAAGTTGTATCGTTGCAAGGCTTGCCACTAAGCGTAGCCAGCAACGATGATAGTATGTGGCGTACTGATGTGCCCTCTATGTTTGATTTCGCAAACTTTAAAGTCAACATAGAATCCTATCAAAAACTTGCAAAAAACTACCATCTCACTCCTATCGAACTCACCGATCTTGTGTTGTGGGGACATTTAGTATCTCGCTTACCAGCCGATGCACAGGAGCGTCAAAAAGCTTTCGATGCCCAAATTAAAAATGCTTTAGCAGGTGCGCCCTCTGCAACTTTTGAACATATTTTCGTTCGTGATGTACCCGGAGTACGTGAGCATTTTCAGCAATTAATGGGTAATTTTGATGGTTTTAACCAAAGTGTTGTGCATAGCCTCAAAAAGCTAATCACTTCTCAGCTCTAAGCAACATGCTCTTAAGCGCTTAACTATACGGCTCAGTGCCTACCACTGAGCTTTAAAATATAACCGTTTAATCATCTCAAGATCCCTAGAGAGTACTCTGCTAGCCCACACTAAGAGGTGATTGTGGTTGCTGTTAGAGATAACTATCCAATGGACTGGACAATACTCTTACATCATACAGCGAGTGGGCTGTGTGCTGTATCGACCCACAGTAAGGTTTCAGTCAAGTGCTTTCCCTCACGCTGCCTACTGAACCTTGTCACCCCAACCTTGAAAAGATGAGCGTCGGTTGTGCATTAGGCTAAGCCGTTTCATTTAGGGTATTTGCGTGCAGTCCAATCATTGAGGTTTAAACGCATGAACCGAGAAGTTCGTTCTGTCTTGCGGCATATCATCCAACGCTATGGTCGTGATTTGGTCAAACAACCAAGTCTTTGTGATGCTTATATAGCGGATTTCTTGCCAATGTATCCGAAGATCAGACGCTATCTAGTCAAAGCTTTGCAATCCGGTATCGTGAATCAACTATTACCCGAACCTGATCCGAGCAAGTTTATGGCCTTAAGTAACCAATTAGCCCGTCTAACCGCGCTAGATCCTAATGAAGCTCAAACCATTATTCAGTACTGGGCTTATGCCTTATCAAGCGACCCAGAGCGCTTAGCTGATGCACCTAAGGCTAGGCTGTGGAAACCTATACTCGCCTCGCTAGTGGGTATAGTAAGTTTAGGCTTATTAGGCGCTTGGGGCTTTAACTACTGGCAGTCAACTAACACGCTTGCACAGTCACATGAAGCGAATGAATTAATGACCGGTGCCAAACCCATCTTTATTGAGGCGGTTGAAGTGCAACCTAGCCCCGCGCTCCCTTCAGACTCTAGATCTATGCAAACCGCTTCGGCTTTAGCCTTAGCGCCCTTGACGCAAGCGACTTTAGCGATGACCTCGAATACGGCATTTGCACAGTCTATTGTGAGTGACACCAAAATTACTGCTAATTTAGCAGAACCTATTTTACCCACCGACATTGCTACCCTTGCCCCTGAGCAATTACAACGCTTTCAACAGGTACAACGGACTCAGCAACTTAATCAGGACGCGTTAAATGCATTACAACGCTTTGCTGATATTCAACAGCGTTATGTACAAAAGCAACAAGCACTACAAACGCTCAATGTAATGTGGGCGAATACTCAACAGCCTTACTACCGCCAACAACAGCAAGCCATTGGTAATCAACTTCAGCAACTCGGTGTCCAGTTAGATGACAGTCTAGGGCTTTATAATGCAGCCCTACAGGGTTTATGTAGCGTGATTAATGGAGATGAGTTGCTTTTGGATACCATTGACGGCTCTCCCCTACAAACATTAATCCGCCAACAGGTCAGCGCCTGTCAGAGCGATCAAGTGCTTACTCTAGAACGTATCCAACTGATTCAAGGTCTACAAATGCTGCAAGCCAGCCGCTAATAAGTACTTGAGCCAAAGTAATCGTTTATTTACAGCGCCAGCGGAAGAAATACACGCTTACTTTTAGCTGGATACTGAGTTCATACCTAGCTGCTTAAGTAGGTGAGCGAAATCATCTGGTAAAGCAGCATTCAGTGTTAATACCTGCCCATCAATAGGGTGAGTCAGTACTAAACGAGTAGCATGCAACAATAAACGCTGGCAATTGAAACGCTGGCGAAAAAGTTGATTATGTTTGCCATCGCCGTGTGTGGTATCTCCTATAATAGGATGGAAAATATGCTTCATATGGCGTCGCAGTTGATGTTTGCGCCCCGTTTTAGGCTCTAGCGCCATTAGGGAATAACGCGCCGTCGGGTAACGCCCAACTGCCCAAGGCAATTCTGCTTGTGCCAAGGTAGCATAATGTGTAATAGCCTCTTGTGGCGGTTTATCACTCTCTGCTAGAGCATCGGCAATGCGATCCAGTTGCTCTTGTAGCGGATAATCGATAATACCCGACTCCGCACAATAGCCACGGACTAGCGCTAGATACTGTTTAGCGATTAAACCTTGGGTGAATTGCTCAGTAAGTTGACGTGCTATCTCGCTGCTTAAAGCAAACACTAAAATACCAGAGGTAGGTTTATCCAAGCGATGCACAGGATACACTTTTTGACCGATTTGATCACGGGTCAGTTGAATAGCAAATTGGGTTTCGTGTTTATCAATCAGGCTACGATGCACTAATAAACCACTCGGCTTATTAATCGCTACTACGTAATTATCCCTATAGACCAGCTCTAACATTATTGACTATCCTAATAGCAACGCTAGATCAAAAAGCTTAAGCCTATCACACCTACTCTGCTGTGAAAGACTCCCCTAGCCTAGCTCGCTCGCCTTTATAGTAAAACTTTACTCTAGCTTTTAAGTGCATAGGGTCAGCATCAGACCGCGCTTTACCCTAAACTAGCTAAGCCTTAACTCAACAATAGGTTTATGATGATGAATGAAATTGCAACCACTCCCGCTATAGATCCTCCAGACGCTCCCCTTACCTTGGAAAAAACTCAAACGGCTAATACGCAAATACTACCCTTTCAGTTTACGGGTAATGGCAGTGAGTATTTTAAAATCTGGATTGTTAATATCTTACTTTCTATCGTAACACTCGGTATTTATTCTGCATGGGCTACTGTACGTACTAAACGTTATTTTTATGGTAATACTATTTTTGATCAGGCTAGTTTTGAATATCATGCGACACCTATACAGATTTTAAAAGGACGTATTATTGCTTTAAGCCTAGTGGTTTTATATGTGGTTTTAACACAGCTTTCGCCCATGCTAGCTTTAGGTGCTTTGGGTATCATCTTAGTATTAACCCCTTGGGCAGTATGGAGCGGACTACGTTTTAATGCTCATATGAGTAGTTATCGCAATGTACGCTTTGGCTTTACTGGGCAGTTAAAAAGAGCGTATTGGATTATGCTATTCCTGCCTGCTATCCCCCTATTAATAGGTGCACTAATCGGTGGCGCATTATTTGGCTTTAATAGTTTAGAGTTTTTAGCTGAAGATACTGCTCTATTTTTAGGCTCGGGCTTAATGACTATGGCAGTGTTGGTTTTCTATATTATTATGCCCTATATTCAAAAACTGTATACTGAGTATTATATTAATCACTCCCACTATGGGCAGGGACAATTTAATGCTCTCTTAGAAACCAAGTTTTACTACAAAATTTATCTAAAAACTTTATTAAGAGGTATTGCCCTATATATAGTAATAGGGCTTCTAACAATAGCCTTAGTCTTTCCTCTAATGTCTATGCTAAGTGGTTTAGAAAGTAGTGAGCCTAGTATAGGTATCATTTTCATAATGACTATTTTAGGAGGGTTATTTTACTTTTTTTTAATAGCCGTAGGCTTATGGTTTACTGCCTATTTAAAGGTTAGATTACGCAATTACTCCTATAATCTGACTCAACTCGATAATGTCTTACGTCTACGCTCAAGTGCTTCGTCAACGTCACTTTGGGGTATCTATGTGCTCAATTTATTTTTACTAATTATTACCTTGGGTTTAGCGCATCCTTGGAATAAAGTACGTTTAGCGCGTTATGAAGCGCAAACCCTAGCGGCTGAGGTGGCTGGCCCACTCGACCACTATATCAGCCAACGTCAAGCCGAACAGTCATCGCTAGGCGATCAAATTGGTGACGTATTTGATTTACCCGTCAGTTCAGGATTAGGTCTATAATGCAAGGTTTTTGGTACGCCCCTCATAGCTCAGCTCGCTTGCCTGCTGAGCTAATTTTTAAACATGACCGTTATCTGTTAACTATCGAAGGACAAGCCCCAAAAACAGGTACCGCTAATAGCCTCGATGTGAGTGACCGCGTGGGCAATATCGCACGCAAAATCACTTTTGAGGACGGCTCACTATTTGAAACGCTTGATAATGCAACGATTGATACTTGGTTAAATCAGATCGATCACGATGATAGCCGTAGTCATACTCTGCACATTTTAGAATCACGCTGGCGTTGGATTGGTTTAGCACTCGTCGCTACGATTGTAATTGTATGGGCAAGTATTCGCTTTGGTTTGCCGTGGGGAAGTGAAAAATTGGCTTATGCTTTACCTGATCAGGCGAATCAATGGATTGCAGAAGGTGCAATGGAGAGTTTAGATGAGGTAATGTTTGAGCCTAGCCAATTATCTGAAGCTCGCCAAGCTGAAATTCAGCAGCATTTTCAAACTCAATTAGTACCTCTCCAAGATGGTAAACACTCTTATAAACTACTATTTCGTTATATGCCGGAAATGGATCTTGCGGACATACTCGCGGATTTAGACATTACTCAAGAGGAGGAAAACAAAGACTCCGATACTCCCGCAAAAACTAAACCACCTATTAAATACGATGGTCCCGGCGTAGCTAATGCGTTTGCTCTGCCATCAGGAGAAATTGTTATCACTGATAGCTTAATTGCACTAGCTAAGAATCAAGCTGAAATAGACTCCATATTATTACATGAAATGGGTCATGTGGAATATCGTCATAGTTTACGCCAACTTATAGAATCTTCCGCTTTATCATTAGGTGTGTTATTAATTATTGGTGATCCATCAGCGCTAAATAGTTTATTAATAGGCTTACCTACGTTTCTAGTGAATAATCATTATTCTCGCACCCATGAATCAGAAGCTGATGAGTATGCATTTAAGAAAATGCTCAAAGCTAAAATTGATCCTATTGTTTTTAGTCATATTATGGATCGCTTAGAAAAGCAGGGTTTAACGGAGGCTGAGATTAAAGAGCTGGAGGACGATAATGGCTCTAATGTTAGTGAGTATTTGTCTACTCACCCTAATACAGTTGAGCGTATGCAAAATGCCAAACGCTATTCTGAGCAATATCAGCAGCAAGTTGCTCAATAATTTAACGTCTTAATTTAACAAGGTCGTAAGTTAGGACTTACGACCTTTGATTCTATAATTGCTACCTTAGCAAATACGCTAACTCAGGATGAATCTTGCCATAAGCCTTGAGTAGCTGCTGATGCATGGCACAGCCCTCTAAGGCTAAAGTAGGTGAAGGCACACCCCAAAAACGTAAAGTGCCATTAATTAAATCTTCGGCTTTAGCAACGGTTTCACGCCCAAATAAGCCGACAATGCCTTTACTGTAGCGGCTGGTGTCGTCCATCCCCAAGAGCACCTCAATACAGCGATACACTCGACGACGCTCTGGATCAAGCTGTTCAAAGTGGCGAATCCAATCACAACCCTCTAATACCGCTTCTTCATCCTCAATCGCTAGTGCTAGCAGAGTTTTTAACTCACCTACACGCATATCCGCCCACAAAGTACCCGCATCAGGTGCTAGCCCTATCAAAGCAGCAATAGGCTGCATATCATCCAGCCCTAACTCTTCAATCGCATCATATAGCTCACCTAACTCATCCTCTTCTAATTCGGCTAGGGTTAAAATCGCCTCACGCAATGCATTACCGGTATTATTATTGTCCCATTCTAAATCTTCTGGCGGATAAATCTCGGACATAGAGGGCACAATAATACGGCAGGCATACATACCTAAATGCTCATAATCCATAATATAAATATCGCATTCTTCATCATGGATTAAATCACACAGATACTTAAACTCTTGCTCAGTCGTCCCCGAATAATCCCAATCTGCAAATACATAATCCGCTTTATAGCTTAAGAAATCCCAATGAATAATCCCGCTGGAATCAATAAAGTGGGTCTCTAAATTATGCGGATGGGCAATTTCTTCTAAATTAAATCCGGGTTCTGCAAAGCCTGCTAACTTATCTAAAACACGCCCTTGTAATAACTCAGTCAACGCTCGCTCTAAAGCGACTTCAAAACGCGGGTGTGCCCCGAAACTGGCATAACACCCTTGATCTTCGGGATTGAGCAATGTGACATTCATGACCGGATAGCACCCGCCTAAGGATGCATCTTTCACCACGATGCCAAATCCAGCGGCTCTTAAAGCCTCCACTCCTGCCTGAATTTTGGGATAACGCGCAATGACCTCTTCAGATACATCAGGCAAACACAAACCTTCAGCGATAATTTTAAATTTAATATACCGCTCTAGTATTTCGGATAAAGCTTGAACCCGTGCCTCGGCTTTAGTATTGCCTGCCGACATGCCATTACTGACATATAAATTGCCAATAATATTGACCGGAAACCAAACCGTTTGACCATCCCGTACCCGCTGATAAGGTAGAGCACAGACACCACGCTCATCATTACCTGAGTTTAGATCCACTAAATCATATAGCTCTAAACTCCCCTGAGGGTTATAGAACTCTAACAATTCGGGAGTCAGTAACTCTTCAGGCCAATCACCGTCGGGCGTATCAAACCAACGTTCCGAGGGATAGTGTACAAAAGTTGCGTTAGCAATCTTTTCTCCTAAGTAGTAATCTGCCCAAAAATAATTGCAGCTCAGGCGCTCAATAAATTCACCTAGCGCACTGGCTAAAGCAGCTAAGCGGCTAGCCCCTTTACCATTAGTGAATAACAACGGACAATCACGGTCACGAATATGGACTGACCATACATTAGCGACTGGATTGAGCCATTGATGTTCCTCGATATGAAACCCTAACGCGGTTAGGCGATGTTGCATACGTTCAATCGATAGTTCGAGTGCTGCGTCTTTGCCGGGGATGAAACTCTCAGTCATGATGCTCTCGTGGTAATGGGGTTTTGCGGTATTTTAGCGCATATTGGCGCAAGACTGACATTAAATCTCTATACTCGCGCTAAGTTAGTGTGCAAAGCGGTCACTGGTAGGGTAGCTGCTGTGTTAATGGCAAGGTATTAATGATGGATGGTAAACGACACAATTGGCTTTGGATGCTACTCACCTTGGCGGTATTAGCGGGTGCAGCGTGGTACTGGTGGGGTGACTCCATCAGCCCCGCTAATCAAACACAAGCGATGCTACGCTTACAATCCTTAAAACAAATACCGGATAGTAAAACCATCGGTTTATTACGCACTCTCAATCCTAGGGTCAAAGATATTGAAGGTGAATTGGTGTGGGTGAACTCTAAGCAAGAAGGCTCGCTTTATATCCGCCATTTGCCCAAACCCGACACCAATAGTTTTTATCAGCTATGGGTGTATGACAGTCATGGCGAGGGTAAACCTATAACGCTAGGGCAATTACTAGCCGCCAACTGGCAAACTGAAAACTATATTCCTCTCAAAGCATCAACCTTGGTTCAAGAGCCGTATAAGTTTGTGCTCACCTTAGAGCAAAGTGATGACCCGATACCAGAGCAAATTTTGCTAATGGCTCAGCCTTAATGAGCTTGCTCTACTGTGATGGATATTGCGAGAACTAAGCTGAGCATTATACTCAGCTATTTCAGTAAACCTTAAAAACAAACGTATTATGACTGCCCATACTGATAGCCCTTTAGGTTTTTCATCTGCTCAAGAGTCACGCCAAGTCTTAAGCCAAGAGCTGGCTAAGCGTGAACAACAGCTTATGCAACTGCGCTCCGACTGTGATCCGATAGTAAGAGCAGAGTTACATTTAGACATTGCGGAAATCATGCTCGAAATCGCTGAACCCGGTATGCAACACGCCGCATGGGGTTTAAGCCGTGATGCATTTAAATTGGCATTAGGGGCTGAGCACTGGGAAACAGCGGTTAAGGCCTGCGATGTGCTGTATCGGGTAGATTTACCCGCCTCGATTCCAGCGTTGGGCAATGGGATTTGGTTGGCGGTGACTTATCCGATTGACCCGTCTTTGTCGATTTTAATGTTGAATCATTTGATTGATGCGACTCCTGAAAAAGCGGATGGTGCGGCGATTGCAGCAGCAGTAGCGCATTATTTGGCAGATGTACGCCTAGAGGGTGAAAAGCGTGAGAGTATGATGTTTTTGACCTCAGCGACGTTAGGCAAGGTCGCCGAACGTCATAGTCAGGTGCAAAGCCAAGCACAGATGAATCTGTGGATGAATCGCTTACAATTACTAGAGCCAGCGGTGTTTTTGCCACGCTTGGGGCAAGTGCTTGAAGCTATAGTGGAGGGACAGTGGTGGTATGATCGGGAGCTATTGCGCTCTAGGTTGCCTGAGTGAAGTACGCGCTTTGGTTGGTTCGCTAGGGGCAAAACTCCCTAGCAAACGCGGAAAGACTCCAAAGCCTTAGCCAAAGACAAGTAGTTAGCTACCTTGTTTGGCGTATCGGACACCACGATCCAACCGACAACTCTCACCCCTTAAAATCACTGTCTGTAAGATTAAGTTTGAGCTAGCAAAGCTAGTCCATCACTTAAAGCGCAGTTGCTTACGATGAATATAGCCTTGTTTACCGCAAGCATCCGTCTTTAACCACTCACCCGTACCGCTTACTTTAATGGTCTTCTTAGCTTCGACCGTACATAGCACCTTATTGCCATCCGGTTTAGTACGTACATTAGAAGGGGGATCGAATACTACTGCTTTACGGGTCTTGGTATCAGTCTTTTCTGACTCTTTAGCGTCTTCGTCTTTAGTCTCACGCTTAGAGACAGATTTACTAGCTTTGTCGGTGTCTTTTGCGCTTTTTTCCGAAACTTTTTCGCTCTTTAGTGGTTCGGCTTGGCTAGCAGCACTCACACTATTAGCCGCCACCAACACATTAGCATTACTTAACTGAGTAAGAGTAGCGAGAGCATCACTATCGCCTTGTTGAGCGGCACGGGCATACCATTTCATAGCTTCTTTTAGGTCTTTAGCAACACCCTCTCCCTTAAAATACATTAAGCCTAAATTGTATTGCCCCGCAGGATCTCCTTGTTGAGCAGCTTTTTTAAACCACTTGACTGCCTCAACATTATCCTCAGCTATGCCCTCACCTTGATCATACATAAAGCCCACATTCACCTGCGCGGCACTATGTCCCTGATCACCCGCAAAACGATACCAAATCAGCGCCAAACGCTTATCCTTAGCCACACCCTCACCCTTGTCATACATCAAGGCTAGATTATATTGGGACTTAATATGGCCGCGCTCTGCAGCTTTGGTATACCAGCGCACGGCTTCTTGATTATTTTCTTTAATGCCTTCACCCGCATCGTAACGCTCGCCTAAAATACTCATAGCCATAATATCGCCCTTCTCGGCTAAGGCTTTGAGCTGCTCGATACTCGCTTTTGCATAAGTATTCGCAGCAACAGTGAATGATAAGAATAATGCTGCACACCCAACCAAGGCAGCAAAACGATGAGGACGAGTCATGTCAATCCCTTGCATAAAATTAAAAACCACACCTAAAACCACTACTAGGCTGCATAGGCACACCATACGCAGCCCAATACGCTAGCGATTTACATTATTGTGAAGTCACTTTAGCAATGCAATCTTATGTTTAATTTAGCGCCACCCTAGTTTCTGTGCCCACTTTAATTGGGCTTGTTTATAAGCTTTTAAATCGCTGGGCGCTTTACCCCCTAATTGAGCAACCTCTTCCATCTGACGCTGGCGGGTGAACTCATACGCGGGTAAACCAACCGCCTTACGCCGTTCATCTAAGGTTTCGGGTTGCTCAATCTCCGCACTCAGTTCACCTTTAGTATCCCAATCTAAAAAAGTGCCGTAAAACTGGGCTTGCCCCTGATTAAATCGTACCCGATCTAATAAAAAAGCCAGTTGGCGTTGCGTCACCTCACCACGTGCTGCGGCCACATTTAAAGTCGCTAAAAACTTACGCTGTAAGGTAGGCCATTCATTCGCATACTGAGCAATAGACCATGCGGCATAGGCTCCTTCCTCGCCTACCATTGCCACCGTCGGCCAGCTACCATATTCATCAATCATATTATTAAGACGTTGAGCATTATTACCTTGCAGCGAGCGCATTTTAGCCGAGTAGTTAGGATCTAATGGCTCTAAGGCTTCACCTGCATAGGACGCTTGATCCATCTGTTGCTTCATTTCAATTAATTGAGTGCGGAGTTCTGAATTCATGGTCTGTTTCCTTTTTTATTATCACTAATGATGGCTAGGGTATGACAGACAGGGAAATTTAGCGGCACGAATGGCAAGATCTTAGATGAAAGGTAGATACATATAGATCAAAGGTCTGCACTCCCTAAAGAGTCATATTGGCTGGGGTAAAATGGCTCCAAAAAATTAACTCTTTTATAATGACACTTAATCGATTGACTCAAGGTTTTTAAGTGACTGCATCCCCACTCCCTCCCCTAGCCGAGCGTGTCTTAGCTTGGTTTCAAGTCTATGGACGCAAAGACTTACCGTGGCAACACAACCCTACTCCCTATCGGGTGTGGGTATCGGAAATTATGCTGCAACAAACCCAAGTCACTACCGTGATTCCCTACTATGAACGTTTTATGCAATCCTTTCCTGATGTACTAACACTCGCTAATGCAGACGATGATCAAGTGCTGAAACATTGGCAAGGATTGGGCTACTACACGCGTGCACGTAATCTACATAAAGCGGCTCGAATTATCCGTGATCAGTATCAAGGGCAATTTCCGACCAAGATTGAGGCAGTTGAAGCACTACCGGGGATAGGGCGCTCTACTGCTGGAGCGATTTTGAGTCTTAGTATGGGGCAAAAACACCCGATTTTAGATGGCAATGTCAAGCGCGTATTAGCCCGTTATCACGCTTTAGAGGGCTGGTCTGGCACACCTGCTAATCAAAAAAAATTGTGGGCATACGCAGAACTCCATGTGCCTGATCATGCTAATGCTGCCTATACTCAAGCGATGATGGATATGGGCGCAACCCTTTGCACGCGTAGTAAGCCATTGTGCTTAATGTGCCCGCTCCATGAAGATTGTGCGGCCTTAAAAACCGGACGCCCACAAGACTACCCTGCTCCCAAACCTGCTAAAGAGTTACCGCATAAAACGCTTTGGATCGCTATAGTGCTTAATGCTCAAGGTGAAATATTACTGCATAAACGCCCACCCACTGGCATTTGGGGCGGTTTGTGGAGTTGCCCAGAGTTTGTACGTTATGAGGATTTAAAAGATTGGGCTAATACGCTGGGTGCTAATGAGTCGGATATAAAACTGCCGGATTTTGAGCACGGTTTTTCACACTATAGCCTGACTATGCACCCTGTAGTACTCGATTTAAGGGTAGAACCTGCACGGGTAATGGAAGCGAGTAGCTCAGTTTGGTATAACAGGGCACAAGATTTTCAGGGCGGCTTAAGCAGTGCTGCCCAATTCATACTCAAGCAATTCGATTTAGATAAGGAGTTACCATGACACGCATGGTTCAGTGTGTATTACTTAAGCAAGAAGCCGAAGGTTTAGAACGTCCTACCTATCCGGGAGCTTTAGGTCAGCGTATTTTTGACAATGTGTCTAAAGCAGCGTGGCAAAAGTGGCTGCGTCAACAAACGATGCTACTAAATGAATATCGCCTCAGTCCGATTAATCCCCGTGATCGTAAGTTTTTAGAAGAAGAAATGGAAAAATTCTTCTTCGGCGAAGGTGCATCACAGGTGGAAGGTTATAAGCCTGTTTAAGTACCAAGTACCGAATACTATTGCTAGAATAGGATCTAATCGATTGATAGTTAGTTATTTAAAATAAAATTTTAAAAAGGTGTTTTCGTATGCAAATCATGCTAGATATACCAGATCAATACCTGATCGATCAGTCCCCTAGTGAATTTGGTAAACGTATCAAACTATATGCTGCGCTAGTTATGTTCCAATCGGGCAATATGTCTGCTGGCGCAGCCTCTGAGTTTGCAGGAGTGGATCGCTTCACCTTAATTGCTGAATGCCAAAAACGTAATATTCCGCTAATTGATTTCGCGCCGGAAGAATTGGATGCAGAACTCGAAGACCTGCGGAAAATTGCCTGATGCTGATTATTGCTGACTCATCCGCACTGATCGCACTCGCTGAATGTGATATGTTGCCATTATTGGATGTACTATTTCAGGAAGTTCGTGTTCCTCGCCCTGTCTTTGAGGAGTGTACGCTTCTCGGTAAACCGCAGGCTAATCGTTTAGCCACCTACCTCGCAGACAAAACCATCGACATTGATCTTTCATCTTATATCTTTTCGATCAATGGCTTGGGACGTGGCGAATTGCACGCAATGGCACTTTACCGCTACTTGAACGCCGATAGATTTTTAGTGGATGACCAACGTGCTAAAAAAGTTGCTATCCTGAACGGAATAAGCACTATTGGTAGTGTTGGTATCCTGCTACGTGCCAAAGAAAGGGGCTTGATTCCAGCTATCAAGCCGCCTATTGCGGCTATCCAGCGTTCCGGTATTTACTTGAGTGAGCGAGTAGTAAAACATGTATTGGAATTGGCGGGTGAAGATTACCCCTAAAAACTACTCGACTGCACCCATAAATTAATCCCTCCGTCTTGTGCTACTTGTTCAATCGCTTGTAAAACCTCTGCCTCAAACACTAAATGATTTAAAGCTGCCACATTCTCATCTAATTGGCTCACACTACTCGCGCCCACTAAGACCGAGGTAATACGCCGATCCCGTAAAGCCCATGCTAACGCCATTTGCGCTAAAGACTGACCCCGCGCGGCAGCAATTTGATTCAGGGCTTGTACCATCGCTAAATTGCGCTCATTGAGAAACTCACCCAAAAACGAAGAATTTTGCGTAGCACGCGAACCCGCTGGCACACCTTTTAAGTATTTATTACTTAGTAAGCCTTGAGCGAGGGGGGAAAACGCAATACAGCCCATACCCTCCTCTTCTAAAGTACCTAATAGCTCCTTTTCAATCCAACGATTGAGCAAGGAATAAGAAGGCTGATGGATTAAACACGGTGTCCCTAATTCACGCAAAATCGCGGCGGCTTCACGCGTTTTACTGGCGGAATAGGACGAAATGCCTACATACAAGGCTTTACCTTGGCGCACAGCGTTATCTAATGCCAGCATGGTTTCTTCAATCGGGGTTTCAGGGTCAAAACGATGCGAATAAAAAATATCAACATAATCCAAGCCCATACGCTTGAGGCTTTGATCGAGACTAGCCAGCAGATACTTACGTGAGCCGCCTTGACCATAAGGCCCTGCCCACATGTCATAGCCTGCTTTGGTCGAGATAATCAGTTCATCTCGATAGGGCGCTAGATCTTGGCGTAAAAAATTACCAAATAATTGCTCGGCTGACCCCGGAGGGGGTCCATAATTATTGGCTAAATCAAAATGGGTAATCCCTAAATCAAAGGCACGTCTGACCATGGCACGCGCATTATCGGCTGTGCCATTCGTGCCGAAGTTATGCCATAAACCGAATGAAAGCGCGGGTAGTTTTAAGCCACTGCGTCCGCAACGCCGATAGAGCATAGTGTCATAACGCTGAGGATAGGGGGTATATAACATAATCAAAACTCCTGCGATTAGCCAAAGCTAAAGCGTAGCGCAAATTGTGCCTTAAGTTGATTAGTTACTGAGTGCATAGTGGATTAAAGAGCTTATCAAAGTATGGAGTCGATTCGTGTTACACTACTAGGCAATTATTTATCCGCTTGATATAGCCCTATGATACTCACTGCTCTCATTGCCGCATTGGAAGCGGCGTTTAATCGCTGGCTCCAACTCGACCCTGATGCCTTGCCACGCATCACCGCCTTACAAGGGCGGATTATTGCCGTGCACATTACGGGTTTAGACCTCAAGGTATTTTTTATTCCCACATCCAGCGGTGTCACGATTAGCATGGACTATCAAACTGATCCCGATGTAACCATCAGTGGCTCGGCAATGGCTTTATCTAAGCTAGCCTTGAGTGAGGATGCGAGCAAAGCCTTATTAGAGTCGGGGGTAAAAATAGAGGGTGATTTACGCACGGGGCAGCGCTTTAGTGAAATTCTAAAAGAGGTCGATATTGAGTGGGAAGAACTGCTCTCTCAGGTGGTGGGCGATATAGTCGCACATCAAATGGGTGAGACGGCTCGTAGTACTCAAGGCTGGCTCAAAGATACGGCACAAGCTATGCGCCTCAATACCCGCGAATACTTACAAGAAGAAAGTCGCGTCTTGCCTGCCGATGCTGAATTGAATTATTACCTTGATGCCGTCGATACCCTACGCGCTGACACGGATCGACTAGCCGCCCGCGTCCAGCGTCTTACAACACAGGCAGACGTGGAATGATTGCACCGATTAAAGGTTTAAGACGTTTAATGCGTCTATGGTCGATTATTCGCGTCATTATTCAGCAGGGCTTGGATGAATTATTTTTCAGTATTCCACTGCTGCGTCCGGTGAGTTTTATTTACAAATTACTGCCTTGGAATTGGGTGCAACATGAGCAAGCGCCTTTAGGGGTTAGGATTCGAGTGGCGTTGGAGGAGTTAGGTCCTGTTTTTATTAAATTTGGACAAATGCTCTCCACACGGCGCGATTTATTGCCTGATGATATTGCTTTAGAACTCAGCCGCTTACAGGATCGCGTTCCGCCTTTTGCGAGTAATGAAGCACGAGCTATTATTGAAAAAGCTTACGGTCAGTCATTAAACACCGTATTCCAGCAGTTTGATAGTGAGCCACTAGCTTCAGCATCGATGGCGCAAGTACATGCTGCCACGCTGTGGAGTGGTCAAGAAGTGGTTGTTAAGGTACTGCGTCCTAATCTGCTCAAAACTATCCAGCAGGATATTGAGGTGATGTATCTATTTGCGGGTTTAGTGCAGCGCT
The DNA here is from genome assembly GCF_016711335.1 of Thiofilum sp. Lineage (NCBI taxonomy): Bacteria > Pseudomonadati > Pseudomonadota > Gammaproteobacteria > Thiotrichales > Thiofilaceae > Thiofilum > Thiofilum sp. The sequence continues at coordinate 666,866 of NZ_JADJTF010000001.1, forward strand.
ATTGGAGCGAGGGTAAGCGCTTGCATCCGGTAGAAATTGTCCGTGAATATGAAAAAACCATTCTTGATGAGCTAGATATGCAGCGCGAAGCGGCGAATGCCAGCCAACTAAGGCGCAATTTTGAAGGTTCGCCTGATCTGTATGTACCCGCGATTGATTGGCAATACACACGCGATAATGTGATGGTGATGGAGCGCATTTATGGTATTCCGGTGGGCGATATTGAACGCTTGCGCTCGCTGAATATTAATTTCAAGCGCCTAGCGGAGCGTGGGGTAGAAATCTTTTTTACTCAAGTATTTCGCCATAATTTTTTCCATGCCGATATGCATCCGGGCAATATTTTTGTTGAAACGCATAATCCTGATGATCCGCGTTATATCGCGGTGGATTTTGGGATTGTGGGGACTTTATCCAATGAAGATCAGCGCTATTTAGCCGAAAACTTTTACGCCTTTTTTAATCGTGACTATAAGCGCGTTGCCGAATTACACGTCGAATCGGGTTGGGTTCCCGCTACTACTCGTGTAGAGGAATTAGAAGCTGCGATTCGTACCGTATGTGAACCGATATTCCAACAACCGCTGAAAGATATTTCGTTTGGTTATGTATTATTGCGCCTGTTTCAAACCGCACGACGCTTTAATATGGAAGTGCAGCCACAATTAGTCTTATTGCAAAAAACGTTATTAAATATTGAAGGTTTAGGACGCCAGCTTTATCCCGATTTGGATTTATGGGCAACGGCTAAACCGTTTTTGCAGCGTTGGATGGATGAACAAGTGGGTATTCGAGCGCTGTGGAAAGGGGTAAAAATCAATGCACCTAAGTTTTTAGAGCAACTCCCTTATATGCCTAGCCTGCTGCATGATTTAGCGCAACAAGCGGTGCAACATAAACTCACCACACGTTTTGAATCAGAGCAATTAGAGTTATTACGCCAACAATTACAATATCAACAGCGTACTCTAGTCTATGTGCTCTTAGGCGGAATATTATTAATCAGTGCGCTGTTAGTGCCTAGTAATTGGCAATTAATGTCTTGGTGGGGTATTTCGAGTTTGAGTTGGGGCTTGGGTGGAATGGGTTTAGGTTTATTGATCTATAGTGTTATGCGCTCACAGCCTAAACAGTGGAGTACTTGAAAACTCAAGTACTCTTACAGCTTTATAGGATTACTGAGCTTTTAACAAAATATAAACCGCCCCGGTGCCCCCATCGACCGGACGTGCTGAATGATACGCCAGTACTCGATCATGTTGGCGCAACCAACGGCTGATTTTGATCTTTAATACCGGGCCTTTATTAGAGGAACCATTGCCCTTGCCGTGAATCACACGTACACATTCGCCTTGTCTAGGGTGGGCGGTTTGCAGGAAAAAATATAAATACTGTCGTGCCTGATCGACATTATAGCCATGCAAATCAATTTCACTGGCTACCCGATAGCCACCACGTTTGAGCTTTAAAAACACGCGCTGTTGAATACCCGCACGACAATAAGTCAACACATCACCCGGCTGCATATCCGTCGGGTCATACTCATCCGAAAACATATCGATCAGCACTTGACGCTCATCTTCAATCGTTTTCAGCGGTATAGGACGCGGCTTTCTTGTATAATGAGCCACTTGATTAGTAGCACGTAAGGGAGTGACATCTTTCGCCCACTCACGAAACAGGGCTATATCATCAGCACTATCGGGCTGGGGTTTAGGTTTAAATCGCAACATATTTAGGCTCCCCGACTAGATAATGGCTTCACAGCCCAAATACAACATAAACATTAATAAAACACTAGATGCTATGAATATTTTACTCAGTAATGATGACGGCTTTTTAGCTCCCGGTATTAATAGGCTGCGTGAAGCGTTATCCCCTATCCATCAAGTCATTACCGTTGCACCGGATCGAGATCGTAGTGGTGCGAGTAACTCACTTACTTTAGAAAATCCGTTGCGCCTCCTACAACAGGGGACTGATTTTTATAGCTTAAATGGTACACCGACGGATTGTGTCCATTTGGCTTTAACCGGATTATATACCGATCCGCCCGATATTGTGATTTCCGGCATTAATGCAGGTGAAAATTTGGGAGATGATGTGCTGTACTCAGGCACGGTTGCCGCTGCAATGGAGGGGCGGTATTTAGGTTATCCAGCCATTGCAGTCTCTATCGCTAATCATCGCCCGCGCTATTTTGAAACGGCGGTACAAGCGGTACTAGCCCTATTGCCTAAAATCCCTGATTATCCTGAAGGCAGTATGATTCTGAATGTGAATGTACCTGATTTACCTTGGGAGCAAATCAAAGGCATTCAAGTGACCCGTTTAGGTCAACGACACAGAGCCGAGCCTGTGATTAAAGATAAAGACCCACGCGGGCGCGATATTTATTGGATTGGTCCTCCGGGTAAAGAGCAAGATGCAGGCGAAGGAACCGATTTTTATGCGGTGCGTAATGGCTATATTTCGATTACGCCTTTACATAGTGACTTAACACGCCATCGGATTTTAGACGCTACCCACCAATGGCTACAACAATAAACAGCTCACGGAGGACAGTTATATAAGCATGTATAATCGCAATCTCGATATTCAAGGCAGTGGCATGACCTCACAGCGCACGCGGGATCGTTTGGTGCAATTACTGCGTAGCAAAGGTATTGAGGACGAGGCGGTGCTGCATATGATCAGTAAAATACCGCGTCATTTATTTGTAGATGAAGCCCTCTCTATCCGTGCTTATGAAAATAACGCGCTGCCTATTGGTTATGGGCAGACTATTTCTCAGCCCTATATTGTGGCACGGATGACGGAGCTGGCTCTAAAAACCGAGCGCCCGCTCACTAAGGTATTAGAAGTGGGTACGGGTTCAGGGTATCAAGCCGCCGTGCTCGCCCCTTTTGTCAAAGAGTTATATACCGTAGAACGTATTAAGCCACTTTACGAAAATACTAAGCAACTGCTACGTGACTTAGGCTATCGCAATATTCGTACTCTTTTGAGTGATGGTAGTTGGGGTCTGGCTAAAGAAGCCCCCTTCGATGCCATTGTCGTAACCGCAGCGCCTGAACAAGTGCCTGAAGTATTATTGGAACAACTGGCGGAGGGGGGGAGGTTAATTATTCCAGTAGGGCAGCAAGGTACACAGCAATTGCTGCAAGTGATTACCCGTTATCCTGAACAGCATTATGAAACGGTGACTTATGAACCTGTACAATTTGTCCCACTGATTCGTGATAAAAATTAAGCTAGGCGTGCTAACTGACTTAAAATCAATAAAAAATTGAACTTTTCAACTTTAAATCGGCCTAGCTAATAACGCCTAATTCAGACTAATTTCAGTTAAGTGTGGTAAATGAGATGTTTTTTCAGACATTAACGCTAAATTATTTTTAGCTGAATAAATCCACATAAAGAATGCTTGATTCCAAAGCCTAGAGCAGACATTATCAAGTTCTAAGCTGATAAAGCTTAATGGGCGGTTAATAGACAGGGAATTTGATTTACAATCGGGTCAAGTAGTTGGTTGGCTTACCGATTTTACTGCCTAGCTACTTCATAGCTAAGGGGCAATTTACTTTACATCGAGCTATTAAAGTGTCAATCACTCAATGTCCTAGTCGCCACTCCTTACTCCTTGATTTTATTATTACAGGTGTCATCTATGAACAGACAACTTAAAGCAACAATTACAGTGTCATTAGCGGGTATAGTGAGTGCGGCCTGTGCCCCTCAAAGTGATAGCTATTTAATGACTTCTAATACGCCTGCACCTAAAGTTTATAGCTATACCGCCGCAGCGGCTAAAAGCGCTAATACCCCCGTCACTCACTCGCATAGTGGCAAAGTACATACGCATATTTTACCTCCTAGCGGTATTATTCATACTCATGTTGCCCCCGTGCGTACCAGTACTTCTACAGCAGTAACACGCCCTAATACAGTAGTAGTGCGTCCGGTTTATCGCCCTAGTGCTCCGGTACAATATCGTCCCGCACCTGCACCTGCTCCGCGCTATACACCGGCTCCAGCGCCGCGCTATGCGCCTGCTCCACGTTATACGCCTGCACCAGCGCCACGCTATGCGCCTGCACCCGCACCGCGTTATGCTCCAGCCCCAACGCCAGCGCCACGTTATGCACCAGCTCCAACGCCAGCACCGCGTTATACCCCAGCTCCACAGCCTAACTATAATTACAACTACAGTGTTGCTCCTCAACCTAGCACCGATACCTACACTGGCGCAAATTTCGACTACAGTGGCGTAGGTGATTATAATTACAGCCCTAATGCAGCTCCTAGCACCAGCTATAGCAGCACTCTACCGTCTACCTCAGCTAATACCTACTACAGTACTACGCCTAGTGATGATTACTTCAATTACACTAAACCTAAAGCCCAGCCGGCTAATCCTAATTATGCTTATGAGTACAATGCAGGCAACACAGCCTATAGTGATTACAGCGTTAATAATCTGAAAAACCCCGGTGTGACAGCATCCACCACTAGCTATAGTGGGGGCAATAGCTACACCGTACAGCGTGGAGATACGGTATTCCAAGTGATGCGTAATACGGGCGTTTATTGGAAAGATATTATTCGCCTCAATAAACTCCAAGGCCCTGACTACACCATTAAGCCCGGTCAAGTATTAGCATTAAAATAATGACTTATGGTTCTACTCAGCTAGCTAATGTTAGCTGAGTACTTGGTTCTAGTCGTTGAATGGAGTGCTATTTAATATAACGTAATAATTGTTGAGTCGTTACCGCACCCATATGAGTATCTACAATTTGTCCATTAGGCGAAATAATATAAGTGGTAGGAACCCCATAAATTAACCCTAGTGCAAACATAGTACTGTCTTGAGTCGGTGCAACGGTATAATTAATACCACGTTGACGCATAAACTGCTTCATACGTGCTACTGGGGTCTCACCCGCATCCATCCCTAAAACCACCGCCTTATTACGATAACGTTGTGCAATCCCCTTGAGCGCCGGAATCTCCTGTAAGCAAGGACCACACTCCATAGACCAGTAATTTACAATTACCCATTTACCACGATAATCTGACAAACGATGTTGCTTACCATCAATATCCCGGAAAGAAAAATCCGGCGCTTGTCCACCAGCATTCGCTATGGAACAAAACATTAATATAAAGCAACCTAATATCCATTGAATTTTTTTCATGCTGAATCCTCAATCTGATACTACAGACAATTTAAGCTAAAACGATGTAGTTATAAGTGGGTAATGCTTGATTAAAAATGACTAAGTACACACACCGTACTCCAACAAGCCGCTCTAATAGCCAACACCTACACCCTATAAATCTAGTCTAAATCCATTAAATTATTTAACTGAATTTAATGACTTGAACGCCTGTAGGCTAAATTTAGCGTTCTTGGATTGCAAGTGGTATTTAAGCGACAAGTACTGCCAGAATACTTGTCGTTTTTCTTTGCTGATCAAGCTGTTAACTAAGCCAAGTAATTCACTTAGCTTCTTGATCTCAGACGCACTAACGCTAAACCACCAAGAATCAGCGACAATAGAATTTGACCCCATTGTGATAAGGTAGGTACGGGTTTAACAGTACTATCGGGTTGAATCGTACCTTGCAGATAATCAGGGATACCATTTTTATCACTGTCTACCGCATCACTAGGACTGCCATCACCGTTAGGATCGGATACCTCTTGTTTAGTAGGAGTACCATCACCATCGTCATCGGCATCTAAATAGTCTGGAATACCATCATTATCGGTATCATCATCGGTAGGTGTGCCACCGTTATAGTTTTCAAATTTTGTCAGAATGCCGTCATTATCGTCATCTGTATCTAAGGCATCGATTTTACCATCGCCATCGGTATCACGCGGTGCATTAGGATTCGCACCTACCTCAACCTTATCCGGTACACCATCCCCATCACTATCTGCCTTATTGGGATCAGTACCAATCAGCGCCTCTTGGGCGTCGGTTAAACCATCCTTGTCAGTGTCTTGGTTATTGCTAGTGTCATCATAATTATCTAAATAATCAGGAATACCATCACCATCGGAGTCTTTAGCATCACTCGGATCACCATCGCCATTAGGATCAGCGTTTTCAGATTTAGTAGCAATCCCGTCTAAATCATCATCCTCATCTAAATAGTCGGGTTTACCGTCACCATCGGTATCATCATTTTCTGGAGTACCACCATTATAGTTTTCGTATTTAGTTAATACCCCATCATTATCATCATCCGTATCTAGCGCATTGATCTTGCCATCACCATCGGTATCCAGCGGAGTACTGACATTAGCACCTACCTCGACCTTATCATTAATACCGTCACCATCGGTATCTGCTTTGGTTGGGTCAGTGCCTAAAGCGGTTTCCTGTTTGTCAGTTAAACCATCTTTATCAGTGTCAGTATCAACTGGAGTATCATCTTTGTCATCAAGGTAATCAGGTTTGCCATCACCATCTGAATCTTTAGCATCACTAGGATTACCATTACCATCAGGATCTGGGCTTTCAGAAACGGTTTCTAGACTATCGTTATCATCGTCGATGTCTAAATAGTCGGGCTTACCATCCCCATCGGTATCATCATCTTCAGGTGTACCGCCGTTATAGTTTTCATACTTAGTAAACACACCGTCAGCATCGTCGTCTACGTCCAGATAATCAGGCTTACCGTCACCATCGGTGTCATCATTTTCTGGAGTACCCCCATTATAATTTTCATTCTTAGTGAGTACGCCATCACCATCATCATCCGTATCTAAGTAATCCGCCTTGCCGTCAGCATCGGTATCATTAGAAATCGGTGAGCCGTTATTATAATTTTCGTTTTTAGTCAGAATGCCGTCGTTATCATCATCATCATCTAGGGCATCAATCTTACCATCCCCATCGGTATCAATAGGGCTATTGAGATCGGAACCTACCTCAAGCTTGTCATTAACACCATCCCCATCACTATCGGCTTTAGTAGGGTCAGTACCTAACTTTGTTTCTTCAGAATCTTTTAAACCATCGCCATCGGTATCGGGATCAGGTACTGGATTACACACGGCTGGTTTGACAATCGGGCAACCATAATTACCGGCATAGTTATTATCACTATAAGAACCCCACCCTAGATTGGTAAATTGGTTACCAGGCCCTGTACCTACTGAGTTGGGCAATTGATTGAATAGGTCATCATTCGCCATGAGTTGAATAGCACCCACCTCACAACTACCAGAGTTCTTAAAGTTAAACACCTCTATCGGTTTATCGCCCTGCCAAGGAAAGGATTGATTATCCGTAGTATTAAAGGTCAGCGAGATATAGTCACTATTGGTCTCTTCGGTGGGACTACGTACTACCGACCCTACCGTCCACTCCACATTAGTAACTGCCGACTGCAAATCATTAATGGTAAATTGATCTATCGTTTGAGCAGCGTGCGGAACTTTTAAAGTCACTTGTCCGGTTAAACTTAAATTAGGTGCAGGTGTACTGCCCGGATACATATACACACGATACCGAGCGGCGGCATTATCATAATCCACTCGATAATACACAGAGTTAGCTACTACAGTCGTGGGTGCGGTAGGACAAGTATTCGCCGTGCTATCAATCGTTACATAAACCGTGGCACTGGCTGTTCCACCCTTACCATCAGAGACTGTATAAGTAAATGAATCGGCTTTTGCGCTTGTTGAGGTCGGCGTATAAACCAAATTATTGCCATCTTGGGCAACTGTACCCGCCGTACCTTGAGTAAATTTGGTAATAGTCAGCGTATCATTATCAGGATCAGAGTCATTGACTAACACTGCAACACTACCTGAATCGCCAGACTTTACTGTTAACGTGTCGTCCATCGCATTGGGTACTTTATTGGGATTAGGATTACCATTATCGCAAATGGCAGCCGTACCATAATTACCCAAATAATTATTCTCAATCACTTCTGGATCAGGCATCCAACCAATATTAGCAAACTGATTGCCCGGATTCGTACCGACTGAGTTCCCCCCATTGGGCACATTAAAAGGATCCGAAGTATTATTCATTAACTCTACTGCCCCTAAACAGGCTCCAGAGTTCTTGAAGTTAAACACCTCTAGCTCTTGATCAGCGACCCAAGGAAACGCTTGTGGGTTAGTAATGGTGGCAGTGAAAGATAAATAATCAATATCGGTCGCTTCGCTAGGTGCTCTTACCGTAGAACTATTCGACCAAAAAATGCCGGAAACTGTAGAGGTGACATTCGCAGGTGCAAACCGTTCAGTAGTACTTGCAGAATGGGGCGCTCTAATAGTGACTTGAGAAGACAGAGTTAAATTCCGATTCGGAACCGAGGTAGGGCGCATAAAAACACGATATAACTGAGCTGTACTATCCCAACGGATGTTGTACTCCACACCCTCAGTCGTTGTCCCTGCAAACGCTATGCTGCTGGCTTGCGTCAGCATTAGCAAAACAAAACCCCTTATTACAGCGTGGCCATTTATTTTTTTCATTATTAATTACCGCTCTTTTCTTAGCCATTTAAACCCAAATAAGGGAATGGCAGCCCCTTAGCTGCCACTCCCTTTGGTCATTACTTCGGCAATTGCTCGTTAATGACGTAGTTAGCACTGAAGGTAGTATTACCTGGGTGCATTAGAACGTTACCTAAGAGTAAGTTCACATCGTTATCAGGACCTGCGAAGATGGTAATACCATCCATAGTCAGATCCCCTAAACGGTAACCATTCAGACGATAGTTAGTACTCACTGTACCATTACCTGCTGATAGCAACACATTACCTAAGATAGTACTGGTGTCGTTATCAGGACCTTGCGCAATCACTGCATAAGAGCTATTGGCTTGGTCGTTGGCGTTACCTGCCCACATTAAGGCTTTACCACCTGCGACGATACGTGCATTAGAGCCATGAGTAATCACAGTCGGATTAGTAAAGTCTACTAAGACTGGATTAGCTGATAACCCAATACCGGTATTGGTCATAATACCCATGTGGTTACGATGACGCACAGCGACATAGTAGCCCGCTGTGGGTACACCACTCATGCGTAATACGTCTGAACCAGTCGCCGCATCGACTACATCACCATCGCGTTGTACTAAACCAGCAATAGTTTTCACTACTGTTTTAGGTTGAGTGAAGTCACGTAACTCGACTAAGACCCAATCCACTACGGCATCATTACCAGATACCGTCAATAAGGAAGGCGCTGCTACCTCATTACCGGTGTGACGATAGGACAATGCACCGTAAGGTTGGCTGCTAGGAATTAATGTCAGAGTACGTAATGTATCCGCCATCATACCCGTTGAACTACTATAAGCACCTTGCAGCATTACTTTGACTTTAATAGCCACAGAGTCGGCTACCGCATCTAAGTAGTCTGGGAGCATGTCACCATCAGTATCTACCGCATCTGAAGGATTACCATCACCATTTGGATCAGGCTGCTCATCTTTGGTCAGAACCTTGTCATTATCGTCATCGGTATCTAAGTAGTCTGGTGTACCATCCTTATCAGTATCGTCATCCGCTGATGTACCACCATTGTAGTTTTCATGCTTGGTGAGGACAGTATCATTGTCATCATCAGTGTCTAATGCATTGATCTTACCATCGCTGTCAGTATCCGTTGGGCTAGCTGGATTAGCACCGACTTCAACACCATCCGGTACAGAGTCACCATCAGTATCAGGGTTCATTGGGTCAGTACCCACTGTCGCCTCATCCTTAGTGGCTAAACCGTCACCATCATCATCCGCGTCTAAATAGTCTGGTTTACCATCGGCATCCGTATCTAAGGCATCGGCTGGATTACCATCGGTATTAGCATCGGGTGTTTCAGCAGAGGTCAGACGACCGTCACCATCATCATCAGTGTCTAAGTAGTCTGGTTTACCGTCGCCGTCAGTATCGTCATCTTCTGGAGTACCACCATTGTAATTTTCAAACTTGGTCAATACACCGTCGTTGTCGTCATCAGTATCTAAGGCATCAATCTTACCATCGCTATCAGTATCGACTGGAGCGGCTGGATTAGCACCCACCTCTTTACCATCACCAATACCATCACCATCGGTGTCTGGATTCATTGGATCAGTGCCAATAGTGGCAACTTCATCCTTAGTGGGTAAACCGTCACCATCATCGTCTGGATCGAGATAATCAGGTGTACCATCCTTATCAGTATCCACTGCATCGGCTGGGCTACCATCACCATTCACATCTGGTGATTCGGTTTTGGTCAGACGACCATCATTATCATCATCAGTGTCTAGGTAATCAGGTATACCGTCTTTGTCACTATCATCGTCGGCTGGAGTGCCACCGTTATAGTTCTCATTTTTGGTTAAGATACCATCTTGATCATCATCTTCATCAAGCGCATCAGGCTTACCATCACCATCGGTATCGACTGGAGCGGCTGGATTAGCACCAACTTCTGTAGCATCGGGAATACCATCACCATCCGTATCAGGACTATTAGGATCAGTGCCAAGCTTAGCTTCATCGCCATTGGTTAGACCGTCACCATCCTTATCACCTAATGGACCATCGGTATTATCGGGATCTAAGTAGTCTGGGATAGCATCGCCATCAGTATCGACTGCATCGGCTGGGCTACCATCCTTATTAGGATCAGCTTGTTCGCCAGTAGTGGGGACACCATCATTATCATCATCAGGATCTAAGTAATCGGGAATACCATCTTTGTCAGTATCATCATCCGCTGGAGTACCACCGTTGTAGTTCTCATTGGCGGTTGGGATACCGTCATTATCATCATCAGGATCTAATAGATCGGGAATACCGTCTTTATCACTGTCTACTGGAGTCGCAGGATTAGCACCCGCTTCAGTAGCATCAGGGATACCATCACCATCAGAGTCTGGGCTTAATGGATTAGAACCAATGGCTTTCTCAACCGCATCAGGCACACCATCATTATCAGAATCAATATCTAAATAGTCTGGAATACCATCTTTGTCAGTATCTACTGCATCGGCTGGATCACCATCTTTATTAGGATCAGGTTGCTCAGAAGCCGTTGGAGTAGTATCGCCATCATCATCGGTATCTAAGTAATCAGGCGTTCCATCCTTATCACTATCATCATCAACCGGTGTACCACCGTTGTAATTTTCGTTCTTAGTCAGGATACCGTCTTGATCATCATCCGTATCTAATACGTCTGGTGTCTTATCGCCATCAGTATCGGTTGGGCTAGCTGGATTAGCACCCACTTCCACGCCATCAGGCACACCGTCTTTATCAGTGTCTGGATCTAATGGATTAGAACCGATAGTAGTCTCATCCTTAGTAGGAACACTATCACCATCATCATCGGTATCTAGATAGTTTGGAATACCATCTTTGTCGGTATCATCATCTTCAGGAGTACCACCATTGTAGTTCTCATCCTTAGTGGGTGTACCGTCATTATCGTCATCGGTATCAAGAGGATCTGGAGTACCATCTTTATCACTGTCCACTGGTGTTGCTGGGTTAGCACCCGCTTCTACACCGTCTGGAACACCGTCACCATCAGAGTCTGGATTATTAGGATTAGTGCCAATGGCTTTCTCAATCGCATCAGGAATACCGTCGCCATCGTTATCAGCATCTAAATAGTCTGGAGTACCATCACCATTGGTATCCACTGCATCGGCGGGATCACCATCTTTATTAGGATCAGGTTGTTCAGCGGCTGTTGGAGTGCCATCACCATCATCATCGGTATCTAAGTAGTCTGGGGTCTTATCGCCATCAGAATCATCATCTTCTGGAGTACCACCATTATAGTTTTCAAACTTAGTTAAAATACCGTCATTGTCATCATCGGTATCTAATACGTCTGGCGTCTTATCACCATCGGTATCAATCGGGCTGGCTGGGTTAGCACCCACTTCCACACCATCAGGTACACCATCACCATCGGTATCTGGATTGAGTGGTTGTGAACCTAATTTGGTTTCATCGGGAGTAGAAACACCGTCACCGTCATCGTCAGTATCTAAGTAGTTAGGAATACCGTCTTTGTCAGTGTCGTCATCCGCTGGAGTGCCACCGTTATAGTTTTCATCCTTAGTAGGAATACCGTCACCATCGTCATCGGTATCTAATACGTCCGGGGTACCGTCTTTATCAGTATCGATAGGAGCGGCTGGATTAGCACCTACTTCAACACCGTCTGGAATACCATCACCATCAGAGTCTGGATTCAATGGGTTAGAACCGAGCGCTAACTCATCCTTATCTAATACACCATCGCCATCAGCATCCGTGTCTAAATAATCGGGTGTTTTATCACCATCGGTATCTAAGGCATCGGATGGATTACCATTCTTATCAGGATCAGGAGACTCATTAGCGGTTAGGAGAGTGTCACCGTCATCATCCGTATCTAAGTAGTCTGGTGTACCGTCTTTATCAGTATCGTCATCAGTGGGTGTTGCACCATTGTAATTTTCGTACTTAGTGAGAACAGTATCGTTGTCATCATCGGTATCTAATACATTGGGTGTCTTATCACCATCGGTATCAGTAGGTGCATTAATATTGGAACCTACCTCAGTCTTATCATCAACACCATCACCATCGGTATCTGCTGATAAGGGGTTAGAGCCAATAATAGTGGTCTCATCTTTTGATAGCAGACCGTCACCGTCATCATCAACGTCTAAGTAGTCTGGTGTTTTATCACCATCAGTATCGTCATCAACGGAAGTACCACCATTGTAGTTTTCATCTTTGGTGAGCTTACCGTCTTGATCGTCATCGGTATCTAATGGATCAATAGTACCATCTTTATCCGTATCTTGAGGTGCTGCAACAGAACCGATTTCAGTACCGTCTGGAACACTGTCACCATCAGAATCCGGATTGAGTGAGTTCATACCCAACTTGGTTTCGTCTTTAGTTAAGACGCCATCACCATCATCATCAGTATCTAAGTAGTTCGGAGTTTTATCGCCATCGGTATCATCATCGGCAGGTGTACCGCCATTATAGTTCTCATCTTTAGTGAGAATACCGTCTTGGTCATCATCCACATCTAAATAATCGGGGATACCGTCTTTATCAGTATCATCATCTGCTGGAGTACCACCATTATAGTTTTCACTCTTAGTCGGTACACCGTCTTGGTCATCATCAGTATCCAGCGCATCAATAGTACCGTCTTTATCACTATCGACGGGAGCAGCAGGATTAGCACCGACTTCGACCTTATCATTAATACCATCGCCATCAGAATCGGGATTGAATGGGTCAGTACCAATGGCTTTTTCTTGACCATCCAATAGACCGTCTTTATCACTATCGAGGCTATCGGTACAGTCAGCTAGATTCGCACCATAATTACCTAAGTAGTTATTGTCACCAGAACCACCCCAACCTAAGTTGGTAAACTGGTTACCGGGGTTAGTACCGGTAGAGTTATTAGGAACGTTAAATGGATCATTATTCTCCATTAAACGTACACCGCCCACTTGGCAGGTATTAGAGTTACCGAAACTAAAAACTTCTTTTTCTTGATTGGCTTGCCACGCAAATGCACTAGGTGACAACGGTGTCATGGTGAAAGAAATATAGTCGTAAGCAGGACCTTCAGTCGGTGCATCCGAACGAGAGTTAGCAGACCAAATGGTGTCTGCTACAGCACTGGTCACACCGGTCACCACAAAGCGGCTGCCGCCTGTACCATGAGGCACTTTAATAGTAACCTGAGAGGTTAAACTTAAATCAGGAGTCGGCGTAGTGGTAGGACGCATGTAAACATGATAACGACTATCCGCTGTACTCCAGCGAATATCGTATTCGATAGTTTGAGCAGCCCACGCGCTATTACCTAATAGTAAAGCAGCGGACGCACTCAAACCCAAATAGTGACGTAATTTTATTGGTTGCATTATTTAAGACTCTCTCATATTTTTTATGATTATTCGCAAGTCAGGCAAGGGATGGGGATAAAGCCAAACCTCACCCTTCCAAGGTCAAATTACTTAGCACAAGTAATAGCTGAGCCGTAATTACCTTTATAATTATTTTCGCCTACACCGCCCCAACCTAAATTAGTAAATTGATTACCCGGATTGGTATTGACTGAGTTATTGGTGACATTGAAAGGATCATCGACAGGCATTAAATCAACGCCTTCAACGCAGCCATTAGTAGATTTAAACGAGAAGATGACTTTTTCTTCGCCTTCTTTCCACGCATAGTTATGAGCACTATTCGCACGTAAACCTACGAAGGAAAATGAAATATAGTCATAATTAGCATTTTCCACGGGTGCATCTACGCGTGATGCTTCAATCCAATCAGAGCCTTCAACGGTGCTAGTCACGGTACCGACTTGGAAATTAGCCGCATGAGGTACACGTAAGGTTACTTGACCTGTGAGACTAATATCAGGTGTTGGTGTAGCGGTAGGACGCATCACTACTTGATAGGTTTCTTTATCCTCGGCCATCTTAATACTGTACTCTAGTACTTGATCAGCCATAGCAGCAGTTGATAGTGCGCTTAACAAGATACCCACACAAAAACTTGCAGCGCTCAGGAACTTATTAGTTTTCATTATTACTCCCAATGATGAGATTTAGATTTGTTCGTCTGACTCTAAAAGCTTATCAAATACCAGTATAAAATAAAATGATTAACTGACTTGCGGAGGCATCGAATAACAGCTTATCTGCTCTTTCTAACCTTGAGTCGACAGAAGGCTAGCTCTTATAGTCTCACTGTGCTCATACCTCTTGCAGATTTCACTCCACCTTAACATAGCGCTGCACTAGCAATACTAAGAGCAACACCGGTATACCAATAAGCGTGGTAAAAGAAAAAAACCAAGGATAACCCATCGCATCGATAATCGTGCCCGCATAGCCGCCAATCACTTTAGGAATCAAAGTCATTAACGAGCTAAAAATAGCGTATTGCACAGCAGTAAACGACACATTGGTTAATGCCGATAAAAAAGCCACAAAGGCTGCACTAGCAAACCCTGCCGCTAAATTATCAGCGGTAATGGCTAGATACATGATTAATAGATCTTTGCCGCTATACGCTAACCAAACAAATACTAAATTAGACAGTGCCGCTAATAGCCCGCCCAAGAGCAAAGCCCGTATCACCCCTAACCAACTGGCGAAAATCCCGCCCAAAAAACCGCCTGCAATACTGACAATTACCCCAAAGGTCTTAACGGCTGTAGCAATTTCCTCTTTTGAGAACCCTAAGTCTTGATAAAACACATTGGAACTGACCCCTGCTACAATATCGCTAATCCGATACAAGCCAATGAGCGCTAATAATAACAGTGCTGTCTTAACCCCATAACGCTGAAAAAACTCGGCAATAGGCGCAACCCATGAACTATGAGCCATGCCACGATTCACTGCATTTAAGCGTACCAATACCCAACCCACTAACACAGCCACTAAAATAGCCGTGATAAAACGTAAAATTTCCACCAGAAAGCCCGCCAAAGGTCTACCGTCTGTCAGTGACCCCAAATAATCAAAAGCACCTGCTGCAATAAAAAAGGTTCCGACAAAACCACTGACTGCAAGACCAAACACCAGCACTAAGCGCAAATAATCCCAAGTCGAGTAAACTTGTACAGATGCTTGTTTAGGCGCTGGCTCTCTAATCCAAAGCGTAGTTGCTACCCCAATGAGCATAACGGCTGCCATAGCCACATAAGTCCATTGCCAAGCATTATAAAGATACTCGCCTTTTTTAGAACCCAAACTCGCCGCTAACCACAGCGCTCCCGCGCCAGCAACCACCATACCGACCCGATAACCTGCAATATAAGCTGAAGACATCAGCGCTTGAAGGCGAGTCTCTGCTGCTTCAATGCGATAGGCATCAATGACAATATCTTGTGTCGCTGAAGAAAAACCCAATAATACGGCAGCCCACGCCATCCATACCAAATGCTCTTGACCTAGAGCAGGATCGATACTCGCCATTAAAAGAATAGCCAGCATAATTAACAGTTGTGACACTAATAACCAAGAACGCCGCCGCCCCATAGCGCGATTTAAATAAGGAATCGGTAAACAATCTACCAAAGGTGCCCAAACAAACTTAAATGAATACCCTAAGGCGGCCCAACTAAAAAAAGTCACCGCCTTACGCTCAACCCCTGCCTCTCCCAACCACAACGACAAGGATGAGAAAATTAATAAAATAGGAATGCCTGCTGAAAAACCCAAGAGCAGCATAATGCCTATTTGAGGCTGCAAGAGCGCCTTATACCAAACCAAATCAGACTCAGGAGTAGAGGCAATAGAATCGGTAGCCGCAGGAATTTGATTAGCCATAAGTGCTTAGCCCTGATAAATCATCAAACTATACAAAAGATAGCTACCCCCTCTCATACGAGGAACTAGCCCTACACCCTGTTGTTATTTAAACAGCGTAGTCTATGACTAAAGGAGCATGATCGGAAAAACGCTCGGCTTTATAAATATAAGCCTCTTGCACCTGTGCGCTTAAGGCTTCGGATACGATCTGATAATCAATACGCCAACCCACATCTTTAGCCCAAGCATTAGCGCGATAAGACCACCAAGTATATTGCCCAGCCTCTTGATTCACTGCCCGAAATGCATCAACAAAACCTAGCTCCTTAAAAAGCTTATCGAGCCAAGCTCGTTCTTCAGGTAAAAATCCTGAATTTTTTTGATTAGCCTTCCAATTTTTTAAGTCAATGGGCTGATGCGCAATATTCCAATCACCGCAAATAATATAACGCCGTCCACTTTGCCCCATGCTGACTAAGCATTGGGTAAAGTAATCCATGCATTGATATTTAAACGCCTGACGCTCCTCTCCCGAAGAACCCGATGGCAAATATAAGGACACAATACTAAGATCGCCGTATTGCGCCTCGATGTAGCGTCCTTCACTATCAAAAACAGGGTTGCCCATGCCAGTAATAATAGCGTCGGGTTTAGCACGGCTATAAATCGCTACACCGCTGTAGCCTTTCTTTTCAGCATCATGGTAATAGCAAGAATAGCCTTCGGGGTAAAACTGCGGATCAGAGGCTAATTGATGAACTTGTGCCTTAGTCTCTTGAATACACACAACATCTAAATCAGCCGCCCGCATCCACTGAAAAAAACCTTTACTAGCCGCCGAGCGAATACCATTAGCATTAAATGAGGCGACGCGTAGCATTAAGCAGCACTCAATAGCTTAGGAAAGCCACAGACCAATACTTCTAATAGGGCTTTTTGCACATGCAAACGATTTTCTGCCTCATCCCACACCACACTTTGTGGGCCATCAATCACTGAAGCAGCCACTTCTGACCCTCGGTAAGCGGGTAGACAATGCATAAAAATAGCGTCTTGATGCGCTAATGCCATGAGTTCATCGGTTACTTGGTAATCAGCAAAAGCTACTTCACGCGCTTTTTTCTCATGCTCTTGCCCCATACTCGCCCAAGTATCCGTTACTACTACATGGGTATCTTTAATGGCTTCTTGCGGAGAGGCACACAGAGTCACAAAGTCCTGATTACGCGCCACAATATCAGCCTTAGGCATATAACCAGCAGGGCATGAGATCTTCAGATGAAAGTCAAAAATACGCGCCGCATCCATCCATGAATGGCACATATTATTACCGTCGCCAACCCATGCTACTGTCTTACCTTGTGGACTACCGCGCTGCTCACGCCACGTCATTAAGTCGGCTAATAATTGGCAGGGATGATATTCGTCCGTTAAAGCATTAATCACGGGTACGCGCGAGTGCGCAGCAAATAACTCCACCTTAGCTTGTTCAAAGGTGCGAATCATCACCACATCGACCATACGCGAAATCACCCGCGCCGAGTCTTCAATAGGCTCACCGCGTCCCAGTTGAGTATCTTGAGGTGATAAAAACATGGCATGCCCCCCTAGCTGCGTCATACCTGCTTCAAACGATACACGAGTACGCGTTGAGGCTTTCTCAAAAATCATCGCTAAGGTTTTATGTTTTAAAGGCGTTTCGTAGTGACCGCGCTTAGTGGAGGCTTTGAGATCAATTGCGCGGGTAATGACGTAGTTTAGTTCAGTCAAAGAAAAATCATTGAGTGACAAAAAATGTCTAATCGGTTCCATTTTGTACTTCCTCTCCAGCTTCTAAGCCTCTCAGGGCTTAGATCGCTTAAGGGTAAGGCGTCAAGACGCCGTTACCAATCCCGTGACGGTTGTTATTATTTGGTCAGCTTGTGCTTTAGAAAGCACCAAGGGTGGCAATAGACGGATCACATTACCCGCTGTAACGTTAATCAGCAGACCCTTAGCTAAGGCTTGCTTGACTAACTCACCACACTCACGCTCCAGTTCAATACCCAACATCAAACCCTTACCGCGAATCTCTTTCACACCCTTGACATTAGCCAGTGCTTGCTTAAAGCCTGCTAATAAATACTCACCCATTTCAACGGCGCGTTGAGCCAGTTGATCACGCTCCATCACCTCTAGTACCGTGAGCGCTGCACGACAAGCCAAAGGATTACCACCAAAGGTACTCCCGTGATTCCCCGGACCAAATAGTCCCGCCGCTTTACCCGCTACTAAGCAAGCACCAATCGGCATACCATTACCCAAGGCTTTAGCTAAGGTCATGACATCCGGTTTAATAGTCGTATGTTGGAAAGCAAACCATTTACCGGTGCGGCATAAACCTGCTTGGATCTCATCCAGCATCAATAACCAACCGCGCTCATCACATAAAGCACGCAAACGCGGTAAATAATCCGCAGCGGGAATACGAATCCCGCCCTCGCCCTGAATAGGCTCAACCAAAACCGCGACGATATTAGGATCATCTAAGGCAGCGACCGCATCGGCATTACCATATTCCACACGAATAAAGCCCTGCACTAAGGGAGCAAACCCTGCTTGAGCTTTAGGATTACCCGTAGCAGTGACCGTAGCTAGCGTGCGACCATGAAAGGCATTACTCATGACCACAATAGTCGGTAAAGTCACACCTTTTTGATTGCCGTAAAAACGCGCTAGTTTAATCGCCGCCTCATTCGCCTCAGCGCCAGAGTTGGCAATAAACACCTGCTCCATACCGGATAAGGCACACAGCTTTTCACCTAAGGCGGCTTGATTAGGAATATTATAAAGATTTGAAGTATGTACTAAGGTGTGCGCTTGGTCACAAATTGCTTCAGCCACTTCTCGTCGTGCATGCCCAATATTACAAACTGCAATACCGGAAATCGCATCTAAATAGGATTTACCTTCGTTATCCCATAAGACAGCACCCTCACCTTTAACAAAGGTAATAGGCAAACGAGCATAAGTGGGCATTAAAGCATTATTTGTCACGGCTAACCTCCGTATGACCTCCAGAAACAGCAAAGGCAGCCAAGCGTGGCTGCCTTGCAGTAAAGGGGCAATGCTACTGAAATTGCATTATGGTGTCAATCAGTAAAATACAAATTTGTCAAGAGGTTAGCACTATCAAAGTGCAAAATTAGCTATAACCTATTACTTTTTCCTCTCTCTGCACCAAAACAAGCTCAATAGCTTGATCCTATTACTTAAGCGGCATAGTTCGCTGCGGCAAAATCCCAATTCACTAAACTATTTAAGAACGTTTCAACGAATTTAGGGCGTAAATTACGATAATCAATGTAATAAGCGTGTTCCCATACATCAATAGTTAATAAGGCTTTATCACCTGTTGTTAATGGAGTGCCCGCAGCCCCCATATTCACAATATCGACTGAACCATCAGCCTTTTTCACCAGCCATGTCCAACCTGAACCAAAATTCCCCACGGCTGAGGTTTGGAAAGCCTTTTTGAAGTCATCATAAGAACCCCATTTCGCATTAATAGCGTCTGCCAATGCGCCACTAGGAGTACCACCGCCATTAGGTTTTAAGCAGTTCCAGAAAAAGGTATGGTTCCACACTTGAGCCGCATTGTTATACACACCACCCGCAGGCGCTGATTTAACAATCTCTTCTAGTGACATATTTTCAAACTGAGTACCCGGAACCAAATTGTTGAGGTTAGTCACATAAGCATTGTGATGCTTGCCATGATGATAGTCTAAAGTTTCGGCTGACATGTGAGGAGCTAAAGCATCCTTAGCAAAAGGCAATTCGGGTAATGTAAACGCCATAGTAAATACTCCTTCAAGTACTAAAAATACATCGATTCGATTCATGCAGCCCGTAAGATAGGCAATTCACACTGAGGGTGCAATAAGCCAGTGTTTGAATATTGAATTACGCTCAGTATCGTCTCAAACCTAATGATGGGCTGTGCTGAGTTTTTTATGCATAAAAATAAAGCTGCTTACAAGACTTGAGAAAAATTTTTAATCTAGCTAAACCAAACTCAAAGCAAAAACGACCAAGCTAAGCTAGTCTCAAATTGCTACCTAGTAGCTAATATTTTTTTAACTTAATTGGAGTATTTGCATGAGTTTGTTGAGTGAATTTAAAGAATTTGCCATGAAAGGCAATGTAGTCGATCTAGCTATCGGTGTGATCGTTGGTGCTGCGTTTGGCAAAATCGTCAGTTCGCTAGTAGATGGTGTTCTGATGCCCCCTATTGGCATGTTGATTGGTGGCGTAAATTTCTCTGAGTTAGTGTTACCTCTCACTGACAAAGTGGTCATTAAGTATGGTGCTTTCCTACAAACCATGATTGACTTCACCATCATTGCATTTGTGTTATTCATGGTTATTAAGGCAATGAATAAATTAAAAAAACCAGCCACACCTCCCCCTGCTGGTCCTACTCAAGAACAATTACTCACAGAAATCCGTGATTTATTAAAAACTAAATAATAATCAAGCATCACCTCTAAAGCCCTACCCTAACTACTATATTAATCGTAGGGCTTAGCCTCATACCTTTGCTCGTCTATTTTAATCAATAGGATGATGTTGATTAGCCAAACGTGTTTGATCTACCCACTGTTGATAGTCTTTATCACTACTCAATAAGCTTCTAATAATCCCCATACCATCATTAGGTGTCTCGCCCTCATGGGTCACAATCCCTAAGGGAATCAGATTCATGACCGCCCCCACCAATGCTGCATAAGCTAAAGATTGTAGGGCTAATTTAAGGTAATCATCTTCAATCACAAAAAAGTCAGCGCCCCCTAAAGCCAATACAATCACAATAAACAGCAATAACTCAATGCCGGGACCAGCAAAGTAAATCAAGGCATGTTTCCATCGCGCCCCTGTGGTACTTAAAGGTGCAATTTGCACAAACCCTTCAATCGGGAAGCGTCTGATTTCTAAAGGCGCACCTAATAATTGCCCCTCGTATATCACAATACTTCGGACAGTTTGGGCATGATTGAAAAATAGGCTGGAAGCCTCCAGTGTGGGAAGATGTCGTCAACCACGATAACAACCCCTCACCCCAGAAGCTTCCATGTCCACAATAGAAACGATTCTGAGCCAAATGTCCAGTGTGGCGAAACCGCAGCGCCAGTTTTTGCTGACCTTGTTCAATGCGCTGATGTACCTGCCCAGCCGTGTCAACTTCCGCAACCTTGGACGTTACAGTGACTGCCATGAAAAGACTTTTTCACGCTGGTTTTCACGTTCCTTTGATTTTCTAGCGTTCAACCTGCTGATCTTACAGGATGTCCTGCATGGCAAGGGGGAACGTATTGCGGCTATTGATGCCAGTTTCGTGCCTAAAAGCGGGCGCAAGAGTTATGACTAGACTGGTTTTGGAACGGCTCACAGGGGCAGGCGCAACGCGGACAAGAATTATCCTTGTTAGCGCTGGTGGACGTGACCCACAACACACTACTTACACCTTATCCGCCCGCCAAACGCCTACGTTGCCGCGCTCAACCCGCAAGGGTCAAAGCCAACCCGCCAACACCAAAGACAAAACCAAGGTGAAACACCCACCCTTCGTTGGTGCGCCGCTCCCCACGCGGATGGATAGCTACCTTGGACAGCTTCAACACGCCATCACAGTCCTGCTGGGGTGTGGCATCCGTTATCTCGTCGCGGATAGCTTTTATGCCAAAACTAAGTTTGTCAGTGGCATCAGGGAACTCAACTTGCATTTGATCAGCAAGTTACGTCAGGACGCCGACTTACGGTGGCTGTACACGGGCGCACAAAAACCCAAGGGTCGTCACCGCCAGTACAGCGGCAAAGTCAGTTTTGACGACTTATCACGTTTTGAACGGGTCGGAGAGCTGGACGGGCAGCGTGTTTACACCGCTACTGTTAACAGCCCGACGTTCAAACAGATAGTGCGCATCGTCTATCTGGTGCGCGAAGCAAACGGCAAGACCGCTAGCGCACTGCTGTTCAGTACCGACACGGATTGCCCTGCATTAGACATCCTGCGTTACTACCAAGCGCGTTTCCAGATAGAATTTTTGTTCCGGGATGCCAAGCAACACACCGGGCTGTGTGACTGCCAAACGACCCGCAAAGAAAAGCTGGATTTCCACTTCAATACCTCACTGACGGCACTTAACCTGCTCCGGCTGGAAGATCGCCAGCAGAACTGGGATGCCAGGGGGCAACGGGCGCAGTGTCCTCTCCGTTGCCAGTGGGAAGATCCGCCACTTCAATGCCCATCTGCTCGAACGCTTTTCTCGCCACTTAAAACTCGACTTCAGCGCCATAAAATCCAGCCCAGCCTTCGCAGACCTATGTAATTATGGTGCTATCGCCGCGTAAACTGTCCGAAGTGTTAATATCACCTTACCAAACCCAATCACGGTATGCCCTACACGCCAGCCTAAAAGCCTCGCCATGAGTGCATGACCCCATTCATGCCATAGCACTAAAGGCATCCACCATAAGACAAACAAAACAGCAGCTAACTTACGAGGTTCATAATTACTTAATAGCTCAGCGACTAGGCCACCTAAAAAAATAAAGCTTAAAGCATAGACAATAACGGTTTCAGTACGATCTGCGGGGCGTACATCGTGATGGCGTTGATCAATGCGCATGGCTCATTTCCTTAGCAACTATATAACTGACTCTATTAGGCACTAATTAGCGCTAGGCGTTTCCATAAATTGATAGGTTTTGTCGGACTCGTGTTGATTAATGCGACTTTTAACATGGAAATTTAAGGTATTCCCTGCTACTTGACCTTGATAGGCTACTTCACCTGTAAGGTGCTTCACTACAAATTCAATCGTACCCTCTGGTGTTTTGACATAAGTACCCTTACCTGCCC
This sequence comes from Thiofilum sp., assembly GCF_016711335.1. Lineage (NCBI taxonomy): Bacteria > Pseudomonadati > Pseudomonadota > Gammaproteobacteria > Thiotrichales > Thiofilaceae > Thiofilum > Thiofilum sp. The sequence goes on from NZ_JADJTF010000001.1 coordinate 690,114, forward strand.
ACTGATGGTTTTTATTAAACCAATTGACTACCTCGCCGGCACTGGCGCTGCTTACTACCGAGCTATTAATCACTCGCCCATCGGGATAAAAACGTAAATAGTCTGTAGCCTCATCAGTATCCACTGCTTCTTGTTCTTTATAAAAACCATCGTAACGTAGCTCATGACTAGGCTTAGTCAGCCATTGATCCACTAATTTAGGAAAAAACTGATTAACCCCTAAAGCAGCTAATAAGGTCGCAATAGCACTGATGCCAGCAATCCAACCTGCTTTGGATGATTTGGTATTGTTTTCGCTCATATCTAAACCCTTTTACCCTACACACCATTTGATTGTAAGCCATAGAGCACGTCATAATCTCTAGCCTTACGACTAACAGGCAATAATAATTATGTGCGGAATCAGCGGCGAATTACGCTTTGATGGTCAAGTACCGGATTTACACCATATCAACGCTATGATGGCTAAACTCGAAAAACGCGGCCCTGATCACGCAGGTAGTTTTTCCGATGGCCCTTTAGCGTTTGGTCATCGCCGTCTCTCTATTATTGACCTTTCCTATAAATCCAGCCAACCGATGGTCGATGCTGAGCTAGGCTTAGCACTGGTATTTAATGGCACAATTTATAACTACCCTGAACTACGCGCTGAACTACAAGCCAAGGGCTATCACTTTTTCTCTGATGGCGACACCGAAACCATTATTAAGGCCTATGCCGAGTGGGGCGAGGATGCACCTAAACATTTGATTGGTATGTTTGCTTTTGCTATCTGGGACATGAAAGCGAAAACGCTATTTCTAGCGCGTGATCGTATGGGCATTAAACCGCTCTACTATGCGCAGGATCAAAAAGCCTTGCGTTTCGCCTCCAATACTCAAGCCTTACTTGCCACCCCGAATATTGATACCAATATCGATCCGCTCGCCTTACATAATCTATTTTCACTCCACGCCGTTGTGCCTGCACCGCGTACTATTTTAAAGGGTGTACGCAAAATGCCACCCGCACATAGCCTGACTATTCACGCCGACGGTCGCCAAGAACTAAAACGCTATTGGAACCTAGTCGCTAAGCGTCCCGCTGAATCACGCTCAGAAGCAGACTGGATTGAATCTATTCATGAAGCGTTACGTGTTGCGGTGCGAAGACGCAATAATATTGCCGATGTTCCGGTTGGAGTCTTATTATCCGGTGGCTTGGACTCCAGTCTTTTGGTCGCATTACTGGATGAAATTGGTATCAAAGATATTCGTACCTTCACCATTGGTTTTGATGATCAGCCGGAAGAAAAAGGCAGTGAATACGAATACTCCGATGTAGTAGTTGAACGTTTCAATACTAATCATCATAAATTCCATATCCCCAACGAACAAACTCTAAAGCGTCTACCTGAAGCGGTGGCTAATATGGCTGAACCGATGTTTGGACAAGACGCTATTGGGTTTTATCTATTATCCGAACAAGTCTCCCAACACGTTAAAGTCGTGCAATCGGGTCAAGGCGCGGATGAAGTATTCGGGGGTTATTTTTGGTATCCGCAAACTCATCAAGATCAAAAGATTGATAGATTGCAGCGCTTTGCGCCCTATTATTTTGATCGTGACCATAATGAAATGGCTGAGATGCTTCAGTCTCCTTTCCATACCTATGATTACACAGGCGAATTAGTAAGAGAGTTATTAGAGACGCCCTATGCAGATGAGCATTTAGATGCAGTATTACGAGCCGATGTGACCACTTTTATTGTCGATGATCCGGTGAAACGGGTAGACAATATGACGATGGCTTGGGGTTTAGAGGCGCGTGTACCCTTCTTGGATCAAGAGCTGGTTGAACTAGTGGCACAAATGCCACCCGAATTAAAACTGCGTGAGGGCGGTAAATATATTCTGAAAAAAATTGCGCGTGGACAGGTACCCGATAGTGTGATTGATCGTCCTAAAGGTTATTTCCCCGTACCTGCTTTGAAATTTGTACGCGGCGAGTTTTTGGATATGATGCGTGATTTATTGCACTCCCAACGTGCTAGAGAGCGGGGCTTATACCAAACATCTTATCTTGATAAGGTATTAGCTCAGCCTGAAGTGCATTTAACTCGCATTAAAGGGAGTAAGTTGTGGCATATGGCATTGTTAGAAATGTGGCTACAGACTATGGGGATTTAGCTCAAAGGCTGATTCAGCAGGCTGATTAGTGCTTGTGCTGAGGCAAACACCTAGGTTTGCCTCGACATTGGATTTGAAATAAAACTTAAGCCGCTTGATTCAATTGATCTTGTGGACGACCATAGCGCACTGCATATTCTATATTGCTACGTGTTAAACCTAACTCTTCTAGTTCACGATCATCTAAGGCATTCAATTCAGCAACCGCTTGGCGAACTTCACGCTCGCTAATAGCAGAGGCATCAGTAGCTTTCGGTTTGAACCAAGTGGCGATTAAACTAATAATAGTACTCATAGTAATTTCCTTGTTTTATTATTTTCCTAGATTATAAGCTCGATGCTGCATCGCAACAAACGAGATTTAATACGACTATGAGTTAGTTTTTCTTAATATTAATAGACTCTAATACTGATACACCAAAGGTACACGCCGAGTAATGCCCGTAAATAAGGTATAAGCAATAGTTTGACTATGGGCTGCTACTTCATTAGCCAATACCATATTACCCCACAACTCTACTCGATCACCTACTTTAGCCTGCGGTAACGGTGTCAAGTCTACTGTTAACATATCCATCGATACCCGCCCAATAATACGAGTACGCACCCCATTGACGGCAACCGGAGTGCCATCGACCGCATGACGTGGATAGCCATCGGCATACCCCATCGCTACTACCCCCACACGAGTAGGCTGTTCACAGGTAAAACGTGCGCCATAGCCAATACTTTCGCCCACATCTAATTCACGCACCGAAATTAAAGCGGACTCTAGAGTCATAACCGGCTGTAATTCTTGCGATACCGCCAAATCCTCCGCTATAGGAGTCGCACCGTACAACATAATCCCCGGACGCACCCAATCCAAACGTGCCTTAGGCCACGCTAAAATAGCGGGTGAATTAGCAATACTCAGAGGAGCGTCTATACCTTGAATAGCCTTGTTAAAACGCTCTATTTGTCGAGTAGTAGCCTCACACTCCACCTCATCGGCGCGTGCGAAATGGGTCATTAAGGTAATAGTCGCTACGTGGCTGCACGCATTTAAACGTGCATAAATGCTGGCTACCTGCTCAGGAGCAAACCCTAAACGATGCATACCTGTATCTATTTTTAACCAGACCGCTAGAGGTTGTATGAGTTTAGCCTGCTCCAACCATATCACTTGCTCTACACAATGCACCGCCACCATAAGCTGATACCGAGCGGCTAATGGCAACTCATCCGGCGTAAACACTCCCTCTAGTAATACAATAGGTTGAGTAATCCCTGCCTCGCGTAGTTCTAAAGCCTCTTCAATACAAGCGACCCCAAATGCATCCGCATCGTGTAAGGCTCGCGCCACCACTATAGCCCCATGCCCATAAGCATTCGCTTTAATAATCGCGGCAGCCTTAGAGTGTGGTGCGAGTGACTTAGCATAGTGATAGTTGTGATGCAGTGCTTTGAGATTAATAAGTGCACGCGCTGGACGCATGGCAAGCTCCTTGAAGAATCGTGCTAAAAAATTATTATGATTAGCTAAGGGGTAAACAGAAAAAAAGCCCCAACCATTGGTTATTATTAATGCAATGGCTGAGGCTAATCTTAGCAGGAGAATAAACTATTAAAAAACCTCTCAATACTTAAATAACAGTTTTCACTACCAAGACTATTAGTTCAATTGAGCAAAGAAAGCTTGGTATGCGCCTAATGACACCTGATTACCTTGTTGCACCGTAGCAAAACCATGCCCTGTTAAAGCCGTGGCATTAGCGGGTAAAGTATAAGTTTGTACTTCAGCAGTTAAATTAAACACGCACAAAACCTTATTACCCTGAGCTTCACGCACCCATGCCACTAAGGTGTCAGGTGTATCGACAAAGCTTAAACTGCCTTGCACTAAAGCAGGTTGGGTTTTGCGCCAATTCAAAAAGGTACGAATTTTTTTCAAGTCAGACGACTCTTGTTGCTCTTGCTCACTTACTGCACGGGGTAAGTGCTCGGCGGGGATGGGCAACCAAGGTTTAGCACTTGAAAAGCCCGCATAAGGCTGTTGCGCCTCCCAAGGAATAGGGGTGCGGCAACCATCACGTCCCTTGTAATCGGGCCAGAACCGAATCCCAAACGGATCTTGTAAATCCTCAAAAGGAACCGTGGCTTCAGGTAGCGCTAACTCTTCACCTTGATACAAACACGCACTACCGCGAATACTGGTGAGTAATGCGGCGAGCATTGCACCCGATTGCGCTCCTTGTCCCCAGCGCGTCACGACACGAGGTACATCATGATTAGAAAACGCCCAGCAGGGCCAGCCTGTACCACCCCGCTCTTGCATACGCGTAATCACACCGCGAATATGCTCGGCACTATATTCTGGGGTCATGAAATCAAAGCTATACGCCATATGGATACGTTTGCCGTCTTCCGTATATTGGGCAATAAATCCATACATATCCGTAACCGCCCCCAGCTCCCCTACGGTGGTAACAGCCGGATACTCGTTCATGAGCTTACGCAAGCGCTCCAAGAATAATAAGTTTTCGGGCTGAGTAATATTGTACTTAGGCTCTTGGCGTGAATAAGGATTAGTAGGGTCAATACCATTTACCCACTTATCGCCAATGGGTGGGTTATCACGTAAGTGCTTGTCGTGCACATACATATTAACGGTATCGAGACGGAAACCATCCACTCCCATATCGAGCCAAAACCGTACCATATCCAATAAGGCATCCTGCACTTCAGGATGATGGAAATTGAGATCGGGCTGGCTGGTTAAGAAGTTATGTAAATAATATTTACGTCGCCGCGTTTCCCACTCCCACGCCGAACCTCCAAAAATAGACAGCCAATTATTGGGGGGCGTGCCGTCTTCTTTAGCATCTGCCCATACATACCAGTCGGCCTTAGAATTATCAGCGGACTGACGACTTTCCTTAAACCAAGGATGTTGATCAGAGGTATGAGACAGCACTAAATCAATAAGAATACGTAAGCCCTTAGCATGCGCTTTATTCAGCAACTCCTCAAAATCGGACAGAGAACCAAACAAAGGATCGACATCACGATAGTCAGAGACATCGTAACCAAAATCTTTCATCGGGGATTTAAAGAAGGGAGAAATCCAAATGGCATCCACACCGAGAGTGGCAATGTGATCTAAACGATTAATAATACCGCGTAGGTCGCCCACTCCATCGCCATTAGTGTCTTGATAGGATCGAGGATAAATCTGATAAATCACCGCACCTTTCCACCAATCAGACGCGCCCCCCAGTTGCCGAAACTGTTTGTGCTCAGTCATTATCACTTACCTCTTAGCTAATTTTATTTACATTCCAAGACATTATACTGCTTCAGTACGCTTTTTAAAGCGCTTTGAAGCTTACAAGTATTCGTGCTAAAAACCTAATATACCACTAATGGCTAGTTTTTAAATCGGTTTAAAATTAATAGTTCGCGCAAATAGTATTAAGTAAGCTCATAGTGTCCCTTTAACCCGCCCTAATTTAGGGCTAAAATCAAGCCGTGTGTAACTAAAAAACTGAACTTTATGAGTCTTAAAGCCCTTTCTCAGCGGCTGGGATTATCACAAACCACTATTAGCCGTGCTCTCAACGGCTACCCTGAGGTTAATGAAAAAACCCGTCAGCGTGTACAAGAAGCTGCTCGAGAATTAAATTATCGACCGAACCCGCATGCTAAATCGCTGGCGACGGGTCGCACCGGTCATATCGGGCTGATACTGCCTATGGAGCAAAATCTCTTGGCAGAACCGACCTTTAGCGAGTTTTTAGCAGGGCTGGCTTATTACCTGAATGAGCATCATATGGATATTACTATCCTGCCTGTTAATTACGATGCGGAACTCGATGCTTACACTCAGCTCGCGCTTTCGGGGCGTGTGGATGGAATGGTGATTAGCAGTCCTTTGCTTCAGGACGAGCGGGTAGCGCGTTTAGCTCAATCGGGTTTTCCCTGTGTGGTACATGGGCGTACTGCTTGTGAATTCCCCTACAGTTATTTGGATATTGATAATAAGGGTGCTTTTTTTAAGGCTACTAGCCTGTTATTGGATTTAGGACATGAACGTATTGGTTTAATCAATGGGGATGAGCGCCTTACCTTTGCTCATGATCGTCATCAAGGTTATAAAGCAGCATTGGAGCAACATCAGATTAGCTATGACCCTGCTCTGACTTATTCAAATAGCGGTATGCGTGAAGAGGACGGGTTTATTGCCGTGGCTAAAATGCTTATGCTCAAGCCACGCCCTAGTGCTTTTGTGATGACCAGCATGATTCACGCTTTAGGCGCGTTACGCGCTATTCGCCAACACGGTCTCGAACCCGGTCGGGACATTTCATTGATTGCGCATGATGATGGTTTGCCTTATCTGGCGGCGGATAAGTTTGATCCTCCCCTAACGACTATCTACTCACCGATTAGACCCGCTGGTTATGAGGTGGCACAAATGCTCCAGCATAATATTCAACAAAATGATCCCCTTATGGCTAAAGTTCAACGCGTTTTGGAAGTAGAATTAGTGATGCGCAGCTCTACTCGCCCTAGACGAGTTTGAAGCTATTCAAAACGCTTGCAGAAAATCGTACCGTGCCTTTATGATGCAAGCTCACACAACATCGCTAGGCACGGATTTACTATGTACTCATCCCAAGCACACGCCGTTTTGCAGCGTATCATTACTACGCTCAGTGATACCTTAGGTCGTAAGCAACTCCAACCTTTTTATACTCGCTTAGGCATACACTTTCCTGAGATTTATAGCCGCTATTGTTCGCTCTATGGGCAAAGAGCGGATCTAGAAGCGCAACTCACTCAATTAGTGCAAGCCTTATTAGCCAGCTACCTAGAACGCTCTAATACCCTCAAGCAGCTTGATCTAGAGCGCGAACAAAACCCTCAATGGTTTTTGAGTCAACACTGGGTAGGGATGGCACTCTATGCTGATCGCTTTGCAGGAGGACTAGCAGGCGTCACGAGCAAAGTGGGTTATCTGCAACAGCTAGGCGTGAATATGATTCATATTATGCCTTTAATGCAGTGCCCACTGGGGAGTAATGACGGCGGCTATGCAGTGAGTGACTTTCGCAAAGTGGATCGACGCATTGGCACGCAAGACCAACTTAATCAGCTCACCAGCACCCTAAGACGTGAAAAAATGCTCCTAACGCTGGATGTGGTGATTAACCACACCTCGGATGAGCACGAATGGGCAGAACGCGCCCGTCAAGGGGATAAGAACTATCAGGATTACTACTACTGCTATCCAGATCGCAAAATACCTGACCAGTTTGAACGTACTCTGCCAGAAATTTTCCCTGAGACCGCCCCCGGTAGTTTCACTTGGAATGAGGCTTTACAACAATGGGTCATGACCGTTTTTAATAATTACCAATGGGATTTGAATTACACCAACCCAGCGGTATTCCGTGAAATGACCTCGATCATTTTACATTGGGCAAATCAGGGCGCGGATATTTTACGCCTCGATGCACCCGCTTTTATTTGGAAACAAATCGGCACTACCAGTCAAAACCTTCCCCAAGCGCATACCCTACTCCAGCTCTTTAAAGCCTGCGCCCAAATCGTATCCCCCGGCGTATTGTTTATTGCTGAGGCGATTGTAGCCCCGCATGAAATTATGAAATATTTCGGTACACCGGGCACTCAGGAATGTGATATTGCCTATAATGCCACCTTTATGGCGCTGCTTTGGGATGCAGTCGCCACCCGTAATACTAAAGTACTGACTAATACCCTCAAGCATTTACCTATTAAACCTATGGGTACAACATGGCTGAATTATGTGCGTTGTCATGATGATATTGGCTTAGGCTTTAGTGATGAAGATATTGTGCGTGCTGGCTTTAACCCCTTGCCACATCGTCGTTACTTACTCGACTATTTAACCGGACAGTACCCCAACTCGATTGCACGAGGTGCTCCCTTTGGTAGTAATCCTAAAACCGGAGATGCGCGTATTTCAGGCTCGCTCGCCTCACTAGCGGGTTTAGAAGCGGCATTAGAATCTAATGATCTGGTAGCAATTGAGCAGGCGCAAAACCTCATTATTACGCTACATGCTTTGATGATGTCTTATGGTGGCATAGCTTTACTGTATTACGGTGATGAATTAGCCACACTTAATGACCACGACTATCTCAATGATCCCACCAAAGCGAGTGATAATCGCTGGATGCACCGCCCTCAATTGCAATGGGAGCGTATTCAACAACTACTCACCACGGCTAACCCTCAACAAGCGATCTTTAGCGCTTTACAACATCTGATTGCATTGCGTAAGCAACTACCTATCTTGGCAGACCTCAATAATCGAATATTAGTAGATCAGGATAATGACCACCTTTTAGTGTTTGCTTGTAAAGACTTGAGTGGCACACAAGCACCTCTATTTATCGTGGCTAATTTTGATGATCGTGCTCATCATTTTAATTTAAATTACCTTGCTCAACACGGTTGGAAAGGTGAGGCACTGTATGATTTATATAGTCAACAAGCGCTGCAACTGATTAATAAGCATCTGATTTCTGTTCCTGCGAAAGGCTTTTATTGGTTGAGTAATCAATTAAGCTAACTCTTATCACCCTGAGAGATTACTATTCAATGGATAGTAATCTCTGCTTTTTATTGTTAATAAATCACCATTACCACTTATCTCTATTAAGTAAGCGTTCATCTTAAGATCGAAAGTTTTGTGATTTGTTTGCACAATCCAAAACTACATTCCCCTACAGATACTACTTAAATCGCCTTGTTCCCAAGCGCAGACAGTATCGACTATAAAATTAATTAATCGTGATGGAGAATAAAGATGACCAATTCAGTAACTGGCAATAGCGTTATAGGATCTAGTGTTAGCTCTGGTTCTACTTCTGGGCCTGCTGCTCCTAATCAAGGTGCTGTCAATAGTTTTGCTCAAGCATTCGGTGGCGGTCATGGTGGTGGTATGGGCGGCGTAGGCGGTGGACGCGGCGCAGGTGGCGGCATGGGTGGTGCTGGTTTTGGTGGTGGTCACGGCGGTGCGGGTAGTATCGGTGGCGGTCACGGCGGCGGCTTTGGCGGTATGGGTGGTATCGGCGGCTTCGGTGGTGGTATGGGTGGTGCTGGCTTTGGCGGTATGGGTGGCATTGGCGGTGGTCACGGCGGCAATAGTGGCATTTCTGGTTCCATTTCAATTTCTGTAGGTGGCGGTGGTCACGGCGGAATGGGAGGTGCTGGTGGTATCGGGGGTGGTCACGGCGGTGGTGCTGGCGGTATCGGTGGCGGTCGCGGTGGTGCTGGCGGTATGGGTGGCAGTCACAGTGGCGAAGCTGGTGGTATCGGCGGCGGGCGCGGCGGTGCTGGTGGTATGGGTATCGGCGGCGGTCACGGTGGTGGCTCAAAAGGTGGCGCTGATGACTGTGATGACGGTAAATCTAAAGCCGGTGGCAGTAAAGGCGGTAGCTTTGTGTCCAACGAACATTCTTCTGGCAAAAGCGGCGGCATCAAAGGCGGTAGCTGGTGCTAATCAGTGATTAGCTAGCTATCTCAACACAAGGGAGTTCATTGAAGGGGTAATGAACTCCCTTGGTATTTTTGTGCTCCGAAAAATAATTTTGCGGGATCGAATCAAACCCGTAATCTTTCAGCGGCTATACAAAAAAACAAGCTATTTTGTTACTGAATCCCCAAATAAAAAAGCCCCGTAAACTATTTATTTACAAGGCTTTAAAGACTAGTGGGTCGTGCGCGACTCGAACGCGCGACCACCTGATTAAAAGTCAGATGCTCTACCGACTGAGCTAACGACCCGTCTTGAGGCTGCGTATTCTACACAACTTAGATTCAGTTGCAAGTCATTTTTGGATTTTTTTGCAGTTTGAATATAAATTATTCATTCCCCGTCCACACCCAAGAGCATTGGTTTAATATCTAACACGTCGTCCCCCGATCTACAGTCTAGTAACACCAAACCAGCGCTCTTTTCCGGTAGATAGGGCAAAGTAATCCATAGCTGAATAGCCAGTTGAGCACTTAAGGCGTTTAAATGCTGTAACGTGTCACTCAAACTAGGCTCATGAAAATTCACTAAAGGTGCGTCCCAAAACAAACTGTAATAACTCGCTCCATGCTTTACTGCTAGTGCTCGCGCCAAACTCAAACGCAAAGCCATCGCCATCTGACGTTGCGCCTCCACTTTGAGCACTTTAAAAGGAGTACGCGATTGCGCTGGTTCATGTAGCGCATACAGCATCAAATCCTCAGCTAACTCTACACCTTGATACTGCCCTTCGGTCATGGCTTCAATATAGGAACGGGCGCTGTGATTAATAGCACTATTAAAACGTTGAGCCGCCTGCTGATGGGCACGACTCACCAACCCCTGTGCCATAATTTGAATTTGTAACTGAGTCTGAGCCATTTTAAACGCCATTTGGCGCTCTAATTGCTGCTGCTGTAAGGATTGAATATCGTGCGTTTTCGTTTGCTCACGATGAATATCATCATTAATACGTGATACTAATAGGCTTAATGCTTGCTGCCGCCGCTGTAGATTAACCACCAGACCATCTGCAATATGACGCAAGTCTGTCGGCTCTATCGTATAGCTCTCTACCTTATGCGACCAGTTAGCTAAGGAGTACATATCCATCAGCATGTCAGCGCTTTCAGGGGCTAATTGTTTCTCGCGTAACCAATCAACCGTTGCAGGATGTAATAGCTCATACAAAGAACGACTCATCATACGATACCCCGTATAAAGGCGCTGAGCTAATAAACCTACCTTGCTATGTAGCGGGTTTAATTCCTCATTCGTTAAACGATAGGCAAAAAAAGCGGCTATAGCCGCCGCACCACCTAATAACACAGTCCCCCAAATAACCGGATGGGAATACTCTGCTAAAGACGCAGTAAGCCACTGAGGAAACTCAATACTTAACGTGACTAATAACAATAACATCAGCATCAATACTAATAAGACTCCAGCCCCCCAGAGCAGATAATTAACTTGGCGCTTGATCTGATGATAGATGGGATAGCGCTTTTCATAATGTTGCGCCTCCTCAGTGATTTGCTCGGCTAGCGCATAATGCTGCTCTTGAGAACCCGATAACTCAGCCTGCGTTTCTTGTAGCCACTTTAAGCGCAAGGGATCGATCACACCTTGGGCTAATTGTGCTTGATGCTCTTGCAAAGTCTTTTCTACTTGCTCCGATTCAGATAAAGCAATACGGGCATCATGCTCAATCAAATCATGAACTTGCTGATAAATTTGCACCCCTGCCATCGCTTGTATCGCCTCTAAATCGGCATTAGGCGCTTCCGTAAGCTGCTGACTCCAATAAAAGGTTTGGCTAAAAACCTTATAGCCATAGCCTAATAAATTTTGTAATACCGCCTGAACCCGATGGGCAGCATCAGCGATCACTTGCCCCGTAGCACGATCCCAAAGCACTACACTCATATGCCCCGCCGCGCTGATGGTGCGCTCAATCAGTAAGGTTTTATCATTAATCTGAAAGGCAAGCTGCACTATGGCTTCTTCATGTCCCCAGCGCACTAATTGATGTAAGGTTTTGGTACTGATGCGATCTGTTAAACCAAATAAGGCAAAAGTAATCGCCTCACCAATAGCACTTTTACCCGTTTGATTACCACCGACCACCAACAGCACGCCACTAGCAGGGATTAATTGAATATTGAGATGGAGAAATTGTCGAAAATTTTGCGCCTGAAGCGCTTGAACCATCATGAGCCTGCTTCCTGTTCAAGCTGGCTCACAGTATCGATTTGGGTCAGGGCATAACTGACTGCTTGCAAATATAATTTGCTATCAAACATGAGTGTTTGTTGTTGGATCAAACGGTCGGTTTTGCAAAACTCCAAAAACCGTCGACCCGCCGCCGTCCGTGGCATTAAAGTCGTATACCAATCAGGTGTTGGCTGATAAGACATAAACGTACCTCGTGCGGGTAGGGTTAAAGTGCTGCTGAACTAAAACCCCTCACTTGTCATTTGCTCAATTCGCGCCTGCGCCAAACGGGCTGCATTACTATTAGGGAAATACTCCACCGTATCTTCTAAGGATTGACGTGCCATTTCCCAACGTTTTAGCTCATAAAAAGCATAACCCATTTTTAAGGCAGCATCGGGCGCTTTAGCACTATTTTTATAACGTTGTAATACCTTCATAAACTCATCCGCAGCACGGGCATAGTTATTTTGCGCATATAATGCCTCTGCTAACCAATACTGGGCATTAGCAGCCAAAGGATGATTCGGGTAACGCCTTAAAAATTCCTCAAAGGCGGGCACGGCTTGGGCTGGACGTGCTAATAATAATTTATAAGCCGTATTATAAGCATCACCGGCTGCGACATCGGTTTGAGCCTCATTAGCAGGTATTAAAGGTGCACTCGGTGTCACGTCAGAGCTGCGCAATGAGGTGGCTGCGGGCTGAGTGACTGGTTTAATGGGTTTATCTGCACGGGTATCTGCCGCTGTTTCCGTACCATAGTAATAATAACTATCGGGACTGTTGGGGCTAATATTTTCTGCACGCCCCACACCCACCTCTGGGCTATTAGCAGGATCTGGAATAGTAATGCCTTCTGCACTTACGATGGGTTCTATTCTAGCACTCGGTACGGGTGCGGGTGCTGGAGCAGGAGGCTGTATAGGTTGAACGCGCTCCGAACGCACGGGTTTATCCGCAGGAACTTCTAATTTTTGTACCCGTTCATCCACTTGCAAAAAGCCATCTTTTTGATGCTGTTGCAAAGTCTCGACTTGATGACGTAATTCTTGATTTTGCCCGCGTAAATTACGCACTTCTTGTTCGAGCTGATTCAGCCGATTTAATAGTTGTGCGGCTGCCTCATTATCTACCGGAGCGGCAGCAACTTGCGTTGCCACCCCACCGACTAAGCCCCCTAACACCCAACCTATTATTGTTTTCTTCATGGTGGATTATTCTCCAATATATTTAATCTCCACACGACGATTTTGTGCCCAAGACTCTTCATCTTGACCTAATCTAACTGGCATTTCTTCGCCGTAACCAATGGTATTCATACGTGCTGCACTGGCTCCACGTACCGACATATAATCACGCACAGCCATGCTACGGCGCTCGGATAAAGCTAAATTATATTCGCGTGAACCACGATCATCCGCATGCCCTTCTAAGCGGATTTGTGCATTAGGATTAGCACGTAAGTAATTAGCATGAGCATCCAGAATTGCCATGTACTCAGGCTTAATAGACGACTGGTCATAATCAAAATAGACCACGCGACGCGCTAATAATCCAGCATCAATTCCCCCGTTACCGCCTTGATTATTATAATTACCGCCCGCACCATACTGATTATTACCGTACTGACCACCTGAACCGTATTGACCAGCCCCCGCTTGACCTGATTGGTTAGTACCATATTGACCGCCTGAACCGTATTGACCTGTTATCCCACTTCCGCCGCCACGGTTGGCTTGTTGCTGACGAACACGTGCGGCAGCCGCTGCAGCGGCACGTTGTCGCGCTAACTCCGCTTGCCGTGCACGTTCAGCCGCAGCTCTACGGCGTTCCGCTTCATAAGCGTCATAACCTACCCCACTGCCATTATCATAACCGCTAGTATTCGTGCCACTGCCCCCACGTCCTTGATGTCCGCCTTGTCCACCTTGTCCACCACGACCTCCGACACCACCCATTCCTGCACCATTAGCGCCCTCTAAATAAGTAGTCTCAGTCGTCATAGTGGAGGCATTAGCTTCTAATGGGGCTGTACTTTGCTGTGCACATCCCCCTAAAGCCCCAGCAACTAATACGGTCAAAATAGAAAATTGCTTTATACGCATAGCATAAGTCCTTGACTTGGTTCAATTATTATAACGAACGTTTAGGGTAAATAAGGCGACCAAGCAGGATCACGAGCTGATCCCCCTTGGATAGGTAAAAACTGGCGCGATTTACCATTATCACTCGATACCGCTAATTGCTCCCTACCCCCTGCACGAGTGGCATAAACCACCATCGCTCCATTCGGTGCTAAGGAAGGGGATTCATCTGAACCACCTTTAGACACCGTAGCACTCTCTTTAGAAGAAGCATTCATAATCGCAATCTTAAAACCCGCGCCTAGTGAGCGCACCATACCGATCTTATTCTTTACAATACTAGGTGCAGCGTTGTAATCCCCTTGGAAAGTAATCCGCTGCCCATCACCCCCACCTACGGTAGTCTGATAAAGCTGCGGCTTACCCCCCTGATCAGAGGTATAAATAATCGTATTATTACTCGCCCATGCCGGCTCAGTATCAATAGCTCGGTCTTGAGTCACCCGTTTAATCGCGCCATTACGTACATTGACCACGTAAATGTCCGTATTATCCTCATCGGTTAAACTAATTGCGAGTTGTGAGCCATCCGGTGACCACGCAGGTGCTCCATTCGTACCTTCATACAAGAGCAATACCCGTTTATCCCCACTTCTAAGGTCTTGAATAAACACAGCCGAGTGATCTTTTTCAAAGGACGAGTAAGCTAAAAAGCGTGCATCCGGTGACCATGCCGGAGACAAAATCGGTTTATTCGATTGCATCACCACTTGGGGGTTATAACCATCGGCATCCGCCACCATTAACTGAAAAGTCTGATTACCCGCCACCCCATTCGCCACGACATAAGCTATCTTGGTATCAAATGCCCCACGAATCCCGATCATCTTTTCAAACAATAAATCCGCTGCTTTGTGCGCCATACGCCGCCTATTAGGATGGGGTGGAATACGATAGCCCGCCACACGCTCACCACTTGCGGTATTAATCAGCTCCACCGTAAGAGTATCGGTTTGTGTTCCTACCACTACATAATCCGCTCCAGAGCGGCGCAATACCTCTAAATTAAACGGCTTACCCAATTCTAAGCGCTGTCCGGCTTTCGCTGGATCAATCAAAGTAAAGCGTCCACTACGATCAAAATCAGCCTCAATAATTTTGGCCGCCTGAGCATCTCCGGCAAAAGGCGCGATCATAATCGGCAGGGCCTCATCGATCCCATCGGTAATCCGTACTTCAATCGCGGCATACACCGAAGTAGTCGCCATGACACATAGCGCTATAATCCACTTAAATATTGCTTGATAGTTCATAAGGTTATGGCTCAAAAATAATTCTCAAATCTTCGTTATATAACTCATCGTAACGCGGTCTAGGAAAGGGTTCAGACTTTCTAATTGCTGCTACTAATGAATCACAAAACGCGCGACTACCACTACAATTCGCTACTTGTAGGCTTTTGACATAGCCCGGCGGACGTACATTGAGGGCAATAGTCGCCCGCATGCCAAAGGTCTCTTCTGGCTCAATCCAGTTAGAACTCACGCGCTGACGAATTTGTTGCGCCCATTCACGTTGACCTCGATCTAAGGCTTGGCGGTCTGCACCGCTTGAAGCGCGGGCACTAGCTGACTCTCTGGCCCTTGCTTCAGCGCGGGCGCGAGCAGCGGCAGCTTCAGCTTTTTCCCTTTCCTCAGCTTCGGCACGGGCACGAGCGGCAGCTCTAGCACGAGCGGCATCTGCCTCAGCTTTTTCTTTCTCCTCTGCCTCCGCGCGAGCACGAGCAGCGGCTCTAGCTCTTGCCTCCGCACGAGCGCGGGCTTCTTCCTCTTCCTTAGCCCTTTCTTCTGCTTCGGCGCGTGCACGAGCAGCGGCTCTAGCACGAGCGGCATCCGCTTCAGCTTTTTCTTTTTCCTCCGCCTCGGCACGGGCGCGGGCTTCGGCTCTAGCTCTTGCCTCCGCACGGGCGCGGGCTTCTTCCTCTTCCTTAGCCTTTTCCTCCGCTTCCGCCCTAGCACGAGCGATTGCTCTAGCACGGGCTATTTCAGCCTCGGCTTCTGCTTTGGCTTTTTCTTCTGCCTCTGCTCTGGCTCTCGCATTAGCTCTAGCACGAGCTTCTGCTCTGGCTTTTTCTTCTGCCTCTTCTTTAGCCTTCTCCTCAGCCTCCGCTCTTGCACGGGCTGCTGCTCTGGCACGGGCTATTTCAGCCTCGGCCTCAGCTTCTGCTTTGGCTTTTTCTTCTGCCTCTGCTCTTGCACGAGCCGCCGCTCTAGCACGGGCTTCTGCCCTAGCTTTTTCTTCTGCCTCTTCTTTGGCTTTAGCTTCGGCAGCCTCGCGCTCTTTGCGCTCTGCTTCTTTAGCTAGCCATTTCTCACGGGCAATGGCTTTAGCCTGTTCTTCTTCCCGACGCTTAGCTTCGGCTTCAGCGGCTGCAATACGAGCGGCTACGCGGTCACGTTCTTCTGCTTTGGCCTTTTCTTCAGCTTCAGCTTTGGCTTCTTCGCGGGCTTTCTCACGTTCGCGTTCACGACGTGCTTCGGCTCTGGCTTCCTCCCGTGCTTTTTCTGCCGCTTCTGCCTTAGCTTTTTCCTCTGCTTCGGCTTTAGCCTTCGCTTCTTCACGCGCTTTTTCGCGCTCGCGCTCTCGACGTACTTCGGCTCTGGCTTCCTCCCGTGCTTTTTCTGCCGCTTCTGCCTTAGCCTTGTCCTCGGCTTCCGCTTTAGCCTTAGCGTCTTCGCGTGCCTTTTCACGCTCACGCTCTCGACGCGCTTCGGCTCTGGCTTCCTCCCGTGCTTTTTCTGCCGCTTCTGCTTTAGCCTTTTGCTCGACCTCAGCTTTTAATTGTTGTGCTCGTGCTTGCTCTTGCTGCGCTTTTTCTTCCGCTTGTGCTTGTAAACGTGCCTCTTCTTGGGCTTTTAGTTCGGCTTGGCGTGCTGCTTCCTCAGCCGCTTGACGTTCAGTTTCTAAACGAGCTTGTTCTTGTTTAGCACGCTCTGCTTCTGCCCAACGCTCTAGCTGTTGT
Organism: Thiofilum sp.; assembly: GCF_016711335.1. Taxonomy (NCBI): domain Bacteria; kingdom Pseudomonadati; phylum Pseudomonadota; class Gammaproteobacteria; order Thiotrichales; family Thiofilaceae; genus Thiofilum; species Thiofilum sp. The sequence goes on from NZ_JADJTF010000001.1 coordinate 707,151, forward strand.
TTAGCAGCCGGATTAGTGTCTTCTGGTAAATTTTGCTGCTCTAAAGGAGGTAGGTCAGACAAACTTTGTAAGCGATCAGGTAGATTAGTTTGCGCTGCGGTATTAGGAGGGGAATTGCTTTGAGTCGTTTGCGTGGGAGTTTGAATCCCTTCGGTCATTAGCACCGTAGTGGGCTGATCAGTAACCTTAGGCTTAGGTTGCCAGTTAAAACTAATAATCAGCAATAGCACCACCAAAATATGAAAAATAATGGCAATGGCTAAAGCTTTGGGGTGTTTAAGTAACTCTTTTAACATATTATTTTTCTCAAGGGTTACGCTCTGGATCAGCCATTAAGCCAATTTTTTTTGCGCCTGCTTTTTGTACCGCCACCATTGCTTGCATCAAATACTGGTACTCCACACGTCCGTCACCTTTCACATAGACGGGACGCTCAGCGGCTTCGAGTACTTTGGTCTGAATGAACTGGGTAATTTGCTCTAGGCTCATGGGCGTATCGCCTTCGATAAAATATTGACCGGATCGATCTACCGTCACTATTAATGGCTCTTGCTGATTATTAGTGGTGAGTGGCTTAGCATCCGCTTCAGGTGCATTCACTTCTACCCCTGTTTTCATCATGGGCGCGGTGATCATAAAAATCACCAATAACACCAGCATCACATCGATATAAGGCACTACATTCATTTGTGCCATGACTTTGCGCGGGCGTCTCATGACTTACTCCGCTGAGTCGCCATGTGCCGCTCTAATAGGGCAGTAAACTCCTCACGGAAATTTTCATAACTCACTGCTAAACGCTCTACTTGATCACTAAAACGGTTATAGGCCATTAAAGCGGGTATAGCCGCAAACAAACCAATAGCGGTCGCAATCAAAGCCTCTGCTATCCCCGGCGCTACCACATCAAGGGTGGCTTGCTGCATTTTGCCCAAGGATAAAAACGAATTCATAATGCCCCAGACCGTACCAAACAACCCCACATAAGGGCTGGTCGACGCAACCGTTGCCAAAAAGGTTAGATTCTGCTCTAAGCTATCAATCTCTTTTGAGGCCGCCACCCGCATTGAACGCTGTACCGCATCCGTCACGGAAAAATCCGTATTGGTCGTTTCCAATTTACTAGCACGCCGATACTCGTGAAAACCGTCATAAAAAATACGCTCCATCCCCGTGCGTTGCTCTGCCTTTTGTGACAACTCGTCATACAAAGCGTTCAATGCCATGCCGCTCCAAAAACGCTCTTCAAATTTGACCGCTTGTTGCTTAGCTTTATGTAAGGCATGGGATTTAATAAAAATTAAGGTCCACGACAACAGCGAGGCTAGTACTAATAACAACATCACAACCTGTACTACCGGACTAGCATCGGTAATCAGCTTCATGACCGATAGATCAGCATTCATGCGAGTAAGCTCCTGATTTCATGAGGAATAGCGGTGGATTTAAACTTATCAAGCTGCACACAGACCACTTTGACGCTGGCGGTGATTAAGAGTTCAGCGTCACCCTGAGAATTTAGACGAATGACCGTTTGCTCAAACTCAATACTCGCCCGCCCTAAGTGTTTAATCGCGGCGGTCACTTCAATGTGATCATCGAATTTGGCGGGCTTTAGGTATTCGATAGAGAGACTACGTACTGCAAAAGCAATATTTAACGCACTCATTAAATAATGCTGTTCAAACCCTAATTGGCGCAGCCATTCAGTCCGCGCCCTTTCCATAAAACGTAAATACCCCGCGTGATAAACCACGCCACCCGCATCGGTATCTTCATAATAAACACGAATAGGCAAAGTAAATTGTTTAGAAACTACTAATTGAGTCATATACCCGCAAACCCTATTAAATATAATTCACAATAAATGATTTTAGTTAATTGTTAAAAACTATTTTATTGTTTAACTAGCCAATCACATAAAGTAGCTAATTGATGATCATTAGTTAAATTAGCACAATTAGCTAACTTAGCTGAGACATATAAATCAAAAATTTCATATGCCATAGCAGACTCTATTGCTGCTCCCATTGGAACTAATATTTTCTCAATAAAGTTTGCTAATATATTATCTTTGTCTTCATCACTTAGATGAGCTTTAGCTTTAACAGATAAACCCGCCGCTTCCAATAAACTTTCTCTGATTTCATTTAAACCCAGTAAATCGGAAGCTTTGTTTGAGTGAGTATTTAAATAAACTTTTAATATTTTTGCGCGATCAATAAAAGGCTCTGACTCGATACTACGTCGAAGTGCATAATCTAAAAAACCATTACGCCTAGCTTCTCTAGTCGTTATTAAATCCTCTGCACATTGTATATAAATATTAGTCATTCCCGCCCTCAAAAATTTGCTCACGCAATGCATCCCCTATAGCTTTTGCTAAAACAGGAGGCACCGCATTTCCAACTTGACCAAATTGAGTCATAGTCACTACCCGTTTACTACTATAGGAGTCTAAACGTGTACCTATAAACTCCCAATACAAGGGAAACGTTTGCAAACAAGCTAATTCGCGCACAGTGAGCATGCGATTCTCATAGGGATGGATAAAATCTCGATAACCACTACGCGTCACTGTAGGGGAAGGTTTATCAGGATCTAAACGACGATAAGTAGAACCAAAAGTTTGTTTAATTTGGCTTAACTTGCCACCAATAGGGACTACCTTGATTTTCTCTAGGGTTGAAGGAGCATGAGCCGTTTTCTGATGGTTTTTAATATCCATGTTTTACAATTCTATCCTTAATCGTTCCTGCCACTTTAAGTGCTTGCTCTGATGGCTCTTGAGCAGGTGGTAAAGCTCCTATGCCATCCCAGACGCTAAGCCAAGATTGCTTAGGCTGATTAAATAAATCGACCTGTTGAATAGTTTCATTAGCTGCATGAGTCGGCTTCGGAAAGTTAAAATTTTTGCCTACTCTATTACCCACTATAAAAATTCGCTCTCTAAATTGAGGTGCACCGTAATTAACCGCATCTAAGACTTGATAATTGACTTGGTACTGATAAGTTTGACCTTGATATACAATAGGCTCAGACGCTTCTTGTAAAATAGCCTCTAATGCCTTACCTCCTTCCCAATTCATCATGCCTTTGACATTTTCCATAACAAAAGCAACGGGTAAGCTCTCACGGACTACGCGGATAAACTCTAAAACCAAACGACCACGGGGATCGTCTAAGCCCATTCTCTTACCCGCTAAACTAAAACTTTGACAAGGCGGACCACCAACTACTAAAGCTGATTCCAGTGGTTTTAGTTGGGCAATCGCTAGAATCGCTTCGGTTGTTACTTGAGTAATATCTCCCTCAATAATAGGAGCATCAGGCATATTTTTCTTTAAAGTGGCACAACAAGAACTATCCTGCTCCACTGCTACTACTGTTTTAAACCCTGCTTGATGAAATCCAATATCCATTCCACCAGCGCCAGAAAACAAACTAATAATTTTGCGAGTCATCTCTACTCTATGTCCTACCGTGAATATGGCTTACAAACCTTCATCGACTGGCATATTGATGGTTAATACCCCCTGCTCCGGTAACTGTAGCTCAAAACGCGAAGGAGTGTTGAGACCAAAGTATTGCCATGTATGCCGAGTCGCCATACGACCGCGTGGAGTGCGCATCATAAAGCCTTGTTGAATCAGATACGGTTCAATCACATCCTCAATCGTGCCGCGCTCCTCACCAATCGCCGCTGCAAGACTATCAACCCCGACAGGGCCTCCATCAAACTTTTCCAGCATAGCCATGAGTAGGCGTCTGTCCATATGATCCAGACCTTGACTATCAACATTGAGCATATTCAAAGCGCCATCGGCTGCGGCTTTAGTAATCGTCCCGTCTCCTTTGACCTGAGCATAATCCCTGACGCGGCGTAATAGACGGTTAGCAATACGCGGTGTACCCCGCGAACGACGCGCCACTTCATAAGCCCCTTCAGCTTCAATTTGAATCCCTAAAATACTGGCGGCACGCGTCACAATAAAGGCGAGATCATCGACATTATAAAACTCCAAGCGTTGCACAATGCCAAAACGATCCCGTAAAGGAGAAGTCAACAGCCCCGCTCGTGTCGTAGCGCCTACTAAAGTAAAAGGTGGCAAATCAAGCTTTATAGAGCGAGCGGCGGGGCCCTCACCAATCATAATGTCGAGCTGAAAATCCTCCATCGCCGGATACAGGATTTCCTCAACCATAGGGCTAAGACGATGAATCTCATCAATAAACAACACATCATGAGGCTCAAGATTGGTCAATAGAGCAGCTAAATCGCCTGCTTTTTCCAAGACTGGCCCCGAAGTTTGGCGCAAATTAGCGCCCATTTCTTGCGCGATAATATTAGAGAGGGTGGTTTTACCTAGCCCCGGAGGACCAAAGATTAAGGTATGATCCAGTGCCTCCCCTCGGCGCAGGGCTGCACTAATAAAAATTTCCATTTGTTCGCGCACCACTGGCTGACCAATATAGTCTTTTAGGCGGCGGGGACGAATGTGATCATCGGCGCGGTCTTCTTGTGATGTGGCACGCGGCGAAATCATACGCTGTGAGTGATTTTCCATAATTTTAAGCTAATAATGTGACTCGTTTATTTTACGGGCTTTAGTACCACCATGCCTACTACACAATTCAGCCAACTATGGCTATCTGCTATGCCACTACTCTTTGTCATCTTATGGAGCACTGGCTTTATTGGCGCGAAGTTTGGTTTACCTCATGCCGATGCCCTAGCTTTTTTGAGTGTGCGTTATGCTTTGGTGATTGTACTGATGACGGGCTTAGCCTTAATGATGCAAGCCCCTTGGCCAAAAAGCTTACGCCTTTGGATTCATTTAGGTATCACAGGTTTACTCCTCCACGCAGGTTATTTAGGTGGAGTCTTTATAGCAATTGATCATGGTCTACCAGCGGGTATCACTAGCTTAATCGTCGGCATGCAACCCCTACTCACCGCCATACTCGCAGGTTGGTTATTACACGAAACCGTGACACGCAAGCAATGGTTGGGCATAGTCCTAGGGCTTATAGGCGTCACCCTCGTCATTACTGGGCGTGCGGATATGACTTCACTGGGAAAAATTGACCCACTGCAATTAATTCCAGTGCTCTTTGCTTTAGTCAGTATTACCTTAGGCACGTTATATCAAAAGAAATTTTGTCCCGTCTTTGATCTTAGAACCGGAGCAGTGGTGCAATTTATCCCGACGCTCATCGTGACAGCGCTGCTAGTGCCCGTATTAGGTAACTGGCAAATGGATTGGACGGGAGAGTTTATCTTTGCCTTAAGTTGGCTAGTATTAGTACTTTCACTCGGTGCTATTAGTTTATTAAGTCTCTTGATTCGGCAATCGGGTGCAGTGAGTGTGAGTAGTTTATTTTATTTAACGCCTGCGGTGACTGCGTTAATGGCTTGGGTGTTATTTAATGAGCGCCTTAGTCTTATACAATTAGTAGGGATGATTATCGCTATTAGCGGGGTGTGGCTCGCTCGCAAAACACATTAAACATAATGGCATTAGAATATAGGACAATAAATATGGCTCAAACCTCTGCACTCATCACCACTTTAAAAAAACTCTTACGCCGTCATAATAAAACTTATATTGATGTTGCCAATTGTTTAGAGTTATCTGAAGCTAGCGTCAAGCGTCTCTTTGCCGAGCAAAATATATCACTACAGCGCTTGGATGCGATTTGCACTTTACTGGATATTGAAATCAGTGATTTAGTCTATGAAATGCAAGCTGAGCAAAGGCGTCCTATTAGTGAATTAACGCATGCTCAAGAAAAGCAAATTGCCGATGATCTGAATTTAATGATGGTAACGGTTTGTGTGTTAAATCGCTGGAGCTTATCCGAGATTATTCAGCACTATAAATTTAAAGAAACGGAAGTGATTCGTTATCTAGCTTTATTGGATCGCCTTAGAATTATTGAGTTACAACCTTATAATCGCATTAAGCTACTGATTGCACCGAATTTCAAATGGCGGGATGACGGCCCTATTATGCAATTATTTCGCGCTAAAATTGAGGCAGAATACTTTAGAACCACTTTTACTAAAGAGAGTGAAAAGCTAATGGTACTCAATGGGATGCTCAGTCCTATCTCAAATGAAGTATTCCAACGCAAAATGGCTCAACTAGCGCATGAGTTTGACCAGCTTAGTAAAGAAGATGCTCATTTGCCCATTGGAGCACGCACAGGGTCTACTGTATTGATTGCTATCAGAGATTGGAATTATGAGCGCCTTTTTACTGACTCACGCCCCCACTAGGCTCTGGGGCTATCCCTCCAAAATAATGCCCAAGCTGAACATTTCAGTGTATTATCGGGGCGCTTTACTGGGGCTGATGACTATTACTAACGCATTTATCAGCATATCGAGTAGCCTTATCTACACCCAAGACGGATGAATATATTAATTTTTTTATTACTCTCACCTCTCATCGGTGCTGTGTTAATTTTTCTTTTGCCCAGTACCAATACGCTATGGTTCAGGCGTATTGCTTTGCTTTCTAGTCTAATCACCTTAGCATTGAGTGCTTATCTTTATCCCCTGTTTAACTTAACTGTTGCCACCACTCAACTTGGCTTTTCATACGAATTAAACCCCGACTTAGGTACTACCTTTAGTTTAGGTATCGATGGTTTCTCTTATCCCTTGATTTTATTAACTACGCTATTAACGCTGATTGCTTTATTAGCCTCTCAACACATTAATACCTATCAGCGCGGTTATTATGGCCTAATTCTCATGCTTGAAGCTGCCACTTTAGGCGTATTCATGGCACAAGATTGGGCATTATTTTATATTTTATGGGAATTAGTATTAATCCCCTTATTTTTCTTATTAGATCGCTGGGGTGGTCGAGAGCGTCAAGCTGCTTCTTTAAACTTTGTGCTTTATACTATGGGAGGCTCGGTATTTTTTCTTTTATCTTTATTAATACTCTTTGATAAAGCCCCTAATCATTTTTTTACTTTTGACGCTTTTAGAGCGGCCGCCACACATTTTAATGCTTCAGAGCAAGCTTTACTCCTTGCTGGATTTATTATTGGTTTTGGAGTCAAACTCCCACTCTTTCCCCTACATGGCTGGTTACCCTTAGCTTATACCCAAGCCCCTATGCCCATCACTTTATTATTGTCGGGTATTTTATCCAAAATGGGGGCTTATGGTTTTATTCGAGCGGCTGAATTATTACCCGAAGGTATGCGGCTTCTGCAACCGATCTTATTAATACTCGGTATTATGGGAGTCATTTACGGTGGCCTACTAGCATGGCGGCAAACCCATTTAAAAACTATGATTGCCTACTCTTCTTTTAGCCATATGGGTATGGTTATGGTAGGTATCGCGAGCTTAAATGTCATAGGTATGACAGGTGCTGTGTTACAAATCACCGCACATGCACTCACCGCCAGCACACTATTTTTAGTCGCGGGTTGGCTGAAAAGGCAAACCGGAACCTATGAATTGAGTCAATACAGTGGCTTAGGGGTGAAAATGCCGCGCCTCATCCTAATTGGTGTATTAGCGTTAGCAGCGAGTATTGGCGTGCCCGGAGCGCTTGGTTTTGTGGCTGAATTACATACTATGCTAGGTAGCTATGCTTATCAGTGGTTACTACCTATCTTGCTCGCAGGCGGTATGATTATCACTGCTACCTATAGCCTCAGTTTTATGCGCTCTTTTACAGGCCCTACCCCTACTGCGTTTCATCTACTCACCGATATTAGCCGTAGCGAATTCATTACCGCTTTAGTACCTATGTTATTGGTCTGGATTTTAGGCTTTTATCCCACTCCTTTATTAGCGCTTAGCCAAGCGAGTATTAGCTATATTATTCAAGTAATCACGGCGGGAGGAGCATGATGAGTCACTCTCAAGCCACTGATTTAGCCGGTCAATTAGCTGAGCTATGTGAGCACTTAAGCCATATTCTACCCTCACAAGCCTCGATTCGGGATTTCGTACATCACAATACCTTACACGGTTTTCAGGACTTGCCTTTTCCTGAAGCATTAAAAATGGCACGCGAGATTACCGGAGCTTTTGGTTATCTACCTGCCACTAAATATCGTGAGTACTTTCAGCGCGGGCGTATTGATTTAGAGGATTTAACCCAAGTACTTAACCGCGATGAAAGCATTGATACTGAGCGTGTGATTGCCACCTTTGAATCTAAAACGCTAACGGCTTTAGATCTGTATCGCATTGCCATGATTTATCCGATTGAGTCGATTACTCAACGGCAACTGCTGTGGCAAATGGAGGCACGTCATGCCCTCAGTACTTTCCAATTTGACCTACCTAATGATCAATGTGAGTCCTTGCAACAACGCTTTACTGAGCAAGGTTATGCTGATTTAGCCAGTGCTTTACATGACTTATGGCAGGCTTGCACCGAAGTACTGCATATCAATCAAGTCCCTTTACATCCTGAGGTATTGTTAGAACACACCCCAGCGATGGGTAGCCAACCCGATCCTCAATTACGCCAACAAGCACAGCAATATTTACAGCAATTAATTAAAGCCGTCGGTGAGAAAAAAACCTTACGCAAACTGCTACTCGAATTGGTGGGAGTCGATATTCTCAAAGAAATACGCCCTATCCTATTGCGTTATTTAGGCAGTTGGTTAGATCAGGGTATGGCCTCGTGGACAGAAACGGATGCAGAGCTAGGCTTTTATCGTGCTTGGAAACGTTTAGCCGTGACTGACCTAGGATGGCTCATGGAGGATATGCCCGATTGGGTCGAGCATTTAGAGTCACTGCCTGATAATGCTCAAGAAACGATTGAAGCCGAATTACGACGCTTGGATATTCCACGCGCTCATTGGATGCACTATTTAGAGCATATAGCCACCGAACTTCCGGGCTGGTCGGGCATGGTATTATGGCGACACCAACGCCCTCAGTATGAAAACCTGCCACGTACTATTCATATGGTAGACTATCTTGCCGTGCGCTTAGTGCTAGAGCATATTTTTGCGCGGCGCGTGTGTCGAGAGCAGTGGAAAATCGAGGCGAATGTAGGCGCGATTAGGGCGCATATCCAGAGTCACCCCATTGAAATGTGGGTACATTACTATGCCTATAGCGGTGATATGCCAGAATACTTACAAATCATCGCCCAACAACATTTAAGCCGCCAACGCGAACAACATATTGAAAGCATTTGGCATGCTCTAGCGCATCATATTTGGCACTGGCAAAAACAACATCAAACCCAAATTGCCACCCAATACGGTCATGAAGTGAATAAACATGGCTGGCGTTTATTTCGCTTGGCTCAGCATTTAGGGCTAACCCCTAGCGATATTCGCACGCTTACCTTAGAGCAACTCAATGAATTATTTATTTGCCTTGATTATCTCACCGATGAACAAATTGGTTATCTGTGGTTACAAGCCTTTGAGCGCCATTATCGAGAATGGATTTTTACCGCGTTAAGCCGTAATAGCGTAGCCTCTCTAGCTGAGCGTAAACAGGCGCAACTAATTTTTTGTATGGATGACCGCGAGGAAGGATATAGGCGTCATTTAGAAGAAATTAATCCGCATATCGAGACTTTAGGTGCGGCAGCCTTCTTTAATTTACCTATGACTTGGCACAGTGTGGATGAGGTAAAAGCCGTTAAACTTTGCCCAGTTCCGGTCACACCGGTGCATGTGATTGATGAAGTGCCGGCTGAAAGTATTACCCCTAAAGCACTCGCCACCCATAAAACACATCTCAAACTGCACCGCTTCTGGCAAGACAAACTCCACCAAGTCACGCGCTCGCAATTAGTGACAGGTACATTGAGCGCTTTAGCTAGCGCCCCCGCCGCTTTAGGAGTCATGCTAGGCAAATCCTTTGAACCACGCGCTTATGGTCAGTGGGTACAGGGCTTAGGCTTACGTTTTGATCAACCGCTGAGTACCCGTTTAAGCTTTACCGCCCCCCAACTTGATAGTGAGCGTTCCAATACTCAACCTCAACACGGCTTTACTATTGAAGAGCAAGCCAAAATTGTGGGCAATTTCTTACAGGATCATGGTTTAACTCAGCATTTCGCCCCTTTAGTCGTCATGCTAGGGCATTACTCCAGTAATCAAAACAACCCACATCAAGCCGCTTATGGTTGTGGTGCATGCAGTGGACGCTATAGCGGCCCTAATGCACGTACTTTTGCTGCTATGGCCAATAGTTTTGCGGTGCGGGAGCGCTTAGCACAACACAATATTGTTATACCTAATGATAGCTGGTTTATCGGTGCAGAGCATGACACCTGTAATGAAATGATCAAATGGTTTGATTTAGATCTATTACCCCATACGCACCAAAGCGCCTTTGAGCAACTCAAACAAGATCTAACCCAAGCCAGTCAACGCTCGGCTCATGAGCGTTGTCGTAAACTTATGTCCGCTCCACGTAATCCTTCTTTACTACAAGCATGGCAACATATGATGGGGCGGGCGCTGGATTACAGCCAACCCCGTCCTGAATTAGGTCATGCTACCAATGCGGTCGCTTTAATCGGACGACGGGCGATGAGTCGAGGGATTTTTTTAGACCGCCGTTCCTTTTTGATTTCGTATGATTATGCCACTGACCCTGAAGGTAAATTATTAGAACGCATCTTATTGAGTGTAGGACCAGTGGGCGCGGGGATTAATCTAGAATATTACTTTTCTATGGTGAGTAATAATCGCTATGGCGCTGGCTCTAAAGTAACGCACAATTTGACCGGACTACTGGGGGTCATGGAAGGTGCTAGTAGTGATCTACGCACCGGACTGCCTAAGCAAATGATTGAAATTCATGAAGCGATGCGCCTCTTGATTGTATTGGAAGCGCTACCTGAGCTAGTCACGCAGATTTATCAGCGTCAGCCGCTATTGCAGCAATTGATTGGTAATGAATGGGTGCAATTGGCGGTAAAAAATCCAGTGGAAAATGAAATTTATCGTTTTCACCCTGATTATGGCTTTAAGCGTTGGTTTAATGTCGGGCAACCTTTAGCCACCGTCAATAGTTCTGCGGCATGGTATAGCGGACACAGTGATCATTTACCGCCCGCTTTTATTGTCCCTGAGGAGAGTCATGATGCTTAGCCTTATCGCTCACTTGGCATGGCTGATTGTACTGGCTCCTTTACTCGCTGCCTTATGGATTGGTTTTAGTTTTATGGTGGGCTGGAATCGTGGCGAAGAAGGCGAATCAGGCACAGCACGGGTAGCGATAGGGGCTATTAGTACCTCAACCCTACTCTTATTATTGTTTAGCGTTTTATATCTATTTGGTATCCGCTTTGACACGCTGGAGGGTATGACATGGATTAATAGCGGTATTATTCATATCGAGCTTGCCCTTTTACTGGATGGTTTAAGTCTGAGTATTGCTACCGCTTTAAGTATCGTGCTGTTACTGGTGGTGCGTTTCTCGGTTAATTACCTGCACCGTGAGGCAGCCTTTCAACGCTTTTTTATGATGTTGATGTTGCTCTGCCTAGGCATGGAATTGATTTGGCTCAGTGGCAACGCCGCACTGACTTTTGTAGGCTGGGAATTAGCTGGAGTCAGTTCCTATTTACTGATTGCCTATAATTGGAAACGTCCTACCGCCACCTTAAATGCACAACGGGCTTTTATTACTAATCGCATTGGGGATGCTGGGTTTATTCTGGCACTCTTTGCTGCTTTATATTTTTTTAATACCTTAGATTGGCAAGCCCTAGCGCTACAAGTACCCGCTATGAAATTAAATAGCCTACCTTTATCTCTGTTGACGGTAGGCTTACTCATTGCGGCATTAGCTAAATCGGCACAACTGCCCTTTAGCTCATGGATTACTCATGCCTTGGAAGGGCCGACACCCTCTAGTGCTGTGTATTATGGTTCGGTCATGGTGCATGCCGGCGTTTATCTATTACTAAGAGCCGCACCTTTGATGGAAACCACCCCCGCTTTAAGCTACTTAATTGGTTTAGTGGGATTACTCACGGTGCTCTATGCGTGGCTCAGTGCTCAAGTACAGACCGATATTAAAAGCTCCCTAATCTTTGCCACCCTCATGCAAGTGGGCTTAATGCTGATCGAGATTGCGCTGGGCTGGTACACCTTAGCCACAATTCATTTAATTCTGCACGCATGGTGGCGAGCTTATCAGTTTTTACATGCGCCATCCTTTATGCAATTAACTCATTATCCCGCACCTCCCACACCGCGCTGGCTGACGCATAAAACCTTTTTACGCAATGCTGCATTACAACGCTTTTGGCTCGATTCGCTCACCCATGCGCTATTAGTCAAACCCACCCAAGCACTGTCCAAAGATGCACAAGTATTAGAAGACCATGTGATTGATCGACTCACAGGCACACCTTTTGCCCACCAACCCGCTATTGGTGAGAATGATAATGTCACCCTACGCGCAGGTATTCCGGGGCAGTTTTTAGCGCAATTAGCCCGTGGAGCGGAATGGATGGAAGCTTATTTAACCACTGAAGTGGGTAGCTCTAGCTTTTTAAAGAAAATTTTGTATATCGAGCGCTATTTAGAAATTATTGAGCGTCTCTTGCGCCAACCGCATTATCTAATTGTATTAATTACTATTAGTCTAGTGATTGTGTTGTGAGGTTTTAAGCATGGAAATTAACATCACTACCCTTTCTAGCCCTTGGCCCTTACTGACGACCTTACAACTCGTTCCGTTGCTTGCAGGTTTATTACTAAGCCGTTGGCGGGGTAATAAAGCGTTTGTTTTAGCCTTAATCGTTACTACCTTAGAGTTTGCTTTAGCCATTTACCTCTACCTGCATTTTGATGCTCATCAGCCTGCGTGGACAATGCAATTTGTTGAGCAATTCACTATTTGGAAAGCATTGCAATATCATGTAGGTGTCGATGGCTTAAGTGTATTGTTTATTTTAATTACCGCGTTGATTTCATTTTTGGGCGTGGTATTTATTGTGCTACGGCGTTTACATGGCACTTCGATGCTCGCCCTGATTGTCTTATGTGAAGCCGTGCTCATGAGCCAATTTGTGACGCTAGATCTATTATGGTTTTGGTTTATGACAGGTTGGGAGATTTTATTCACTGCCTATATGACCAAACGCTGGGCTACTTTTCATGATGTAACCCCCACTCTCATTCGCTATTTGCAATTTATGGGCACTGCCTTTGTGCTCATTGGTTTAGGGGTATTACTCATGGGGTGGTCTTATGCCGACCAACATAATGGTCAATGGTCCTTTGATTTAACTGATTTAGTAGCATTGCAAGATCTAAATAGCACCTTAGGTACTTTAATCTTTTTCGCATGGTTTTATGGTCTGGCGATTCGTATTCCTGCTTTTCCTTTTCATGGCTGGTTAGCTGAGTTTATGTTACATGGTAATGTAACCAATGCCCCCATGATTTTGTTAGGCGTTAAAGTAGGTATTTATGCCTTATTGCGTTTCGTCTTTCCTATTGTTCCAGAGGCAGTGAGCGAGTGGCAAACAGCCGTGGTAGGCTTTGCCTTTGTTGGGGTATTTTATGCCGCAATCTTGGCTATTGGACAGCGTACTTTACGCGAATTACTCGCTTTTGCAGTGATTAGTCATACTGGATTAGTCACTATTGGGCTATTTACACTCAATGAAGAGGCTTTTCATGGCGCCGTCTTATTAGCTTTGAATTTTGGTTTAGCCATCTCAGCCTTATTACTGATGACAGGCTTATTATGGCAGCGTACTCGCACTACGCGCTTAAATAAATTAGGTGGCTTATTAGATTATTTACCCATGGTCGGGGCTGCCTTTTTAATTGCTGGTTTAGCCATAGTCGGTATGCCCGGAACCCCCGGCTTTGATGGGGTGCATTTTATTTTAGCCGCAGCCATTAGAACATTTGGTGCACCACTTACCATTGCAGCCGCTTTAGGTAATATTATTGCCGCTGGATTTTTATTACGTGCATTCCAGCGTACCTTTTTAGGTTCCATGCCTGATGCAACCCTTACCCAAAAATGGGATACCCAACCTCCATTACTAGCTGAAAAAATATTAGCGAGTACTATGATTATTACTATTTTAGGTATTGGCTTTTATAGTAACCCGTGGCTCACTTTAATTGAGCAACCTTTACAGGGAATTAGCACCTTATTCCCTGATATTCATGCGACTCATAATGCTGAGGTAACACCATGATTACACCTGCTTTGATCATGAGTGATTTTCCGTGGCTAAGTACCTTATTAATACTCCTAGCTTTAGGCGCACTACTAGCCTTAATCAGTCCATTAAAATGGGCGCGTTGGATTACTATTAGTATTCAGCTCATTGTTTTAGCCCTAAGTACCTTTTTAGTACTGCATTTCAATAGTACTCTCAGCGATTTTCAATATGGAGAACGTTATAATTGGATTCCTAGCCTGAATATTCACTATCAGCTAGGGGTTGATGGCTTTTCTGTATTATTTTTACCTTTCAGTGCCTTACTATTTGTTGCCATAGTAATCAGCACTTGGAATGCTATTCGCACTTTACCCAAAGCCTACTTTGCTCTTATTTTAATAATGCAATTAAGTATAGTGGGTATATTTACTGCTTTAGATACTATCTTATTCTTTCTATTTTGGGAATTATCGGTTATTCCGCTCTTTCTATTAATTAGCTTCTGGGGTGCGGGGGCTAATCGACGCTATGCAGGGATGAAATATGCATTATTTATGCTAATGGGAGGTATACCCTTATTATTAGGCTTTTTAATATTAGGTGCTAGTATTCCAGAATTAGGTTTTTATTCAGATTACTTCATATTATTGCAAAATGCCTATCAGCAACCCTATGAGCTAATCGTTTTTGCACTATTATTTTTAGGCTTTGCTATTAAAATGCCTGTTTTCCCCCTGCATACTTGGCTTCCTGTTATTGCTCAAGAAGGTCCTGCTGGGATCATTGCCTTAGTTGCGGGTTTAAAAATTGGCGTGTATGGCTTAATTCGTTTTGCTATCCCGTTAGCACCTAATGCTGCTTTTGATATGAAATGGCTGTTAGTGGGTTTAGGGATGTTGGGCTTATTGTATGGCGCTATTACCGCACTTGGGCAAACTAATCTGCGCCGTATGTTAGCCTTTTCCAGTATTAGCCATGTGGGTTTGGTGTTATTAGGCATCGCGAGTCTTAATCCGAGTGGTTTACAAGGGGCTATGCTGCAACTACTTAATTTTTCGCTGATTGCCGGCGGTTTATATTTATTGGTGGAGTTTATTCATCAACGTACTGGCTCAGCAGAAGCATTAAGTCTGGGAGGTATTGCGGGCAATATGCCTGTGTTAGTCAGTTTATTTTTCCTCTTAAGTATGGCGAGTATTGGCGTCCCCGGAACCAGTGGTTTTATAGCCGAATTTTTATTAATTGTTAGTGTATTAAAAACCTATACCGGAGCGGGTTTAGTAGCTCTCTTTGTCGTGGTATTAGGTGCTGGATATGTGTTGAACTCTATCCGTATTACATTATTAGGTCCTGCCCATCATAGTTATTTAACTCGTTTACCTGATTTATTACCGCGTGAATCAGTAGCAATCAGTTTATTAGTATTAGGGGTATTAGTCTTTGGTTTTTATCCACAAGGTATTTTAAATTTACTCGCGCTAAGTAGTGGAGCGTGGTTAAGTTTAGTTCAATAAAAACCAAGTGATTTAATATATTATCATTTTACTCATCAATAAGAGCTTTTTTAAAAAAGCATTAATATATCTCAATTATCAGCATTAAAATTAGGCTAGGTAGAATAAGCAAAAAGCGCTATTATAGTTATAGAGCATAACCACATAAATAAAAACCTAGCAGAGGTAGTGTATATGAAAAGCACTTCTAAACTAAGCCTAAAACTATTACTAGCCACTACATTAATAACGGGTTTAGGATTTAGCCTACCTAGTTGGTCTATTGAATTAACAGCATCTTCCAGTGAACTGATTATTGATGGTTGGGTTATGGTAATGCCCACTATTTCAGTTGATGAGGCTAAAGGTGAGACATGGGTTAAATACACCTTACCCGATGGTTCTTATCAAAGTTACCCGCTAGCCTCCGGTGAGCCGATTGTAGAAAAGTGGTATAAACCCGGCTCACAAAGCCTCGAAAGTACTCCAGCGGGCTTGTCGCTTGAGTATATGGATAGCATTAAACAGTGGTATATGAATGGCGGTAAAGGCAATTACAAAGTAGAGGACGACAAATGGGTGGAGGTACAAACACCAACCGCTCCTGCGCCTACTAATAATGCTGCGGCAACCGATACTGCGACCGATAGTAGTGATGCAAGTTCTGAATCGGGCTTTGGAGCTATGCTCAATAACCCGATTACTGGAACGCTTCCTTCGGTTAGTACGTCGGGAGGCAGGGCTGATGATCCTTATCAAGCCTTAAGATCTGAAATGCTCGCCGAACAGAAGAAATGTCGTGAGAGCCAAAGCAGTGGTGGTTCAGTGGATCAAGCAGCTTGTGAAAAAGCACAAAGGCTTTACCAAGAGTTGACCGCCAAGATGAGCGGGAATTAATTAGTCTTTCGTGGTAAAGCGAACCCTATATTGCAGCAGAGGTTTAAAACTCCCAAGCGACTCCCACACGACCTAGGGTGTGTTGGGAGCTATCATAAGCCACTCCCCCTGAAATTTGGGTACGATAGCGACTATTTAAGAGTTGGTGATTAACGGATACGCCTAAAGCATGTTCACCACGATAAGTCGCTGCTCCCATTGACACAGCCGTTTTACCCGCAGCACTAGGGGTGGCTGGCGTTAGAGCCGCCGCACTTGCTATACCCGCAAATGCATCTTCGCGTGTACCCTGTAGCTCGTTACGGATAGTTTTTAGATCGTTTTGAATAGTTTGCACATTGGCATCAAACCGATTAATAGTCGTTTGAAACTGGGCGTAGTTGACGGCATCACCTGCATTGACGGCTGTCGCCACATTCGTTAAGCGCCGAGCTAAACCTGTTTCAGCATTACCTATCGAAATAGTATTGGCTTCAGTGGCTAGGCTACCACTACCCAAAGCAATAGAGTTGGTAGCAGTATCTCTGGTTTCAGCCTGATAGCCTATAGCCACTGAACCAGTGCCAGCAGTACTGGCTTCAGTACCAATACTGGTACTACGTAGTGCTTCAGCAAAAGTGCTATTTCCAATAGCGATACTTTGTGCTTGGTCTGCGAAGCTCTCAAAGCCAAAAGCTATACTATGATCGCCCTGAGCCATAGCAGTGCTGCCAAATGCACTACTATTAATACCACGGGCTTGTGCACCTTGACCTACCGCCGTAGTCGCCAGAGCCGAAGCTTCAGCACTATTACCTAAGGCTGTTCCACCATCACCTGAAGCACTACTACCAGTACCAAACGTTGCTGTAAATTCGCCATCAGCAAAACTAAAAGCTCCTACGGCTGTTGCATTTGTACCACGCGCACGAGCTTCATTCCCAATAGCAACATTATCTCCATTGGCTTCTACTGCTCCATCGAGTGTTCCAGCGTGGCTAGTAGTGACTAATCCGGTATAGGTATAGGACAGGACTACTAAGAGGGGGGTAATTAAATTTACTTTATTAATCATAGTATTATTCCAATAAACTATTATCTAACGAGGCATTAGTTTTTAAGTATAGTAGAGGGTTAGCCAAAGGGTGACTAGCTATGGATGCTAAACTTTCAGATATAAGGTAAAATATGGCTAAAAATTAACCGTATCTATTGGCGTTAAGTGTTGTATATTTACTACAATTAACGATTCTAAAAAGTTACATGATTTACTGTGTGTTATATGAAAGGTGCTTTATGCGTAAGCTCATCGATTTAAAACCAATTGGTTTAGTGATTTTTAGTTTAGTTATGGTGGGTTGTGCACAAGGGCCTGAAGATCTTCAATCCAATGCTACACTGCCACAAGCAGTAACAGTAGCACAGGCTGATACGGTAGCCATTAGTCCCGTTGCGGTAGTTAAAGCGGGATACCAAACCCCAGCTACTGAGAGTCCAGCAGCAAAAACTGTGATTGATAATAGCGCTTGTTCGATAGGGTTTTGCCCCTTACCGCTAAGAAAGCCTAAAGCAGTAGCCATTGACTAGCGCTCGCTACACACCCCGCACTAAGCGTTGAGGTGTGTATTAGTCAGCTATAAATAGGTGCTTAAACGCCCCGTAATAGTTCGTTGATACCGACTTTGCTACGCGTTTTTGCATCTACGCGCTTGACAATGACAGCGCAATAAAGACTGCATTTGCCATCCGATGAGGGTAAATTACCCGAAACCACTACCGAACCCGCCGGAATACGTCCATACAGTACTTCATCATTTTCACGATCATAAATGCGCGTACTTTGTCCAATATAGACGCCCATTGAAATCACTGAGCCTTCTTCGACAATCACCCCTTCAACGACTTCAGAACGTGCACCGATAAAGCAATTATCTTCAATAATAGTAGGAGCTGCTTGTAAAGGCTCTAGTACGCCACCAATACCTACGCCACCGGATAAATGCACATTCTTACCAATTTGCGCACAGGAGCCTACCGTAGCCCAGGTATCCACCATCGTTCCGGTATCGACATAAGCACCAATATTGACAAATGAAGGCATGAGCACCGTGCCAGCAGCAATATAAGCACCACGTCGTGCTGCCGCAGGGGGCACTACGCGAATGCCACTTTGGGCGAATTGTTCGGCTGTCCAGCCGTGAAATTTAGACGGTACTTTATCGTAGTAAGTACTATAGCCATCATTTAATACGGCATTTTCTTCTAAACGGAACGATAGCAATACCGCTTTTTTCAGCCATTCATTCACCACCCAATCGCCTACACCGCGTTGTGTGGCTACCCGTAATTGACCACTATCCAGTAAATTCAAGGCTTCTTGCACCGCATTACGCACGGTTTCATCAGCCGTTTTCGGGGTAATTTCAGCCCTTTTTTCAAATGCGGTTTCAATAATCTGTTGTAATGGTGCTAAATCAGACATGGTTTAATAAACTCCAGCCAGTCAGTTTAAAGATTCTAAATAGTTGCGCATACGCCATGCCGCTTCAGTACATTCTTGCTCAGTAGCGACTAGAGCCATACGGATTCGATTTTGTCCGGGGTTTAAGCCATTCACTTCACGCGATAAATAGCTTCCGGGCACTATTTGCACGCCAGCACTTTGATACATGGCTTGAGTAAAGGCTTGGTCATCCATCGGGGTTTCAGGCCATAGGTAAAACCCCGCATCCGGTAAACTCACGGGTAGTACAGGGCTTAAAATATCCAATACTTGCCTAAATTTACGCTGATAGGCAGCGCGATTGGCTCGTACATGCACCTCATCTTGCCATGCTGCAATACTAGCGGCTTGGAAAGGGGGCGGCATGGCACAACCATGATAAGTACGATACTGCAAATATTGGGCGAGTATCTTGGCATCGCCTGCGACAAAACCAGAGCGTAAGCCGGGCGCATTCGAGCGTTTGGATAAACTATGAAACACCACGCAGCGCTTATAGTCAGTATTACCCATTTGAGCTGCCGCTTGTAATAACCCAACAGGTGGGTTTACCTCATCGAAGTATAGCTCGGAATAGCATTCGTCGGAGGCGACTATAAAATCATAGTGCTCAGCAAGGTTCAGTACTTGCTGCAATTGCGCAATCGACATCACTGCACCCGTAGGATTGCCCGGCGTACAGATATAAAGTAGCTGGCAACGTTCCCACACCTCAGCAGGCACTTGTGCAAAGTCGGGAATAAATCCATTGTCCGCTGTACAGGCTAAAAACTCCGGTTTTGCCCCTGCCAAAAACGCCGCACCCTCATAAATCTGATAAAACGGATTAGGCATAACGACGGTAGCATTAGCTTGAGTGCGATCTACGACGGCTTGAGCAAAAGAAAATAGTGCTTCACGCGTGCCATTCACGGGAATGACATGCTGCTCAGGATTAATGGAGTTGGCGGGTAGTTGAAAGCGGTGTGTGAGCCAATTTGCAATGGTTACTCGTAAAGTACTATCACCCTTAGTCAATGGGTAATTAGCCAACGCCGTAATATTTCGCTGAATCGCCTCAAAAATAAAGGAAGGTGTTGGATGCTTGGGTTCGCCAATGGCTAATGAGATTAGCTTTTTATCAGCGGGAGGCTGTAATCCATTCAATAAGGCACGGATTTTTTCAAAAGGATAGGGCTGTAAACGCTGCAAATCTGGATTCATGACTACCAATATGAGTGATGATCAAAAGCTCAGTAGTATATAGAAAGTAGCTGCATGTGTCTGTCTTAGTTATATGAGGCAGCTAGTGAAATAAGAAAGCCCCGTTTTGGGGCTTTCACCTAGGCAAGATTTTTCGTAGCGAATTATTTAGCTTGAGAGACCATCCAATCTACGGCAGCCATGACATCGGCATCGCTCAGAGCTGGATTACCACCCTTGGCAGGCATAGCATTTTTGCCTTTTAAAGAACTATTGTGTAACGCTTCCATACCAGTAGCAATGCGCGGAGCCCATGCTGCTTTGTCGCCTAGTTTAGGTGCACCCGCAATACCTGCATCATGGCAGCTAAAGCATAGGCTGCGATAGACCTTTTCACCATTGGGGCTAGCAGCACCTTGTACAGCTTGTGCTGCACCGGCTACGGCTGCACCTGTTGCGGCAGCGGCGTCAGTAGCAGCATTAGTTGTTGCTTGAGCCGCATCCTTAGCTACTTCAGTGGTAGCAGCGGCAGCGTCTTTCACAGCCTCAGTGGTAGTAGTAGCGGCGTCTTTGGCTGTTTCAGCGGTGGCAGCGGCAGCGTCTTTCACAGCCTCAGTGGTAGCAGTAGCCGCATCTTTCACAGCTTCAGTGGTAGCAGTAGTTGCTTCTTTAGCCGCTTCAGTAGTGGCTGTAGCAGCATCTTTGGCTGCTTCCGTAGTAGCAGTGGCTGCGTCTTTAACCGCTTCGACAGCATTAGTAGTAGCTGTAGTAGTGGCTTGAGCGGCATCTTTGGCGACTTCAGTAGTAGCGGCAGCTACGTCTTTTGCCATGTCAGTAGCTTCAGCTTTGACCTCAGCGGCGGCGGCAGTAGTAGCTTGCGCAGCATCTTTGGCGACTTCGGTAGTGGCTTGAGCGGCATCTTTAGCTGTTTCCGTAGTAGCAGCAGTTGCTTCTTTGGCAGCCTCAGTAGTAGCAGTCGCGGCGTCTTTTGCCATGTCAGTAGCTTCAGCTTTGACCTCAGCGGCGGCGGCAGTAGTCGCTTGCACCGCATCTTTAGCAGCTTCTGTGGTGGCTTGGGCCGCATCTTTTGCCATGTCTGTGGCTTCAGCTTTTACTTCAGTAGCGGCTTGAGCAGCATCTTTCGCTACTTCAGTAGTCGCTTGAGCGGCATCTTTAGCGACTTCGGTCGTAGCAGTCGCGGCATTTTGTGCCATAGTCGTAGCCTCTGCTTTGACTTCAGCAGCAGCTTCCTTAGTAGCTTCTACGGCTTCAGCAGTGGCAGTCGCGGCATCTTTTGCCATTTCATTAGTTACCGCAGCGGCATCTTGCGCCATATTAGTCGCATCGGCTTTCACTTCAGCAGCAACGTCTTTAGCAGCTTCAACAGCGTTATTAGTAGCCTCAGCAGTGGCAGCCGCTGCGTCCTTTGCCACTTCGGTAGTTACTTGCGCCGCATCTTTAGTCGCTTCGACTACATTAGCAGCTACATTTTCAGTTGCTTGAGCGGCATCCTTAGCTAATTCTTCTGTACCTGCTTTTACTTCGGTAGCGGTGTCTTTCACTGCTTCAGTAGTAGTAGCAACGACCTCTTGGGTAGCCTCAACAGTAGCGCTGGCGGCTTCTTTAGTGGCTTCTACGGCTTGCTCTGTTTTTTCAGCAACTACTTCACCCGTGGCTTGGGCTGCGTCTTTAGTGGCTTCAACTGCCGTAGCTATTGCAGCACCTGCTGCTTGAGCAGTTTCCTTAGTGGCGTCAACCGCCGTTTGAGCCGCTTCTTGAGTTGCATTCGCAGCATCCGTTACGACTTCTTTGGTAGCTTCTACCACTTGTTCAGTTTTTTCAGCGACTACCGCACCCGTGGCTTGGGCTGCGTCTTTGGTGGCTTCGACGGCATTAGTGGTGGTTTCAGCCACAGCAGCGCCCACCTCTTTTGCCGCTTCTTGGGTTGCATCTACTGCATTGCCCACTGTTGCACCAGCGGCTTGTACAGCTTCTTTAGTGGCTTCTGCGGTTTGAGCAGCAGACTCTTTAGTCGCTTCAACTGCTTGCTCAGTAGGGGTGGGTGTAGGGGTACTGGTAGTAGTAGCGGTGCTAGTGCTGGTGGTGCTTTTGCTCGCATCAGCAGCCTTGTCATCTTTTTCACCACAACCGCTTAGTACACCCATTGCCAAAAGCAGAGCAGAGACGCTTACAGCAAGTTTATTCATTAATTTTAACTCCTGATACGAAATAACCGTTGATTCACCGCTATGAGTGAGATGGGGTCTTATATAAATCTCACTATGAGTCTAGAATAGTTAGTTATAAAGATAAACCACATCCTCTAGCACACACTTCTTCGATAAAATAGCTTAATTAACCATCATGGTAAATGTTCAATTCTGTTATTAGTACTATAGCTGGTACTGATAGTTCAATATACCTGCTTTTACCAGAGTTTTAGCTCAGTTATGATAACGAGTACGTCACTATAGACAATAGGAATAGTAGAGGTCGGTCAAATGGAGCATACTGAACAAGCCTTTATGCAGGCTTTTAAGGGTCAGTTCTGGGGGGTATTACGTTGGGAACAACTGGATACACTTTGGGAGGCTATCCGTGTTGAGGCAGATAAAGGTTGGTATATTTATGCTCTTGGTGAAGGAGTTCCACAGTCTCCCGCTAGTGCCGAGCAAGTGCGGCACTTTATCCAAGAAATAGATGGTTTATTACGCCAAGAACATACTGAGGACTATTGCGGTATTGTCTATGCGGATGATTTAAAAAAACCACGGTTTGTAAAAATATTTGACCCTAATCAATTAGGTTCAGTATGTGGTAGTAGTGGTCAAACTATATTACCGGGCTGGTTGCTGTGCCAAATAAAGCCTACTTATTTATCGGCTGTTCTACCAACTACCCAAAGTCGCAAGCGTTGGTGGCGACGATTATTTAATTAAAACTTGAAAAATGGGGTAAAGGTTTATGTTTTCGCGTTTATTTATGAGTTACTTAGCACTATTTTCCTTATCAGCGGTGGGCTTTGCGCCCGCACAAGCTGAAGATATGGTGACGACTACTGCATTACAATTAAAGCAATCGCAACAGCGTAATCGTGCTTTTTTGGATCAATTACGCAGTACACCACGTTTGTCAGAAGCTGAGATTGCTGCTTTACCCAAAGCCGATCAAGCTAAATACCGCACTATGCGTAGCAGTCTAGATGTATTGATTGAGCAACTAGAAGCGTTAGAGGCAGAAAACGTAGGCTTAGGTAATAGTATTCAAGCCGCTACGATTAAAAATGCTGACCTTGACAAAAAGATTGATGCTCTGCGCCCAGCCGCTTTGCAGTCTACGCTGAATCGCCCAGCAGTACCTAATAACGGTGTCAATGGTACGGTAGCTAATCCAGCCGCCAATCCAGCGGCTATGCAGCCACGCTTTATGAATCAGCAACCTAATGCAGCAGCACCGACTGTCCCAGCCACTAATAATTTGCCTCCGATGGTTCCCTCTATGCCACCTAGTAACACTAACGCCAATTAGTCTGCCATACGTTTGCCACGCTTAAGCGCTCGTATAATAAAGCGAGCGCTATGTAACGAGTGTTGCAGCGTAGTCTGTAAGGGCATAGGTTCTTGATTAATCTCGGCGGCTAAGACCTCGGCACA
Organism: Thiofilum sp.; assembly: GCF_016711335.1. Lineage (NCBI taxonomy): Bacteria > Pseudomonadati > Pseudomonadota > Gammaproteobacteria > Thiotrichales > Thiofilaceae > Thiofilum > Thiofilum sp. Next base: position 731,020 of record NZ_JADJTF010000001.1, read on the forward strand.
TAAAGCACTGGTGGTTAAACCGCGTGCGGATAATCCTGTTAAGACATATAACCCCGTTTGGTATTGAGCTAAGGGATAGGGATGCCAATGGCGTCCATGTTGTAAGTCATGATAATGCTCATGATAAAAAGCCAGATCAGGTAATGCGCCAACATAAGGAAAGCGATCAGGCGTGCTGACCCGCATAGCTGCATGCCCACTGGTATACTGAGTCAGCCTTTGCGCTAAATTCGGCACTTGGGTGGTTAATTGCTGCCAATTTAGATCATCAGCACTGGTTTTAAGAGCCATTGTCAGCGCCTCTCGCTCAAAGGTTGCACCAAAAATATGCTCACCTTGAAAAGCGGGGGTGATATAGCCTTCATGCCCTACTACACAGCGTAATTGTCTACTGTGTTCTGTTGCGAATGCACGACTGGTTTGCCCCCACACCGCTTGCAGAGGAAAATGCTGTTGAGCTAGAAAGCGTGGTATAGCTTGGCCATTAGTCAAAATAACAATCGAGCTTTCATTGATAGGAGCTTGTGTCGTAGCGATTTGCCATACGGGAGCATGGTAGTGCAACTCTAGGGCTTCAGTATGCGTGTGTAGGGTAATATTAGGATGATTTAAGAGTAAGCGGCATAAGGCACTAGGCTTTAAATAGCCTCCACGAGGAAAATAACTCCCTCCTGTTGACAAGGGAATACCTGCAATGTCACTAGCCTGCTCTGGTGTGAGTAGTTGAATGAGTTCATTATCCAGTACGCGAGCCTGAAGCGCTTGCCAACGCTCTAACTCACGCTCATCATGATTCAATTGTAAAACACCGCATGGATTCCAATTTTCGCCTAATTCAGCAGCAAACTGCTTGAGTTGTTGAGTCGCAAAAATAAAAGCCTGACGATAAAACGCTTCTCCCCAACTCCAGTGCGCTGTCATTTTGGGGGAAACCACACCTGCTGGATTGCCGGAGGCTTCTTGAGCGATATACTTATGGCGCTCTAATACGCTTACCTGCCAACCCCTTTGTGCTAATGAGTAGGCAATCTGACAGCCTGCTAGTCCAGCCCCAATCACGGTAGCTGTTTTAGACGCATAGTGTGAATGAGCACGTTCAAACCAAGGCTGGTCGATTTTGATACGAGGTGGATTGGGTAAAGTCGCCGTGATCATTTCACGCTTTTTACCAAAACCTTTGCGTTTAACGACTTGAAATCCGGCGGCTTGTAGGTGGTGTCGAACTGAACTAGCGGCAGTAAAGGTGGCTAAGGTGGCATTAGGTTTAGCTAAGTGTGCTAAGTGTTGTAATACCGCTGGCGACCACATAGCCTCGTTGCGATCAGGGGCAAAACCATCTAAGTAAAAAGTATCGACTTTTACGCTTAACTCTTTGAGTGCCTCAGCAATATCAGCAAAATATAAACTGAGCCGTACCCGACCCTGAGCTAATACTAAGTGATGCAAACCCTTAATGAGTGGCGGATAAGCTTTTAGTAACTCTAAAGCTAAAGGACGTAATTCATCCCAATGTAGTAGCTGCTCTAAGGTAGAATGATTAATAGGATGCTTTTCGAGTGCAATATAATGCAAAGTGGAACAACGCTGCGGGTCTTGCTGCCATTCATACCAAGTAGCTAAAAAATTCAGTCCAGTACCAAAGCCTGTTTCTAAAATAGTGAACGACTCTTGCTGTTGCCAGCGCTGCGGCAGGTGATTACCTGCTAGAAATACATAGCGCGTTTCAGCCAGCCCTCCCGCTCGTGAAAAATAGCAATCACCAAAATCAACCGCAAAGGGATTACCCTGCTCATCGATACTAAGTTGAGCTGGAGTGAGTTCGGGTGTAGGTTCAGTCATGCCCGCCCACGATAATTATTAGCAATCTGATCCACCCAAAAAGCGGTTGCACCCGCCACACCCACCGGCATCGCTAAAAAGTTAAACCCCGGTATCAACATGACGGCCGATAAGGTTCCACCAAAACCTAGTGAACTGTAGCGGTAGTCACGCACGGCTTTGAGTTCATCTTGAAAAAATAATTCGTGATTACCCATAGGATAATCAACGTATTCAATGGCGAGTATCCAAGCCCCATAGAGAAACCATGCTAGCGGTGAGAGTAGATTAATCCCCGGAATGAAGGTAATGAGTAGCACAGGAATAAGCCACTTAAGCATATACAACAGTTTGCTGATTTCGCTTTTAAAGGTACGACCCGCAATTTTAATTAGGCTCATAATGCCTTGATAGGGGGGAAGCGGTAAGCCTCTAAGGCGTGCCTCGACTTGCTCAGCCAGTAAAGCATTAAAGGGAGCGGCGATCAGATTAGCCAAAATAGAAAAAGTATAAAACACGGCTAAAAAAATCATAATGACCATCAATGGCCATAAAATCCATTCCAACCAACTCAACCAAGACGGTAATAAATGCTCTAGCCAGCGATTAAGCTGATTCACTCCCAGCCAAATACCGAGCGACATGACTATGATATTGACTAATAAAGGCATAATCACAAACCAGCGCAAGCCGGGCTGAGTGATCAATTTGAAGCCTTGCAAAACGTATTGTGCCCCTTGAAAAAAGCCAGACATAGTGCCCTCAGTCATTTCTATAATGATGGTATTTTAGCGATTTTAACTCTGTTGACCAAGTTGCCACTTGCATAGAAGTGTGAGTGGTGAGGTATAAGATAAGTGGTGTAAAAATTAGCTTAATAGGCTAAAAAAAGGGTTGACGCTCAACAAAGTGATCTATATTACACGCCCCACATTTAGCAGTTCCTCGATAGCTCAGTCGGTAAAGCAAATGACTGTTAATCATTGGGTCACTGGTTCGAGTCCAGTTCGAGGAACCAACAAATTCAAAGGGTTGCAAGCAGATACTTGCAGCCTTTTTTGCTTTTGGCGTTTTACGGTGTACTTTTGGCATTTTGACTCCCTCAAAAATAGTTTTTCGAGGTGCTACGAGTAGCCCGTAATAGCCTTATTTTCCCTCAGGTTTTGATACTTCTTTTAAATCGATATTCATTTAAGCAAGTACCCCGCGCTTGTAGTTCTCTCTTGCCTTGGTAGTCCGTAGTCGGCCTTCATATTCCATCATTCCGGCTCTTTCTTCTAGGTATGGCGTGTACAAAACTTTTGGGGGTTACTGGATACCGCTGAAATGGGCATGGCGTTTGGTACACATCGCTATATGATCGGGAGCAAATAACACATAAAGTATTTCAATACTTAGACTACTGCTATAATGAGATCAATTCTTCTGTGTGGAACGGTAGCAATGCCTGCTTATGACTTTTTTCACCATATTGTGAAAGCTGCTCTCATCAAAGCGGGGTGGATCATCACACACGATCCGCTAACAGTCCCTTTTGGGGATAGCAATTTACACATTGATCTAGGAGCAGAACGTCTGCTTGCTGCTGAAAAGGGAAGTGAAAAAATTGCAGTTGAGGTCAAAAACTTCATTCACTCCTCTTTGATTTCAGAGTTTCATACTGCGTTAGGTCAATTTCTAAATTATCAGTTCGTTTTAGAGGAATATGAACCACAACGTACTTTATATTTAGCCATTCCTGCGGATGCTTATAGAGAGTTTTTTTCACTGGAAATCACTCAAAAAATTGTTCAACGTTACAAGGTTAAATTAGTGATCTTTGACCCTATTACGGAGGAGATTACCCAATGGAAAAATTAGATCAGTATCGCCAATATATTAAACAAATTTTGGAATACTATGCACAGTTTAAACCCTCTTATGGTGATTTAAATATGCAGCTTATTTTTGATGAGAAACGGGATAGTTACCAGCTTATGACGATTGGTTGGTTGGGTTATGACCGTTATCATGGCTCGCTATTGCATGTGGAAATCAAGGACGGTTTGATTTGGATTCAGCATGATGGAACGGAGGGGGGTATTGCTAATGAGTTAGTGGAGTTAGGTGTGCCTAAATCCGATATTGTATTAGCGTTCCATGCACCTTATAAACGTAAATTTACTGGTTTTGCTACTGGATTACCTGTGACTTAGTGAGCTAAAAAGTACTTAGTTCTTTAAAGGCTAAAGTACTTTCATAAAAATCTTAAGCCTTGCTATGGGTTACTCTTTGCCGCTCGCTCTCTAATTTGCTACATTCGTCAGTATCCTTATCGGACTACATAATTTACTACTCATAAAATTGGATTCGCAAAATGCAGTTGTATACTGCCTCTCTGGTACGGATTCAGCGTGGTATGGGAAGGTTAATAAGGGGAAATTAACAATTGATTAAATAGTTAGTTCAAATACTTAAGTTGTTGGGTTTGAAAATAAAAAAGCCCATCTAATTTTTAATTAGACGAGCTTTAAATTAAGTTCTTAAGAGCTTTATACAAAAATTTGTAGCTCTTTAACTTCTCCAGAAGGTTCTTTCACCATCAAGGTACGTCCAGCTTCTTGCATCTCAATGATGAGATCGTAAAGCCTATAAGCATTTTTGGTGACCTCTGCATAGGATGACGCTTCGGTTTTATCCTTCAATGCTTTTAAACGTTCAATCGCTGGTGGTGGTAGCTCCATTTGGACTCGAACGGTTTCTTTCTTGCTCATGTACTTTCCCAAGATTGAAGGTCATTGACCTATTCATCTGAAATTCGACCCCATTTTTATAAAGGTCGCTTTTATAAACCCAAGCAAGCCCCATTATAGTAATGAGCACACCTGCTATAAAAGCTACACTTAAGGCTTTCCAGTGTGTCCACATACTAGGTTGTTCAATTTCAAAACTAATAACTTCAATATCTTTAGCCGGCTCACGTTTTACAATAAATTTCATGATTATCCTCAATTCATATGAGGATTCTGTTTACTTAAAAATGGTTTTATCCAGCTAAATGCCTTTTATATTGCCCATTTTCATAGTTGCCAGAATACCTCAGTCGATTAATGACTAAGGACAACTGCCACCTATGAAAACTGGACAGAGAAACATTTTTCATAATTTGTTGTTCCAATTGATTTAATAACAAAAAATCTAAGGCTTTCTCTGTCTTAACTACTTTTTTTGTAGTTATCTATTATATTGATAGCCTTTTTGGGTGACTTGTAGAAGATTTTTTTTGTCATAATTACAAACCGACTATGCACGGTATGCATCAATAATAAATCATTTTTTGATGTTGTCAAGTTTTCAATAACTTCCTACGCTCTAGCCAGTCATACAAGGTAATGGGGAAGCAATCCACTAACTTGGCTATGGCTCGCTTGCTGATACCCTTAACCAAGTAATGTTGGCCCCCTGACTTCCCAATTTTATCCCCTTTTTAATTAGCTGATTCACGAATCCTCAAAGGACAAGCTCTAGCCGCTTCCCTTTCTGGAAATAGTGGATTTACCCATAGCAGCATGGCTGTATGAATTTACCCGCTACTTTTACGCAGCTTACGGCTTGCCAGAGTTGCTAATTCAAACTACACCAAATTACTCGAATTAGCATTTGTGCTATGCTTAGATAACACAGTTCTGTTCTAGGGTGAAAACACTGAGGATCGATCATGACATCACACCCCATACTCAATGACTTTGAAACATTACCACCCGATGCACAACAGCAGGTAATTGACTTTATAGCCTTCATCAAATCCCGCTATCAAACCCGTAAAACTGTGGTGCAACAACCTAATGCAGAAAGCTCTTTTGGCGTTATTAAAGTAAAGAAAAAAGTTTCACTTGAACAAATGGACGAAGCCATTCGTAAAGGTGGTACGCTTTGATCGCTATTGATACCAACGTATTAGTTCGAGTACTTACGGATGATAAAGAATCACCCGAACAAACTGAGCAAGCACGGGCATTAGTAAAAAGAGCAGGTAAAGTATTCATCACACAAGTCGTACAAGTAGAATTAGTCTGGGTACTAGAGCAAGCCTATGAGCTTGAGAAAGAAGAAGTATTACATGCTTTAGAGGTTTTACAGACTAACCCCGCGTATCAACTACAACATGAAGCACACTTTGTAGAAGCCTTAGTTCGCTTTCGACAGAGTAATGCAGGTTTTGCGGACTCTATTATTGCTGTGGAAAGTCAACAAGAAGACAAAACATTATGGACATTTGACCGTAAACTCAGTAAACAAGACGGTGTACAGCGGCTCACGGCAACCTCACTCGCTGAGTTCACGAAAAAAGATTAAGCCTAATCAGGACGCACCCTCAGATGCGCCCCAAAAAACCCTAAAATTATAACTACAACAACACCTTCTCAATGCCGCCATGCGTGGCTTTCTCGACAAAGGCTTTTTGCCACTCTTTACCTAGTAAATGATTCGCCATTTCCACCACAATATAATCAGTGTCCATGCCCGTATCATCCCGATAACGTGACAAACCTTGCTGGCAAGCCGGACAAGAAGTCAGAATTTTCACATTACCCTGCTTAGCCTTATCCTCACCCGTCAAAGTCTTAATCCCCTCTTTCAGACTTTCTTCTTTGCGAAAGCGTAATTGGCTCGCAATATCAGGGCGACTCACCGCAAAGGTTCCCGCCTCCCCACAGCAGCGCTCTGAGAGCACCACCTTAGAACCCGTTAGCTCACTCACTACCTTCATAGGGTTGATTTGCTTCATCGGCGTATGACAAGGATCATGGTACACATACTGCACCCCACTAACCCCTTCCATTTTCATACCCTTTTCCAGCAGATACTCATGAATATCCAATAAACGGCAATCGGGGAAAATACGCTCAAACTCATATTTCATGAGCTGATCCATACACGTCCCACAGGACACGATCACCGTTTTAATATTCAAATATTTCAGCGTATTAGCCACACGATGAAAGAGTACGCGGTTTTCGGTGCTAATCGCATTACCTTTTTTGAGATCACCCGAAGAGGTTTGTGGATAGCCACAGCACAAATAGCCGGGGGGTAATACGGTGGTCGCGCCCACTTCATACAACATGGCAATAGTCGCTAGCCCCACCTGACTAAACAGGCGCTCAGAACCGCAGCCGGGGAAATAAAACACTGCATCGCCCTGACCATTAGCGGTTTTGACTGGATCACGAATAATGGGAATGGTTTGATTATCCTCCAAGCCCAACATAGCGCGAGTGGTTTTAGCAGGTAGTCCAGCAGGCAAGGGTTTTTTCACAAACTGAATCACTTGTGTGGTGATAGTAGGCTTACCTGTGGTGGCTTCGGGACGTTTGGAGTCAATAATCAAATGGGTTTTTTTGGCTACTTGATAGGCAAGATTTTGTGCTTTAAAGCCCACTCCCACCATCGCCGCTCGCATCCATTCGACTTTGTTGGCGTCTTTAATATTTAAGAACTGCATGCCCGCCCACGCCACCGGACTAGAGCGGCGTTGACCTTGCGCTTTTAAGATACTGCGCATTTTGACCGTGACATCGCCAAAATCGATGTTGACGGGGCAAGGCTCTAAACACTTATGGCAGACTGTGCAATGATCCGCCACATCATTCATTTCATCAAAATGACGTAACGATACCCCACGTTGGGTTTGAGCCTCATACAAAAACGCCTCAATCATTAGCCCAGTGGCTAAAATCTTATTGCGCGGAGAATAGAGCAGATTAGCGCGGGGAATATGGGTATTGCACACCGGTTTACACTTACCACAGCGTAAGCAGTCCTTAATGCTCTTATTCAGCTCACCTAATTCATTATGTTCGAGCAATAAGGCTTCGCGCTCCACTAAGCGTAAGGAGGGAGTATAGGCATTGTCCAAACCAGAACCGGGGAGTAATTTACCTTTATTGAAATGACCATTAGGATCAATTTGCTTTTTATACTCGGCGAATTCAACCGCTTCACGCTCATCCAAATATTGATACTTGGTTAGACCAATACCGTGCTCGCCTGAAATTACCCCATCGAGTGACCGCGCTAAGATCATGATTTGATCGACTACACGTTCAGCCTCGTGCAGCATTTCGTAATCATTGGAATTGACCGGAATATTGGTATGCACATTACCGTCACCTGCATGCATATGCAGTGCTACGAATAAGCGCCCAGAGCGATATTTGGCGTGAATCTTATCCAGTGATTGACGTAATGGCTCTAACTCGCCCCCGGCAAAAATCTCTTTCAGCGGACGCTCGACTTCAGCCCGATACGAAATGCGTAGATCAAGGCGCAACAACACATCGATTAAGCGATCACCCTCACGAATCGCAGCGCGGGCGGGTTCATTTAACAGCTCAGGATGAGCAATCGCAGGCTGGTCAAAATTCGCAAGCGTACTTTCCCAACGTTGTTTGACGCTCAGCAAGTATTCGGTAGCCGCTTGCTTTTTAGAGTCTAACATCGCTTGACGTTCAGCACTCGCCTCATAGTTAGGCACATGGCGCAATTCGGGCTGTTCACCTGCTAAGTATTCCAAGACTGCATTTAAAATCTTGAGCTTATTTTGCATCGATTGCTGCACATTAATGCGCTCAATGCCTTCGGTATAAGCCGCCAAATTATGCAGCGGAATCACCACGTCCTCATTGATCTTAAACGCATTGGTATGCTTAGCAATCGCTGCGGTGCGTGAACGATCTGCCCAAAACTGCCGTCGTGCTTCGGGACTCACCGCAATAAAGCCCTCCGCATTACGCGCATTAGCAAGGCGCACCATTTCCGCCGCTGTTTGTGCTACTGCATCAGGATCATCGCTCACAATATCCGCAATCAACACCATCTTAGGCAAACGTCCGCGTGCCCCTTTGGGTGTATATTTGACCGCTTTAATATAACGCTCATCTAAATGCTCTAAGCCAGAGAGCAGCACATCATCGCGTCCATCCACATAGTCTTTGATTTCAACAATGGCAGGCACGGCTTGGTGTAAATCAGTACCATAGAACTCTAGGCATACGGTGCGAATATTGTCCGGCATACGATGCAGAATAAATTCTGCTGAAGTGATTAAACCATCACATCCCTCTTTTTGAATACCGGGCAAACCACCTAAGAATTTATTCGTGACATCTTTACCCAAACCTACTTTACGGAAATATTGTCCCGCAAAAGTCATAAGAGTGGGTGCGCCTTTGGGTGTTTTACCATTGGCTTCAAAGCGTTGTACTGAGAATTTGACTTCAGCTTGATCGTGGATTTTACCCAGATTGTGATTAATGCGGGTGACTTCTAGCCACTCGGCATCGGGTGTGACCATGCGCCATGAGAGTAGATTATCAAGCGCTGTTCCCCACAAAACCGCCTTTTTGCCCCCTGCATTCATCGCAATATTGCCGCCAATGGTAGAGGCATTTTGCGAGGTAGGGTCTACGGCAAAGACTAATTGATGCTTAGCTGCAAGGTCTGACACACGCTTAGTCACTACCCCTGCTTCAGCCCGCACCACGGGAACCGTTTTATCTACTTCGGGCAAATCAGTGCGAAAGCTGACTTCACTTAAGAACTCTAGCTTTTCAGTATTAATCACGGCACTGAATTTAGTCAGTGGAATCGCCCCTCCGGTGTATCCTGTCCCACCCCCACGCGGTATGACGGTTAGACCTAGCTCAATACAACCTTGGACTAAACGCGCCATTTCCTCTTCGGTATCAGGAGCTAGTACTACAAAGGGCAACTCCACACGCCAATCGGTTGCATCCGTAACATGCGACACCCGTGCTAAGCCATCAAATTGAATATTGTCTTTACGAGTAATTTTGTAAAACCGCTTTTTGGCTTGCTCGCGTAATTGTTGATGCTCAACAAACTCATGAGCCAGTTTGTCTACCGCTTGAGAAGCGAGATCGACTAACTCTAAAGTCAAAGCATTGTCACGAGCACGCTCTTTAATGCGCGTTAAACGTCCGAGTAAAGTATCCAGAAACTCACGTTGCCGCTTAGGGTGATCCAATAAATCATCTTGAATATAAGGATTACGCGCCACTACCCACATATCGCCGAGCATTTCCAGCAACATATGTGAGGAAATTCCGGTTTCCCGCTCTAACCGTAGTGAGGACAAAATCTCCCAAGCCCGCTCACCTAAGAGGCGACACACAATTTCTTTATCGGAGAAAGAGGTATAGTTATACGGAATCTCACGAATAGGGTCAGCTTTCGCTACGGGTGTTAATTGAGTTTTAGTTAGAGCAGTCATGCTAGGCACTTGATTATGCAAAGAGGAGCATTTTACCGCGATGCAACAATGAAAAAAACAAGAACCTTTTAGGGTTTATTTTTCCCTAATTCTTCAGGCGAGTTTTCATTATACCTAAGCCATTGTTAGGCATTATAAATGTCATCTATTTGTCACTCAGCTCTGCTATGCTTAGTGGAGCAACCGCTTTATGGAGATGATAACTATGCTAAACCCTCGCTTGGCCTTATTGAGCGTAACGCTCAGCCTCACGTTGAATACTAGCCTCTATGCTAATGATTTAGCCGCTCTAGAGCAGGCTGCCAAAGCTGAAGGCATGTTGACTACCATCGCGCTACCCCATGATTGGTGTGGTTATGGTGATATTATCGGTGGCTTTAAAGCTAAATACCCCGACATTAAAGTCAATGAGCTGAATCCCGATGCAGGTTCAGCGGATGAACTCGAAGCTATCCGTGCTAATAAAGACAATAAAGGTCCACAAGCCCCCGATGTCATTGATATAGGCTTTGCGTTTGGTCCCGCCGCTCAAAAAGAAGGCTTATTACAACCCTATAAAGTGTCTACATGGGACAGCATTAGCGCAGAACTTAAAGACGCTGATGGTAACTGGTATGCGGACTACTACGGAGTACTCGCCTTCGCCGTCAATAAAGATCTAGTACAAAATGTCCCACAAGATTGGGCAGATCTCTTAAAGCCTGAATACGCTAATAGCGTAGCTCTATCTGGTGATCCGCGTGCCTCTAACCAAGCTATTCTAGCCGTCTATGCCGCTGGTTTGAGTAAAGGTGCTACCGGAGCCGAAGCCATTGCTAAGTCTGGCTTAGACTTTTTTGCAGAATTAAATAAAGCGGGTAATTTTGTTCCTACTATTGGTAAGGCTGGAACTATGGCGCAAGGGGCTACCCCGATTGTGATTTTCTGGGATTATAATGCCTTATCCGCACGCGATACCTTAAAAGGTAATCCAGAGATTGAAGTCGTGATTCCTAAATCAGGCGTGGTAGCAGGGGTTTATGTGCAAGGGATTAGTGCCTATGCGCCTCATCCTAATGCTGCCAAATTATGGATGGAGCACCTATATTCAGATGAGGGACAATTAGGCTATTTAAAAGGGTATTGCCATCCTAGTCGTTTCCAAGATTTAGCTAGTAATAAAAAAATCCCTGAGGACTTACTCAAAGCACTCCCACCTGCTGAAGCCTATGCCAAAGCAGCCTTTCCCACTGTAGCCGATCAAGAAGCTGCCAAAGCGGTGATTACCGCTCAATGGGATAGCGTCGTAGGGGCGAATGTGAAGTAATGCCCTTACTCACCGCTAGCACTACACCCGCTAAGCCTCACGCTCAACCAAGATCATGGGCTTGGTTGGGCGTGATGCCCTTTTTATTATTTGCCTTACTGTTTTTATTACTGCCCACCGCACACATTATGCTAGGTGCATTTCGCAATAGTGCAGGTGAATGGACTCTAGCCAATATTTATCAGCTTTTTCAGCCCTCTATCCTCGCCTCCTATGCTATTAGTCTTAAAATCAGTATTGCCTCTGCCTTGCTGGGTGGCGTAGTAGGCTTTGCCATTGCGGTTGCAGTGGTACACGGTGGCTTACCGCGTTGGGTCAGAGCGCCCTTAATGACTTTTTCCGGGGTTGCCTCTAATTTTGCGGGTGTTCCCTTGGCTTTCGCCTTTCTAGCCACTTTAGGGCGTTTGGGATTAGTGACCCTAGTATTACGCGATTGGTTTGGCATTAATCTGTATGCGACGGGATTTAATATTTTAAGTTTTTGGGGTCTAACCCTCACTTATTTATTTTTCCAAATCCCACTGATGATTTTGATTATTACCCCCGCTCTTGATGGTCTAAAACGCGAGTGGCGCGAAGCAGCAGCTATGTTAGGTGCATCAACGCTGCAATATTGGCTCAAGGTGGCTTTACCGATTTTATTCCCTTCGCTATTGGGTACTTTCGCGCTGTTATTTGCTAATGCCTTTGGAGCGGTGGCCACTGCTTATGCTCTAACAGGTAGCTCCTTATCTATTGTACCGATTTTATTATTCGCTCAAATTCGTGGGGATGTATTACAAGACCCTCACCTAGGTTATGCCCTAGCCTTTGGGATGGTAGTGATTACCCTAGTGGCGAATAGTATTTATTTGTGGATGCGAGCGCGTAGTGAGCGGTGGTTAAAATGAATAGTATGATGTCGCGCCTCTGGGCTTGGTTAGCGTTGGCGGTGGCTATTATTTATTTTGGTCTGCCCTTGCTGGGGACGTTTGAATTTTCGCTGCGTATGTTGCGCGGTACTTATAGCTTAGAAGCTTATCGCGTGGTGCTGGCTGATCCGCAATTTCAAGCGACTTTTGGCTATTCCTTACTCATGGCTTGTGCCACGATTGTGATGGGGGTGGTATTAGTCGTACCGACTGCATATTGGGTCAGATTGAAACTCCCCCATTGGCGTCCAGTGATTGAATTTATCACCCTATTGCCCCTAGTCATTCCCGCTATTGTCATAGTATTTGGCTATATCCGCCTTTATAACACCTCCTCATGGCTACCTTTGACGGGTGCTGCTTGGTCGACTGATTTACTAATGGTCTGTGGCTACACCACTTTAGCCCTACCCTATTTATATCGTGCCGTGGATACTGGATTACGTAGTTTAGATATTGTCACGCTCACCGAAGCTGCTCAGAGCTTGGGGGCAAGTAAATTTACCTTAATTTGGCGCATTATCTTACCCAATGTTTCGGTCGCCATTCTATCGGGTGCTTTTTTGACCTTTGCTATTGTGATTGGTGAGTTTGTACTCGCCGCACTGCTTAATCGCCCCGCCTTTGGCCCGTATATGCAATTAATGGGGGCGAATCGTGCTTATGAGCCTGCGGCGTTAGCTGTCATTGCTTTTGCCTTAACTTGGCTTTGCATGGGCTTGATTCAGTTTGTTAATCGCTGGCAACGGCATTTAGCTATCCCTCAACACCGCTAAGAATTAGGACACTCCGATGGCGTTTTTAGAAATAGCACAATTGCATAAGCACTATGGTAAACAAGCTGTAGTCCACGACTTTAATTTAAGTGTTGAGCAAGGTGAGTTTATTTCCTTTTTGGGACCTAGTGGCTGCGGTAAAACCACGGTATTGCGTATGATTGCTGGATTTGAAACCCCATCAGCGGGACAAATTCGGATTGAGGGGCACGATGTGGTTAAACTTAAGCCTAATCAGCGCAATATCGGTATGGTATTCCAAAGCTACGCCCTATTTCCCAATTTAACTGTGGCACAAAATATTGGCTTTGGCTTAAGTGTGGCACGTCAGCCTAAAGCACTGATTCAGCAAACCGTACAAGAGATGCTGGCGCTGATTAAATTAACGGGCTTAGGTGATCGCTATCCCTTTCAACTCTCCGGTGGTCAACAGCAGCGCGTGGCATTGGCGCGTGCCTTAGCGATTAAACCTAAAGTTTTATTATTAGATGAGCCTTTATCCGCTTTAGATGCCAAAATTCGCGTAGCACTACGGGAAGATATTCGTACTATTCAACGTAGCCTAGGCATTACTACTATTTTTGTGACCCATGACCAAGAAGAAGCCCTCTCGATTTCTGACCGCATTGTAGTAATGAATCAAGGACATATTGAACAAGTCGGTACACCGCTTGCTATTTATAATCAACCTAGTACCCGTTTTGTAGCTTCTTTTGTCGGTGCGCTGAATGTGTTAAATGCCACCGTCCTAGATCCTAAGCAAGGTGTACTACAGCTTGATGGTCAAACTATTCAATTACAACGTCCATTAGCAAACTCACTAGGAGCAAACATTCAATTAGCTCTACGCCCAGAAGCGTTTAGTCTGCTTCCTAAAGAGAACACCCATCAAATGCTAATCGGGCAAGTCCAACAAGTGCAGTTTTTAGGCTCAGTGTTAAGGGTACAACTGAATACTGGTAAACAAACCTTAGTACTAGATCAATTTAACCAACCCCAATTAGATCCTATTCAAGTAGGGCAAGCACTTAAGGTTTATTTTAATCCTAGCCAAGTACTGGTGTTAGAGGAGCAATTAACCTATCCCATAGGGAAGGCTTAGTGTTCGCTGTTTCAAGTTATAATTAATCACTGAATATAATTTTTAGTTTGATAAGGATGACCATGAAAGCTCCTCTCATTACCCTAAGCTTAGCATTAGTCTTAACCGCCTGTGGTGGTAGTGATAAGCCCGCAGCAGACGCACCTAAAACCGAAGCCACACCAACTCAAGCTCCAGCACCCGCAGCAACACCCGCACCTAGTGCTACTCCAGAAGCTAAACCTGCACCTGCTAGTAGCGCAGCACCAGATAAAGCCGCTCTAACCGAACAGGCTAAAAATGCCGCGCAAAAACTAGGGGGTACGCTCAAAGGTGAACTGGAAGCAGCCATGCAAGCAGGTGGTCCTATTGCAGCGCTGAGTATTTGTAATTTGAAAGCGCCTGAAATTGCTAAAGCCGTTTCCACCGAGTCCGGTATGCAAGTTAGTCGTGTGAGTTTAAAAAATCGTAATCCAGTGATGGGTCAAGCTAACGAATGGCAGGTTCAAGTATTAAACGACTTTGAAGCTCGCAAAGCCAAAGGCGAAACACCTGATACACTCGCCTATGCTGACATCGTGGGTAATGAATATCGCTTTATGAAAGCTATTCCTACCGCTAGTGTTTGTTTAGCCTGTCATGGCTCTACTATTGCGCCCGATGTGAGTGCCAAAATCTCTGAGCTATATCCGAATGATAAAGCCATAGGTTATAAGGAAGGCGACATTCGCGGCGCGTTTGTCGTGGTGAAGGACTTAACTGCCTCTGCTACTCAAACAACTGCACAATAAGCTCGCTATGAGAGTATTCCGGTCGAGGTGAATACTCTCTTTAAATTTAGAACTTATATACCATACCGAATGAAGTAGCTTGTGCGCTTTTACCTTGTAAACGTGCACCCGCGCCTAATTGCACTCCACCATCTTTATCCGAGATTACACTGTGTTCTGCATAAAATTTTAGTTTAGCGTTAGCTGTATAATCGACACCTAAAGCACCTAGCTTGGTCGCCGAGGCGGTTTTATCTTCTTTACGCCCTGTTTGAGCTTTAACAGTCCATTTGCCACGAGTTTGGCTAGCATTAAACACTAAGGACTTGGCATCCTGACCTAGTACCTGATTCGATTTTGCATCTAAGTGCTGGTAGAGTAACCCTATTTCGGACTTATTATTTTTAAAGCTTAGGCTTAAGCGCCCATCGGTATAAGTATTAGGTTTGACCTCTAAACTAGCCCCCATTACCCAACCTTGTTTAGTTTTATAATTAATCAATCCGCCCCGTACCGAGCGCTCAGACAAAGTAGTATCTTTATCCCGTCCCCATCCCAAAGCGACCTCCGTTTTGCCGAGCTGCTGAATATACAGTAGTGAATCACTTACCGTCGTATCAGGTTGAATCAGCACGTTTACAGACCCAAACTGGTCTTTAAAATTATCGAATTCATGGCTAAGTACTTTACTGGGCATAAATTGCTTACCGGTGCGCACCTCACCATAGGGACTACGTAGTCCTAACCAATGCTGTCTTTGACGAGTAAGGGAACGGAAATTATTGTCGTGCGTTTGTAGCTGCAACAAGGTTTCGTTCATGAAGGTTATATCGAGCTGATGATTCAGTGGTCTAAAACCTTTAAGCCCGATGAAACTTCCCTCGGAACCTAATGCTTGGCGTTGTTGGATGGCTCCATCGGTTTTAGCCCGCTCATCACCATAATGCGCTTGTAGTTGACCGTAGAGCGTTAAGGTTCCTGCTTGTACAGAAGTCGTTAATAACAATAACGTACTTAATCCCCAAATACGCATAGGGTGGCTCCACAAAATCATTGATGAAAGGATTTAACAGGGCCAGTGTGATCATTAAACTCGCTAAGGTCAAAAGCCCTTTAGCTGTTTTTATACTATAGGCAATATCTACTTAAAAACGCAAAAAGCTGCTAAAAAGCAGCTTTTTACTTGGTGACCACCCAATAAGTTCGGGTAAACGATTAACGCTTAGAGAATTGGGTAGCACGACGTGCTTTGTGTAAGCCGACTTTCTTACGTTCGACTTTACGCGCATCACGAGTTAAGAAGGATGCTTGCTTTAAAGTACCACGTAAGGCTTCATCATATTGCAGTAAAGCGCGAGCAATACCTAAGCGAATCGCACCCGCTTGACCGGTCATACCACCACCTTCAACGGTGACAGTAATATCGAATTTATCGCTTAAGGATACAGCTTGTAAGGGTTGGCGCACTACCATAGAGGAAGTTTGACGACCAAAGAACTTATCTAAGGGCAAGTTATTAACGGTAATATTGCCAGTACCATTACGTAAGAACACACGAGCCGAAGAAGATTTGCGGCGACCTGTTCCGTAGTATTGAGTTTCAGCCATGACGTTTTATGCCTCAGAATTCTAATGGTAGTGGTTGCTGAGCTTGATGACCGTGCTCAGTACCTGCATAGATTTTTAGTTTGCGATACATAGCACGACCTAATGGATTTTTAGGAAGCATGCCCTTTACCGCTAATTCAATCACACGACCAGGGGCACGTTGTTGCATCTTCTCAAACGAAGTTGCTTTCATATTACCGATATAGCCCGTGTGCTTGTAATAAATTTTGTCTTTGGCTTTATTGCCCGTAATGCCTACTTTGTCAGCATTGAGGACAATAATATAATCGCCAGTATCGACGTGAGGTGTGTATTCTGGCTTGTGTTTGCCACGTAGACGACGTGCCACTTCGGTGGCCAAGCGGCCAAGCGCTTTACCTTCGGCGTCAATTACGTACCAGTCGCGCTTAACCTCAGCCGGTTTTGCACTGAATGTTTTCATTCCCGAACTCCAGAGAGTGTATTTTTTTAACCTGAGAAAATAGACCGCGCATTCTAGTCTAATCAAGTTTAGGATTCAAGCTTGATTTAGTGGGCTTTGCCTATCGGAATCATTTGATCTGTGCCTATTTATTCCTTTTGCACGCGTTGTACATTGCCACTAATACGTACCGCACCGGTATGCTTAGCATTTTCTGCTGCCTGTACTGACTCGGTATTGGTATCAATCGGTGCTAAACTCAATTTAATCTTATGCGTGGCAGCATGACTATATTTACCACCTAAACTCGCTTCAGCGTCTAATACCCAAAATTTCATCTTTGCCCCCGCTGTGCTATTGCCCTCTTTTTGCACTACAGTCTGAAACTCCACCTCAATTTTATCGATTTGAAATAATAGTCCTTGCACTTGGGCTTGCTCGCGTGCCTGAGCTAATTGCTCGCGTAATGAGGCGACTACTGCTGTTAACTCTAAACCTTCTATCACCTGTTCCATATTCACCCCGTCCTTATAATCTCAATTTCAGTTCAACACTTTATACCAGAAAAAATTAAACGCACTATCACTACTTTAGCCTATCCACTTATCCAGAATTTTGTTACGTTTATCTAATAGACCCTTAAGTTGGATGTGTCCTATGTCTACCCGCTCAGTTCATAGTGAAATCATTAATCCCGCGATTGCCTGCATTTACGATCAAGCACTTACCTCAATAGTCGGTACAGGTTTTACTTTGACTGAAAGGCACGTGGTGACTTGTGCGCATGTGGTCAATGCTGCATTGGGGCGCGACAAAAAGAATACTGTCCCACCTACAGAGCAAGAACTTCTTACCCTGTCCTTTTTAAATAGCCCTCATGCTGAGCTACACCGTGACTTGGTAGCTAAAGTGGTGAAATGGATACCTCAAGAGCGCAGGTTTTTTGATCTGGATGATATTGCTATTTTAGAGCTGATTGATACACCCAAGCCCCTAGCAATCCCCAAGTTGGTTCAGTTAACTGAGCATGACTATTTTTCTCAACGTCCGTTTCAAGCATTTGGTTTTAATATCTCTGAAGGTAGTTGGGCGGATGGTCGGATAGGTGGCTTGACTGCATCTGATACTATTCAACTCAATATGGAGCGTCCGATTGAAGAGGGTTTTAGTGGCGCACCTGTTTGGGATAATGAGAGATGTGGTGTCACGGGCATGCTAGTGACTATACGAGCTGATCTCAAAACGGCTTATATGTTGCCACTGGCAAGATTGCTCCAAGCCTTTCCTAAAGCTAACGAACTCAATCTCTTACGCAACCCTTATCGGGGCTTGGCTGTTTTTGAAGAGCAACATGCCCATAATTTCTTTGGACGTGAGGCAGTGACTCAAGAGCTGATTCATCAGGTGAGTACTAGCCGCTTTGTGTTTCTGATGGGTATTAGTGGTAGTGGTAAGTCCTCCCTACTTAATGCGGGTTTAATGTATCAACTGCATCAGCAAGGCAATCATTTGGTTGTCCAGATACGCCCTAGTAATGAACCGTTTAGATCACTTGCTAAACAAATTATTCATTTACATTACTCCGATGTAGAACCACTTAAACGTGCCGAATTAGTTAATACCTTACCTGATCAACTCCAAAACCATCAGGTTTCTCTGGAGTCTCTTTTAGAAGATGCCTTACATGCTAGTGGTAAACAGCATCTACTGCTGATTATTGATCAGTTTGAAGAGCTTTATACCCAAACTAAAAATGAAAAACTCCAAGCTGATTACATCAATCTATTGCTTGAGTTAATTGCCAATCCGGCTAGCAGCATCACCGTACTCCTGTCTTTACGTGCTGACTTTATGGCGCGTGCCTTAGCTTATGCACCTTTGGCTCAAGTATTAAAACAGTATGCGGCTCAACAGGTTATTTTAACTGGAATGAGTAAGGACGAGCTAAAGCGAGCCATTATTGAACCTGCTGACCCATTGGGGGTGGATTTAGAACAGGGTTTAGTAGAACGGATTTTATTAGAGCTGGATGATGACAATGCGGGGCAATTGCCTTTATTAGAGTTTGCCTTAAGTGAGTTATGGAAGCGTCAACAAGGACGCTTATTGACCCATCAAGCCTTAGATGAGATTGGGGGTGTAGCTCATGCGTTGGCGCAACATGCTGAACAGGTTTTTAATAGCTACTCTGCTGAAGAGCGAGAGGCGATTAAGCGCATTATGGTGAAGCTGATTGTACCTGGTGCGGGGGCGGAGGATACGCGGCAGGTGGCACGCTTTAGTGATTTTTCTGTGGCTGATCAGGTATTGCTACCTAAGCTGGCGGATCATCGTTTGATTGTGACGGGTCAAGAGTTGGGTGATGAGCTACCTACGGTTGAGGTTATCCATGAGGCATTGATTCGTGAATGGGGACGGCTGCGGGAGTGGATGGAGGAGTATCGGGATTTTCGGGTTTGGGAGGAGCGGCTAAAACAGCGTTTGGCGGATTGGGTTAAACACAATAAGGTTAATGATGATTTATTAAAGGGTTATCATTTGCCCGAAGCTCAGGAGTACTTAAAAAGTCATGCGTTGATGTTGGGGGCAGAAGCACAGAGTTTTATTCATTTGAGTGCAAAGGTGGAGCAAAGGCAGCGTAGGACTCGGCAGGGGGTTGTAGCTGGAGTCATTGGCGTAATTAGTATTGTGGCGGCAGTAGCGATTTGGCAACGACAGGAAGCAATAGATGCACAAGCACGCACGAGAAATGCTTTTTATGAGGCTAGAGAGTTAACTCTAATGGTGGCGACATCACTCCCTAGTCAAGAGAAACCTATTAACTATGGTCAATTAGATAGTTCGTTTGAGAGGTTGATTGAATCGGACTTTGCTGATATTGATACTTTAGAGGACATTTCTCAGATATTACAGGATGATAAGCCTAAAAAAACAAAACTATACTATCGCCTTGAGCATCTTTATCGTAAAGCACTAGAAACAGACCCTACAAATGCCAATATACTTGGTAAATTTGCTAACTTTATCGCAGATGTTCGACATAACCATAATGATGCTGAAAAGCTCTACCAACAAGCTATTGAGGTTGACCCTAAAAATGCTACTAACCTTGGTAACTTTGCTTTCTTCCTCAAAAACGTTCTAAATGCCCCTGATAAGGCTAAAAAACTTTATCAACAAGCTATTGAGGTTAACCCTGAATACGCCGATACTCTGGGCAGACTAGCTACCATCCGCAGTAAGTATAATCCTGAAAAAGCTGAAAAACTCTATCAGCAATCTATCGAAGCAGACCCTACAAATGCCACTAACCTTGGCAACTATGCCTTCTTTATGGTGGAAAGCCTACACAGGTATGATGAGGCTGAAAAACTCTATCAACAAGCTATTGAATCAGACCCAACACATGCTACCAACCTTGGCAATTTTGCTAACTTTATGGCGGGTATCCGACACAACCATGATGAGGCTGAAAAACTTTATCGGCAGGCTATTCAGGTTGAGATTGATACGGAAGAACACCCCAATGCCCTTAAAGACTTTTTGATTTTTATAACAGGGGTTCTAAAAGACATTGCTGGTCATCGCAAGATTGAGAAATCCCTTAAACAAGGTACTCATTCTGAACGTGCCAAAATCCTTGGCAACTTTGCTAATTTCATGACTGATATTCGGCACGATTACGATGAAGCTGAAAAACTCTATCAACAGGCTATTGAGGCAGATCCCAGAAACGCCACTAATCTTAGAAACTTTGCTAAATTCATGACAAAAATTAGAAGAAATTACGACAAAGCAGCGAAACTACAGCAACAAGCTGTTGAATCTGCCTATGTATATGTTAGTGATCTATAAAACATTGCCAATCATGGTAAATATCAATTACTAGACACTGAACTATGGTTCTACCGCCTAGCCCATTTCCCCAACGACTACCCCGAAGCCAAAACTAACTTAATTACCCTCCTAAAAGACCCAGAAAATCGTGAAGAATGGGACTTCTCCCCCAACATCGAACGCGCCGAGAAGGAAGGCAATCCCCACGTACCTTTCCTAAAAGCCGCTGCCGAAGTAATCAACAAACGCGCCGACTTCGACACCCTAAAACCCTACCTAACCAATAGTAGCAACCCCAAACCCTAACCCGTTCATGCTATGCTTAGACCATCAACCAGACGCTGAGTATTGGCATGAAAATCCCCTACGGTCTAAGCAACTTTGCGATTGTTATCAAAAATAACTACACCTACATCGACAAAACGCCCTTTATTCGCACCCTCGAAGACGAAGGACGCCACCACATACTGCTACGCCCGCGCCGCTTTGGTAAAAGCTTATTTTTATCCATGTTGCAATACTACTACGACAGCCATAGCACCCAAGACTTTAATACCCTCTTTGGACACCTAGCCATCGGGCAAAACCCCACCCCCGACCACAATCAATACCAAGTACTCTTTTTAGAATTTAGTGGGATTGCCACCGACGATCATAAAGGGATTTACGACGCCTTTAATAATAAAATTGGCGTAGCCATTAGCGTATTCCTGCATAAATATGGATACCCCGAATCCGTACAGCAGGGTTTCTCTCAGATCAATAATGCCAGCCCAGCCGATAAAATGAACTACTTATTGACTTGGGCTATAGATCAAAAACTTTATCTACTCATCGATGAATACGATCATTTTGCAAACTCCCTCATGGCTGATGATCTGAATCATTTTCGTACTATCATGGGCAAAGGCGGATTTGTCAGAGCTTTTTATGAAGTACTTAAAGCGGGAACGCAACAGGGGATTTTAGACCGTTTATTTATCACAGGTGTTACCCCTATTATGCTCGATAGCCTAACGTCGGGGTTTAATGTCGTCAAAAATCTATCATTAGATTCAAAATTTAATGAAGCCATTGGTTTTACTCGTACCGAAACAGAGTCATTAGTACAGTCATTAACTCAACAGTGTAATCTAAAGCTTGATGATTTAATGCTAGCGGTCAAACAATGGTATAATGGCTATCGATTCTCAATGGATAGTCGTGATAACTGCCAGTACAACTCAGATATGGTATTATATTTTATTGATAACTTTAATACTCAAGATTGTAGCCATCCCGCACACATGCTAGACGAAAATATTGCTTCTGATTACGGTAAGATTTTAGCCATGTTTAAAATTGGTAATCGAGATGAAAACTATGAAGTACTGGCTGAATTAATTAATGAAGGAGTAATAACGGCTAGCCAACGTCGCAAATTTGACTTTGACAAAGGTTTTGATCGTGATGACTTTATTAGTCTGCTTTACTACATGGGCTTTATTGCCTTTGCGGGTAATGAGCTAACACAACAACGCTTTGTTATTCCTAATTATGTGATTAAAGTGCTGTATTTTGAGTACTTTAAAGTCGAAATTGAACGTAAAAATCAAATTACTATTTCCAATCGAACCATTGAAAAGGCTATTATTGCTTTAGCACTACACGACAATATTGAACCCTTACGTATTGAAGTAGAACGAGTACTGCAAGCTTTGTCTAATCGTGACTTTATACAGTTTGATGAAAAGCATATTAAAATGTTGATCGTGACCTTACTCTATCAATCTGCTGCCTACTTTATTCAAAGCGAACCAGAAATCAATCAAAAATACCCCGATATATTATTATTAGAACGTAGTCCTTACGCGATTCAGCATGAACACTTAATTGAATTAAAGTTCTGCAAAAAGTCAGACCGTAAGAAACTATGGCAAGATAAATTAAATTCAGGCATTCAACAAGTACAAGGTTATTTGCAATTACCGGATATAAAAGGATGCTCTAAATTATCAGCTTGGATCATGCTAACCGATGGGGAGGAAGTAGTGGTCGCTAGAGTCAACTAAAATTTCGCTTGGAACTCCTCCAAAGGCAACCTGATCATCCTACTAAAAAAACCCATTAATCAGAGGCTAAGTATTGGCATGAAAATCCCCTACGGTCTAAGCAACTTCGCGATTGTTATCAAAAACCACTACACCTACATCGACAAAACCGCCTTTATTCGCACCCTTGAGGACACAGGGCGACATCAAGTACTATTACGCCCACGCCGCTTTGGTAAAAGCCTATTCCTTTCCATGCTGCAATATTATTACGATGTGAATAGCGCCCAAGACTTTGATACCCTCTTTGGACACTTAGCCATTGGGCAAAACCCCACCCCCGACCATAATCAATACCAAGTACTCTTTTTAGAATTTAGCGGTATTGCCACCGATAGCCATAGCAATATTTTTACTGGTTTTAATCAAAGTATTGAAATCCAATGTCGAACTTTTTTAGAGCGTTATCATTATTCAGAAAATACTATTCAACAACTGAGCCAACAACTGAATCCTGCTGATAAAATCCGTCATGTTTTAGCAGCGGCTAAAAATCAGAAAATCTATTTACTGATTGACGAATACGACCATTTTGCTAACTCCCTTATGGCGGATGACCTGAATCATTTTCGTAGCATTATGGGTAAAGGCGGATTTGTTCGCGCTTTTTATGAAGTACTCAAAGCGGGAACCCAACAGGGGATTCTAGATCGTTTATTTATCACAGGCGTCACACCAATTATGCTCGATAGCCTGACCTCAGGGTTTAATGTCGTAGAAAATCTGAGTCTGCACCCTAGTTTTAATGAAGCTATTGGCTTTACTCGTGCTGAAACAGAGTTTTTAGTAAAACCCTTAACCGAAGTATGCGCTTTGAGTTTAGAACCCTTAATGGAAGATGTAAAAAAATGGTACAACGGTTATCAATTCGCTCAACCTGCTTGTGCTATGTATAATGCAGATATGGTGTTGTATTTTGTTAAACAATTTAATCTACGTGATTGCGCTTACCCTTCCCATATGCTCGATGAAAACATCGCTTCCGATTACGGCAAGATTCTAGCCATGTTTAAAATCGGGAATCGAGATAGTAATTACGAAGTCCTCGATGAGCTGATTAATGAAGGCTTCGTCATGGCTAAACAACGGCGCAAATTCGATTTTGACAAGGGCTTTGATCGAGATGATTTTGTCAGTTTATTGTATTACATGGGCTTTATTGCGTTTGAAGGCAATGAACTCACCTATCAGCGCTTTGTGATTCCTAATTATGTGATTAAGGTGCTCTATTTTGAGTACTTTAAGGTCGAGATTGAGCGTAAGAATCAGATCACCATTGCGAATCGCACCCTTGAAAAAGCCACCATTGCCCTAGCCCTGCATGATGATATGGAGCCGTTGCGTCTTGAGGCGGAGCGAGTATTGAAAGCCTTATCCAATCGAGATTTTCTACGCTTTGATGAGAAGCATATTAAGATGCTCATCGTGACTTTGCTGCATCAATCCGAGGCTTATTTTATTCAGAGTGAGCCAGAGGTGAATCAAAAATACCCCGATATTTTATTATTAGAGCGTAGTCCTTATGCGATTAAGCATGAGCATTTAATTGAGCTAAAGTTTTGTAAGCAATCCGAGCGCCATAAGCACCCCAATGTTTGGGAAGAAAAGCTCCAGCAAGGCATTGAGCAGGTGCAAGGTTATTTACAACTACCCGATTTAAAGGGGCGTCCTAAACTATCGGCTTGGGTGATGTTGACCGATGGCGAGGAGGTCGTAGTAACAAAGATTAATAGCTCCCTCCCATAACTTTAGCTATGATTTGCGTCATGAAATACCATGATCTACGCGACTTTATCCAACAATTGGAAGCTATGGGCGAACTCAAACGTATCTCGGTTGAGGTCGATCCCTATTTAGAAATGACCGAAATCGCCGACCGCGTGCTGCGCTCTGAAGGTCCTGCTTTACTCTTTGAAAAGCCTAAAGGTCATACCGTCCCTGTACTGGCCAACCTATTTGGTACACCACGCCGTGTGGCGTTGGGGATGGGTGCGGATTCGGTAGAGGCTTTGCGCGAGATTGGCAAATTACTCGCCATGCTCAAACAACCTGAACCGCCCAAAGGTTTTAAAGATGCGTTAAATGCCTTACCTATTTTCAAAAAAGTACTGGATATGGCGCCCAAAGTATTACGCTCTGCCCCTTGCCAAGAGCTAGTACTGGAAGGTGAGCAAGTCGATCTCAATCAAATCCCGATTCAAACCTGTTGGCCAGGTGATGCCGCTCCGCTCATTACTTGGGGGTTAGTCATTACTAAAGGACCAGAAAAAAAGCGCCAAAATCTAGGCATTTATCGCCAACAAGTGATTGGTAAAAATCGCGTGATTATGCGTTGGCTCTCGCATCGCGGGGGCGCATTAGATTTTCGTGAGTTTCAAAAACACAATCCGGGCAAACCATTTCCTATTGCGGTGGCACTAGGGGCTGATCCTGCCACGATTTTAGGTGCGGTCACACCTGTACCCGATACCTTGTCAGAATATGCCTTTGCCGGACTCTTACGCGGTTCGCGTACTGAAGTAGTTAAAGCGTTAGGCTCGGAATTACAAGTGCCTGCCTCAGCGGAATATGTGTTAGAGGGACATATTTACCCTGATGATATGGCTCCTGAAGGGCCTTATGGGGATCACACGGGTTATTATAATGAAGTGGATAACTTCCCCGTATTTACTATTGAGCGTATTACACAGCGCAAAAATCCCATTTACCATAGCACTTATACTGGACGCCCACCCGATGAACCCGCCATTTTAGGCGTGGCTTTAAATGAAGTATTTGTACCGATTTTACAAAAGCAATTTCCTGAAATTGTCGATTTTTATTTACCACCGGAGGGTTGTTCCTATCGTCTTGCGGTAGTTAGTATGAAAAAACAATATCCGGGGCACGCGAAACGGGTCATGATGGGGATATGGTCTTTCTTGCGCCAGTTTATGTATACCAAATTTATTATTGTGGTCGATGACGATATTAATACCCGCGATTGGAAAGACGTGATGTGGGCGATTACCACACGCATGGATCCCGAACGCGATACCACTTTAATTAAAAATACTCCGATTGATTATTTAGATTTTGCCTCACCTATTTCGGGTCTAGGTTCCAAAATGGGTTTAGATGCCACCAATAAATGGCCCGGTGAAACTAATCGAGAATGGGGTACACCTATAGTTATGGATAAAGCGGTTAAAGAGCGCGTGGATGAGCTGTGGGCGAGTTTGGGAATATAAGGCTTTATAGTTCTGGCTAATAAAATTGTTAGTTTTATTAGCCAGATATTGTACTAATTACCTAGACTACAAGGTATATGTAAAGCATTACAAACCTCTTTTGCTTTATTGATAGTTCCATCTAAGGTTGGCCCCAAAGCACCTCTGCCACCAATATAAACATCAATTTTACTAACATTACCAGCTACTGCTGTGTCAATGTTATAACTAAAAGTTTTGCGTGCGTTTGATGAACAGGTATCTGTTGTACCACAAGCAGTAGGAATATTAAACGCTTGAGAAACGTAAATAGCATTACCCTGACCATCAACTCCTATAGCAAATGTTTCTGCTTTCACACCTTGATTCCATTTCTTACTTTTAGCATGTGTATCAAAAGCTACTACTCCATTATTATAGATTTGCACGCTTACCTCGGCGAACCCACCACCAACACTCACACTATTCGAACCAGATACATCTGCTAAAACATTACTAATATTACCAAGCGCTAACACAGCTAAAATTGTCAGTACTTTTTTCATTTCACTAACCCTTATAAAAGTTGCAATTAAAAATTAAATATCGTTCTTTAAGAGTTAGTTTATATATAAAGCATAAAATCACTATATTTCTTTAGCTTAAAAAATTGAATATGTAAGGAAAAATCAAATCCCATATATTTCAAATAATTAACTATTAGAGCTTATAAGTGAGATATAACTTTTGTACTAGCCTATCGACTAATATGGGTTAAGTGACTGGCAATTCGTACCGCTTCGGTACGATTATGAGCATGTAAGGCTTTTAAAATGGCGCTCACATGTAGTTTGATAGTGCCTTCGGAGCAATTAAGGCGCTGGGCAATGGTTTTGTTAGGTAAACCTTTAGCGACTAAATCAAGCACCTCGATTTGGCGGGCGGTCAAAACAGCGGGAAGCACCTGCATAGGCAAAGGAGCTAATGGCGATATATCACGTTGAGTACTACTGAGTAGAGAAGGGGAAATATAAGACTCACCTGCTAAAATTAAGCGTAGAGCACTCCGCCACTCACTGGCATCGGCTGATTTAGTGATAAAACCCTGCGCCCCTGCATTGAGCATCAATCGCGCAATCACCACATCATTTAAGGTCGACATTAAAACAATGGGTGCTTCTGGATAATGTATTTTTAATAATTGTAAGTCGCTCAAAAGCTGATCTTGCTGACAATCTAGCGCTAATAAAATGAGATCAAAATGCGTATATAACTCCTCTAACCCTAAGGCTTCCGCTAAAGTAGCAGCCTCTACCACCGTACCGTTAGCATAAATCTCCATCAAATGATGGCTCAAAGCTTCACGAAATAGTGGACAACTATCGACTATCAATATACGCATCACTAACCCTCGCCTGACACTCTGACCTCGAAATGCTGAGCTACTCTCTCAGACTCGATTAGTTTAGCAAATACCTTATAATATAGAGGGCTTAAATAGCTCCTCTGTGCATCATGGCTATTGCAGGAGCTAGATACTCATGACTTAGTGCTTAAATCTTTAATAGCGACGATAGGAAAGTATTCTTCACCTAAGAACTACACGACAACATCGAACACCCTGCCCGCACCCGCGCCCACTCAGGACGTTTTTGGGCAAAATGATTAAACGCAGGTTGCTCATCGTAAGGTTTGCGCAATACTTGTAAGAGCTGCTCAATCCGCGAACTATCTCCCTGCTCTGCTAAATCAATCGCTTCTTGTGCTAAGTAATTACGCAAAACAAAGCGTGGATTTACTGAATGCATACGAGTTTTGCGCTCCTCAAAATCAGTCACCTCTTGTAAGGAACGTTTAGCATAGGTCTCTAACCAATTCGCCCAAGCTTCACGATCACGCTCTAAATACTCAGGACGGTAGAAAGCATCAGCGATGACATTTAAAGTAGGTCGTTGTAAATCTAATTGCGCTAACTCCCTAAAAAAAAGCGTCATATCAACTTCGGAAGTGCGCATTAATTCAAATAGTTGCTCTACCCAAGGCTCATCCTCAGCTCCTAATTGCTTCAAACCCAATTTAGTAGCCAGTGCATAATTAAAGACTTGATTATAAGTAGCGCCATAAGCATTCAACCCTGACTCTAGGGGTTCATCAGGCATTACTTGAGATAGTGCATTAGCTAATTGCGCCAGATTCCAATGCGCAATATAGGGTTGTGACGCATACGCATAGCGCAAACCGTGCGCATCCGTGGTATTAGGCGTCCACATCGGGTTGTAATCTTCCAACCAACCATAAGGACCATAATCAATCGTCAAGCCCAAAATCGACATATTGTCGGTATTCATCACCCCATGCACAAAACCCACCCGCATCCAATCCGCCATGAGGCGTGCGGTGCGCATACTAATCAGCTCAAACCATTGCGCACGTTTAGAATCGGTATCGCCTATTAATTGCGGGTAATCACGCTCAATAGTGAAATCAATCAGTTGATTCAGCAACTTTAAATCACCGCGTGCCGCAGGCAATTCAAAATGACCAAAACGAATAAACGAAGGTGCTACACGACAGACAATCGCCCCCGGCTCGATTTTAGGATGACCATCGTAAAACATATCACGTAGTACACCCTCACCTGTATTGACTAGGCTTAAAGCCCGCGTGGTCGGAATGCCTAAGTGGTGCATAGCTTCACTGCATAAGTACTCACGTACCGATGAGCGCAATACCGCCCGCCCATCCGCATTACGCGAATACGGCGTTCTACCCGCTCCCTTTAATTGCAATTCCCAGCGCTGCCCCTCAGCATTCACACTTTCGCCTAAACTAATCGCACGACCGTCTCCTAATTGACCTGCCCAATTACCAAACTGATGCCCCCCATAACAAGTAGCAAAGGTAAACATTCCATCTAATAACTGATTACCAGAGAGTATCTGTGCAGCATCGCTGCTTTGCATATCCTCCGCAGACCAACCTAATAACTCAGCTACCTCAGGCGCATAACTTAATAGTTGAGGCGCTTTCACAGCAGTCGGTAGCACTTTTGACCATAAGGCTCCGTGTACTTGACGTGAGACATTGGTCGTTAAAGGATCGCCTGCTAACTCTTGCACAAAGCGATTATCAAATTGCAATGGACGCATCAGAATTCCTTAGGTTACGAACGAGCACGGGTAAATAAGACTAGGTGGGGTAGTTCTTTTGGAAAGCTAGATACTGTTTGAGCGAAGCGAGTTTAGCTAGCTTGGAAAAAGAATTGCCTCACCTAGTCTTTGAGCAACTGCTACTGGCAAGTGATCACTAGGGTGGGGTAAATGTTTTTCCAAGGGTAGTGAAACTCGCTGCGCTCAAACAGCACAACCCTTTCCAAAACACTTACCCCACCCTAGTGATCTACCTCAAACTACTCAGTCATTTAAAAAAACCAAACTAACAACAACCCCCACACAAGTCCAAAACACCGAAAACACACAAGGCTAAATCTAGCTTTCAAAGCCTAATCACTGCACACTTATTCTTTTGTACCGCAGGACAACGCTATGCTGGATTTAGCCCAACAATTTCCCGTCACGCAAAACCACATTTACCTCAACCATGCTGCAATGGCTCCTTGGCCTTTAGTCACTCAACAAACCCTAGCCCAATTCGTTGCGGAAAATGTGCAACATGGCTCGTATCACTACCCAAAGTGGAATATGTTGGAGCGTGAATTAAGACAAAATCTACAAACACTCCTCAATGCACCGTCGATTGATGATATTGGTCTGATTCACAATACCTCAGTAGGTATCTCATTTGTCGCGGAGGGGATCGATTGGCAAGCAGGCGATAATGTGGTGAGTATTGCCCAAGAATTCCCCTCTAATCGCTATCCTTGGCTAGCGCAAAGCTATCGCGGTGTGACGGTTA
Source organism: Thiofilum sp. (assembly GCF_016711335.1). Lineage (NCBI taxonomy): Bacteria > Pseudomonadati > Pseudomonadota > Gammaproteobacteria > Thiotrichales > Thiofilaceae > Thiofilum > Thiofilum sp. The sequence continues at coordinate 761,016 of NZ_JADJTF010000001.1, forward strand.
AATCATTAGATTTAAGTACTTGTGGTGCAGATATTGAAGGCGAGTTATTAGCATTGTGTGATAACAATACTCGCGTTATTGCCATTAGTGCGGTGCAGTTTGGTAATGGACTGCGCTTAGATCTAAAACGTATTGGCGAGTACTGCAAAGCCCATCATATTATTTTCTGCGTCGATGGTATCCAACAAGTGGGGGCTATTCCCTTGGATGTGCAAGCGATTCATGCCGATTTTGTGATTGCCGATGCGCATAAATGGCTCTTAGGTCCTGAAGGAATAGCAGTGTTTTATGTGAGCCAACAGCAACGTGAGCAATTGCGCCTCACTCAATTTGGCTGGCATATGATGGAAACGATGGGTAACTACACTAATCCAGAGTTTATCCCTACTCCTAGTGCGCGACGCTTTGAGGCGGGTAGCCCCAATATGCTAGGACTTCATGCACTACACGCTAGTATACAACTCATTATGCAGGTTGGGATTGAGAACATTTGGCAAGCGATTCAAGAGCGTATGCAAAGACTGATTGAGGGTTTTCAAAGTACTCCCCATCTTGAAGTACTCACTAATACTCAGCCAGAACGTTTGTCTGGCATTATCACGATTCGCCCGACACAAAAAACCTCAGAAGACTTATTCGAGCATTTAAAACTTAATAAGGTATTTTGTGCGCCACGTGGGGGTGGAGTACGGTTTTCACCACACTTCTACACCCCACTAGAACAAATCGAACAAACCGTGCAATTAGCACGCGAGTATTTAGCTTAAGTAGGTTTCGCTTCTAACCATTGGAGTTTTAAAACTCCAGTGGACAGAGCCGTTCCGGTAATAATCACTAAAGCACCGATGACAAATTGCCAAGTTAGCTCTTCACCTAAAAAGATAATGCCCCAAACAATCCCAAATAAGGGCACTAAAAAGGTCACGGTAACAGTACGGGCTGCACCAATCTCAACGATTAAACGAAAATAAATAATATAGGCTAGACCGGTACACACCACGCCTAAAATCACCACACTGAGCCAAGACATGAGACTTGGATTATGATCAGGCCAATAGAGGATAGTTAAGGGCAATAGGACTAGCGCCCCCATCGTCAATGACATGACTGTGGTCACGAGGGAGTCAACACCAACCACATTGCGCTTGGTGTAATTAGCACTAAAACCATAGGATAGTGTCGCCAATAAAGCGGCTGCTAATGCCCAACCTGTATCACTTCCTATCACCGCTAATTTATCGCCCACTAATACAAATACCCCAATAAAACCCACCACTAGACCCAAAACCCGTGCACGAGTTAGGCGTTCTTTCAACCAAAAAAAGGCGATTAAAGCAGTAAACATGGGGACGGTCGCATTTAGCACTGATCCGACGCCCGCCGTAAATACTAAAAGTGAGTAGGCTAATAAGGTAAACGGTAGAGCCGAATTAAATACTCCTACCATAGTCATTTTGCCCCACCAGCCTTGGGTAACTTTCATAGGGTATTTCATTAGCAATAAAGGCCAGAGCACTAATGCACCAATTAATAGGCGCAGCTCAATCATAGGTACAGCACCTATATCTTTGACTGCCACCCGCATAAATAAAAACGAGCTACCCCAAATAGCTCCTAATAAAATTAGGCTCATTATTTGACGGACATTCACTATATAGCCCCTTGCCTATTAGCTAAAGAAAGAGCTGCTCATCATCCGCCGCTTACCTGCATTATTCAAGCTACTAAACGAACCTTAAACTTATGCCCTTAAAAATACAGAATTTACCTTGCAATGACCTTAAGTCGTGCTAGTGTTACTCCCCCCTTTGGGATAAGAGCAACCACTGTAACGCCAACATAAAAGTAATAGGAGAATTCACCACTATGAGCGATAAAGATAAATTCGATCAAGCCGCTTTGGATTATCACCGCTACCCCAAACCCGGCAAACTAGAAATCACCCCTACCAAAAATATGGTCAATCAACGCGACTTAGCCCTCGCCTATTCACCCGGTGTCGCGGCTGCCAGCTTAGCCATTGCAGCAGATCCGAGCTTAGCAGCGGATTACACCACACGCGGTAATTTAGTAGCAGTCATTTCTAATGGCACTGCGGTTTTAGGACTAGGCTCGATCGGTGCATTAGCCTCTAAACCTGTGATGGAAGGTAAAGCAGTTTTATTTAAAAAATTCGCCGGAGTAAATGCATTTGATATTGAAGTAGATACCACTGATGTTGATCGCTTTGTCGATGCGGTGAGTTTATTAGAACCTACTTTTGGCGGGATTAACCTTGAGGATATTAAAGCACCTGAGTGTTTTGAAATTGAACGCCGTCTCAAAGAAAAAATGAAAATTCCGGTGTTCCATGATGATCAACACGGTACTGCTATCTGTGTAGCTGCGGCGATTCGCAATGGTCTAAAAGTAGCGGATAAAAAGATTGAGGAAGTCAAATTAGTCTGTTCGGGTGCAGGTGCTGCGGCGATTTCATGTCTGAATCTCTTAGTCGAAATGGGGCTAAAGAAAGAAAATATTACCGTCAATGATCGCTTTGGCATTATTTATAAGGGTCGTGTCGAGGAAATGAACCCTTATAACTCAGCCTATGCGATTGATACCGAGGCGCGTACTCTAGATGATGTGATGGATGGCGTGGATGTTTTCTTAGGCTTATCTGCACCGCGCGTACTTAAGCAAGAGCATGTTAAACGCATGGCTCCTAATCCTTTAATCCTCGCGCTCGCCAATCCAGAACCAGAAATTCGCCCTGAGCTAGTTCATGAGGTGCGGGATGATGCGATTGTAGCGACTGGACGCAGTGACTACCCTAATCAAGTCAATAATGTTTTATGCTTCCCCTTCCTATTCAGAGGGGCATTAGATGCGGGCGCGACTGAAATTAATGAGGCGATGAAAGTAGCCGCCGTTGAAGCAATTGCTGATTTAGCCACTAAAGAAGCCTCTGACGTAGTGGTATCTGCTTATGGCGGTGCATCGTTTAAGTTTGGACGCGAATACTTAATTCCTAAACCTTTCGATCCACGCCTCATGACCATTATCCCGCCGCGCGTGGCTCAAGCCGCCATGGATACGGGAGTAGCAACGCGCCCGATTCAGGATTTTGAAGCCTATCAAGCCTCACTAGAAAGCTTCGTATTCCGTTCGGGCATGGTGATGAAACCTGTATTTGAGCGGGCGCGTCAGGCTCCCCAACGTATTGTGTTTGCTGAGGGTGAATCACAACGGGTGATTACGGCGATGCAGATTTTGGTAGATGATGGTATCTGTAAACCCATCTTGATCGGCAATCCTGAGATTATTCAGCAAAATATTACTAATTACAGTCTACGCCTCAAAATAGGTGTGGATATTGAGGTGGTTGACCCACGCAATAACCCGAATTACGAGCGTCATGTGGATGCTTATTACCAAACCATGTGCCGTGAAGGCATTACGCCTGCCTATGCTAAACGGGTGATTGCTTCGCGTACTACGCAACTAGCGGCAGTGATGGTACGTGAGGGTGATGCGGATGCGATGATCTGTGGGGTGGAAGGGAACTTTGCTTCTCACTTACATTATATAGAAGCGATTATTGGTACTCACCCTAGGGTTAGACATTTGTCAGCGGTCACTATGCTGATTTTGGCTAAAGGTACTTACTTCCTCACCGACACTCACGTAGTGGTTGATCCAACGGCTGAACAAATCGCGGATAGTACGGCGATTGCCGCCCGTCTGGCGCAAAACTTTGGGATTAAACCTAAGATTGCCCTGCTGTCACACTCTAACTTTGGCAGTCGCCGTGATGACAGCAGTTTCAAAATGCGTGCAGCGCTACAACTCATTCGTGAGCATTACCCAGACCTAGTAGCTGAAGGTGAAATGCACGCGGATACCGCCTTATCTGAGGAAATTCGTGAGCGTTTATTCAAAGGTGCAAGCTTTAAAGGCGAAGCCAACCTATTGGTATTTCCTGATCTGGATGCAGCCAATATTAGCTACAATATGGTTAAAATGTTGGGTGATGGTATTCCCGTAGGACCGATTTTAATTGGCACGAATTATCCTGCGCATATTTTGACTGAAAGTACTACGCCCCGTGGTATTGTGAATATGGCAGCGGTTGCAGCGGTGGACTCATTAATGCGTAAACGCACCTAAAATCAACTCCAACCGTGTAGGGGCAAGATCTAAGTGTTTGCCCTTACTCACTCTCTCAAAAGTACTATATCGCTAACCTCACTCTTGCCTAGTAATACCCAATTACGCTATAACCACTTACCTTTATGTCGACAATGTTGCACTGCAAACTCGACCAGTGACGTGATTTAATTTGGTTTTCTAATTAGTATGCCGACATTCCCCCTCGGCTGGAGATTTCACCATGAGCGATAGAGTACAAGTAGGCGGCTTACAAGTAGCCAATGAGCTTTACCAGTTTGTTAATACCGAGGCTTTACCCGGAACTGGGGTCAGTGAAGCGCAATTTTGGGGTGGACTCGAAGCCATTGTGAATGATTTAGCACCACGTAATCGTGAGCTATTAGCTAAACGCGATAGTATTCAAGCGCAAATCGATGCATGGCATAAAGCTAATAAAGGCGCTGACTTTGCCACTTATAAAGCGTTCTTACAGTCCATTGGTTACTTAGTGCCTGAAGGTGAGGATTTCCAAATTACTACCAGCCATGTCGACACTGAAATCGCGGTGATGGCAGGCCCACAATTAGTAGTACCTGTGATGAATGCACGCTATGCCTTGAATGCGGCGAATGCGCGTTGGGGTAGTTTATACGATGCGCTCTATGGTACAGACGCTATTCCTTCTACCGATGGGGCTGAAGCGGGTAGTGCTTATAATCCAGTACGTGGTGCGAAAGTCATTGCATTCGGGCGGCAGTTTTTAGATGAATCCGCACCTTTAGCGACTGGTTCTCATGCGGATGCTGTGGCTTATGTCGTCGAGGGTAGTACTTTAAAAGTAACCTTAGCAAACGGTACTGAAACTACTTTAGCCGATCAGTCTCAATTTGCGGGTTTTACGGGGGAAGCTGCTAACCCTAAATCCGTGCTACTCACTCACAACGGCTTACATTTTGATATTCAATTTAATCGCAATACTCCGGTCGGCAAGACTGATAAAGCGGGCATTAGCGATATTGTGATGGAAGCGGCTTTAACTGCAATTATGGATTGCGAGGACTCCATCGCTGCGGTGGATGCTACTGATAAAACCTTGGTGTATCGCAATTGGTTGGGGCTAATGAATGGTACTTTATCCGAAGAAGTATGCAAAGGTGATACAACCATTCACCGCACTCTTAATAAAGACCGTGAATACACCTCACCTGTGGGCACACCCTTAAAACTACACGGTCGTAGCCTATTATTCGTGCGTAATGTCGGTCATCTCATGACGAATCCAGCGATTTTAGATCAAGAAGGTCGTGAAATCCCTGAAGGCATTATGGACGGCATGATGACCTCTCTTTGCGCTATGCACAATTTACAAGGCAAAACCACTGCGGCTAACTCACGCACGGGTTCGGTTTACATTGTAAAACCCAAAATGCACGGCCCTGAAGAAGTTGCTTTTGCGAATCAATTCTTTAACCGTGTGGAAGATGCCTTAGGATTAGCACGTAACACTTTAAAAGTCGGCATTATGGACGAAGAGCGCCGTACTACCGTAAATCTGAAGGAATGTATCCGCGCTGCTAAAGAGCGTGTGGTATTCATTAATACCGGATTCCTTGATCGTACAGGTGACGAGATGCACACCTCGATGGAAGCGGGTGCAATGATTCGCAAAGGCGATATGAAAAACGCTGCATGGATTAAAGCCTATGAAGACTGGAACGTGGATATTGGTCTAGCTTGTGGTCTACAAGGCAAAGCACAGATTGGTAAAGGCATGTGGGCGATTCCTGACCAAATGGCGAATATGCTTACGACCAAAATTGCTCATCCTATGGCGGGCGCAAATACCGCATGGGTTCCCTCGCCTACGGCAGCAACCTTGCACGCTTTGCATTATCACAAAGTCAATGTGATGAAACGCCAAGATGAATTGAAAAAACGTCCACGCGCTAGTCTTGATGCGATTTTGACTATTCCAGTAGCTAAAGAAATCAATTGGAGTGCAGCGGACATTCAACAAGAATTGGAAAATAATGCTCAAGGGATTTTGGGCTATGTGGTGCGTTGGGTGAATCAGGGTGTGGGTTGTTCTAAAGTACCGGATATTAATGATGTGGGCTTGATGGAAGACCGCGCGACTTTGCGTATTTCGAGTCAGCATATGGCGAATTGGCTGCATCATGGCGTGTGTACTGAGCGACAAGTGATGGATGCCCTGAAGAAGATGGCGGCAAAGGTGGATGCGCAAAACGTAGGTGATCCGACTTATACTAAAATGAGCGGTAATTTTGAGAAGAGCGTGGCGTTTAGAGCCGCGTGTGATCTGGTGTTTAAAGGTCGTGAACAGCCTAATGGTTATACTGAGCCGTTATTGCATAAGTATCGCGCTGAAGCGAAAGTAGCGTTGTTTTTTTGATTGCTGTTTGGACTTGATTAAGTAATGAAAAAGCTGTCTTTGGGCAGCTTCTTCATTCGATGCTACTTACTATAGCAAAGCAGTGTCCCAAATGACCAAAGAGGAAGGGCAAATAGTTCCTCCACCAATAGCCCCGTTCGTCGTCGATGCGCTTTAGCCTGCGCCCATTTATGTTCAATGGGATTGAGATCAGGGGAATAAGGGAGCAGAAATAATAGCGTATGTCCGGCATCCTCCAAACAATGACGCTGCAAGCCATCTATGAAGGAGTAGTATTTAGCCCATCCTAATAGTTGCTCAGTTTGAATAAAAAGCCTCAGATTAGCGTCTAATCAGTAATCTATTTGCTTAAAGAGGTGTTTATGAAACTTAAAACTCTCAGTCTGTTAGCTGCAAGCGCGGGGCTGGCTTTAGTACTAACAGGCTGTAACGACCCCTATCATGGTCCTGCCTATGCCAGCGTTACCATTGCTGCTCCCCTAGGACATGGACACCAGCATCGCCCTCATCATAGAGCCTACCCTGTACGCCCACTTCCCCCGCGTGTAGTCTGTCGCGGTCATGGTTGTAGACCTATTCCACCCCACTATCGGCGTTAATGGAGTAACAGCACTAAGCAGTTGAACCCTCAACTGCTTTCTCAGGCAACAGGCTAAAAGCTCGTTCACTTAACTTCAAAACCTGTACCGCTGCATAAGTCCCGCTCGCTCTATCCCGTTTAAAGCCTTTACGCATTAACTGAAACCCTAGCTTTTCCCAAAAACGAATTAGTTCAGGTGTAGACGCATAACTGACTCCAATATAATCCACTCGCTGCTGTTTTGAATAACTAATCAAATAGTTAATTAATAACTTTCCTAATCCTTGTCCCTGATAGTCATCTAAAACTGCAATACGCATAACACGTTCACAAACTAGCTCGCCTGCATAAGGAATTTTTGAGTGCCATGTTAAGGTCTGAGGCAATAAATGCCCCTGTGGTCGACGTTTTCCTTCAAAAACTAATCGCGTCATTTCAGCATCAAAACCACCTTCACGCGACAATAATGCTACTGCTATTACCTCGCTATCTTGCTCTAATATATGAATAGAAATATTAGGAGCATCCAATAGTTGCCTCAAATCGGAAGGGCGTGTCTGATAATGGGCATTGACTAATAAAAGAAAAACTTTTTGCAGGAGTAGCTCATTACTCAATAACTCACCTTGAGAGATTAATTGATAGTAAATATCAGTACTGAGATCATGGCTAGTACTGGGTATAGTAGCGATACTTTGCCCTAATAATAATGAATCTTTTAATAGCTGCTCTAAACTATCATCACTATCCCAACGCACTGGTTGATTTAAAGTCAATACTTGTAGATTATTTTTCTGTAACTCTAACACTTTTCTAAATTTTAAAATAAAACCGCGCCCACTGCCCTCATAACCCTGCACGGTAGTCGAATAAATGACTCGTGAGTACTGTGCTTGCATTTGCATTAATAAGGGTAAGGGGATACTCGCAGCCTCATCCACGATTAAAACATCTAACTCCGGTAATAGTTGTAATAACTCATCAGGAGCTAAAAAATTTAATGGTTTTGTGTGTGTTTTGTAATATTCCTTTTCTAAGGCTTGAATTGCACTTTTGCGCGGTGCTGTGATGCATACTTTTAAGCCTTGCAGACTTAGTTGAGCAGCAAATGCACCTAACAAAGTTGATTTGCCTCGCCCCCGATCGGCTAGTAATAAACTAATGCCTTGATAATTTTGCAATAGCTTCAGTACTTGAACTTGCTCATGAGTCCATTGCCAATCATGATTCAGTATTGGGGCAGGTTTTAGAGGCTTAGGTATAGAGGCGCTTTCGTTCAGCCAGTTAACCATTGGGCAAGCTTGCCAGTATTTTACAAAGCGCTGAATAAAACGTCCTGTTAGGGGATTATTTTCAAATAGATAGGGGATAAAACGTTGGTAATCGGGATCGGGGAAATTTGCCCAAGTACTTAAGGGTGGAGTGAGTAGTAAAAGTACTCCGCCCCCACGGATCGCCCCGACACTCAGCGCGAGTGCATTGCTATCTAAGCCTTGATGTGCATCGAAAACGAGGGCGTCTAGTGTTAAACCTAAAACAGTCTGGGCTTTTTGATCGGGAATCCATGCAATAGTGTTAGGGTCATGAGTACTCAGTAAATAGTGAGCACTTTGTTTGCACCAATTAGCCTTACCACTGAGTACCCAGACGCGCCGTTGCATCATGCAAGCTTAAACGGCGTCAGAACCTGACTCACCGGTACGAATACGAATAGCTTGCTCAACAGGTAAAACGAAAATTTTACCATCGCCGATTTTTCCGGTTTGCGCGGCTTTTAAAATCGCATCAATCACGGCTTCGACCTTATCATCGGTAGTGACAATTTCGAGCTTCATCTTTGGCAAGAAATCAACTACATACTCCGCACCACGATACAGCTCGGTGTGACCTTTTTGGCGACCAAAACCCTTAACCTCAATCGCAGTCATTCCGGTTATCCCGATTTCAGTTAGAGCCTCGCGCACATCGTCGAGTTTAAAGGGCTTAATAATGGCTTGAATTAGTTTCATATCTACTCCTGAATTAATTTTATGCTAAAGGCAAATGACGCCGCCAACCTGAGGTCATGGGATAACGCCAATCTTTACCAAATGCACGAATAGTAATACGCACTCCGGGAGAGGCTTGGCGACGTTTGTATTCATTTAATAGTACCAGATTTACCACGCGGCGCACGGTTCCACGTTCAAATCCAGCCCCTACTATAGCCTCTAATGGCTCATTCAGCTCCATAAAACGGCGCAAAATTTCATCCAGCACCTCATAAGGCGGTAAAGAATCCTGATCGACTTGTCCGGGGGCTAACTCGGCTGAGGGCGGACGGGTAATAACCCGCTCTGGAATAATTGGCACTGGGCTTAATGAGTTACGATATTGCGCCAAACGATAAACTAAGGTTTTGTAGACATCTTTTAAAGGAGAAAACGCCCCTGCCATATCGCCGTACAAAGTGGCATATCCTACAGCGGTTTCACTTTTATTACTGGTGGCGAGCAATAAACTACCGAACTTATTCGACATAGACATCAGCAGCACGCCACGAATCCGCGCTTGTAGGTTTTCCTCAGTCACATCGGCTTTCTTACCCACAAATACCGGAGCTAAGGTGCTTTCAAACGCTTTAAAGGTGTCCTCAATGGGTAGGTTGTGATATTCAACCCCCATGAGTTGTGCTTGTTTGGCGGCATCTTCTTGACTCATAGCTGCGGTATAACGAAACGGCATCATAACCGCCGTGACATTTTCAGCGCCTAAGGCATCGGCTGCAATCGCCAGCGTCAAAGCCGAATCAATCCCACCCGATAAACCTAGCAGTACTTTTTTAAAGCCATTTTTGCGCACGTAATCCTGCACCCCTAGTACCAAAGCGGGATAAACCTGCTCTTCAGTAGTGTAAGGGAATGAAGCCTCGGGTAAATCGGTACGGGTAAATTCCCAATCAATGACTTCAAACTGCGGATTGAAAATCGGGGCTTGATAGGTCGTCTTACCCATAGGATCGGATAGCATCGACGCACCATCAAATACTAATTCATCCTGCCCTCCGACTAAATTCACATAAGCAAAGGGTAATTGAGTACGTTTGGCATGATTGATAAATAATTCACGGCGCTCAAATTGTTTGTCATAGCGAAATGGTGAAGCATTGAGACTGAGAATAACCTGAGCGCCTGCTTGTTTAGCCTTATCAACAGGCTCGTCGTGCCAAATGTCTTCGCAAATCAAAATGCCTGCTTTGACTCCCTCAATATCAAGCACACACGACTCATTACCCTCAGCAAACCAGCGTTTTTCATCGAATACATGGTAGTTGGGGAGCTTTTGCTTGAAATACTCGTGTACTACTTTGCCGTCTTTGAGCACGCAGGCAGCATTACGAATTTGTCCCTCGCGCATTAAGGGCACACCCACCACCACATAAACCTCTGGAGCCACTTGTGCCAAAGTCTGCACACTCGCTGCCATTTGCTGCATAAAGTCGGGGCGAAATACCAAATCAGCTTGCTCATAGCCTGATAACACCAGCTCTGGTAGCAATAACACTTGGGCTTGAGCGGCTTGGGCTTTTAAAATCGCATCAGTGATTAGACTGACATTGCCTGCTACATCGCCTACACATACATTGATCTGCGCTAGAGCAATACGTAATTTAGGATTATTGTTTTGCACGGTTTGATTCGGTAGTAGTATGAAGATCTTGAGACTATACCGGAATCTACTTTAAACATCATGATCAGCCGTATCATTTTTATTAGCGTTTTGCTGGCAGTTGGTTATCTATTGCTAAGATCGTGGCAACGCAAAAAATTTATTAAAAAACAAGCTCAGGAACCCGCTGCTACCACTCAAATCACACCCAAGCGCATGGTGCGCTGTGATTACTGTAGTTTGCACATTCCAGAGCATGAAGCTATTGCAGATGGGGGGCAATTCTATTGTTGTCTGGAGCACGCACGCCGCTTGAAGAATCCACATTAGGACATAAACACATAGCACCTTTTTTTCTGCATGATGATCCGTGGAATCTATTACGCCTCTATCATGTGTACCGCTTAGCCTTAGCAGGCTTACTCCTATTGTCAGTCGTCACTAATCACAATGCGATTAAGCTGGGTACTTATGATCCCTATCTATTTTCATGGCTGGGGACTATTTATCTTATTGTTGCCATTATTAGCAATCTATCCTCCTATTTTGAATGGCCCGATCTGCCGATTCAGGGTGTAGTGTATGTGGTCTTTGATATAGCCATTTTGCTGGGTCTGCTGTATAGCAGTGGCGGAGTGAATGTAGGGTTAGGGGTATTACTGGTTATTCCAGTGCTCATTCCCTATCTGTGTCTACCTGGGCACTATTCTATTTTACTAGCCGCAGTGACGGGTATTTGTTTAATCAGCATGGAGTTAGTGCTCGCCTCTGATTTACAAAAAACGGACTCATCCTCTCTGACTCATAGTGGTATTTTAGCGGGCTTTATTCTTCTAGCCAGTTGGCTTGGTAATCGTTGGATCCATAAGGCGAGTGAAATGGCGTCCCTTGCGCAACGGCGCGGGGTCGATTTAGCTAATCTCTCCCAACTCAATCAATCCATTTTAGACCGCTTGGAATCGGGTATTGTCGTAGTCGAGCATACGGGCGTGATTCGTCATATGAATGCGGCGGCTTGGGACTTATTAGGTAATCCGGGCAATTGGCGCAGTAAGCCTTTATCGGTTTTTGCCCCCGAACTTAATCATCATTTGCAGCATTGGCTGGAAAAAATCAGTCCCCGCCCCGCGAGTTTTGATATTCGCCACCAACATACCACTGAGCTACGTGCGCGTTTTACTCAAATGGGGAGTCATGCACGACAAACCACCTTAATCAGCATTGAAGATACCAGCGAACAACGCGAAAAACTTCAAGGCGTAAAACTCGCTTCACTAGGACAACTCACTGCCAGTATTGCTCACGAAATCCGCAATCCTTTAGGCGCTATTAGTCACGCCGCACAGCTCATGGGTGAGTCACGTTTAGATGCGGCTGATAAGCGCCTATTACAAATTATTCAAAGCAATGCCAAACGCATGAATATTACGATTGAAAGCGTGCTGAATTTATCGCGCAAAAAACATCCTAAGCGCGAGCGTCTAGTACTCAAGCCTTGGTTGAATGAGTTTTTGCGTGATTTTTTAATTCAAAGTCAGCTACAACGTGAGCAAATTTCACTATTTATTGAGCCTGCGGACACCACAATTGAATTTGACCCTGCACACCTACATCAAGTAATGTGGAACCTATGCCGTAACGCTTTAAAATATGCGCATGACACCCCTAGTAAATTACATCTAGATATACAAGGTGGAACGCCCACCCACACACGGGATGTTATGCTGAATATTATTGATAATGGTCGCGGTATTCCTGAAGACTTACGCCAACGCCTGTTTGAACCCTTTTTTACTACCAGTACGAAAGGCACGGGCTTAGGTTTATTTATGTCACGCGAATTGTGTTTAAGTAATGGTGCGAGTCTGGAATATGTGGCACTACCCACGGGAGGTAGTTGTTTTCGGATTATTTTCTCGCGGGCACATCGCTAATTAACGAATACTAAAAATTATGACTCAACAACGTGTACTCATTATTGATGATGAACCGGACATTCGTGAACTACTGGAAATCACCTTATTACGAATGGGCTTAGATACTGCTACCGCAGGTAATGTCAGCGAGGCATTAGCCCACCTCAAACAAGCTCAATTCGATCTATGCCTGACCGATATGAAGCTACCCGATGGCAGCGGCATTGATATAGTACGCTTTATTCAAAAAGAACTACCGCACTTACCCGTAGCGGTGATTACTGCTTTTGGCAGTATGGATACTGCCATCGAAGCGCTAAAAGCAGGCGCTTTTGATTTTGTCTCTAAGCCTGTTAACTTACCCAAGCTACGCGAACTGATCCAAACCGCACTGAAACTATCGGCACAACAAACTAGCCCTGAACCTGTTCTACCCTTTACTACCGAACCTGAATCAAGTTCTGATCAAAGTAATATTTTAGGGCGCTCTGAGGCGATGCAGCAGCTTAAAGCCACGATTGCTAAATTAGCCCGTAGCCAAGCTCCGGTTTATATTCACGGTGAATCGGGCAGTGGTAAAGAACTGGTGGCGCATCAAATTCATCTCCAAAGTCCGCGCAAGGATGCCCCTTTTATTCCGGTCAACTGCGGTGCTATTCCCGAAAACTTAGTCGAGAGTGAATTCTTTGGGCACAAAAAAGGCAGTTTTACGGGAGCCGTCGCAGATAAAATTGGACTGTTCCAAGCCGCACACCAAGGAACCTTATTTTTAGATGAAGTGGCTGATTTACCTTTGACGATGCAAGTCAAATTACTGCGTGCCATTCAAGAACGCGCAATTAAATCGGTAGGCGGCTTAGCTGAAGTACCTGTGGATGTACGTATTTTAAGTGCCACGCATAAAAGCCTCGAACATGAAGTGGCAGCAGGACGCTTTCGGCAAGATTTATATTACCGTTTAAACGTCATTAAGCTAAAAGTCCCTCCGCTACGCGAGCGTGGTGACGATATTTTATTATTAGCGGATTATTTTTTACGAAAAATTGCACAACGTTGGACTATGCCACCGATTAAATTGGCAGCCTCTGCCCGTAAAGCGCTACAAAGTTATGACTTTCCGGGCAATGTGCGCGAGCTGGAAAACATTCTCGAACGTGCTTGTACTTTATGTGATAACAACACTATTGAGCCGGAAGATTTACAGCTCCCGCAAGCCTTAGTACCGCCTAAAGCTGCTACTCATTCGGTATTGACATCGAACCCTTCACGTCTTTCGAGCCATGAGGCACTTTATGAAGAAAGTCAAACAGCTACTGAGGAAGGTCACTTAGAAAACCCTGATCTTGATCCCAGTTTGCAATGGAATCCGGGGGGTAGTGAAGCGGACGAGAAAGCGATTATTTTAAAAGCACTGGATCAAACGCGCTGGAATCGGACTAAGGCGGCTGAACTATTAGGCATGAGTTTTAGGCAACTACGCTATCGTATTCAAAAATACGATTTAGATGCTCGTTAAGGTTACGTTCTGACAAGGCTGACACAAACCTGTCAGATAGTGACATATTATTTTAAATAAATAATTAGTGCTCACAGCAAGTAAATAAAAATTTAATCTAAAACAAAGATTTAGATCGATATAAATAGTTGGCACGCCCCATGCATTAGTATTCATGTCTCCCCAAGACTTTAAGACTCTCAATAATAAATAATTCTAATTTGGAAATGTAATTCATGAAAAACGTACAAAAAGGTTTCACATTAATCGAGTTAATGATCGTAGTAGCGATTATCGGTATTTTAGCAGCGATTGCTTTACCTGCTTACCAAGATTACACCAAGCGCTCACACGTATCAGAAGGTTTGAGTTTAGCCGGTGCAGCGAAGTTAGGTGTTACTGAGTTCTTTGCAGATCGTGGCGCTTTACCAACAAGTAATGCCGATGTTGGGCTAGCTGCCGCGACAGATATTAAAGGTAACGCGGTAAAAAGTGTTGCTGTAGGTGGAAGTGGTGTTATTACTATCACTTACAATAGCAAAGTTACAGATAATGCAACTTTAATTATGACTCCTACTGCTGATGTAACCAAGGGTTCTGTAACATGGAATTGTACTACTGGTACTGTAGATAAAAAATATCGTCCTGCTACCTGCCGTGGCTCATAATCTAAGCTAATCATCTAACATCAAGAGGTTTCCAATTGGAAACCTCTTTTAGTTTTACCAACCATTCAGACACAAGCAATATCTCTTCCCTTAAACTGCAACTGAGCAATCGGGCAACTCTAATGCAGTGATAATAATAACAATATGGCTATCAAACCAACCGTATCGACCAACACTAACTCGCCTAAACCTGCTATTCCCGGGTTTATTCGCCAACTTATTAAACTCAACGCTACCACTGAAGAACAAGCGCTCGAAATAGTCACTACTGCTAAAGCCGAACATATCACCATCATGGCGCAGATGATCAAGATGCGCATCACCTCGCCTATTCTGCTCGCCAAAGCAGCTAGTCTCGAATACGGCTTAAGCTATGTTGATCTGGATGCGATTAATATTGGACCCGATGTCTTTAGCCTGATTAGTGATGAGCAAAAACAGCGCCTGAATCTATTACCGCTCTATCGTATGGGACAACGCCTATTTGTGGCGATTGCCGACCCTGCGCATTTGCCTCATATGGATGATGTCAAATTCGCCACAGGTTTGACTCCCGATCCAGTATTTGTGGAATACAATAAGCTCAACTCTTACCTGCATCATAGTGAAAGCCTAGCGGCCGCCGCTGCCTCAGGTGATAATGCGGTGATCAATACGGGGATGATGATCTCCAATGAAGCCATTATTCAAAATATTGCTCTCGATACCCAAGAGTTACGGGCTAAAAATGAAGGCGAAGAGGTCGAAATTGTTTCCTTCGTAGATAAGCTCCTTGTGCATGCTATTACCTCTAAAGTCTCAGATATTCATATTGAGCCTTATGAAAAAACCCTAAGAATCCGCTTTCGTATTGACGGCATGCTGCAAGTCATTGCCACTCCTCCGATTGATATTGCCACTAAATTAGTAGCGCGGATCAAAGTTATGGCACGCATGAATATTTCTGAGCGGCGCATCCCTCAGGACGGGCGCATACGCATTACGCTGAAAAGCGGCAAAGATATTGATTTTCGTGTGAATACCTTACCGGTATTGCATGGTGAAAAAGTGGTTATGCGGATTCTAGATTCGGCTAATGCTACGTTAGGTGTTGATAAACTCGGCTTTGATGCAAAACAAAAGGCTGATTTTATGAACGCCTTAAGTAAACCTGACGGTATGATCCTAGTCACCGGTCCTACCGGAAGTGGTAAAACGGTCACCCTTTATACTGGCTTAGGGATTCTCAATACACCTGAAAAAAATATCTCTACTGCTGAAGATCCGGCTGAAATCAATATGCCCGGCATTAATCAGGTCAATGTGAATCCTAAAGTAGGTCTAACCTTCGCCGATGCTTTGCGCTCTTTTTTGCGCCAAGATCCCGACATTATTATGGTGGGCGAGATTCGTGATCTAGAAACCGCTGAAATTGCTATCAAAGCGGCTCAAACGGGTCACTTAGTACTCTCGACTTTACACACCAATAGCGCTCCCGAAGCACTCACCCGCTTAATGAATATGGGAGTAGCACCTTTTAATATTGCCACCTCAGTCCATCTGATTATTGCTCAACGTCTTGCACGGCGCTTGTGTGACAAATGCAAGCGCCCTCACGACCTACCCCAAGATGTACTCCTTGGCATGGGTTTTAAACCAGAGGAACTGTCTATTTTAAAGGTATATAAAGCGATAGGCTGTGATGTTTGCTCTAACGGCTACAAGGGACGGGTGGGTATTTACCAAGTGATGCCCATTTCACCTGCTATGGCTCGCATAGTCATGGATGGTGGCAACTCGATGGATTTAGCTGAGCAGGCACAACGTGAAGGGGTGGTAGATTTACGCCAAGCAGGCCTAAATAAAATTCGGGCTGGACTCACCACACTAGAAGAAATCGAGCGTGTGACTAAAGACTGATTACTTAATTATAAAAACTATAGATTAATGAAAAATAAAATATTTAGCTACTTAGAAAGTGACAAAACACTTATTATTATTATGACGTTGTGTCTTACCTCTCTTAGTGTAATGCCTTTCCTTATTGAAGGAAGCTTTCATGACTCACAGCGCTTAATCAGCATTTTTATTATATTAATTTTAAGCTATAAAACAGTATATACAGGAGCTATAGCAAAAACTAGCACATATATAATATTAGCCTTAGCAATTTCTGGTTTTATTAGTAGCGTACTCTCTATTATACCTTATTGGTCTATGATTGAGCTGCTACTATTAATAAGTTTGGTTATACTCATAGTAAATTTTCAAGTTGAAAATTATTCATTTTTAGCGCATAAAATAACATTATTATTTTGTTTTTTGCAGCTAATTTACATTTTCAGGGCTTTAATAAACTACTCTATAGTATTAATTAGAAGCGACCCTTTAGATATAAACATGATCATAGATGGCTTTAGTAATTTACGCTTTTATGGTCAATTTATATCTTGGACTCTACCTTTTATAGTAGCTTATACTTGTGTAAATAAAGATAAAAACAATAAATACTTACTATTTACTACCATGCTGAGCACAGGTTTAGTATTGCTAAGTGGAACTAGAGCATTTTTTGTTGGCATGCTTTTTAGTATTGTTAGTACATATTTTTTTGTACCAACCCTTTGGAAATCTTATACATTAGCAATATTAAAAGTCCTACTAGGTGGTATGGTATTTTATATTACTACACTATTTATCATACCTTTTTATCTGAACATTGATAACTCCCTACTATTAAACTCAAGCATTAATAGAGATTTAACAAACTCTAGTGGAAGATCAGAAATTTGGTTAACCACTCTGAAAGTATTTATAGAATACCCTTATTTTGGTATCGGACCTATGATGTTGGCACTCGATGGTATTTATAGTGGTGTAGCACATCCTCATAATATGTTTTTACAAATCCTCAGTGAATGGGGTGTTATCTTTTCATTAATATTTTTAACTATCTTATATAAGATGATCAGTAGTTGGAAAAACCTTATCCAACAGAACGCCTTTATAAGAGCACCTATTGCTTTAGGCATTACAGCCTCTATTAGCTCAGCTTTTATGGTAAGTTTAGTAGATGGTATTATTGTTATGCCCGTTAGTATTATTTACTTAGGTATTATAGTTGGTCTCGGATCAGCAGTGTGGAAGCACTGGACACCTCAAGAAACCTCTATTAAATTAAGTTACTCACTTAAAATATTGCTATACACCCCAATAATTTTATTAACGATTATAAGCGCTCAACAGTGGTTGAATCTAGAGCAATTCGATACCAATGCATCTAGACCACGTTTCTGGCAACATGGCACACTAGCCAAACCTTCACACATTGAGGATTTACCAATAAACTGGTAAAATCTCATTATAATTCATATGCTTAATATGGTAAAAACATATTAACAAACCAGTTATCATGTAAATCACAAAAGTTACTAAAGTATGTTAAAATTCACCAAGTTATAAAAATAATAATGGCGATGTATGGCGACTCACACTAATCAAAAACCACCCGAACCGCGCGTCTTTGCTTGGGAAGGTACGAATAAAAATGGAGTTAAAATCAAGGGTGAAAGCCCGGCGCTCAATGCTAACTTATTGCGAGCTAACCTACGTCGTCAGGGCATTAATCCATTACGGATTTATAAAAAGCCAGTTCCACTGATTCCACCTAGCATCAAGTCTATTCATATTACTCAATTTGCTAGACAAATGACGACTATGATGAGTTCGGGTGTGCCTATGGTACAAGCGCTAGAAATGGTAGCGAATAGCGGCGATAATGCGGCCATGGCTAATTTAATCAAAAACATTAAGCGCGATGTCGAAGGTGGCTCTAATTTTGGGGTGGCTTTAAGTCATCACCCTAAATATTTTGATCCCTTATTTGTCAACTTAGTAAAAGCAGGTGAGCAAGCAGGTACATTAGAGAACATGCTAAATAAGGTGGCGCTTTATAAAGAAAAGACTGAAAGCACCAAAGCTAAAGTCAAAAAAGCGTTAATGTATCCTATTATTGTGATCATAGCCGCTATTATTGTCACTGCTATTATGTTGATTTTTGTTATTCCTCAGTTTAAAGAAATTTTTTCGGGTTTTGGTGCTGAGTTGCCTGCTTTTACTTTATGGGTTATTAGTTTATCAGAGTGGTTACAGGCTAATTGGTATTTACCTCTTGGTGGTATTATATTATTAGTCTATGGTTTTATTGAAATGAAACGACGCTCCCCTACGTTTGCCGATGGAGTAGATCGCTTGTTTTTGAGGCTACCTATTATCGGTAATATTTTAAACCTCTCTGCCATTGCGCGTTATTGCCGTACCTCCTCTACCATGTTTGCAGCGGGTGTTCCTGTAGTAGAGGCGATGGATGCGGTATCAGGAGCTACAGGTAATGCGGTTTATCGTGATGCGACCTTAAAAATTAAAGATGATACGGCCAAAGGGGTACAGCTCAATACCGCTATGCAAACTGCACAAGTATTTCCTAGTTTAGTATTACAGATGACACGGATTGGGGAAGAGTCGGGACGTTTAGAAGAAATGTTGGGTAAAGCGGCTGACTATTATGAGGAACAGGTAGATAATTTAGTTGACTCACTGGCTAAACAAATTGAACCCTTAATTATGGCAGTATTGGGGGTATTAGTGGGGGGATTAATTATTGCGATGTATCTACCTATTTTCCAATTAGGTTCGGCTATTTAAATTATAATAAATTTATTAAATTTAGGCTTGCATAGGATAGGGAATGGATTTTATTACTTTAATAAGTACTAATAACACTTGGTTATTATTTACGGTAGGGCTATGCTCCCTATTGGTTGGTAGCTTTTTGAATGTGGTAATTTATCGCCTACCTATTATTTTAGAACGGCAATGGAAAGCCGAGTGTATGGCTTTAACCAGTCACGTATCTGAACCTTTAGCTGAAACGCCCTTCAATTTAGTCGTACCCCGCTCTCAATGCCCCACCTGTGGTCATGCGATTAGTGCTTGGGAAAATATTCCCATTCTAAGCTACCTAGTATTAAAAGGACGTTGCATTAGTTGTAAAACACCTATTTCTATGCAGTACCCCTTAATTGAAGCTATCACTGCTTTATTAAGTATCCTAGCCGCGTGGAAATTAGGTTATTCAACCCAGCTATTAGTTTTTTTGCCTTTTACTTGGACATTGATTGCCTTATTCATGATCGATGCCAAAACTATGCTATTGCCTGATCATCTGACTTTACCTTTATTATGGGCGGGGCTGATGGTTAACTACTATGGCGTTTTTACTGACCTGCATAGTAGTGTGATGGGTGCTGCCATAGGTTATCTATCTGTATGGAGTATCTTCTGGATGTTTAAGCTGTTGACTGGCAAAGAAGGTATGGGCTATGGCGATTTTAAATTATTAGCCGCTTTAGGTGCTTGGGGGGGGTGGGCAATTTTACCCTTTGTGATTTTTGGCGCTTCAGCTTTTGGGGCTTTATTTGGTCTTACTTGGATGGCACTTAAAGGGCAACAAACCAGCACACCACTGCCCTTTGGACCTTGGCTCGTGGCGGCTGGATGGGTAGCCGTCTTATGGCAACCCGTCATTACTCAACTCACATTAGGCTATATCTTCCCTTAGTTCAGCGGTAAATCACGCCAAAAAGGTAGAGCACGCTCTGTGGGGCGTTTATTACTCGTAGCTACCACTACTGTTCTATGCGGAGCCGTAAAGCGTCGCACGGTGGCTTTAGGGGCTACTCTAGTCACCACTACTGTTTTAGGAACAAATTTAGGGGCTACTCTAGTCACCACCACTGTTTTAGGAACAAATTTAGGTGAAATATGCGTCACTTTTACTGTTTGCGGTCTAGGCTTAGGTGCTGCTTTAACAACCACTGCTGCGGGTTTCAGACGTGATACGGTCTGAGACGGTTTTGCAGGCATTAAATCAATACTCTCCGGCTTTTGGCGTGCTTTGACGTGACTTGCCCATTTTGCTTTCATTTTGCCTAAGTAGGCGCTATTGGGCGGATTATCCATATAGTAGTCCTCTAAAATAGCTGCACGTTCCGCAGCCATGACTGAAGTACTCCAACTGGCTAATACAACGCATACTGCTGCTATTACATGAGTGGGGGTTAAGCTCATGACATCATCCTTACATTCAATTACACAACACTAATCTCTAATTGATAGCACACCCTAGGTAAGAACTCACTGTATCTAGTGGATTTATTAATCAAGACTGATAAATTTAATGCAAATCTATGGAGTACTTTGCTAACTAGCGAGTAAATCCTGTTAAAATCTCCGCATTACTTATTAGTTAGCCACGAGTCCGCGATGGATAAGCAAGATACTACTCACTTCGGTTTTCAACAGGTTCCTGTCGCTGAAAAAGCGCAAAAAGTTGCGGGGGTTTTTCATTCGGTTGCCGATAAATATGATGTGATGAATGATGTTATGTCACTCGGTATCCACCGTTTATGGAAACGCATCACTATTGACGAGGCAGGTGCACGTAAAGGGCAGAAAGTACTGGATTTAGCCGGTGGTACTGGCGATTTAGCCGCTAAATTTGCCCAAATTGTCGGTGATACAGGTGAAGTTATTCTGTCAGACATTAATGCTTCTATGCTGGCTAATGGTAAGCGTCGCCTCATCGATAGGGGTTTAGGGGGCAATGTTAAATTTGTGCAGGCGAATGCCGAATGCCTACCTTTTGTAGATAATCACTTTGATATTATTACGATTGCCTTTGGTTTACGTAATGTGACCGATAAAGATGCAGCCCTACGCTCTATGTTGCGTGTTTTAAAACCCGGCGGACGCTTATTAGTGTTGGAGTTTTCTAAGCCTGTTCTCCCCGGTCTAGCGCCGATTTATGATCAATACTCCTTTAAAATACTGCCTTTAATGGGCAAATTAATCGCTAATGATTCAGCAAGCTATCAATATTTAGCCGAATCTATTCGGATGCACCCTGATCAAGAAACGCTCAAAGGCATGATGGAAACCGCAGGATTTGAACGCGTGACTTACCGCAATATGACAGGGGGCGTAGTAGCACTGCATAAGGGCTTTAAGCTGTAGTTGCTGCATAAACTCGTTATACTGTGGTGTTTTAGGCATTGAGAGAATTTTAAGGAGTAGGTATGGGCTTTTTAGCAGGTAAGCGAGCACTCATCACGGGTATTGCAAGTGATCGTTCCATTGCATACGGGATTGCACAAGCGATGCACCGCGAGGGCGCTGAGCTAGCATTTACTTATCAAAACGACAAACTTAAAAGCCGCGTGGAAAAAACCGCTGCTGAATTAGGTTCCAGCATAGTACTACCCTGCGATGTGGCTACTGATGAGCAAATTGCCGCAACTTTCGAGCAATTAAAACAGCATTGGGATGGTTTAGATATTGTAGTGCATGCGATTGCCTATGCGCCTAAAGAGCAACTAGAAGGCAGTATTGTTGATAATACCACTAAAGAAGGCTCTAATATTGCTCATGATATTAGTGCCTATAGTTTCTTAGCGATGGCACGCTATGCAAAGCCTTTGATGGAAGGGCGTAATGGCTCATTATTAGCGCTCAGCTATTTGGGCGCGGTTGCCGCTATTCCTAATTACAATGTTATGGGGATGGCAAAAGCGAGTTTAGAGGCGGGAGTGCGCTTTATGGCAGCCGATTTAGGGCCACAAGGGATTAGGGTCAATGCGATTTCAGCAGGCCCTATTCGCACTTTAGCCGCATCGGGTATTACAGGTTTCCGTAAAATGCTGGATCACTTTGCTAAAAACACACCCTTACGCCGCAATGTCACGATTGAAGAAGTGGGTAATGTAGCTGCATTTTTATGCTCTGATTTAGCATCAGGGGTAACAGGTGAGATTACTTATGTCGATGCAGGTTGGAATATTTTGGGGATGTCGGGATTAGAAACCGTTTAAATTAAAATTGGTAGAGGTGTAGTACACACCTACTACCAACTTTTTTATAAGATAATATTAATCGCATGACTTCTAGCGACCAACACAGTTCTATCCTCTCTAAACCGAGAATGACAAGCCCGACAAATATAGTGCTTTTGCCTAGAAAACAACTTCGTTAAGGTAGAACGCCTGATACGCATAATCAATGTACAATGACATTGTGGACAGCATAAGGACTGACCGCTTAATCCATTAATACGGTTCATTTTGAAACACTCGCAACACTCACCCACAATTAGAGATGGGCTAATCCTAGCGCTTACCTGATTAAAAATAAACCTATTTAAAAATAAATAAATCTTAACTGACTAACCTAGAAAGCCAAGAGCAGTAAAATCTACCTAATAGGGGTTCACTAATTTTTTCTTACAACTATCTGCATCTGTATTATGAATAAAGATTGCTAAGTCTTACCTTACTAGGTAATTTAACTAATGTCAGATGATGACTCGATGATCACGTCCATGGATAAAGAAAAGAAAACCTTAACCTTAAAACCAAAACTCGCTTTAAACACTGATGCTGATAGTGAAGCGAATGCTATTAAACGCCCTAGCAAACGACGAATTGTGCGTCGCGAGGATATTGTTGCAGAAAAGCTAGCCACACCTCGCCTACCTAAGCGTAATGCTCCTGCCAAAAAGCCTATGAAAAGGCTCACACCAGCAGAGCAACAGGCTGTAGATTTAACCGCACAATTAGCTAGTGTCTTTCCTATTTGGGCACAACACAAACCCTTAGCTATTGGTATTGAGGAAGCGTTGCAACAATATTTTGATCAGGCACAAATTCCCGTATCTAAGCGCGTGTTGCATCGAGTGCTGTGGCATCACACTCATCAAAAAGAATACTTACAACAAGTTTTAATCGAAAATCAGCGTTACAGCTTAGATGGGCGTGCTAATGGTGAAATTAAAGCGTCTGAAAAAGAACATGCACAACGCACTTTGGATGAAATTGCAGTAGCACAAACTCCTAAACCACGCCCTCCCTCAAGACGCCCTCCAAGTACTCGCAATAAATATTAAAATCATAGTTGCAAGAGCTGAGGAACTCTTTTTAGCTCTTGCGGCTTTGCAGTAGGCTTAGCTATCTTCTGAGCCTTCTGCTCCGAAATGCTCGTATTGCCCCATCTAATACCTAAATTCTACCCCCAATCTGACTCCTGCTAGTGGGAATTATTCTTATTCATAATAATAACTTCACCTATTTACTCAGCTACTAATCATTAGTCTCCTGTGAGTTACCATCATGAATAATATAAATTTCTCTATGCGCTACACTTTGCCTAGTTATCAATTTCCGTTGCTAACTAAGCCTATGTATACCCCCCCTATGTATACCAACTCCCAACCTAATTGGATGCCTAACCAAACTGGCTTTAATAACCCATTAATAATTAATACATTAATCCAGATCCTACAACGTCTGATTGCCGCTATGAACACCTCAGGGCAAACTACGCCTACTACCCCGACTACACCTAGCAATAAAGCTACTATTTTAATTTCCTCTAATGTTCCGGGTATGTCGGAATATCATCGCCACACCGAACCGGGCAAACCCTCCCCCTTAGTGCGTCATAATCAGGCTGAAGACTACAAAGAAATTCTCGTTCAAACACCTGTAGGACCGCGCATTGTGGCTAATCCAGGTCCACAAATCGTGGCAGATGCTAACCTCTCCAATAAGCTTAAACAATATTTTAATATTAATAGCTCAGTGCCCTTCACCACGACTATTTATGATAATGACCGCAGTGGAGCTATCTCGGTTAATGATCTGATTTATATGAATGATAATGTCACTGGAGCACAGCTCAAGGAGCATTTACTCAGCGCTGCTGATGCCAAAGCGTTAGGCTTGAACTAACCATACCGATCTCCATCACTTGAGATGAGTACTCGTTCAATAACCTCCCCTAGGTTTAGAGAATTCATCTCTCTTTTAATCCTTAAAATCCGCCCTTGATCTGATAGTACTCTCTTTTTTAGAGCCACTGTTTACACTTTAAACTGGATCAGACTCATACTAAGCCTCACGCTTAGAGGAATGTACATCATGAATATTAATAGATTACCTAATACATCCCAGCCCCCTAATACTCAAGCTCTAACTCCCCGTTATCCACCCATTAATAACCCCATTCATATGGGCACTAGCGGGATTAACTCGAATTATTTATCACAGTTAATACAACTGATTCGCTTATTGATTAGTGCCTTACAAGGCATCAATCCTAACCCACCCATTACCCCCGAAACAGCACCTGCCTTACCTCTTAATCAGAATCAGAAAGGTAACTTATTGGAGTTAATGGGATATAGTCGCAACGCGCCCTTTAGCACCACGATTAAGGATATGGATAAAAGTGGTTCTATTTCGCGGGGTGATGTTGCCATTATTAGTGGGGGTATTACGGGAGGTGAAATAGCACGCCGCACCCTAACGGCTTCTGACATACAAGCACTGAATAAAACCCCAACCAATACCGGTCCACAAAACCTTCAAGCCAATCAGGCTAAATGGAATAGCTTAACCAGCCGTGGTAATTACGATTTTACTGTAATTAATAGTGGTTTTAGGATTGATGGCGGACGCCCAGTGAATATTAGTGTACGCAATGGCGCTATTACTAATGCTACCTATGCTGATACTGGCACAGCCGCTGCCGACTATTCGCGTGTCACCATGAACGACTTATTTAAGTCTATTCAGGACGCCTATAGCGGTAATGCGGAACGCGTAGATGTGACCTATGACGCCACTACCGGCGCTCCCTTATCCATCTATATTGATGAAAGCTCTATGATAGCAGATGAAGAAACCGCCTACACGGTGAGTAATATTAAAATATTGCCTTAATTAGGTTAAGCTTGCCTACAAGGTGAGAGCCATAAACTCTCACCTCATTTGCTGTTAGATCATACATTTAGCAATAAATACTCCCGCTCCCATGAGCTGATTACTTGGAAGAATGCTTCATATTCCATACGTTTTACCTTGCAATAGACTTCTACAAAGCGCTCGCCTAGTAACTCTACTACAGGCTCACAACTCTCTAATGCCACTAATGAATCTCGCAAATCTCGTGGTACACCAAACGGTAAGTTATACGCACTGGTTTCCATAGGCGCTGTGGGCTGTAGCTGTTGGCGGATACCTAATAAACCACAAGCAAAGGACGCTGCAAACATTAGATAAGGGTTTACATCGGCGCCACTTAAACGATTTTCTACCCGACGATTACTAGGATCAGAATGAGGCACGCGCAATCCCACCGTGCGATTATCATAACCCCATGCCGTATTAATAGGTGCAGCATTAAAGCGTGCAATGCGTCGATAACTATTCACATTAGGGGCTAAAATCGCCATAACAGACGGCAAATACTTTTGTTGTCCCGCAATAAACTGTAAAAAACGTTCACTGACTGAACCGTCAGGATTAGAAAAAATATTTAAACCCGTATGGGCATCGACAATACTCTGATGCACATGCATGGCACTCCCTGGCTCATTTTGCAACGGTTTAGCCATAAAAGTAGCATACATATTGTGACGTAATGCTGCTTCGCGCATGGTGCGCTTAAACACAAAGACTTGATCGGCTAGGCTTAAGGGGTCGCCATGCACAAAATTAAACTCCATTTGTCCCGCCCCTGCCTCATGAATCAGAGTATCAATGTCTAATTCCTGAGCCTCACAATAGTCATAGACATCTTCAAATAGCGGATCAAATTGATTGACTGCATCGATACTATACGCCTGACGCCCAATTTCTTTACGCCCTGAGCGTCCAATAGGGGGTTCTAACGGGTAATCAGGATCAGTATTGATTTTGGTAATATAAAACTCAGCTTCAGGCGCAATAATGGGCTTTAGACCTAATGAATCGTATTCTTTTAAAATACGTTTTAATACATTACGCGGTGCTAGGGCGCTGGGTGTTCCATCCGCCAAGGTACAATCATGAATGACTTGTGCGGTCGGTTGTGGTGCCCAAGGTAATAAACGCGCCGTCGTTGGATCAGGAATAGCAATCATATCCACTTCTAACGCATCATGATCATCGTCTCCAACCGCCCAATCTCCCGTCACAGTTTGCATGAACATGGTTTCCGGCATCCGCATGCCTTCATCTTTGTAAAACTTCGCTGCTGGAATAATTTTACCACGCGCATTGCCGGTAATATCAGGAATCAGACACTCCACTTCCGTTATTTGATGCTTATGCATCCACTTTTCTAGCTCGCTGTTCATGTCCTATCCTCCTACATATTTTGATATAAATTCGATAGATAATGGACTGAGATTACTTTACCACTTGAACCTATTTATAAATAGCTAGCACAATATAAAAATGTGATCACAAAACTAGGTCGTTTACTATGGAACATCCTCTCAGTAACCCTGCCGAACGTGCAGCTTCTTACTATCAGGCTAGCAGTAATCCTTTTCAACGTCGCCCGACTCTGCAAGATCATCTACAAACAGATATAGCTATTATTGGTGGTGGTATTAGTGGTTGTTCTGCTGCATTACATTTAGCCAAACTCGGCTATAAGGTAGTCCAAATTGAAGCACGGCAATTCGGTTTTGGTGCATCAGGGCGCAGTGGTGGACAACTAATTTTTGGGCTAGCCTGTAGCAATGACACGATTAAACAGCAATTAGGCAAGGATGCAGCACAAACCATTTTTAATATGAGTGTTGAAGCACTAGACCTCACCGAGCAATTGATTCAAGAACACGGTATTCAATGTGATCTCAAAAAGGGAATGGCTTTTGCGGCAATTAAAAATCGTCATGTACACGAGTTGCGTGCCTATCAGGCCGAATTAGCTGAACACTATGGCTATGATCATCTACAGTGGATTGAGGGTAATGCCGTACAAGACTATATCCAAACCAAGCGCTACCAAGCCTTATTATTTGATCACAAAAGCGGACATTTACACCCTTTAAACTACACATTAGGCTTAGCCGATGCTGCACAACAACAAGGCGTGCTGCAATTTGAAAATACCCCTGCCCTCAAAGTCACGCCTAACTCCAACATAAAAATACTCACACCCGAAGGCTCGATCACGGCCGATTATGCGTTATTAGGCACTAATGCCTATGTGGAGCATATTGGCTATGCACTAGAGACTTATATTATGCCCGTGGGAACTTATATTTTAGCGACCGAGCCTTTAGGTACTGAGTTAGCACAGACCTTAATGCCTAAACACAGTGCGATGACAGACACGCGCTTTGTCTTGGATTATTTTAGGCTTTCAGCCGATAACCGCCTGTTATTTGGGGGAGGCGTGAGTTATTCCAAACGTCCGCCCCATGATTTAACCCAAGATATGCGGCGCCGACTGCTGACTGTTTTCCCACAACTAGCACCCGTGAAAACTGAATTCTGTTGGGGGGGGTATGTAGCGATTACGCAAAATCGCGCCCCCCATTTTGGACGTTTAGCCCCTAACGTCTATTTTACTCAAGGCTATTCAGGGCATGGCATGGCTTTGACAGGCTTGGCGGGTAAATTAGTAGCTGAATCAATTCATGGCAACTCAGAACGCTTTGATCTATTTACTCAGATCAAACATAGGCCATTTTGGGGTGGGAAATACTTAAAAACACCCGCTTTAGTAGCAGCAATGGCATGGTATCGCATGAGAGATTGGTTTTAGATCCTAAAAGCAAAAAAGGGCTGCAAGTATCTGCTGGCAACCCTTTGAATTGTAATAGCTTAAAACAATAAGTGCCTGTCAAATTAAATTCAAACTTTTACAATTTGACGACTCGCGCCCCATGTTCTACTGCCATTACCGCAGCAGTAATACGTGAACTCACCCCTAATTTACGTAAAATCGCTTTAACATGTAACTTGACTGTACCGTCTGAAATACCCAAGTTACGGGCAATAACCTTATTACTTTGACCCTCTGCCAGTAGCGTTAGAATCTCATACTCGCGCGGTGTCAGACCTGCAAAAGGATCAACAGCTTTTTGACTAGCATTATGCTGCTCAGAGCCTTGTACAAAACGTGCTAATACTGGCGCTAGTTCTGGGGCTACTACTGTTTTACCCTGCATAATTTCGCGTAAGGCAACGACTAAATCATCTGGCTCAATATCTTTGAGCAAATAGCCACGAGCACCACTGCGCAAGGCTTCCACCAAGTCACTTTCATTAGTGCTAGTGGTTAACATCACAATACGCAGCTCTGGATAATTTTTGCGTAATTGGCGTAACACCACTAAGCCATCCATATGGGGCATGCGCATATCAAGGAGCACAATGTCGGGTTGTACCTCAGCGGTACTTTTAATACCTTCCTCGCCACTACCGACCGCTGAGACCACATTGATTCCACGTCGGCGTAATAGATCTTCTAAGCCCGCTCGGAATAAGGTGTGATCATCGATTAATAGTACTTTCTCATTCATAGTGGTGTCCCTGTGTCAACGGATTTATCGGTTGGAGTTTTTGGTGTCATACGATCTAAGATCTGCGAGAGCTTACGTTCTTCAGGCGCCTCAAAGTTCAGTTGAACTAAGGTTCCACCCTCATCTGGATCACTCTCAAAATGTAATTCACCCTTAATATTGGCAGCACGCTCCTGCATAACACTCAATCCAATATGTTCTCCGGTGATTGGATCAGGCTCCGGTAAGGTTTCAGGCAAACCAATACCATTATCTTCTATTAACACAGAACAACGACCCTCCTCATTGCTATGCATCAAAATACGTACTGTGGTTGCTTGGCTATGTTTACGAATATTATTTAAAGATTCTTGTATAATACGGATTACTTCTATCTCAACATCACGCTCCAAGCTTTGTAGCGCCCAATTTTGATAGAAAAACACTTCTAAATTCGTTTCTTTACGAAACTTTTCTACTAATAACTCAACAGCCCGCACAATGCCTTTACCGTCTAAAGGCGCTCTAAAATGGGTAATTAAACTGCGAATTTCGGCGTAGGCTTCATCAATAGTAAGTTCTAAGTTTTCTAATTCAGTCCACAAACGTGGATTACTATCGGCACTATTGCGTAGTGAATCGTCAAAGAGGCGTACTTTAAAGCGTAGGCTAGC
Source organism: Thiofilum sp. (assembly GCF_016711335.1). Lineage (NCBI taxonomy): Bacteria > Pseudomonadati > Pseudomonadota > Gammaproteobacteria > Thiotrichales > Thiofilaceae > Thiofilum > Thiofilum sp. The sequence continues at coordinate 790,915 of NZ_JADJTF010000001.1, forward strand.
AATCGTCTGAGCTAACGAGTCGTGTAACTCATGCGCCATACGAGTACGCTCTTTCATAATGGATAAGGTATGTGCTTCTTCCTCTACGCTAGCCTTTTCAATCGCCATGCCTAAATGACGCCCAATACTCATCAGTAACTCATGCTCATCCTCTAAATAAGCATGGCGGTCGCGCGAGACAAAAATATTGTAAATCCCTAAGGTTTTATCACGATACAGTAAGGGAACAGCTAGCATTTCCATGTGATTGCGGCGCTCAAACAGGACACGCCCAATCAAATGCTCGCATTTATTAATATCGGTGCGAATGCGAATTTCTTTCTCGTCAAAGGCTTTGCCACAGGTACACTGAGTAGCCAGAATCGCCGTTTCGCGCTGCATCACTTCATCATCCAGTCCGATACTCGCTACCAAACGCAGCACATTATCTTTATCCAAGAGACGAATGGCGACCGCTTCAGCCTGCACTACCCCTTTCAGCGTTACTAAAAAGCGGTCTAATAAGCTCTCTAAATTATCAGCGCGATTAATCGCCGCAGCGACATCATACAGCACATTTAAATGATGATTTTTACGGGCAATATAGCGATCTTGACGTTCTAAACGTTGCAATTGTGCGCGAGCGACTGCCTGATAATCTTCGGTAATCGCATTAATTTGCTCACGAATCACGCGTGAAGGGCAAGCACGGCGTAAAATCGGCATACGCGCACTGAGATCATTACGCCTTAAGCGTTGCGCCCATAAAGATAATTCATCACCAAAGCAGGTAAACTCACGCCAAATCCAATAAAACAGCGTCATAACGCCAATGCCCGCAATGAGCCATAATACGGTTAATAAACTGCGTAAGCCATTATCTGGATCAAGTCCCGCCACAATCCACAAGTAGCTAGCTCCGATAGCAATAAAAATAACAAATAACGCCACCAGAGCTAACCAGCCTTGCCACGGTAATGCCACCACCGATTGAGCAACAAACAGCTCATCATGCTTACGCCGTGGTGAGCTGAAACTGTCACCATTATCGACAATGGGGTTAACGTCTGATTTAGTAGGGCGTTGAATTTGAGTAATCGGAATGCTAGCCACATGCTCGGCCATGATTTAAGACTCCTTAGGCGGCTGAAAATAGGGGTCATTAGGGTTTAAAAAAATAAACTCCATTTGCCCATTTAGCTCTACAAAATCTAATACCATTCCTTGAGCTAGAGGCTTAGAGTCTTTACCAATAAGCACCTTAACTCCGTCTTGCTCTAGCTCTACATCACCTACTTGGCGCTGTTCATCAAACCCCATCAGATAATTAAAGCTACCATCTGCCTTAGGTTGGATTTCAATACGTAAGGCTAAACCGGTGGCATTAGAAGAGCTTGCTGCTAGTTTAACCTGTTGTAATGCATTGGGAGTAATTGTAATCATGCCAATAATCCTTGTTGGTGTTGACGAATAAAATCAACAAAGCGTTGCGCCCAGCGATATTGAGCTGTATCGCGGCGGTGTAAATAAGAAGCTAATAAATTGCGATAGACCCAGCCATCATAGTCCCCAGTAATACCTGTCCCACGCAACATACGATAGGCAAACCGCCCCTGTGCCGCTAGATTATCGAGACGCGAATAATGAAACTCGTGCGCTGCTTGAGTAGCAGGGAAAGAGGCCGCTAGAGCGGGCCAAGGCATATGCTCGGTTTCGGTAAACTGCACAATACCGCGCCCTTGGGGTTTAGCATGCAGAGTCACATCCCCCGGAATAATCCCCACCATAGGAGCGGTTTGCCCTTGCCAAGTGATACTGCGGGATAAATACATTAAGCCCCCACACTCGGCATAAGTGGGTAAACCTGCTTCAATTGCCTGTTTAATATGCTGTTGTAAGGACTGATTCGCAGCTAAAGGAGCTAAATGGGTTTCAGGAAAGCCCCCCCCAATAAACAAACCATCAATCTGAGGTAAGGTAGAATCGGTTAGCGTATTAATCGGGACTAACTCTGCTCCGGCTGACTCTAGCGCTTCTAAATCATCGGGATAATAAAATCCAAATGCTGCATCCTGACAAATACCCAATTTAATTCGTGCCTTAGGCGTAGTACGACACGTTGGCTGGCAAATCGATAAATTCAAAGCATTTAAAGGGGTTGCTTGTTGAGCTAGATGTAAAAACTGATCCAGATCAACCTGCTCACTCACAACTTGACCTAGTAACTCAATATGCTGTTTGGCATTAGCCTGCTCATTACTTGGCATTAAACCTAAATGGCGCTCTTCAATAGCTAAAGCCGTATTTTCTTGCACACAACCTAACACTTTAATATCGGTGTAATGCTCGACTGCTTCACGTAATTTGGCGGCGTGTCGCACTCCTCCGACACGATTTAAAATCACTCCGGCTATTTGAATGGTGGGATCAAAGTGTTGATAACCCAATAATAAGGGCGCAATACCGCGTGTAGTACCGCGTGTATCAATCACTAATACAATAGGAGATTGTGTGAGGCGTGCCAATGCTGCATTGCTATCCGAGCCATCTAACGCTATACCATCGTATAGACCCTTATTAGCCTCGATCAGAGTAATATCAGAAAGATAAGATTGTTGCTGAACTTTGCATAATACCTCATCAGCCGACATGGTATTAAAATCAAGGTTATAACAGGGATTGCCACTGGCTTGAGCTAGCCACATGGGGTCAATGTAGTCTGGACCTTTTTTAAAAGGCTGTACATCTAAACCTCTAGCGCTTAAAGCGGCACATAAACCAATCGATAGCGTTGTTTTACCTGAAGATTTATGTGCCGCTGAGATAAATACTCTAGCCATTAGCTTACCCCCTGAGGAGGTAAGCACAGGGCATTAAGCAGCTCAATGATCTTCTGGCGTACCTTGCCACAACATCTCATAGCCAACCTCAAAGGTGTTATCGCAGAAATTCGCTAAGGCTTGGAATTTTTCCTTAAATAATTTATCTGCGTGGGATTTTTCGTGTTGATCGAAGGACTTCCAATAGGTCACGATGACTACATCGCCCATATTTTGCTGAACTCGTTGGGGTTCGGGTGCATCATTGCCCACACTACCCTCATCGGAAATAAATCCAGCATTGCGATAGACTTGACCGCCAATAAATCCACCTTGGTCATCACCGTAGTTGTTTTTTACCACATTGCACATCTCACCTAAGACCAGCTCGACATCTTCTACGGTCACACCGGGCTTAAGATCAACGACATTAAACAACATGACGCAACCAAATGGGATTTGAATGGGATTAAACATGGCTAACTCCTTCCTTGTATATTAGTAAATCACTATTTTCTTATATAAGCAAGATATTAAACCTTTTTAGTCAGTTTTGGGAAATAACCTCTCCTAAAGGGATTAATTTAAAGATAAAAAAAGCCGCATTGCTGCGGCTTGAACGTATTTTTTGGCTTACCTAAAAACGCTTTTAATCAGTATCTTCATCAGGATTAGCTTGTGCTAATGACACTGGCAAGAAGCGCAGCACTTTCACACCAATCACGATCATTACTAAAGTGACACCTACACCCCCTATTCCTAGCATTAACTCCCATAACGAGGGAACATAACTATTAATCACCCCGTCAAAGAAAGTGCTCTCTACCTCAGCATTAGGAAAAAGAGTCAGAGGATAAGCTTGACCACCAATAATAATGACATACAGTTGGATAAAGGAACCGATCAGTACTAGCGCAGAAGCCATTAACAAGGAGCGTACTTGACCACGACACATAGGTAGTAATAGCAAGAACAAAGGCACAATACTGCCAATCAATACATGCCCTATCCAAAACCACAACGAATAACCAGACTGACCCGATAACATAAACCGCTCAAAATGCGAATGCTCTGCTGCATACAAGGCAGTTACATGAAAAATCGCTTCAAAGAACAGCACAGCGCCAATAAACAGAGCCAGTAAATAGCGCTTACGCATCAGTAGGTCATCATTTAAAGCTCGATGTGTCCACGTAAAGAGACCAAAGGTAATCAGGATAAATAAGGCTAAACCCAATGAGAAAGACACTAGGATAAACAAAGGACCAAAAATCGCAGAGTCATAAGCCTCACGCGCTACCAAGAACCCAAAGATTGACCCTGTACCCGTAGTCAATACTAGACGCCAGAAGAAGGCTGCAAAACCAGCAGGTTTATAAAAACGCTGCATTTTGTAATCCATCATTGACCAGACATATAAGACCGCTAGAGCTAGGAAACCATTATATAAAATAATATTCCATGCAAAGATCGACTTAAAATTGTAATGCGTCATGGCAATAATCAAACGATCAGGATGCCCCAAATCAAGCACTAATACCATCAAGCCGCCAATCAAACAGGCAATCGCTAGTAAACCAGACAACCGACCTAGCGGTTTATAAGGCTTATTATTAAAGACCGTACCGATAGAACCGATGTTGAGTGCACCTGAAGCCGCTACAATCAGAAAAATAGCAAATACGTGCGGTAAGCCCCACACGATTTGATTATTCATGCCAGTGGCGTGATGTCCGGTATGCTCTAAATAGAAAAACGCAATGAGACCTAAACCCACTAAAACAGCACTAGCGGCGAGTAATCCATAGTACCCCCAGCCTGCTTGGCGTACTTCGCTATACACCATTGCCTTGTTACTCATAATGATTCCTCTAGATATTTAGGTAGCGCACGCCAGTATTTAAACCGAGATCAGCACGAATTTGTGTTCCACCTAATGCTTTCAAGGCTTGGCTAATCCGACTTTCTGGATCATTCAAGTCACCAAAAATCACTGCGTGAGGGGCGGCTTCAACACAGGCGGGTAGTTGTCCCTTATCAATGCGGTGTACACACAGATTGCAAGACTCTACTGTACCCATACCGCGTGGCGAGTGTGGCTTTTGATCTTTTAGGGGTTCATGCACAAAGCTACGTGCTTTATAGGGGCAAGCCATCATGCAATAACGACAACCAATACAAGTATGCTTATTCACATACACAATACCGTCCGCCCGCTTCATGGAAGCTCCGGTAGGACATACATCCACACAGGGAGGATTTTCACAGTGCTGGCACATAACCGGTAAGGTGAAAGAATGTTTAGTATGCTTATCGGTCACTTTTACCACGCGCATCCATTGCGGCTGTTGCTCGGCACTGGCTTGAGGGTCATTACCCCAACCATGCTCGCGCTTACAAGCTTCTACCATTGACGCACCACCATCGGTGAGACGATTAGCATCAATCAGCATTCCCCAACGCTTGGCACTACTGGCTGGCTCATTGTCAGGACGAGCTACCACGTCAGCCGCTTGAGCACTGCGCAAGATGAAATTAGGGGCTAAAGTAGCACCTGCCGCTAATCCTAAACCAGCCATAAAACGGCGGCGGTATTCATTGACTTGATTGCTAGTCATTGCACTACTCCACTCGTAATAGCTTGCATATCTTGAGCCGATAAAGCAGGGGAAGCACTGAGCTTAGTGCTAAAGTGATAGCTTTCAGCCGAACCCAACTTATGCTGGTAATTAGTTTGGCTTGCCAAATCGGGACGATCCGCATGGCACTGAAAACAATCGATTTTTACACCCGCATAAGTATGGCAACTGGCGCAAAAATGGTCTTTATCTTCGTAGTGCACCGCAGAGCCATCGGCACGAGTGGGCGTTACGTGACAATTAATACACTCCACTAAACTATGCTGTTTAGTGCGAATACCTTCAATAACAGTCGCATCACGATGCTGCATTAAATACGCCATATGATTTTTGCGTATATCCTCAGTCGGCTCTACGCATTGAGCAGCTTTTTCTTTAGCTGGCGCTAAATTAGTCGGCGGAGGCGCTGCCTCACACCCGACTAAAATCCACGCACAAGCCACAACCCCAAGGATTGACTTTAAGGTGCTGAACATTGTGCTCATCCTTTGTTATTCACCCATGCCCATTTCAATGTAGCCAGTGGGGCAAACATCGGCGCAGATATGACAACCAATACAACGGCTATAATCCGTTGCTACATAACGACCTGTAGTCGCTTGCTTTTTAGGTACACGATAGACCGCATCTTGAGGGCAATAGATCACACAGTTATCACACTCAAAACACATACCACAGCTCATGCAACGCTTAGCTTCAGCAACTGCATCGTCTTCGATTAAAGGATTAATCCGCTCAGCAAAATGCCCCAATACCTGCTCGGCAGTTGGTACATCTTCGGAGCGCAACTTGCGTGCTTCAGCCTTAAAATGCCCTAAGAACAGATCACGAGACGGTACAATCACACTCTTAGCGCGATCTTCGTAGTTATGAACGGCATAGTTCATACTAGATGTACCACGCAAATCAGGTGCTTTGGCACCATCATAAGCGGCTGGTTCTAAACCCACTTCTTGCAGTTTTTGCATGAGGTCAAAGTGATGCTTGTCAACCTTGGGGCGCTTAGCAATTTCTTGAGCATTCAAAAACTGATTAATGGTTTCAGCCACGATTGAGCCTTGACCAATCGCCGTGGTTAATAAGTGCGGACGTACAATATCACCAGCAGCAAAATGCTTAGGCTTACCGGGGACTTGATAAGTCGAATCAGCATTAATCAGATTACGACCATTATTTAAGGCTTCCACACCATCTAAGCGTCCAAATTGACCAATTGCAGACACGATCAAATCAGCTTCGATAATGGTCTCAACACCACATTCTTTGGCTTGTGGCATATTACCTTTAACCACACACTCCACTACTTTCAAACCAATCGCACGACCATCAGGACCAAACACGATTTCTTTAGGCATGACTTCAGTAAGAATAGTAACCCCTTCTTTGAGTGCGTCCTGTACTTCATGCTCGGCAGCCGTCATCTGATCCAGCTTAAATAAAGTGGTTAAAGTCACCTGAGCGGGGACTTTTTGTGCAGGCTCTTCAGCATGTACCAATTTACCTGTGGCAGCATCTTCTGGATTTTCAGTGTAGTTCGCTAAAGTACCAATACGGCGTGATACCGATACCACGTCAATCGAGGTATCGCCGCCACCGACGCACACAATGCGTGGAGCGGTATATTTCATGGTACCTTTATTAAAGGCTTCTAAGAAATCGACCGCTGAAATGCAGTTAGGCGTTTCAGCAAATTTATCTACGAATAGACCACGACCATTCCAGCAACCTAGTGCCCATAGAATCGCATCGTATTCTTGCTCTAATTGCTCAACCGTAATGTCTTGACCCACTTTAGTATTGCAACGTACTTCAATATCGCCAAGATCTAAAATACGTTGAACCTCAGCCCCTAATTTGTCGCGTGGTACACGATAGCCCGGAATACCGTAGCGCATCATGCCGCCCAATTCTGGATGCTGTTCAAAAATAGTCGAAGCATGGCCCAAACGCCGTAATTGATAAGCCGCCGCCATCCCCGCAGGGCCACCACCAATGATCGCTACTCGCTTGCCTGATAAAGCCGGTGGGGTTTCAAATTTGAAACCTTGCGCAATCGCGGTATCACCGATGTATTGTTCTACCGCATTAATGCCAACGAAATCATCCACATCATTACGGTTACAACCTGTTTGACACGGTGCTGGACAGACGCGACCCATCATTGAAGGGAAAGGATTAGCATCGGTAGAACGACGGAATGCATACTCCTGCATGGTCATACCTACTGGAGGCTTTTCAATACCACGCACAATTTGCAACCAACCGCGAATATCCTCACCAGAGGGGCAACTTCCTTGGCAAGGTGGAGTTTTATGCACATAGGTAGGACACTTATGTGAAGTATCCGCTACGAAAATTTTATCGTGCATACTATCCCAAGTATGGTCGCCATCTTCAAAGCGGCGGAAAGTATGCCCTTTTAAACGGCTGTCGTCAGGTGCTGTTGCCATGCTTATATTCTCCGGTCTGGAACCTGATAGCGCAGGTTAAATTCATTCATTGTGGAACAAAGTAGTCGGTTACGGATTAATCCTTAATCAATCCTCATCACCGTCTTCATCCTCATCTTCATCATCAGGACGCGCCTGAACCGACACTTGGCGTTGTAGGACAAGTGCATTACTTACTAATTGATGGACACTGACAATCTGATCCATCTTAAAACCATAATACGGAATGACTTTGGTAAACTGGGATTTACAGATCGCGCAAATCGCCGCCATATGGGTTACGCCATGTTCATTAGTGACGTATTTCAAAGCCTCCATACGTGGCTGTGCACCCTTGACCCGTAACTCCATCAAATCATCTGTCAATAAGCCCCCACCGCCACCACAGCAGAAGGTAGCGTCGTGAATGGTATCAGCGGGCATATCCACAAAATGATTACAAACGGCTTTAATCACATTACGAGGGTACTCGAACTGTCCGCCGGGTTTGTCACCCATCCGTGATCCACGAGCCACATTACACGAGTCATGGAAGGTCAGAACTTTGTCATCATTTGCGGTTTTATCGAGGACTAGCTTGCCGTCTTGGATCAAGCCCCACGTCACTTCTAAAATGTGTTGAGGTACGGGATATTTGGGGTCTAGGAAGTCAAAAGGCCCTGCTAAAGTATTGAGGAAGCTATACGCCACACGCCACGCATGACCACACTCACCAAATACAATGCGTTTTACCTTTAATTTAATCGCCGCCTCACGAATACGCAGCGCAATACGGCGCATATTTTCGTAAGAACCAATGAACATCCCAAAGTTAGCACCTTCAGAAGCATAGGAGCTGAGCGTCCAGCTAATCCCTGCCTCGTGGAATACTTTGGCATAACCCATTAAGCCATCCACATGAGGCTCGGCAAAGAAGTCAGCAGAAGGTGTAACCAGTAGGACTTCAGCTCCCTCTTCATCGAGTGGAAAGCGCACTTTAATACCGGTATCGGCTTCAACATCTTCCTCAAGCCCTTCTAGCGTATCGGCTAATGCCATACCGGGCAGACCTAAGTTATTACCGATCTTGAATACTTTACTAATAATCTCGTTATTGTATTTAGAGCCGCGTCCGATATGATCGAGAATCTCGCGTCCTGCCATTGATACTTCAGCCGTATCAATACCATAGGGGCAGAATACTGAACAACGCCGACATTGAGAGCATTGATGGTAGTAGTTATACCATTCCTCCACCACTTCCTCTGTCAGATCCACAGCGCCCACTAATTTAGGGAAGTGCTTTCCTGCAAAGGTAAAATAGCGCCGATAAACCTTACGTAATAAATCCTGCCGTGCTACTGGCATATTATTAGGGTCTTTAGTACCGATAAAATAATGGCACTTATCAGTACACGCGCCACATTTCACACAAATATCTAAATACAATTGCAGCGAGCGATAACGGTGACGTAAGTCATCCAGTTTGGCTAGGGCTTTGTTTTTCCAGTCTGGCACTAACTCATAGCGCTCACCTTCACCCTGCCCCTTATTAAAGTCGGACGGAAAATGTAAGGCTTTTTGGAAATCAGGTTTGGCAACGAATGGGCCTTTGCCTGCCATACTGCCCGGCTCAATAGCCGGTACTTCAACATAGCCAGCACCTGTAAGTTTAGGAACTTCGTAATCAGCCATGTTTAACCTCATCCAAATAAATTTTGTTGTGCTTTTCTAGCTCTAATGCCCACGGTGCAACATGGCGCTTTTCACGCGGATTATCGACTTGATTACGAGTAGGGCTAAAGAAGACACCCGGTGCATGCAGTAACTTACTGATGGGGAAAATAATCATTAAAATAGCTACTAATAATAAGTGCACTAATAAAAGCGGTGATGCTGGCAGATTATGCCAATCAAAGAACATTAAACCTCTAAAGAATGCTTTCACCTGCATAATGTCAGTGTGAGCTACAAAGGTCATCATCATGCCACTCAAAGCAATACCCATGAGCAAAGCTAGCATTAGATGATCTGAGGGAGACGAGATATAGCGCACACGGTCGACTATAACGCGTCTAATCCATAACCCTGCTAAACCCAGTACCATAGCAAAGCTGGCATATTTACCAAAAGGCTGAATGAAGTTGAGGAAAAAACCTGTTTCTACAAAATAACGACTATGGCGTAATAACACTAACCACAACGCCATATGGAAGAGAAAAGCAAATAACCAAATGGTTTTATTGGAACGGAATAAGCTTTCAAAAAATACTACTTCACGGAACATACGCCAAACCACGCCTTTTTGCGTAACAGGTGCAGGTGTAGTCGGTATTTTTAATGGAGCAGGCGTTGTCCAATATTGGTGGATTTTGCGTGCCACTCCGCCGATCAGAATAAAAGTGGCAAAATAAAACAACAATCCGTAAAGCAAACTTACGAAAGTCACAGTCAACTCCTGCTAATGAACCTCTGCGAAAATACTATGTTGCAGGGGCCTCATAGAACTTTTGTAGAGGCTCAAGGGCAAACTGCCCTTGATCCACGGGTGAATTAAACGCAGCCAGTAGGTTTTGGCAGACCTGCATATTTACAAGCTTGTTTGCCAGGGCCATAGGGGAAGAGGCTATATAAGTATTTAGAGTTACCTTTATCTGCACCTAAACGCTTGCCAACCGCTTTAGTTAGAACACGTACTGCGGGAGCAATTTGATACTCGTCATAGTATTCACGTAAGAAATTGATAATTTCCCAGTGCTCATCCGTTAAAGTAACCGGTTGCTCTTCTGCCTGAGCCATTGCAGTAGCCACTTCAGGAGTCCAATCGTTTAAGTTTTCTAAGTAACCTTCTTCATCTGTTGCGATAGATTTACCGCCGATTTCCAGTGCCATATAGCATCTCCTACATTAATACGTTCTAAAATTATAGCCAGCTTTGGGTTTTGTCGTGTTGGACCGTTAAATCTACAAAGCCGCTATAATCAACAACTTGTAAACCTTGAGCTAAACGACTCTGTTCAATACCACGCGCGGCAAGATCCTCACCCAACACGTAGATTGCTTTGGTGGTTAAAGCTGACGTTAGTAAAGTAGCAGCTTGTGACCCTGCTACTGCACCAATCACCGCATCTTCAATCAATAATACGGCATCGCCTTCTGAAGCGTGACTCAAGCAACTTGCTACGGCATTACGCTCAAACGGCGATTTATTCACAATATGTAACATCGACATTGAGAGCGCTCCTTAGAAGCTAAAAGTCACGTCTTGAGCTGCCATGAGTTCAGCCATTTCAGCTCGGCTAATAATGCTGAGGGATGATTTCTCTGCCCAATCATCGTCCTCATCTTCGTAGGTCAACTCCATTAAATCGTCCTCCGTTAGACCACGCTCTTCTAAAGACTCGCGCTCAACGTAAAGTTGTTTAATGTCATAATCACCTAATGCTTTATAAGTGGGTGAGAAGTTTTTCATACCAATCGCTTTAGGCTTTTGGTCTTTAATAATCTGATAAACTCCATCATCCACGAATGCGAGTGTGACTTCTTGCTCAAAAGCAGCAGCAATCAATACCACTTCTAATGATTCGAGCGCATATACCGTGCCGTAAGGAGCTTTACGATTCACATACATAAACTTTTTAGTTGCCATGTGAGTACCCCTTAATCCCCAAACACGATAGTACGATCAGACTCGATACTACCTTCAATCAATTGCCCTAAGCCCGAAATACGAAAGCCCGGAGCAATATTGTCAGCATCTAAGCCTTGACGTTTAGCTTCACTAGCATCCATCAAACCACGACGTTGCGCAGCGGCAATACAAATCACCATATCAATGCCGTGTTGTTGAGCTAGTTCAGACCATTGCTTTTGCACTAAGCGATCATCTTTGGGAGGCACGCTTAAACGCGAGCCATTATTAACCCCATCGTGATAGAAAAAGACACGGAAAATCTCATGTCCTTTGGCTAAAGCAGCCTTAGCAAATTGATAGGCGGTATCAGACGATTGATGCTGATAAGGGCCTTCATTCACCATAAGCGTATATTTCATGCATCACCCAATTAGAAACGAATGTGAGTGGAAGAGTTTAAGTTATTACGTGCACCACGCCAGTTATCAATGTGGTACTTAGTAAACGGTAAACCCGTCACTTCAAAGAAACGTGGCCAGCCAATACGCTCAACCCATTCATTCATCCGTTCCCAATCACGAGCGCCTTCTTTGTAGCACTTGAGGATTTTCTTCACGATGGCGGTAGCTTCTGGCCAACGAGGTGGATTGTTGGGAATACCCGCCGCCACTAAGCGTTGGAAAGTAGGCTTACCACGAGCATTCGAGTGATTACCCCCAATCCAAATAGCTAATTGAGTGTATTGATGATCATTGATTTGCATGGGTGGGCAAGGAGGATAGCATGCACCACAGCAAATACATTTTTTCTCATCAACCTCAAGCGAAGGCTTACCATCGACCATCGCAGGACGAATCGCCGCGACAGGACAACGCGCCACCACTGAAGGACGTTCGCAAATATTGCCTACTAGAGCGTGGTTGATTTTTGGTGGCTTAACGTGTTGGACGTTAATCGCAATATCACCTTGACCACCGCAGTTGATTTGGCAGCATGAAGTGGTGATATGCACACGATTAGGCATACTCCATGATTTGAATTCGCCAATCAGCTCATCCATCATAGCTTTAACCACACCGGAGGCATCCGTACCCGGAATATCACAGTGTAACCAGCCTTGAGTGTGTGACAAAGTAGTCACTGAGTTACGTGTACCGCCTACAGGGAAACCCGCATCTTCTAATGCTTTGACTAAAGGCTCAACTTTTGCACCATCCGCTACCATATATTCAATATTGGAACGAATAGTAAAACGTACATAACCATCAGCGAATTGATCACCAATATCCATCAGTTTACGTAAAGTAAACACATCGAGGATACGCTGAGTACCGGCACGCACTGTCCAAATTTTTTCACCGCTACGCGCTACATGCACGAGCACACCCGGACGGGGGTCTTCATGATACAACCATTGACCATAGTTACGGCGCATCACGGGGTGCATGTATTGGAAACCATCGGGGCAACCTGATTCGATGGGATCACGCATTTTTGGGGCTGACATCCGTCATCTCTCCTTAAACCTAAATTCTTAAACGTTTTTTAAGCGCACAGTACTTTAGTTTGCGCTGAACCCATTAAGCTGCTGACTTTTCCGCACGCTTACGATTAAACCACTCTTCAGCGGCCTCATCCCAACCATCCATACGGACGTAGGACACGTTGCGTGGTTGTTTGATCATATTAGGATCAGGGTCAATACCCACACCTTCTAAGAAGTTAACCAAACCAATACGCTCAATCATCTCACCGCAACGCTCATGCTCTAGACCATTTTCAGCCCAGAAATCAATTACGTTTTGTGCCATTTCTACAATACGTTCGTAATCTTCTTCGGTTTCTAACTTCATGAAAGGCACTACCACCGTACCCATTAAGTCACCAATTTTCAGAGTACGCTTACCGCCCATGAGAATGGTGACACCTTTGTCATCACCTACCTGTAGCGCTTTAGGCATAACGTTTAGGCAGTGCATGCAACGTACACAGTTACTGTTATCGACGGTAATGGTGTCATCGTCATTGAGTTTAATCGCGCCTGTAGGACAACGGCTAATCACATTGTCGAACATGTATTGACGACCTGCTGAACGATCACCTTCTTTGCCAATCTCAGCCGCCTTTTTCATGATGGTGTTTTTGACTTCTTCTTGGTTGATCTTCATATCATCACGCCAAGTGCCAATCACGGCAAAGTCAGCACGCTCAATTGAGTTTTGGCAATCGTTCGGGCAACCTGAAACCTTAAATTTAAACTTATAAGGTAAAGCCGGACGATGTACGTCATCAGTAAAGTTATTTAATAAATGACGGTGAATGGCTTGTTCATTGCAGTTAGACATTTCGCAACGGGCCGCACCCACACAAGACATACCAGTACGAACGCAAGGACCCGCGCCACCTAAGTCCCAACCGTATTCATTGATCTCATCGAAGAAGTGTTGATAGTTTTTGCTATCCGCTCCGATGAACATGATATTGCCAGTTTGACCGTGGAAGGTTTGTAAACCTGAACCCCATTTTTCCCAGCTATCAGCGAGTTGGCGTAACATGTCTGTGGTGTAGTAGTTACCCGCAGGAGGCTGCACGCGTAAGGTATGGAACTCTTTAGATTCAGGGAACATATGACCGACTTCAGAGAAGCGCGGAATAATACCACCGCCATAACCGAATACTGAAATCGTACCGCCCTTCCAATAGCCCATACGCGTTTCGTATGAGTGCTCTAACTGCCCCAATAAACCATTAATCGTATTGCGGATGCGCTCACTAGGGTGATTATCACGCAATGCTTTAAAGCCACTAATAAAACTGGGCCACGGACCCTCTTCCAATACATCAAGCATCGGGGTTGGATAGTGTTTAGATGCCATACTTGCCTCCTAGAGTTAGATACCTTATGGCCCGCTTGCTTGTTCACACAAGCATTGGAATATTGTTTAAATTACTAAAAGCACACGCTAAAGCGTGCTAGTAGGTGCTAAGTGTAGACTCCAACCTCTGGTGCTTAGAATCTCACAGAGTGGAGGGACACCAAATACTCACCTCTCCCTAGGGAGATATAGCTTTAGGTCTTGGCTCTAATCCTAAAGGAGTACTCGTTGTCACGTCTTTATATTGCTATGTTTTAATATTCTAATAAACAAAACAATTACCCCAATGGGTAGGGTGCTCTTGCTTCTTGGGTTGTAGGACTACTAACAAGTGAGGTAGATCAGATGCAAGCACAGTATTTTTTACTTGAGAATCAAGATAGTTATGAGCAATGGCGGCAGCAAAAATTAGCCGCTTATCCACTCGACTTGACCGCTTTAATGGTTACTTTAACACCCAATACCGCCGCTTATACTGCGCAAATTGAGTGCTTAAAACAGCAAACTCAGCGTTACAATTTCGCGCTTTATCGTTTTGCTCAGCCTGATCAGGTGACTAGGTATCATCTTCATCAACTCGCTCATGCCTTAGGTTTAACTGACTTACACGCGAATCTTTGTGCCGATGAGGATAGTTTATCGGCGATTACTCAGACCCAGCATGAGGGACAACACGACTATATCCCCTATACCAACAAGGCTTTAAGTTGGCATACCGATGGTTATTACCACCCTCAAGATCAAGTGATTCACGGTATGTTGTTACATTGTATGCAGCCTGCACAATCGGGGGGAGAAAGCCACTGGTTAGATCACGAGATTGCTTATATTTTATTACGTGATGCTAATCCGGCTTATATTAAAGCGCTCATACATCCTGAAGCGCTAACCATTCCGGCTAATGAGCTAAAAGGTGAGATTATTCGCCCTACCAGCATAGGCTCAGTCTTTAGTGTGCACCGAGGGCAATTACATATGCGCTACTCGGCTCGCCAACGTAATATTCACTGGCGTAATGATCCTATGACCCAAGAGGCGGTCACGTATCTAAATCAATTATGGGCAGAGGATCAATCACCTTATATAGTCCGACACACCCTGCAAGCCGGAGAAGGGTTGATCTGTAATAATATCCTGCATAATCGCAATGCTTTTCAGGATAACCCCCATCAACCGCGCTTATTATATCGTGGGCGCTATTTGCAGCGGGTGGCGCTACCACAACACTAAAGCGCTATTGCAGTACCTTGCTACGTGCCATGCTGTTGACCATGCTGGCAATAGCACGTACTTGTTTACCATGCTTAGTTGCATAATCCCCCCCACTATAGCCCCACCAATCCCAACAACCTTTAGGATTACTCATCGCCCCCATCCATAAAGTACTTTTCCATGCCCGTGTTTGCGGATAAAGCACCACGATATTATTTGCCTCTGCCCACTCGTTATAGCCTGCCTGCTCGAAAAAGGCGCGATGATTAAAATCCTCCGATTGCTGGCAGCCATGCAGAGCAATATGTAAGCGACATGGCTCACCCGCCAAACAGGCTTGCGGAATATAAATATGTGCTTGAGGATGCAGGCTAGTGCTGGGATCACGATTATTAAAATACGCTAGCTGGCTAAAGGTATACAAGGACTCTGGATCAGCCATTACTTTAGGCTTAAGGTCACCGAGTAAAAACGCTAATAACTCCCCAGCCGCATCAAAACCACATTGACTAATATAAGGGCTTTTTGAAATATCACAGGCATGACCCACTGTATCGGTAATCATGGCATGCTCTGCATGGGGATGACGTAAATGTTCAATGTTCTGATCATTAATAAAGTGTTGGTAATACTGCGCTGTCACCTCCATGACTGAAGCGGGTACGGTTTGATCTTTAGCTCCACTAAATAGCCATACCTTAGCTTGTGCCAAATGCTCCGGCGCATCGATGAGACCTTTAGCTGCCATGAGCTGTGTCTCACGCAAGGAATAGTCCAATTCAGGAGGCCCGGCAAAAGGATACAGGGGATGAGTATTAGTGCAGACTGTGGTGGGGGTGTATAGCCCGCTGAAATCTAAAGCTGAACCTTGATACACTCCCTCGGCACAGCGATAAGGACCTCCGGCGACTAGCCCAGCGCCCTTAATAGTTTTGGAAAAAATCACATGCAATTGCAGCGCCATAAATGCACCCGACGACAAGCCAGACACAGTAATAGCACGGGTATCGATTTTCAGGGGTTTCGTTAAAGTGGCTAGGGTCGGAATAGGTGCGGCTGCACTATAATGAGGAACAAAAACACTACTTAGCATCACGGGAGCTAAGCGTTTCAGCCACGGCTTGGGATATAAATCCATCTTGACACTCCTCACAGTAGAGCATCCCTGCTCTATTTATCGGTAACATGATTGGGAGGGGGTGATTGAGCTAAAAAACCACCCCCTATTACACTGCCTCGCATTAATTGGCATCAATTATAGTCCATTTTGAGAGGGTGCATATTTCATACCTGCCTACACTGTTGAAAACTTATAAGTACCCTTGCTAAGCCCTAATAGTGAGCGAATAATGCTGCATTTTTCACGCTTCGTAACTACTTTGCAGCAGATCCTCTATGTCTCACGCTACTAGCATTTATCACCAACCGAGCTTTTTGCCATTTTTATCAGGTCGTGTGCTAGCTATGTTCGCCGCACAAATTCAGGCGGTAGTGGTGGCGTGGCAAGTGTATGACATGACGAATGACCCTATGGCATTAGCCTATGTCGGGCTTGCACAATTCATACCGATGCTAGTGTTATTGATTCCGGCGGGTGACTTATTAGATCGTTTTGCGCGTAAAAAGATTTTAGCCGCCAGTTGGATATTAGAAGCACTATGCAGTACTTTGTTATTAGTCTTATCTTTAATCCCGATTCACAACCCCCTTTTTTATTATGCGGTATTAATGCTCTATGGTTGTGGTCGAGCCTTTACTGGACCAGCGGTACAAAGTTTATTGCCTCAAATTGTGCCCCGCGAACAATTAGCTGCCGCGATTGCCGCTAATAGTATGCTGATGCGTAGTGCTGCGATTGCAGGGCCATTAGTCGGAGGTGGCTTATATGCTTTGGGAGGTGGAGTACTCACTTATAGTATTTGTATGCTGAGCTTTTTGGGAGCGGCGTTATTATTGCCTTGGGTTAAGGTATTACCTCAAATAAAACCCAATAACACTCTGAATGGTAGTGCATGGCAACGTTTTACAGCGGGGATTCAATTTATTCGCTCGCGCCCGATTATTTTAGGGACAATTTCATTAGATTTATTTGCCGTATTATTAGGGGGAGTCGTTGCATTACTACCCATTTATGCCAAGGATATTTTACACGTAGGTTCTATTGGATTAGGTGCGTTGCGTAGTGGCATGACACTAGGTGAAATAGCTGTTGGATTTTATTTAAGTTTATATCCATTCAATCGCCGAGTTGGGATAACGATGTTCGCTGCGGTGATTATGTTTGGCTTGGCGAATTTAGTGTTTTCACTGTCAACCAGTTTTGTATTGTCGTTTCTAGCGTTAATGGTGGCGGGAGCGGCGGATATGGTGAGTGTGTATATTCGCTCGTCCTTAGTGCAGTTTTCTACCCCCGATGAAATGCGTGGGCGGGTAAATGCGGTGAATATGTTATTTATTAGCTCATCGAATGAGTTAGGTGAATTTCGGGCGGGTTTAAGTGCTAAATGGTTAGGTACTGAACCAGCGGCGGTAGTAGGAAGTTTATTTACCCTAGGGGTAGCGGGATTATGGATGTGGGCGTTTAAACCCTTGCGCGAGGTGAATAAGTTTGAGGATGCTTCAGTAAAAGCCTAATGATTGATTATCTATAGCGTCGTGCCAAATTTGAGATACCACTAAAAATAGGTTCACCCCGTCAATTGCCTTGCTCAATATGCCAATGGGCAAACCATTCATAAATACATACAAGTGGCTTTTGCGACTTACCATTCTTGCTCCCAGCCTGTCGTTTTATTGGCAGCTTTTGGGACTAAATGTAGCTCTAAATCTAGAGCCGACAATAACTTAAATAGGGTTTCTAGCTTCGTGCCATCGGGCTGATTTTCCAAAGCTGATATAGTGGCTTGCTTTAATCCTGTGTGTTCAGCTAGGGTACTTTGCGTGATCTGAGCACGTTTGCGTTGATCCCGTAGGGCTGTGGCTAACATATCGGTAGAGTAAATATGCATCATATTATCCGCTATAAAGGATAAATCTTATATTATCCGCTCTAGAGGATAAAAGTAAAATTGTATCTGCTTACTACGTTGAATAAAGCAACTCTATTCTCAGTCCACATCTAAAACGTTCTGGTAATTTAAGTGAGAGATTCACCCAATAACTCACCGTTAGGTAATTTGGCAGCTTTACTATCAAAGGTAAGCATGGCTTTACAACCCTCTCTTTGATAACGACTTGCCATTAAACAATCAGCAAAATCAGCATTGCTATTTTTATAAAAATGCAAAGCCTGCTCTAATGATTCCTCTAACTCAATCTCAACATCTTGCGTTTCTAATAAAGCTTGCATGGCTTGAATAATAGTAGCTTTGTCACGTTTACCATAACTACGCAATACCCACTCAGTTTCCAAAATAGTTAGTAGGCTAATAAAAAGTATTTCCTTATTAGTAATAGCCTGCTGAATACGTTGGCGCACTAAAGCAGCTTGAGCTTTATCATCATTTAACAAGTAGCGTACTAATACATTGGTATCTAAACCATATTTCATGGTTAGCTCCAAGGATGCATATGTTCTAGTGGAATAGGTGTACTACCTTGTTGTTCTAGCAAGCCATCAAGCTCCAGAATACTACGTTTTTTGACGCGCACAATAATGGTGCCATCGGGTAAGAGCGTGAAGTGGAGCTTATCCTTAGGTTGTAAAGCTAAAGCCTCCCTGATGTCTTTGGGAATAGTCGTTTGACCTTTGCTGGTGATAGTGGCTGCTGACATGGAAATAACCTCTTTTTCCTTACATTTCTTATTTTAGTAAGGAATACTACCATGTGCTAGCATGTTTTTTAAACTTAACTTTTGTTAGAGTATGTTTTGCCGCTCATAGCTTAATTTGCTACATTCATCAGTACGCCCCCCCCTCTTTTAGGTTTGCCCTATGAATCAGGAAGTGATCACGCCTTGGATTGAGCATTTAACGAATCCGTTTACGTTAGCTGGTTTTGCGCTGTTTATTATTGCGGGCTTGGGTTGGATTTTTAAACCGAGCCAAACAGAGGCTTTAAGTGGTGCGAGTATTGAGCGCATTGTGACTAAGTTAATTTATACCTGTTTGATTTTAGGTGTTTTAGCGATTGGTTTGGGCTTTGCGAAGGATTTATTGCGTCCAACGGTGCAAGAGGTGAAAGGAGTCAAAAACAGTGCTGTGAGTGTAGCAGGGTGTCAGGCAATTGCCTCTCAACAGGGGCAGGCGCAAATGCAAGGAGGAAAAAGCACCGAACCGCATCAGCGTAGTGATCAAAGAGTCGAGAATATAGAAAATAGTGCCGTCGCGGTGGGTAATTGTGATGCTGCCGCTAATAGCAATACTGAACTTAAAACCGGTCAATAGCTTTGAGTGCTTGGTTTAAGTATTGGCTGGCTCTGGGTTTATTGCTTTGGATTGTGGGCTGCGGGGGTAGTTCAGAACAGTCTACTCAAGACATAAGCCAAAGTCAGGTTGCACAAAGTGTTCAAGGCGATGCCATTGCTGGGCAAACTGTAAAAGTGGATAAAAGTACTCATATTGGTACTCAAATTAATTTACCGACTGAAGTACTTGAGCAAATTGAACGATTGAATGAGCGTCGTAGTAAAGAGCTAAGCACTTTTCAAGTTTGGGTAATTTTTATCAGTTTCACCATATTATTTCTTCTTATATCAATAGGATTAGTTTGGTTTTTTTGGAGGATTTATATCGCCCCAATAGACTCTCGTCAGTATTTTATTACCACTTTACAGCAAGGGATAAGGCGCAAATTTTATAGAACGGCAGTCTATCGACTACTGGATTTTTTATTTAAGATTTATGGGGGAAAATCATCCCTTCGTGCATTTAACATCTCATTTTTACTAGCTTATGCATACCCTATTCTAGCATTTATTTTAACCTATAGTTATTTTAATGGAATTAATAGCTTCTCTCACTCCTTTCTTTTTTCAGAGCAATCAATATATAGATTAATAGTTTTTCCGATAATAATAGCTTGGCTTGTAATAACCTATTACACATTTAAGTACGGCTGGATTTATAGTTTGGACCTAGATCTTAGAATTATCAAGTACTTTGAAAAACTAGGCGTTAACTATAAACTAACAATTAATATTTGGCATCTTGTTTGTGGTCTAACACTAGCACTTTTAGGGTACTTAGTAAGAAACGACTTTATTTTTATTAATATTTGCTTTTTTGCAGGGTATGCAACTGGTATTTTAGCCATACTAATATTTACTATTACTTTAATAGCATACAAATTTAATATGGCTATTCTCATTCTTGGGTTTAGTATATTATTCATCTCTTTCGGGCGAATTTTTCATAAAAAAATTATAATTACTTTATCTGGTTTAATTTTTACATTTGTTCTACTAGGTGTATATATAAAAGATTATAAAACAGCAATGATTATTTCATTTTTCTATTTAATGATGCCTTTGATTAATGCACTACTCGACTATTTATCATGGTGGGTTAGCCGTGCTTTTTTAGAAAAAACCCTCCAAACCGATAAAGTCTGGCTCATCACCCTAGAAGTACTCATCGACGCCTTACTAGCCGTCCTATTCATGCTAGCCCTATGCCTACTCCTCCCCGCAGGAGCTATTGCCCTCGATAGCCTATTCAGCCATTGGATCGATGCCGACGGACAAAGCGCTACCACCAACTGGCAATACTACGCCTACGCTGCCGCCGTTGCCCCCTTTGGTGAAGGCTTAATGGTTACACTCATGCTCTGGACTACCCTACTCCCCACCTTTATCCACCTAGTCCTCGGCTGCCTCGCCATTATTATCTTCAGCCTCAAAGGGCAAGCCCTAGCCACCTTCCTCATCAATACCCCCGAAGGCGACCGCCTACGCTATACCGCCGCCAGCCTATGGCTCTACGGCTACCTACTCCTCAGCATTGGCATAGTCAGCGCCCTCATTTGGCTCATTCTAAAACTAGCCGATCTCCCCATAGCCGCATGGCTGTATGAATTTACCCGCTACTTTTACGCAGCTTACGGCTTGCCAGTGGTTTAAGGCGCTGAGCATCACGTTATTAGTTATCGGCTGCGGGCGCTAAGATCTTAAACCTATCTTACACACTGCTTTACACACGAAACAGCAAGCCTTTACAAACCTAAACTGCCTAAACTGTACGATACTGGACTATAGAGACGCCCTAAAACGTTGTTTTAAAGGATAGTTTGAGCGACTTTGGATGAGTTTGGAAGATAGTTAAACGCGCCCTAGAGGATTCGAACCTCTGACCTTTGCCTCCGGAGGGCAACGCTCTATCCAGCTGAGCTAAGGGCGCATCGAAGAGGGTTTGGATAATACAAAAATCCAGAGAGTGAGTCCAATAGAGTTTGTTATTTCTCAGATAGTTTAGTAGAGCACTCAGTAATTCCTTGGAAAAAATACGGAATATTCCAACTTTCCCCCAAAGAGCATTGGTGCATATTAGCGGTTTCAAATATAATTCTTGCCGATTAAACAGATTTGTAACCCTCTTTGAAATTTATCATGCGGGCAAAGCGTACCTTTAGCCCGGTTAATGGGAGAAATATAGTGGCTCATTCAACACCACCTCATGACCCAATGGCAAAACCTGTTTTGGTTGGCGGTTTATTAATATTGGGCGCGGCCGTTTTTGTACTGGTAACGAATCTATTCAATACCATAGAGAAGAACAGTACTAGGGGCTTAGATGACCCCGCCAATTTACAAAACCCATCGCTTGAACAAGATTTAAAGCGCATTGGCATGGTTAAAACGGTGGATAAATCCATTGCACCGGTTGCCCGTACCGGCGAGCAAGTCTATCAAGCACTTTGTACCAATTGCCACGCAGCAGGTACTTTAGGTGCTCCTAAGATCGATGATAAAGCAGCTTGGGAACCACGTCTTGCCCAAGGCTTAAAAGGTTTAGTAACTTCAGCGATTAATGGTAAGAATCAAATGCCTGCTAAAGGGGGCGATCCTTCTTTAACCGAGCAAGAAATTACTGATGCTATTTTATATATGACCGGCAAAGCTGGCATTGACTTAGCTAAGGCCGATGCAGCAGCTCCGGCTGAATCAGCAGCTGCTCCAGCCGCAGCCCCTGCTGCTCAGGCTGCTACTCCTGCTCCAGCGGCAACTCAGGCTGCTGCTCCTACTCCAGCGGCAGCTCCCGCTGCTCAAGCCGCAGCTCCTGCTCCAGCAGCTCCGGCTGAACCTGCCGCTCCAGCAGCCCCTGCACCAGCGGCAGCTCCAGCAACCCCTGCACCAGCGGCGGCTCCAGCAGCCCCTGCACCAGCGGCGGCTCCAGCAGCTCCAGCACCAGCGGCAGCTCCAGCAGCGCCCGCTCCAGCCGCAGCGCCTGCACAAGCACAACAAGCAGCGGGTGCTAGCAGCACAGTAGAAGGTGAAAAGGTTTATAAATCTTTATGCTTCTCTTGCCATGACGTAGGGGTATCGGGTTCGCCGAAACTAACAGATAAAGCAGCGTGGGCTCCGCGTATTGCTACGGGTATGGAAACCTTATATACCAGCGCATTAAAAGGTAAAAACTTAATGCCTGCTCGCGGTGGTAATCCTGCTTTGACCGATGCACAAATTAAAGCAGCGGTTGATTACATGGTTGTTCAAGCGAAATAAGCTAAGCCATAATTCGTGTGAAAGGTGTAAGTCATTTACACCTTTCAAGCACTGACTGACTCACCCACCTGTCATATTCATATACCGCATCACTTGAGCCTTAGCCTGTGTCACCTCAAATTCATGACCTAGGGGTTTAAGTTGCATCGCATTTTGAATGGCTTGTAATAAAGGCTCATCGTCTAAAGGATGCGCTCGCAATACACGCCTTAAGTCGACTGAATGCTCCTGCCCCAAACACAATAATAAGCGCCCCTCTGCCGTCACTCGCACCCGATTACAGTCGCCGCAAAAATTATGGCTATGGGGTGAAATAAAACCGACGCGCCGCTCACTACCCACCACCCCATAATATTTAGAAGGCCCCCCCGTGCGAGCCACTAGCGGTTGCAAGTCATAATGTTCACGCAAATCACGCAAAATCTCATCACTAGCATAATAAGCCTCCGCTCGACTATGCTCGCTAATATCCCCCAAGGGCATTTCTTCAATAAAACTAATATCGATGCCTTTACTAAAAGCAAATTGGACTAGATCTAGGACTTCATCATGATTACGGTTTTTTAAAATCACTGCATTGAGTTTAATACGCTCAAACCCTTGCTCTAGGGCAGCATCAATGCCCGCCAAGGTTTTATTAATATCGCCCAAACGGGTTAACTGCTGAAACCGTTCTGGTTTTAAGGTATCGAGACTAATATTAAGGCGTGTTAAACCCGCTTGCTTAAGTGCTGCGGCATAGGTAACCAGTTGAGTACCATTCGTGGTCATAGTGAAATCACGCAAACCCGCTAATGTACCTAGCTCCTCACATAAATGGACAATATTACGCCGTGTTAAAGGTTCGCCCCCTGTTAAGCGAATTTTACTCACACCCAATTGCACAAATGCCCTTCCTACCCGTGCCATCTCCTCTAGGGTCAATAATTGGCTACGCGGCACAAAGGTCATATCCTCGCTCATGCAATACACACAGCGCAGATCACAGCGATCCGTTACCGATAAACGTACATAATTAATACGCCGCCCAAAGCGGTCAATTAAAGCAGGCTGCGTGGGATGAGTCATAAACGTTACACTCCAACTAAGGCTCACTCAGGTATAACAGTATTTGCTAATCCTCGCAAACTCCCATCAGGATTAAACGTGAACCGCTGAGCTAAAACGCCCTAATTGTTCTAGTAAGACCGTAGCATAAGCCCCAGCGGGTAAGGTGAAGTTTAATTGCAAGGTTTGTTGATCTAATAAGGCATACTCGAGATTTTTAACCATCACACGTAAGGCACGCCTATCGTGTTTTAAGCGTTGTTTATTTAAGCCTGCACAAAACTCTGGGAAGCCATCAGCTTGTTGTAATTCCAATGCACGCATTAGGCTTTGTGTAGGTAACTCACCCTCACCCCATAATGCGCCTGAAGGATGAATATCACCCTGCTCTAAACGCTGGATTAAACTCTCTGAACCATCATCCACAAACCACGAATGACTATCCTCTAAGACCAATACATCCCCTGCTAAACGCGTATACCAATTATTCTGCTGAATACGTGCTTGCAAAATATGATTAAAAATCCATGAGCGGGCAGCGGAAATATATAGCCCCATTTGGTGTTTTTGTTTAGGGCGAAACTCACCTTTAAACCAAGCCAATGCTTTGGTTAAATTATTACGTTCATTACCAAAACGCTGCTCACCGAAATAATTAGGGATACCTTGAATTTTAATTTTTTCAATAATAGGCTTAATTTGCTCTAAATCACCTGCAACATTACGCAAAACCAACTCAAAATGATTAGCCGTTAATGCTCCAGTGCGCAGTTTTTTATCGTGACGCTGAGTTTGTAAAATTTCAATTTCGGCTGGCAAAGCACTAAAATCAGGATCAGGCTTTCCGGCTAATTGTAAACTAAACCATTGTGTGGTTACGGCATGGCGATCTTTTAAACCTGCATAACCAACCTCTAGCTCTTTTATTCCTGCACAACGCGCTAATTGTCCCGCGACCCAATCGGTATTAGAGCCTGTTTTACGCACTTGCAGCCATAAATGCTCGCCCTGCCCTGAAAGCTCAATATCCATTTGCTCATTAACTTTAAAGTCGCTGTGCTGAACACGAAATTGCCCCGTTAATGGAGCGGCATAGGCAGGTATAAACTCAGTAGTAAATAGTGGATTCAAGGTGCGTACTCAGTTGAATAAGAATAGTTAATTTAAAGCTAGTATTAAAGTCAGTAGTAAACCATGCAACACCATACTGCCAATAGTTAACTTAATCGCTAAAGCTAAGTGTTGCGGAGTTTTAGCATAATGCTTTAAATCGCTATAGGCTTTAACACTCATCATTAAAGGTAGTAGTAGGATGAATGCTAAAGGAGGTAATAAATCAAACAATATATTGAGCACGGTACTCAAGGCAGCGATTAATACTAAAGCCCCATATAAATAAGGCGCACTATCTAAACCTAAGCGAATCACCCAATGATGCTTTCCTACCTGTTTATCAGCCGCATAATCAGGAAACTGATTAATAATAAGAATATTAGCCACCAATACTGCCAACCCTAAGCTAATCAGTACAGGGTAAGCACTTAAATAGCCAGTCTGTACATACCAAGCACCTAATGGAATAAGCACTCCAAAACCTAGTGCAATGGCTAATTCGCCCCACCCCCGACTATTGAGTCGCAACGGAGGAGCGGAATAACCCCAACCTAAAACCAAACCTAGCCCCCCAATGCCGATTAAAGCGCCGCCACTCAGCAGAGTGAGTACCAAACCCAAAATCAGCGCTGTGCCTAATAAACCGATACCAAACCATAGGGTTTGCTTAGCCGTGAGCACCTCATTTTGAATAAAGCGACTTCCACCAGTGAAGGGAAAAACCCGCTGCGTATTCAGGCGATCTGTGCCATTGAGTTCATCGTAGTAATCATTGAGCACATTCACGCCCGCATGCACCAAGCCAATAGCGACTAGACTCAGGAGTAACTTAAGCATATCTACCGCACCCGTGAGGTGATACACGGCTGCAACTCCGACCAAGACCGGTACTAAACTAGCGGCCAAAAAGCCCGGACGAGTAGCGAGCCACAAACAAAGCCAACGTGATTGTAATAATGCTCGATTAGGTTCTTGTGGTTGCGCCATAGTGTTATTAGTTACTGATTAGGAGTCACGCCTGATTATAAGGCTTATCGAACGAGTGAACAGGATTTTCCGCTGGTGTTGAGACTTCAAAAGTCAAAACCAAACCCATTCAGACTGTACTGCACCCTGTTAACTTAAAGAAAAAAGCAGATCACCGCTCATAAGTTGTCGAAATATCAATAGCACTAGCAAGCCTATCTCTATAAGCTAATTGCATTGCAGTGCCAGTGTGCTTATAAAGAATCAAACTACCCATAAATTAACTAGGAGGATTACGATGCCAGAATTATTTTCTGCTGATTGGATGAATGAGCTAAAAGATCAATGGAATAATGCCCCCGATGTGAAAGACGCTTTAGCTGAAATTGGTTTTAACTCCCTGATCGGTTGCGGTTTTAAGGATGAAGCTAAGCCACGCGGTGTATTTGTCGTAGAAAATGGTGTCTGTGTGCGTGCAGGGGATTATAACGACGAGACTCTAGACTGGGATATGCGTGCTAATCGTAAAGATTGGATGAAATGGGTTGAAAATGGCATTGGTATGGCAGGCTTAGGCATGGCTTATACCACCGGTAAATTAAAATTCGTCACGGGCGATTACGGCGCTATGCTGAAAAACCCTAAAATGGCAGGCCCTTTCATTAAGTCATTTGGCTTAATGAGCAAAATCGATACTCAATAACAGTTGAGTTGAACTAAGCTTAATAAAACCCGCTCTCCAGCCTTGGATTGAGCGGGTTTTTCGTTTTAGTGGGGGCGCTTAGTAGAGGGAGTACTGTCTAGCAAATCAGCCAGAGGGGTTGGCTCATCTAAACTAGGTTGATTAATAGGTTTAGTAGTCACTATATCATCATTTGCCGCCAGTAAAGGGGTGTCCAGCGAGCTATTAATCAAAGTCGGGCTGACTGGAGTCGCCGGATTGGTGTGTGACGAGGCATTGGGAGTATCTATAAGCGGAGCCGTAATTATCGGAGGGTTCGGCTGATGGACTTTCAAGTCAGCCCCTTCTTTAGCGGGTGCTTCGGTATCCGAGCCAAAAATAATCCCGATACACATAATAATTAAACTGCCATACCACAGCCAAAAGCCTAGTCCTTGTCCAATAATATTAATATTCTCATCCTTGCCCGGCATGACCATAAACCAAAACGATTGGGTAGCAATCAGCACGGCTGCCGCTGCCACTAGAGTGGCACGAATGGGGTATTTATACATCCATAGCACAGCAAGGAAGATGAGTAGATTAGCAAACCAGCCAAACTGAAAGGTAATAATACCCAGCCAACCAGATATAAGTACCCAGTAGCCCATGAGAGCATTGGTATCAGTATAAAAAGCGGGAAACCAGAGGGAGCTGACCCAGCACAAACCGCCTAAAAAAAGGATTATTGCAGACAAAGGGTTATCATCCATTAAAGTCAATCACAGTGCCTAAAGCTTTCACAGCATTGGGGCGAATGCTGGTGACTACATCATAGTCTAAGTTTGACATTCACTCTCGACTAAAGGAAGTGAATTTATTAATGAGCTGATAATTGCGCTTGATCTTCCCTTCATCGTATATGGGTCGACATTCGTCGGCTAATTCGCTACGATAAGTCTATTCATAAGCTGTATAAATAATAATAATATGATGCTAACCAGCAACCTTAAACATGTTATGCAGTGGTGGGGTAGCGGGCTGTTGAAAGGTTTGCCTTCTTCACTACGGCGTTTAGTGCGCAGTGAGCGTCCTAGAGTGGTACTACAACTGCATCAGCAAGCGCTTGAGGCGTTTTGGAAGCCTGATCAAAAGTTGATTCCTCTAGGTACGTACTCACTTAATGCCCCTATTGATCTGTTTAGTAAGCCGCCGAAAATCATCAAAGGTAAAAAGTATTTGATTGAGGTACAACTGCCGACTAAGCAGGGTTTATTACTAGAGCAACGCTTTCCTGAGGCGATTCAAGAAAATTTGCGCCAAGTGATTGGGTATCAATTAGATCGTCTGAGTCCCTTTTCACCTGAACGCGCCTACTATTCGGCCGAGCCATTAACACATGATCGCAAAACTAAAGAGATTAATGTCAATGTGCAGGTAATCCCTAAGCACAGTGCTGACCGCATCATCCAGCAATTAAAAGAGCTGGGTATTCCAGAAGTCCATCTACTGTCTGTCACAGGCAGCGCCTCGGCTGCTCCGGTAGGTCAGATGAGTGCTACCGATTTAAATCAAGGCTGGTCTTGGGTTCCCTTAGGTTTTATGGTAACCGCCTTAGTGCTCTCGCTAGCAGCACCTATCGCCTATCAATATCGCCGCGTGGAGCAGATCGAGACTGCTTTAGCGCAAGTGCGTCAACATTCGGCTGAGCAATTACAAGTACGTGAACAACTCAATGCAGCACAAGAGGCGATGAGTTTTTTAACGGAGCGCCGTCGCACCTCCCCCGTGGCTCTGGATGTAGCAGAGCATTTATCACAATTGCTACCTAACCATACTTGGTTAGAACGCTTAACCCTAGAAGGAAATGCGTTATCGATTAAAGGCGAGTCTTCAGCCGCTTTAGATCTAATTGATCTCTTGGAAGGCTCACCTATGTTGTCGCAAGTGAAATTCAAAGCACCAGTGACCCGTAGCAAAGATAGCAATAATGATAAGTTCCAAATTCAAGCCCAAGTGGAGGTGAAGTCATGAGTGATGTCCTGAATAAACACCAAAGCTTATTAGCTTGGGGCTTATTGATTACCTTGGTTTTGTGCCTATTAATGTTTGGGGTCTTACCGGCTTGGAGCTACTCCAACCAATTGAGTGAGCGGATTGAAACGGGCTATCAGCAATTAGCCAAAATGCGCCAGATTGCTAATACGACTCCAGAGTTTATGGCGGAATATGAGCGAGTTAAAAGCCAAGGCTTAGATAAGCTGTTTTATCCAGAAGGTATGACGGCGGCACAAGTAGCTAAAGAGCTACAACAACAAGTAAGTGGCGTCATTATGCGTGGTAATGGGCGTATTCTCAGCTCCGAAGTCGTTGAGGATAATAAACCCGAAGAATCCACCAGCGGCTATCAACAGGTTACAGTGCGAGCGGTATTTCAAGGCTCTATGCCCTTAGTGCGCCAAGTGTTGCATCAAGCGTATCAAGCTCGCCCTCTCATTTTTGTCGATGGATTAGAGCTTTATCCTTTAGATAAAAGTGCTGAAGGAAGCCAAACCCAAGAGGCAAAAGCAGAGGTATTAATTACTACCTATTGGCGTGGAGGGGCGGTGAATGAAAAAGTGGATTAGTCCTCCCATTCAATGGCTTTTTTGGCTAAGTGGTGTGGGCGCTATAAGCCTAGCTACTTGGAATCTTTATACCTTATGGACTATGACGGAGGAGAGTCATGCTAAGCAGGCGGTTAATGTGACCCTGCCCGACTTAAGTTTATTGAATGCGCCGGGGGTTGCTACCTATCAAGCGTTTATTAATAGGCCCTTGTTGTGGTCAAGTCGTCAAGTACCTGCACCACCCGTAGTAGCCTCTGCCCCTAGTGCACCTATTGAAATACCCGTGGATAAAACCTTACCGGATGGGCGTCTGGTAGGGGTGATTGATTTGGGTAAGAAATCTTACGGGATTATGCGCACCAGCACAGCCGAAAATCATTATTTGCATGTAGGGGATAAATGGGGTAGCTGGGTAGTCGAGAAGGTCAGAAAAGATAAACTAACCTTAAAACTGGGTGAGGAAAAGCAGGATTTACTCCTGATTGCCGATTTTAATGCCCCCAAGGAAAATCCGGCGATGTTAGCTAAAAAAGCACAAGATCAACAACAACAAGCCCAAGCCGAAACCCTAGCTCGCCTAAAAGCCTTACAAGCAGCAGCGGCACAAAATCTCTTATCCAGCACCCTAGAGCCTAAAGCGGGTATGCCGAATGAGGCTTTCCCACCAACGGTAGAGCAAGCACCACCCATTTTATCGGTCAAAGATGCCTTAGAAGCACGTAAGCGTTTAATGGAATCACGTTGGGGTAGTACGGATAGCGGTAACAAAGCCGCCAACCAACCACGCAGTGCTCTACCTAATCCAACAAATAATAGGCTCAATTAAGCTAGGGTAAGTGCAAAAACTGCTTTAATAAGAATAAAACCATTTATCTATAAGAATAATAAAAATAATGGGGTTAGCTTTGTGAACTATAAACTTATCACAATAGGGCTAGTGAGTGTTTCAGTGTTAATGTCGGCCTGTTCCTCAATACGCAATAGTCCGGGGTATCGTAGTAATGTTAATGATGAGGGTTTCCAACGTAGTAGTGCCGTGCGCGAGATTGATGGACGGATGTTAGGCATGAGTGCAGGTACTCAATTACCTTCGAGTCGTGCTAGCACCTCTATCGCACCTACTCACTATTCAAATCCACCGGCTACTGAGCGCCGAGTACAACAAGGTAATACTCAACAAGATATTGAATTAATCTTGGGACAACAAAATTATTATCGTCAACAACCGGAAAAAAGTAGCACAGAAGGTAAAAAACGTCGCTCCTCAGGTGATGGGATTGCGCTGAACTTTGAGCGTGCCAGCATTCGTGAGGTAGTCAAAGTAGTGTTAGGGGATTTATTAAAACTCACCTACACCATTGAGCCGGGGGTTGAGGGAGAGGTCACTATTAGCTCTAGTGAACCTATTCCCCAAGCCAGCCTGATTCCCACTTTAGAATCTTTACTGGCTACACAAGGGGCTGTGTTATACAAAGATGGCCCTAGCGGCTATCGAGTGGCGGCACGCGCCAATATTAAAGGTCGGGGTTTTCAACCTAGTTTTGGTAAGTTAAAGCCGGGCTATAGTATTCAGGTCATACCGCTACGCTATATCCCTGCGGTGGAAATGCAGAAAATTTTAGAGCCATTAGCTAATCCTGATGCATTTGTGCGCGTGGATAGCAGTCGGAATCTATTAATGCTGGCTGGCACTAGCTCAGAATTAGCTAATCTCATGTCTACCATCAATACCTTTGACGTGGATGTACTACAAGGTATGTCAGTGGGTATCTTCCGCATTAAAAATGTGGAGGCTAATGTAGTCGCTAAAAGTATGGACACCCTATTTGGTGAGGGTGGCAGTAGCTCTATGGCGGGTATGATCAAGATCGTACCGCTGGAGCATATGAATAGTTTAATGATTATTTCAGCTAGCCCTGACTATTTGAAAGACATGCAAAGCTGGATTAATCGCTTTGATCGCACTAGCCCCACCGCAGGGCAACAGCTTTATGTGTATCGGGTACAAAATGGTAGCGCGGAAAATTTAGCAGAAATGCTCAATCAGATCTTTTCGGGCAAAAATAGTAGCTCGAAAAAGAAAAGTCCTACCTCCAGTCTTGCTCCGGGTTTAGAGCCTGCAACAGTAGGAGGTACGCCTAATGCAGCTAATCCCAACGGTGCTGTGACACCTGAAGGGGCAATACCCAGTGGTGAAAACTCAACGGCGGTTGCAGTCGCAGTGGCGGGTAAACCTGCGGTAACGGCTGATGGTGGAGTAGTAATTGATGCCAGCGATGAGGCACGCATTGTCGCGGATAAGACCAATAATTCATTAATGATCATGGCGACTGAGGCGACTTATCAGCAGATTATTGAAGCCGTCAAACGCATTGATGTGATGCCGATGCAGGTGCAAGTGGAGGCGTCCATTATGGAAGTCAGTCTCTCGGATAATCTGCAATTTGGTCTGCAATGGTACTTTAAAAACAGTAACTTACTCGGTCAGGTGGGACAGGGCTTAGTGTCATTAGGGGGCGTGGCAGGAGGGGCTGGATTCTCTTATTCCTTAAGCGACCCTACTGGTGCGTTGAAAAATATTATCAATGTATTAGCTAAGCAATCACGAGTGCGTGTCTTATCTTCACCCTCTATTTTAGTATTGGATAATCAACCAGCGGAAATTCGCGTCGGTAATCAACAACCTATTGAAACTAAAACTAGCAGCAGTGGAGCTACCGGAACGGATACCTATACCTATCAATATAAAGATACTGGGGTATCACTCAAGGTCACGCCGCAAGTAAATAGTAATGGTTTGGTTAAAATGGAAATCCAGCAAGAGGTAACGGATTTAGGGGAGCGCGATAGTGTGAATAATCAGCCTACCTTTATGCAACGCAGTATTAGGAGTTCTATTGTGGTGCAAAGCGGCGAGACTATTGTGCTCGGTGGTTTGATTCGTGAGAACAAAACGGACAGTAAACAAGGTGTACCGATTTTAGGTGATATGCCTATTGTAGGTAAGTTATTTAGCACCGAGGGTGAAACCTCCACACGCACTGAATTGTTAGTACTGATTACACCGACGGCGATTAAGGATCAATCCGCTCTCAATAAAACAGGCGAAGAAATGCGCGAGCGCATGAAGCGCCTCATGGATAATGATCACTTCCTCCAGCAATTAAAGGGGCAACGCTAATGATGAAGCAGTGGGTAGTGTTAATTAGCTTAGGATTATTAGTGGCCTGTAGTGAGCCACCGGAAGCTATCGTCAAAGAGTTAGCTCAACAACGTTGGTCAGCCTTATTACAAGGAAATACATCTCAAGCCTATGCGCTTTATACCAAAGCTTTTCAGGACACTACCCCGCTCCAGCAGTTTGAAAACTCTATTCGGGGGTTGGGTTTATGGAAAGCAGCACAGGTCGTGGATACTCAGTGTAAGGACTCACAATGCCAAGTGAATGTAAAGGTTACGGTTGCCATGAAAATGCGTGGTTTGCCAGAGCCTATTGAGACCAGTGAAGTGATACAAGAAACTTGGATTAAAGATACCGCTTGGAAGTCCGAGTGGCGTTACGTAAAAAATTAAGATATTTATCTGGTATAATATTGTATTATCTATAGATAAGTAGATTAGATTAAGTTAGACACTCCAATAATAAATTATAAAGATAAATTTTTAGGAGGCACTCAGGTGTTTAAACAAAATAAGCTCGCTATTGGGGTAGCAGCAGGAGTTCTGGTTGCCGTCGGGATTTTTACCGGTGTCCAAGCTGTGCATATTAACCCCGATGGAACCGGTCAAGTATTGTTATTTCCGTATTTCAATGCCAATCCCGGATACGTCACTAATATTAATTTGGTGAACTCCACTAATGAGACTAAGGCTGTCAAAATCCGCTTCCGTGAGGGTAAGAACAGCAACGACATTCTCAATTTTAATATTTATATGTCACCTGAGGATGTGTGGACAGGTACGATTCGCAAAGATAGTCAAAGCGATGCAGGGGCGTTTACTACGCTAGATCGTACTTGTACGATGCCTATACAACATGCTGCTGATTGTGCTACACCCGATCGCTGTGAGGTGATGAAAACCTTTGATGGCAAAAATATTATTTATGAAAATAAAGATACGCGCGAAGGTTATGTAGAAGTCATTGAGATGGGGGTAGTCACCGATCCAGTGATTCAGGCAGCGGTTAAACATGCTAAAGGCAAACCTACTAATTGCCAAGAAGTAGCTAATGCTTGGACCAAAGGTGTATTCACTTCAGGCGCGGGGTCATCAGCGGCTGGTTTAAAAGCGCCCACAGGTGGATTATTTGGTTCTTCTGCGGTACTGAATGTGGCCGAGGGGGCAGCATTTACCATTGATCCAGTGGCCATTGATAACTACAGCACCGAAGCCCAGCATTATCGCCCTGATGTTTACGAAGAGTATTTATTGCCTTCTTTAGCTTCCGGCAATATTACTCAAAGCACCATTACCGTACCCAAACCTAACGGCGAATCGGATATGGTGGTCACTAATTGGAAACAACAAAAGACTGATCCTTGCCTAGTAGAGGGTACTAGATGCGGTACTAACCCCTACCCCATGGCACATGTGCTAGCCGTGCCTTATATTATGAATGAGTATTTCCTTGATCCTACCGATGGCTATGATGGCCATACCGATTGGGTAGTCACTTTCCCCATGAAAAAGCACGGTATTTATAGAGAGGATACCGATATTGCTGCCAAAATCGACAGCCTCTATGATCGTGAAGAAACCCGTGCTTGGAACTTGAATAATGCGCAAGATAAATATTTTGGCTTCCTGATGGATGCTAAAGCGGGGACTTTTGGGGCAGAAGCGAAGCTAACTCGTGAAGTCAATGTGTTGAGCTTTGTCAGCACTGATCCGTCTTATGATCTGACGCGCACGGTATTTTCTAGTCCTTCCCTGAAAACAGTAATGGCAGGACCTTTTGTACATGGTTGGGCACGCATTACCTTCCCTAATTATACCCTAGGTGGATCCTATTACTCATCGAGCGCCTATGGTGCTAATCCACTGAATTATAAAGCGAATAGCTTTATTTATAATGGTGTACCGACTCTAGGCTTTGCCGCGATTGAGGGTAATGTGAGCCAAAATGCTCATGCACGCTTTGGGGATGCTATTCCACACAAAACACGCCGTTATTAATTTTACTTGACCTGCCTGACGGATTAAGTGGGCGAAATACTTAATCCGTCTTATTGAGCTGTTGAATCATGCGTATATTATTAAAGTCTTTAGTATTAATGACCCTATTGGGTTTTGGGCTATATGGTACTACTCAAGCAGAAGAAGCTTGGATGATCAAGACACCTGCATGGGAACTATCAAAAACACAATATGAAACAGCGCTGAAAGTAAAAGGCTCAGACCCTACAACACTAAACACCTCCGAGCAAAAACGCGCGGTATTGCAAGATTTATATATTCGTGAATCTTTATTACACCAAGCCTTAGCGCAGGGTTTAGATCAAGATCTTAATATCCAGCAACAACTAGAAGAAATGCGCAAAGATTTACTAGCGCGTAAAGCATTGGAATATCAACTTGATAAACAAGCACCTGATTTTACTAAGCGTGCCCAAGAGGTCTATCAAGCCCGCTTAGCTACTGTGTATACCTTTCCCTTAAGACTGAAACTACAACTCATTCAAATTAATACCCCTACTGCTGATAGCCAAGCTAAAGCTAAACAACAATTAACCAACTTACGCCAAGACCTGAAAAATCAAAAAATTACTTTTGAACAGGCCATTGAGCAGCATAGTCAAGCCACTGATAAAGTACTTACCCAAGACGGTCAATGGTATAAAGCCGACCAGTTACCCACCGAACTCTTTACAGCCGCGAGTCAATTAACTACCAGTGAGCCGTTGAGTGAAGTCATTAGCACTGATAAAGCCCTGTATTTGTTCAACTATTTAGAACGCCTTGAGCCAGAAGTGCTGGAGTTTGATAAGGTAAAAAATGAGCTAATCGCTAGCCTAAAAACCGAATATCGTTTGGGACAGCAGCAAGTATTATTAAATCAATTACGCCAGCAATTTGAGCAAGAGGCTAAATTGAATCTGGAGCCTTAAAATGTTTAAAACGCTAAAACAATCGGGGGCTTTGTTTTGGCAATTAGTGCGCTTAGATGTACGTACTCGTTATTTTAATTCGCGTTTAGGGCTAATCCTGCTCATAGCTCAACCTCTGACTTTATTAGTGATTTACAGCTGGGTGTTTGGCGAACTCATGCAATTGCGACATACCGCGAGTGAGCATTTTAGTGAGTATCTCTTAGCGGGTTTAATCGCTTTCAATGCTTTAGCCGAAGTGCTAACACGCGCCCCTAGCTTGCTATTAGAGCGGCGTGAATTATTACTCAATACTCCACTGCCTGCCGTACTGATCCCTTGGATTGTGGTCGCTAGTTCTTTGTTATTAGAAAGCATTAGTGTGGTGCTACTAATCGTTTGGATGAGTATGCAAGATGCCAACTTTTGGCTTATTTTGTTCTGTTATTTGCCTTGGCTATTCATGCGTTTGTTATGGAGCAGTATAGGAGCGGCACTCTTTAGTGTATTAGGTGTGGTACTGCATGATTTGCGTCAAGCAGTCAGTGCAGTACTCGGTATCTTACTATTAGTCACCCCTATCTTTTATCGCTTAGAGCAAGTACCTAGTCAGTGGCAAACCATTTTGCTCTGCAATCCCCTCACCTATTTAATTCAAGGCTATCAGCAAGCATTAGTCTTAGGTCAGTTTGATTGGAAGGTATGGTTGCTAGTGCTCGTTAGTTCATTGGTGGTATGGGGCTTATGTTGGAACATGGCACAGAGCTTATTGCCTAAAGTGCGGTATGTGCTATGAAAGCCCTAATATTAGATCAAGTAGCGGTAGGCTATCCTCAGTATCAAAAACCTGTAGATTTAATTTGGGAGTGGTTTATGCGTAGACCACTGCATACTACGCATTATGCTTTGCAGGCGATTAATCTAGAACTAGAGCAAGGCGCTACCTTAGGGATAGTAGGAGACAATGGAGCGGGTAAAAGTACCTTGTTGCGGGTCTTAGCGGGCACATTAAAACCCACCGCAGGCAAATGTGTGATTAATGGCACTTGTGCAGCTTTATTAGAGTTGGGAGCGGGTTTTCAACTGCATCTATCAGGCTTAGATAATATTCGCCTAGGGCTAGCCTTACGGGGCTTAACTCACACACAAATTAATGAATATCTGCCTCAAGTCATTGAGTTTGCCGAGCTACAACCTTGGATTGAGCAGCCACTTAAAACTTATTCCAGTGGTATGGTAATGCGTTTAGGCTTTGCCCTAGCGACAGTGATAGCACCACAAGTATTGATTGTGGACGAAGCACTGGCAGTCGGTGATCAGTATTTTCAAAAGAAATCCTTACAGCGCATTAAAACCATTGTGGAGGGGGGCGCTAGCCTAGTGTTCTGTTCGCACAATTTGTATCAAGTGCGTGAGTTATGCTCACAAGCGGTATGGTTAGAACAAGGCAAAATTCGTGAGTTTGGGTTAGCTCAAAGAGTAGTCGATGCCTATCAAACAGCGTGTCGTGAACACGAGGTCTCTAAGCCTTTAAACCCTAAGGCAGATCAGGTCAGTAGTGAGTCTAAAGCTCAACCTTTTATTCAAACAGCGCAATTATTGCCCGCTAATAATGCAATATTTTATACAGGCTCTAGTTTCGGGGTAGAGGTATTAATCTATTTAAATAGCTATCCAGCCAAGGATGTACATTTAGGTGTAGTCATTCGGCGCAATGATGACATCCAGTGCTATGGCATGAGTACCTTGCATGAAGGTGTTAGTTTGCAAGGAGATGAACAGGTTAAGGTGCGCTACGTGACGGATGAGTTACCTTTGTTAGCGGGCAGTTATTGCCTAGAGCTATGGTTGATTGATCAGACAGGCTTACATGTATATGACTCACGGGAACGCTGCTGTCATTTTCAAGTACAACAGCACTCACAAAGCCAAGGCATTGGAATCTGTCAATTACCGCATCGTTGGGAAGTGCAAGGATTATGAAGGGTTTAAGCACTTTAAAGCCGGAATGGTTTTCATGGCGTTATCAGGTGCAATACCCCCTCCTAGCTCGACTACCCTTAAAGCTTGGCTATCGTTTAGCGGGCTACTCTAGTCGCTATTGGCAAGCCCGCCATTTGGGTGGCTTAGAGCTGGTTAAAGCACAAATGCAGCTTACTTTTCCCGATGCTTCTGAGGCTCAGATTCAACAGTGGCTCACTGAGTATGCGCAGATGATTGAGTATGAATCCTTGGATACTTGGCATTTAAACCAGCCAAAAAATATTCAACACTTAGTCACTTTGCAAGGTTTTGAGTCAATAGAGAATGCTAGACAACAAGGCAGGCGCATTTTACTCACGGGTGGGCATATAGGGCGTTTTTGGCTGGCAGGGCCTGCGATATATTTGCGTGGTTATCAAGTGGGGACGCTCACGCGGGATAATACTGAGGTAAATACGCAACACTTGCATCAGGCTGAATATCAATTTCGGCGCTGGAAGTTGCAGCGGTTAAAAGCTAGCCTTGGCGGTACGTTTCTAGTTGAGGGTGATTTAGTACGCCCGCTGTATCAAGCGTTAGATGATGAATTAATTACCTTATTGTTCGATGTGCCCTATACACAAAATCCGCATCAAGGCGTGACAGTTTCCTTTCTAAACGGTACTATAAAAGTACCTGTTGGTATTTACAAAATAGCAAAAAAGACACAGGCATGGATTGCGCCCTTTTATATGCGTAATCGACAGGACGGGGGGGTGATAGCAGAATTTAAACCTCTGCTAGACCCAAATAATTATAATGAAGAGGAATGCATGAATTTACTCACCCAGCAACTGAGTGCCGAAATCGAGCGAGCACCTAGTCAGTGGTGGTTATGGGCAGCACTTCCTCTGCTGCGAAGAGCATAGCAAATAATGAAACAACAAGAAAAAGCAGCTTTGGCGTCAATAGACCTCTTTGCTAATCACTCTCATGCTCAAATTATTCGACGTGTACCGCGCTACGCACGCGTCTTAGAACTAGGTTGTGCGGGCGGTGAAATGTCCGAGTTGCTGATTAGTATGTGTCAGGCCTCCATTATTGGTTATGACAAAAACCCGCAATTAGCTTGGCGGGCGCAGCGCTTTTGCGACTATGTGTTTACCGAAGACTTAGATGATCCCCATAGCCTAGATGCGCTAGAGGGTGAAAAATTCGATGTAGTAACGGTAGTCGATGTACTAGAACATTTGCAGCATCCTAAAGACCTGCTTGAACGTATTAAGCCCCTACTGCTTGACGAAGGTGAGGTGTTAATTTCAGTTCCTAATGTGGCACATGCTTCTGTGCGTTTAGAACTATTAGGGGGTCAGTTTGCTTATGAGCCAAGTGGTATTTTAGATAACACTCATCTACGCTTTTTCACTTTGGACAGCCTACGTACCTTAGTCAATCAGGCTGGCTTTACTATCACCGATATTGATTGCACTTGGAATGATATGGCCGATAGCGTCATCACGGAGTATTTGGCTAAGAGGGATCTAGAGGCAACACCACAAGCCTTAGCTAAATTCCATGAGCCAGAAGCGATGGCTTATCAATTTATCTTGACCTTAAGACTAAGTTCACCTGAACAAAGCGATGATCTACTAGACGAGGCTCAATTTAAGCCTTTGCTTGCTTCTAATTTGGCTTGGGGGCGAATGCAAGATCAATTGCAAACTCAAGCACAAGTGATTAGAGGGCTAGAAATTCAGCTCGAACATTGCAGTACACAATTACAACAATTAACGCAAGATTATCAGCGTACTCGTGCCGAACTTGCTGAAGTCCATGCTACTCGTAGCTGGCAATTAGTGCGCCGTGCAGCCAATTTATGGCGAGGTACGCTCAACTGAGCGAGGTAAGATAATGTCCACTAGGGCTAATGTGAGCGTGGTTATACCAGCCTATAACCACGCACAATGGATTGCTAGTGCTATTCAATCAGTATTGAATCAAACCTATACTGATTGGGAGTTAATTATTATTGATGACGCCTCCAGCGATCAGACGTGGCACATCATACAAGCCTTTCAGGACTCACGGCTGCGACTTGAGCGCCATGTTGAAAATCAAGGCGCACCGGCTACTCTCAATCAAGGTTTGAACCTAGCTCAAGGCGACTATTTAGCGATTTTAAATTCGGATGATAGTTGGCATCCGCAACGTCTTGAGCGCTTATTACAATTAGCCCAAACTCAAAACGCTGATTTTCTTGCCTCTAGTGCACAGATTGAATACTCCCATCAGCAGACTCAACCCCAATGGCAAAGTGAGTTTCTGGAGTGGTATCACAGCCTTCAGCAAGAGCTTTATACTAGCCGCGATTTTCTAACCGCTTTGATCAAGGGTAATTTTTTACTCACGACCTCTAATTTCTTTTTTAAGCGCAGAGTTTGGGAGAGCCTTCAGTCCTTTCGTGAACTGCGTTATGTGCATGATTATGATTTTGCCTTGCGGGTCTGTAGTGCGGGGTTTATGACGGCGTATAGCCCCGATATTTTATTAGCCTATCGGCAGCATGACACTAATACTATCCACGAAGCCCCCCTGAAAACCGTCTATGAGCATTTACAAATGCTCTACGCATGGCTCCCACATCTAGCCCCGCGTCTCGATCAACGCGGTTGGCAAAATCTAAGTACCCAATTAAGCGATTTGCAGACCATGCTACACGGTGAATGGTGTGCCAAATTACATCAATCCCTACTCCAAAAAGAGCAAAACCTATTTGCCATTATTGCTGAGCGTGATGAGCTAATTAAAAAGCAGCAACAATGGGTAACTGACCGTGATGGTTGGGTCAAAGAACGTGATCAAGTTATTGAAAATACTCTGCAATTAGCCGAGCAACAAAATGGTTGGATTCAAGATCGTGATCAATGGATTGCCGAGCGGGATACCATTATTAAGCAATTAGAGGCTGAGTTACGACAAATACGTCAAACCCTTGGTTATAAAATTAGCCGTGGTATTAAAAAGCCTATGCATGCGGTGCGTCATTTGTTAGAGAGACAAGGTTATGCCTGACAAATTACGATTGGGGTCTTGGCAGGCGGTACAAGCGTGGCTCAGCCCGCATTTAGCGTCAGGTAGGTTTCAAGTCGTGTCCTTGGATATTTTTGACACGCTATTAGCTCGCATTGATTTGCCCGAACACATTCAGCACCATGTGTGCCGCCAATTAGCCGCTAAAGTCATGGGGGCTAATGCGGAGCAAGTGTGGCAAGCACGCCAACAAGCCGAGACCCAATTACGCAAGCAATCAGTGGCTCAAGGTTTAGATTACGAATGTCGTTTTTCCGAATTATTACCGCTTTGGATTAAAACATGGGTGGGACATGAAGACCCTGCTTTAATCCATCTAGCCAGTGAATTAGAACTACAAGCTGAAACTACTGCTTTATACATTAAGTCTGGAGTGGTCGATTTTCTAGATTGGCTAAAAAGCTTTAATGTGTCGCTACTGGCTATTTCAGATATGTATCTGGATGGTAAATACCTAGAGCAACTATTAGAGCAATTAGGTTTAAAACGCTATTTCGATGCGATTTATGTTTCTAGTGATAGTGGTTTGGGCAAGCATACCGGACGTTTGTTTGAGTATGTGCAAGCGCAGCAACACCTTAATTATCAATCATGGGTACATATTGGTGATAATCCA
Organism: Thiofilum sp.; assembly: GCF_016711335.1. Lineage (NCBI taxonomy): Bacteria > Pseudomonadati > Pseudomonadota > Gammaproteobacteria > Thiotrichales > Thiofilaceae > Thiofilum > Thiofilum sp. The sequence goes on from NZ_JADJTF010000001.1 coordinate 832,318, forward strand.
CATTCTGATCGCTTAAAACCCTGCGAGCTAGGTATTCAAGGTATTTGGCTCGATGAAAAAAACGAACAAGCACGTATTAATACTCAGCGTATTAATGCGCGTATGGCATTGCAAGGAGGAATTTGGCAAGGGCGCTATTTAGCCGCTCAAATCCAAGAAGCTTTATCGTATAAAGAAGTTAATAGTACCTCATCAGAATATTTTAATTATGGGCGCGATGTATTAGGCATTACCTTCAGTACCTTTATGCTCGGTCTGATGGAGCGTTTAGAGCAGCATAAACCCGACTGTATTTTTTTTATTGCCCGTGATGGCTATTTATTTCAGCAAATGCTGAGTCAGACAAAAGCTCAATATAATCATCACTATTTATATCTATCTCGCCAAGTGATAGCAGCGGCCTCAGTAGCGGAAGGCTTAACACTACAACAAGCACAAGTAGCTTTTTATAACCCTAAACAACAAGGCTTAAGTTCGATATTCAAAGTATATAGCTTACCCAGCGAAGCTTTAATACCTCTAGCTAAAGCCTATGGTTTTAATGATATAGCCGCTCCTATTGAGAATTGGCAAGATCAGCGTTTATTAGCTTGGTTAGCTGATATAGAAGTACAAAGCCTTATTCGTCAAACTGGATTAAAACATAAGCAAGCCTTACATGAATATCTCACTCAACAAGGGTTTTTTAATTATAAAAAGGTTGCAATGGTCGACATTGGCTGGAATGGAACCTTGCAACACTTTTTGACGAAAACCTTTGGGCAGAATGAAGATTATCCTGAGGTATTAGGATTTTATTTTGCCCTAGTCCCAAAGTTATATACTGACTTTCATCGCTTTAATCAGGCTGAGGGTATTATCTATGACTCACGGCGGGGTAATGATTGTGAGCGAGTAGTCACTGAGTTTGAAGAGGTATTTGAACAGGGAGCACGAGCTTTACATGGCTCGACTATTGGTTATAAACAAAATACTTTAGGTGCATGGTTGCCGCTATTAAAAGAAGATCATGCACCGGATCGTGCGGCTGAACTCAATGCGAATCCTTATATTGCACAAATACAAGCTGGAGTTTTACATTACTGGCAACAGTTTCAAAAAATTCAGCAATTAAATGGTTTCAATAGCCAAGCTATTTTGCCTTTTGTGTATGGGGTATTAGAGCGAGCAGTGGTTTATCCCACACCGCAGGAAGTTCAATTGCTCAAGCGTTTAGTACATACTGAGGATTTTGGACATGATCATGTGCTAACGCTGGCCGAGCGTTGGTTTCAATGGCGTGATTTATTAAATCCAAAACGATTTTGGAGTTATTTAAAAGTTGAAGCATGGCGTTATGCTGTGTTTAGTCATTTACCGACAGGGATAGCTAATTTTGCTTTACGCATGGCTTATTTGCATGCAGTAAAAAAATAATAATACAGTGCAAAGGAGCAAGTTATGTTACCCAAGCCTTTACATTTATTTTTAGCAGCGCAAGCCTTTTGCTTTTCTAATGCACGAGGACGCTGTTTCAGTCCGGGCTTAAAAGCATTAATACTTTGGTATAGTCTAAGAGTCAAAGCACAATTATTTGACCGCCAACGCCTTAAGCGTCTACGGTTTTATTGGGAGGCTCGCTAAATGACTAACTCTACTCCAATAGTACAAGTGCTATTATCGACTTGGAATGGCGAAAGATGGCTTTCTGACTTGTTGGCTTCTTTAGAGCGCCAAACCTTTACCGACTGGCAACTATTAGTACGTGACGATGGCTCGCAAGATAAAACCTTAAAAATATTACTAGAGTGGCAAAAAACACACCCTAAATGGGTTACCGATATTATCAGTGCTAGTTCTATTGGTAGTACTGCTAGTTTTGATCAATTAGTGAGAAAAAGCCAAGCGCCTTATTTAATGTTTTGTGATCAAGATGATATTTGGTTTCCAGAAAAAATTGAATTACAAGTGGAAGCACTACGACAATTAGAGCAGCAATATGGCTCAGCCAAGCCTTTATTGGTACATACTGATTTAGTGGTGGTCAATGAGCATAAACAGGTTTTAAGCCCTTCATTTTGGGATTATCGGGGCTTTGATCTCAAGCAACGCAAACAAGCTTATTTATTAAATAATAATGTGACTGGCTGTGCTACTGTGTTTAATCGTCGAGCAGCTCAATTAGCCTTTCCTTTGCCTACTGAAGCCATGCAACATGACCGCTGGCTAGCGCTGGTATGTGCTTGGTTTGGTCATATTGGTGTTTTAGCACAACCTACTATTTTGTATCGCCAGCATAATCATAATGTTATTGGTGCTAAGCGCTCTTTAGAATGGGGCGATATTCACAAGCGTATCGATCTTTGGAGTCGGCAAGCAGCCACTTTTTTGCGTTGCTTCAGTACCCAGTTAGCTCAAGAGGATTATGAATTGCTACAAGCTCTCGCTCATTTGCAATATTTGCGTGGTTGGGAGCGGCGGCGGCATATTGTGCAACATCGACTTTTTAAACAGGGTGTGCTGGAAAATTTAGCCTTATTACTATTTTCCTAAGTAAACGGATGACACCCACAGGGGCTTTTATGTTAACAAAAATTTATCGCCCAGATGTGGCTATTATTGTTTTGACGCGCAATGCTGGTGCATTGTGGCCTCAGTGGATTCAAGCCATTCAACAACAAACTATTTTAGCCGGACGTTATATGGTCATTGATACCGAATCGACCGATGACACGGTGTTGCTTGCAGCACAAGCGGGTTTTGAAATTTACCGAGTACGTAAAGAACATTTTAATCATGGTGGTACAAGACGTTGGGCGGCTGAGCAATGTCTAGAGGCGAAGTATTTGGTGTATTTAACCCAAGATGCGATTTTAACTCAGACCGATTCGCTAGAGTGTTTACTAGCTCCCCTCTTGCATGATCCTGAAGTGGCATTAGCGTATGGGCGTCATGTGCCACGACCTAACGCCGATTTATTAGAGCAACATGCGCGGCTTTATAATTATCCTGCCCAATCCGCGACTTATCGTCAGGATGATTTTGCTCAGATGGGTTATCGAGCTGCCTTTGCCTCAGATGTGTACGCCGTGTATCGCGCTGAGGCTTTACACCAAGTGGGTAACTTTCCAGAGCATATTATTGTCAGTGAGGATAGTTATCTATGTGCGCGTTTACTCTTAGCGGGTTGGAAAGCGGTCTATAGCGCGGAAAGTACGGTCGAGCATTCGCATCAATATTCATTAGTGCAGCTAGCACGGCGTTATTTTGATGTGGGAGTGTTTCATGCGCTAGAAGCTGAATTATTGCACCGCATTGGTAAACCAGATCAAGAAGCAGGACGCTATGTTAAATCACTGATTCGGTTTTTAGCACAACGTAAACCCTATTTATTACCTTGGGCTGGCCTACAGACTTTAGTTAAATTATTAGCTTTTCGTTTGGGTAAGCGTTATCAATCCTTACCTCATCGTTGGTGTGAGCGTATTAGTTTGCAAGCAGCTTATTGGCAGCAACTCAAGCTCACTCCTACTCCACTAACTAAGCTCCAGTCTATCGAATTAGCTTCGCCTAGCTCCCGCTTTATATCTCCTTTATGGACTCGATTAGAGCGCAAAACCAGTGCATCTAACCCTAGGGAGGTATTGCCTGTTGAATAACCACATGAATTATACCTATAAGGTAAATGATTGATATATCTATTAAATAGTATTGGCAATTAGGCAAAGCACTATTATGATGCGATACAGAGCATAAGTACTCGACGTTCACATTATGTTCTGCTTTGGTGGTAATTTAAGCGACCCAATTGTTATAGATTGAGGTCGCTTTTTTTATGGTATTAACCTCACTAGCGCGGGCAGCGATAATGCTGATCCAGTGCGACATAAGGGTCTTGCCCTTCTACTATGACCCATGATTTAGCACTACTACTGGGTGTAGATCGATACACTTCTATATAACTTTGATCAGAGCTTTGGGTATATCCACTCGCTGTAAAATTCCATAAACCATGACATCTCACCTCCATAGGTTTTTGAGTATAACGACTAGGCGCACTTCCCTTTAGTATCGTTTCAATAGGACGTTTAGCACTCCCTGCTGCCTTTTTCAAAATTCTGACTTGATACGCACTATCCGCTACCACCACTTTAGGTGCTTGGTTAGCCGAATGTTGTAAAATCCAAAACGGTTTACTTTGATAGCTATTAAGCTTTAGGCAACTATTGTCAGGGGTAAATAAATACTCTGAGGTATTTAGTTGATCGTCTAGTTCAATATTAACCCCAATAAAATTACAGCGAGCTAATAGATTAGCAGGTATCGATAGATTTTGAATGGATTTATTCAAAATCGCTGTTTTTTGCTCAGCGCTGGGTCGAATAATCGCTAAGCCTAATGGTTTATAATGAGGTGACTCTAATCTAGGATTGGCTAAATCCAGAGTCGGCGTATTTTTGAGTTTGTTAAAAAGATTAGGGCTTAAACGATTAGAATCAGCTTGGGTAGTGGTGCTATGAGTACTTAGCACCAAAGCCAGATAAATAGGCAGTTTTAAATTAGGGGTTATCTTGACCATACGAGTGGAACCTTTATTTAAACGAGTTGTTTAGTACCTATTATTCTAATTTCTTTATGCATCAATACCTACTAATCTCTTTTTTAAAGGATCAATGCGCTAGAGCTGAATATTTTTTAGGTAATAAATCACTTGAGATACCTATTGCTAGTACTACCTTACCTAAGCTATAAATAGGTGCTAATAACAATTGAACAACTCAATAGGGCTAAAAATGGCTGATGCTGTCAATACGCATACTTGGTATGCCCATTATGCTCGCATGATTAAAAAAGCCAACGAAGAATTGCAAACGGTACAAAAGTACCTCGATCCCTCGTCACCCCATTACTATCCTGCCTATATCGATCAACTCAAAGCCAAGCAAGAGGCTGACCCGACGTTGGCGGGTATTGCACAAAAGATTAGTGATGCTGAAGGGCATTTAGCTAATTTTCGCCGTATTGAAGCTAGAGCGCGTGCAGCCATTGCCGAGTATCCTCCTAGACTACAAAGTTTGACGGTCAATGAGGATTTTTGGCGTGCGCCTGACACGAAGCAAAATGAGTATTTATATATTTTAGACGAGGAAAGCTGTGTCTCTACTTGTGTGGATTGGTTAGCGGTAGCGGCTGAATGTGAGGAAGGTAAGTGGGGTATACCTGTGACACTACCTGCGACGGGGTGCAGTCCTTATCAATTTACTCATAAAACCATTACCTACACCACCCCGCAGCAAACGGATGCGGTACGCATTTGGAATCATCATGCGGTGTTAGACACAATCACGATTACCGATGAGCGTGTTTATGATGAGGCGCATCGAGACGCTATTCAGCTCATTCCTCCGCCTCAATATCAGGAAGTTGAAATAAGTGCAGGTCGAGCACTGAGATTAAAATTAGCTGATCAAATGGCAGGTACGATTTTAGAAAGCCCGACGGTTAAAAACTGTGTGGTTAAGGCACTGCATGCACCGCTACAGGGTATCTTTATGAGTGATGGCTTATGCCGTAATGCTCTGATTCAAAATAACGACATTCAAATCAGAGGTGCTCATGCTATTTCACTAGCAGGGTTACTCTCTGGTGTGGTGAGTGACAATAAGTTACGCGCAGTGCCACCCGATGCGACGGGTTATACTTGGACACCTAGTATTCGCCTTTATCCGCTGCGTATTGGTGGCAATATAGCGGATGATGGTGTGGTCTGTGTTTTGGATTTTACTGCTCAAGCCAGCGTGCAATATGGCACGGTAACAGGGGAAAATAATCAGCTTATTCAGGTGAATGGGGCCGTTGAACCCTTAGCTGTGGAAGATTTACGCCATCAGTTACCCGATAATTTTGTCAAAATAGGGATAGGTCTTAATCAGTTTGATTATGACACTTATTTTAGTGAGTACAGTACTTGGACAGTCAATGAGTTTAGAGCCAATGATGCATGGGGCTATGCGCAAATGGTGGCGTGGATTAATTTACGTTTAGAGGAGTACAGCAGCGGGCAACGCGAAACAGGAAGCCCTTTGTCTGAGCCTACTATAGAACAAAAGGCAACTGGACCTTATAGCATTATTGCAATGCTGACTCAGGCACAACACTCTTTGGCTCAAGCGACCGATAGTTTTATGAGTACTCGGCTGGCGGATTTACAAGAAACCGCGATTCGCAGCTTTACTATGAAGCGCATAGCGCTACGTAATGGGGTAGTCATGCCTTTTAAAGATTTAGGTGTATTACTTAATGAGCGTCGTGAAGCGATGTTGAAGTGGTTATTGGAGTCGGTGTAGGGAGATCATCTCAACCAAAGCACTTTTCGCTTGAGGAAAGTGCTAAATTCACTATTAAATGTGCTGCTTCAACTGCTCCACCTCGGCTGCACTCAAACCCGCAATACGAGCAATATCAGCCTCAGGTAAGACACCAAGCTGTAAAAGATTGAGAGCTACCGCTTGGGCTTTTTTTAAAGCTCCAATTTGTTCCCCCTCTTCAATCCCTAACTGTTTACCCTCTTCAATCCCTAATTGTTTGCCTTTTACCCAATTTTCTCTCCCTCTTCAATCCCCTCTTGATAGCCCTCTAAATGAGCAGTCTGCTGCGCACTCATAAAATCTCGATATTCCTTTAAACTGCTTTCATACCCTTGACGTTCATTAGCGGGCAACTGCGCAATTTCAGCAATCCCAAAGAGACGTTTAAATACGTCATCCGTTAAGGCGGCGGGAATGTGATCCAATTCGTGCAGATGTTTAAACACATACAACCATTTATCTTGCAGAGTGACCAGCTCGTGGGCACGTAATTGAAAGCGGGGCAGCACTAAATAAATGAAATTGAGTTTATCGTAGAATAAGAGATTATCCTGATCCTTAAGTTGCGCGTGATAAAACACCTTACTCTGCTGATCATCAATTAGAAAGTCTAAAATCCCAATGGTATAAACTGCCGCCAGTTTATAGTTCCAACTTCCGCGTTGCGCCTGCTCTTGAATCGGGAAGGTCGCATAATAAATACTCCGATCTTTGAAGTAGATTTGTTTGACGCATTGCAACTCAACAATAAAACGCTCGCCTGAAGGACTAATACAATTGAGATCAAATACGGCTTTACGGTCGGCGGCACTTTTGCCTTGATACTCATTTTTGGTATAGCTCAGTTCTTGGATTTGATGGTGAGCGGGTAAGAGCGTGTTTAAAAAGCTCATCAGTAAATCTTTGTGAGGTTCTTCCCCAAAAATCTTTTTGAAACCAAAGTCAGTTAGGGGGTTGAGATAGATGTCACTCATCGTCGAGGTCACTCAAGGTAGGATCGAGGATACCTTGAATTATAGGGTAAGGGCAGGATAGGGGCTATATAGCCATACAGAAGTTGCCGATAATACAGCGCTTTTACGCTATACTCCCCCACCTCGTAGCTTTCACTTAGTATGCCTTATGTTAGTGTTTTCCGATTTAAGCCTGCGTCGTGGCAGTAAAGAACTACTCACTCAAACCACCTTCAGTATCCACCCCGGACAGCGTGTGGGGCTTACGGGTGCGAATGGAACGGGTAAATCTACGCTAATCTCATTGATTCGGGGTGAAATCGGTGCAGATAGTGGCAATTTTAGCCGTCCGCCTAACTGGATATTAGCGCATGTTAAACAAGAAACCCCTTCTAGCTCCCAATCAGCACTCGATTATGCGCTGGAAGGGGATGCCGAATATGTGACGCTTAAAAAGGAGCTAGACCATGCTGAAGGTGTGCGTCTCGGTGAGTTACACGCTAAACTAGACGCGATTGATGGCTATACCATTGAAAGTCGAGCGGCAACCCTATTGCATGGTTTGGGTTTTAAGCCTGCTGAAATTCGCAATCCAGTGAGTAGTTTTTCCGGTGGTTGGCGCATGCGTTTAAATTTAGCGCAAGCCCTTATGTGTCGCTCCGATCTATTGCTACTCGATGAACCTACCAACCATCTCGATCTAGATGCAGTGATTTGGCTGCAAGAATGGCTCAAAAGCTATCGCGGTACACTCATTCTCATTTCTCATGACCGCGAGTTTTTGGATGATATTTGTACCCAAATTGCTCATATCGAACAGGGACGCTTAACGCTCTATACAGGCAATTATTCCACCTTTGAAATCACCCGTGCCGAACGTTTGGCCCAACAACAATCCGCCTATGAAAAGCAAAAACGTGAGCGCGAGCATATTCAAAGCTATGTCGACCGTTTTCGTGCTCAAGCCACCAAAGCCCGTCAAGCCCAAAGTCGTCTAAAAGCCCTAGAGCGTATGGAGGCTATAGCCCCCGCTCATGTGGATTCGCCCTTTAATTTTAGTTTCCGCGAGCCAGAAAAATTACCAGATCGCCTTTTACATATTAAAGAGGTCAATTTAGGTTACGGTGAAAAACGCATTATTAATCAGGTTGAATTACAAATCTTACCCAGTGATCGTATTGGTTTAATTGGTCCCAATGGTGCGGGTAAATCAACTTTAATTAAATTTCTGGCAGGTAAATTAAAGGAGCAAGGTGGTATTTATTGGCAAGCACAAGATTTAAAAATTGGCTATTTTGCTCAGCATCAATTAGAGCAATTAAATCCCAATGAATCACCTTTGCAACATTTACGCAATTTAGATAAACAAGCGCGAGAACAAGATTTACGTAATTACTTAGGCGGTTTTGCGTTTCATGGGGCACGAGTAGAGGAAGCGGTTGCACCGTTTTCAGGTGGCGAAAAAGCGCGTTTAGCCCTAGCTTTATTAATCTATCAACGCCCAAATTTATTACTCCTCGATGAGCCGACCAACCATCTCGATTTAGAAATGCGTTTAGCATTAAGTATGGCATTGCAAGCCTTTGCGGGAGCAATGGTGATTGTATCGCATGATTGCCATATGCTGAAAACTGTCACTGATAAATTAATTTTAGTGGATAGTGGAAAGGCGACTGAGTTTGAGGGCGATTTAGAAGATTATGCGGTTTGGTTACAAAATCGTTTTAAGCAGGAGGAGTTAGAAAGTAATCCTTTAGCCAATACTCCAGTTATTAATGCTCAATCGAGTGCAGCTCGTAAAGATCAACGTCGTGAATCAGCCGAAAAACGCAAGCGTTTACAGCCGCTAAAAAATAAAGTCGATAAATTAGAAAAACAGATGGCAACGCTTCAGCAAAAGAAATCCCAATTAGAAACTCAATTAGGGGATAGTGATTTATATGCTGAGGCTAAAAAGGAATTACTAAAACAAGTATTACTTGATAAAGCTAATATCGATGCTGAATTAGAAAATGTGGAAATGGAATGGATGGAGGTCTTAGAGGAGTATGAAATTGCTCAGGCAGAGGATTAGTCTAGAGCTATTTCGCTAAGATTTGCCAACGATGGGTAGTCACCGGAACATTAAACCAGTAATTAGTATCGGTGCGCCCATTTTGTACGTGAACTTTTTTAGCATTAGGATCAGCCTGAATCCATTGGTTATTGCCTAGATATACCATAACGTGTACACCATTAGCGGTTACTGCTAAATCACCCGCTATCAAAGCACTATAGGCCATCGTTTGAATAGTACCTGTTGTACCAATAGGTTGAGTATAATTACGGTAGCCTTGACTCATAGCTTTAGCGCTGGTGTCATGCCACCACTGATCAATATAGCTACGAAAGGCTTGACCATTAGCGTGCTCAATCCCCTCACTTAAGAGCGCCTCTCGCAGTGCTCGACGTGGCAAACCAGAACAATCAATCCCACGCATATTTTCACCACCCCAATAATAGGGAGTGTTTTGTAAAGCCAGCATATGGTCCAAGTAGCTTTGCCTTAATTGATCAGGATTAATATTTTTGCTGGGCAGAAATATAGGTATAGCTAATAAAATAGGTAGCATTACTATCAAAAAACGTAACATTCTTTTATACCAACCTAAATAAAGTACTCCTAGCCATAACCCTATTAAGCTAGCAATCAGAGCAAGTTTGAGTAGGGTATTATTGACGGGATAATAAGTGATGCCGAGTACTGTGATTAAACAAAGTGTGGTAAAGGCAAGTACTATATATTTTGACATAATTATAAGTAGTGGCTGTTTGTAAAGTACTTTAGGCAGATTTAGAGAGAAGCTCAAGTACTCTGTTGTAGTACTTCTAGGAGTCCCTTGCTCAAGTGATGACCGATAGTTGAGAAATTGCCCCTGTGCTGTGTGAATTTCAGACACTGATGAATTAGCTAAAATCGATTTTTTGTATCTTATATCTTATTCTCTTACCTGATCTATAACCTATGTTTAGAGGTTATTAGCTATAAAAACCATGCAAATTAGGGATTATACTGTATAATTTGCAGGATGATAGCACGTAAACTACACACTATTCTGATCGACTACTTACATCAGTTTCCCGCTGTGGCGCTACTAGGCGCACGTCAAGCAGGTAAAACCACCTTGGCACAAAGCCTAACAGACTCCTTTCCTGACTGTTTGTATCTAGACCTCGAAAGCTACCACGATAGACAAAAGCTTACTGATCCCGAAGCCTATCTGAGTCAATACGAAAATCGATTAGTCATTCTCGATGAAGTTCCGCGCTTACCAGAAATCTTTCAACCCTTACGCAGCCTCATTGATCGCGGGCGACGCAAAGGATTCAAAACCGCACGCTTTTTACTCTTAGGCTCGGCTTCAGGTGACCTACTGCGTCAATCAGGAGAAAGCCTCGCTGGACGCATTGCCTATTTAGAGTTACCTCCTTTTCAAGCGCTTGAATTACCTTGGGAACAGCAAGAGCGCCTTTGGGTGCGAGGCGGCTTTCCTGATAGCTTTTTGGCAACACAAGATAAACAAAGCCTGATTTGGCGGCAAAATTTAATCAGTACCTATTTAGAGCGTGATATTCCCTCGTATGGTGCTCGTCTACCTGCTGAAACCTTGCGCCGCTTATAGATGATGCTAGCGCATAATCAAGGTGCGTTACTCAACGTCTCTCAGCTAGGTAATAACCTGATGCTGGATACTAAAACGGTCAATCGCTACCTTGATTTATTGGTGGATTTACTATTGGTGCGCCGCCTATTACCTTGGCACAGTAACCTAGGTAAGCGTCTGGTCAAATCACCGAAAGTTTATATTAGGGATAGTGGTCTACTGCATGCATTACTCAATATCAGTGATTTTGACATGCTATTAGGTCATCCCGTAGTAGGAGGCAGTTGGGAAGGTTTTGTAATTGAAAATCTATTAAATGCGGCTCCATCCTCTAGTACCGCAGGGTTTTATCGCTCTAGTTCAGGTGCAGAAATAGATTTAATTATTCAGCTTCCCCAACAAGGTATTTGGGCTATTGAAATAAAGCGCTCTAGTAGCGCCAAACCGCGCCAAGGATTTTATAACGCTTGTGCAGACATTAATCCCCAACAACGTTTTGTGGTACAAGGTGGTCATGAACGCTACCCCATAGGTGAAGGAGTAGAGGTAATAGGCTTGCGGCTCTTAGTAGAGTTACTAGAGCAGGCTAACTAGATTGAGTTATTAAACCTTTGCCCATAGTGCTAATTGTTCACTACTCAAACCTAATTGTTCGCCTAATAGACTCAATGTCTCTAAGTCAGTAGCTTTCCGCTTTAAATCTTGTGGTACGTTGGGCACATCGCAGCAGATTTTAGTCAATTGCTTATTGAGTCTAAGCGGTGCTTCTTGTTGACCAATACGCTCTTGCAGTAGCTTGGCATAGCGTAAATGTTTAAGTTGAGCCATTTCGGGCAAACGCATGAATAGCACTTCAATCGAGGTAAACTTATGCAAAATCTTAGCCGCACTCGCTAAACCAATACCATCAATGCCTTTAATATTATCTGCCGCATCACCTGCAAGGGCTAATTGATCAGGGATTTGTTTAGGCCAGACTCCAGTAGCTTTTTTAATCTTACCCTCATTCAAGGGCGGGCGTTTACCGTAATCCCACCATACATCAATATCACGTACCAACTGCATTAAGTCCTTATCGCCACTAATAATATGGCACGGAGTATGCGCGTCTTGCTGTTGTACCCAAGTGCCAATAATGTCATCCGCCTCAAATTGTGGGCTAGAGTAAGTCACTAATCCTAAAGCGGTTAAAAACTCGCGGCATAACTGAAATTGATATTTCAGCTCATCCGGTACAGGTTTGCGCTGCGCTTTATAGCTTGGGGATAGGTTACGCCTAATACTGTGAATCTGCGCCTCGTCAAAGGCAAAAGCTATTTGCGTAGGTTGATTTTCGTGTAAAAAAGCATAAAGCCAACGCAAAAAACCACGTACTGCATTAATAGGGTGTCCCTGTTGATCTAAGAGCGGTAGTTCTTTGGTATGCCAAGCGCGATAAACATAGATACTGGTATCCACTAACCAAACGGCTTGCGTGGGAGGAGTAGAGGGATTTAACATAGCTCTCAGTATAACAAAACCGCCAGAACAAGTCTGGCGGGTTAATTATAGTAGTCTAGCACCTTTCGAGCCTTTGGCATGGGAGCATCCGCTGTTGGTGTTATGGCTGAGCTTATTGTTATATTCCGGCGATAGACCTTACTTTACGGGCATTGGGAATGTTAGCGATGCGTTGAGTAGGGTGTTAAGTGATTTTCGTAGTGAAACCGCGAAAATTATCAACGCATTGCCTAACCTAAGTTATAGTTTCATTTGGATAAGATTGCGGAATTTATCACGGTTTAGGTCGTTATTTTCTGATAAACGGTTATTTTTGATGCCTTGTTATCCAATAAAACTGGAGTAAACTGAAAGGATTCAGTGAGTAATCTGTGTGTTACAGACTCAATACCGATTTAAGTACCGCGCCTAGTGTTGCGGAGGGATGCTGTATGAAACATGATTGGAAAGCATGGCTACTACCCCTAGTAGTCAGTGCCTTAAGTGCTGGAAGCTTATCGGGTTGCAATGATAGTGATGCCTCGCTGCATCAGCCTCAACCAACCAACCCTATTCACTATCTATCTCAAGATGGAGTAGGACCGATTAATGCCGCTACCCCCTTTAATTTACGTTTAATTGGTGATGCCTTTCAGGGCTTAAATGTCACCGAAGAAACCAACTTTATTGAAGGGGATAAATATCCGGTCATTACCATTAAACAACGCACTAAGCCACTACTCACCATCAATCCAGACCACGAACACAGTAAGGTTTTTTCTGTGATTGTGCATGACAACTATATCGGTAATCGACTAGAGCATAAGATTGGGACTAAATTTGTCGACATTTATCCTGCGGATAAAATAGAGGATTGCGTCCCCGGTATGGAGGATTTAGCTGGCAAAGTACTCTGTCGTGCCCCTAATACTGGTAATATTTTGTATTTATTCAGTGGCACATGGGATGGCCCTAATAATAATTTGCCACCTTTACCCGTGCTGGCGAATTGGCAGATTGAGTCCTTCATTTGGAAGCCGCCCTTACAAACAGCGAGCACTCCACCCGTTCCGGCTTTTCCAGAACCTGCTAACTAAGGGGTAATATTGCTACACGTACTCTTTATTTGTAGCCAAAATAAACTGCGTAGTCCTACAGCAGAGCATGTATTTGCCGATTGGGTTGGTATAGAAACTAGCTCGGCGGGCTTGAATAGTAGTGCTGAAACTCCAGTTTCTCCTGAGCTATTAGCGTGGGCTGATCTCATTTTTGTTATGGAAAAGGCGCACCGCAACAAATTATCTAAGCGTTTTAAATCCTATTTGCAGCATCAAAAAATTATTTGCTTAAATATCCCCGATGAGTATGACTATATGGATGAGGCATTGATTAGAATTCTCCACCAAAAAGTCCCGCCCTTTTTGCCTCCGCTGCTATAACATTGAGAGCGATTAGTTAATATGAAACAACAACTGGCTTTATAGGCATGAACCTTATGGGATAGTGTCAGTATTCAAAGACTTATACGGCAACCTATGGGACTTAATTCAGCCTAAATAATTCAGCATTAAGGTCTAAAGCGCTTCCTCATCATGATGGTGTCTAAGTAGTGCTTAAAATAAGTGCTACTCCTCAACCGGCACGTAACCACGATAATAACGATTATTTACTATAGCCTTACCTTGATTCGATACCACTGGTACTGGGGTATCTAATATCGGTGGCATAATCGGACTAGGGGACGCTAAGCGACTAGGGGGCGCTGGAATAAGATTCAGTAATTGAATAGCATGTAAATGATCCACACTATCGCGCTCACGGAAAGGATAGGCTTGACTCGGCATAAAGGAGCAGCGTCCTAAGGCTAATTGCACTAAAGCCTGAGCGGCTGCTTCACCATGATAGCGTTGATAGGCACAATGGGTTATCCGTCCCTCGACGAGCGCGAACCGCCCAGAGGCATTGTCAGCGGTCGCAATAAAAAATGTACCCGATTGCTTTTCTTGCAGCAGTGTAGTTAATTGTTTCCAAATTACACTAGCCGAATAATATTCTGTATCCATGCTTTGCTCCCGACTTAAATACTAAACGAATAGCAATTAACTCCCCTAGCAAAGATAAAGCACTCTAGTCTCTCAGCGGCAATTCATACGCATAGCATTAGCGCGTATCTGAGCAGCGGTATTAAATAAGCGTCGCGCTTGCTCTTCTTGACCACGCTGCGCTTGAGCACGAGCTAATGTGTCTAGTTTAGCGGCTTTAGCTAATTCTGCATTATATTGAGAAACACAGGTAGCATTATTTTGTTGATTATTTGCACGAATGGGGGTGGTTAAAGGGCGATTAGGCACAGCCGTAGGGGTAGGACTCGCTACTGGACGTGGAGTAGGTACTACGTTGGTAGCACCTGAATCCTCGCTCACCACTACATTAATATGCGCAAACCCTACATGATTGCCATAACAATAAAACGAAGTACTGCAATCCTCCGCCATTACCTGACCTGCAATAGGTAAAGCTAAGGTAGCTAAAGCTAAACGGGATAACAGGGTGTTAACTTTCCTCATCGATACATCCTTATCAAAGCATACTGAGTCACAAAACAATAAAAATAACAAAGCTAAACCAGCTAAGACTCACTAAAAGCTCACGCCTAGCCGTACTTAAAATAAAACTATTGAGTTTAAGTACTCTCCACCATGATAGAGAGTACCGAGCAAAGAACTTAGTGGGCGTGCATGCCTGGGGTATGAACATGACCATGTGCAATCTCCTCTGGAGACGCATCACGGATGGCCACTACTTTTACATTAAAATTCAAATCAATACCTGCCATAGGGTGATTCCCGTCTACAGTAATATTTTGATCATCTACGGCTGCAATAGTTACTACACGCACGCCCTCATCTGTTTGAGCTTGTAGATGTGCCCCCACGACTAAATGCTCAGCAGGTACACCCGCAAAAGCAGCGCGTGGAACGGGTTGCACTAATTCTTGACTATGCTCACCATAGGCTTGCTCTGCTGGAATACTGACTTGTAAGGTATCACCCACATTTTTACCGCTTAACGCTGCTTCTAGGGTGGGAATAATATTTTGGCTACCGTGCAAATACATAAAGGGTTGTTGCTCATCGGCTTGGTCTAATACTTGCCCTTCATTATTTTTGAGCACATAGCTCATGGACACTACTTTATTTTGGGTAATTGACATCATTAATCCTTAAATTAAAACGACAGTTGTCTCATCTTGATACTTAGCCACTAAGCAACTGTTTTTATTGGTCACTCATAACGGTTCCCACCCTCAGGTCGATCCTTAAAGCGCCGATGCGTCCAAAGATATTGTGCAGGATACCAACGCACTTGGCTCTCGATCACCTGATTGATTTGAATGGTATCATTCAAAACGTCAGCGCTGGGAAAATTTTCCAATGCAGGATAAAACTGCAACTTATATCCGCTCGCAGTACGTACCGTAAAGAAGGGTACTACACTGGCTTTGCCCAAGCGACTAATCCGACTTGTAGCAGTATTAGTGGCTGCTTGTATATTAAAAAATGGCGCAAATACACTATTTTTATGACCAAAGTTCTGATCTTGGGCATACCACACCACATTACCCTGTTGCAAACTGCGCAACATCTCACGAATATCATCCCGCGCTATCGCTTTACCATAGCGTTTAGCGCGTAATCTAGCCACGCGCCACTCAATCACTGGATTTTGATGCGGGCGATAAACCACATACAGAGGGATAAACTGTGCTAATAAGCGCCCCCCTAATTCTAAACTGGTAAAATGCGCACTCAGTAATACCACGCCCCCTTGTTGCTGAGCTTGTTGCAGGTGCTCTAGCCCCTCAATTACAGTCTGTTGCTGTAAGCGCTCACTATTTCCCCACCAACTGAGAGCCGTTTCTAATAGCCCCTGACCTAGTGAGATAAAATGCGCTTTCACTAACTGCTGCTGTTGTAGAGCGCTGAGTTCTGGAAAAGCTAACTGAATATTGACCTGACAAATCTGGCGTCGTTTGGCTAATAAAACATACATCAGCCACCCTAATGCTTTACCGAGTGCCATTTGGAATGACCACGGTAGCTTTACTATCAGCCATAACACACCTAGCCCCAACCAAGTTAGCCAATAACGCGGGTGCAAAAATTGTTTACCTGATATTTTTTGTCCCTGCTCTCTCTTTACCATGCGACTCACTACTGAAAATTACCCTATAGCTTAGGTCTAACCCCACCTTTTCAGGAGTTATTGACAAAAAATAGCGTGTTTGCTGTACTAAACACACTGTTTGGATAGACCAAACTATATCATTACCTCAGTAAGGAGTTTACTGAATGATGTCAGACCCTCTCAGCCCTGCTGTAAATAGCAAATCGTTTGATTTTTTAGTGTTTATTGGGCGCTTTCAGCCTTTTCATTTAGGTCATTGGCAAATCATTGACGCCGCCCTTAAGCAAGCCCAACAAGTGATTGTATTAGTCGGCTCTAGCCAACAACCCCGCAGTATTCGTAATCCTTGGAGTTTTACTGAGCGCGAGCATTTTATTCGTAGTGCCTTTCCCGCTGAGGTGCAAACTCGTTTACATGTTCTGCCTATCGTAGATGATATGTATAACGACCAAAACTGGATCGCTAGGGTACAACAAGCGGTGCAAAGTGTGGTAGACACTCAAGCAAATAGTACGCCGCATATTGGCTTAATTGGGCATAGTAAAGATGAAACCTCTTACTATTTATCTTTATTTCCTCAGTGGGATTCGGTGAGTGTACCTTCTTATCAAAATGGCTTATCCGCCACCCCACTCCGTGAGCAATATTTTTTAACAGGGGTTATTAGTGATCAACTCCCCCCCTCAGTACAACAACAGCTAGCCCAATTTAAAACTACAGCAGACTATCAACAGGTAGCCGAAGAATGGCAATTCGTGCGCCAATACCAACAAGGCTGGGCTAATGCGCCCTATCCCCCAACCTTTGTCACTGTCGATGCGGTAGTGATTCAAGCGGGGCATGTATTACTGATTCAACGCCGAGCACGTCCGGGCAAAGGCTTATGGGCACTGCCGGGGGGCTTTGTCAATCAAGATGAAACCCTACGCGATGCGGTGATTCGTGAGTTGCGTGAAGAAACCCGCATTAAAATACCCGCGCCCGTGTTACAAGGCTCTATTAGTAAAACTCAAGTCTTTGATCATCCCGACCGCTCCTCGCGGGGACGCACTATTACCCATGCTTATCTGATTGAATTAAAACCGGATGCCCAAGGCCTACCTAAGGTCAAAGGGAGTGATGATGCACAAGCAGCTAAATGGGTCCCTTTAAGTACTTTGAACCCCGAACATTTTTTTGAAGACCATTATCATATTATTACGGCGTTAGTAGGCTAATAAGCCCATGCCTTATTAATATCACTCAACACACTGCCGATAGACGGCGGTTTATTTAACCCTTGAACCGGAGGATTTCCATGTTCAACAATCTCATTCTTAATGTCGATAGCTACAAAACCAGCCATTTCGTGCAATACCCTCAAGGCGCTGAAATTGTTTCCTCCTATGTAGAAGCGCGGGGTGGACAATTCACTGAAGCACTGTTTTTCGGCTTACAAGCCTTTATTAAACAATACCTATTGCGCCCCATTACCCTCGCCGATATTGATCAGGCCGAAGCGCTATTACGCGCACACGGTGAGCCATTTAATCGGGCGGGATGGGAATATATTGTTAATACTTATGGTGGCTTATTGCCTTTGCATATCAGTGCCTTGCCTGAGGGCGCAGTTGTACCCACCAAGAATGCTTTGCTACAAATTCACAATACTGATCCCCAACTCTTTTGGCTAACTTCTTATTTAGAAACCGCCTTATTACGGGCTATTTGGTATCCGACCACGGTCGCTACCGTGTCATGGCAAGTTAAACAGATCATTGCCGACTACCTCAATCAAACTTGTGATGATCCAGCCCCTCAGTTGCCCTTTAAACTGCATGACTTTGGTGCACGGGGTGCTTCCTCCTTGGAAACAGCCGCACTCGGTGGTATGGCGCATTTAGTGAATTTTATGGGCACTGATACCGTGTCAGCTCTAATCGCTGCACGTCAATACTATGGCGCAGATATGGCAGGGTTTTCTATTCCTGCGGCGGAGCATTCCACCATTACCAGTTGGGGACGTGAACGTGAAGCGGATGCTTACGCTAATATGGTGCAACACTTTGCTAAACCCGGAACATTAGTAGCGGTTGTTTCAGACTCCTACGATATTTACCATGCTGTGAGTGAAATTTGGGGGCAGCAATTACGTGAACAAGTGTTAGCGAGTGGTGGTACTGTGGTGATTCGCCCTGATTCGGGTGAGCCTGCTCAAGTTGTACCAGAGGTACTAGAACGCTTATATGCTAATTTTGGCGGCTCGATTAATGCTAAAGGCTTTAAGGTCTTGCACCCTGCGGTACGTGTGATTCAAGGGGATGGTATTGATTTAAATTCGCTTGGCGGGATTTTAGAGAGTATTAAACAAGCGGGATTTTCTACTGAAAATGTAGCTTTTGGTATGGGTGCTGGATTACTACAAAAAGTTAATCGCGATACTTTGAGTTTTGCTATGAAAGCTTCGGCGATTCGTATTAATGGAGTATGGCAAGATGTGTATAAACAGCCCATCACTGACCCCGGCAAAAACTCAAAACGCGGACGTTTAGCAGTGATTCGGACTCCAGCAGGTATTAAAACCATTCGTGCCGAGGATTTAAAAGACGAGGAGAATCTATTGCGCCCCGTATTTGCAAAGGGAGAGTTATTAATCGATGAATCTTTCGATACGATTCGAGCGCGTAGTGAAAAACTATTCTGATACTTTACTCTTAAAACTTTGAAGCCTATCTAGGAAGGTGCAGTATGGGTTTAAAACGTCAAGAGCACATAGGGACTTGCCTTTGTTGTGGACGTAACACTTATCTCACCTTCCATCATCTGATTCCGCGCAAACTGCATCGCCGCACCGCGTTTAAAAAACATTATTCGCGTGCAGAACTGAATGCAGGTATTGCGGTGTGTCGTACTTGCCATACAGGTATCCATAATTTATACGATGAAATGTATTTAGCTAAACATTTATCTACATTGGATGCACTCTTAGCCGACACTGCCTTAATGAATCATTTTAACTGGGTAGCAAAACAGAAAATATCCTAATCATCCTAATAATAGTTTCTAGCACTGAGTTCTAAAAACCGTTCACGTATCGCCTCTCCTGAAGATAACTGGCATTGCTTTAATAACAATGATGAGTCTTTACAGTTATTGAGTGCTTTGCCCATCACCGCTTCAATACAATAACGCCACTGCTCAATTTCAGGTGAATTAGACGCGGGTAATAAAGTACCTTGGTATAATTCAAAAGCCCGATCCGTATTATTGTGTTGTAACTGCGACCATAGCTCCCCACAGTCTGTCCAAGTCGCTAACGTTAATTGATAAGGACGCGAGCTAATTTTCCCGCCTAATAATTGACGTAAAGTCGATAATTCAGACTTCAAAGTACTGGTGGTAGTCGCACTATCGCCATAAAGCGCTGCATGAAATGCATCTAACGATAACCCGCGTGGATTTAAAGCCAATAACGCTAATATCTCTAATTGCTTTAGCGATAAATGAATAGGCTTGCCATGTAATAGCGCACGAGGTTGCCCCAATAGATACAGCTCTAACTCAGCTTTAGGCATAGGGCGCGGTAAGCGTCCGGCAATCGCTCGTGCTAACTCGGTCACGGCTGATTGACCTAAGGGAGTGTATTTATCCCAAGTCGCAGATAAATCGAGTACACCCGCTAATTCTTGGGTATAGGGATTAATAATCGGGGCGGCATAACACACCCAATCATGCACACAGGGCATAATGTGTTCGGTCGAAAATACCGTCACCGAATCACGCAGTGCTAACGAAAGACCCACTGCATTAGTCCCTGCTGCATCTTCATTCCAACGCCCCCCCACTACGAAATTGGCACTTTCAGCTAGCTCTTGCATAGCTCGACTGGAAGCCGTCCACAGTAAGCGTCCACTAGGATCAGAAATCGCTGCAACCAACTCACCCTCACTCACCATATCAATTAAGCGCCCTAGCTCGCTTTGAGCCGCTTGATGAATCGGTGATTGATGCCATAGATAATGAGCTTCATAGGGATCTGTTAAGGGCGCTGCATAAGAATTAGCATGCCTAACAGGGTGGCTGCGTTGCCACGACTGCGTAATATTAATTTTTAATTTTGCTAGATCAATCGACTCTTTACCAACGAAGCGCTGCCACTGCATCGCAGTTAAGTCACGTCTTTGCTTAAGTAATGGACTGGTTGCTAAACCGATCATAACTTAGTTCTCCTCCCAACCTTTTTTAAACCTTTTTCAAACCCTTGCAGCCTTATTATGCCGTCCGAGAGTTGAGTTATAAACCCATAACATAGAGAGAGGAAAAAGTCATGCTTTATAATAATCCCAATACAGACGGTGCGGTTATTCACTTTAAAGCCCGTTACGATAATTTTATTGGGGGGAAATGGGTTGCACCAGTTAAAGGTCAATATTTTGACAATACCAGCCCCGTTACGGGCAAGCCTTTCTGCCAAGTAGCACGCTCTAGTGCTGAAGATATTGAATTAGCTTTAGATGCAGCGCACGCAGCGGCTGAGCGTTGGGGTGCAACTAGCACTACTGAACGTGCCAATATGCTGAATAAAATTGCTGATCGTTTAGAGCAAAATCTAGAAAAATTAGCCGTTGCTGAAACATGGGACAATGGTAAACCAGTACGTGAAACCTTAGCGGCTGATATTCCCTTAGCGATTGATCACTTCCGTTATTTTGCAGGCTGCATTCGCGCCCAAGAAGGCGGCATTAGCGAAATCGACCACGATACTATGGCTTATCACTTCCATGAGCCTTTAGGGGTTGTAGGTCAGATCATTCCTTGGAACTTCCCCATCCTGATGGCTGCGTGGAAATTAGCTCCTGCTTTAGCAGCAGGTAACTGCGTAGTCCTCAAACCTGCTGAACAAACTCCAACCAGTATTTTAGTCCTGATGGAATTAATTGAAGACTTAGTTCCAGCCGGTGTACTGAATATCGTCAATGGTTTTGGTATTGAAGCGGGTAAGCCATTAGCGACTAACCCACGTATTGCTAAAGTAGCATTCACAGGTGAAACCACTACCGGTCGCCTGATTATGCAATATGCTTCACAAAACATTATTCCTGTCACCTTAGAATTAGGCGGTAAATCACCGAACGTATTCTTCTCTGACGTAGCCGCACAAGATGATGCCTTCTTTGATAAAGCGATTGAAGGTTTCGTGCTGTTTGCGTTAAACCAAGGCGAAGTCTGTACTTGTCCTTCACGCGCTCTGATTCAAGAATCAGTCTATGATCAATTCATGGAAAGAGCCTTACAACGTGTGGCAGCTATTACCCAAGGTAATCCACTCGATACCAATACTATGATTGGTGCGCAAGCTTCTAACGATCAATTAGAAAAAATCTTGTCTTACATTGATATTGGTAAACAAGAAGGTGCTGAACTATTGATTGGTGGTGAGCGCAATGTACAAGGTGGTGATCTAGGTGACGGTTATTACGTTAAACCCACCGTGTTCAAAGGTCACAACAAAATGCGCATCTTCCAAGAAGAGATCTTTGGCCCTGTGGTATCTGTCACCACCTTCAAAGATCAAGCCGATGCTTTAGCCATTGCCAATGACACCTTATACGGTTTAGGTGCTGGTGTATGGAGTCGTGATATGAATACAGCGTTCCGTATGGGTCGCGGTATTAAAGCCGGTCGCGTATGGACTAACTGCTATCACTTATATCCTGCTCATGCTGCCTTCGGTGGTTATAAGCAATCTGGTATTGGTCGTGAAAACCACAGAATGATGTTGGATCACTATCAACAAACCAAAAACTTGTTAGTCAGCTATAACCCTAACAAATTAGGCTTCTTCTAAGCCAACCTTAAACCTAGTCCCTTGCGGCTAGGTCGCCGTTACTGCCAAACTTGAGTTATGCTTAAGTTTGGCAGCATTAGGTTTAACGAGGGACATCATGACTGAAACCAATACTCCAGTACGAGTAGAGTGCACCCCCGAAGCCGCAGCACTCATTCACAAGCTCCAAGGTATACACGGTGCTTTATTGTTTCATCAATCCGGTGGTTGTTGCGATGGCAGTGCACCCATGTGCTATGCACGCAATGAATTTATGATTGGTGATGCCGATGTATTACTAGGTTGGGTTGAAGATCAGCCGTTTTATATGAGCGCTTCGCAATTTGAATACTGGAAACATACCCATTTAACCCTCGATGTGGTTAAAGGACGGGGAGCCGGTTTTTCTCTGGAAGGCCCTGAAGGGGTACGTTTCTTAATTCGCTCTCGATTATTTAGTGATAGCGAATGGGACTATTTAGAGCAACACCCTGTTAAAAAAGGTATGCAGCATTAATTAAGCTGCACGCCAAAATAATTCCATACTATTTTTCCATACCTGTGGTAATAGCTCTTCTATAGCTATGCCTTTCACTGTTGCCACTTTTTCTGCAATAAAAGGCAAATATTTAGGCTCATTAGTTTGACCACGATAAGGGACTGGCGTTAAATAGGGTGCATCGGTTTCAAATAAAATTTGCTCTATCGGCGTTAAAGCAATAATGTCCCGCACATTTTCGGCTGGTTTAAACGTACTAATGCCATTAAAGCCTAAACAAAAGCCCTCACCTAAACAGTATTCTGCTAGTGCTTGACCCGAAGTAAAACTATGAATTACTCCGCGCTGTTTCATCTGTGGGATGAAATTTTTTAAAATTGCAGCCGTATCTTCATCCGCCTCACGGGTATGAATCACCACTGGCCTATTTAAATCAATGGCTATCTGTAATTGACTCTCAAATGCTTCCCGTTGTTGGGTACGATCTGAATAGTCATAATGGTAATCTAAGCCAATTTCACCGATAGCAAGGATTTTAGCCTGCTGGGTATTAGTACGAATTTTTTGCTCGACCTCAGCACTATAATCTTTAGCATCGTGAGGATGAATGCCTTGAGTGCCCCATACCTCATTATATTGGCTAGCAATATTTACCACTACATCTAAATTATCGGGTGAAACACCAATGGTAATAATACGCTCCACATTCACCGCTTTAGCTGCTTGCAGTGCCTGCTCTAATGCTTGTGCATCAAGGTAATCAAGATGGCAATGGGTTTCGATAATAGGATGGTTAAATACTGGAATAGCTGGTTTCTTTGACATAATAAATTTCTTTCAATATGCACTTATACTAAAAATAATCGTTAAAAACTACGCCCAAAATTAAAATATGCTTGCTTATCATAGCCTTTAGTTTTACGTATACCTAAAAAGGCTGGTCCTAATGGTGTAGTTGTCCCTACATAAACAGAGACTGAAGGGTCTAAATCGCCTAAATCTATATCTTCACGCTTTTGCCATACTTGTCCCGCCCCAATACTGACCCCCACATGCACTTTGGCAATCCTTGGTATTTCTTTAATTTGGCGCAAATAGCCTACTGACCCCTCAACAGTATAATTACCTTGTAGCTTAGTATTATCGGATAAAGCTAAACGCCCCGTTTGTAAGGTATCCTGAGCTTCTGCTAATTTAGTAGCATTATTTGAGGTCGTAGCAATACGCCCTGTGGCTAATATGCGACCCTTTTCAGATACTTTCCACGCTTTTTCGGCATCAATTTTAAGGCGATTGAAACCACCATCGCTATTTAGGGCAGTTAAACCGGTTCTTAAATTGACATTAATGCGTTTACCTGTAGTCGGAAAATCAATTTGATCAAAACTATCAAAGGCATAATTAAACTCTAAACCGGCAGCTTTCAGCGAATCAATGGGTATTGTGACACTACCCGTTTTAACATCAGGCTTTAAGTTTTCATAAAATAGCCCTACTCGTGCCTCAGCATTTCGACCTAACTGGCGCCCAACATCAATACGTGCGCCTAAAGTTTTCGCTCTTAATTCAGCCACTTGGTTACCATCCTCTAGTAACTTAATATCCCCTTCCTGATACCACACTTTAGGATTAATAAAAGTCTCTTTCTTATCTTGCAAGGGGTGAAAAATCTCAATATCTCCTAAAATCTGATCACCAATAACGGCTCGACTCCTTAATTCAGTACCCTTTCTGGTCAAGCCCTTATTAATAAAGCGTGCTCCCGCTTGATAACCGGTATCACCATTAAAATCATCACTCAGTGAAAAACCAAAATTTAAACGACGATTACCCTGATCAGATTTTTTAGCTAATACGGTTAAATCATACTGACCATTCCCCTTAGGCTCCAAATCATAATCCACTAAAGAAAACTGTCCTAAACGATAGACACGATTTAAAGCTGCTTGTAATTGCTCATTCGTAATAGTAGAGCCTACCTTTATATCTAAAGCACGCTTTAAAATACTGTCCTCTAATACTGAGCCATTTTGCATATGGATATTGGCAATCTTCAACTTTTCCCCAATACGCTTAGGTAAAGCAGTTTTGGATTTAGGAGCTTGCCCTATAGAACTCACTAAGCGCTGTAATGCCGCTAATTGCTCACGCGCCCCTTTTTCACCTAAGGGAATAGTTTCTTTGACTCGTTGAAAATCCAAACTATTAATATCACCAATAGGCGGCTGAATTAAAATATCATTTTTAGTTAAACTTTTTAATTGTTCTTCACTGGTTTTGCGTACTAATAAGTCCATAGTTTGTAGGCTAATATCCAGAGCCGAATCTAAACTGCGCTCTTTTCCGGGGGGGATACGCGATACAATCACAATATCTGCTCCCATAGCACGCGCTACATCGACAGGTACATTATTAGATACCAAACCATCTACTAATAAGCGTCCATTTAATTCTACTGGATTAAATAGCCCCGGAATTGACATACTAGCCCTTACTGCGGTAGCTAAATTACCCTGCTTTAATACCACTGTTTCACCAGTCCGAATATCGGTGGCTACCGCTCTAAAGGGAATGGGTAATTTGTCAAACTGATTAATATGGGCTACGGGTGCTAATAAACGGCGCAACTCAAACATGAGATTTTGTCCATCCACCAGCCCTGTGGGTAATTTAACTCCACGCCTAGAGACTCCCATATTAATAGCACTAAAAAAGCCCGTACTAATTTGTTTTTGCTGATAGGTTTGATCGTTATAAGAACCCGCATCATTAAACAATTTAAACCAATCTAAAGTACGTGCTGTTTTTTCTAATTCTTCAATACTCATGCCAGAGGCATATAGACTACCAATAATAGCGCCCATGCTATTACCTGAAATCACATCAATGGGTATACCTTGCTCTTCTAATACCTTAATCACCCCAATATGTGAAACACCTGCTGCACCCCCGCCCCCTAATACTAAACCAATTTTGGGACGTGCTTCGGCCTGTTGTAAGCTAACACTTAAAACCAATGACGACACTAAAATAATCCATCGTTTCATACAGCACGACCTATGGGGTTAAAAGGGCAATAGTTAAATTATAGAGCGGATCGAGTCAGCAAACTGTACATAATTTATTACTTTGCCTTGTTCATTATAACTTTGCTCAATAAGCTGGTAATGTGTAGGGGAATAAAGCAAAACCGTACTAGAGCGCGTGCCATATAAGCCCTGAGGAAAAGTAGCGGGAGGAATAAAAATAGACGAAAGCAAATACTCATACTCAGCGGCGACTCCCGTTTGGGGTAATTGCTCATAGGGAGCGGGTTGAGTATCGCGTAATAGATCCAATAACGATGCAGCGGTTAAGTGCTCATAGCTAGTGATATGGCGTTGCAAAGCTTGTGTACCCCGCGCCATTTTAGGCCAAATATCATCCAAAGCCCCATTACTAATGCTATGAAAACCCGCTTGCAATGGCTCAATCCGCGCACTTAAACTATTAAAAGTCCATAACTGTGTCAGTGAACCAAACAATAAATTAAACGGATTATAATGCTGTGCTTCCGTTCTCAGCCAAGTCTGAAATGCGTCCTCTTCCATACCTGCTAAATAACGTACTACTAATTCACCGCGACTACGTTTATGGGGCTGGATCAAATCGGGACGGCGAATATTAGTCAGACCCGCGACTTGTCCTCCTTGCCCCAAACCAAACCAAGTACCCCCCGCTGCTAAATCACGCCCTGCTAAGAGTGGTTCATCAACCCAATGCGCTAAGGGTGCTGTACTACGCTCAAAGTATTCATCGCGATTGGCCGCAATAATCAGGGGATAATCGGGATGCACTTGCCAAGCAATAAATAATACACACATAGCACCTAGCCTTGATTTAAAGCTGCCAGTTTATCGCATCGCGCCCCTGTACGCTAAGCCAGCTATTAATTTGTGAAAAAGGACGACTACCAAAAAAGCCTTGTGCAGCGGATAGCGGTGAAGGGTGGGCTGATTTTAAAATCAAATGTCTAGTACTATCGATCATTAGGGCTTTCTTTTGCGCATGAGCACCCCAGAGTACAAAAGCAATCGGCTGAACCTGCTCATTGACAGCTTTAATTATGGCATCGGTAAACAGCTCCCAGCCTTTTTTCTGATGACTGCCTGCTTTGCCCTCTTCCACACTCAGTACGGTATTGAGCAATAATACCCCTTGCTCCGCCCAAGGTTGTAAGTATCCGGTATGTTTATTATTAATCCCCAGATCACTCTCTAACTCTTTGTAAATATTCATTAAAGAGCGGGGCAAAGGCTTTACTGAGGGTAGCACTGAAAAAGATAAACCGTGTGCATGACCTAAGGTCGGGTAAGGATCTTGCCCTAAGATGACTACCTTGACCTTATCTAAAGGTGTGCTCTTGAGTGCATTAAACCGCTCTGAGTATGGAGGTAATAGTGTAGTGCGCTTTTCTTCAGCCACTAAAAACGCCTCTAATGCCTGCATATAGGGCTTATCCAGCTCAGCACTTAAAGCACTTTGCCACGTAGGGTGCAGGGTAGAGAGATCTAATATCATGCTATTCAGCCTTTGCAACTAAAACTGGCAGTATAAAACACTCTAAGGGTCTAGAGGCGACCGAGACCCAGTACGAAGAGTGCTAGCCTTAATCCTTTTATTTGCAATATAATTGCAAAAACCAACCAAGGTTCTATGGTAATGTATGAACGATACTAGGCAACAAGCCCTTAATTTACTCCAACAAAGTCGCGGACGCGCCACCCCAGTGCGCGTTAAAGTGCTAGAGCTATTATTGCAATCGGCTACGGCAATCAGCCATTTAGAATTAGAGCAACTCGCACCTCAATACGGTTTAGAGGCTGACCGCGTAACACTGTATCGCACACTAGATTGGCTAGTAGAACAAGGGCTAGCACATAAAGTGGCAGGAACTGATCGCATCTGGCGTTACAATGCCCAAGCCGAACTTTATCACCCTCATGCTCATTTTGCTTGTAACCAGTGTAAACAAGTTTTTTGTTTAGAGCGTATACAACCTGCGCTGCTCTTTAGTTTACCGGAGGGTTTTAAGTTAGAGCAGGTAGAAATTACTCTCACCGGACAGTGCGTTCAATGCACGCATAGTAATGCAATTTAGTTGCAAAAATCAGCTTATCCCCTCTAGAATAGTCCCACTTTACGCGCATTTTATAGGGATCATCACTATGACTTATTCTGGTTCGCCACTAGCCTTACTGCTACTTAGTACGCTGCTACTCAATACGCCTTTACCAGCAGCTACCGCAGCAAACGTGACGACAACCGCAACAGAGTCGACTCATAAGAACGACACTCATGATGAGCACGGGCACGAACATGAGCACGAACAACATGGCAAACACGAGCATGGCACTGCACAATTAACTATTGCCGTTGATGGTAATCAAATTGAAGCCGTTTTTAATTCGCCTATGGCAAATATAGTCGGTTTTGAACACGCTCCTAGCAATGAGCAAGAACGTGCCAAACTCAAAGCCGCTAAAGAACCTTTAGAGCAGGGCTTACCCCTATTAAGTTTCAATGCGGATGCTAATTGTAAACTTACCCATGCTGAAATAACGTCTACTTTATTTTTAGATGCTAATTACCATCCAGCACCTAAAGAGGCGCAAACCAAAGAGCCTCAAAAAACACATAATGATTTAGCCGTGACTTGGAATTATGAATGTGCTAATGCTAAACAACTCGCTAATGCTGATCTTAAATTCTTTAGTATTTTTGGTACAGGTCTGGAGCATTTACAAGTAGAATGGCTCACTGAAAAAGGTGCTTCTGCCCGTGAACTGACCCAAGATGAGTCTATTAGTTTTTAACTCATGACCGACATTATTCAAATCAAGCAACTAATCTATCAATGGCCTAAGCAAACTAAGCCTACCCTCCATATTGAGCAGCTTAGTATTAAGCAAGGTGAGCATTTATTTATTAAAGGCATTAGCGGTAGCGGTAAAACTACCCTTCTTAATTTAATAGCCGGTATTTTAGTTCCTAATGCTGGGGAGTTAGTGATTTTAAATCAAGCTTTAACTCAGCTTGCACCTAGTCAGCGTGATCAATTTCGCGCTGATCATATGGGAGTTATTTTCCAGCAGTTTAATCTATTGCCTTATTTATCAGTAATAGATAATGTCACCCTGCCCTGCTATTTTTCTAAGCGCCGTAATCAATTAGTATCTGATAAACAAGCCACTGCACAACGTCTATTAAGTGCATTAGGCTTAAAGCCTGATCAATTTAAAAGTGCTGTCACTGAATTAAGTGTGGGCCAACAACAACGGGTGGCGGTAGCTCGTGCTTTAATAGGTCATCCAGAACTTATTATTGCCGATGAACCTACCTCAGCACTGGATGCTGAAACTCGTAATGACTTTTTGCAATTACTTTTTCAAGAAGCACAGCAACAAAATAGTACGATTATTTTTGTGAGCCATGACCCTAGTATTGCCTCACACTTTACCCACATGATTGATCTAGTGGAGTTAAATCAAGCATGATTTTACTCAAACTAAGCTTACATAGTATTTGGAATCGACGTATTAGTTTAATCCTCACCATTATTGCTCTTGCCCTCAGTGTGACTTTATTACTAGGGGTAGACTATATTCGTAAGGAAACTAAAACCAGCTTTCTTAATACGATTTCTGGTACTGATTTAGTCGTGGGTGCTCGCAGTGGCTCTATACAATTACTATTATACAGTGTATTTAGAATCGGGAATGCCACGAATAATATCGGCTGGAACTCTTATCAAACTATAGCTAGTAACCCTCTGGTGCAATGGACTATTCCTTTTTCACTCGGTGATTCACACCAAGGTTATCGAGTATTAGGGACTAATCAAGATTATTTTAAATATTATCGTTTTGGCAATCAGCAGTTTTTAGAGTTTGCCGAGGGTCAGCCTTTTAATCAAGTCTATGATGCCGTACTAGGTGCTGAGGTCGCTAAAAAACTGGGTTATCAACTCAATAGCGCTATTATTATTGCGCACGGCACGAGTGCTACTCAATATGGCATGCATGATGATAAACCCTTTAAAGTGGTAGGTATTTTAAAACCTACCGGCACGCCAGTGGATCGTACTGTGCATGTGATGTTAGAAGGTATTGAAGCCATACATATTGATTGGGTTAATGGAGCGAAAGTACATGGCTATACGATTAGTGCCGAAGAAACTCTAAAAAAACAATTACAACCTAAAGTCATTACCGCTTTTTTAGTCGGTCTGAATAATCGAGTTACTGCATTTAAATTGCAACGTGAAATCAATAATTATAAGGCAGAGCCTTTACTTGCTATCCTCCCTGGTGTGGCATTAGCTGAATTATGGCAAGCGATGGGTATATTTGAAACCGTACTTAAAATTATTACCGGATTTGTAGTGGGTACGGGTTTATTAGGAATGCTTACCACCCTATTATCAACTTTAAATGAAAGACGCCGTGAAATGGCTATATTACGTGCTATGGGCGCTCATCCTTATCAGATAGCTTTATTATTAATGCTGGAGGCTGCTTTACTAGCCTTTTTAGGTTGTATAGTAGGGGCCTTATTGTTAATTACCTTGATTATAATCGCACGACCTTGGGTAATAGCTGATTATGGCTTTTATTTAAATTATTGGCTGCCCAGTTTAACTGATATTATAGGCTGTGGAGTGATTATTCTAGTAGCTATTATTTTAAGTCTAGTACCTAGCTTTATAGCTTATAAACGCGCTTTACAAGATGGGCTAACAGTTCGAGTTTAAGACTGACTACGAAAATAAGCCCTCAATAGTATTGAATTGAGGGCTTATATTTAAGTGATTACTTTAAACAGTAGATACTTATTAATGAGCCAAAATCTGGCTTAAGAATAACTGTGTACGCTCATGTTGAGGGTGATTAAAGAACTCATCGGGTGTATTCATTTCAATAATTTGTCCACCATCCATGAAAATCACTCGATCTGCTACTGTTTTAGCAAAGCCCATTTCATGAGTTACGCATAGCATGGTCATACCACTTTCTGCCAGCTCAATCATAGTATCGAGTACTTCTTTAATCATTTCAGGGTCTAAAGCGGAGGTCGGCTCGTCAAATAACATAATGCGCGGATTCATACACAAACTACGTGCAATCGCCACGCGCTGTTGTTGACCACCCGATAATTGCCCCGGATATTTTTTTGCTTGGTGAGGTATTTTAACCTTTTCCAAATATTCCATGGCAATTTTTTCAGCCTCTTTACGAGGCATTTTACGTACCCACATTGGTACTAAACAACAATTATCGAGTACGGTTAAATGCGGGAATAAATTAAAATGCTGGAATACCATGCCCACTTCACGACGAATTTGATCAATATTTTTTAAATCATTGGTCAACTCGACATTATCTACGATTATTTGTCCGGTTTGATGTTCCTCTAAACGATTAATGCAGCGAATCATGGTGGATTTACCCGAACCAGAAGGACCACAAATAACGATACGTTCACCACGTTCAACCGTTAAATTCACATCTTTTAATACATGAAACTCACCATACCATTTATTCACGCCGATGAGTTGTACAGCTAAATTAGTTTCCATGAATGCACTCCTTCAGCGCTTATGTCCGGTATTGAGTTGTCGTTCTAAATATTGACTATATCGCGACATTCCAAAACAGAATATCCAATACACAATAGCAGCGAATACAAAACCCTCGACTTGAGAACCTAGCCAAATCGGGTCAGCCGCTGCAATTTGCACAATATTCAACAAATCAAATAACCCAATAATCATAACTAAAGAGGTATCTTTAAATAGAGAAATAAAGGTATTGACTATACCCGGAATAACCATTTTTAAAGCTTGGGGTAAGATAATTAGCCCAGTGCTTTGCCAATAATTCAAACCTAATGCTTTAGCCGCCTCATATTGACCTTTAGGTATTGCTTGTAAACCGCTGCGGACTACCTCAGCTAAATAAGCCGCTTCAAATAAGGTAATACCAATTAAAGCCCGTAATAACTTGTCAAAATTCGTTCCTTCGGGTAGGAATAATGGCAACATAACGGATGCCATGAATAGCACCGTAATTAAAGGTACACCACGCCATAACTCAATAAAAGCAATACATAGTGATCTAATAATGGGTAATTCTGAGCGTCGTCCTAATGCTAATAAAATACCTAAGGGTAAAGAGGCTACAATCCCTACTAATGAGAGCACTAAGGTTAGGGTTAAACCACCCCATTTACTGGTTTCTACTACTGGCAAACCAAAAAACCCACCATGCAATAAAACATAAGCCATAATGGGATAAATGATTAACATAAATAAACCAATATAGAGCTTGGCAGGAGTCTTTTTATAGGTTAATAAGGCAATGCCCAGCACCAAAATTAAAGCGGCAATATTAACGCGCCATTGCTCTGTCTCTGGGTAAAAACCATAGATAAATTGATTAAAGCGTACTTGAGTGAAGGCCCAACACGCACCACCACTGGTGCAATCGGCACGTTTAGCACCCACCCAATCCGCATCAATAAGCGCCCACTGTACAATAGGTGCTAGCATCCAAATAATGAATACCAGCATTAAAACTGTAACAAGGGTATTTAATGGTGTGGAAAATAAATTTTGTTTCGACCAAGCCTTAAAGCCTACTGTATTAACAGGAGGAGGCAAACTAGGTAAGGTTTTTTCTGTAACAATCGCCATGATTTAACGCTCCACTAAAGCCATTTTGGCGTTGTACCAATTCATAAATAATGAAATCAATAAACTCACTGTTAGGTAAAACAGCATAGTCATAAAAATAATTTCAATAGCTTGACCGGATTGATTCAAGGTCGTACCAGCAAATACTGCTACTAAATCAGGGTAAGCAATAGCCGTAGCTAAAGAAGTATTTTTAGTGAGATTTAAATATTGACTGGTGAGCTGAGGAATAATAACGCGCATCGCTTGAGGTATAACCACTAGCTTCAGCGTTTGATTATGCTTTAAACCTAAAGCACTGGCTGCCTCTGTTTGACCATGGCTAACGGACTGAATCCCCGAACGTACAATTTCAGCAATAAAAGCGGCTGTATAGATAGATAAAGCTACCCATAATACCACCAATTCTGGAATAACCCGTACACCACCTTGGAAGTTAAATCCTTTCAGCTCTGGAAAAGACCAATCCAGCGGACGCCCAGTGATGAAATAAGTGAGAAGCGGAGCACCAATAATTAAAGCCAATCCGATCCAAAATATAGGCCATTGCTGTCCGGTCTTTTCTTGTACTTTACGCGCTATCCAACGTAAGGCTAAAACAATGACTATAGCTAACACAAAAGCCCAAATAGTCCAATCAAAACCTTGTTGTGGTATAGGTTCGGGGATATAAAATCCGCGCTTATTAAGAAACACTGCATCAGCAAAAGAAAAACTATCTTTGGCTGCGGGGAGTACTTTTAATAATACTGCATATAAAAATACGATTTGGAGTAAAACCGGAATATTACGAAAGGTTTCAATATAAACCGCTGCACTGGTGGATAATAGCCAATTTTTAGATAAACGTGCTACCCCAACAATAAAACCTAAGATAGTAGCCGTCACTATCCCTAAACCCGCGACTAATAACGTGTTTAGTAAACCCACTTTAAAGACTTGCCAATAACTATCTGACTCTTGATAGGGAATCAGGGTTTGAGAAATACCAAAACCTGCACTATTACTTAAAAAGCCAAAGCCTGTTGAAATGCCGCGCTGGGCATAATTAGATAAAGTATTATGAAAAATATAAGCGAAAAATGCGAAGATCGCCGCTAATACAAGCGCTTGAATAAGAATCCCACGTTTTTGCGGATCATTCCAGAAAGAGGGCTTGTTAGGAGCAGCGTGTGGTGTTGAATTTGCCATACCGCGAGCTCTTATGATGAGATTGGAAGAACTCCCTGCCTAGCACAGGGAGCGCGATTAAACCTAGTGAGAACTCATTAACGAATCGGTGGGGCGTATTGTAAGCCGCCCTTGTTCCATAAAGCATTGAGACCGCGTTCAATTTTCAGTGGTGAACCACTGCCTACATTGCGCTCAAATGACTCGCCATAGTTACCGACTTGTTTCACAATATTGTAAGCCCACTCATTGCTGAGTTTTAGCCCTTGACCACCTACGCCTTCTTCTTGACCAATAAAGCGCTTCACGGCGGGATCAGGACTAGCCTTTTTCTCATCAATATTAGCTGAGGTTAAACCTAACTCTTCTGCTTCAATCATGGCAAATAGAGTCCAACGTACAATCTTGAACCAGTCTTCATCGCCTTGACGTACTGAAGGGCCTAGGGGTTCTTTAGAAATAACTTCAGGTAATACTACGGCTTTTTCTGGCTCTTTTAATTGTAAGCGCAGTGCATACAATTGAGATTGGTCAGAAGTTAATACGTCGCAACGACCTTCCTCAAAACCTTTGATGGTTTCTTCAACCTTGTCATAAGTGATGGGTTCGTACTTCATATTATTAGCACGGAAATAATCCGACAGATTCAGCTCAGTAGTAGTACCTGCTTGAATACAAACGGATGCACCGTCTAATTCTTTAGCGCTTTTCACGCCATTATTCACAAGGAAGCCTTGACCGTCATAGTAATTCACGCCAGTAAAGCTTAAACCTAGATTGCTATCACGGGTTAATGTCCAAGTGGTATTGCGTGACAGTAAATCAATTTCACCCGATTGCAGTGCAGTGAAACGTTCTTTTGCAGTGAGAGAGGTATATTTAACTTTGCTAGTGTCACCAAAGACAGCAGCGGCAACGGCTTTACAGAAATCAACGTCTAGACCCGACCATTCACCCTTATCATTAGCACTGGAAAAGCCCGGAACGCCGCTATTGATACCGCACTGAATAAAGCCTTTCTTTTGTACAGCATCTAAGGTTGTACCTGCATAAGCATTACTCATTAGGGTTACTGCTGTTACTACTGCCCCAGCAATCGCTAATAACTTGTTAGTTTTCATCAATTTATATCTCCTCCATACTCATCTTCATTTAAGAGTTGTAACCGCTCAAGCCCCCATGAGCTGCAATAAAGCAGATGTTACACTGTACATGTAGGGTAGTACTCAAAGCGGTTTTAGCATCTTAGCATAAGACTTTCAGGAATGTTACCTAGGAAAAATGTGTACTTGTCCGCGCTTTAATTCAAGCAACTTCTATACCAATTATCCTATTAACACTTAAACACCTAGCCCATCATACTTGGGTCAAAGCGCTTAGACCTCTAAAGTGCTTTATGCCTAAGACACCGCCGCCCCATACTAACCAAATTAGTGCATACCGCACTATACGCAAAAATACGCAAGTCTGAATAGTAGTGGGACAAGACACAAAGGCTACCGCACCACCACCGAACCACTTAAAGGCACACTAGGTGCAGGTAAGCTAGGTAATGGGGGTAATTCGATCGTGGGTAAAGGGGTCAGCGTAGGTAGCGGTAATATATTATCTTCTTTAGTGGTCATAGTGGGGCGTTTAGTCGCTGCTGGTGTATTGCCTAAACCTAAAGCATCCAAATCAATAGGCTTTAATAACTCTTGGGTTTGTTTTTGTAATACCGCCCGTTGCAAGCTCGGTGGCTGAGTCAGTAGACGGCTCATTTGTGCCAAATCTTGCTCTGCCAGTACGCCCGCTGCCATTTTTAAACTAATCATATTTAATAAATAATTATAGCGTGCACTCGAATAATCGCGCCGCGCACTAAATACTGCACTCAAGGTTGTAAGCATATCTACGGCGGTACGTGTGCCCACTTGGAAGCCTACTTGTGTCGCTTTGGCGGCTGTTTCGGCTGAAAGTAGTGCCTGACGATTAGCCGTCGCTTGAGCAATACTCGACTGCACGCTTAGAAAAGCCGAACGGACTTGCTCCTCTACTAAACGCGCTTGATATTGGTAATTTTGCTGAGCCTGTTTAAAACTTAATTGCGCTTGACGCACCTTAGAGGCAGTCGCCCCTCCGGTATATAAAGGAATAGACGCCTCTACTCCCACACTAAAACCAGTGGTAATAGGATCTAACGGACTACTCCCCGAACTCATACTACCGGTATGGCGTGCATACCCACTGACAACTGGACTATTAGCTGCACGTTGCCGATCAATATCTGCTTTGGCTACTTCAATGGCCTTTTGGCTCACCACTAAAGTTTTATTATTTTTAGCTGAGGCACTGACCCAAGTTTCGACATTATTAGGCTGCGGCATAATCAGCTTAATATTAGGTTGGGGGGCATTCAGGGTCTTATAGTTAACACCCGTCAGTACTCGTAAGGCCTCGCGTGCCACCGCTAATTGCTGCTGAGCACTCACCTCTTGGGCTAGCGTTAAATCATAGCGAGCTTGAGCTTCACGCACATCCGTAATAGCTGAACGGCCGGCATCAAAAAAGGCTTTAGTTTGCTTTAATTGACGCTCAGTGCTTTGCTTTTGTGCGGCCGCGTATTCGACCGTATCCTGAGCCAAAAGAAAATTAAAATAACGTTGGGCAACATTCAGTAATAAATTTTGGCGTTGACTTTCTAAGCCAGCAAAAGCTTGTGCAATCCCTACATCCGCTTGGGCGATGGCTGCATTAATACTTTTGTTATACAGCGACTTAGTGACACTTAAGGCATAGGAAGCACTAGAACTATTACTATGGGAGGTATCTGATAAGACCGACGCATCTCGAAACACATCAGTACGACTCAAACCAGCGCTCCCACTTAAAGTCACTTGGGGCTTTTTAGCCGCTTGAGCCTGAACTCGATTTTCTAAGGTGGCTAAATACCCCGTTTCTTGAGCCTGTAATTGAGCATCAAAGGTTTTAGCCTGTTGATAAACCTGAAGTAAATTTTCTGCATAAGCGGGTAAACTTGCACAACTAAGCGCCACGCACATCCATGCGGACAAAGTGAATTTTTTCATTTAAATAAAGCACCATATCTGCGGTCAGCTCGGTTTAATGACATTGTAAAGGCTGAGCTGCCTGCAAGAGTATTTAGTATAACGGCATCGAGGGGTCAATAGTCTTGGCCCATTGATCAATGCCCCCCATTAAATTGATCACCTCAAATCCGCTCCGCTCCAATACATAGCATGCATGCATACTACGCACCCCATGATGGCAAATGACTACATAGGGTTGGTTCACCTCCAACTCATCTAAACGCCCCATTAGCTGCCCCAAAGGAATCAGTATGGAGTTCTCAATATGGGCTATATCGTACTCCCAAGCCTCACGAACATCTAATAATTGCCAAGCGGTATTGGTTTTTAACGCAGCGGCTAATTGTTGGGGAGTACAGTGCTGCATCATTAAAACTCAAAAGTAGCTTCTTTACTAAACCCTACTAAAGGGGGTAAATCAGTTTCCCATAAAAGTTGACGTTCAAACTCATCCTGTGCCTCACGCGTAATCAACCAAGCCTGCATCGGGTAGCGTGCACCGATCACTGCAAACATACGCCCACCGATTACTAATTGTTGCTCTAGTTCGGGTAAAGGGCGTGGCATAGAAGCCGTAACAGCGATCACATCATATTGTGGGGTTTGAAATTTTTGCCAGTCCTGCAAAATATCACCCACGGATAAATTCACATTGCGCACGCTTAAATAATTCAAACGCCGCTTAGCTTCACGACTCAAGTCTTCATACAGCTCTATTGAATCGACTTCGCGCCCTAATTGCGCCATACAAGCCGTAATAAACCCCGTACCTGTACCTATTTCAAGGCATAAGTCCTGCGGCTTAATCGCTAAAGCCTGCAACATACGTGCCTCGATACCGGGGGTCATCATGACCTGTTCATGCCCAATAGGAATACTGACCTCGGCAAAGGCTAGCTTTTCCCATTGCGGGGGCACAAATCTTTCACGTGGTACATTATTCAGAATATCCAGTATTGTTTGATTCAACACCCCCCACGGTCTAAGCTGCTGTTCGATCATATTAGTCCGTGCTTGTTCAACATTCATACGCAAATCCAGCAAGTGAGTGATATATATCAATTAAGAGTACGTGTTCTACTCAACTCCTGCAATAAACATAATAGACATAGGAGCCTTCTCAAATGAGAAAGTTAATTAGCAAAAACTATCTACTTGAAGTAATAGCGCTACTGGTTGTCTCCCTGCCAGCCTTAGCTGCCTCAACCACACCCCAAACTGTTGCTAAAATTCAATCAAAAATTATTGCGTGTGACTCCCCTCGACCTATTCTATGCCAGCAAAACACTGCCCCCGTCTGTGGCATTTTTAGCGCAACTAAAGCCCAGCAAACTTTTCGCAATGCTTGCCTAGCGTGCAAAAATCCAGAGGTAAAAGGGTATGAGACGGGAAAGTGTAAAGCAGACCTCAAGCGCTAATGAGTTAGGTGAGAGCCTTGCACTCTCACCTAAACTGGCTCACTAAACTAGCAAATCAACTTCAATAAGGACTGACGAGTCACCAGTAATAACAGTCTATCTAACGCAGATAAGCGTTTTTTTGCTAACTTTGCATCGATTTCATCTAGCATTTTTTTAGCTGATGCCACCGTTTGCGGATGACAGCTAGTAGAGGGTAAATGTACTTTCTTAGGTAAAGTACTAATCACCTTAATCGCTTTCCAAGGTAATAAATGCAATATGGGCGGTAAAGGTTTAACCCACGGATTAGGCGCAGGTGTCGGAGTTGGTGTCGGAGTTGGCTCCGGTGTTGGGGTCGGGGTTGGCTCCGGCGTTGGCGTTGGCTCTGGAGTAGGTTCCGGTGTCGGGGTTGGCTCTGGAGTGGGTTCCGGTGTTGGAGTTGGCTCCGGTGTCGGAGTTGGTGTCGGAGTTGGTGTCGGAGTTGGCTCTGGAGTGGGTTCCGGTGTTGGAGTTGGCTCCGGTGTCGGAGTTGGGGTTGGCTCTGGAGTTGGTGTCGGAGTTGGTTCAGGGGTAGGAATCACTACCTCACTATCTAAATTATTACAATCAACACCTGCTCCATAGTTGCCTGTATAGCCAACCGTCCAACCTAAATTACTAAACTCATTACCCGGATTAGTACCTGTTGAATTAGGTAATTGATTAAACGGCTCGTTATTTTCTAGCAGGCGCACATTAGTCACACACCCCCCATTAGCATTGCTAAATGCAAATACAGGAGTCTCTTGTCCTACTACCCAATTAAAATTAGGTAAGGTACTAGCGGCTAGATTAAAGCCAAACGAAATAAAATCATTAAAGGGGCTTTCAACCGGAGCATCTACCCGTGAATGGGCGTTCCAGACAATACCCTCGATTAAGCTACTGACACCTGATACGGTAAAGCGCTGATCATCTAATAGATGAGGTACGGCAATAGTAACTTGAGATGAAATACTCCTATCGGGTGAAGGAATAGATAAAGGAGCCATATACACAACATATTGTTGAGTATCTGCTTTAAAAGCGACGCGGAATTTAACTTCAGCGGAAACGGATTGTGACACACCGGCTAGAGCTAAAATACAAAGACTCGTCTTAATAAAAGAAGGGGTATAAAATTTTGCGGTATTCATTATGTCGGGCCATTATTATGGTGATTATTTAGGACACTCTGAGCTTCGTTAAAAAATCCTTTTTACCTAACCGCTTCCCTTAAGCTCCCCTTCATTATTTATAAGCAAAAAATATGTGTCAATATAAAATAATTATAATGGTGACAAGTGGTAGTATATTGACTCTAAGCTGATGCGTCACGCTGATACAACCACACACTACCCCACAACGTCAGGCTATACATGACCAGTGATCCTAGTACAATTCCTAGCCAACCTGCATAGTTCCAGAACGGACTTAATACTAATCCCCCTAGACTAGCGCCCAAATAATAAAACACTAAATACAAAGATGAGGCACTGGCACGCGCTCTTAGTGCATGATGACTGACCCAACTACTAGCTAATGAATGAGTGAGAAAAAAACCAAAACTATTCAACATAAAAGCAAAAATAATCACTCCCAAATGCGGCATTAAAGTCAGTAATGACCCCAGCATTAATAAGACAATCCCTAATCCCATACCCAAGGCAGGCGCTATATATTTAGTACTATGCCCCGATAAGGCAGCCGCTATTGAACCCGTCAAATAAGTTAAAAATAACATCCCTAATTGATGAGTCGATAAATGATAAGGCTCTGTGGCTAATACGAAGGTAATATAACTATATTGATGAATAAACATCATAAAGTTCCCACCCGCAATTAAAAAAGCGACTAATAAAATAGGATTTTTTAAGTGAAACCTAATATCACTTAGCACCTGCTTTAACTGTAAAGGTTTAGCCTTGAATTGCTGAGATGCGGGTAATAAAAAAACAAATAATACTAATAAAGCCAAACCAATTGCTGCCATTACAGCAAAGGTCGTATCCCAACCATAATGCTCTCCCACCCAACCACTGATTAAGCGCCCCGATACGCCCCCAATACTATTGGCACTGATATAAAACCCTACCGCTAAAGCGACCGCCTTACGGGTAAACTCATCGCCCATATAGGCAATCGCAATCGCAGGCAATCCCCCTAAACAAAAACCTTGCACCCCACGCCACACGATCAACATGCTATAACTCTCCACTTGCGACAGGGCTAAGGTGCTAGCTACCGCCCCCATGAGGGACAACACCATTAAAGGCTTACGCCCAATAGCATCGGAAAGTGGTCCATAAATGAGGAGTGATAAGCCCAAAGTCAATAAAGCAGTGGTTAAACTCCAGCTCGCCTGTAATTCAGTGAGTTGAAAGTGTTGGGCTAATAGCGGTAATAAGGGCTGAGTCATATGCAGATTGGCAAATACTAGCACTGAGCCTAAACACAAGGCCCAAGTCGCTAACCAAAACTTCCGACTATGTGCTTCTATCATGTGACTATTCACCCTTATCAAAGCACGCTAGCATAGCCCTTTTGAGATAGCGGAATAAATCAGAAAACGGAAAATTTATGGGGCTGATACCGATTTTGTCTATTGAACATTAGCCTGCTGTATTGTGCTCTACCCAACGCTTAGACCCATCCGCGAGGACTTCATGCTTCCAAAACGGCGCATCACGCTTTAACGCCTCCATCAACTCACGACACGCGGCAAAGGCAAGTTTACGATGCGCTGACCATACGGCTACTACGACAATAGGATCAGCGGGGACTATATCCCCTACCCTATGCTCAATCAGTACATGATCAACCGGATACTGCTCGACTACTTGCTGCGTCAAATCGTGTAATTGGCGCTCAGTCATGCCTGCATAATGCTCTAAGTGCATCGCCACGACCTCATCGCCCTCATTAAAATCGCGCATCGTGCCAATGAAAATGGCATTAGCCCCATAAGAAGCAGCTCGAAACGGTGCTTGGTTTTGAAAGGCTTGCAGAGAGGCTAGAGGATCAAAGGCTTGGGGATGCAGTTTAATCTGAATCATTTTAGCCACCCGTCACAGGTGGGAAAAAAGCGACCTCATCTCCGTCGTGAATCAGCGTATTGGCATCACTATAAGATTGATTGACCGCTACGCGTACCGTATTAGGCATTAATTCCTTACCAGAGGCTTGTTGCCATAACTGCAAGGCTGTTAAAGGTTCGGCGTATTCCAGTACGAGCTGATCTTTACCCACTTGCTCTTTTAAACTGCCAAAAAACAATACTTTGATACTCATACTTGCCCCTGCACTCCAAAATATTCCAATACAAACGCCACTACTTGCTCAGGCTTATTTAAATCCAATACTGGCAAGGTACTCTCTATGGGTTTATCGCTCACTACCGCGATCATATGTGGGTCAGTTTGATGTAATAAAGGATTACCCAACGCAGCGCGGTGAATCTCAATCTTGGGATAAGCCTCGTGTTTAAAACCTTCCACAATAACCAGATCCACACTATGAGGCACTAGCATACTCAAGGCACGGTTAAGCGAGGCTTCTTCGGGTGCAGTTTCACCTTGCCACGTCAACGCACACACCTTAGCCGACATCAACAATACCTGATCCGCACCCGCCTCACGCATGCGATAACTATCTTTGCCGGGCTTATCGAGTTCTAACTGATGATGGGCGTGTTTAATGACCGCTAGGCGAACCCCTTTGGCTTTAATTAAAGGAATGAGTTGGGTGAGGAGTGTAGTCTTACCAGTGCCACTATAGGCACAAAAGCCCACGACTGGACAATAATAATTTAAGGTGGAGGAATTCACGCGCCGCTTTGCTCCCTAGCTAATTGGTCTGGTGTATTAATATTGTTAAACATAGCTGGGCAATCTGCAAAATCCACTACGGAGTAGTCGAGCGTTTGATACCACGCTTCAATTTTACGTTGTCCGCTTTGAAGAAATGTTAGTAATTGAGGCAATAACTCAATCGCTATTAAGGCATGAGTGGGTTGCAAACGTGTGCCATCATGAGCCACTGCCACCAAGGTGTTATCTCGTAATTGCGCCTGCCACAAACGCGCTACATAATCAGCCGCAATACGCGGTGCATCACAAGGTACAGTCACTATACAGGGAGTACTCACGCGTTGCATAGCGGCGACAAAACCCGCTAAAGGCCCTTGAAAATCTGCCAAGGTATCACTGACGACCGGATAACCATAGGCGGAATACTCAGCAATATGTCGATTGGCATTAATCAGCAGAGTATCCACTTGCGGCTTAAAGGCTTGAATAATAGGTTCAATCAGCGGCTTACCGTGCACTGACACTAGCCCCTTATCCATTCCCCCCAAACGCTGCCCGCGCCCCCCTGCTAAAATGACTCCTGTAATAGTCATGCAACGGGTTCCTGCTGAGTAGGTGCATGAACACCATGCTTAGTCAGTAAAAAAGTTAAACTATGGGCAGCTTTCCCACCCGAAAAACGTTCAACCACCTCACCATTTTTAAACAATAATACCGTAGGCATCGAACGAATCTGGTATCTCTCCACCACTTGAGGGTTCTTATCGACATCCACCTTAGCTAGTAAAAACTTGCCCTGATAATCGGACGCGAATTGTGATAGTACCGGAGTGAACTGTTTACAAGGACCACACCACTCGGCATAAAAATCGACTAATACTGGGGTGGTTTTAGAAGTATCCACAACCATATCGGTAAACTCAGCATCGCTCACATAAGCCTCAAAGCGCGTAGCGGTGTGGTTGGTGGTTAGCGTACTTTTAGCCAGTTGCGCTTTGTAAAGTAAAAAAGCAATTAAACCGATGACTACTAACAGGATAATAATTTGCATGTTAATCCTTCCTAGATATGAAAGAGGCAGGTTAAACGTTCTTGACTTATCCGTAAACCTATCCACTATAGTAGCGTTTTGCCTCAGGAGCTTGTTATGCCCACCCTGCACGCGGTTTGCCCTCACGATTGCCCTGATACTTGCTCTATGCTGATTACAGTGGAACAGGGGCGAGCGATTAAGGTCGAAGGGAATCCCGATCATCCCCCTACCGATGGTGTATTGTGTACTAAAGTTGCACGTTATTTGGAGCGCACCTATCACCCCGAACGTTTAATGACTCCGCTCAAACGCACAGGAGCAAAAGGTACGGGT
Organism: Thiofilum sp.; assembly: GCF_016711335.1. Taxonomy (NCBI): domain Bacteria; kingdom Pseudomonadati; phylum Pseudomonadota; class Gammaproteobacteria; order Thiotrichales; family Thiofilaceae; genus Thiofilum; species Thiofilum sp. The sequence goes on from NZ_JADJTF010000001.1 coordinate 875,819, forward strand.
CAGTTTGTACCTATTAGCTGGGATGAAGCTTTAGATACCATTGCCCAACGTTTGAGTGCTATAGCCCAGCGTGATCCTGAAGCCATTTTACCCTATAGCTATGGCGGAACGATGGGCTTAGTTCAAAGTGAGGGTATGGCGGCTCGCTTTTTTAATAAATTAGGGGCTTCGCAACTAGATCGCACTATTTGCGCTGCTGCGGGAGGCGCAGGCTTAAAAGCCACCTATGGTTTAGGGGTTGGGCTAGATGGTGATCACATTGATCAAGCCAAAGTATTGATTCTTTGGGGTATTAACCCCATTACCTCCAGCGTGCATTTTTGGCGTAAAGCACAAGCTGCCAAACGTAATGGCTCTATCCTCATCGCTATTGATCCGTATCGCTCCTTAAGTGCGGAAAAATGCGACCAACATATTGCTTTGAATGTCGGGACAGATGCAGCCTTAGCTTTAGGCTTAATCCATATTTGGATACGCGATGGGCTACTCGATCAGGATTATATCCAAAACTATACCCTAGGCTTTGCCGAGCTATCAGAACGTGCACAGCGCTTTACTCCCGACTATGTGGCACAAATTTGTGGTATTAGCGTGGATACCATTGAACACTTAGCCGCTCTTATGGGACACACTGCCATTATAAACCAGCAACCCGTTGCTATTCGCGCGAGTTATGGACTGCAACGAGTACGTGGGGGCGGTAATGCAGTGCGAGCTATTGCGTGTTTACCCAGTTTATTGGGCGCTTGGAAACATCAAGGGGGCGGCTTATTACTATCCAGCTCTGGCTTTTTTGCGGTTAATAAAAGCGCATTAGAACATCCTGAACTATTAAAGCGCACGCCGCGCATGATTAATATGAGCACCCTTGGCGATGCGTTATTACATGAAACCACGCCCGAATTTGGCGCTAAAATCGAGGCCGTCGTGGTCTATAACAGCAATCCGGTAGCAGTAGCTCCTGAAGGTGGCAAAGTAGCGCAAGGCTTTGCACGAGATGATTTATTTACCGTAGTACTCGAACACTTTATGACAGATACGGCTAACTATGCCGATATTGTTTTACCCGCCACTACACAACTAGAGCATCTAGATATTCACAAATCCTACGGACACCAATATGTGCTGTTTAATCATCCCGCGATTGAACCACTAGGTGAGTGTAAGCCCAATAGTGAAATTTTCCGTTTACTGGCAAAGCGTATGGGCTTTACTGAAAGCTGTTTTACAGAAGATGATGCCACAATTGCGAGCCAAGCTTTTGATTGGTCACATCCCCATATGCAAGGGATTAGCTTTGAGTCATTAACAGTACAAGGCTGGCAACGTTTATCTACGTCGTCCATCCCTTTTGCACAGGGGCAGTTCCCGACGGCGTCGGGTAAGTGTGAGTTTTTATCCTCTACTCTAGCAGCACAAGGACTAGACCCTTTACCCGACTTTATACCACCCTATGAATCGGTTGCTAGTAACTCTGAGTTAGCTGCGCGTTATCCATTGGCTATGATCTCGCCCCCTGAGCGACATTTTTTAAACAGTACTTTTGTAAATATTGAAAGCTTACGCAAAACAATCCCAGAGCCTACTTTAGAAATTAATCCAGCGGATGCAACAGTACGGGGCATTAGTACAGGCAGTTTAGTAAGTATTTTTAATGAACGCGGCAGTTTTCAAGCAAAAGCCGTCATAACAGATAAGGTCAAGGAGGGTTTAGTGGTTGCACCCTCAACATGGTGGAAGGGTATGAGTCGAGACGGTAAAAATTGCAATGAAGTGACTAGCCAAGCACTCACCGATTTAGGTGGTGGAGCCACTTTTTATGATTGCTTGGTAGAAGTACGCCACTCTCCCACAGATAAACCATCCAGCGTCCATGAGCCAATACGATAGCGAATCAGGCGCAAGGTAGGAAAGCCAATCGCAGCGGTCATACGCCGTACTTGGCGATTACGTCCTTCGCTAATGGTGATTTCTAACCAAGTATCAGGAATAGACTGGCGCACCCGAATCGGCGGATTACGCTCCCACAGTAAATCAGGTGGGGGAATAATCCGCACCTTAGCGGGTAAGGTCATACCATCTTTTAGCTCAACCCCTTTACGCAATGGCTCTAGCTCAGCTTCAGTGGGTAAGCCCTCCACTTGTACCCAATAGGTCTTGGTGGTTTTGTGCTTAGGATTAGCAATCTTATGTTGCAATTTGCCATCATCGGTCAGTAGCACTAAGCCCTCACTGTCTCGATCTAAGCGCCCCGCTGGATAGACGCCTTTGATAGGTACAAAATCAGCCAAAGTACTGCGCCCACCCCCATCGGTGAATTGGCATAGCACATCATAAGGCTTATTCAATAAGATAATGGTAGACACAATTAATCAAGTTTGATTAAAGCGGGTTGAAAGGGTGGGGTTGCATAGCTATCAAAACCCTGATCAGTGCGCCAAATAAAATAAGCGGCAAGTTTGTGCTCTTCGGCAAACTTTCTACCCTGTTCATCCCCTAGTACCAGTAACAACGTAGCATAGGCATCGGCTAGTAATCCGGTTTCAGCCAATACCGAAACCGAGGCTAAGCGATGTTGTACCGGAGTGCCCAGAATAGGATTCATGGTATGAGAATAGCGCTTACCTTCTGCAACAAAGAAATTACGGTAATCTCCCGAAGTGGCTAAGCCCACATTGCTCAATCCTACTCCTTGCTGTACCACACGCCCTACTTCAATTGGTTTTTCTATAGCAATGCGCCAATGATCACCGCGTGGACTTTTACCGCGTGTGCGCACCTCGCCTGCTACTTCGACCATATAGTCCTGCATACCCAAGGACTCTAAATACTCACCCACTAAATCAGTGGCATAGCCATCAGCAAGGGAGGCTAATTCGACCGTTAAATCGGCTTGAGCTTTGCGTACTGCGGGCGGATCTAAACGGACTTGCAGTTTTTGATAACCCATTTTAGCTTGAGCAGCGGCAATCTCGGCTGGAGTAGGCACTACACCTTCAGCAGGCTCGCCTTTTTTAAAGCCCCATAGCTTTAATAATGGACTGACGGTTATGTCATATAAGCCTTGGCTCTCGTTACTGAGGCGCAGTGCTAGCGTAATAATATGAGCTAGCTCTTTAGAAACTGGAATCCAATCAGTACTAGGGTTTTGGTTAAACTGTGAAATCTCTGAGTTAGGATCCCATGAGCCTATTATTTGATTAGTACGCTTAAGCATCTGCTCTACACCTTGTTGCAGTTGCTCAGCACTTTTATCAGCAGGTGGATTTGTAATCGTGACATGCCAAGTGGCTGTTCCTTGCAAGCCCTCCAGTTTTACAAAGTCGGGCTTAGTATCACAGGCACTTAATAAGGCAAGCGCTGCTAGCCCTAGAGCTAGCAGCCAGTAGTTAATTAAACTACGCATTATTTTTTCAGATTTGGCTTAGCAGCGTTGTCGGCTGATTTGGTGAATACATCATTCAGGCTTTGAACAAAGCGGTCGGTAGCCTCACGCACTGCTTCAATACCGCGCCGTGCTCGATAGCCCCAACCACGCGGATTATGTTGGAAAATACTGCGCCAAGGTTTAGTGCTTAGCAGGAAAGCGCGTTGTAAATTACCATAAATTTCACGCGTAGGAAGTTTTGCTGCAAGCACCTGAGCCACTTTAGAGCGCACCGTAAAATGCACCGCAATCACACCAAAGATTAATGTGGTAATAAATAAAATCCACGCAATAGGGCTAGAGCCAATATCCCCCCAAGGCGGATTAAAGATTAGACCATTCCAATAACCCAACCAAGCCGTGAATGCCACCCCACCCATGAATAAGCTACCTAATACAATACCGTCCCACATCAGCACTTTTTTGCGCCAATTTTGTAACGCCATTTGTAGGCTGGGAATCGCTTGTTGCTCTAAATGGTTAGCAATCGATTCCATATTACCCGTAATGCGATACACGCGCTCGGTATTGACACCCTCAATACGCTCCATAATACGCTTATAATCGGCATTACGTTTTTCTACAAAGCGCTGCCACACTTGCTCATTTTCCACTGGCTGAGCCAGACGCTCATTATAGATCACATAAAAGTTACCCGAAGCTAAACCCGCTTGCGCTAATGCTTTTTGCCAAGAGGAGACAATATCTTCTAAATTATCTTCGCGTGCTGCGGTATCGATCTGATTGAGAATAAACAAAAATTTATTATTATCATTGCGCCGCTGAGCGCCCTTGACTAAATGCTCTAAGGTATCTTGCATCGCGCCGGGTTCGGGGTGACGTGCATCAAAGAACACTAAAACTAAATCTGACAGCTCAATAATATGATCGGTAATTTTTAAGGTCGCTTTACGCTGCGCATCCGCATCAAAGCCCGGAGAATCAATTAAGATGCGTCCTTTGAGTTTTTCACTCGGCGCTACCTTCATTTGGAGGTAATTATTAACCTTAGCGCCTTCACCAGGTACTACACGCTCAATTTCTTCACTAATCTGATAAAAAGGAAAGCGCGGATCACCATCGAGTGCTAAACCGGGCAAAGTTTCAGTTTTACCCTCTGGACTAAAAGTAATTACGGTAAAACGATCATCCACCGCTTGATTACCTGAGCGCTGAAGCTCCATCCCTAAATAAGTATTGATGAAACTAGACTTACCGGCCGAGAACGTTCCCAGTATCGATACCATAGGCCACCATGAAATTTGGGTGGCATAGGACTCGGCTGGACTTAATAAACCCAGACGCTTAGCAACTTTGTCTAATTGCTGATAGAAACTCACTACCTCAACTAAAATGGGATTTTCACGACTTAGCTGCTCCTGCAAACGACTAATGCGCTGCTCAATGCGCTTTCCGGGGTTTATCATAGCTATCCTCTATTAACGATTAGTCAGTCGCTCAATGCCTATTAAGGTGTTGATTGACTCTGCCCCGCTATTGGTGGGGGGGTTGGTGTTAATTGTAGTGCATTTAATGCAGTACCTGTACTAGCTGTATCGACCGATGGTTGAGTATTCATGGTTGCTGTTGTCATATTAGGCAAACCAGTAGCCAATACGGTATTTGATGATAATGCACTACTATAAGGTGATAGGAAATAATAACCTTGTTGGGGGTAGTAAGTCACGGGTGGAGGCGGTACATATTGGCGCTTATTGCTGCTAGAGAAGGGCATAAAGTTACTCATCATCTTAAAAGGACTAGAGAAACTACGATTCAAATTACCCATATCGCCCTGTAAATTATACATAGAAGCAGCCATATTTTGCGTGGAGCTATTCATCTGCTGCACATCATTAGCCATACGGTCAGTGCTAGTCGTCATGCCAATCAGATAATAAGCCATTTGCTGAGTCGATTCGGTCATATAACTCATATTGGCTGAGACATTATTTAAACTCAGTACCATGGTATCCAAATCATTATTAACCACCGTTTGCATTTTCACCACCGCATCCGTCATACGCCCCATGTCAGTCTGCATATGAATAATGGTATTGGTAAGACGATGCACATCAGTGGTGAGGCTTTGGACTAAATAAAAACCATAGCTGGCTAAAATGACAAAGGCTACTAAAGAAGGGTAAACAATAAACTTAAGTGAGTTAGTATCTTGGAGCTGTCTAGTTTCAAATTGATGTAATTCTTGTTCAACCTCCTTAAGTTCTTTCTCAAGTTCCGGTGGTGTGGCACTCGATGCGGCCATAGCTGAAATCTCTCCTCGTGTTACTTCACTTACGTGAGCAACGAAAACGCAACAAAATTAGAGAACAGCTTAGACAAAAAAAACAAGGCGGGATATAGCCCTTTCAGCCATATCCCGCCTCTAATATTAAACGTATTCGATAGTTATTGACCGATTAAAGCACCCAGCTTCTTACCTTTCTCAGGGTTGGTAATATCGACATAAACTTTCATATTAATCAATTCGATAGTGCGATTTTGCTCTTTTAACCAAGGACCAATTTCAATGTATAAATCGGCGGCTTTTTCATGATTTTCCATTTTCCAAAACACATTAGCCAGCTCTCCTTTGTGCGAAGGATTAGCATCCTGTGCAACTAATTTTTCATACAAGCCTGCTGCCTCTTCAAGCTTAGCTGTATTATTAGTATTTACTCCATCCCAATAGGCTTGGCGTGCTGCTCTCAGTAAGGAAATTAAATCAGCATCAGCATTAGCTGCCACTGTAGTTGTTGCTACTGCATTCGTTACGGTATCAACTGGAGCAACATTAGCCTCTGGAGCTACACCCGCTGCTTGAACACTAGCAGCCGCTGGTGCTTGCGTTGCATCCGTTGCCTGAGCGGTGCTTGCTTCAGGAGCAGGAGTTGCTGGAGCTTCAGCACCTTGCGCTACCGGTGCACTAGCCTGAGCGTCTGCTGCTGGCGCGGGAGCATGAGCTTGCATAGCTGCTTGACCGCTGTGAGCCGCTGGTGCTTGAGTAGGTGAGGGTTGTGAATTAGCAGTCGCCATTTGAGTATGGGCTGCTTTGTTGGCTTCGGGAGCATGACTACTCTTACCGCTAACCATCCAATTTAAGGCAATAGCAATGAAAGCTAAAATCCATGCGAATGCAATCGGATGCTTGAGCAACCAACTCAAATAACCGCGTACTTTGTCCATTCCAAACTCCTCTTAAAACTTTTTAGGTTAGCTGTTTAAACACGAATATGTACATGATATTCCGTTTATAGTGGTTACATTGCCTAATGTGCGGGATTTAACGTGACTACTGATCCTTGATGACACATCGGACTTAAATCCTAAGCTACTATAGCCTACGTGTAACTGGTTTTACTCATCAATCCTTCACTTTTTACCCGCACCTGATGAACTTTCAAACATTAGCGATAAGACTAACACCAGCGCCATTAGGATTGAACACCTTATCGTAAGATAAAGTGTTCAAAGACAGTATTAGGGTTTAGCAGGAGGCTGCGACATTGGCTCTACAGGCATAGGACGAGCGGGCATTGGAGCCACCATAGGATTAGGTACGACCATCATCGGCATCATGCGATAGCCTTGAGGAGCAACATACCCTTGAGGCCAACCATAACCCTGTGGTGCTACCATACCGTTTTGCTGCATGGGTACAGGCATTACAGGCACAAAATACATCACCTGAGGCTGACCATAGTACATTTGTGGTCTGGCTAAAGGCATAGGCTGCCCTTGCCCCATCATAGGTGGCATACCCCCTTGTAAAGCCATCATATCTTGTGGCCCTGGTCTAACTTGAGCCTGTGGGTGATGTCCTACTGGATGTCCCTGACTAAGATGAGCGTGCTGTGAATGCGCGGGTGTAGGCTCTGCTTGATAATCCGATACTGGTGCTACAGTTGCTGGGGCCGCTACTACGGCTGGGGCTTCGGGTGCTTGAGCGGGTATTGCATCTTGAGGTAAAGGCTGCATCACTGCTTGAGGCGCAAGCTGTGCATGGGCGGCTGGAGCATTCGCAGGGGCTGACTCAGCCGGTGTAGGAGCATCCACTGATAATTGAGTAGTCGTTGAACCTTGAGCAGGCGTTGGTGCTACTGGAGGCTGAACTGGTGCAGCGGCTTGTGGTGCAGCAGGTGCATCGGGAGCCGGTTGTGCCTCTGGCGCGGTAGGTGCTTGAGGAGCCACTTGAGCTTGTGGTGCTACCGGCTCTGTAGGTTGCACATTAGTATTTTGTACCACTTCAACTGTAGCTACCTCAGCAGCCCCAGTAGTAGGCTCAGTCCCAGTAGCAGGCTCAGTCATAGTCATAGTAGGAGCATCCGGAACTGTGGGCGCTGCGGGTGCAACCATAGCTGTTGTATTAGATGGCTCTACACCCGTAGCGACTTCTACAGGTGCAGTCGGTGCAGCCGGAGGGGTTGCAGCCATTTGTGGCTCTACTAGAGCGGTTGCAGTAGCCGGTTCTAAGCCCGGCATTACACTACTTTCAGTAGGCGCACTAGGTGCAGCCGGTGCATTATTAGCCGCTTGTGGTGCTACCATGGCGGCAGTATCGGCTGGCTCTAGGGCAGATACCACCACCTCATTCGGTGCACTTGGAGCAGGTGGAGCATTAACCGTCATGGTAGGAGCTTCTGGCATAACTGGCTCAGAAGGAGAAGGCGGAATAGTTGCCTGCACATTATTTTCCACCACGACCGAGGCTCCATCAGGCATCATAATCCCTTGTGGAGGAGGTGGCATATTATCCAATACAGCAGTAGAGAAGGCTGGCAGAGTCTCAGTTTCTATACTGTCTAACTGACTAAACGGCCCCGGAGGAGCGTCAGGTAAACCACCAACCATACTACTAGCAGTACTGGTAGTTAAGGTCATGCTGTCGACTATATCAGAGGCTAAATAAGGGCCTTCAGGTGGGGGGGGTAGTTGACCCTGAGCATCCACTTCGTTAGCTATTACGCTTGTAGAGCAACAAGCTGCAATCAGCAAGGCTAGCAAACGTTTTTTAAATTTATTCATCTTCTCATCATCCTCGACAGGTTAAATGGTGTCTTTAGACTTTTTAGTACTGCGTTGACGGGGTTTCTTTTTGGCACCTACCGCTTCACCCGTAGGCCCAGATGGCTGTTGAGCACCTGAAGCACGACTACGCTTAGCTTTTTTAGGATCTGCCTTAGACATTTCAGGCTCTGTAATCGATGTTAAATCCTGAGCTAAACTAACTTCCTCCATATTAGTCAATGGTACTAATATTTGGGTAGTATTTTCAGCAGTAGTTAATGCCTTTTCATCCACTTTAGTCTCAATAGCTGCTGTATTCGCTATTGGGTTTGAATCATCCTCAAGAGTTTCAGGTTGCGGCGCTGCTAACACTAGAATCGTTTCCGTAGGTGACTCAGTATTTAGCTCTGGAGCCACTGAGTCTACTACAGATTCAGCCTTTATAGGGTCAACTGTAACCGCATTATCAAGCACTTGCTTAGTAGTCTCCCTCTCACTGCTCGCTGCCTCTACTGCTACTGGCTCAACCACAGCATCTTCGATTCCTTGTACAGGATTATCTTTTAACACAGCTTCTCTATGAGGTGCTACTGCTAACTCTGTCGTTTCTACTGGCACTGGAGGTTCGTTTACTTCAGCTACTACTTTAGCCACTAATGGCGTTGCCTCACTACTAAGCTCCTGATCCGGTGCGACCAGAGCTGAAGTATCTAGAACTTTTTCACTAATAGGCTTGGGTAGCTCAGATTCTGCTATCTCCACTAACTGAGGAGTACTTTCTGAGGCAAGTGCTTCAGTATCAGTGTCCACCTTTTTTGCTACTTCTAGCATTGGTTTTTCCTCTAGTACTGGAGTGAGATCGGTACTAGCTGCGCTGACAGGCTCAGCAGTTTGCGCCTTAGTCTCCGCCTCGCTCACTGTTGCCTGTGGCTCTGGTACTACAGGCGTATCAGGTACGGGTTCAACTGCTTGAGTCACTACTACAGGCACAGGCTCTACAGGCTTAGCTGGAGTCTCAGCTTTGGGCTTACTCTCAGTTGCTTTTACAGCCTGTTTAGGTACTGCTTTACGTTGCTTCTTGGGTCTAATTAAGCGCCATAACGCACCCAATAAACCTAAAAGTCCTAATAGAATGCTTTGCACTAATGACCATAAATAGAGACCGGCATAAGAGAAAGTACTCTTTAAGGCCTGAGTAGATTTACCTTGTGGCTTATCAGGATTATTAGGGGTACTACCTCCCTGATGGGGGGGCTGTGGATTATTTCCACCTAAAGATCTTCCAGCACTAATGCAACCTAACGGAATTACAATTAAGGTTAATAACGTTGATACTGCACCACCAAAGATGAGCGATACCGCCATACCTTGGAAAATAGGGTCAGTAATAATAACGCTAGAACCCCCTAATAAAGCCAAAGCAGTAATTAAAATAGGACGTGTCCGCGCTTCGCACGAGTGAATCACCGCATCGATGACACTACTACCCTTACTCACCGCTTCACGGGCAAAGTCCACCAATAAAATCGAGTTACGTACAATAATCCCTGCTAGAGCAATAAAGCCAATCATCGAAGTGGCAGTAAACTCGGCATTCATAATCCAATGCCCTGGGATAATACCAATTAAGGTCAAAGGAATAGGCGCCATAATAATAGCGGGCAAAGTAAAATTACCGAATTGCGCCACAATCAGCATATAAATCAAAATTAAAGCCGCACCAAACGCAATGCCCATATCACGGAAGGTTTCAAACGTTACAGTCCATTCTCCCCCCCACACCACAGCGGTTTTACTATCCACATTCGCTGGATCACGTAGCCAATAAAACTCGTCTGCTAAAGCAGTGCCATCGGGTGCTACGTAATTCGCATCTCTAATGATTTGCTCTACTTGCTTTTGACCATAAACAGGAGCAGCTAAACGCCCTGTCCCTTCTGCGGTTACAAACTCAACCGGGCGTAAATCTTTATGGAAAATCGGTTTATCTTGAATGACTTGCTTAAATGAACCTAGCTCATGCAAAGGAATCAACTTACCTTGTGTATTACGTACCGGTAATTGCGCTAAACGCATCATTTGCGAACGCACATTTAAGGGGATTTGTAAAATAATGACGGTAGGTTCCACAATCGAGCGCACATTTTTAATATCACCAATGACAAAATTACCTAATGCCATTTCTAAGGTGCGATTAATATCTTGTACCGTAATCCCCGCACGTTGGACTTTATTTTCATCTACCTCAAAGCGAATCACATTGTAATCGGCTTCCATCAGATTACGCACATCGGTGAGGCTTTCGGCTTGTTCAAAGAAACCCGTGAGATCCTTAGCTACTTGACGTCGCACCTCATCATCAGGACCATAGACTTCCGCTACTACCGTTTGTAATACAGGAGGGCCGGGGGGCATTTCTACCACCTCAATATTCCCCTTAGCGGCTAGTACCATCGGGGTTAATAAATCACGCACTTCTAAGGCAATTTGATGGCTAGTTTTTTTACGTTGGGTTTTATCCACTAATTGAACTTGAATATCCGCCTGCCAAGGTTGTTGACGTAAATAATAATGCCGCACTAAACCATTAAAATTAAAGGGCGAAGCTGTACCGACATAAGTTTGTAGCGCAGTAATTTCTGCAATAGGCTGCATTTTAGTCGCTAATTCATGCACCAAATTAGCCGTAACGGGTAAAGCAGTACCTTCTGGTAAATTCACCACGACATTAAATTCAGGCTTATTATCGAGCGGTAGCATTTTTACCGGCACAGCTTTAAGCGGATACATGAGTAGAGTAACCGCAAAAAATACCCCAATAATGCTCAGTAATACTAAATAGCCGAGTGCCTTACGCTCCACTAAAGGTATTAATAAAGCACGGAAAAAACGTTCCATACGCTGGGCAAGTTTATGCTCTTTTTGCGCATCCTGATGTAATTTAGCTAAGCTCGGTTTTAACACATTCGTGAGCCACGGCGTAAAAGCAAATGCGGCAAATAATGAAATAATCATGGCAATCGACCCCAATACGGGAATCGGCGCCATATAAGGTCCCATCATGCCACTCACAAACCCCATGGGTAATAAAGCAGCAATGACCGTAGCCGTCGCTAAAATCGTTGGATTACCGACCTCACGTACCGCATCGACCGCTATCTCTAAATCTTGATTACCCGCTAATAACCAGCGCCGATAAATATTCTCCACCACTACAATGGCATCATCGACCAAAATACCTATCGAGAAAATCAAGGCAAATAAGCTAACCCGATCAATGGTCATGCCCAACGCCCAAGCCGCGAATACTGTCGTGGTAATAACTGAGGGAATGACCAGTAACACTACGGTTCCTGCTCTCACACCTAAGGCAAGGCAAACTAAAATAGTGACTATGCCCGTAGCAATGAACAGCTTTTTAATCAAATCATTCACTTTAACGCGAGCCGTATCACCATAGTCACGCGTAATAGCCACATTGACATTATCCGGAATAATTTGCCCTTTGAGGGTTTCGAGACGCTTTAATACGGCTTGAGAAACATTCACTCCATTGGTACGATGTTTTTTAGCAATCGCAATCGTGACTGCCGCCGCATTGTCTGCTTTGGTCTCTGTATCACTATACGCCGCCCCGGTGTAATAACCCACCATACTGGTAGCATCACCAGGTCCTTGTTTTACATCGGCAATATCTTGTACATAAACTGGACGCCCCTCAATCACCGCGACCATGAGGCGTTTGATTTCATCTGCTGAGTTTAAAAACGCACCACTATAAATTTGATAAACCCGACTAGAGGACTCGACTCGACCGACTTCGCGCTCAGAATTCGCGGCTTGAATAACACGCGCTACTTGATCCAGTGTCACACCAAAGGTGGCTAAACGCTCCGGCAAGATTTCCACCTGTACTGATTCGCGTCGTCCAGACACCATAAAGCTTTGGCTGGTATTGTTTACTTCGCGTAATTTTTGCGTTACATCCATACCAATTAAGCGCAACTGTGCATCATCTACTTCATTAGACCATAAGGTAATGGTGACTACTGGCACATCATCCACCCCTTTAGGTTTGACTAAAGGCTCATGCGCCCCCAAAGGCATACGATCACGATTAGAGGATAATTTATCGTAGAGCTTGACTAAGGAGGCTTCTAGATCCTCACCTACCTCAAACTGGACGGTTATCATTGCCTGACCATAACCCGATATAGAGTACACATGCTCTACACCAGTCATTTCAGACAAAATACTTTCTAGAGGTCGAGCTACCAAGCCTTCCACTTCTTTAACAGAAGCGCCCGGATATTGAACAAATACATCCACCATCGGGACGGAGATTTGAGGATCTTCTTGGCGTGGGGTAATCATTAAACCCAATACGCCAATCACGAAAAATGACACCAACAATAATAGCGATAAAGGCGAGGTAATAAAGGCACGCGCTGTTAACCCTGCAATACCTAAGGAGTGAGGCTTACTGGTCTCTGATGCAGATGATGAATTCATAGTCCTTTCCAACTAGCGGTTAACAACACGGATTAATTAGCCTGAGGAGCAGTTTCAGCATTAGGCATCCAACCTGAACCCACTTTAGGAGGTGGATTATCAATGACTTGCTCGTTGGGTTTTAAACCTGAAACAATTTCAATTTTAGAGCCATGTAAGTTACCAGTGCGCACTAAACGTAACTCAGAAGTATTATTAGCCACCACTAAGACACTCGGTAGGCTGCGCCCTCTTAAAATAGCGGTTTCAGGAATTAATAAGGTTTTAGCCGCATTGCCATTGCTATTAGCTGAGGGTAAGAAAACCTCCGCATAGACACCGGGCTTAGTTTCAATATGGGTAGGTAGATCTAATTTGACAGTTACTGTATGGCGCTCTGGATCGGCTAATGGGTAGATTTGAGTGACCTTAGCCTTAGTCATGTCACGTATGCCATCGATACGTACATCAATTTCCATGCCCTCTTTAATTTGGCTAACCATGCCAGAAGGAACATCGGCGAGCAGACGCTTATATTTCACATAACCAATGCGTAATAAGGGCTGACCGGGCTGTACTGCGTCCCCTACTTCCACTAATTTTTGTAAAATCACCCCTTCAAACGGCGCTATAGCTTGGGTATTACGCAACGCTGCATCCACTTCTTGAAGCTGCGACATGGCTTGTTGCACCATACCATTGGCTTGAGAAACGCTAGTAGCGCTGGTCATTAAATCGGAGTAGCGAGCGGCTTCCGAGTTATAATTACCCATCATCGAATCCGCCATCGGCTTAGTAAAGAGTTGATCCATCATAGCCGGCATACCAAAGCCGGGCATAGCACCCACATCCTTACTACGCGGTGAAATTAACTCACGGTTATATTGCACCTCGGAAGAGCGTAATGCCGCTTGAGCATTCTGAATTTGGGCTAATACTGCATTACGTTTGGCTAGTAGCTGAGACTCATCAATTTGCACTAAGGCTACATCTTTAGGAAAAGCGGCGCCTACCTCACCTGCAATAAATTTTACTACCCCAGCGGTTTGGGCGGAGAGTGTCACTTCTTTATAGGGGATGACGGTGCTGCCCAATACGGAGGTGGAAGCATTATTTAATACCTCAACGGGTACTATAGTGGCGGCATGTAAAGCGGAAGCATTCAATAAGCCACCTATCAGTAAGCTATAGATCCCCACCATTATCTTCATTCGTTTCATTTAATTACGTCCTCAAAGCTACCAGCAGACCTAACGGGCTAAATACTTGGCCTGTAACATCAATCTACGCTTAATGGTGAACTGAACACCCCCTACTGACTAGCAATCAAAGGGGATAGGGCACTATGGTTCGGGTAATGATGCCTAATTGCCGATGTTCAATGATTAACGAGACTGCATTAGAATTTGCTAATATACCTGTATTTTCAGCATTTGTCTCGCTTTGATTAGCATTTGCTTCTATAACTTCAATCGAGGAATTAATTAAATTATCTAATAAAATTAGCGTTTGTGGCTCAGTATTACGGGTATAGTCGGGATAAACCCATACCTCACGTAATAACTTACCCTCATTAAAACGATAACGAATACGTTGCAAGGTATGTCCGCGCTTACCACTCCAGTCATAATAGTTATTGGTAGTCAGCTCTAATAAGAACCCTTCGCCCGTGCGCATACTAGGTTCAGTAGCATTGAAATCATTAGTAATGGCACGCGGAGCCACCTGACGCAGATCGCGCTCCCACATCATAATAGCCCGCTGGACCTCGGTTAGGGTGGTCAGAGCATTGCGTGATTGCTGCTCGGTAAAGATTAAGGTATTAAGCGCCTGATAAGACATGACTGAAATGACTGCAAAAATACTTAGCGCAATCAGCACTTCAATCAAAGTAAAGCCTGTTTGTTTAGATAATGGACTGGACTGTGATAAATGCCTCATGGAGTGGCTAACCTAAAACCACGCTCAATGGCAACACGCTGCTCAAAATTATCCGCTTTGCTACTCACTTCTACGGTAATTTCGAGCAACTCCGCTTCCGGCGTGGCTTTGACCGTTTGACGCCAATACCAAGTACGCCCTGCCATAGTAGTT
Source organism: Thiofilum sp. (assembly GCF_016711335.1). Taxonomy (NCBI): domain Bacteria; kingdom Pseudomonadati; phylum Pseudomonadota; class Gammaproteobacteria; order Thiotrichales; family Thiofilaceae; genus Thiofilum; species Thiofilum sp. The sequence continues at coordinate 890,838 of NZ_JADJTF010000001.1, forward strand.
TCACCTGTAGCTTCCCCCTCTGAGGCTTTATTAAGTTGGGCGATACTAATTTGATTGAGTGCCACCCAACTACCTATAGTATTCGCCTCTAATGCACTCACAGTATTTAAAGCCCCACCTACCAATTGACTACTAGCCCCCAACACTAATCCCAAAATCAGCAAAGCGACTAATACTTCAATCAGACTAAAACCTGCATGAGCTTTAAAAACTAATGGCTTAGGTAAGTGATGAGAATTACGAGGTACTGCCATTACTCACCCGCCCTAAACCGTCCCACTGTTGTTTTAATTCATTTTTTGCGTGCAGCCATACAAACCCAAACGGCGTCATTTCACCAGTAGGCAGGAATACAATCTGCGGTTGGCGCGGTGATTCTTCATTATTGAATAATTTATCCAGCTCACTAGGCTCTACATATTCAGGCAAGATGACAGGAATGTCATCTAAATAGAGTTGCACTTTAATAATAGGATCAAACTCATAGCGCTCTTGCTTAGTTAAACTAATCATTTGCCATTGTTTAGGCGCAGTTTGCTCAAAAAACTGATAGCCTTTTTGGTCAATTACCATCCCTAACACCCGTGAACTCACCACTGCCTCATTCTGCGCTAAACGCAACACAGCATTGAACTCGTTGGCGACCTGTTCAATAGGATTGGCTTTAACTGCACTTAAAGACACACTGGCAATGCCATACAGCACACCTAAAATAACCAGTACCAAGAGCATTTCTAATAAAGAAAAGCCGGTGTGTCTGGTGCGCATGCTAGCGACTCAACCTAGCGCTGCCAATTGCCAATATCGTCATCACTTTCTTTACCGTCCTTACCTAGACTAAATAAATCATAGTCCCCACCGCTTTTGCTTCCCGGACTGATATAGCGATATTCACGCCCCCACGGATCAACGGGTACTTCTTTAGCGCCTTTAATATAAGGACCTTGCCAGTTACGGGGTACTGGCTCGCCTGAGGGTTTAGTGAGGAGTGCTTTTAGACCTTGTTCAGTGGAAGGAAGCGTTGCATTTTGGGCTTGATAGAGTGTGAGAGTGGTTTCTAGGTTCTTAACCGCGCTGGCGGCTGCAACACGTTTACCCTCATCCGAGGCTCCGGTCATATTGGGAATAGCCACTGCCAGTAATACACCAATGATAGTAATAACGATCAACAGCTCCATTAACGAGAAGCCTTGAGTTTTACGGGTATAAAGACGTTGTTGCCTCATAATCACTGTCCTATTTGATCCTACTGCTAGCAGTAGTAAAGTATAATTATTTACCAGTCGATGTCAGTACAGCCTAGATTAGGTCATAGTCTGCCATGCTGCTTAAACTAAAAATCTGCTTAAAGGTTACATTGTGCCCTTCATCCTTAAGACCTATGGATCAGTATTAATCATGAGTCTAATAATACTTATTGCCCAAGGCTTACCGGATTTATTCTATTATGAACGGACTAAACTAGCACAAGGCGAATTGTGGCGCCTCGTCACTGGGCATTTTACGCATAATAATACGGCACACTTACTCCTTAATCTTACGGGTTTCTGGTTGTGGATAGTATTACAACCCCCTACTTTGCGTATTCAACGCCTCATGAGCCTGAGTATTTTAGTGGCCGGCCTTATGAGTGGCTTATTTTGGTTTACCTTGCCTAAGCTGGGATGGTACTTAGGCTTTTCGGGAGTACTTTACAGCCTATTTGGGGCTTGGGCAGGGTATTTACTTTATACTCGTGACTACCTATTAGGTGTATTACTCGCCGCTACTTTAATCGGTAAAACCCTCTGGGATGCTATCCACCCCGATAGTATCAGCCAACAGCTTATTGGCGCTCCTGTAGTTTACCATGCTCATATCTATGGCTTGCTACTGAGTCCACTCAGTGCCTTGTGCTTATATAGACGTAGCTCACCCGCCCCTCATAAGGCTTGAGAGCAAAAATGCCCTCTTGGTACACTCCCTTCAAACGCGGCTGGCACGCTTTACTGCGTAGCCCCTGCCCACTGTGCCACGCTAACCGCGCCGATGAGCAATTATTATGTAGCGACTGTTTAGCCGCGCTACCTACCCCACCTGCCTTTGAACTTGATCCTGATTTTATGGTGCTCTATGCCTTTTATTATGACAAACCTATTCGAGAACTGATCCTAAAGCTCAAATTTGCGCACTCATTAGCAGACCTCCAATTACTTGCTCAACTCATGACGGCACGCCTAGTACCGCGCATTATTGATAAACCAGAACTCATTATTCCTGTACCCTTGCACCCTAAGCGTTTACGTAGTCGAGGTTTTAATCAAGCCCTTGAATTAGCCAAACCTTTAGGAAATGCGCTAAACTGCCCCATTAGTACCGCTTTTATTAAACGCACTCAATCCACTAAGGCTCAGTCGAGTTTGCGAGCGACCGAGCGGGTTGAAAATGTGCAACACGCATTTGCTGTGATACAACCTATTCCCTATCGCCATGTGGCTTTATTGGATGATGTCATTACCACTGGGGCTACGTTAGGTGCATTGAAACATTTACTACAAGCTCAGGGTATAGAGCGGGTAGATTTTTATGCTTGTGCTCGTCCTTTAGGTTAGAGCTAGGCGTAAACCAACTGATGAGAGATTCATTATGATTCGTAGTATGACTGCGTTTGCCTATCGGGAAGCTAGCACAGAGCAGGGTACTCTGAGCATTGAAGTGCGTTCGGTAAATCATCGCTATCTAGACATTTCATTGCGCCTACCCGAAGAGTTTCGTAGTGAAGAGAATACCCTACGTGATTTTATTCAAAGTCGGGTTAAGCGCGGTAAGATTGAAGCTACCCTACGCTTCACGGCTCAAATCAGTACTCAAAATGCCATTCAAGTCAATGAAGAGCTAGCCAAATCACTGATTATTGCTTGCCGTCAGATTGAAACCATCGCGGGTAATACTGAACCCCTTAAAGCAGTTGATATTTTGCGCTGGCCTGGAGTGACTCAAGAAGCAAGTCCCAATTTGGAACACCTACAGCAACAAGCCCGTGCTTTAGTGTTGGAAGCCTTGAACGATCTGATCACTACTCGTAGCCGTGAAGGACAACGTTTAGCCGAGTTTATTTATGCCCGTTGCGATCAGATTGCTGAGATTTCAGTACGCATTCGCAAGCGGCGCCCGATTATTATTAGTCAATTACGTGACAAGCTTTTACAGCGCATTGAAGATCTTAATATCACCCCAGACCATAACCGTCTCGAACAAGAGCTGGTCTTACTGGCGCAGCGTCTTGATGTGGAAGAAGAGCTAGATCGTATTATGGCGCACTTAGATGAGATTAATGAGGTATTAGAGCGCAAAGAACCGATTGGACGGCGCCTAGACTTTTTAATGCAGGAATTAAATCGTGAAGCTAACACCTTAAGTGCTAAATCTAATGATGCTGAAACCACGCAAGCTACTGTGGATTTAAAAGTATTAATCGAGCAGTTGCGTGAGCAAGTGCAAAATATAGAATAGTGGCTTAATTAAAGTACCTCATCGAACCTAGAGCTATAGATCAGTGGCAATGGACAATAAAGATTATTATGCCCTCTTGGGAATTACCGCGAACGCTGATAATGAAACGATCAAAATCGCTTATCGGCGAGCTGCGCGTAAATATCATCCCGATGTGAGCCGCGAACCTAATGCAGAGGAGGTCTTTAAAGCCGTGAATGAGGCTTACGAAGTCCTCAGCAATCCACTCAAGCGCGAAAAATTTGATCGTTTGTATCAATCTTGGCAGGTAGAACGCGCAACGTTTACCTATACCGCATCCTCATCTCACTCCAAAACAACTATTAATCCTCCTCCACCGGCTGATCACTCTGCCCCGAAAAGCAAGTTAGGTGGATTACTGGATCTGTTATTTGGTACAGCTAATAAACCACCTGTGAAGCGTACTGTGCGTAAAGCCAGTAAAAATATGCCTCAAATTGCCTCGGTGCGTCTTACGCTAGAAGATGTGTACTTAGGTGCGATCAAAACTATCAAGCTTCCCACTGGCGAAAATATTCAGGTTAAAATTCCTCAAGGCATTGAAGAAGGTAAAAAGATTCGTCTACCGGGTAAGGGTCTACAAAAAGGCGATTTGCACTTAAAAATTCAACTGATTGAACATCCATTATTCACAGTACAAGAGCAAGACTTACATCTCACCTTACCTGTTGCCCCTTGGGAGGCTGCTCTAGGCTCCAAAATTACTATTCCGGGGTTGGGGGGGCCACTACAACTTACCATACCTAGTAATATTACCAGCGGGCAAAAACTGCGCTTAAAAGGTCAAGGCATGCCCTCGGCTGAGTTGACTGGAGATTTAATTGTGACTATTCAGATCGAGACACCGCCCATACAAAGCGATCGTGAGCGAGATTTTTATCTGCATATGGCACAACACTTTGATTGGACACCACGCGCACACTTTTAAATCGCCTCTTAGCATTTGCATTTGTTGTTTGGTTAAAACAGTGCTAGCTTTAGCATCCATGGGGATCTGTTGCACCGCTGACATCCACACTACTAAAGCGGCTTAGCTAGGCATAATTCAAATTTATCTTCGCTTTACTTAGGGTAGCAATCTATGTGGTTACATAGACTCAAAATAACGACTGTTATAGGCATTTTTATCACGGCTATAGCCACTATGGCTCAGGCTGGCGTGATTCCTAGTTATGTAGGTAATCAAAAAGTACCTTCTCTGGCTCCTATGTTAGAGCGCGTCACTCCAGCCGTGGTTAATATTGCTACCAAAGGACGCCCTAAAGCGGATGCTTCTGTATTACGCGACCCTTTTTTCCAACGTTTCCTGAATACTCAAAGCGATAAAGAGTCTAGCAAGCCCATTGATGGCACTGGTTCTGGCGTGATTGTACACAGTCGCTTAGGTCATATCCTAACTAACTATCACGTCATCCAAGATGCGGAAAGTATTCAAGTCACCCTCAATGACGGACGCCGCTTTGAAGCTGCTATAGTAGGGACTGATGAGCGTGCCGATCTTGCTATTCTGAAAATTGATTCACCTAACCTAGTAGCCATACCTTTTGGTGATTCCGCACGCTTAAGAGTCGGTGATTTTGTGGTAGCTATTGGTAATCCTTATGGTATTGGTCAATCAGTCTCTTCTGGTATTGTCAGTGCTCTGCATCGTAATCCCGGTATTGGTGAGTATGAGAATTTTATTCAAACGGATGCCTCGATTAACTTAGGCAACTCAGGTGGGGCATTAGTCAATTTAAACGGTGAGCTAGTGGGTGTTAATACCGCCATTTTAGGTGGACAAAGCGGAGGTAATATTGGCATAGGCTTTGCCATTCCGATTAACACAGCTATCGGAGTGATAGATCAAATTATTCGCTATGGTACAGTAGAGCGTGGCGAAATTGGTATAGAAGTCAGTGATCCGAGTGCCGCATTGGCTGAACAAGCGGGGATTGAGGTAGGAGTCGGTGCATTGATTACCCAAGTCTTTACTAACTCTCCGGCTGAGCAAGCAGGTTTAGAAGCTGGCGATATTATTGTCAGAATGGATAATCAGGATATATTCAATGCTAGTGAGGTTAAAAACTTTATCGGTGCAAGACGGTTAGGTACTGAAGTTTCCGTTACATTTGTGCGTAAAGGTGAATATTTTATGACCAGTGCTGTACTGACTAAACCGTATACTAATTAGCCTTTTAGGCTTAATAGTCTCACGTTTAACGGGCTAAATTTGCGCTAAGCTATTGCTTAATAACCTATCTAAGGTTCATCATTTAACTGCATTTAATGACTTTAGCTTCTGTAAAGCGCAACCATTAAAATTCAGTTACAACAAAGTGTTATTGACAATAGTATAAAAAGTGATATAAGTATGAAGACATGGAGATTAGTAAATTTTCCATGGAATCTATAGCCTTAAGAATTGCAATGGATGAAAACGCTTAAGCCCAGCGTTGTTGCGATTCCGCTATAGGGACAGGTTTGGTGTCCCCAATCCAAATCTGTTAATTCAACCCCGGCTTTTAGACCCCCTGTTTGGCCGGGGTTCCTTTTAAAGGATAGTATCTTGCTCAGTGTGAATAGTTGCTGAATCCACATTGTCCTTTTTCTTACAACCTAACCAGCCTTCTAGCTTATCCCATACTAATTCTAACCCTAAACCATCCTGTGCTGAAAAAGCTTGCACACTAATATCCCCATTAAACACGGTTAGTTTCTTTTGGACGGATAACAACTCGTTCATTACTGCACCTCTTTTTAATTTATCCGACTTATTTAGTAATATATGTACCGGTAAATTTCTCGAAACAGCCCATTGCAATAACATACTATCGTGCTCAGTTAATGGATGGCGAATATCCATTACAATCACCAATCCTTTTAAAGTCTGGCGCTTGGTTAAATAATCATTAATAAAGCGTTGCCACTCTAATTTAATCGCCTCCGGCACTTTGGCATAGCCATATCCCGGTAAGTCGACCAAATATTCCCCTTGGGGTAATACAAAAAAATTAATTAATTGGGTGCGCCCCGGAGTTTTACTGGTACGAGCTAAAGAACGCTGGGAACAAATGCGATTAATAGAGCTGGACTTACCTGAATTAGAGCGCCCGGCAAAGGCTACTTCAAAACCTGATTCGGGGGGAAGTGTTTTTGGGGTAGTAGCACTTTGAGTAAAACGTGCCTGTTGAAAGTAATAATTCATGTTAGCATTCTCTAATATTTTTTGAGGCATTAAGATTGAATATGTTATACAATTTTGACGTTTTAACACTCGCGCACCGTGGTGCTATAGTACAGATTTTTTATTGGCTTGACTAATCGCAAGGCAAGCCAGCATAACCAAATTTTTAGATCCTGTTTGTCTATCCACGCAAACAGATACCCAACAGGGTCAAGGTTTATTTATCATAGACTTCAGAGCTTATCGATTTTAGGAGCACTTTATAAATGAAAAAAGCACTTATGATTGCGCTAGCCACTCTCACTATTGGCGCTTCTGCTGTGGCTTGGTCTGCAGGTGATGCAGCTGCGGGTAAAACCAAAGCCGCAGTGTGTGCTGCCTGCCACGCGGCCGACGGTAACAGTGTTAATCCCGAATGGCCCAAACTGGCGGGTCAACATGAAACCTATATTCTTAAACAACTGCAAAACTTTAAGAACAAAGAGCGTGAAAACGCTCTTATGTCTCCTCAAGCAGCCGTCTTATCTGATCAAGACATGCTGGATTTAGCAGCTTATTTCTCTAGTCAAGAAGCCAAACCCGGAGTGGCGGATATGACTAAAGTTGAATTAGGCGAGAAAATTTACCGTGGCGGTAATATTGCAACAGGCGTGGCTGCCTGTGCTGCGTGCCATGGCCCTACCGGCTCTGGTAATCCGGCGGCTAAATTCCCTTCCTTACAAGGGCAACATGCTACCTATACCAAGCTACAACTCAATATGTTCCGCAATAGCAGCCGTGCTAATGATGCAGGTAAAATGATGCGCAACATTGCCTCAAAAATGAGCGATGCAGAGATTGAAGCGGTAGCAGAATATATTGCTGGATTACAGAAGTAAATTTAAGCTCGGCTTAATAATCTGATATAAGACTAGGGTGAGCTTAGGCTCGCCCTTTTTATTGCCTATTATCTGTAAGCTAACCTGAATACGTATGACTCAACGCAAACCTTATAGTACCCAACTGGTGCAGTTCCTAGGCTCAATGAACCTAGCCATTACACTATTGGTAGTTCTTGCCCTTGCCTCCATCATTGGCACGGTGTTACAACAAAATCAGCCGTATACCTCCTATGTCATCAAGTTTGGTACGTTTTGGTTTGATATTTTCCGTCTCTTAGGCTTGTATGATGTCTACTCATCTACATGGTTTTTAGTTATTTTAGCTTTTTTAGTGATTTCTACCGCCACTTGTATAGTACGAAATACGCCCGGCATCCTACGGGAACTCAAACACTTTAGGGAAAATGTTCAAGAGAAGTCATTACGGCTGATGAATAACAGCCATAGTCTATATCTCACCCAACCGAGTAGTGAGATACAAAAAACTGCCCAAGCCATTCTGACTAATCAAGGCTACCGCTTTAAACTCCAACAAAATGCCGATCATGTAGTGATTGCTGCCAAGAAAGGTAATAGCCACTACTGGGGTTACTGGCTTACCCACATAGGCATTATTGTGATTTGTTTAGGAGGTTTGTTAGATAGCCGCCTCCCTTTAATGATTGCCGAATGGAAAGGCGCTATTACGCCTGAAACTCGCCCGATTCCAGTGAGTGCCATTCCTAAGGAAAGTTTTTTAAGCCCTAATAGTTTATCCTTTAGAGGTAATGTTAATATATCCGAAGGTCAAAAAACTGATGTTATCTTTTTACCGGTCCGTGATGGCTATTTAGTCCAACCCCTACCTTTTCAAGTGGAGTTAAAAGATTTTCGGGTTGAGCATTATTCGACTGGAATGCCTAAATCATTTGAATCCGATTTAATTATTCATGATCCTGAATTAGAAAAACCCATTCAAAAAACCATAGCGGTTAATCATCCACTCATTCATAAAGGTGTGGCTATTTATCAAGCCGACTTTAATGATGGTGGCTCACAAGTCGATTTAAAATTTAATGCCTTTAATCCTAACCATCAAACACCCGATCTAAAAGGTAGTATTTTTAAAGACTACAATATTACCAATAGTAATACTCAATACAAACTAGAGCTTACTGATTTTAGGCTATTTAATATTTTACCCATTACTGATGAAAAGGGCGTGGTTCATCAGCGCAATGTAGGACCTAGTGTAACATTTAAATTACGTAATGCAGCGGGTGAAGCCATTGAGTATTTAAACTATATGTCACCTATTCTGATGGAGAATAGAAACTATTTTGTGAGCGGTATCCGTACTAAACCGAATGAAGCCTTAAAGTATTTACATATTCCCATGGATGACAAAGGTACGGTACAAGGCTTTATGCAATTCCTGCATAACCTACAGGACACTGAGCTAGTCCGTCGCGCTGCGAGCAATGCGACACAACAATCGATGCAGGAAGTCAGTCTTAATAACCGTGATATAGAACAACAAGTCATTGAATCTATGGTACGTTTGACTCAAGTTTTTGCTACACGGGGCTTTGATGGTATCACCGAGGATATTGAGCAACGTTTCCCTGAAGCACAACGCAAATCTGTCAATGAAGCCTTTGCTAAAGTACTCAATGCTGCTTTACGTGCAGTATATCTAGAAACCCTAAAAATTAACGGTGTTACTAATCCCACTGAAAAAGACTGGTTATTCTACGATGATAGTTTAAGTGCTATGGCTAATTTACCTTTATATGGCTCACCTTGGTACGTTCAACTGACCGGCTTTAAACATATTCAAGCCTCTGGCTTACAAATGACCCGCTCGCCTGGGCAAAATGTAGTTTATTTAGGTTGTGTGATGTTAACTTTAGGTGTATTCCTCATGTTTTATATAGCCCAGCGCCGTATTTGGATATGGCTAAAACCACAAAATGATACTAATAATGTCGAAATGATTTTAGCTGGCTCTACCAATCGCCAAGTTACCGAGTTTGAAAAGTTTATGGCAACCTTAAGACAGGCGTTTGAATCAACGTCAGTCAGGAGTTAGAACATTATGTCAGTTTCAAGTGAAGCTCTTAATGAGTTATTAAATAAACCTAGTTTATTCCAACGCCTTAAACCTACCGATTGGTTGTGGGCAGCGCTAGTAGTAGCGGGGGGATTATTTGCCTTTTATCAATATAATCATGCGATGGATATTTATGAGCAGGCTTTTCTCATTTTAACTATCCCTTCTGTGATTACCCTAGGCTGGTATTGGCGTGCTTTTCAGCCCTACAGTATTGCCGTTACCCTCTTAAGCTTATTAGGCATTAGTCTTTATAGTGGTGTTAATGCTAATGCTGAAACCGTGTTTGGTTTAAAGTATTTGCTCTCTAGCCAATCAGCAGTGATGTGGATGAGCGCTTTATTTGTGCTGGCCACGGTATTCTATTTTGCCGGACTGATTGCGCGTCATGAGTTTACGCTCAAAACCGCTAGTGCGATTACTTGGTCTGCTTTAGTGATGGGTTTTGTGGGCTTATTAGTACGTTGGTATGAGTCTTACCTAGTTGACCCTGAGTTTGGACATATTCCTGTCAGTAATCTGTATGAAGTATTCATTCTATTCTGTGTGATTACTGGGCTGATTTATATGTATTACGAGGGGCGCTATCGTACTCGCACTATGGGCGGCTTTGTATTATTGGTGATTAGTGCGGCTGTTGCCTTCCTGCTGTGGTATGCGTTTACTCGTGAAGCCGATCAAATTCGCCCCCTAGTGCCTGCTTTAAAAAGCTACTGGATGAAAATCCATGTACCTGCTAATTTCGTGGGTTATGGTGCATTTGCTTTAGCGGCTATGACTAGCACAGCTTATCTGATAAGACATTATTTTAATCATCCGTCGCGCCTAGTCGCCATTTTAGTGCCTAGTTCTATTTTTCTCGGTGTATTTAGTTGGTTATTCTTTAGAGCCATCTTCAGTAAAGAGGTGGTGGCCAATAGTTTATCCACCGACCTGATCCTAGCTGCGGCTACGAATGCGGGCTTAATTGCTTTGGCAAGCACGGCAGTTCTGAGTGTCTTAGGCTTTTTACTCATGCTTCCGAGCACCCAAAAGAATTTCCCTGCTCTAGAGTTATTAGATGATGTTACTTATAAAGCTATTGCTTTAGGCTTTGCTTTCTTCACGATTGCCACGATTTTAGGTGCGATGTGGGCGGCTGAGGCTTGGGGTGGCTACTGGTCTTGGGATCCGAAAGAAACATGGGCATTAATCGTTTGGTTAAATTATGCGGCTTGGTTACATTTCCGCTTTAGTAAAGGTGCTCGTGGTATTCCAATGGCGTGGTGGGCAATTGTGGGATTATTTGTCACATTATTTGCCTTTTTAGGCGTCAATATGTTCCTCTCTGGTTTACACTCGTATGGTGAACTTTGATTAGGTTATACCAGTCTCAGTAACAGATTTTACTAAAACAAGTAACGGAGCAGACGCATGAAACGTTTTTTAAGCCGCATTCTGACAGCAACCGCTTTTACCTTAGTCACCTTGACAGGTTGCTTTTCAGAATCCACCCAGGCCGATAACCTCACGTATCTAGATGGGACACATTACACCACCCTAAGTACGCCACTACCTAAACGTACTGCGCAAAATAAGGTCGAAGTGGCTGAGTTATTTTGGTATGGCTGCCCTCATTGCTATCATTTAGAGCCTGTCATTACTAAATATTTAGCCCAGAAACCTGCCAATGTAGAATTTGTGCGTATTCCAGCCACCCTAAGCCCACGCTGGACTTTCCATGCCAAGCTCTACTACGTCGGTCAATTACTCGATCCACAAGGCACTAAAAATGTCCATGCTCGCATCTTTGATGCTTTACAAAAGCAAAATCGTCGCATTGATAATGAAGACGCCTTAAAACGCTTCTTTGTCTCCCTAGGTTATACTAATGAACAAGTCGATGGTGTGTTAAAATCGATGGAATTAGATAACTTAATGCGCTTTGCTACTGATTATAGTGCTAAATCAGGTGCTGATTCGGTGCCCACTCTGATTGTTAATGGTAAATACATGACAGGCCCTGGCATGGTCGGTGCTGATAATGTGATTGCTACTTTAAATCACTTAACTAACAAAGAAAGTAAATAAATGGCTAAAACTCGTCAACTCAGTCTACTCGATACCGTACTAGGTGAAATCGATCATGCATTGCGTACTGTGCATGGCACATTAGCGACGACTGAACGCCCTTATCCGGCTCAAGGTTTAGCTGAAAAAGCCGATATGACTGAGGCTGAACGGGACTTAGCAGGGCGCTTAATGCGCATTAATCATGCAGGCGAGGTTTCTGCCCAAGGTTTATATCGTGGGCAAGCCTTTGTGGCACAAGATTCGGCTCTTAAACAACATCTTCATCAAGCAGCTATTGAAGAAAGTGATCATCTAGCGTGGTGTTCTCAACGTCTGCAAGTATTAAATGCTCGCCCTAGCTTATTAGGTCCCTTTTGGTATTGGGGTTCGTTTTCAATAGGTGCTATTACTGGCAAGCTAGGTGATCGTTTAAGTCTAGGTTTTGTTAAAGAAACTGAGGATCAAGTGATTAACCACATTAACGAACATCTCACGCGTTTACCCGCTAATGATTTACCAGACCTAGCTGTGTTGCAGCAAATGAAAGCGGATGAAGATAAACACGGTAATGAGGCGATGCAGGCAGGAGGTGCTCAATTACCTTGGCCGATGCGTAAGCTCTTAATGCCGTTTTTGTCTAAAGTGATGACTAAAACCACCTACCGTGTTTAGTATTTAGTGTTCAACTAAGCGAGTCTAGCTGATGTTAGTTAAGTGATCTTAGTTAAGTGAGTGTAGTTAAGCTCTTGACTGAGATAATCAATGACACCTTGAGCAGCCTGCTCAAGGCTCAAATTCACACCTAAATCAGCACACTGAGTCACTTCAAGTCCCGCATAGCCACAAGGGTTAATGCGCTGAAAAGGGCTTAAATCCATATTCACATTTAAACTCAAGCCGTGATAAGTACAACCGCGTGATACACGCAACCCAAGGGCTGCAATCTTACGCCCTGACACATAGACGCCCGGCGCTTCTCTATCCCCTTGAGCAATAACGCCGCAAGGTTTTAAGAGCTGAATAATCGAGTTCTCAATCAACATCACTAGATCGCGTACCCCTAACTCTAAACGCTTCAGATCCAGCAAAAGATACATGACTAACTGCCCAGGGCCGTGATAAGTGACTTGCCCGCCCCGATCAATGGGAACTACCGGAATAGTACCTGCATCTAAGATATGCTCTGGCTTACCATTACGCCCCAAAGTAAAGACGGGTTGATGATTAACCAGCCAGATTTCATCTGCTGTCTCCGTATTACGCTCGCGCGTAAACGCTTGCATAGCCTGCCAGATAGGCTCATAAGCACTTAGATGATCGAGATAAGAACGGACTACTAAAGCTCGCATCTGATTATAGCAACCACACGACCTGATCACAGGCTTCTAGATCGCGGTAGAGCGCATCCAAATGCTCACGGCTTTGCGCATTAAAGCTAAAAGACAAACTGCGATATTTACCAGTACGACTTTGATGCTGGCGCAGATCAGTGCCGGGTTGAATAGCACTGCTGTGTTTACTGGCAACTGCCTCTACTTGTTGCTCAAATACAGGAGAGGCATAACCTACCACCTTAATTTGCATAGTATAGGGGTATTCGATTTGGGGTTGGGTTGACATACAGCTTTCCTAGTTAAACCAAGATTTAACGGAATCAATCATTTGTCGCCACATACCGCCCTCTTGAACATCGGCTAATGCAATGAGCGGTAACTGCTTAATTACCTTACCTTGGTCTGAAAAAATAATTTGCCCTAAGACATCACCCCGTTTAACAGGCGCATAAATCTCTTTACTGACCTGAATCGCGCCCTTGAGATTGTTATAGTTGCCCTTTTGTACACTGACATACACTTCGTTGGTGACACCGGCTGGAACCGTTTCAGTCTCACCTTTCCAGACACGCGCCTCATGCAGTACGGCATTGGCATTATACATTTTATGCGTTTCAAAGGTGCGAAACCCATATTCTAATAATTTTTGGCTATTCTCGGCACGCGCGTCTTCGCTAGCTGTTCCCAACATAATTGAGATCAAGCGCATATCCTGACGCTTAGCAGAAGCTACCAAGCAATAGCCCGCTTTATCGGTAAAACCTGTTTTCATCCCGTCAACAGAGGCATCACGGAAAAGTAATTTATTACGGTTATATTGACGAATTTTGTTATAGGTAAATTCTTTTTCTGAATATAACTTATAGCGCTCAGGAAACTCGGTAATAATAGCCTTAGCTAACAGGGTTATATCGCGTGCGGTGGTATAATGATTTTCGGCCGGCCAACCAGTTACATTCATATAATGCGTATCTTTCATACCTAGCTCGGCTGCTACTTGATTCATACGCTCAACATAAGCCCCTTCACTTCCTGCTACATGTTCAGCAATAGCAATAGCCGCATCATTGCCCGATTGAATAATCAAGCCACGCATCAGCTTTTCTAGTTCAATCTTTTTGCCCACCTCAATAAACATGCGGGAACCATCCATTTCCCACGCCGATTGATTGATCAAGACCTGATCTTCTAGTTTGACCGTACCTTTGGCTAATTCACGATACAACACATAAGCGGTCATTAGTTTAGTGATACTCGCAGGATCAACACGTAAGCTTGCATTATATGCCGCTAACTCTGAACCACTTTGATAATCCACTAATAAAAAGCTATTTGCGGCAATCTCTGGTACACCGGTTGCCAAGGCTTGCACTTGTTCAGGTGGTACAATCGGTACTACCTTATCAACGGCTACAGCATAGCCACCGAATCCTAATGAAACGATTAATAAACCCTTTTGTATTATCGTTTTAATCATACTGATCTTAACTCCCTGCCCGATCTGATATTGCTAGCCATTAATGCCAATCACTCGGAATTTTGCTAATCCATTACCTTCTAAGGTATTTTTAACGTTATCAATCTCACCTTGTGTATAAAGTGGACCAATACGCACTTGATGTACTTCGCGCCCCTGAAATTGTGCAGTCGCCATTTCTGATTTGCGTAACCCCGCAGCGGCTAAGCGCACATAGGTATCAACTGCTTGTGCTTGTGTAGGATAGCTGCCCACAATAACATAAAATAGTTTACCTTGTGCCTGAGCTTTTACTTCAGGGGAGACGGATTTATTAGTATTAGTCAATCCAGCCGTAGGCGCTATATACAAAGCTTGTGGGTCTTGTACCGTCGGTTTATCCAAGCCCTCCACTATCACAGCGACTGATCCCTGTTCATTCAAACCTAAAGCCCTTGCTGCGGCTTGAGAAACTTGAATTAAAGCTCTAGGATCACTCGGTAGCCGATCATTCACCCGTACCACTATAGAGCGCCCAGTATCTAAACGCGTAATGCGTACATCACTGGGAATAGGCAAGGTACGATGGGCGGCCGAATAGGCTTGCGGATCATAGGTCTCACAACCTGCGGTCGCCTGTCCTGCCTGTTGCGCTTGATAAACCGTAGCCCAACCTTGCTCACGATAATCCGCGCCTGAACTAAGCACCTTAAATACTTGACCCTGTGCCTCATAAGCGGCTGGATTACCACATTGAGCACTCGCTTTGTGAGTAGGCTTTAAAATGGGAATCGCCTCTACTGTCTTACCTTCAAGGCTTTCACCCTCAAATACCGAACAAGCACTGAGATAGAATATCCCGCACCCGATTAAACAGCGCGAAGCATAGTTTATTATAGTAAGCATATTAGCCCCGTGTAGAGTATCTTGCTATGACTGAAGTAGCGTTAAGATTCAAACTCTTATGCCGGCAAGCATAGCACCACCTACCTTAACCGCTTGCTAAAACCTGTTACTCATTTAACACTTAATCATCGGTTTGATAAATACGCTTACGCTTTTTCATACCCATAATAATGCCAAAGGCAATCATCAAGGTCACAATCGAGGTTCCACCATAGCTGACTAATGGTAAAGGCACACCCACCACAGGCAAAATACCACTCACCATCCCCGTGTTGACTAATAAGTAAATAAAGAAGGTTAAACTCAAGCTACCGGCTAATAAACGTGCAAACGTATCCTCACCCTTTGACGCAATATATAAACCACGCCAAATGATGAACAAATACAAAGAGAGCAACGCTAAATTACCGACTAAGCCAAACTCTTCCCCAAACACCGCATAGATAAAATCGGTGTGACGCTCCGGTAAGAAATCTAAGTGGGACTGATCACCATTTTGCCACCCCTTACCATAAATGCCCCCTGCACCAATCGCTATTTTAGACTGATAAATATGGTAGCCTTCTTTTAAGACATCTACATCATCACTAATAAGGGTTAATACCCGCTGGCGTTGATACTCGTGCATCCCATAATGGAACATTAAAGGCGCTGCTACTGCCACAAAGGCTATCGCTCCCCCTATTAACCACCACGACATTCCGGCTAAATAAATGACGAATAAGCCTGATACAGCAATTAATAATGAAGTACCTAGGTCAGGCTGCTTCATAATTAAGAGCATTGGCACGGCAATCAGAACTAAGGCGACAACAATATCAATAAAGCGCGGTGGCAAACTCTTTTCTGAAAAGTAATACGCTATCATCATAGGCACGGCGATTTTCATCATTTCAGCCGGTTGAATATCAATACCCACGTATAGCCAACGAGTAGCTCCTTTTTTAGTTTCACCAATAATCAAGACTAATATCAGTAGCACTACACCTATGCCATACAGCCACACTACCCATTGGCGTAAGGTTTTGCTTTGAATTTGTGAAAAAATCAACATCAAGCTAAAACCTAAGAGAAAATGCAAACCTTGCCGATACAGCATTTCTGAAGACATATCGCTAGCACTGTATAAGGTCACGCCCCCTACAAAAATTAATAAACTTAAGGCGGCAATCAGTACTAAATCCAAACGCTGTAAGATTTGCACCACAATCGGCGGGAGTAAACTATTAAACATGCTTAGCGCTCAACGGGTGGCTTAGGGTTTTTAGTATTATGAGCTAACACAGCTTGATCAGAGCTACTGACAATAGGCTTAGGCGGCCCTGCCGGTGCATTAGGATCTAGTACAGGTTTGGGAAGTAAGTGTTCATCCATCATGGCTCGTGCTAGAGGTGCAGCCACTGAACTCCCTCCCCCGCCGTTTTCTACAATCACTGAGACGGCGATTTTAGGATTATTAGCAGGCGCAAACCCTACAAATAAGGCATGATCATGTAAGCGTTTAGCTAATTTTTTAGCATCATATTTAGCATTTTGTGCGATACCAAACACTTGTGCGGTTCCGGTTTTACCTGCCATGGTATAGCTAATACCTTCACTGACTTTTTTGGCCGTACCATAACTGGAATTCACTACATTAATCATACCGTTAATGGCTAAGTCCCAAAAACGCGCACTTTTTAATGCCACTTTAGGCAAATATTCAGGAGGTAGTACCTCAGGAGGCTCATTTTTTACTCTACGCACTGCGTGTAATAGGCGGGGTTTAACTCTCACACCACGAGTCGCTGTCGTAGCTACAGCATGGGCTAACTGTAAAGGTGTTGCTAACCAATAGCCTTGCCCAATACCAATATTAACGGTATCGCCCGGATACCAAACTTGTTTATAGCGTTTTTGTTTCCATTCAGGAGTGGGCATTAAACCCGGAGACTCGGAGGGTAAATCAATCCCTGTTACCTGACCAAAACCATAACTACGCATAAAAGCAGAATACTTCTCTACCCCCATGCGGTAAGCCATATCATAGAAGAAAGTATCACACGACTGCGCTATAGCACGATCAATACCCACCGATCCATGCCCTGACTTTTTCCAACAACGATAACGATGCTTATTGCCCGGTATTTGGAAAAAGCCCGGATCATAGGTGGTTTTACTCGGCCAAATAACACCTTCTTGCAACCCTCCCAATGCAACCATCGGTTTAATCGTCGACCCCGGAGGATAAGCTGATTGTAAAGCACGGTTATATAACGGACGATCAGGATTATCGCGTAATTCGGTATAGTCTTTGTGAGAAATTCCATTCACGAATAGATTAGGATCGAAAGTAGGCACACTCGCCATTGCTAGCACTTCACCATTATTAGGATCAATAGCAATAATGGCTCCACGCTCCCCTTTTAATAACTCTTCTGCTTTTAATTGCAGATTCATATCAATACTTAAAAATAGATCTTGTCCACCCACTGGTGGTTTTTCATCTAATGTATCTTTATATTGCCCATGTGCATCCACTTCGACTAAACGATAGCCCGTTTGACCATGTAGCCGATCCTCGTGCGAAGCCTCGACACCCGTTTTACCAATATGGGTACTGGCTGCATATTCGTCACGATTAAGATTTTTCATATCGCGCTCGTCAATACGCCCTACATAGCCGATCACATGGCTAGCCACCGACCCATAGGGATAGTTACGCTCCATGCGTACCTCAACATCGACTCCGGGAAAACGTGGCTTATTGACCGCAAACTTAGCCACCTCTACATCGGTCAAGTTTTCTTTTAAAACAGTGGGTTGATAGCGGCTAGTCTTGCGCAATTGCTGCATAAACAGGCGATGTTCTTTTTCTGAAATAGCGACTATGCCACTCAGTTGACCTAACAAAATCTCAATATCGCTATAACGCCGCAAGCCATCACCATTCAAATCGGGTACGCTGTCGCGCACAATCTGAATCACGTATTTAGTTTTACTGTCGGCGAGTAATACGCCATTACGGTCATAAATCTGCCCGCGTGTAGGGGCTATAGGAATACGTCTTTGATAATTCTGTAGTGATAAATCAGTATAAAAAGCATGTTGTTTTACTTGTAAAAAATACATGCGTGCTGAAATACCGGTTAGTGCTAATAACACGATTAACGCAGCGATAATGGCACGGCTATTAAATAATTGTTGTTCATCGCGCTCGGTTTTAATGGATAACCGTTCACCCATAATTGGCAAGCCCCCAAGTGGTGAGAAGGGTGCAATGGCTACTGCATACAATAGCCATTTTTAGACATTATAACACGCGAAGATTAGGCTTTGCTGTCTTGGTAACGTTTTACACTGGCTAAAATCTCTGCTTTAGCGTCGTCTGCCCCGCCCCAACCTTCAACCTTGACCCATTTGCCGGGTTCTAATTCCTTGTAACGCTCAAAGAAATGTCTAATTTGTTGCAGTAATAATTCTGGTAACTGCTCATAAGAGGTTACATCTTTATATTGAGGCGCTAATTTACCCGCTGGAACTGCAATAATTTTAGAATCGCCGCCGGCTTCATCGCTCATTTTCAGCACCCCGATAGGACGCGCTGGAATTACGCAACCATGGACTAAAGGATGAGGTGTTACGACTAATACATCAGCAGGATCACCATCTTCGGCTAAAGTATGGGGTACAAACCCATAGTTAGCGGGATAAAACATAGGAGCCGACATAAAGCGGTCGACCATTAATGCGCCAGTCTCTTTATCGACTTCGTACTTCACGGGAGAAGATTGAGCTGGAATTTCAATAATAACGTTGACAGAATGGGGAACATCCTTCCCTACAGGCAGATTATCAATAATCATGAGCGATTTACCTTTCGTTGAAACCGCCGACATTATAGCCATTAATTGATGCGGTGCACACCATACTTGCACTGCATCATTCAACTAAGGTATAAGTTCGTGACGTGATTTAAGAGTAGAGAAAAGGTGAGAAGGCTATGCGCATTGTATTATTAGGAGCGCCCGGTTCGGGTAAAGGCACTCAGGCTCAACGCTTGACAGGTATTTATAATATTCCACAAATCTCTACAGGAGATTTATTACGGGCAGCGGTCAGCGCTGGCACAGAATTAGGTTTAAGAGCTAAAGCGGCGATGGATGCCGGTGCTTTAGTTTCTGACGATATTGTACTCGGTATGATTCGTGAGCGTTTACAACAAGACGACACTCAAAACGGTTTTATCCTAGACGGTTTTCCCCGTAATACCGCCCAAGCTGAGAGCTTAGATGCTTTATTAGCGGAAGTCGATCAACCGATTCAATGTGGTTTATTAATTGACGTTGATTTTGATGTATTGCTGAAGCGTTTAACCGGCCGTCTCTCTTGTAAACAATGTGGTGCGGTATTTAATCGTTACTTCTCCCCACCTCAATTAGACGATGTATGCGATGTGTGTGGAGGTGAACTCTATCATCGTGCGGATGATAATGAAGAAACCATTGGCAATCGCTTAAAAGTATATGAGCAAAATACCGCTCCTTTAATTCAGTATTACGCTGCACAAAATAAACTGCGCAAAGTAAATGGGGTTGGGGAAATGGAAGCCATTACTCAAGCGATTCAAGCTGAATTAGCTACTGTATAATTTGAACTTTGAACTATGTCCAACTCTTTACGTGATCAATTACTTAAAGCAGGTTTAGCCACCCAAGCTCAAGTAGATAAAGCTGAGCAAGAAAAGCAAAAACCTCAGACCAAAAAGCCGCAAGAGCGCTTAGAAAAACGTGAATCCCCAGCACGTCCCTCTAAGCCTCAACCAGCGCCCACTGCTAAAAAGCCCGCTCCTAAATCGGAGGAGGATCTAGCTCAATTCTATAGCGCTCGTGATAAAGCCGAGCGTGAAGAAAAGCTAGAACAGGAGCGCCGCCAACGGGAAGCCAGCGAACGTAAAAAGCAATTACGCCAACAAGTAAAAACCTTACTTGAAGGTCAAATACTTAATCAGCCAGAAGCAGAGATTCGTTATAACTTTGTGGTCGGTGAAACGATTAAGTATTTATATGTAACCGCTGAGCAGCAAACCCAATTAGCTCAAGGGCAATTGGCGATTACTTTTTTGGAAGGTAAACGGTGTTTAATCAGTTTAGAGTTGGCGCAGCAGATCAAAGCAATAGACCCTGACAAATTAATTGTCATTGCTGATCCCAATGATGAGAGTGACATTCCGCTCGAAATACCTGAAGAGTCAGAGTCAGTCACCCCGACTGAGACTCAAGGCCAAGCGGTATAATTCATTCTTAGCTTGTCCGGTTAAACGGGCTGCAATACTCGCGGCCTGTTTCACAGGTAGCTCTTCCTCTAAGAGCACCTTTACTATTGTACTCGCCTCAAGACTAGCGCTAGTTTTCTCATCTATATGGTGATTACCTGCAACCATCACGACTAGCTCGCCGCGCTTGATATTGTCATCTAAAGCGACTACCTGTAGTAAAGCACTCAAGGTTCCCCGATAAAAAGTTTCATAGGCTTTTGTGATTTCACGCCCAATAACGACTTCTCGCTCTAAACCAAACACTTCTGCTAGAGCCGTTAAGGTTTCTTCTATCCGATGACAAGATTCATAAAACACTAAAGTGCGCGTATCGTGCTTTAAAGATTCAAGCACTTTAAGACGGGCTGAGTTTTTGGCTGGTAAAAAACCTTCAAAACTAAAACGATCAGTAGGTAGTCCGGCGACAGAAAGCGCTGCAATCACTGCACTCACTCCGGGAATCGGTACTAGATTAAAACCGGATTGGGACACTTCACGTACTAATTTATAGCCCGGATCACTAATCAACGGTGTTCCTGCATCACTGACTAAGGCTAAGGTCTGTCCCTTATGTAGTGCCTCTAATACTGAGTCAATACGTTGACTTTCATTAAAATCGTGCAAACTCACTAAGGGTTTTTGTATACCTAAATGGGTCAATAAGCGCTGGGTAACACGCGTATCTTCAGCATAAATCGTATCGACTTGTTCCAATACTTGGGCGGCGCGTGCGGTTAAATCACCCAAATTGCCAATTGGGGTAGCAACACAATATAAAGTCGCGGCAACTACATCCATACCATTCTCTTTTCGGGCAAACACTAAGCACATTAACATAAACAATGCTATGATGCGGGTAAAATTATAAATGGGCTTATTTTGGGGTCGCTGTTATGTATCAATTATTAAAACAACGCATACATACGTATGCCTATCCGCTATTTATTTGTACTGCTTTTACTCTGTTAACAGGGTGTTCGACTACACCAACCGACACGACTACTCAACCGCTGGGCAATACGGCAAAACTGCCTCCCGCCTACCCTAAAACCAGTACGCTACCTGACACACCTATTTATACCCCACCTCAACCAGAACTGTCTGCGCCTCAAGCTGCTCAAGGTAGCTTACGCCTAGCTAATCGCCTCTTGCAGCAAGGGCAAAAAGCTGAAGCTGCTCAGATGTACTATCAGCTTGCACTCAACTATCCCTCGCCACAACGGGAACGTATTATTTTGCAAGCCGCAGAAATTAGCGCTTCTATGGGGGATGCCCTTTTAACTAATCAGTATTTAGCACAAGCGAATACTCAGCATATTAGTGGCGAGAGCTTAGAGCGCTTACGTTATATTAAAGCTTTGCTAGCCCTGCAAGTAGGCAAACCTAATACTGCCTTAAGTCTCTTACCGGATGAAAGTACAGTCAGTCAATCACCCGCCTTGCAAGAAAAGATTTATCATGTGCGTCATAAAGCCATGAGTCTTAATGGCAGTATTAATACATCCTATGCCTCCGCACCGCCTCAACAAATACAACCACAGCCTGTTAAACAAGAGCCTGTTATTCCGACCAGCACGGCACGTATTGCAGTGTTACTCCCGCGCTCAGGTAGTTTAGGCGGGGTAGCGAATGAAATTTTCCAAGGTATTCAACTAGCTCAAGCGCAAACCGGTAATGATACACGTATTAAATTCTATGATGTGAGTATAGGGGTATTGAATCAATATCGTTCAGCGGTTGCTGAAGGGGCGGATTTAATTATTGGTCCCTTGGATAAAGAAAATGTTGTCGAACTACTACGCTACCCACAAGAATTAAGTAAGCCTATTCTGGCTCTAAACTATTTAGAAGGTAATGCTGCCACACCGAGTGTGTTGTATCAATTTGGGCTATCACCTGAAGATGAGGCGGTACAAGTGGCTCGCACCGCTTTGCATCGAGGTCATCAACGCGCAGTAGTCATGGTTCCAGACTCTGCATGGGGTAATCGATTAGAAAAAGCTTTCAAGGCAGCTTATCAAGCTGAAGGTGGACAAGTAGTTAGTATTGCTCGCTACCCTAATAGCCCTAAGAACTATCTAGAACAAGTACAGCGTCACGTCACAAATAGCAATGCACAAATGGTATTTCTAGCCGCATCGCCCACACAAGCACGCTTGATGCGCCCCTTATTACAAGCTCAAGCGGGCTTATTGCCTGTTTATGCTACCTCACATATTTTCTCTGGACGCCTAGAACCTAATAAAGACTCTGATTTAGATGGTATTATTTATACTGAAATTCCGTGGATCTTGGATAATATACGCAGTGGTGCTTTAAAAAATAGCCAATATCCTCGTATGTACGCACTAGGGATTGATGCCTTTTTGGTAGCCAAAAATCTGCAAAATTTAGTTTATGGCAATCAGACCTTAAGTGGCAGAACAGGGCAAATCAATATGCGTGACCAAAAAATACAGCGTACTTTAGGATTAGCCACCTTTATTAAGGGCGAGCCTGCCGCACTTGAAAACTAAAACAGTAGCCTCGCAAACTAAACTAGCCGCGCTGCAAGCAGGCAAGGAAGCAGAAGAGCGAGCCTTATCCTATTTGCAGCAGCAAGGACTTCAGTTATTGAGCCGTAACTTTCGCTGCAAAATGGGCGAGATTGATCTCATTATGCAGCATGAGCATCTTGTAGTATTTATCGAGGTAAAATACCGTCACACTGATCAGTATGGCGGTGCATTAATGAGCCTTAGCGCTCGCCAACAACAACGGATTATTAAAGCGGCTAGTTTTTACCTAATGCGTTATGCTCCTCATGCCCAAGCGCGTTTTGATGTGATCGCGCTGGAGGGTGAACATGACTTGCAATGGTTACCTAATGCTTTTACGACGGACTTTTAATTTATGACTACCACCCTATTACAGAATCGTATTCAACATCATTTCCAAACAAGTATTGAAACTAAACAACGCTCAGTTGAAGTACTCACCCAACCTTTAGTACAAGCCGCGCAATTAATGTTCGACTGCTTACAACAAGGGGGGAAAATTATGAGCTGTGGTAATGGCGGCTCAGCAGGTGATGCGCAACATTTTTCCTCGGAGCTGCTCAATCGCTTTGAGCAAGAACGCAAAGGTTTAGCCGCTATTGCTTTAACCACTGATACCTCAACCCTGACCTCTATAGCCAATGATTATGCCTATGAGCGTATCTTTGCGCGTCAAGTTGAAGCCTTAGGGCGTGCGGGCGATATATTGCTGGCTATTTCCACCAGTGGTAATTCCGCTAATGTCAATTTAGCTATCCAGTCTGCCCACGAGCAGGGTATTAAAGTAGTCGCACTGAGTGGTAAAAATGGTGGTAAATTACGTACCCTATTAAATGATAATGATATTGAGCTATGTGTGCCTAGCCCTACTACCGCTCGGATTCAAGAGGTGCACTTAGTACTTATTCATTGTCTTTGTGATTTAATTGATTACCAATTATTGAATACGTCCTCATGAGTAACTCTGACACCACTGATTGCTTATTAAATCGTGTTAATTTACTGCGCGAAATTGGCCCTTATATTCAAAGGCATCGCACTAAAACCTTTGTAATTGCTTTTGCAGGTGAGGTAGTAGAACAACCCACCTTTAGGCGCTTTATTCAGGATATAGCGATTATTGCCTCATTAGACGTGCGCATCGTTTTAATTCATGGCACACGTCCCCAAATCGATAGCCGTATTATTGAAGATGGGGGACAACCTGTATTTCATAATGGCTTACGGATTACTGATAAAGATGCACTACTAGCGGTAAAAGAAGCGTGTGGCTATTTACGAGTTAAAATTGAAAACTTACTCACTAGCGCATTACATCAGCCGCAAATTAATAATAATAGTTTAGATGTTATTTCGGGTAATTTTTTAAGTGCCAAGCCTATTGGCGTGCATGATGGTATTGATTACAAATATACCGGACAAGTCAGAAAGGTTAATGTTGAAAGTATTACTGAGCAATTGAGCCATGAAAATGTCGTATTGATTTCGCCTATTGGTTATTCGCCCACGGGAGAAAGTTATAATTTAGGTTATGAACAAACCGCTATTGCTACAGCTAGCGCTTTAAAAGCTAATAAGTTGATTTTTATTACGCACGAACCTATCCCTATTCCCATTCCCAATGCTATGAGCCGCCAAGAAGCAGAAGCGCTAGGTGAGCGTATGCCTCTACTCAAGCAAATCGCCAAAGCAGTGAGTCATGATATAGAACGAGTGCATATTATTGAAAGCACTACCGATGGCGGATTATTACTAGAGTTATATACCCGCGAGGGTGTGGGTAGTATGATTTCTAATGAGTCTATCGAAAAAATACGCCCTGCGGTATTAGATGATATTAGCGGAATCATTGAATTAATTCGCCCTTTAGAACAAGAAGGCATTTTAGTAAGACGCTCACGCGAGCAATTAGAATTAGAGCTAGGTAATTTTCATGTAGTAGAAGTGGATCAACAGATTGTAGGGTGTGCGGCACTGTATCAAACAGATGATTTACTAACGAGTGAATTAGCTTGTGTTGCGGTGCATCCACAATATAGAGCTAATCATAGGGGAGATCGCTTAGTTAATTACATGCAGCAATTAGCCCTAAAACTAGGCAAACAAAAAATATTAGTACTCACTACACAAACCAGTGATTGGTTTAAAGAACGAGGCTTTGAAGAAAAATCAGTGGAAGATTTACCGGAAAACAAAAAACGTTTATATAATTATAAACGTAATTCACGGGTACTGATTAAAAGCTTATTAGGTAAATCCTAAAGAACACATAAAACTTAGGGCATTATCTAAAAGGATGATGCTCTTTTTAAAGAATTAAATAGCTCATAAATAAAAAAGCCCCGAACATATATAATCATGCTCAGGGCTTGAATAACAGCTTGGCACTGACCTACTCTCACATGGGGAAACCCCACACTACCATCGGCGATACTGCGTTTCACTTCTGAGTTCGGGATGGGATCAGGTGGTTCCACAGCTCTATAGGTACCAAGCAAACTTTAAGGGTATCGATGAAGCATGTGCTTATTTAGGTTGGTCTATTTCACCAACAGGGCTTCATCACCCAATCTAGGAAAGTCATCAAACGTGTGTACTTATCTACTGAGTACCGTAGATGCTACCCGCACCCCAGTACCCTCAATCTCAACCGCGCAAACCGCTACGGGTTATAGAATCAAGCCTCACGGGCAATTAGTATGGGTTAGCTTCATACATTACTGCACTTCCACATCCCACCTATCAACGTCGTCGTCTCCAACGGCCCTTTAGGAGAGTCTAGCTCTCAGAGAGTTCTCATCTTGGGAGGGGCTTCCCGCTTAGATGCTTTCAGCGGTTATCCCGTCCGCACATAGCTACCCAGCAATGCCACTGGCGTGACAACTGGTACACCAGAGGTGCGTCCACTCCGGTCCTCTCGTACTAGGAGCAGCTTCCCTCAAAACTCTAACGCCCACGGCAGATAGGGACCGAACTGTCTCACGACGTTCTGAACCCAGCTCGCGTACCACTTTAAATGGCGAACAGCCATACCCTTGGGACCTGCTTCAGCCCCAGGATGTGATGAGCCGACATCGAGGTGCCAAACACCGCCGTCGATATGGACTCTTGGGCGGTATCAGCCTGTTATCCCCGGAGTACCTTTTATCCGTTGAGCGATAGTACTTCCATGCAGAGCCACCGGATCACTAAGACCTACTTTCGTACCTGCTCGACGTGTGAGTCTCGCAGTCAAGCGTGCTTATGCCTTTACACTATCCTCTCGATTTCCGACCGAGATTAGCACACCTTCGCGCTCCTCCGTTACTCTTTGGGAGGAGACCGCCCCAGTCAAACTACCCACCATGCACTGTCCTAGATACGGTTATATCTTAGTTAGAACGCCGAACATACCAGGGTGGTATTTCAACGGTGGCTCCACTCGAACTAGCGTCCGAGCTTCTAAGCCTCCCACCTATCCTACACAGGCAGGTTCAGCGTTCAGTGCAAAGCTGTAGTGAAGGTTCACGGGGTCTTTCCGTCTAGCCGCGGGTACACTGCATCTTCACAGCGATTTCAATTTCACTGAGTCTCGGGTGGAGACAGTACAGCCATCGTTACGCCATTCGTGCAGGTCGGAACTTACCCGACAAGGAATTTCGCTACCTTAGGACCGTTATAGTTACGTACGCCGTTTACCGGGGCTTCGATCAAGAGCTTCGCCTTGCAGCTAACCCCATCAATTAACCTTCCGGCACCGGGCAGGCGTCACACCCTATACGTCCACTTTCGTGTTTGCAGAGTGCTGTGTTTTTGATAAACAGTCGCAGCTGTCTGGTCTCTGGTCCAGTAGCTATTCACCACCAGAGGCGTACCTTCTCCCGAAGTTACGGTACCATTTTGCCTAGTTCCTTCACCTGAGTTGTCTCAAGCGCCTTGGAATTCTCATCCAGCTCACGTGTGTCCGTTTGCAGTACGGTTCAGTTATACCTGAAGCTTAGAGGCTTTTCTTGGAAGCG
Source organism: Thiofilum sp. (assembly GCF_016711335.1). Classification (NCBI taxonomy): domain Bacteria; kingdom Pseudomonadati; phylum Pseudomonadota; class Gammaproteobacteria; order Thiotrichales; family Thiofilaceae; genus Thiofilum; species Thiofilum sp. The sequence goes on from NZ_JADJTF010000001.1 coordinate 918,069, forward strand.
GGGCATCGACTACTCATGTCCCGTAGGACACTCGCCATCACGCCTCAGTATTAAGATCCCGGATTTGCCTAAGATCTCTACCTAAACGCTTAGATACACATCCAATAGTGTTCTAGCCTAGCCTTCTCCGTCCCCCCATCGCAGTATAACTAAGTACGGGAATATTAACCCGTTTCCCATCGACTACGCATGTCTGCCTCGCCTTAGGAGCCGACTAACCCTGCGCCGATTAACGTTGCGCAGGAAACCTTGAGCTTTCGGCGGACGGGTTTTTCACCCGTCTTATCGTTACTTATGTCAGCATTCGCACTTCTGATACCTCCAGCAAACCTTCCAGTTCACCTTCACACTTACAGAACGCTCCTCTACCACTTGCCTTACGGCAAATCCCTAGCTTCGGTATATGGCTTAAGCCCCGTTGAATCTTCCGCGCAGGTAGACTCGACCAGTGAGCTATTACGCTTTCTTTAAAGGATGGCTGCTTCTAAGCCAACCTCCTGGATGTCACAGTAACCCCACATCGTTTCCCACTGAGCCATAATTTTGGGACCTTAGCTGAGGGTCTGGGTTGTTTCCCTTTTCACGGCGGACGTTAGCACCCGTCGTGTGTCTCCCATGCTCGCACTTCTCGGTATTCGGAGTTTGCAATGGGTTGGTAAGCCGGTCAGGGCCCCCTAGCCATAACAGTGCTCTACCCCCGAGAGTGATACATGAGGCTCTACCTAAATAGATTTCGAGGAGAACCAGCTATCTCCGAGCTTGATTAGCCTTTCACTCCGATCCACAACTCATCCCCTGGCTTTTCAACGACAGTGGGTTCGGACCTCCAGTACCTGTTACGGCACCTTCATCCTGGTCATGGATAGATCGCCCGGTTTCGGGTCTACACCCAGCGACTGAACGCCCTGTTCAGACTCGCTTTCGCTACGCCTCCCCTATCGGTTAAGCTTGCCACTGAATGTAAGTCGCTGACCCATTATACAAAAGGTACGCAGTCACCCCGTAGGGCTCCCACTGCTTGTACGTACACGGTTTCAGGGTCTATTTCACTCCGCTCTCCGCGGTTCTTTTCGCCTTTCCCTCACGGTACTGGTTCACTATCGGTCGGTCAGTAGTATTTAGCCTTGGAGGATGGTCCCCCCATCTTCAGACAGGATTTCTCGTGTCCCGCCCTACTTAATATGTCCTCTATGACGTTTCGTGTACGGGGCTATCACCCGCTATCGCGAGCCTTTCCATACTGTTCCACTACCCCATAAAGATTCGGCTGTTCCCCGTTCGCTCGCCACTACTGAGGGAATCTCGGTTGATTTCTGTTCCTACAGGTACTTAGATGTTTCAGTTCCCTGCGTTCGCTTCCTGTTCAGGATACTCTACATGTAGAGTGGGTTTCCCCATTCGGACATCCATGGATCAATGCTCGTTTGCAAGCTCCCCATGGCTTTTCGCATGCTACAACGTCCTTCGTCGCCTCTGACCGCCTAGGCATCCACCGTGTACGCTTAGTCGCTTGATTCTATAACCCTTAACGGTCTATTGTTCCTTTTGCTGTTGCATGATACTGTATCAGTGTCTAGAGTCGGGTTAAAAAGGATTATTGCTAAGGCTTTTTAATCACTTCCTTCATGTCGTAAGGTTGCCCTATCTTCATGATGGATACTGTCAGTAGGCTTCATGCCGCACAATAGCCAGGTTATAGTACAACTATAACTTGAACGATTTTGCTTGAGATTGTTTTGTTCTTAAGTGCGTTACCACTTAAGCTTAGTTTACTCTCGCTTGATGCTTTCCTATTTTGTTAAAGAACTCAGCTATAATCTTTTTATAGCTGATTTGGCTAATGCCATATAATAACACTCAACCCCTGTTCAGTCTCACTGAAGGTGTCGAATGCTCTTATATCGCATTAGTCGCTTAAGTACCTAGACCTGACCGTCGTCAACGCTAAGATGGTGGAGCTAGACGGGATCGAACCGACGACCTCCTGCGTGCAAAGCAGGCGCTCTCCCAGCCGAGCTATAGCCCCTTTTAACCGAGTGGTGGGTCTGACAAGACTTGAACTTGTGACCCCACGCTTATCAAGCGTGTGCTCTAACCAACTGAGCTACAGACCCTCGCGTCCCAGTTAGGCCAGGGTACTTTCAAATAAACTTGTGGGGGTGCTCGAATCATCCTTGCTCTTAAAGGAGGTGATCCAGCCGCAGGTTCCCCTACGGCTACCTTGTTACGACTTCACCCCAGTCATCAGTACACCGTGGCAAGCGCCCTCCTTTCGGTTAAGCTACCTGCTTCTGGTGCAACAAACTCCCATGGTGTGACGGGCGGTGTGTACAAAGTACAGGAACGTATTCACCGCGACGTTCTGATTCGCGATTACTAGCGATTCCGACTTCATGGAGTCGAGTTGCAGACTCCAATCCGGACTACGACCGGCTTTCTGGGATTTGCTCCACCTCGCGGTCTCGCGTCCCTCTGTACCGGCCATTGTAGCACGTGTGTAGCCCAGCCCGTAAGGGCCATGATGACTTGACGTCATCCCCACCTTCCTCCGGTTTGTCACCGGCAGTCTCCCTAGAGTTCCCACCATGACGTGCTGGCAACTAGGGACAGGGGTTGCGCTCGTTGCGGGACTTAACCCAACATCTCACGACACGAGCTGACGACAGCCATGCAGCACCTGTGTACAGGTTCCTTGCGGCACTCCCCAATCTCTCAGGGATTCCTGCCATGTCAAGGGCTGGTAAGGTTCTTCGCGTTGCATCGAATTAAACCACATGCTCCACCGCTTGTGCAAGTTCCGTCAATTCCTTTGAGTTTTACTCTTGCGAGCGTACTCCCCAGGCGGTCAACTTAATGCGTTAGCTGCACCACCGAGTCCTAAATCGAACCCAACGGCTAGTTGACATCGTTTACAGCGTGGACTACCAGGGTATCTAATCCTGTTTGCTACCCACGCTTTCGCACCTCAGTGTCAATGTTGGTCCAGGAAGTCGCCTTCGCCACTGATGTTCCTTCCGATCTCTATGCATTTCACCGCTACACCGGAAATTCCACTTCCCTCTCCCACATTCTAGTCTACCAGTATCAGATGACCTGCCTAGGTTGAGTCCAGGGATTTCACATCTGACTTAATAAACCACCTACGTGCGCTTTACGCCCAGTAATTCCGATTAACGCTTGCACCCTCCGTATTACCGCGGCTGCTGGCACGGAGTTAGCCGGTGCTTCTTCTCTAGGTACCGTCATCTTCGTCCCTAGCGAAAGTGCTTTACAACCCGCAAGTACCTTCTTCACACACGCGGTATTGCTGGATCAGGCTTGCGCCCATTGTCCAATATTCCCGACTGCTGCCTCCCGTAGGAGTCCGGACCGTGTCTCAGTTCCGATGTGGCTGATCATCCTCTCAGACCAGCTATGGATCGTCGCCTTGGTGAGCCTTTACCTCACCAACTAGCTAATCCAACGCAGGCTCATCCAATAGTGGCCGAAGCCTTTCCTCCGTAGAGCGTATGCGGTATTAATCTGGATTTCTCCAGGCTATCCCCCGCTACTGGGTAGATTCCCACGTGTTACTCACCCGTGCGCCACTCTAGGCCCCGAAGGGCTTACCGTTCGACTTGCATGTCTTAAGCATACCGCCAGCGTTCAATCTGAGCCAGGATCAAACTCTTCAGTTTAATCTTGTGCTGATTCATCCAGTCACTGACAACGTTAAACGCCTTCAATAACCGCTAACCAGCGTGTTTCTTTGCTCAGAATATATAATAGTGAATTACTTTCTTGACGAAAGTGAATACTTGATACATTCTGTTACTACAGATGATTCAAGCACCCACACAAGTTTATTTGATTGCTTTTTAAATAACGCGTTAAGGTCTTGCTTAACGAGAGGTGCGCATTCTAGTTCGTGCTTCGTAGTCTGTCAAGCGCTTTTTGCTATAACCTACTACTTGTTTTTCACTTACCTGATTCGCACCGGAATCTTTTATTTCCTAAACAAACTCAGCTACTGGTCACTACTAACTACTTGATTTCGCTTTCGTTTTTCAGTCCGCCGCGTCGTTCGGAGATGCGCATTATATACATCTCCTCCTCTCCGTCAACTACTTTTTTGAAAAAATTTTGTAGTTTTTTACAGTAGCTTTTTGCCTTATAGCAGCTAATACACTTAAGCTTATGATTCAGCAGCAATTAATTTAACACTAAATTTTTGCTTCTAATACTCGCCAATCAAACCCTTTTGCTTGGCACGCCAGTGACACATCGCTGGCAGCGCAATTAAGTCCTTCAGCTAAGGCTGCTTGTGCATACTCAGGTAAATTATTTTGCTCACTCAGATGCATACCCACTACGTGTTGTAGTTTGTCTGTTTTAATGGCTTGTAATAATTGAGTGGCTTGGGCGTTGGCTAAATGACCAAACGAGCTGGCTACCCGCTGCTTTAATTGAAAGTGATAAGGACCTGTTTCTAACAGATGCTGTTCGTAATTACATTCAAGTAGTAATGCATCTAGCTCAGATAAGTGCTCTTTAATGCAAGGCGTCAATGCTCCCACATCAGTCAACATACCTAAATGCCACTGACCGTCCGACACTACTAATTGACAAGGCTCGCGTGCATCGTGAGGAACAGGAAAAGGTTGCAGTGTTAAATCCTGAATACTAAAAGATTGATGAATATTAATGGGCTGGAACCGCGCAAACTCATTATCGCGCATACTATTAAAAGTTCCGACACTCCCCCACACTGGAATGTGATAACGCCGCGATAAACGCCCTACTCCATTAGCATGGTCACCGTGTTCATGGGTTACCACAATAGCGGTTAGGTGCTCAGGATCGCAACCTAAACGCCATAATCGTTTTTCTACTTCATTTAGGGTAAACCCGCAGTCAATAAGAATGCGAGTTTTTCCTGATTCAACTAAGGCAGCATTACCCTTACTACCACTGCCTAATGAAGCAAAACGCAGCATTACAACTCAAGATCTAACTTCAATTGGGCTAGAAGTTTATCTGCTATTGCAGGCTTAGCATTCTTTTCAGGGAAAATACCTACAAAGGTGACGTTCTCTTTGCGTGCTACTTTCACACTATAGACCTCATCATCTTCATTAACGGTATTTTCTTTTTCTAAACCTAGAGCGCGATTGATCCAACCTTTACGCGGGATAAAGCTATCATCCCCTGAATTATACAGCACCGTATAGGTTGCTTTTTCAGCATCCTTATTTTGAATACGCAAGTTCAAATTAGGTAATAACGTTTCCAGACGCTTCCACACCTCTAAAGGAGCCTCATTGGTCGCAATGGCATTAGTACCATCATCGAGCTTAATGATTTTGACTTGACGCCCTCCGCTAGATTCCTGCGGCGCTACAGCAAAGGTTGGATCAAAATCGGGGGTACTTAACCCCGGAGGAATCGCAAGCGCTTTAACACTTTTACTACCACGATAGGCTACATTATCGTCTACCGTATCCAGTTTAAAGGTAGAGCAACCTATCAAGAGGCTACTCATCATTAGGGTAATTACACCTAACTTAATAGATAAGGTCTGGGGCTTGAACTTCATAATTCGTTGTATCTCTTAAATCAGATTCAAAACTGTACCTGTGCCATCCGCATCGCTTGGCGTACAGTTTCATGATGCTGGGTCGACAGCGGTGTGAGCGGCAAGCGGATTCCTTCTTCATGACCATAGCCCATTTGAGCTAACGCCCATTTCACCGGAATCGGATTCGCTTCCACAAAGAGTGTAGAATGGAGTGCACGCATTAGGGCATCCAGACGTTCCGCTTCAGCACGATTACCCGATAAAGCCGCACTACACATTTGGTGCATCAGTGCAGGTGTGACATTGGCTGTCACCGAAATATTGCCTTTGCCACCTAATAAAATCAGCTCCATCGCCGTGGCATCATCGCCGGAATAGACCTCCAGTTGATCGCCACAACGCTGCATAATGTCTTTAGCACGCTCCAAATTTCCGGTGGCTTCTTTAATGCCTACGATATTAGCAATGGGGGCTAAACGCTCTACCGTTTCAGGTAATAAGTCGCATACGGTGCGTCCGGGGACATTATAAAGAATCTGCGGAATAGCGACTGACTCAGCAATCGCTTTGAAATGGCGATATAAACCTTCCTGAGTAGGCTTATTGTAATAAGGAGTTACTAATAAACACGCATCTGCCCCTACCTCTAAAGCTTCCCTAGTTAAAGCAATGGCTTCTTGGGTACTATTAGAGCCAGTACCCGCAATCACTGGGATTTTACCTTTAGCTAAAGTGACAACACGTTTCACGACGTGGATATGCTCAGCAGGCGATAAAGTCGCAGACTCGCCCGTAGTACCTACTGCCACAATAGCATCAGTACCATTTTCAATATGAAATGCTACTAAACGCTCTAATGCTGCCTCATCTACCTCACCTGTTGAGGTCATTGGGGTGATCATTGCCACCATACTGCCGCGAAACATGCAATCCCTCCAATCAATAATATGCTGCAAGTCATACTACTTGATCGAGACTGGATAAGACAAGCAAGATACTCGCTAATGCATACTCGATGACTGTACACCCATGAGACGTGCTTGACGCTGACCCTCCTCACCTAAAGTATCCATCAACACTTGTTGTGCTGATAAAGGCAACTCCCATTCTGCTGGCTGTAAGCGCTCGTAGTGTCCTGTCGCATCCAATAACCATGCATAGGTATTGTCTTGCAGATAAATCTCAAATGCTTCATGGCGCACCCGCGCCCGTAATTCAGGATCTAGAATAGGAAAGGCAATCTCCACCCGCCTAAAGAAATTACGTGGCATCCAATCCGCACTGGAACAATACAATTCTTCTTGATTGTCATTGTAGAAATAAAATACCCGTGGATGCTCTAAAAACCGCCCCATTACCGAACGCACCCGAATATTATCCGATACACCAATAATCCCCGGGCGCAAACAGCAAATCCCACGCACGATTAGCTCAATTTTCACCCCAGCATTGGAGGCTCGATATAAGGCTTCAATCACTTGTGGCTCAATTAAGGCATTCATACGCGCCATAATGAGCGCTTTTTTTCCGGCTTTAGCATGGGTAATTTCACGCTCAATTTTATTTAAGATACTGTTATGCAAACGAAATGGTGAATCCAATAAACACTTTAAGCCCTTCATCCGCCCTAAGCCTGTCAATAGGTGGAAAACCTTATGCACGTCCTCACCTATATCTGGATTGCAAGTAAACAAGGCAAAATCGGTATAAGCTTTAGCCGTGCCTGCGTGATAGTTACCCGTAGACATATGCACGTATTGGCGCAACTTACCCTGTTCACGCCTCACTACCATACAAATCTTAGCATGCGTTTTATAGCCCACTACGCCATAGACGACATGCACACCGGCTTGTTGTAATTGATTAGTCAAATCAATATTAGCCTCCTCATCAAAGCGTGCTCGTAACTCCACCACTGCTGTGACATCTTTACCTAAACGTGCGGCTTTAATGAGTTGGTCGACTAATACCGATTTCTTACCTGTGCGATATAAGGTCAACTTAATTGCCAATACCGTAGGGTCAACCGCTGCTTGTGACAAAAAATCTATCACTGGTGTAAAAGCTTGGTAGGGTTGATGAATGAGAATATCGCGCTCACTAATACGCTCAAATAGATCAATCTTAGTGCCTGCTCGCTCTAATGAGCCGGGTGCAAAAGCAGGATAATGCAGTTCAGGTCGAGCAATAAAATCATAGAGGGTCATTAAACGATGCAAATTGACCGGACCATTAACTTGATAAAGCTCTGCTCGAGTAAGATGGAATTGCTCCAGTAAAAATTCAATATTGCTATCAGGGCAAGACTCCGCCACCTCTAAGCGTACTGCTGAACCATAATTACGGTGGGGCAGTTCGCCCTGCATCGCTTTTAATAAATCGTCGATCTCTTCCTCATCCACATACATATTACTATTACGTGTCAAGCGGAATTGATGACAACCCAAGACTTCTAAGCCCGGAAACAAACGCGCTATAAAGGCATGTAAGATGGATGATAAAAATACAAAGCTATCGGCACTCGGCGCTATATCGGCTGGCAGGCGAATAATGCGTGGCAAAGTACGGGGAGCCTGCACAATCGCCATATCGACTTCACGCCCAAAGGCATTTACACCCGATAAATTCACCACAAAATTTAAACTTTTATTGATTACATTCGGGAAAGGATGCGAAGGATCAAGGCTTAAGGGGCTTAATAATAAACGTAATTCCTGATCAAAATAATTAGACAACCACTCTAATTGAGCTTCTGTCCATTCACCACGCCGCACAAAATGAATCCCCTGCTCCGCCAAAGCCGGAATGATGGCATCATTTAACACCTGATACTGACACTCAACTAGCTGATGTGCTCGCTCACTTATCGCCGCTAATAGTTGTACTGCGGAGAGATCATCTGAGGTTTTCAGGGGCACACCTAAGTTTTGCTGCTCTCGAATACTCCCGACTCGTACCTCAAAAAATTCATCTAAGTTAGCACTAGAAATACATAAATATTTTAAGCGCTCTAGAACAGGTAGTGACTGATCTTGGGCTAACTCTAACACCCGTGCATTGAACGCCAGCACACTCAGTTCACGATTTAGGAAATAATCTGGCTTATTTAATGGTGACTCTGGCATAACTACCCCTATTAAACTGATGTGGACATTCTATGATCTGGGGAGCTTAGACTTAAAATATGACAATCCTGTGACAAACCCTGCGTCCTAATAAGCAAAGCCCCACGCCGATAAAGATTTACTTGCCTTCTTGTTCTAAGCTGATCATTCTAGCTCTAACTTTATTAAGCCCAACCTAAGCCCGCAACTATGCTTGAACTGAACCAACCTATTGCTGACTTCAGCGCTCTTAGCACCTCCGAGCAAGCTTTTAACTTAGCAACGTATCGTGGTCACAATGTAGTGATTTATTTTTACCCTAAAGACAATACGCCGGGCTGTACTACCCAAGGTCAACAGTTTCGGGATTTTTATCCCCAATTTCAGGCGCTCAATACTATTATTGTAGGGGTTTCGCGTGATAGCTTACGCTCGCATGAAAACTTTAAAGCTAAACACCAATTACCTTTTGAATTAATTACTGATCCAGATGAGATACTGTGCCGCACTTTTGATGTGATTAAATTAAAAACCTTATATGGCAAACAACATCTAGGCATTGAACGCAGTACTTTTCTCATTGATGCGGCGGGTATTTTGCGCCGCGAATGGCGTAAAGTACGAGTACCGAATCATGTTGAGGAAGTACTCATAGCTGTACAATCCCTGCCCACGCTTACTAAAAACGAATAATAGCCACACTTATGACTCAAACTCAAACTACCCGCCTCTTTGTACTCGATACCAATGTATTGATGCACGATGCAACCGCGCTGTTTCGCTTCCAAGAGCATGATATTTTCCTACCCATGGTTGTGCTAGAAGAGCTAGATCGGGGTAAAAAAGGTGTCTCGGATGTCGCCCGTAATGTGCGTCAAGTGAGTCGCTTTTTAGATGAACTCTTGCAAGCTGCGGGACATACTGATCTGGAGCAAGGCATTCCCCTACAAGCGGGTATGCTAGGTTTAGATAAAACTAGCAAAGCCCCCAGCGGTAGACTGTACTTCCAAACTAAACCTTTAACCACTGATCTACCAGCACTACTGCCCGGTAATTCACCTGATAACACCATTCTAGAGGTTGCCTTACAACTACAGCGCTTGTACACCGAGCGAGAGATCATTTTAGTCTCTAAAGATATTAATCTACGCATTAAAGCCACTATTGTAGGTTTGACCGCAGAAGATTATCTGAATGATCAAGTACTCGAAGACGCGGACTTATTGCCGTTAGGTTACCACCTGCTACCTGCTGATTTTTGGTCTGAACACAGCAAATCTATGCAGTCATGGCAACAACAGGGGCGTACTTTTTATAAGCTCACTGGTCCCCTCACCCAAACGTGGTATCCGGGCGAGTTTATCTTTCAGGATGAGGAAGGCGGGATACAAGCCATCATACGCCAACGTTTTGCTGATCATGTGATTATTGAAACCATTCAAGACTATACCGAAAAGCGCCGCGCAGTATGGGGCATTAATGCCCGCAATCGCCAACAAAACTTTGCCCTTAACTTACTCATGGATCCTGATATTGATTTAGTGACCTTATTAGGAGCGGCAGGTACAGGTAAAACGTTGCTCACCCTAGCGGCGGGTTTAGCGCAAACCTTAGATGAGCAGCTTTATAAAGAAATCATTATGACCCGTGTCACGGTTCCCGTAGGTGAAGATATTGGTTTCTTACCCGGTACAGAAGAGGAAAAAATGGCCCCTTGGATGGGTGCACTCATGGACAATCTTGAGGTACTCACTCAACCCACCGCAGGGAGTAAATGGGCGCGTCAATCTACCGATGAATTTTTAATGAGCAAAATTAAGATTAAGTCATTAAATTTCATGCGTGGACGTACTTTCCTCAATCGCTATTTGATTTTAGATGAGGCGCAAAACCTCACCTCTAAACAAATGAAAACCCTCATCACGCGTGCAGGACCGGGGACTAAGGTAGTGTGCTTAGGCAATATTGGCCAGATTGATACCCCGTATTTGACTGAAACTTCCTCTGGTTTAACTTATGTGGTGGATAAATTTAAAAGCTGGGACTATAGCGGCCACATTACCCTACAGCGCGGTGAACGCTCACGTTTAGCTGATTTTGCTTCTGATCACTTATAATGAGTACTTGGCATGTTGCACGACATTATTAATTGGATTGTGAATACCGTACACGAATGGGGTTACTTCGGTATTTTTGTGATGATGACCCTAGAATCTAGTTTTTTTCCCTTCCCTAGTGAAGTGGCGATTATTCCAGCCGGATACTTAGCCGCACAGGGCAAAATGAATTTAGTAGGCGTTATTGCCTCTGGTATAGCTGGAAGCTTAGTAGGGGCGCTGATTAACTATTATCTAGCTATGACATTAGGTAGATCTTTTTTAGTGAAATACGGTAAATACGTATTGCTAAAGCCAGAAACACTTAATCGCATGGATACCTTTTTCAGCAAGCATGGGGCTATTTCCACCTTTACTGGACGTTTGATTCCGGTAGTACGGCAATATATTTCCCTACCCGCAGGCTTAGCCCGCATGGATTTAAAGGTATTTAGCCTATACACCAGTTTAGGCGCGGGAATTTGGGTGGTGATTTTAGCCATATTGGGTTATTTCATTGGCAATAATGAGCAGTTAATTAAAGAAAACCTCACTTTAGTCACCCTAATCACTCTGGCGTGTGTGGCGGTACTGATTTTGACTTATTACCTCAAGCAGAAACGCCGCTCGGTATAGGGATTTATAGCCAATTCATACGAGTACCTCTACTCTTTGTAAAAAGTATTACCTTAAGTAATAATAACTGCTTAAAGTAATACCGGAGGTCAGTACTATGAATGCCTGTATATCAACTGTGACACAAAAAGGGCAAGTTACCATTCCCAAAAGTGTCAGGGATAATCTAAATTTGATGACGGGTGACAAGGTTGAATTTGTCCTTACTGAGCGGGGTGAGGTTGTACTTAAACCTTTTACTCGCAAGGCTGCTGAGGTTGCAGGCTTACTGAGTAAGTACAAAAAACCTCATCCTGTCTCCATTGAGGAGATGAATGAAGCTGTTGCCCAGTACATCAAGGACACCGCATTATGAAGGCAGTTGACACCAATATACTGGTACGCTTTCTAGTGCAAGATGACGAAAATCAGGCACAAATAGCGACCCGACTATTGACAGATGCTGAAGCCTCCAAGCAACCACTATTTGTTAGTCATGTGGTTGTGCTAGAAATGATGTGGGTGCTCAACAGTATCTATGAAGTACCACGAGAGGACATATTAGATTCATTGAGTGAATTGCTTTCTATGGTGGCATTGGAGTTTCAGGACGCTGTGAGTGTGCGCGACTTTGTTAGCAGCGCCCATAATAATACCTACGATTTAGCAGACCTGCTCATCTCCCAAGTAGCACGCGGCAAAGGCTGCTCTACTACATTGACCTTTGATAAAAAAGCCTCCAAAGCCCCTCATTTCACTAAGCTATAGTCAAGCGCCTATTTTATGAAGGAAATTACATGAACCTCAGCAGCACCATCAAAAGCATTCAAGACATCATGCGCAAGGATGCAGGTGTCGATGGCGATGCACAACGTATCGGTCAGTTGACTTGGATGCTGTTCTTGAAAATTTTTGACCAGCGGGAACAAGACTGGGAAAAATACGCAAAAAATAATAAAACAGATCTCTGTACACGACAATTCGCTTAACTCATTGAATCTTTTTCAAAAGAAAATCGCCTGAGTTTCATCCGTCCATCCTCGATCGCCATGAATTGTGGTGGACAAAGGAACAGAAGCAGCAGCCTAAGCCTATCCACTTTTTCCCGTACCCTTCCATTCAATAAATCGGTCAAGTAGTCCAAGCCGTAACGGAAGACACTTTGCTCTTTGCGTCCATGTTTTTTCGTCTTCAAAGGCTTGACGGCTTTTTCCTTCCATTCGCCGACTTTGTGCGCCCAACAGAAGCCAATGGCAAGCAACGCCATCATCTTTTTGATGCGAGGGGTTTGGTGAAGTGAGTGGCTTCCATGTGAAAACCACGCCCTTTCAAGCATTGGAACAGGTTTTCAATTTCCCAACGTAGCCGATAAGTGCCAATGGGATCAGCCGTGTAGTGGTTGCTGGCGATAATCAACAACTCACCACTGGGCAGCTTTGAGCCACTGAGCCAAACCCATTCCCCGCTAACGTCGCGACGGTGACGGAGAACGCGCCGTTTACCCGGCTTGAGGTTGGCAAACAGCGAGCGGACATGCGCCTCTTTTTGTGTTTGTCGGTCATCAACTGATTACCCTTGATACGAATCAAGTAGGGAATCTCTTTGGAAGACAACCACTTCCACCATTGACCACCAATAAACTCACGGTCAGCCAACACACCCAAGATGTTGTTGCGCCCGAATTGGCTGATAAATCGTTGCAGCAGGGCAATACGTTCACGTTGGTTAGAATTACCGCGTTTGTTCAACACCATCCAGTAAACGGGGATAGCCGCACCTTGGTAAACAACCGCCAAAGTCAGGAGATTGAGGTTGGATTTGCCCCATTTCCAGTTGGTTCTGTCGAGTGTGAGGTAGTATTGTTGACCACTAAAGGCGAACATTCCCATAAGAAAATGGGCAATGTCATTGTAATTAAAGAACACTTGGCTAAAAAAGCGTTGCATCCGTCGATAGCGGGAACCAATGTCGGTGTCAGAATCTATGTGTACCGCCAACAACGCCAAATTCATTTGTCGCGCACTCAGCAAAGTATGCAGCATTCCCACAAAACAATCCAAACGGGGCTTGCCCCAACTCAAGTGGGCTTTTAAACTGTCACGTAGTCCATCGCTCAGATCCATTTTGCTCTCCTGTGTGGTAACTAGAGAGTAAAACATAGGAGCGGTGGACTTTCACCATCTCCATGACAAACATGCTAAATCAATAAGTTAGTGGTTTTGTCGTGTACAGAGAAAACAGATTACATATCACCGATTCCAGATGGCTTACGCTGGTGTGACTGGGCAGAACCCACTAAGGGTACACAAGGTAAAAAACAGCCTAATATGTCTGCCGATAAATTGATCGACTTTGTGAACAATACTCTGTTTCCGGGCTTGCAGAGTGTAAACCCCAATATTGGCAAAAAAGAGAAGGTTATCCATACGGTTTTCAGTGAATCCCACAACTACATGAAATCCGGGCAGTTGATGCAGGAAGTGATCGAGAAGCTGGATGAGGCCATCGACTTTCACGACTTCAGAACCCGTGCCAATCTGGGTGATGTGTACGAGCAAATACTCAATGACCTGCGCGGGGCGGGGAATGCGGGTGAGTTTTATACGCCAAGGGCGATTACCCAGTTCATGGTGCAGATGGTCAACCCACGGCTGGACAAGAGGGAAAAAGTGCTTGATCCGGCGTGCGGTACGGGTGGCTTTTTGACGGCAACGATTGACCATTTCAACCATCAAATCACCGACAAATCCGGCACAGAAGATAAAAAGGCGATTGAGGAACTCATTTTCGGCTTTGAAAAGAAACCGCTGCCGCATCTGCTGTGCACCACCAATTTGCTGTTGCATGGCATTGATGCGCCCAGCCAGATTGAGCACCGCAATACGCTTGCCCGCGCGTGGAATGACTGGAGCAAAGCGGAAAAGATGGATTGCATCGTCACTAACCCGCCGTTTGGTGGCTATGAAGAGGATGCGGTTGGCGGCACTTATCCGGCTGACCTGCGCACCCGTGAAACTGCCGATATGTTCATGGCGCTGATCGTCAAAAAACTGCTGAAAGATGACGGTGGGCGGGCTGCGGTGGTGTTGCCGGATGGCTTCATGTTTGGTGATGGCATCAAGGGCAAGCTGAAAGAAAAGCTGCTGAAAGAGTGCAAGCTGCATACCATCGTGCGTTTGCCCAAAGGCGTATTTGCGCCCTATACCACCATCAAAACCAACCTGTTGTTCTTTACCCGGCGCACGCCTGAAACCGACGATGACGCCGATCAGGATGCAAGTTTCGCCACTGACACTATCTGGTTTTATGAGCATCCATATCCGCCCGGTTACAAAAGCTATTCCAAAACCAAGCCAATCCGGCTGGAAGAGTTCGACGCGGAAAAGGCATGGTGGGGCACGGAAGACAACGACTTTGCCGACCGCGAAGAAACCGAACTGGCGTGGAAGTTTGACTTCAAAACCCTGCAAGCCGAAAAATGGGCGGAAGCCAAACCGCATTGGGAAAAAGCCGCAGATTTGAATAATCAGGCCAGTGCGCTGGAAAACGAAGCCAAAGACTTGCGCAAGAGTCTGGTGGGCAGCACCGATACCGACTACCGCAAGCAAATAGGAACCCAAATCGAAGAACTCAGGGTCAAAGCCGAACCCTTACGCCTGAAAGCGAGGGATGCGCAGGCGGCAGGCGACCGTATCTATTGGCCTATCTTCAACCTTGACCAGAAAAACCCGAACACACCGGAAGAAGAAAGCCACGACCCTGACGTATTGCTCGATAAATACAAAAAACTCCTCGGCGAAATCGAAGAAACCGAAAACACCCTCAAAAGCGAATTAGCCGCAGCACTGGCGCATCACTTCGTAGAAGAGGAAGCCGCCTGATGGATGCCAAACAGTTTTTGGCTGAGTTCGGACACATCGCCAATGCACCGGGCGGTGTACAACGCCTTCGGGAAATGATTTATCAGCTAGCTGTGACAGGCTTGTTAAGTCAACAAGTTGAAGATGCCGAGAGTCTGCTACAAGATATTGAGTTGGAGCGAGAGAAGCTGATAAAGAAGGGCAAATACAAGCGAATACCCAAGCTGGAAAAAGAGCCATTGCTGGTTGCTCGCAATGCCAGTATTCCTAAGACTTGGGTGTGGACTCGTTTGTTAGATATTGGTGAAATTAGCCCGAAAAATAAGTTAGACGATGAAGAAGAAAAAATAGCTGATTTCATACCCATGAGCGGTATTTCTGAGTTGCATAAGGCAATATTAGTTAGTGAAATTAGACGATGGGATGAAATTAAAAAAGGGTACACCCATTTTGCTAATAATGACATCGTGGTTGCAAAGATTACCCCATGTTTTGAGAATGGAAAAGCGGCTGTTATTCGGGGTTTGCAAAGCGAATGGGGAATAGGTGCAGGTACTACTGAGTTACATGTGGTTCGTCTGATCCACGAAGGTGTATTGCCTGATTATGTTTATATTTTTCTTCGTTCCCCTTATTTTAAAGTCGAAGGCGAAAAAAATATGACGGGAACAGCGGGGCAGAAGCGCTTACCTACAGAGTTTTTTGCTACTTATCCTTTTCCCTTGCCTCCAACTGAGGAACAATCCCGTATCGTCGCCAAAGTCGATGAACTCATGGCGCTTTGCGACAAGCTCGAAGCCCAACAACAGAAAAAACGCAAATTACAGAACAAGTGGCGTCAGTCTGTCTTGCAAGCTGTTGCCAATGCGGAAAGCCCGAAAGAGTTGCAAGATAGCTGGAAGCGGTTAGCGGGGCATTTCTCGTATCTGTTTGCTGAGGCGGAGGATGTTGCAGAACTTCGCAACTTGGTTATGGATTTAGGTGTCAGTGGCAGATTAACTTGCTTAGATTCATCAGACACGCCTGTATCCGATCTACTGGAAATGATAAAAAGTGCAAAAAGAAATAGTATCCAAAAAGGTGAAATTAAAGCTCTAAAACCTGTGGTCGGTGAGGTTTTAGGGGAGTCTTTTGTGCCTGCTCACTGGTCTCAAATAGTGCTTGATGATGCATTGGCAATGATAGATTCAGGCTGGAGTCCTAAGTGTATGGATAAACCAAAAAATGATGATGATAATTGGGGGATATTGAAAACAACAGCAGTGCAGAAGTTGCAATTTATTTCCCACGAAAATAAGCAATTACCAGTTTCCCTGAAACCAAAACCCCAATATGAGACAAGGGTTGGAGATATTTTGATTACTCGTGCTGGTCCCAGTAATAGAGTCGGAATATGCTGTGTTGTTGATAAAGTTCCTCCTAGACTAATGATTTCAGACAAGATCATCCGTTTTCGTATAGTCGATGATTTAATTGATGCAAGATTCGTTGCCTTATCTTTGTCATCAAGTGAAACAGCTCAAATTCTAGAAAAAAAGAAATCGGGTATGGCTTCAAGTCAGATGAATATCACACAAGATAGGTTAAGGGCATTGCCAATCTTGCTGCCGCCACGAGAAGAACAAGTACGCATACTGGATGAGATCCAACAAATGATGATCTTCTGTG
Source organism: Thiofilum sp. (assembly GCF_016711335.1). Lineage (NCBI taxonomy): Bacteria > Pseudomonadati > Pseudomonadota > Gammaproteobacteria > Thiotrichales > Thiofilaceae > Thiofilum > Thiofilum sp. The sequence goes on from NZ_JADJTF010000001.1 coordinate 934,969, forward strand.
ACACATTGGAAGAAAAGCTTCGTTCTAAGAAAAAGACCGCTGAGCGATTGGCGACGGCTGCTATTGCCAGTCTGACTGGTATTTCCACCCCACAACAGGAAGAACCCATGAAAGTCCCAAAAACCGAATTAAAAGCCCCGGTACGTTTGGGGACAGCCCAACCACCCAATAATATGCAAGCCCCATTGGCAAGCCTGCTTGCCCGCCATAATGGCGAAATGGGCGCAAATGACCTGTGGCAGCGCTTCGGCGGGGAAGTCGACGCTTTCTACGCCCAGCTTAAAACCGAAGTGATGCACGGCTGGATTGCCGAACCCACGGGGGCGCAAATGCTGGAGAAGGAGGCCGACTGATGCGACTGCAACGCCTGTGGCTCAAACAGTTCCGAAACCTGCGTGATGTAACGGTGAACTTCGCCGAGTATTACGAACCTTCACCAAGGCAGCCAGCCGATGCGAAGCCAAAACCCATCCGTAGCTATGCGCTAATCGGTCAGAACGGCACAGGCAAATCCAACCTGATGGAAGCCCTGATCACAATTTTTCGTGACGTTGATCTCGATCGAGATGCAGCTTTCGATTACGAACTGGAATATCAGATTCGTGAGCGGCAAGTCAGACTCAAAGCCAATATAAGTAAGCAAAAGCGCCCCTTTGTCTGGGTGGACGATAAAAGCGAGTCACAAGGCTATCTGCTGCAAAACAGGGATTTATTACCTGCCCACATTTTCGCTTACTATTCCGGACGCAACGAACGGATGGAAACCCTCTTTCAGGAGCACCAACGCCGCTTTAACCGTCGTCAGGAAATCACCGCCGAAGAAGTATTGCCCGCACATATCCTGAATAACCTCTCCAACACCGAAGCTGACCGCCGCAAGATGGCGGATTTGCGCAGGCAGGAAGAAAACAAGCAGTTAAAACAGTTTGGTGATGACCGCTTGCGGCGGCTGTTTTACTGCCGTGACGGACACAGCCAACTGGTGTTATTGGCTTGCCTACTTTCCAATGATCCCGTTTTTCAGAAAATACTCGAAAACCTGAATATCGAGTCACTGGAATCTGCCTTGTTCGTGCTCAAACAACCACACCGCCTGCGCCGTCTGGAAGAGGATGACATCAAGCAAGGCGACCCACGTTTCTGGTACGCACGCGGCAATGTGGTATCCGAGTTTCTGGATAAACTTTGGCAAATCGCATGGGCCCCCATTCAACACGAAGAATCCAAACTGATTGATTTTCGTGGCAGGCATGAAAAACAAAAACAACTTTACCTGTTTGTCCCTGACAAAGACAAACTACGTGAACTAGGTGAATTGATAGGCTCACCCAGTAGCTTTTTCCGCTATGCCGAAGGTGCATATATTGGTGACCTGATCGAAGAAATCCGCATTACCGTCAAAAAACGCGACGAACACGGCGGTAAAATCAGCTTCACCCAACTTTCTGAAGGTGAACTACAAATGCTAACAGTCTTGGGGCTGATGCGTATTACCCATGAAGATGACTGCTTATTCCTGCTAGACGAGCCAGATACTCACCTCAACCCAATCTGGAAACTGCGCTATTTTAATGATATTGAGAGCGTTATGAAACCACGTCCTGATGCAATAATAAAAGGTGAATCACAAGTCTTGATCACCACACACGATCCATTGATGATTGGTGGTCTCAAGCGTGAACAGGTGCATATTCTGCGTAAATATGGTCAGGGAACTGAAATAGTGCAACCTGATGAGCATCCGCAGGGAATGGGGGTGTCTGGCTTGCTGAAAAGCGAAATCTTTGGTTTGCCATCCACACTTGATGCCCAAACGATGGATGATCTACAGCGCCGTAATGATTTGTTGGCTAAACGCAGAGAAGTAGGCTTAAAACCTAGCGAAGAACAAGAACTGGAATATCTAGTAACTCGATTGGAAGACCTTGGTTTTTCACGTGAATACCGTGATCCAATGTATCAGCTATTTATTGAACAAATGTATAAGGTTCGTCGAAAACCACTAAATGAAACCCTGACCAAGGATGAAATTCAGGAGCAAAACAAACTCGCTGAGCAGATTATTGAAAAACTGGTTAAGGCTGAAAGGATTGATCAGCTCTCACAAATTGCCCAAGAACTGGCAATAAAAGGTTGAAAATGCGCAAAGTCATTATCACGGGTACACCCCCGCAAGACTGGATTGATGATGCTGATAGGGTAACTGCGTTGCTACAGGCAGCGCCCGATGAAGCTGGCAGAAGCTCCATTATCAAAGCCAATGAAAATCTCTGGCGTGATGACCGTATCCGTAACTGGTTATTACAGCAATTTGCCAACAAGTGCTGGTATACAGAAGCGGCAGAAAGTGTTTCATCCATTCACGTTGACCACTTCCGTCCCAAAGGCCGTGTCATGAATCTGGATGGTTCTACAGAGTCAGGTTATTGGTGGCTGTCCTTTAACTACAAAAACTACGTCATCGCCGGGCAGCTTATCAACGTCAAGAAACGCGATTTCTTCCCTATTCTCGAAGGTGAATACCGGGCGAGGGAAAACTGCTCCGAAACTCAACTCCGTTTGGAAGGCGCGGTACTGATAAACCCATTGACTAACCAAACCCGCTTGATTTCTTACGAGCGTGACGATGATGGCTGCATTGCTGTAGTGGCCGGAGGGGTGGATTGCCCTGTGGATCAGGTCATGGCAGAGCAAACCATAGATATTCTGGGATTGAACAGGCTGGATCGCCTGAACCAGAAGCGTGGCAGGGTTTGGGATGATTGTCTGCGGGAAATTAACGAATACCAGGGCGCACAAGCTCAGGGGGCTAGGGCATTGGTTTGGTTGATGAAAACTTTGGTGATTAACAGGTTAAAGGATCGGGTCAAATATGAGTCTGAATTTTCATCTGTAGCAGAGGCTTGCATTAGGAAAAAAGGCAATGAAACTATCATTGCCGCTGTTTTTGAGCGCCAAGCTTATCCATAGCATTTAATGAATACCATTTTACTTTGCATAAAACTTTATCAGAAATAATGAGCTTTGCTACTTTACAAAGCTACAAAACACCCCTCTTGCGCACTTAACACTATTGCATCCATCACTCGCATATTAGCCCAAGACTCGGCTAAATCCATTGGTATGCCTTGATCCTTTAAAATCGCTTCAGTGAACACCTCTGCCTGCAAGGTATATTGATCTTGGGGAGCAAACGTATGTTCTTCAATGCCCTTAACGGTTTGCACCCATAGCCTTGTACTTTGTTCAGGTGGGGCATTAAAAGGAATCTCTAATTCAATCCGACCTTGAGTGCCATAGATTTGCACCCGCTGAAACGGTGTCATTTGGGTAGCACAGGTAAAACTCGCTTGCCCTGATCCAAAATCCAATAGCCCTGTGGTTAAACGATCCACACCAAAGGCGGGATCATACTCACTCATACCACACACCCGCTGCGGCTCTTGACCAAATAAAAACCGTGCTAACGACACACCATAACAGCCAATATCCATTAAAGCCCCACCGCCTAGCTCAAGACTGTTACGAATGTTATTAGGATCAGCATTGAAATAAGAAAAGATAGTCTGAATCGCTTTTAGCTCGCCAATACGTTGCTCTTGCACTAGCGCTTTAGCCATCTGCCACTGTGCATGAAAGCGGTACATAAACGCTTCCATCACCTTAGGACGTGGCTCTGGCAATTGCTGATAGAAGGCTTGTAGTGTTTGGACTTGCTCACTGTTTAAACCAATGGGTTTTTCACACAACACATGCTTGCCTGCTTGTAATGCTTTTTGTGTCCACTCGATATGCTGATCATTCGGCAAAGGGATATAGACGACTTGTATGTTAGGGTCAGCCAATAAAGCCTCATAGGAGTCATAGGTGTGTGGAATAGCTAAGTCTTGGGCAATACGCTTAGCCTTTTCACCATCGCGTGAGGCAATTCCATAAACGTGAGCTTGTGCGCTTTTTTGCAGTGCGGGGATCACTTTAGTACGTGCAATTTTAGCGGTACTTAGAATGCCCCAATTCAATCTTGGCTTATCAGTAGTTGGCATATAAAAATCCGAATAAGGTGGTGAGTGTTATCATGCCGTGAACTATAGCTAGTTGTCACTTAGCCCTACTGCAAGAGCTTAGTAAATCGATTAAGCTTAGTCCCTTATTGTAACACTTCGGACAGTTTACGCGGCGATAGCACCATAATTACATAGGTCTGCGAAGGCTGGGCTGGATTTTATGGCGCTGAAGTCGAGTTTTAAGTGGCGAGAAAAGCGTTCGAGCAGATGGGCATTGAAGTGGCGGATCTTCCCACTGGCAACGGAGAGGACACTGCGCCCGTTGCCCCCGGCATCCCAGTTCTGCTGGCGATCTTCCAGCCGGAGCAGGTTAAGTGCCGTCAGTGAGGTATTGAAGTGGAAATCCAGCTTTTCTTTGCGGGTCGTTTGGCAGTCACACAGCCCGGTGTGTTGCTTGGCATCCCCGGAACAAAAATTCTATCTGGAAACGCGCTTGGTAGTAACGCAGGATGTCTAATGCAGGGCAATCCGTGTCGGTACTGAACAGCAGTGCGCTAGCGGTCTTGCCGTTTGCTTCGCGCACCAGATAGACGATGCGCACTATCTGTTTGAACGTCGGGCTGTTAACAGTAGCGGTGTAAACACGCTGCCCGTCCAGCTCTCCGACCCGTTCAAAACGTGATAAGTCGTCAAAACTGACTTTGCCGCTGTACTGGCGGTGACGACCCTTGGGTTTTTGTGCGCCCGTGTACAGCCACCGTAAGTCGGCGTCCTGACGTAACTTGCTGATCAAATGCAAGTTGAGTTCCCTGATGCCACTGACAAACTTAGTTTTGGCATAAAAGCTATCCGCGACGAGATAACGGATGCCACACCCCAGCAGGACTGTGATGGCGTGTTGAAGCTGTCCAAGGTAGCTATCCATCCGCGTGGGGAGCGGCGCACCAACGAAGGGTGGGTGTTTCACCTTGGTTTTGTCTTTGGTGTTGGCGGGTTGGCTTTGACCCTTGCGGGTTGAGCGCGGCAACGTAGGCGTTTGGCGGGCGGATAAGGTGTAAGTACCGTGTTGTGGGTCACGTCCACCAGCGCTAACAAGGATAATTCTTGTCCGCGTTGCGCCTGCCCCTGTGAGCCGTTCCAAAACCAGTCTAAGGCCATAACTCTTGCGCCCGCTTTTAGGCACGAAACTGGCATCAATAGCCGCAATACGTTCCCCCTTGCCATGCAGGACATCCTGTAAGATCAGCAGGTTGAACGCTAGAAAATCAAAGGAACGTGAAAACCAGCGTGAAAAAGTCTTTTCATGGCAGTCACTGTAACGTCCAAGGTTGCGGAAGTTGACACGGCTGGGCAGGTACATCAGCGCATTGAACAAGGTCAGCAAAAACTGGCGCTGCGGTTTCGCCACACTGGACATTTGGCTCAGAATCGTTTCTATTGTGGACATGGAAGCTTCTGGGGTGAGGGGTTGTTATCGTGGTTGACGACATCTTCCCACACTGGAGGCTTCCAGCCTATTTTTCAATCATGCCCAAACTGTCCGAAGTATTGTTATTGTTGATTTAGGTTTTATTATGGATTGGCGTTGTCCGGTGTGTCATACCGCTTTAAAGCTAGAAAATACTATCTATCGCTGTGTAAACAGCCACACTTACGACCGCGCTAAAGAGGGCTATGTCAACCTACTCCTTGCTCATAAAAAGAAATCGGCGGATCCGGGTGATTCTAAAGCGATGCTTTTAAGTCGGCGTATGTTTTTAGAACAAGGCTATTATCAACCGCTAGCCGATGCTTTAGCCCAAACAATCGCTAACTATGCTCAAGGTCAAGCTCAAACCCTCTTAGATATTGGCTGTGGCGAGGGATATTACTTAGACCAGATCATACAAAATAACCCTACTCTTCAAATTTGGGGCATTGATATTGCACGCGATGCGGCACGTCTTGCTGCAAAACGTTTGCCTAGTATGCACTTTGCTGTGGCGTCGAGCGCTGATTTGCCACTGGCAGATAATAGTGTGGATATAGTCACTACGGTATTTGCCCCCATTAATGAAGCAGAAGTAGTACGGGTCTTAAAACCTAATGGTATTTGGCTGTGGGTGCGTCCGGGCGCTAATCATCTGTATCAGCTTCGGGACTTGATCTATGCTCAAGCACGCCTGCATAACACTGAGTTAGCGTTACCGGATAGCTTGCAATTACTCAGTACCCAACCGATCCAATATGTACTTAGTTTGCAGGACTCGAAAAGTATTGAAGCGCTATTAGCTATGACACCTTACTACTGGAGTGCGTCGTTAGAAACGCAACAAACGGTTAAGCACTTAAGCCAGCTAACAATCCAAGTTGATTTTCAACTATTAGCCCTACAAAAATCCGTATTTTAATTTAAAGTTATAAATAAATATAAAAATAGCTACTTTATTAACTTAAAATAAGACTATAGAATCGCCCTCTCAAAGATGAGAATTATTATTATTTGATAAGGACGCACTTTTTATGGCGCTCAGAAACACCACCGAGCACTATGGTAGCTTGTCTATAGCCCTCCATTGGCTCATGGCGCTAGCCATTATTAGCTTGTACTTCGTAGGCGATTATATGGTTGAACTCACCTACTATGACAAGCTCTATCACACACTGCCTCACCTACACAAATCAATAGGTGTGCTAGTGGGCCTTGCTCTAGTACTACGGTTAGCATGGCTTTATAGCCACCCACACCCTACTAAACTCGCCACTACACCAGAATGGCAACACACACTAGCGCGTTTGGGACATATAGGCTTATATGTATTAATCCTCGCACTTATTATTAGTGGCTATCTTATTTCTACCGCCAAAGGTAAAGGCATAGAAGTTTTTAACTGGTTTGAGATACCCGCTTTACTAGCTGAAAATGCTGAGCGTGGTGAAATAGCCGGAAAAATCCATGAATATAGTGCCACGCTATTAATGTTATTAGTGCTAGTACATGCGGGTGCGGCACTATTGCATCACTTTTATTGGAAAGATAACACACTAAAGCGCATGTTAGGACGCTTATAATTAACTCATTAACTTTTTTACTACCACGTCACTAAGGAAACTATCATGAAAACCTTATTAGCTACTTCATTATTAGCCCTAAGTTTATTAGGTACTCAAGCCTATGCCGAAGATTACAAAATCGATACGGAAGGCATGCATAGTGCTATTCAATTTCGCATTAAGCATTTAGGCTATAGTTGGTTATATGGACGCTTCAATGATTTTGCGGGCACATTTAGCTATGACGCAGCGAAACCTGAAGCATCAAAAGTCGCTGTGACCATTAAAACCACTAGCGTTGACTCTAATCATGCTGAGCGTGATAAACACTTACGTAGTGCTGATTTTTTAAATGTAGAGAAATTTCCTGAAGCTAAATTTGAAAGTACTGCTTTTAAAGCGGGAGCTGATGGTAAAAGCACTATCGAAGGTAATCTAACCCTCAACGGAGTCACTAAACCTGTGACATTAAATGTAGAAGAAATCGGTGCAGGTGATGATCCTTGGGGCGGCTATCGTCGTGGTTTTGAGGGCAAAACCAGTTTTACTTTAGCGGATTTTGGTATTAATTATGATTTAGGGCCTGCTTCTAAAGAAGTAGAACTAACCTTATCAGTAGAAGGGATACGTCAATAACGCCTAAAACTATTTAGCGACCAATAAAAGGGTAGTTTCGACTGCCCTTTTTTATTTTTAAAGGCAAGTAGAAAATAATTAGGCAGCAATTAGGTAGGGACAAAAAAAGCCCACTTTGTGGGCTAAAGGGGGTAACTTTGAATTCAGTGGTGGCCGGGGGCAGAATCGAACTGCCGACACGCGGATTTTCAATCCGCTGCTCTACCGACTGAGCTACCGGCCTTAAGAGGTCGCCATTAAAGCGCTTTACCCGCCGCTTGTCAAGCAGCACTTAGTAATTTTTGGTGATTTCAAGCAAAACAGCTACACTAACCTTAGATGAGCTAGAATAAGCTATAAAGGACAAGCGGTGCAACTCATTGATATTATTCTGATACTTTATATTTTACTGGTCGTTATTGGTTTAGTATTACTCTGGCAGAAACTAGCCGATACTTTATTTAATATTCCCAATCTCACTCCTGAACAACGCATTTTAATTATCGTTGCAGTATACGCTATTATTACTTTCGCTGCCTTTTATGTGGGTTTAAAAATTAATGCTAAACGTAATGCACCCACTCCTGTTAATCCGGTACAAACTCAAGCAGTACCTATAGCTTCACCTAGTAATACCCAAGCTAATCCCCCCCCTAATCTCTCTGCACCACCTACCGCTACACCGAGCAATACTACAACACCAACCAATACCATACCTGCCTTAGTACAAACTAATCAAGACACTGTAAATCCAAGTAGTGAATTACAAAATTTTTTAGAACTTAATTATTTTGACTTTGAACAACAGCGTAGTGCTTTACAACAAACTCTACAGCGCTTAGATCAGTTTTTTAAACGTGCCGATCAACTCGCTGCCAATACCCCTACTCACCGACGTTTTATGCAGCAAATTGCCCTAAATCGTTGGAACTTCCGTCAGCAACTAGAAAGCTTAAGACAAGAAATAGAGCAAGAAACACAAACCTTTTGGATTTTTTACCGTGCAGGCTCTTCCGAGCATACAGAACAAGCTTTTACTAAAAAAACTGTCAGCCTCACTGAGGACATTCAAACCTTATTAGGTAAAGAATCCGATGTTCTTACTAAAGAAAATAAGCTTATTAAAAGCTATATACAGTACCTAACTAAAATGCTCAATCGCCCTGCCCCAAAACCTAACCAAAACTCTCCTCAATATACACCTCAAAATCGCCAATTTGTTCTTAAATGGCTACAAGCTCAGCGTCAAATTGTATTATTAAATAATTTAACTGCCTTAGAGGAAAGTAAAAAACGTATTGAAACTAGCCTATACGAATTTCAGCGCTTTTTAACTCAATACCCTACTATGGAAAATCGGTTGCAATCTACCTTAAGCCTGTGGAAACAAGCTTTACAAGCCAATTTATATGTGCAATACCGTTTATTACATTGTGCCGAAGCTGAATTACTACTGACTGATCCAGAAATGAAAATTGCCCCTGAAACTGGGCAAGCGTTAAACTCTTTATTAATTGATCGTTTACCCCTAATGATTAGTGAGGCGGCTGATATTCGCTTACAAGCCGAACGTAGCTATGCTACTGAACGTAATAAAAATACTCGTTAATTATCACCTTTTATTTATCTCAGTTTAATAAAATTAGCATGCTATACTTATTTGAACAAATGCCTATTTCTTATTGGGTATTTAGCTTTATTTTTAATCAAATTAGCTCACTACCGCTTAGCCTTTTGATATAACCAATTACTAACAGGCTGTCTAAAATCTATCTACACTCATGGTAATATGAACTAACCCCCCACCCCCATAGGAAGGTCTGTATGTATAACGCTCTGATAGTTGAAGATACAGAAGAAACCAGTATTTGGTTAAAAAAAATACTAGAAACGGCATTTGCTGGCATAAAAATCACTATTTGTACTAACTGCGCAGAAACTCGTACATTTATCCAGCAAAATACGATTAGTTTAGCGCTAGTAGATATTAATCTTCCTGATGGTAGTGGTTTAGATCTCATTACTGAAATTAGGCAGCTTTTTAAAGATGCTTATATTATCACCACTACTATTTTTGATGACGATGATCATATTCTCACCGCTCTGCGTAATGGTGCAAATGGCTATTTATTAAAAGATTTGGCTGAAACTATTTTTATTCAAAAACTGCGTGGCATTTTAACCGGTGATCCTCCCTTGTCACCCAGCATTGCTCGCAAAATACTGCATTGCTTTGCAGAATCGGCTAACAAACCTAGCGCTGTGTCTACGAATGACAACATAGGGAATAATCATATCGCACCGACCTTAAGTCCACGCGAGCAAGATGTATTAATTCTGGTAGCTAAGGGGTTCAGCCGCAAAGAAATTGCTGAACTACTACACTTATCTAGTAATACCGTGGCACGCTATATTCGGGATGTGTATCAAAAGCTGAATATTTCGAGTCGGGCGGAAGCCGCTGTAGAAGCTTGTCGTATGGGTTTAGTAGGTACGGAAATGTAATGACATTAAGTGGTTACAACATCAATACCTCTCTAACCATTAGCCCCATTCACTCATTAGTGATCGCTTTACTGTTTACCCTGTTAGTACAGGGGGCAGCTATATATTTGCGCATGCAACAGCCTTGGCTAGGGCTGCAAGTTAGCTTGGCACATAGTAATGGGCAATTACTGGTAACTACTGTCACCAAGCAATCCCCCGCTGATGCGAACATACCTATCGGTAAATTTTTGCTCGCAGTTGAAACCACATCAGCTACATCTATACCCCTAAAACCTTTGATACGCACAGAGCCTTTTTCCGTACCCAGCTATCAAATGTATGCTGATTACCAAACTTTACACCGTGCTTTATATGAGGCAATCCATGAAGCTGCCCATGCTCAGCAAGCCATTAAATTAGTGATGCATGACGGACAACGGTTAAAAATAACCCCACTGCCCAAAACTCCCTTATCAGGTATTCCATCTGTATTTTGGTGGTTGCTGCTTAGTAACTTAATAGCTCCATTACTAGGAGCCATTGTGTGGACATACAAACCCTATACGCTGGAATCCGCCTGCTTAGTATTGGCATGTATGAGCTTTTTTTGTTTTCAAACTATTTTTGCGCTGGTCATTTCTCGTGAGTTACATATATCACCAGAGTTTTTCGCGTTGTTGCCGGTACAGGCAGGATTGTTGAATCTGTTTACTTTGTCCTTATATATTATCTTATGTTATTACCCCAATCGCCTAATGCCTATGTGGGCGATTTATCCGGGTATTGCTGTGGCTGTGCTATTGTCACTCAATTACCAGTTCCATTGGCTAGAAATACCGTTGCAAGCTTTCTTGTTCCAGTATGTTCCGATTATTCTGTTGGGAACTTGGTTAATGCACTGCCAATGGGTTGCCGCCAAAGGAAATCCAGTTGATCGTACCACTGTCCTAATGTTGCAACTATCTGCCATGCTGCCCTGTTGGCTGATTATGTTGCTTTATATCTTTCCTATTGCTTTGGGTAGTACTCCATTTATACATCCTATTGCAAACCGCTTATTACTATTCTTCATTTTTGCAGGGTGGGTAGTAGGCGTACTGCGCTTCAGGCTGTTTGATATTGAATATTGGTGGTTTAAGTCCTTACTGTGGCTATTAGGTGGTAGCTTGGTAGTTATCTTGGATATTTTGATTGCCAGTTTCCTGAAAACTTCCGAGATGTTTGCATTAGGAGTGGCAGTCACTATTGCTGGTTTCTTGTATTTTCCACTAAGACAATGGTTATTAGGAAAAGTGTTACCCTCAGAGCAGCAAGGCTTACAAGAGTTTTTACCAGTATTTAGTAGCAACATGTCAGATGCTATATCCAAGGAGACATTTGAAGCGCGTTGGCTAGATTCATTGAATCAGCGTTTCCAGCCCTTGCATGTTGAGGTTCTTCAGGGGGAGCTTGCAAATACGGTTTTGTCGGACAATGGGTTGCACCTGCAAGTGCCGGGGCTAGGGCTGGGGCACTTTTATCAGCTAAGCGGCAAAAATCGTGCTGCACGCCTATTCAATCAGGCAGATGTCAAAAATACGGAGTCATTACTAACCGTAGTGCGTATGGCAAGCCATGCCAGTGAGGTACGTCAGCAGGTCATCATTGAAGAGCGCCAACGGATTATGCGTGATTTACACGACAGCGTAGGTTCCAAATTACTCACCCTCACCTATAAACTCACCAAACCCGAAGAAAAAGAAGTAGCTAAACAAGCCCTTATGACCTTACGCGACACTATTCGTCTGGCCCTTAAACCGTGTCCACTCCGCTTAGAAGATCAATTAGCCGACTGGCGAGCTGAAATCACTGAACGAGCCGAAGCATCAGGGGTTCAACTGAGGTGGGAGCAACAGGGTTCGCTAGAAAATTACCCTTTCACTCCCCAACTAGCCTTAGAACTGACTCAATTACTGCGTGAGGCAGTTAGTAATGCGCTAAAACATGCTTGCCCTGAACACTTGATCATTGGTTTCAAGGCGCAATCTAATGATTTGGAGATTAGCATTACTAACGATGGTGCTGTTTCCAATCCAGCCTTATGGAAAGCAGGGACGGGGCTTAACACTATGACTAGCCGTGTTAAAAAACTAGCGGGTACACTAGAGTTTAGTCTGACCACTGGCTCTACACCGCATAATCAAGTACGTATGAGCATCCCTTTTATTCCAGCCAACCCAGCCTCTACACAAAGAGCACTACTCCATCAGCAATTATAAAATCAAGGTATCAGCGACAACTGCGCTCACACTCTGCAACAGTACGAAAAGGCGGCTCATCAGCACATCCCCCCCAAATCATAGCCTCACAACGATTAGTCGCAGGATTAAAATAAGCTCTTCGTATCGCTGCTTTACATCCCTCACGATTAAAGTTATGGGGGTTAATATTGCAGGAAGCGTTACTAAATACTCTAGGTCGATTGACTATGCGCCATAATTGATTACCTTGCCCATGACAAGGCCAAATGATCAATTGTGCACCATTAGCCGTACTCGCTTGCCTTACATCTAAACACTTTCCTCCCAAACCTCGCACCGTCCCATCAGAATGAAAGCGCCATTGTTGATTAGCTCCTCCGTGACAAGACCATAAAATAACAGGTGTGCCATCTGCGGAGGAGTTGCCTTGTACATCCAAACACTTGCCGCCTAGACCAATAATAGCTCTCCCCGCAAAACGCCAACTTTGATTAGCTCCCTGATGGCAAGACCACATAATAATGGGCGTACCATTTGCAGATGAACCACCTCTAACATCTAAACACTTATCACCTAGACCGCGTATTTCTACCGCATGGGCATTAGATATTAAGAATCCAAGCATAAGTAAGGCTAAAAGTAGTTTTAATATTTTCATGCAGTTTCCTCCTAAGTAAAAAACTCAGAAAACACATTAACGAACACAAGTTATGCGCCTAAAAGAGCCACAACCTGCATCATCGCAGACTTGCCCTTCGCCAAATATCCTACTTTTTTCACCTGCGCTAAGATTACGCATCCCCCCATGAGATGACGCCCGCGTAAAGCCTTTTTCTTTACAAAACCTATCAGCAGTAGGCAATCCACAATTTTGTGCCCAAGGTGAACACCAATCTAATACCGTATTATTGGCTCCATATCTAATAGGATAGGAAAATACTACCGACTCTTGTTTGCACACAACGGCTGTTATGCGGTCACATTGCGGCATATCGCAAAGCTGACCGCCATTAATAATTCTAGTGGTAGGACTATCATGCTTAACTGAATAAGTAATGGCTTCTGGAAAGCCTTTTAACTTACAAAACGCATCCGTAGCAGGCTTACCACAATTACTAGCCCATTCTTTACATAAATCTAGGGGATAACCATTAATCATGGGATTTTGAAATAACTGATTACCTTGCGCATTACCAATAAATAAGAATAATCCGCCTAATACTAACTGACCTAGATTTTTCATAGAAAACTCCTAGATTATCAAATTATCGTGATAGCCTGACTAACCTTTATTTACCACCACATTGGTTTACAGGTCGATCACAACAACACTGCGTACAACCGCAACTATTCTGCTTTGCCTTTGCATAAGAAGGTACGGTAGCTAGTGAAATCATAACTGCGCACATTACCGCCACTACAATTTTAAACTTCAACATACATCAATCTCCTTTTACTAAACTAAATGATCGCTATTGTTATGGTATTAAAATTTAAATACTACCTATTAGAATACATGTAAATGAATAGCTTCAAACAGGTAGTATTAGTTCATAAACCAACTTGAAGTGGTTACCCTAATAACGACCACCACGTCCATAACCATGCCCGCGCCCGCGCTCACCTCCACGCCTACGATCTCCTCTATGGCGATCTCGATAGGTTGGTCGTCCTTCACACCGCCAAGACTTATGATAGCCATAACTCACATCACACCGCCCCACCACACAAGGAGTACGATAATACGCCCCACAGCTATACAGTGCTGCATCTTCAGCCCTATAACGACTAGGATACCAATCAGACCATACTGATGCGGAGGCTATAGGGGCATTTAACATGACCAATAAGCTGAATACGCCTAATATTTTCATTTCTTCCCTCGCTGCTAATTACTTAGCTAATTTACTCACACTACGGTAGCTAAAAATGAGAAATTAATACTTATAATCAAGCTTTTAAGTTTTAAACCCTATTAGCTAACTCATTTTAAACACTCTGCTCAGACAAAAACTCATTATCTTATTAAGCTTGTCACTGCTTAATCACCGCTACAGGATGTCATTTAAAACGGCTCCAAACTATCACCCAAATGAATACATCCATTTGAATGGATTCATTTGGGTACATGGTTTTAGATGATTTAACAGGTACTGTATTGAAAAGTTATATTGATTATTGATAAGGAGTATATAAATTATGCGTATCAAAAATATTTTTATTAATGTTTTAGGCTCAACACTACTGCTATTAAGTTGGCATACACATGCATTAGCTCAAGGTAAAATTTATTCTGATCCCAACTATAGAAATCAGTCTTTTAAAGCTAAAGACTTACCTTTTCAATTGCCCGACGTGGTTACAGAAGCTAAATCAGTCCCATTTTATGCAGTTATCCTAAAAACTTATTCCATATGCAGTGTTAAAGAGAGTGAGCGCGTTAAGGTACAAAAACTACTCCCTAAGCATAAAGTATTTTATCAACGTTTTAGCTGTAATCAGGATAATGAGGACGACCGTGTTTATTATACTAATACCAATAATCAGTATGATTTTTTGGCTGTTTATGCAGGTGCTACACTAAAAGACGCTAAGCAATTTTCTGCCAAAATAAAAAAGTTGGGACGTTTTCCGGGACATAATATTCGCAAAATGCAAGTAGTCTACTCGATTCCCTAAAAAACTAATTAAATGCTAAATTAAAATTCACTGCTTTTAATAGGTCACTTTCACGCTCTAGATCGGCGACTAATAAAGGTCGCTGCTCTTCCAAATTGGGTTCGGCTAAATAGAGCATTAGACTATTTTCGCGGGCTTTGAGGCGCTCTATTTTAACAGTTACTACATCACGAGCGCGATGCAATAATACCGAAAGCCTTAAGATCACTACTAAATACAGCGCAGTTTGATATTCTTTAGGATCTAATAAACCAAATAACTTAGTAGAAAGTTTACTGCGATGCATACGCACTAAAGTACTGAGCCAGTGTTGTTCTTCCGTAGAAAAGCCAGGCAGGTCGACATTATCTAGTAAATAAGCCCCATGCTTTTGATGGCTTTCGTGTGAAATAATTAAACCAATTTCATGTAACTCAGCCGCCCAATTAAGCAAGTCCTGTACCTGATTAGGTAATTTCCAATCATCACGGCAACGCTGGAATAAATGTTCAGCTGTTTGACGCACCGCTGCCGCTTGCTGAAGATCAATACTAAAACGACTTTGCAAGGCTTTCACGGCTGCTATACGAATATCGCCGGGCTTGGAGCGCTGTAAACGATCATAGACTAGCCCTTCACGTAAAGCCCAATCAGATACCTGCATTTTAGTAATGCCGAGCGATTCAAACACAGCAATCAAAATTGCCAAGCCACCTGCAAAAACAGGTTTACGCTCATCACTTAAACCTGCTAGACGTAGTTTTTCACTATAGACCGCATCAATCATGCGATCCCGCAACGCATAAAGATGCTCTAGCGTAATATGAAACGGTGATAAACCATTTTGTTGAACTACTTTTTGTACGGTACGAATAGTACCTGAAGCACCATTCGCTGTTTCCCAACCGAGGCTTTGATAATTTTGCCGAATAGGGACTAAAGGTAGATGAGCATAACGAATCGCGCGTTTAAAGGATTGGCTATCAAAGCGCCCATCAGGGAAAAACTGTTCAGTCATACTGACACAGCCCATCTTTAAACTTTCTAAGTACAAGGCATCCAAACCACGCCCAATAATGAGCTCGGTACTACCTCCGCCAATATCCATCACAAAGCGATTGCCATTAGTGGTTTCATTTTCAAAGAAATGCGCCACCCCTAGATAAATTAGCCGCGCCTCTTCATGACCACTAATAATCGCTATAGGGTGTCCCAAGGCGATTTCCGCTTGCCGAATAAAATCACGGGCTTGACTCGCTTGTCTTAGCGTATTCGTGCCCACGGCAATCACGCGCTCAGAATTCAAGCCACGTAAGCGTTCACCAAAACGCTGCAAACACGCCAAAGCACGCTGTTGTGCATCTAAAGATAAATTATTATCAGCATCTAACCCACTCCCTAGCCGCACACTCTCGCGCAAACGATCTACGACTTTAATATGACCGTCTGGAAAAGGCTTAACCACAATCATATGAAAGCTATTAGAACCTAAATCGATTGCTGCTAAATGCTGACCGCTGAACATAGTTACAATGCCATAATTGCGTCGACCTCAACTCCCGCACCACGCGGTAAAGCTGCCACTCCAATCGCAGCACGTGCAGGATAAGGAGCATTAAAATATTGCTGCATCACTTCATTGACCTTGGCAAAATTTCCTAAATCGGTGAGAAATACATGTACTTTAACGCAATTATCTAAGGAACCACCCGCCGCTTCTGCTACCGCCACGAGGTTTTTAAACACTTGATGAGCTTGTGCCACAATATCACCCTCGACCATAGTCATAGTGACCGGATCGAGCGGAATCTGACCGGATAAGAACACTAAATCACCTACCTTCACTGCTTGTGAATAGGGACCAATAGCAGCAGGGGCGTTTTTAGATTCAATAATAGTTTTTTGCATTTAAAAATTGCTTCCTTCGCTCAAACGTTTTACTTCAGTAATATGGGGAATATGCTTTAATTGACGCACTACTTTTTCAGTCTGCTCCAAATTATGCACCCATAATACCCACTCAGTTTCCTTGATATAAGCATCACCGCTCGTATGAATATCTTCAATATTGACATTCTGCTGCGCTAAGGTCGAGGTAATTTGCCGTAATACCCCGACCACATTATGTGCGTAAGTTTTAATACCCACTTTATACAACTGATCTGGTTTTTGCTCTGACCAATCAATTTCCATAATATCGGGTGAATTTACCTTTGCATGTAATACTGCACAGTGCTGACGATGTACGACTAATCCGGTAGTAGCATCTAAATATCCCTCAATCGCATCTCCGGGCACAGGCAAACAACACGGTGCAAAATGCGTAATCAAACCTTGTGCCCCTTCAATACTTAAACTATCCGGCTTAGTACTTAACTCATTAGTATCTGTCTGGTCTTCACTCAAACGTCTAGCAATCAAAGCGGCTGAATATTCTTTCTTACCAATCGCACACAAGAGCATGGATAAGTTAGTCAGTGACAGGGCACTTAGCAAATTAGCCAAACGGGTAGGATCAATAGTGTCAATGGTTAAGTGCAGTGGTCTTAAGGCTTTAGCCAATAATATCGAACCTAAACGGCAAAACTCTTCCGCCGTTTGCTGGCGCTGCCAATTACGTAAGGCGGCTCGTGCACGCGGCGTCACGACATGATCTAACCAGCTCAGTTGCGGTAATGCTTTGCGGTCAGTCAGAATTTTAATAGTAGCACCATTGGGTATCTTGGTACGCAACGGCATTTCAATACCATCGATTAATCCCGCCACCCCGTGATCACCTACATCGGTATGAATCGAATAGGCAAAATCAATTAACGTTGCACCGCGTGGAAATTCTTTAATCTCACCTTGGGGCGTAAAGGCATAAACCTCTGACAGGAATAAGGCGCTTTGAATATAGTTATGAAACTCAAGAGGATTTTCAGCAAAACTGGATAATTCACGTACTTGCTCTAACCAACGCTCTACCGCTTGCTCAGCGATTTTACCATTACCGCGCTGATTCATTTCAGGGTGACGCCAAGCAGCCGCTATACCGTACTGAGATACTTGGAACATATCGCGGGTTTGAATCTGCACCCGTAGCATATTGTCTAGCGACTCATCATTAGAACGATAGACACAAGTTTGTAAGGCTTGAAACCCGTAGGTTTGATGCGGATGGGCAATATAATCGCTGATTCCACCCAATTTAGGGCGATATAACGAGTGCACTAAACCTAAAGCGCGATAACACTCCTCGACCGTACCCACCACAATACGGATTTCCATAATCTTTTTTTGATCTTTAAAATTGCCCTCACCGCGCTTAATCCGTTCATAGACGCGATACAGGTTTTTCTCCCACATAAACACATTGACACTAGGAATGGGGTCTTGGAGAGTTGTGGTGATGTTTTTGACTATGGCATCGTGCTGATCTTTGTGTGCCTTCATATAGGCATCGAGCGAATCCTGTAGTATAACCGAGCGCCACGGATGCATATTGCGAAAGGCTAGTAGCTGCATTTCGCGCCGAATCACATTCAGCCCCATGCGCTGCGCTAGAGGGACATAGACGGCAATCGTTTCCTTAGCAATACGCCGCCGCGACGCTAAAGATTGATACTCTAGGGTGCGCAAATTGTGCAGTCTGTCCGCCAACTTGACTAATACCACTCGATAATCATCCGCAAAGTATTCCATCATCTTGCGAAAACTCGCAATGACGGCATCTTGCTTAGATTCAAAATTACGCTTATCGAGTTTGGTTACACCATCGACTAAATCGGCGACCACTGGATTAGTCAGACGTGCAATATCTTCAACCGTGTAGGGAGTATCTTCAACTACATCATGTAGTAAGGCAGCGCAGAGTGTATCCGCATCTACCCGCATACCCGCTAATAGGATAGCAACACTCAAAGGATGGGTAATATAAAGTTCACCCGACTTACGAGTGACACCTTGATGCGCAAGATCAGCAAGCTTATAGGCATTATGTACCCGCTCAATATCAGCGGGCATCATATAACGCTCGATCAAATGCATTAGCTCATCCAGCAAAAAGATAGGGTCAGACATCATAATCCCATACCTATTGATTTTAGCTAAAGCTATTGAAAATCAGATAACGCTTAGAAACGAATACGAGGAGTATAATCTTTATTCATATTGTAATGATCTAAATGCCCCTCAGCGATTTCACGTAATGCTATCACCGTGGGCTTATCTCCCATTTCCTCTACCAAAGGTTGCGCACCATTAGAGATAGCATGCGCCCGATGAGCTGCTTTTAAAACCAGCTCAAAGCTATTTTCAACCTTACCTAAGCAATCTTCTACTGTTACACGCGCCATGTTTGGAAACCCCATTATCTATAACTATTTACAGTAATCTTTCATTATAACCAGCTAGGATAAAAAAAGACTACTACAGTCACATTTTAGCATGCCTCTATACATGCACTCAGCCCCCCTAACTTCAATAAGACCAATGGCTTAATATTTAAGGCGAGCATAATAAGTTTTTTGGGCGGCTTCCCGTGCTTGGCGTAGAGTGTAAATACCTTGCTCTGCCAACAAGGGAATCATACGTAAAAACACCTCAGCCGTGACCATAGCATCACCCATAGCCGTATGTCGCCCTAAGATGGTGATATTAAACCGTTCTGCAATAGCCTCTAAACGATGTGAGGCTTGATTAGGATGCAATACCGCTGAAAGCAGTAGCGTATCCAGTACCGGCTGCTCAAACACTATCCCGGTGCTTTGCTCTTTTAATTGCAAAAAGCGCATATCAAATGCAGCATTATGCGCCACTAAGACGGTATCTTTAGCAAACGCATGGAAGGCCGGTAACACCTTATCAATAGTCGGCTGCCCCTTGACCATTTCCGGTTGAATGCCATGAATAGGAATAGACTCTGGCGGAATTTTACGTTTAGGATCGACTAACTGCTCAAAACCTTCATTTTGCAGCAATTTGCCATTTAAAATGCGCATAGCACCAATTTGAATAATCTCATCACCTTGTGCCGGATTGAGACCGGTCGTTTCGGTATCAAATACGGTATACGCTAGCTCAGCTAATGTGCAGTCCTCTAAGGAACGTGATTGCTCAGTCGATTGGAACAAATCAAAATCATAATATTCTGGACGGCTTTCAGTCTTGAGCAGAGCAGCATTATCTAATTGCTCTTGGGGACTAGCGAGGGGCAAAACAAAACGGAAGAATACCATGCCCTTATCATTATCGCGCTCACACCATAAAGCACCACTATGACGCTCAATGACATCTTGGATGGTTAGGGACGTGCTTTCATTACCTATTTTTAAAGGTTCTACTTCCCAGCCTACCAATTGCTCAGTGCATTTAGCCTCGCCTTGCCACATTAAATCCAAATGGGCGTGATTAGCATTCGCTCCCTGTAAGCGCAACTGCATCAGCTTGACCCCAAAGCTGCTTTGCAAACGTTGGGCTAAACCTTGGAATGCCTGCATTAAGGAGAAGCTTTCTACCTTCAACCATAAGCTTTTATCGACCTCAGCCTCATCTACGGTGACACCTGTGGCATCAATACGCTTTGCTGTTGCCGCAATCAGATCAGCACCTAACATATCCTCCAAAGGCCAGCGACTCATAAAGTTTTCTGCCGAAGAGGTCTTAAGGTCTGCAATACGCTTGCTTAATGCTTGAGTTTCATCGCGTAACACGGCTAATAGACGCTCGCGCATTTCATTATCGACATCGGGATACTCTAAAACCTCTAAGGCGGCCTGCATATTCCCTAAGGCCGCACGACTCCCCTCAGTCAAACTACTCAAGGCACGATCCTTATAAGACTCGACCTCAAACTCACGGGTAATATTATCGAGCATCAGTACAAACCCCGTCATTTCCGGTTTGTCTTGAGGCGCATCGACTACGGCCCGCACCGGAGCTACCTGTACGCGTAATAATTGCCCCGAAGGTGTAGTAGTGACAAATTGTGCGGAAGGGGTTGCCGCACCGCGTTGTAAGCGGCGTTGAATATTTTCTAATGCGTGCGCTACTAAAGTACGATCAAACACCGCATAAATAGAACGTCCTAGCCCAATAATCTCGGCGCCACCTGCTACATTAGGCGCAGAAGAAAAGGTTCTAAACTGCATACGGGCGCGATTGTTATACAGCAAAATTCGCCCGTCTAAATTACACACCACCACACTTTTAGTGAGTTCTGACATCAGTGCAGCTAAGCGACTTTTTTCTAATTCAGTATTGCGGCTCGCCTCTTGTACCCGACTGTCCATTTCCTCGCGTAGTGCTTCACGCTGTTGTACTAATTGATTAAACAAATCAGTCAAGCGCCGATTCTCTATACTACCACTAGGGACAAGCTGACGTTTTACATCGGTTCCGAGCAATACCTGAGCTTCTTCACACAAACGCGCTGGAGCCGTCATAAAATAGCCTACCAACCAGCGTAAAGCCGAACCTACCGCTACTAAAGAAATCGCCCACATACCGATTAATAAAAATAAGCGTGGACCTACGGCATTCACAATCGCAGTACGCTCATTCTCAGCTAAAGTTGACCAAATTAATCCCCCCGTGACTAACAGCCACACTAAGCAAATTACCCCAATAATAGCGACACCTAAGGCTACTCGTGGGTCAAATTTTTTCATGCAGCACTCCCCAACATATCACGCACTTTTTGCACTAACTCTTTGGTGGAAAATGGTTTAAGCATGTAATCATTTGCACCTAAAGCCATCCCTTTGGCAATGTCGGTATCACGACCTTTAGCAGTGAGCATTAAAATAGGCAGTTGTTGATAGGCTTCTTGGGCGCGTAATTCCTGACAGACATCAAACCCCGTTTTTTTCGGCATCATGACATCAAGGAGTAGCAAATCAGGAGTTTCATGAGTGATGTGATCTAAGGCTTCTTGACCATTATGAGCAAGCAGTACTCTGAATCCCTCACGCTTCATGAGAAATTCGAGTGAGATTAAAATGTTGGGTTCATCGTCTGCGATTAAAACTGTGCGGCTCATAGCATTCCTCCTACTATTTAGCTAGCTCTCCCACTAGCTTTTTATCTAATTCTAGGGAGAAAGAAACCAAAACAGGCTCCTTGTCCTAGCTCCGAGTGTAACCACATTTGCCCACCAAAATGCTCAATAATTTGGCGACTAATGGGTAAACCTAAACCCGTACCTTGTTGTGTACCATTATCGACTTGGCGAAACTTTTCAAACACCAGCGCCTGCTGTTCAGGTGCAATGCCAATGCCATTATCTTGTACCTCTACGGTCACACCCTCTGCGCTATCACTTAGAGTTAGCATAACTCTGCCGTGTTGAGCGGGCACAAATTTCAACGCATTGGAGAGTAAATTCAGTACGACTTGCAATAAGCGATCTGCATCGGCTTTTAAAGTCGCTACAGATTCTGGAAGTGTCAAATCTAATAATACGCCTTTTTCCTTAAAAGACGCACTCATACTGGTGGAGGCCTGCGTAATAATGGCTTTCATATCCACCTCAGTGGTATGCCATTCAGCATGACCGCCTTCGATTTTAGCCATATCTAATACTTGATTGACTAAGCGTCCTAAGCGCTCGGCTTCAGCTAAGATAATACCCATAAATTGCTCGCGTTGTTCCCACTCCATCTCAGGATCATCGAGCATTAACTCCGTTAGCGCCCGAATTGAGGTAAGCGGCGTGCGTAATTCATGGGTGACTGAGGACATAAAATCATCTTTCAAGCGGTCGAGGCTTTTTAGTTGCTCATTTGCAGCACGCAATTCAGCCGTCGCTTTTTCCAAAGATAAAGACTTTTCCTCTAAAGCCTTGGAATAAGCACGTAATTGCGAGGCTTCTTCCAAAATATGCATCACATCTTCAAGCTCTAGCGGTTCTTCCTCCACTACTGACTCAATCATGGTTCGTGCTGAAGCACTGCCTATCGCACCGGCCAGTTGGGTTTCTACAAAATGAACTAATTGCGCGTCAGCTTTTAATGATTCTAGGCTTAAGTGATGCTGCGTGGCATAACGCTTTAGCAATAACATACTGCGCTCTAAGCCTAAAAAACGCTCCATCAGGTTTACGAGATCTTGTACGCGTGCCTGACCTTGCCAAAACACTGGGGCAGAATGGGGTTTGCGTTTAAATACATCGACAAATAATAACGCTTGGCTCGCCTCCCGCGCTGAAGGCTGTCTCCACAGTGAGACACCCACGTAGGTGGCTGTGTTGAGCCACAAACTCCAAAACAGCGCATGGGTCAGGCTATCTAATCCGGTTAAGCCTAATAACTGCTCTGGTTTTAACCAAGCGATACCCAAAGGACCTTCCGTAATAAAAGCCGGATCTATCCATCCAGACTTGGCAATCGAGGGCAACATTAGGGTATAAGCCCACAAAGTAAACCCTACTAATAAACCTAACCAAGCACCACGCTCCGTACCACCTTTCCAATACATACCACCAAAAAAAGCGGGGGCAAATTGGGCTACTGCTGCAAAACTAATTAATCCAATACTCACTAAAGCATAGGCATCGCCTGCCACTTTAAAATAGATATAGCCTAGTAATAACAATAGCAAAATTGCAGCACGTCTAATCCATAATAGTAATTTGGTTAAATCATTACGCTGCTGAAGATTAAAGACGTTGGAACGTAATAAGCGCGGCATCACTAAATCATTACACACCATAGTCGCTACTGCTGTCGCCTCCACAATCACCATACCACTAGCAGCCGAAAATCCACCAATAAAAGCTAATAAGGCTAGCCACTCATAACCACTCATTAAGGGCAAAGATAAGACAAATAGATCAGGATTACCTTGCCCTATGCCAAAAATTAATAGCCCTGCTAAAGCAATGGGCATAACAAAAATATTAATCATCAGCAAATAGAGCGGAAATACCCAAGCAGCTCGTTTTAAATGACGTTCATCGGTTGATTCTACTACCATCACTTGAAATTGACGTGGTAATAAAATAACGGAAAGCATGGATAAAAAGACTAAGGAAAACCATTGAATATGTGCTAAAGGGTTAGCAGGCGTATTAAAAACAAAGAGCTTTTTTAAATTATCAAATCCTTGCGCTCGACTAAATATGTCACCTAAACCATTAAATAAATAATAAGTAACAAATATTCCTACTGCCACAAATCCTATTAGCTTAATCACTGACTCAAAAGCAATCGCTGCTACCATCCCCTCATGGCGCTCACTACTATCTAAATGCCTTGCCCCGAAAATAATGGTAAACCCTACTAAAGTAAGTGCTAAATAAAACGTGCTATCTTGCCACCAATAGGCTGAGGGCAAGGGCGAACTATTGAGGGGGGTCGTTAATAATTGATAACCACTGGCAATCGCTTTTAGCTGTAAAGCCACATAAGGAATTATGCCTATTAGGGTAATAATAGTGACCAATCCCGCTAGGCGCTGGCTTTTACCATAACGACTCGCTATAAAGTCCGCGATAGAGGTAATACGATAGGTTTTAGCAATGCGAATCATTTTACGAATCACTAACCACCCTAGTATCATGGCTAAGGTGGGTCCTAAATAAATCGGTAAGAACCAAACGCCACCATTCGCTGCCCGACCCACACTGCCAAAATAAGTCCAAGCCGTACAATAGACCGCCATAGATAAGGCATAAACCCAAGGATTATTTACCCAAGACTGTCCTTTTAAAGCGGCTCGATCAGCACTATAGGCAATGGCAAATAAAATCAGCAAGTAAGAAAAGGCAACCGTAATAACGAGGCTAGTGCTTAACATGGGCTAATCCTCATCGGGTGTGCGTTCAATAATCCACGCCAAACCCATAATCAGCGACGCCCATACTAAAAATAAACCTAAGGGAAAAACGGGAATACCCCAAAAAGCAGTCGTATGATCCCATAGTAATAGCAGTGGAAAATTTAGCAAAAAAACAGCTAATAAAAACCAGCCCACCAAACGCTGAGCTAATAAGCCTTTTAACATGCTTCTCCTCCTACTGCTTGTATAACTAAACTTTTAAATACTTGGGTATAAGTAAACCTATAGTTTTTCAAAAATAAGCTTACTCATACACCACTATTTAACTCATTAACCACCTTGGAAATGACGTTTCATAAAATCTTGTGAATTAGAAACGACTTCAAACGCATCTTTTAAATGACGCCGCTCTAAGGCTGATAAACTATCGGGTGAAAGATAATTATCTGGTTTAATACCTAATTGGATTTGGCGTGCTTGATGTTTGAGACGCACAATACTAATAAACTCTAAAGCATCTCTTAAATCACTACTCGCTGCTTGGCTCATTGCCCCTAGTTCAGCCACTGCATCAATACGTTCAAACGTGTTGGTTTGCGCTACACCATTAGCTAGGGCATAAACACGCACTAAATCAATAATAGGCACAACTCCACGTTTTTTCATATCCATGACTTTTTCGCTAGTGCCGTGCTTTTCCAAGATGAAGCCTTTAAAGAAACCTAAAGGTGGCTGGAAAGTGAGCGCATTACCGGCTAATAAGGCTTTAAATAAACTCGCTTTTTGCGTGCGGGCTAATACATCATTACGCAATTCGGTGACTAGACTCTCCTCACCCATAACCCAACGGAAATCAAAGAAAATACTGGCATTTAATAAGGCTTGTGGGTCTGGGGTTTCAATCCAATGGCGGAATTGTTCACGCCATACTTTTAAAGGCTGACGCCATTGGGGATTAGTCGCCATAATATTGCCCGGACAATAAATATAGCCACAGGTATTCATACCGTCACTGACGAATTTAGCCACTTTCGCAAAATATTCATCATGTAATTCCGGCACAAACTCATCTGAAATAACCATACCATTATCTTGGTCACTATGTGCGGTTTGCTCACGCCGTCCCATAGAACCCGCCACAATAAACGCATAGGGCACTGGCGGTAGTCCCCATTGCTCCTCAGCTAATATAATCAAGCGTCTTACAATCGCTTGTCCAATCGAACTAATCGCATGACCAATATCATAGGCAGGCAAGCCATTACGTACCATGCGCACTAGAGCTTGGGGTAAATGCGAGCTGAGACGTTGCAGAGTCTCCACATCATTAGCCGCGTGAATATCACCTACCAGAAAAACCGCATTATGGCTTTGTTGACGTAATAGGTCGGAAGCAGAGACTACTCCTAAAGGATTGCCCTCTTTATCGGTAATCGGAATATGGCGAATATTACGTCTAGCCATCATTAATAATGCTTCAGACGCTTTTTCTTCAGGAGACAACACTAAGGGCTTAGGCGTCATAATCTCAGTGATGGAGCCTTCAACGGACTGCCCCGTTGCAATCACTTTTGCTCTGAAATCTTGATCGGTGACAACACCACAGAGTTTTTGCTGGGTATCTAGTATCAGGGCAATACCGTGCTTAGCCTGCGTCATTTGCGCGGCCGTTTCACGAATAGAATGACTCATGGGCACAGATAGCGCGGGACGCATCAGTTCCGCCATTTGTAGATTGAGCAAATTATAGTCCTGCTGACTAAGGTCACGAATCGCAGCACGTAAACGCTCAGGTTTGTGTTCTGAAAAGTACTTGCGTACCTTCTCGTTTTCAGCAATTAAACGAGTAAACAGCTCCCCCGGTAGCACATAGAACAAGGTATCTTCAATGGTTTTTACATTAGAGGAAGCCATTTGGTTTGCCGTCATTAACGACCGGTAGCCAATCCAATCCCCTTCTGCAAAGCGACCATATAAAGATCCATCCTCCTTAGTAACCTCAATACCACCACTGCGAATAAAGCGCAATACATTATTGTGCTCACCGATCCGATGAATATAAGTATCGCGGGCTACATACTCTGGTTTCACTACCTGCATAATCTCGTCTAACCAATAGGCAGGGAGACCGACTAAAGGTACACTTTGGCTTAAATAATCCCGCATTTCTAATTGTTCGATGCTACTCATAAAACGCTACTCAACCTTAAAACTCTCAGCAAAAAGCTTATCACCCCTCCTATGGCTTGTAATAGCAAACCTTAACCAACTTTATGCTTTACAGCATTGAGGAAAGTCATTTAATTGCTGCACCGCAATAAAAACTACACAAGATAGGATAATACTTGGGTGGGTAGGAGTTGATTCAAGCAATTCATATGCCCTAAAGGACAAACCCGCTTGAAACAAGGGCTGCAATCAAGATTCAAACTAATAACTTGAGCTTGTGGATGCAAAGGTGGGGTAAAACTGGGATCAGTGGAGCCATAGAGTGCAATCACTGGTGTGCCTACCGCCGCTGCCATATGCATGAGTCCAGAATCATTGCTCAATACCTTAGTGCTTAAGGCTAATAAAGTGAGTGCTTCTAATAAAGTAGTCTTGCCTGCCAAGTTCCATAAATAGGGTGTATCTGGTACTTGATTAACTATTTGCTCACATACTGCTTGGTCTTTATTCGAGCCAAGCAAAATAACTTGCCAGCCTTTAGCTATCATCTGCTCAGCTACTGTAGCAAAGTAATTAGCGGGCCAACGCTTAGCCTCACCATACTCCGCCCCCGGACATAAAGCTAAGAGGGGTTGATTAGCATTGAGTTTAAATTGCTCTTGTACTTGCGCCAGTTGAGTAGGCGATAATCCAATATGCGGTGCTGAATAGTGAATCTGATGCGTATCTGGAGGGTAAGCTAAGGCTACGAAACGCTGTACCGTCATGGGCAATTGTTGTTTATCTAGCTCACGACGATCATTGAGCAGACCATAACGCAGTTCACCTTTAAAGCCAGTACGCTTAGGAATACCCGCCCAAAAAGGAATCAAAGCGGACTTGAATGAATTAGGCAGGACAATAGACCAATCATATTGGTAGGTTTTGAGCTGTTTGGCTAATTGATAACGCCCTTTAAGATTGAGTTCGCCATGCTGAAAAGGAAGCTCTAGTCCCTGATTGACTTCAGGCATTACCGCTAATAAAGGCAAACTCCACTTAGGGGCTAAAACATCAATGAGTAAACTAGGATATTGGTGTTTGAGTGCTATCAATAGACTCTGCGCCATCATCATATCGCCCACCCAAGAGGGACCTATAATCAGACAGCGCGTGGGAATCATAAGGCTCTAGTCCACTAGGCGATACAAAGTGCCACAATAAGGGCAACGACAACTGAGCTGTGCACTTTTCTCAATAGGCAAAAACACACGCGGATGAGCACACCAACCCGCTGAATCATCACGCGGACAATGTAGCGGTAACTCTGAGCGCTTAATGGCTACATCACGCTCTGTTCCTAAGCGCTCATAATCAGCAATAGAGGGAGTGCTCATATATTTACCTTAAACCAAAGTCAACCACTGACCATAACGATCATTACATTTACCTTGTACCGTATCAAAATACAGGCTTTGTAATTGTTGCGTAATAGGACCTCGGCTACCTGCACCAATGGGACGACGATCCAATTCACGAATCGGCGTTACTTCAGCCGCTGTTCCTGTAAAGAAGGCTTCATCCGCAATATACACTTCATCACGCGTAATACGCTTTTCACGTACTTCAATACCTAAATCTTTACAAAGCTGGAGAATAGTGCGGCGGGTAATACCATCCAAAGCGGAGGTTAAATCGGGTGTGTAAATAACACCTTCTTTAATTAAAAAGAAGTTCTCACCACTTCCTTCAGCTACATAGCCTTCTGGGTCTAATAATAAAGCCTCATCATAACCGTCATCTAAGGCTTCTCTTAGCGCCAGCATGGAGTTGATATAGTTACCATTGGCTTTGGCTTTACACATAGACACATTGACATGATGCCGCGTATAGGAGGAGGTTTTAATACGGATACCTTTTTCCATATTATCCGCACCTAAATAAGCACCCCACGTCCATGCTGCTACCATAGTGTGTACTTTTAGATTATCAGCGCGTAAGCCCATACCCTCAGAACCATAAAAGCACATAGGGCGTAAATAAGCCGAAGCGAGTTTATTTTCGCGCACTACTAAACGCTGAGCTTCGTTTAGTTGTTCAGCGCTAAAGCCTACTGGCATACGCATAATTTTGGCGGAATTTAATAAACGCTGGGTGTGATCTTGCAGACGGAAGATAGCGGTTCCCTCAGCCGTTTGATAGGCGCGTACCCCTTCAAATACGCCCATGCCGTAATGCAAAGTATGCGTTAATACATGGACTTTAGCTTCGCGCCAAGGTACTAACTCACCATCCAACCAAATAACGCCATCGCGGTCAGCCATCGACATGCTGCGCTCTCCCCATCATTCATTAATAATAAGGCAGTAAGCATACCATGTGGCGAATTAGTGATTCTAGAGTGCGCCCACATTTGCCCTAGAGCATCATGACTTCAAGTACTCTATAGGCTCATAGTTAGTTAACGGCAGTGTGCACGTAATAATCGGTATCACTAAAGCTTTCAAAATCAGTGCTATTAACGCCATTATAAGCCACTACTGTAGGTTGGCTTGGCGCAACGTCGGCTAAATAGGCGGTTTTATTATCACTAGAGCGACTAATATAATTTTGGGTAGGCAATTTTTGGTAATTGGTTGCATAGGTTACGGCTACCCGCTTGTTAGATTTTTTACCCTTAGCCGTCTTAGTTTTCTTTTTGGCTGTATCCACTTTTAAAGCAGCAGTTTGAAAACCTGCTTGTATATCTGCCTTGGTATCTTTGCCTACATAGTAGCTAGTTGCGTAATTAGCACCCACTTTACTATTGGATTGTGCCAAGGTTTCTAAACGATGGAACTCCTCCATTACCTTGACCACATAATTTTGGGTTTCACGGTAAGGCGGTATACCACCATGTTTATCCACCGCGCCAGGCCCTGCATTATAACCTGCAAGCGCTAAGCGTTTATTCCCATTAAAGCGTTGCAGCATTTGAGCTAGGTATTTAACTCCACCTTTAATATTATCACTAGGTTCATAGCTATTAGACACGCCCATTAATTCAGCCGTACCGGGCATCAATTGCATTAGACCTTGAGCACCTACGGGTGAGGTAGCGGTGTGATTAAAGCAAGACTCTTGGCGAATTAAGGCACGTACTAAATTTTCCTCTACCCCATACGCACGCGCATAGGCTTTAATAGTAGGTAAATGTTGCTGTGCATTACGCTCCACCTGCTGAGCTGTCCATTGACCACAGCCTCGTGGCTCTAGTGATAAGCTGGTGGGAATATAATCTGTTTGCGAGACGCCCGCAAAAGAGCCATAGTTATTAGACTGAGTAGTCGTTTTACGCCGTGCAGCGGGTGCTGGACTACCGTATTTGGCTACTAATTTAATTTTTTTGCCGACAACCTTAGTATTAGTGAGCCACTGTTTACCATCTTTATCAACATAGAGATAAATTTCTGCTTTAGCCGTTTGACTCCATAATAAGCCCATGCAGGTGGCTGCCATCACAGGAAGGCGGAAAGTGGAAAAACATGCTGTTGTTAGATTCATCATTATTGTTCGTCTGTTGTTATTTTGTTGTCAAAATAATGAGATGGATTAAAAGTCCATTGCCAGTCCTAGGCGGCATTAAAACATCTTGTCAAGCCATAAAACAATTTAACATGATGAACGGTATAATAATGAAGATTTTGTAAAAGCTTAGTTTTTAGGCTAAAAAACCTCAAACTGAACATAAGATTAACTAGCCAGATTATTTTTTTAGGTATAGAATCGTTGTTGCTAATGAGCAAAAGGTATTCATAGGGATCGTGATACCAACTTGTGGGTTTCAGTTGACACGGCTGAAACTCACATTCTCACTATCATAACCCCAGTCATTTAATGTACTAAACGTCGATTCGCCAAACTAAAAGGGGCAATCGATGCATCAAATTTAGTTCCGTCCTCGGCTAACATCTGATAACTACCTTGCATAGCCCCAATCGGTGTATCCAATACTACACCGCTGGTATAGCGAAAGCCCTCATTCGGATTCAACCTAGGTTGCTCACCCACTACGCCCTCGCCCCGTACTTGCTGCTCGTGCCCATTGGCATCGGTAATGATCCAATGCCGACTGATTAATTTAGCTGCTACCAAGCCTCGATTCACAATGGTAATCGTATAAGCAAACGCATAACGATCCCGTTCTGGCTCCGACTCGTGTTCTAGGTATTCAGTCGTTGCTGAGACTTCAATCTTATAACGCTCCGTCACAGGGCTACTCCTCTGAATTACAAGGCAAGTCGCTACAATACCACTAAATTATCGCGATGAATTAATTCAGCCGCATCTAAATAACCTAATAACTGCTCAATTGCTTTAGAAGGTTGGCGTTTAATTTTATCGGCCTCTTCACTAGCATAGTTAACTAAACCTTTAGCGATAATTTGTCCATTAGGTGCAAAACAACCCACCACATCACCGCGCTCAAAGACTCCTTCAATGCGTGTGACCCCAATCGGTAATAAGCTCTTACCTGTATTGAGGATGGCATTAACAGCCCCTTCATCTAGCCATACCTTACCACGCATTTGTAATTGGCTAGCGATCCATTGCTTACGCGCGACTAGCGGCTCTTGGTCAGCAATTAATAGGGTTCCGATAGTCTCACCCTGTTTTAAACGCTCTAATACCAAAGGCTCACGCCCTGAGGCAATGATAGTCGCACATCCTGAAGTCGCAGCCCGTTGCGCCGCTAAAACTTTGGTGCGCATTCCACCACTACCAATTAAAGTACCTGCACCCCCCGCGTAGCCTACTAAGGTCTCATCACTCGCACGCCCTAACTCAATCAACTCCGCATCAGCAAACTTACGCGGATCTTTATTATAAAGCCCCGCTTGATCCGTCAAAATAATCAACACATCGGCTTCAATCAGATTAGCTACTAATGCACCTAGGGTATCATTATCACCTAAACGAATTTCCTCATAAGCAACCGTATCATTTTCATTAATAACCGGAATCGTGCCTAAATCTACTAATTCACGTAAGGTATTACGTGCATTGAGATAGCGGCGGCGATG
The DNA here is from genome assembly GCF_016711335.1 of Thiofilum sp. Taxonomy (NCBI): domain Bacteria; kingdom Pseudomonadati; phylum Pseudomonadota; class Gammaproteobacteria; order Thiotrichales; family Thiofilaceae; genus Thiofilum; species Thiofilum sp. Next base: position 966,976 of record NZ_JADJTF010000001.1, read on the forward strand.
GGCTAAATCATCATGAGTTAGCAAGACTTGAGCCGCATGAAAGCCGTGTAATTGGAAATTTTCTTCATAAGCTTGAATCAGGCTCATTTGCCCAATCGCCGCCGCTGCTTGCTTTTGATAGAGTGCTTTAGGCTTTTCGCTCCAGCCCATACGACTCATCCCCTCAGCGACCGCACCTGAGGATACTAACACGACCTCAATGCCCTGCTTACGTAGACGCGCCATTTGCCCCGCCCAATCGGCTAAAGCGGGACGATCTAGCCCTTGACCGTCTCTGGTTAGTAAGGCACTTCCAATTTTAACTACCCAACGTTGGGTAGTGCGCATAAAATCAGCGCGTTGACTCAGCTTGCTCTGCATATTGTTCTTCTAGATACTGCATAATTTTGAAACACAATGCCTCAGTGCCCTGTGCAGTGGCGGCCGAAATCATAAAGACTTCATCCTGCCAATCTAATTCATCAATAATCGCTTCACAGTGCGCTTGGCGCTCTTCTTCGGGTATTAAATCAATCTTATTCAGTACTAACCAACGCGGTCGCTCAATCAGCTCTTCGCTGTATTGCTCTAGCTCATTTTCAATCGCTTCGACTGCATAAGCTGGTTGATGCTCTGGTTCTTCCGACATAGGTGCTACATCGACCACATGTAGTAATAAGCTAGTACGGGACAAATGCTTCAAAAATTGCAGCCCTAATCCAGCCCCCTCTGAAGCCCCCTCAATCACCCCCGGAATATCCGCCATTACAAAACTCTGTAAAGGTCCTACTTTGACTACCCCTAAATTAGGCGTCAAAGTGGTAAAGGGATAATCTGCAATTTTGGGACGTGCGGATGAAACTGCACTGATCAAGGTTGATTTACCCGCATTGGGCAAACCTAATAAGCCTACATCGGCTAATAAGCGTAACTCTAAACGTAGTTCACGTAGGTCGCCCGGAGTACCCGGCTTAGATTGGCGTGGTGCACGATTGATTGAGCTTTTATAACGGGTATTACCAAGGCCATGAAAACCACCCTTGGCGACCATTAAGCGTTGACCGACTGTGGTTAAATCACCGATGAACTCTCCCGTTTCCTCATCGTGTACCACTGTCCCCACCGGTACAGGAATTTCTTTATCCTCACCGCGTTGACCGGTCATATTGCGCCCACGTCCATTTTCACCGCGTTGCGCTTCAAAATAGCGGTCGGTACGAAAATCAACCAGAGTATTTAAACTTTTGTCGGCAACTAGATAAACGTCTCCACCATTACCACCGTCGCCCCCATTAGGACCGCCACGATCAATAAATTTCTCACGGTGAAAACTAACGCACCCATTACCACCATCACCCGCTTTAACACGGATGACTACTTCATCTACGAATTGCATAACTCATATACCACATACAAAAAAAGCCCCGACCTGCGGAGCTTTTTTTGTAGCTTTAATCACCCAACAGATGAGACTTAAAATTAAGCCTGAGCTGCCGGTTGTACGCTAATAAATTTACGGCCACGGTCGCCTTTTTGTAGGAACACTACAGTGCCATCAACTTTGGCAAATAATGTGTGATCCTTACCACAACCTACATTGTCACCGGGGTGAAATTGAGTACCACGTTGACGTACTAGGATATTACCCGCTCTAACGATTTCGCCGCCAAAGCGTTTAACACCTAAACGTTTGGATTCGGAATCGCGTCCATTACGGGTACTACCGCCTGCTTTCTTATGTGCCATGTCTGAAACCCCTTATGCCGTAATACCAGTGATTTCGATTTTTGTCAGGTACTGGCGATGACCAGTCCGTTTCTGATGGTGTTTACGACGACGGAATTTCATGATTTCAATCTTTTCGCCGCGCATTTGTGATTTAACAACAGCTGTTACTTTGCTGCCATCCACATAGGGCGCACCGATTTTGACGCTCTCGCCACTTCCAACCATCAGGACATTTTCGAAATCGACGCTGGAGCCTTCTGCTACATCCAGTTTCTCAACTTGGATGATGTCGCCTTGGGCGACGCGGTACTGTTTACCGCCTGTTGCGATAACCGCATACATGTTAGTGTGTCTCCAAAAAAATGTCCTGTAAAAAGCCGACGGATTATAATGACTAAAGCACCCAAGATCAAACAAATAGTGAATATTTTAGTGTACTACTTTTAAAAACTTGACACTGAGTAGTCCAGTTACCTAGCATGCGGGCTTTACCCTGCCAATTTTTCAGATGTTTCAAGCCACACCCATCAGAGCAAATTTGCAAGGGTTTACACCTCTCCCACATCAGTCTATTCCCTGAAGGGAGCGGTTTCCACTAAAGGATTTTTAATGAATTTTAACGCTATACGCCAATTAGTTGCTCAAGATATGCAGGCTGTCGATGACCTTATTCGGCGGCGTTTGTATTCTGAGGTCGTGCTAATTAATCAACTGAGCCAATACATTATTGGTAGCGGTGGCAAGCGTTTGCGTCCTCTATTAGCCCTATTAGTAGCTCGTGCTTGTGGTTATCAAGGCACTCATCATGTCGATGTTGCAGCTATTATTGAATTCATTCATACCGCCACTTTATTGCATGATGATGTGGTGGATGAATCGGATATGCGCCGTGGGCAAGAAACAGCAAATAATGTTTGGGGTAATCAAGCAGCCGTTTTAGTGGGTGACTTTTTATACTCGCGTTCATTTGAAATGATGGTGAGTATTGGCAGTATGCGCGTGATGGAAATTTTATCGACCACCACTAATATTATTGCCGAAGGTGAGGTCATGCAGCTACTTAACTGTCATGACCCTGATACTACTGAACAACGCTATATGGATGTCATTCATTCCAAAACCGCCAAACTGTTTGAAGCTGCTACGCAATTGGGCGCAATCTTGGCTCAACGTCCTGAGGCAGAAGAGTTGGCGATGGCAAGATATGGTATGCACCTAGGAACAGCATTCCAATTAGTCGATGATGTACTGGATTACAGCGCTAGCAGCGAAGAAATGGGTAAGAACGTGGGGGATGATTTAGCCGAAGGTAAACCCACTCTGCCATTAATTATCGCTTTGCAGCGTAGTCAAGGTGAACAAGCTCAACTGATTCGTCAGGCTATTGAACAGGGTGGGCTAGAACGCATTGATGCGATTCAACAAGCTATCAAAGATACCCAAGCGCTCGAATACACTATGGATAAAGCACGTACCGAAGCACAATTAGCCGTTAATGCTTTACAAGTCCTGCCCGACTCTGATTACAAAACCGCTTTAGAGAGTCTCAGTTGGTTAGCGGTGAATCGTTCACATTAATCCCAAACTAACAATTCTAAGTATCCGCACCGTATAAGACTCGCTACAATGCTCGGTTAGAGACTGCTCTAGAAGCAGTATCAAGGCTCATTTATTACTTCAATAACGATCTATAACCATGCAAAACTCAACCATGTCGGCTAAGGTAGTTGCCAGTCCATTAGCGGCTAATGACAGCACTTGGTTTATTAAACAACTTCAAAACCAAACCGATACGGCACTATCCGAGCCGATTTATCGCCAATTATTACGTCACATTATTCAAATGATTAATACTGGCGTACTCACCGAAGGAGCGAGCCTACCCTCAGAGCGCACCTTGGCAGAGGCGCTGAATCTAAGCCGTACTACTATCCGCAAATGTTATGATGAGTTACGTGAACTCAATTACATTAGCACGCACGGTCGCGCGGGGGTTATGGTTAAAAGCCCCACCCGTATTGCCCCTGAAATTGGTAAATTAAAAGGGTTTACCGAGGAAATGCGCGAATTGGGTATGCAACCCTCTACTAAGCTACTAGCCCGTGAAATCGTGCAAGACCGTACCATTGCCTCCATTTTCAATCGCCCTTCTACCGCTACCTTTTTGCAATTAATACGCTTACGCCTTGCCGATGATGTACCTATGACCCGTGAAGTGGCGTGGTATGACCTAACCCTTGCTCCCGCATTAGAACAATGGGATGTAGTCGGTTCGGCTTATGAATACTTGCAGCAGCACTGCGGTCTAATACTCGATCATGCCGAGCAAACTATTGAAGCGACTATGAGTAATACACATGAAATGCTCGCTTTTGGCTTTGAAGTACCTAACCCCTGTTTATTACTCAAACGCAAAACTTATACCACCACCGCACAGATGATTGAGTATGTTGAGGGTACTTTCCGAGGGGATGCTTATACCTATCGCATTAATTTAAAACTTAAGCCGTGAAAGTGTTAAGTTGCTCTACAGTAGGCAATACTTGCAATACACCTTGACGTGCTGCCACATAAGCCCCGCAAGTATTGGCGGTTGTTAATGCTTGGGATAAAGGTTGCCGAGACAATAAGGCATATACCAAACCCGCTGTAAACGCATCGCCTGCTCCGGTAGGATCTTGTAACTCAATCGACTGAGCGGGCACGTAATTCATGCGCCCCTCCTGCTCAACCGCTACACAACCCTGCTCCGCTAAAGTCACGATCAATAATTTACCCTGCCAGCTAAGTTGCTCCAAAGTAGTGAGCCATTGAGTGCTAGACCAATTCGACACCTCACCTAATTGAAAAAACTGTGCAGCCTCCGTTTCATTTAAGACCCAAATATCCGTTAATGCCGTCAAGAGTGCAGAAGGTTGTCGCCAAGGAGAAGGATTTAACAGGGTTGGTATTCCCGCTTCGCGTGCTAATTGAAAGGCTCGAATAATAGGCGCTTCAGGTATTTCAAATTGGGCGCAGACTAATTGACTATCGACCAAGCTAGGGCGTACTTGCTCAATATGATCAGCGTTTAATTTGGCATTGGCTCCGGCATAGATAGCAATCATATTTTGCCCCTCTTCCGCTACTAAACCCACTCCAAAACCAGAAGCTCCCTCCATCACTAATACATGTTCGGTGGTTAAACCTGCTTGTTGCAAATAAGTGATTAAGGCTTGTCCCGCTGCATCTCTACCCACCGCCACCACTAAATTCACGGCTAACCCCAAACGCTGCATACCTAAAGCTAGATTTAAACCCTTACCCCCATGCTCAATCCAAAGCTGTTCGGCGGCTACTGATTCACCCGCTTGTGGTAACTGCTTCACCCCCACACTATGCGCCTGAACATAACTACCCAATACTAATACCTGCATCGACTCCACCTCGCTAATTACCACTAGGGATTAGTGTAGATAATTGTGTAGCAAAACCAATACTCCCAGTATGAGGTTTTTATGATAGGTATCAATGAAGTACTTAAATGGGTGACACTTTTGGTATGTTTATGGCTATACTCTTAATAAGCAAGCAGTGGAGTCTAATATGCCTCTTTCACTAGCCCATTTAAGCGAATCTGAAGCCGCCGCTTTAGTACAACAGCTCCTAGGTAAAGCTTTTCAACAGGTCAATCGAGTCGGTGGGGTGTCGCTGCATCAAACGGAGGTCAGAGATTATCGTGGCTCTGATGAGGAACTCCAAGCCGCCGCCTTATTAGATACTGATCACCATTGGACTGAGGTTCAGGATAGTTGGATAGAAGCTTTCAGCCGCTCAGGGGGCTTATGTTTTTTTGACCCTATTGGCTTGCGCTACTACCTACCTGCTTATATGGATTGGTATATGCGTAAGGGCAAAACGCATGAGAGCAATATTACCGGTACCCTTTTATGGCGCTTATCCAATGCTTATGTGCACAACATGACTTTTGACCAACTATTCACTCCAGAGCAATTAACGGCGATTAAAACTTTTCTCGCTTATGCAGCCGCACATAGTCCTTGTGATCCAGAACAAGCTCAAGCTATTTTGACGGCCTATGAGCGAACTGGTGTTTAATACTCACCCCTGACTAAGCCTTGCTTAGTCTATAATATGGTACTATATTGGTACTTCAATGGACAACAGCGAGGTGATTCCATGAAATACTATCTATCTGTTTTAGCAGGGTTAACTACGGCTAGTTTCCTGTGCGTTTCTCCTGTCTCTGCTGATCTGCCCTCATCCGGTTTGTACTATCTCCAAGCTCAACATAGCGGTAAATGCCTGCATCAACATGGGGGTAATCAAAACGAAGGCGGTGCTGTCACTCAATGGAAGTGCATTAATCAGCGCAATGTACAAGTTGAAAAACTTCAAGTGGGTAGTGGCTATTTTATGCTGCGCTTTCGCCATAGCGGCAAATGCCTGACCGTGCTAAACGAGGGGCGCAGCAATGGGACTCCGATTGTGCAGCAGACCTGTAACTACGAAGGGCCGATTGGACAAACGTGGAAACAACTCCCCGGACAAGGCGCTTATGTGAAGATTCAATCCTCTACTGGACTGTGCCTCCATCAACATGGTGCAACCTTTGGCGATGGAGATCGGATTACGGGTTGGGAATGTGTCGATCAAGGTAATGTACGCTGGAAATGGACGCCAGCGCCTGCTAACTAACTCACAACTATTCATCGGAGGAATACTAATGAAACGTATCACCTTAGCCACCACCCTTATGCTATTGGCTCCTACTACCTTTGCGCTTGATGCTGCGTGTGAGCCTTTGGTAAATGCCAGTAAAGCACGAATGGCTCAACCCGCTTGGCACTCGATTGTCGAAGGCGATGGCATCAAACTAGAAGCGATCAAAGTCGATGGTCAGTTTTATATGAGCGAAGATAATAAATGGCAAAAATCCCCTGTAGATTTAGATAAAGCCGAGCAAATTGCTATTGACTCTATTTTGAACGGCAGCCTGAAAGTGACCAATTGCAAGGAAGAAGGTACTGAAACGATTGAGGGGGTTGAAACTACCATTTTAGGTTATGACTCAGAAGTAGTAGGTACTGATTTAGGCAAAGGTCGAGTTAAAATTTATTTAGGTAAAGAGGATGGTCTGCCCTATCTCTCCACCTTTGATAAGACTAAATCGACATATCGTTATACTAATATCAGCGCCCCCACACTTTAATAATCTGAATGAATAATTTTACCCATTAATCCTTTTCGTTGTTTAGGAGCAGCCTATGTTGAATCAATGGTTTTACGCTCACTTACCTAAATTTTTTCATAGGCTGATTTTTTTGCTCATCGTATGGAGTATTTACGCTCCTGTCACTCAAGCCGAAGAAACTGTACCTGCTAATGACGCAGCTATTGCTCAGCTCACTCAATTACTCGATGCTCTACAAGCTGCGGAAAAAACTATTCCGCGTGATAGTTTTGAGACCAGTGCGGTTCTGCCGCATACCGAATTAACCCCCGAATCTTTAAATAATTGGGTACGTGATAATACGTGGTTGATTCCCTATAACGGCGCACTCCGTGATGCACAAGGGGTATTAATGGATCGCGTCGGTAATAGCCTAGACCGTGCGCTATTACTACAGGCCATGCTACGGGAACTAGGCTATGACACGCGCTTAGCCCAAGGTACTTTGACTGAAGCACAAGCTAAACAAGTATTGGCTGAACGTCGCCCTCTACCTGCGAGTACTTTACCCACTAGCACCGAATCACCTGAGCAGCTCGAAAAGCTGATTAAAGACTTTAATCTCGATGCAGCCCAATTAGCTAAAGTCAAAGCGGAAGCTGAAAAAAACCAAGCACAATTAAAAACCACTTTACAAGAACGGGTAGAAAGACAAACAGCCGAGCTATTAAAATTACTCGGTACATTGCCTGCACCTAAACCCGATGAAAGCTATAAAGCCCTACAAGATCATTGGTGGGTGCAATATCAAGAAAAAGATCAATGGTTTGATTTAGATCCTACTTTATCAACGGAATTGGCTAAACAAATCCATGCTAAACCTGTAAAAACTCATGATCTAAATAAGCTAAGTAGTTTACCCTCTGAATTACTTCACAGCGTAAAAGTAAAAGTGATTTTAGAATGTGCCAAAGAAGAAAAACTCACTGAAACTATATTAGCTCAAACCCCTGCTATTTTACCTAGCGAGGTATTAGGTAAGCCTTTTAGTGTGAATCATATTGCAGTGAATTTACCTAATGACTTTAATGCTGGTGATTTAGAGGCTTTCAAAAAAACCCTTTTAAAACAAGAAAACTGGTTTCCAGTGATTACAGTTGCTGATCAGCAATATTTTGATCAGGAGTATACGGCTAATTGTATTTTAAATAAGGCAAAACCACCGCAAACAGGAACTACTATTGATAATACGCTGGGAGATGTATTAGGGGCTTTTGATACCTCTGCAAGTAATTCCTCTAATCCTCCTGCTAATAATGCTTTTATTACGTCTATGTGGTTGGAATATGAGATTCATACCCCAAACCAACCCAAGCAAACTATCCGCCGTCAGTTATTTGATTTGATTGGAGCGGCACAAAGGGCGACAGGTAAGGCAGTAACAGCACTGGATGAAGTGCCGCAATTAGAGTGGCGTTTAGCGTTATTGGGTAGTACAGATATTCTGGCATTTGGTCATGGAATTTCTGATGACTATTTGCTATCACTATCTAGTCACCAACTATTAAAAAACCGCACACCTATTTTACAAATCTTAGAAAAGATTAATGAGCTTAGCCAAGTAAAACAAGCAGCTCAACAATTCAAATACTTACCTCTTCGACTCTATGCCCTCGCTCATTTACGCAGTTATGCTCACCAAGCCACATTGCTAGACCAAATCAATATTATTAATCTACATCGCCAATTAAAATCAGGACAGACTAATTTAAAGTTATTAGAAGCTTTCGATATTACAAACAATGCTGGACTTAGTAGCAGCCAAAAATTGAATGATCAAGTAACACAGGGAGTGATTGACACCAATGCAGAAGCACTATTAAGCCAGAATTGCCCTACAAACCGGTCAGAAACTTGTAGTGCAGTAGTCAATACGGCTGAGCTATGGGAGTTAGCCAAAGTCCAAAATATCACATGGCAAGTGATCCGTACCCCCAACGAACTCCAGCAACTCAGTACCTCTAATAACGTTGCCCAACAGATCACTACTGCACTTAAGCAAGGCTACATTGTTGTTGCTCCCATAAAACCCGTGTTAGTGGGGGATGTGGCGGTCACTAATTGGTGGACTATTAACCCACAAACAGGTCAAACACTAGGAGTGGGGGAACTGGGCTGGGGGAATGCTATGGCTGAATATATCAGTTTACTCAATGTAGCCGTGGGTGCTTCCTTTTGTAACGCAGTGTCACACACAACTAAAGAACTTGCCGCTTGCACTATTGCTCTTGGCTTAGGTGCAGGAGGTGTTTACTTAGGATTCGCAGGACAGGCCGTAGCGGGCTCTTTAATGGGTTTAGGCGCTACTTTAACAGTGGGTGGCTATGCGTACTACTCTCAAAACCATAAGTAACATGCAAACTATGGTGCACCATCTTGTAATAATAGTTTGCCTGACTCTATTTAGTAATTCCGTATGGGCAAATTTAGCTGTTATAAACGCAGCTCATCCCCTCAACAGCCAACTCGCAGCTAAGAGCACTCTACCTACAACTGGCTCGATCACCCACTCTTTTGAACTCCGAGAGCCGCAATATGTCCGCGTACAAGCCATTGGTTCAGACCTCACCTCGCTCACCTATTACAATGATCAAGGTCAAGCTGGCAAACAAAGTACTCAAGCCCCCCTACGTTTAGAGCGCTTAGCACTACCTGCTGGCAAACATTACCTCGAACTCAAAGGCGGAGGTTCCTATATCCTGAAAGTGATTGAATTAGGTACTGTCCCACTGGGTACACCCTATGACAATCCATCTAATACAACTCCTGACACCAACACCAACCCAGCACCTAACTGTAATAGCGAACCTGAAAAATCGACTACGCCCCCCTTGCTAGCCTTACCTAGCTGCTTACAAGGCACACTTAACAAAGACAATACCCAAGACCACTATGCTTTTAAGATCACCGCAGATCAGGCTAATCAAAGTATTACTATCCATACGCAAATCACTAAAGGGCAATTCACCACTTTGAGCCTCAAAAATGCTCAAGATCAGACCTTACAAATCCGTAGCATTTCGGGCGAGGGAACCGCCATACTTAGCCCCTTAGTATTAAGCGTGGGCGACTATAGTTTGAGCCTACAAAGCCTTGGCTATGACACTAACTATGAAATCAAACTAGAGCTAGCACCCCAACCTAAGACAGGCTTTGAAGTTGAGCCGAATGACACGGCTGATAGCGCGGTTCCTTTAGCAGATGATTACTCGACTCAAGGGCATTGGCAGGGCGATGAACAAGATACCTATCACTTTGATGTAACAGGCGCTATGCAACTTTGGCGCATTGAGGTGGTGGGTCAAGGGGCGCAACAATTACGCCAATACGATAATGCCGGACAGGAAGTCTTTAATCGTAGCCGTACTACGGGTGAAGCAATTCGTGCCAATAATCTCTTGCTGTTACCCGGACGCAATATCATTGCAGTCAAAGGCAAAGATAGCGATTACACCCTCAAAGCCACACCACTAGGACCACCGAATCAAAATGATCCTAGCCGCCCTGCGGGTGTCATTGAACAAGAACCGAATGATACTGATACCCAAGCTGAAGCCCTACATTTCAATGAAACGCGCATTGGGCTATTAGCCGAAAGCGATGATTGGGATGCTTACTATTTTACTTTGCACAATGAGGAAACGATTACTCTTACCGCTAAAGCAGGAGCAAAGGGACGTATTAGCCGTCTAAAGGTTGATAACTTACCCGAAGCTTCTGGCGAATTAGACCAGCCTTTAATCTGGACTCAGGTATTAAGCGCAGGGGTACATTATGTGTATTTAAAAGCAGATCCAGTGAGTGATGCTTACTACCAACTCACACTTACTCGCCCTGAAGCTAAAACTCATACGGATTTAAGTCTAAAACTTAGTGCTCCGATTGCTCAATTAGCCGCTTTTTGGACACAAGGGCAAAGTACTAAAGCAGAGCTCATGCTCACCAATACATCGAATCAATCACAAACCGTGCAACTTAGCACTAAGACCAGTCATGCCAAAGTCAGGGCAGAACTTGACAAAACTCAAGTGGAGCTAGCACCTAATAGCACCAAAACTATACCCATTACTTTGAACGCTTTGCCTGATTTAAGTGCGGATGAACCTATACGCCTAACCGTACAAGCGCAAGACTCAAACCAGCAAATACTTACCGAAACCCACTTAGACCTTGCAGTAGACTGTGATGCACCGCCCTCTAATCCACGCTATATCGCCCCCTTGCCACAAGCGTTATTAGGTGGTTTTAATCTAGCCGCGAGTGTTTGGGGGACTAAGCTTGTACAAACGAGCGGTAATTACAGTGAAAAACTCATCGACGGTACAAGTTCCTTACTCAGTACTTGGCGAGCCAAACCCAAAGACAGCATTACCCTCGAATTACCACAAAGCGCTAGTATTAATGGCTTTATTCTCAATCCGATTAGCAATAGCAGCACCGAGCAACGCCTGAAAAACTTTAAAATCAGTACTTCTGAAGACGGCAATACCTTTAACACAGTACTAGAAGGCGCATTAAGCACTGTAGCTCAAGAACAACCCTTTGTTTTGCCTCAGCCTATTCAAGCGCGTTTTGTGCAATTGACCGTTTTGACTAATCACGGTCAAACCGATGATATTCACCTAGGTGAGTTTAAAGTGATTAGTCCACCGACCACAGCACCACAGTCCCGTTTAAATATTGCTGCTCCTGCCTTGGGTGGCTATTTGGTGATGTCTGATCCTTTACAAGTCGATGCTTACCAATTGCTTAAAGACGATCAACGTGCACCAAGCATTAAGGTCGATAAAGAGCACAGTAGTGCCTCATGGATAGTCGGTTTTCAACATAATCGCGCTGCACAAATTGAGCGTATACAGTGGATTAAACCCAATGCCCCCAGCTCCATCCCTAAACTGACTAAGTTGATGGTTGAGGTGAGCACCGAGAGTCCAGTAGGGGGTTGGCAAACCTTGGGCGAATGGTCACTAGAGCAAGATCTAATACTGCCTAAGCCGACTCAGGCAAGGTTTGTACGCTTTACGGCTAATGATTTAAAACCTAATAGCACCTATGAACTAGCCGATAGTTTGAGCATTATTGAACGCCCTGTCGATCAGGATTACTACTCGATTTTAGGTGAATGGGGTGAGAATGAACGGCAAGCTAGTTTTGAATACTTTTCCGCTCCTACGACTACTTCAGTGGGTAATGCACAAGATAACAATGAGCAAGCTAACGAAGCTACTTTACTAAATCCAGATCAGGCTATTAGCAATCAAGTCACCGTGCAAAAAGACGTGGATTGGTATCGTTTTAAACGGGAGGAACCACGCCAAGTGACTCTGGAACTGGCTAATCAACCTACTCTGCGGGCTAATGCCGAACTTTATTCAACCCAACAAGAGCCGATTCTAGTGAATCGTGAAAATGATGCTCAGACGCTCAAACTATCCGCGACGTTAGAAGCAGGCGAGTACTTTTTAAAAGTCAGTGAGCCACCGCGTGCGGTAGTCTTTGCGTGGGATAATAGCGGCAGTATGGCAACGTATACTGATGTATTGTATCGCTCCATTACTCGCTTTGCTCAAGCCGTGAATCCCGATGTGGAAGTAGCGCAATTACTACCTTTTGCCAGTGAGGGCGGCGGTAAGCCTCTGCTTAAAGACTGGTCGGGCGAGCCAAGTACTTTATTGAGTGCTTTAAATAATTACACCCGCAAAGACAGCTCCAGCGATAGCGAGGGCGCATTATTAAGTGCAAATGAATTATTAGCCACTCGTCAAGGGGGGCGAGTGATTCTGCTGCTCACGGATGCTGAGAGCAATGGCTACCCTCTCACGCCCAAGTTATGGCAAAGCTTCAATCAGGTGAAACCAAGTATTTATAGCCTGCAAGTCGATTTATCTGATCAATCTGCTCCACAGGATTTGATGCAAAGCTGGGCGGATGTGAATGGCGGGTATTATAGCCTCACGCGCAGTCAAGCCGATTTAGCCCTAGGCTTTAGTCGCGCTAGCTGTCAATTGCGCCGTGCTGCACCTTATACACTCACCTTAAAAATGGAAGCGCCGAAACCTAAAGCGCCGGAATTAGGTTCTTTATGGATTAAAAGTGCTCCTGTTTCAGACACCACTGCTGAGACTACAAACCCCTCCACCAAACCGACTCAAGCCATTGAAATCATCTTAGATGCATCAGGTAGCATGTTGGAAAAAGTGGGCAATAAAACCAAAATGACTATTGCCAAAAATGTCTTAAGCGATTTGGTACAGAACACCTTACCGCATCAAGTCCCTTTTGCTTTACGGGTGTATGGGCATAAGGAAGCGGGATGTCGTACTGATTTAGATATTGCACTGAAACCTTTAGATCGCGCTAAAACCCAAGCTGTGATCAAAGCGATTAAACCACAACTCAAGGGCAAAACCCCGCTCGCGGATTCGATTTTACAAGCGGCTAAGGATTTACAAGGCAGTGAAAAAGCCACCCTGATACTACTCACCGATGGCAAAGAGTCGTGTGGTGGCAATGTGGAACAAGCGATTCAACAATTACGTGCCCATGATATTGAAGTAAAACTATCCATTATTGGCTTGGGCATTGATGAGGATAAAGTGAAGCAAGAGTTTCGTGCTTGGGCAAAACTAGGCGGTGGCATGTTTTTAGAGGCTAAAGATGCTAAGGAATTAAAAGCAGTCATTACTGAAGTGGTGAGTTTAAAATTTGAAGTGTTACAAGCTGATAAGGTAGTAGCGAGTGGAACGGTAGGGGGTGATAAAATTTCTTTACCGACAGGGACTTATACGATTCGTTATGCCAATGGTGCAATAGTCAAGGATATAACCATCACTAAAGATCAGATCACGCAACTCAGTCACTAATAGATTGCGTACTTTTAGCAGAGGTCACTATGAATAAGATCAAGCCCTTATTACTCTCCTTAACTATCAGTATAGTGGGAGTCAGTAACACACTTTATGCCGATGGTATCGATGATTTAATTGCCGCTATGGTGAGACAAGCTGAGCAGACTTGCTCTAACTATGCCAGTAATGCCATGTTGCAATACCAGCGTAGCCTGCAAGCCGATTGCCGTTTTCCTCCTAGCCCCCGTTGGCAAGCTAATTACCACAATCATTATGGCTGGTGTTATCACACCCAACACGCAAAACCTGAACCTTTAGCGGCTGAACAAAACGCGCGTGAAGCAGAATTAAACGCCTGCTATAACGCAAAAATCAGATGAGTCTCTGATGAGCCTATTAGGACTTAGTGGGTTGGGTTAATAAGGGTGGGTGATAGCTATTAGCCTGCTCCTCATCTGCTTGAGTGCTTTGGGCTAATAAGCGTCCGGGGGTATCGCCAAACATTTGCTGCAATAGCATCGTTGAGGTTTGCTGAATAGACTCACGGCTCAAGCTACGCGGTGCAAATAAAAATTGCTGCACAAAATCCTGCTGAGTAAAAAGCAGATCCTCACCTTGGGGCTGAAAGGGAGTGTTAATACTAACCCGTGCAATACGCCCTAAATTCACCCCACGCCCATCATTTAAAATCAACATATGCGGACACAACTGACGGTAAGGGTCGGGTTCTGGGTAATCAATCACGCCTAAAAGCACTAACGGTTGAGCTGAAAACTTTACACCTGCATTGATTTCACCTGCATTAATTTCAACCAAATAAATAACTTGCCCAATAACAGCTCTTAAGCGCTGTACTGCTACAAAATAATCACGCGGTGGCCATAGACCATCTTTTTCAGGCTCAGGATTCATAAATTAAGCTCTTTGACTTTATTTCAGATCAATTATTATTCAATTCGCAGCAAGCCTGAAATGTTTATGATAAAACATTAGCGCTCTTGATCTTGCGAGCCAGCTATAACAGTAGAGCACAGCGTATTAATACCCAATAGCTTACCTAGCTCGCTTGGCGTACCCTTTTTTCAGGTGATGTTTATGACACAGGATGCACGGTTTACACAATTAACCATGTGGGTTCATTCTCTCTCCGGTTGGGAAACAGCGTTGATCTCTCCCGCCTCAACAGATGCCAGCTTTAGACGTTACTTCCGCGCGACGACGGCACAACGCAGTGCAATCATTATGGATGCCCCGCCCGATAAGCTAAGCATTAACCCGTTTTTGGATATGACGATACGCCTACATGAAGCGAACGTTAGAGTACCGCAAATCTACGCACAAAATAGCTTAGATGGCTTTCTACTGTTAGAGGATTTCGGAAATACGCTGTATTTTCAACAGTTAACGCCTGCTACGGCTGATCATTTATATTACAGCGCGATGGACAGCCTACTGCGTCTACAAGTCGCTGATTGTGATCATATCGCGGAATACACACCTGAATTTCTGTTGATGGAAATGAATTTAATGCCAGAATGGTTCCTCAAGCGCCATTTAGGTCTAATGGATTATGAAATTCCTCAGTCTCTGTTACAAAACACCTTTGCAGCCTTAGTGGAAGCAGCCCAAGAGCAACCCTCTTGCTTTATCCATCGAGACTACCACTCACGCAATCTGATGCTGTTGCCTAATGATGAGATGGGGGTGATTGATTATCAAGATGCGTTTCTAGGCCCTATTACTTATGATTTAGTGTCACTCCTCAGGGATTGTTATATTAGTTGGCCTGAGCATCGGGTGCAGCGTTGGGCGCTCGCTTTCCATAAACAAGCGATTGCTAGAGGTAATATTCCACCGGTGGATGAAATTACCTTTATGCGTTGGTTTGATCTTATGGGTCTACAGCGCCATATTAAAGTCTTAGGTATTTTCTGTCGTCTTTATTATCGTGATGGTAAGCCGCAATATCTCAATGATTTAGCTAGGGTATTGCTTTATGTCATGGAAGTGGGTGAACGTCATCCCGAAACGCGTGCCTTAGTCGCATGGTTAGAAAAGATGGATATACCTGAACGTATTGGCGTGATTGAATTAGCTGCGTAAGAGATTATAAAAATTAGCATGAAAGCCATGATCCTTGCTGCCGGACTCGGTACTCGTATGCGTCCGCTCACTAACTATACCCCTAAACCTTTACTGCTAGTGGGTCGTAAGCCTCTGATTGAGTGGCATATTGAAAAGCTAGTAGCAGCGGGTATTCGTGAAATTGTGATTAATATTGCCCATTTAGGCTGGCAAATACCCGAAACTTTGGGCAATGGTGAACGCTGGAATATTCAGATTCGCTATTCCGATGAGCAACGTGAAGGCGCTTTAGAAACCGCTGGCGGCATTATCAAGGCTTTACCCTTATTGGGTAAGCAACCGTTTTTAGTGGTGAATGGTGATATTTGGTGCGATTTTGATTTTAATAATCTCACCCTAAAACCTAATGACTTAGCTCAATTAGTATTAGTCCCTAATCCTCCCCATCATCCTGAAGGTGATTTTGCCCTGCTTGATGATCGGGTTTGTAATCAAGGCACGCCCCCCCTATACACCTTTAGTGGCATTGGTTTATATAGCCCCATGCTCTTTGCTAATCTACCTCAAGGTAAACGTCCCCTCGCTCCACTTTTACGTAGTTCTATGATTCAAAGACGTATTGGAGGGCAGCTTTATACTGGCGATTGGCGTGATATTGGTACGCCGGAGCGCTTGCATGAACTGGATGATGAGCTGACCGCAAGGGCTTAGGCGCTATTGGCAATTCTGGCTTAGTCTTGTTATAACGTTCTTAATCAATCGTAGAGGAACGTTATTGTGGCAAATTACCAAGCATTAGGTGACGGCATTTATTGCATTGATACGGCATTGTATCGCACGGGCATGGCAGCCTGTTATTTGATCACGGAAGGTGATGCAGCAGCCTTTATCGATACAGGTACTTACTTCACTATCCCTCACCTCCTCGAAGTATTGGACGCCATCGGACTCTCACCGGCTCATGTGCACTATGTCATTCCTACGCACGTCCATCTTGATCATGGTGGGGGCGCAGGTGAGCTGATGGCACATTGCCCTAATGCCACCCTGATTACCCATAGCAAAGGCATTCCTCATATGGTGGACCCGTCAAAACTGCAAGCGGGTTCAACAGTGGTCTATGGTGCGGAGGCTTTTGCTAAAGATTATGGCAAACTGGTTCCTATCCCCGCAGAACGTGCGCGGGCTGCGCTAGAGGGTGAAAAAATCAGCCTTAATGGGCGGCAGTTATTGTTGCTTGAAACCGCAGGGCATGCGAACCATCATATTTGTATTTTCGATACTCAAACCCAAATGGGCTTTACAGGTGATACCTTTGGGATTTCTTACCGCGAATTTGATACACCTCAAGGAGCATGGCTCTTTGCTCCTACTACCCCCGTAGCTTTTGATCCAGGCCATTGGCAGGCTAGCATTGATAAGCTCATGGCACTAAACCCTCAAGCTATGCACCTCACTCACTATGGGCGCGTGACGGAGATGGAGCGCTTATCTCACATGCTACGCCAAAGCGTGACTGATCTGAGCCAACTAGCCTTAAAAGCCTATGAAACCGAATCGGATAGCGTTAAACGTAAAGCCTTGATTCAAGATCAGATTCGCACCTTATGGCTGCAACAATTACGTGAGCACGGTTGCACCTTAAGTACTGAAACCTGTTTAGAACTATTGGCGGTTGATCTTGATTTAAATGCTCAAGGGCTAGAAGTATGGCTACAACGTCTCGCTAAAAAAGCTGCTTAAGGAGTGCTAGCAATGAAACTAGGTACGTGCCTCTATGAAGGTGAAAGCTATGTGTTTATTGATGTCGGAACCCATTTATTGCTACCGGGTTTAGATGAAAATGATCAAGAAATGGCTTGGTTTGATATGGGTATTCTCATAGCCGATTATGAAGAATTAAAACCCAAACTAGAGCGTATTATTGACCTCGATAATCCTGCTTTAGAAATTGATTATGCCGACGTGACCTATCAAGCACCTCACCCCCACCCTAATCAAAATGTTATGTGCCTAGGATTAAATTATTTAGAACATGCTCAAGAAAGCGCTCAAGCATTTAATAAAACCGGAAAAGCCCCTCAATACCCGATTATTTTTACTAAAGCAGTAAGCAGTATCACCGGGCATAATGCCACTATTCCTTTTGATCCTGATACTTGTTCTGAGCTGGATTGGGAGGTCGAATTAGCGGTTATTATAGGTAAACAAGGACGTAAAATTACTCGTGAACAAGCCTATGATTATGTATTTGGCTATACGGTATTAAATGATTTGAGTGCGCGTGATATTCAGCGTAATCATAAACAATTCTTTCTCGGTAAAAGCTTTGATGGTGCTTGTCCTATGGGACCTTATATAGTCACTAAAGATGAAATCCCTAATCCACATGATTTAACTATTAGCTGTCGAGTGAATGGTATTATTAAACAAGAGGCGAATACTGGGCTAATGATTTTTGATATTCCCGCGATTATAGAAACGATTTCGCGTAGTCAAACTTTATACCCCGGAGATATAATTGCTACAGGCACACCCAGTGGAGTAGGTTTTGCGCGTAATCCACCGGAATTTTTAAAACCAAATGATGTGGTGGAGTGTGAGATTGGGGGGATAGGGGTCTTGAAGAATCAGATCGGACTGTCTGCTTAACACTTTTTGTCTTTACGTTGTGCGGACAAAGTACTAAACTTTCTCTTAATCTCAGGAGAATAACTATGAACACTGTACCGACTTTAGTAGAGACTAAAATACCTCCACTCAATATCCGTATTCGCGCTGATCAACGCCGCTTAATTGAGCAAGCGGCTGAAGCAATGGACAAAACTGTGTCAGATTTTGTGCGTGAAGCAGCCTTACGCGAGGCGACGCATACTTTGCTAGATCAAGCCTTATTTCAATTGAACCAAGCGGATTGGGATAAATTTAATGACGCTTTAAACCATCCACCCACTACGAACCCTGGCCTACATGACTTGCTGACTCGTAAACCAGTTTGGGGGCAATAATGCTGAATGCTCCTAAACCCTTACAGGATCACCATGATCTCAGTGCCTTTGACTGTGGTGAGCCTATTTTAAATGAGTGGCTCAAACAACGCGCACGCAAAAATGAAGTATTGGGAGCTTCGCGTACTTTTGTAGTATGTAATGTTATGTCAGTGGTGGGTTATTATGCCCTAGCAGCGGGTTCAGTAACCCATGACTTAGCCGTTAGCAAAATTAAACGCAATATGCCTGATCCCATTCCGGTTATTATATTGGGACGCTTAGCTATCGATCAGCACTATAAAAGACAAGGCTTAGGCTATTCTCTATTACAAGATGTTTTATTACGTTGCCATGCTGCTGCCCAACATATTGGCGCTAGAGCTTTATTAGTGCATGCACTCTCTGAGAGCGCTAAACAGTTTTATGAGCATTTTGGCTTTAGAGCATCCCCGATTAATGAGCGCACTTTAATGATTTTGCTTAGCGAAATTGTCCCTAATTATTAGCCATTCCCCGCGATTGATCTAGCACCCTGTTATACTCTCTCTATCAAGCACTACTTTGGACTAAGCCATGTTAGTACTGCCTTATGGAATCAGTGATTTTTACCAAATCCGTACCCAACACTATCGCTATCTAGATCGCACCCACTATTTACCAATCCTTGAGCAAGCGGGTAAACAATTAGTGTTCTTACGTCCGCGTCGCTTTGGTAAGTCATTACTGATTTCTATGCTGGAGCACTATTATGATCTGAATAAGGCAGAGCAATTTGCGTTACTCTTTGGGGATCTTAATATAGGTCAACACCCTACCACCGAGCATAATCAGTATTTAATTCTGCGTTGGGATTTTTCTATGGTATCTGCCATTGGTGATATTGAGCACATCAAACACAGTTTATTTACCCATATCAATCTCGCTATTAAAGATTTTGCACGTCAATATCAAAACTTGTTACAAGGACAGATTGACATTATTCCTGATGCCTTAGGCTCTTTTCAATCCTTGGTGGATATAGTGTCTGCTAGTCACCAACAACTCTATCTATTGATTGATGAATACGATAATTTTGCTAATGAGGTATTGATTAGTGCTGTGCAAGGGGAGCAACGTTACCGTGATTTATTAAGCGGCGAGGGGATTGTCAAAACGTTATTTAAAATCATTAAAGGATCAGCCTCTGAAGGAAAAATAGCACGAGTTTTTATTACGGGAGTGTCACCTATTGTGCTAGCTGATATGACCAGTGGTTATAATGTGGCAGTTAATATTGCTCTACATGAGGAATTAAATAGTCTTTGTGGTATTACAGAAGTAGAGTTAATAGAACTATTGACAGAGGTGGTAGATGGTTGTCAGTC
This sequence comes from Thiofilum sp., assembly GCF_016711335.1. Lineage (NCBI taxonomy): Bacteria > Pseudomonadati > Pseudomonadota > Gammaproteobacteria > Thiotrichales > Thiofilaceae > Thiofilum > Thiofilum sp. The sequence goes on from NZ_JADJTF010000001.1 coordinate 987,203, forward strand.
AAATGGTTCAGTATCTTACCTATTAGATACTATGCGGCAATTTTATAATGGCTACCGTTTTTGCCACGATTTAAAAGAGCCTACAGTTTACAATCCTACTTTATGCTTTTATTTTCTAAATTATTATCAGCGTCGTTGTGAAACACCTCTACAACTACTCGATGGCAATTTAGCTATGGACGCCAGTCGTATTCGCTATATTGCTAATTTACCTTTAGGTCATCAAGTGATTAGCCAAATCCTCGATGAGCAAAACCCACCTACTTTAACCTTTTTAGAGAATCAATTCGGGGTTGAGCACTTACATAAACTGCAACAATTACCCAGTTATATGTTGTCTTTAATGTATTATTTTGGAGTGCTCACTATTGTTGGGCAGGGTGAGCTAGAGGATATTGTGTTAGGTGTCCCTAATCGCGTTATTTATCGTTTATATGTGGAAGAATTAAAAGAACAATTGCTCCCCCTCGGTGATCAACCCCATATCACTCAATTAGCACGGCAATTTTATCAAACTGCCCACTTGAGTCCATTAGCTGATGCGCTAGAAGCAAAATACTTTGCGGTATTCGATAATCGGGACTATCGCTGGAGTAATGAGCTGACCATTAAAACGGCTTTTATGACACTCTTATTTAATGATGCGTACTATATTATGGACTCCGAGGCAAGTGTACAGCGCCGCTATACTGATTTAGTCATGATTATTCGCCCTAGTATGCGTAAGCATCAAACCCTCAAAGATTTTGTCTTAGAGTTTAAGTATTTAAAACTAGGCGATTTAGGTTTAAATGCTGAAGCAGTACGAGCGCAAAGTCGAGAGGAGTTATTGCAATTGCCTTTGGTACAAGAACACCTTAAGCATGCTTTAGATCAATTAGGTGCTTATCGTACCACCTTAAATAATCGTTATCAGCAACCTGAACGCCTGTATTGTATTGCGATTATTGCTTTAGGCTTTGAGCGTTTAGTGTGGCAGGTGCTTTAGTAAAAATAGTATTCTAACGTCCTAAACTCGCTCGTACACATTTTAAAATCTCATAACTATATTGCTGCTCTAAAGCCTCATAAATAGGACTTAATGCTTTGGTATTTTCATCCAGTAAATCAAATGCACTAATAATGCGCTGTAATTCAGCCCCATCTAATTGCACTACAGACTCTAAAGCAAGCGCTCCTACCTCAATCGCCTCGGCTAAATGGCTATAAATAGTACTAAGCTTTAACTCCCTTAACTGAGCAATGCGCTCTGGACTATGACCTTTATGATGCAGACTTAGCGTAGTATTGATGGTTTCACTCAGACCATTAACTGCATTTAGGCGCGGATAGGCTTGTAGCACTTCTAAAAACAAACCACCATAATGCTCAAATTTATACTCTCCGACCCCATGAATACGACGTAATTCTGCCAAGGTATGAGGATGGCGTTTCACCATTTCCAGCAAGGTGGAGTCGTGGAAAATAGCAAAGGGTGGCACATTTTGAGCCTGTGCCAAACGCATTCTAAGATTGCGTAAGCCTTCCCATAAAGGCTGTTCAGCCTCCGTTAGCGCTTGCTTAGTTAAGCGTTCGCGTTCGGCTTTAGCCGCCTTCTTGTCTGGTTTAACACTCAATTTAAGATGCAAAGTACTCTGCCCTTTTAATAAAGGACGTGCCAACTCAGTGAGTTGCAAACCGCCATGCCCTTCCAAATCTACACTTAAATAGCCTAAAGCCAAAAGCTGCCGATAAATACTGCGCCACTGAGCCTCTGTTTGATCCGTGCCAATGCCAAAGGTACTCACCTGATGATGGTTAAATTGCACTATACGCTCGGTGCGTTTGCCCAATAGCACCTCAATTAAATAATTCACCCCAAAACGCTGTCCCGTGCGATACACACAAGATAAGGCTTTTTGTGCGGCAACGGTGGCATCCCATGTTTTAGGTGGATTTAAGCAATTATCACAATTACCGCAAGGGGGAGAACCCGTCTCCCCTAAATAACTCAATAAGGCTTGGCGTCGACAGGTACTCATCTCACATAAAGCCAACATCGCATCTAGGCGATAATGCTCCACGCGCTTGTGCTGCTCGGACGCTGTAGACTCAGCCAACATCTGGCGCAAGGTAATCACATCACCTAGTCCATAACTCATCCACGAATGAGCAGGCTCACCATCGCGTCCCGCCCGCCCCGTTTCTTGATAATAGGCCTCAATACTTTTGGGTAAATTTAAATGCGCTACAAAGCGTACATCGGGCTTATCTATCCCCATGCCAAAGGCTATGGTGGCCACCATAATAATCCCGTCTTCACGCAAAAAACGTTCTTGATTACGCTGGCGCACTTCAGCCTCTAGTCCCGCATGATAGGGCAGTGCGGTGCGCCCTTGAGCACTCAACCATGCCGCCACTTCCTCCACTCGCTTACGCGACAAGCAATACACAATCCCTGCATCATTACGGTGCTCAGTACGAATAAAATCCCATAGGGCTTGCTTAGCATTAGGCAAATCATGAATCGCATACTGAATATTAGGACGATCAAAGCTAGGGGCAAAAATCTTAGCCTGCTCTAATGAGAGCTGAGTAATAATTTCCTGACGGGTACGCGGATCAGCCGTAGCCGTTAAAGCAATACGCGGAACCTGCGGGTAGCGCTCGACCAATTGCGATAACTTTTGATATTCAGGGCGAAAATCATGTCCCCATTGCGACACGCAATGTGCCTCATCAATGGCAAATAGAGCAATATTGAGCTGATCTAAGAGAGTAAGCGTGCGCTCCATCAATAGGCGTTCAGGCGCAACATAGAGCAAATCTAACTGCTGTGCTTTTAAAGACCTTTCTATATCAATAACTTGTTGCAAGTTTAAAGTAGAATTTAAAAAAGCGGCTCGTACTCCCAACTGTTTTAAAGCACTTACTTGATCCTGCATCAGAGCAATTAAGGGAGAAACAATAACCCCCACTCCTGCCCGAATGAGAGCAGGTATTTGATAACAGAGTGATTTACCACCGCCTGTCGGCATTAAGGCGAGTGCGTCTTTACCTTGTAACAGGGTATTAATAATCTCTGCTTGCGGAGGTCTAAAGGCTGAATACCCATATACTTGTTCTAATATTTCATAAGCTCGCTGCATAATTCTCGCTCTTAATTAAAATCATAGGCAGAATAGCCCTGAATCTGTTTATTCTTAGCTTGGTATTAATCTAGCATTTATCGCGTTATGGCACATTTTTAACTACCAAAACGAGCTAATGGGCGCTTGTTTTTAAATACACTAACTTCTATCTTAAATAATTTTTTGATCGATTACGCACAGCGGTGGGCACACTATGTTGACAGGGCATTGGGCAAGGAGGCTTGTTATTCCATTAGTCTTAACAAGCACTATGGGGGTAGTTTATGCTGAAGACTACGATCAATATCAACAAAACCTAGCCTATCAGGGCGAGGAATATTATGACCCGCAGACGGTTCCGGTTAGTTATTCTGAGCCTGAACTCGTATATGCTGAAAACTATCCAGCACAGGCTTATCTACCTCCAGAACCTTTACAGGTCGCGCAAAAAACCCGCGAGCAATATAACCAAGAATGGCAGCAAAACCAGTTACGCCAGCGTCTTGCACAACAGCAACAAACGACACAGCAGCAACGTGAAGCAGCGCTACGTCGTCAAGAACAAGCGTATATGAACGAGGTGCGCCAGCAACAAGAGCTAGCACGCCGCCGCGCCTTAAACCAACAGCAGTTAGTTCAGCAAAGAGCGCAACAGCAACAAGCACGGCAACGAGCATTACAACAACAGCAATTAGCCCAGCAGCAGCGCTTAGCGCAACAACAAGGGCAATCCTATCAGCCACCCGCTCTCTATGCACAACCTAATTCTAAAGTCTATAACGGTGGAGCTTATTATAATCGCTTACCTGATACTATAGCGGCACTGTTGCGCAGCGCTCGTACCAGCGAAGCCAATATGAGCACCTATGTGCGTAGTGTGCGCGGTGGTCCAGCCCTCATTGCAGCGAATGCTGATCGCCCTAGTAATCCAGCCTCTACTATGAAACTGGTCACGAGTTATGTGGCTCTAGGTACGCTAGGTGCTAATTATCGTTGGCCGACTGAGCTTTATATTACGGGTAATATTGCAGGAGGAGTACTACGCGGTGATGTGATTCTGAAAGGCTATGGTGATCCCGATTTCAGAGAAAACGATTTAGTCGGTATGCTGCAAGTATTACGTGCGCGTGGTGTGCAGCATATTGCAGGTAATGTTCTAGTAGATCGTAGTTACTTCCAACTCCCTTATGAGCCGCCCGGAGCTTTCGATGGTAAAGCAGGTGCTGCCTATAACGCTCAACCCGATGCGCTACTTTATAATGAGCGCGGTAGTTGTTATGAGTTCCGTAATTTAAAAGGACAAATTCAACGGATTTGCCCACTACCACGTAATGCTAAAGCGGTCGCAGATTTAAATACCAATCTATTTGGTGGCTTTTGGAAGGTATGGGTAGGGATATTAGGAGGCAATTTACAAGGCAGCTTCCATGAAAACCGTGTACCGCCTAATGCCCAACTCATCCATCGCCATTATTCACAACCCCTGTCTGAAATCCTAAAAACGGTGAACAAGGACAGCAATAATGTCATGGCACGCCAAATCATGCTTTCCGTCGGTGCACAACAACTAGGAGCGCCAGGGACACCACGCAAAGGGGCTGAAGCCACTGGGCGCTATTTGGAAAGTCGTGGCTTGTATTTCCCAGAATTACGTATCGAAAATGGTGCAGGCTTAAGCCGCATTGAACGCATTAGTGCTCGTCATTTAGGTGAGATGCTAGTTGATGCGTTTAACAGCCCTGTGCGGGATGCTTTAATGGAGTCTATGCCTGCTTTAGGTATGGAAGGCACTGTACGTAATCGGCTAAAAGGCAGCGCTGCTCGTGGCTATGGACGTTTTAAAACCGGAACGTTACGTAATGTACGTGCCCTAGCTGGGTATCTACAATCTTTAGATGGAGAAATTTATGCGGTTTCTATTTTGCATAATGACTCCTCTATGGGAGCCAAAACCAAAAAGGCTCATGATAAATTAGTAGAATGGATCTTCGCTGCTCGACGTTAAACCCATTCAGGCAACTCAGCAGTAAAACTAAGCCGCCTCAAACAAACGAGGCGGCTTACTAAAACTTCATAAAGAAGTAACAACATGCAATTCCTGATTCCGATACCCCCACCAGTCGAAGACTGGTACATAGCGCTAATTGTCCTAATTAGTAAACTCAATCCTTGAGTAAGCCATGCTGGGAGATGTCTTGCACTGAACCAAACGAGTACGGCGCAAGTCATCTGAGAGTCATAGTGCCAGAGTGTATTAAGTCTGAGCAGACCTACCCCGACTAAAGTGATTAACCAACGGATAAGCTCACTCTACTCACTCACTGACGCTATGATGGCATCACCTCAGCCCATAAATCATGTTCATCAGCGTGGGTGATAAGTACTTCGACAAACTCACCGACAGGCAGTTCACAACCTTCTATGACCACTTGTCCATCAATTTCAGGTGCATCACGATAAGTACGTCCAATACTTTGTCCCTCACCTACATCATCAATCAATACCGTCATGGTTTGACCGATTAAACTACCCAACTTATCTGCGCTAATCTCAGCCTGTAGTTCCATAAAACGTTCTAAACGTTCTTGCTTCACCTCTTCAGATACAGCATTAGGCAAGTCATTAGCGGTTGCACCCTCGACTGGAGAATAAGCAAAAGCACCTACTCGATCTAATTGGGCTTCTTCTAGAAAATCCAATAGCTGCTCAAAATCATCCTCGGTTTCCCCCGGAAAACCCACAATGAAGGTACTACGCACCGTCATATCAGGGCATAATTCACGCCATTTATGCACGCGTTCTAGTACTTTTTCAGCATGTGCAGGACGGCGCATGTTTTTTAGTACGCTGGGGGAAGCATGTTGAAAGGGAATATCTAAATACGGCAGAATTTTATTCTCAGCCATTAAAGGTAATAAATGATCCACATGAGGATAGGGATAGACATAATGCAAACGTGTCCATACATCCATTTCACCTAAAGCCTCAGCTAATTGCTGAATATGAGTTTTAACCGGACGCCCTTTCCAGAATCCAGTACGGTACTTCGTATCAATGCCATAGGCACTGGTATCTTGTGATACGACTAATAATTCTTTTACTCCCGCATTGACCAGATTTTCCGCTTCCTGCAATACATCCCCAATCGGGCGCGACACTAAATCACCACGCAACGAGGGAATAATGCAAAATGAGCAGCGATGATTGCACCCTTCTGAAATCTTTAAGTAGGCATAGTGACGGGGCGTTAACCGAATCCCTTGCGGTGGAATCAGATCTAGATAAGGATCGTGCGCCGGAGGTAAATGCTCATGCACCGCACTCATCACCTCGTTATAGGCGTGGGGTCCCGTTACTGCGAGCACATTAGGGTATTCATTTAAGATTTTATTAGAATCTGCCCCTAAACAGCCTGTCACAATCACGCGCCCATTCTCAGCTAGGGCCTCACCAATAGCATCTAAGGACTCTTCAACGGCTGCATCGATAAAACCACAGGTATTGACTACCACTAAGTCAGCTTGGTCATAGGTCCCCGTAATTTCATACCCTTCAGCCCGCATCTGGGTCAAAATACGCTCTGAATCAACTAAGGCTTTAGGGCAACCCAAACTAACAAAACCAATGCGCGGAACGGACGTTTTCATGGACTAAATAGCGGCTAAATCAACAAACGCTGCATCATAACGGATTCAAATTCATTAGTCTTGTTTTATCTTAAAACCATGAACCACAAGATCTTGTGTCAAGTTATCCACTGATTTTCTACTAAGTTATACACAGGGTGTGTATAACTTGCTATTTCTACTATAACACTGCTAACTGGCGTTTTAAGTTTTAATTAATCATATAACTATATGATTTTTATCATAATTAATGTAGTGCAATTTTTTAATAAAATTGTCACAAACCTGATTCTGGCAGCCTTAGAGGGCTATTTTTACTGACTTATCCACAGAGTTATCCACAGGCTAGACTTGACAGCGCCTAACTGCTTGATTCTTCTTAAACTGAGCAAAAACTGAACAAGTATAAAAATATTTAATACTTATACTAATCAACCTAACTCTGGCAGCAGTGCCATAATATGCGACCTAACATAGTTCTCAATTAGCTGCTCTTCTAGAGCACAAAATCTAGTGCTCTACCTCACGCAATTTACTATTGCTAGTCAGAGATAGATTATCCCTCTCAACTGGATAGCTAGCCCCATCCTAGAGGGCTAATACTGTCTGCTGCCAAACCTATCTACAGCAATATAGGGTTTAATCCCCTAACCCTCTAAACTCTTTAGAATGTTCATCACTATAAGCACTAAAACTATTTGAGGTTTTAAGTAGATTTTTGTAAGCGCTGCTGGCTGCTAAATCATCTCTTACACAAATCTATTTAACTTATGAGAGGAGTTTAGCAATGTCGATACCACATCCAATCATTGCTGTGACGGGTTCTTCAGGGGCGGGAACGACGTTTGTTAAACGCGCCTTTGAAAATATCTTTCGCAGAGAAAACATCCAAGCCGCCATCATTGAAGGCGATAGTTTTCACAGTGTGACTAGAACGCAATTCAAAGAACAAGCTAAATTAAAACCTAATTTTAGTCATTTTGGTCCTGAAGCTAATGATTTTCACTCTTTAGAGCAGCTATTCCGCTCTTATAGTGAAAGTGGTAAGGGTAAACGCCGCTATTATCTACATAATGATGACGAAGCCGAGTTTCATCATCACCGCCTTGCTAGACTAGGCGTTGATTGCACAGCCAGTTCTGGAGAGTTCACTCCTTGGGAAGATCTCTCAACCCCTACCGACATATTATTCTATGAAGGTTTACACGGTTTAATTAAAGACGACACCTCAGATGCTCGTTATGGTGGCTATGATGTGGCCAAATTCGTTGATTTAGGTGTTGGTGTAGTACCTAGTATTAATCTGGAGTGGATTCAAAAAATTCATCGTGATAGTGCTGAACGTGGCTACTCACCAGAAGTCGTCGTTGACACTATTTTGCGGCGTTTACCTGATTATATTAATCATATTACGCCACAATTCTCACGCACCCATATTAACTTCCAACGTGTACCAACCGTTGATACCTCAAATCCTTTTATTGCGCGTGATATTCCCACGGCGGATGAAAGTTTTGTAGTGATTCGTATTGCACAACCTAGAAAGTGGAATATTGATTTCCCTACACTGTTAAATATGATCCAAGGCTCATTTATGTCTCGGCGCAATAGTATTGTAGTTCCGGGGGGTAAAATGATGCTAGCAATGGAATTAATTTTAGGTCCGATTATTTACGATATGATTGACGCAAAAAAACGCCGTTAATAGCCAGTCTTTTCCTCAAGCGTTGAAAACCATTAAGCCCTAATAGTTAAGAGCTATTAGGGCTTAATTATTTGCTTATTAAGTACTTGAGTGAAAGTTATCGGGTATTTCTGGAGCAGTCTTGGCGGCAGGGATGCCGCCTTGTAGCGTACAAGGATGTATTCACAGCGACTGCGGAAGGAATGCTCGATAACATGAACGACTACTTATTCACTATTGACCGTATTGCTTAATGCGCTCAGCTAATTGTTGGGCTAGTAATGCATTAGCTGCTTTTAAGGTATCTAAAATCAATTGCCCTTCAATTTTATAATTAGCAATGCGCTCAGCCGTCCAATTCCAAGGGACATACTGTAAATTATCGGCTCGATCCGCGAGCTTGACCATCCACACCTCTTTCGGCTGTTGCACAATGCGGGCGAGGCTGTCTTTCATTTGTTCGGGTCGAGGCAAATCTGGATTTTTACTTAATGCCAAAACTCCATCCGCCACTACCCGCCCAAACTCGGCGGCTAATTGCTCGTATGTGGTTGGAGTATCTTCCAGAGTGTCATGCAGTAGTGCACATTGCAGCGCTAAATCCGCATTAGCCTCAGGTGTGGCTCTCAACCCTTGCAGTACTCGCGTAGTTACCATTCCGATATGAGTGATATAGTCGTAATTAATATCTGGCGTGCGCCCTTTATAGGTTTGCCCTTTATGAGCTAGGGCTGCAAATTGCCAAGCTTTTTCATAGGCTTCGATTGACCATGCACTCATGCTAATGCCTCGCGTAATTGGCTTAAACGTGACTCTAAAACAGTAGCCTCATAGGATTGAGCAGGTACTTTACCCCACACAGGTGCAGGCCAAGCAGGGTCAGTAGTGAATCGGGCAATATGATGAATATGCAGTTGTGGAACCATATTTCCTAAGGCCGCAATATTCAGTTTGATAGGATTAAATACTTGCACTAATACTCGACTTACCTGATCCGATTCCTCCCAAAGCATTTGACGCTGCTCTGAATTTAATTCATAAATCTCTCGCAAATCAGCTAGTTGAGGCACTAAAATCAACCACGGATACTGTGCATCATTCATCAACAAGACTTTACATAAAGCGAGATCAGTGACCCAAACGGTATCCTTAGCTAATTGAGGGTGCAGGGTAAACATACTCATACTGGATCTGCCATTGCTCTTAAAGTATCCGCACCATACTCAAAGGAATCTGAGTGCATTTGATCAGGGATTGCACCTTTTGCCACAAAGCTGGTTTTTGCGGCATTAATCATCGGTGGTGGTCCACTTAAGTACACATCAAACATACTCAAATCCGCAAAATCTTGTAGCACCGCATCATGCACCCACCCAGTGCGTCCCTCCCATTGATCAGTGTCAAGGGGTGCTGATAAGACGGGGGTATAAATCAAATTCGGAAAACGCGCCGCCCAATCTCTTAGCAATACCTCAATATATAAATCTTCCTTAGCCCGCACGCCCCAATATAAAAAGATTCTTGGCGTTAGACTGCGATTACGTAAGTCTTCCAGCATCGCTTTAATCGGTGCAATTCCTGTCCCACCTGCAACCATGAGTAGCGGGCGACTGACTTCTTGCAGATAAAATTGACCTAATGGCCCTTCAATGCGTAGCAATGCCTTTTCCTGCATTTGCTCAAATACGTGAGTGGTGAAATAGCCATTAGGTACATGACGCACATGCAATTCTAAATACTGGCTTTCATGCGGTGCATTAGCGATAGAGAAACTACGCCGCCGCCCATTAGATAATAAAATATCGATATATTGACCTGCGTGATAGCGTAAACGTTCGGAGGCAGGCAGTTTCAGAGTTAGTTCCATCACATCATGACAAAGCTTACGCATTTTCTCGACGCGGGCAGGTAGTGTTTTTACCTCAATTTCTTGAGCGGCTCCCACCGAGGGGCTATTGAGTACTAGATCCGATAAAGCTACGGCTTGACATAGAAAGGTGACACCACGCTCTTGATCATAAGGCGCTAAACCTAGGGGTTCGACCGGATACTCAACCTGTCCTTCGATAATGGTAGCAGCACAGGAACCACACGTCCCCCCTTGGCAGCTATAGGGCAGACGTATGCCTTGGCGCAATCCAGCATTTAAGATATTTTCGTTTTCTTCTACTTTAAACTGAAGCCCACTCGGTTGCAGGGTGATGGTGTACATGGTCTAACTAATCCAGTTTGAATGTTATGTCAGAGCATTTAAACAAATGCCAGACCGCTTGCCAATTAACCTAGTGAGTAGCGCTTAAAAGAAAAAGCGCACCAAAGTGCGCCTTAGTTAGGGTTCCGCGAGTTTTGTTGGTTAACTTATTGTTGTAATTTGCTACTTAAGCCTATTAGGAAAGCCTAAGGGCAATCTTTCTAAGGTAGCTAGAGGTTAAATCTACCTACCCAAAAGGGTGTTGATCTGGCTGGCATATAACATCCTCAACTTTGCTTATGTACTGTACTACTTAACTTATTGATGTTTATGCTTTTACTACTATGATCTGGTGTTACTTCGTGCCTAAATCAGTTAAGATATATTATAAGTCAAATAATTTTACTGGTAAAGTATTTTTACCTATTTTAGCCCCCTGCAAGCTGTAAAGATTAGGTAGAATTAATAAGGTAGCAATGAGACGAGTATAATTTTTATCAGGTATTAATTGATCTGTACCTTTGACATCCTCCTCACCCTAAAGGACGGGGATTCCTGCTGCCAGACGCTCATGTCCGAGCGCGAGAAGGTTTTTCGCGCAGCAATTTGATGTATATGCGTGCTTTTGCTCAAGCGTGGCAGGATGAATCAATCGTCCAACAGGCTGTTGGACAATTGCCGTGGGGTCATAATGTTGTCTTACTTACCCAACTCAAAGAGCCTACAGAACGCTTGTTTTATGCTCAAAAAGCCATAGAGCATAATTGGTCACGCAATGTTATGGTAATGCAGATTGAAACGCGTTTAATCGAGCGTCAAGGCAAAGCTATTACTAATTTTGAGTTGCGTTTACCCAAGCCTCAATCCGATTTAGCGATTGAAAGTCTTAAAGATCCCTATCGTTTTGATTTTTTAATGCTGACCGATCAAGCCCAAGAACGGGAAATAGAGAATGCCTTGGTTAAACATGTAACTGCGTTTTTATTAGAGCTAGGGGCGGGGTTTGCTTTTGTGGGGCAACAGGTACATCTTGAAGTGGGTGGTGATGATTTCTTTATTGATCTGTTGTTTTATCATTTGAAATTGCGTTGTTATATTGTGATTGAATTGAAAACGGGTGATTTTAAGCCGGAGCATTTAGGTCAGCTAGGGTTTTATTTGACGGCGGTGGATAGGCAGATTAAGACTGAACATGATACGGCTACTATTGGCTTATTGTTGTGCAAAAATAAGAATAAGGTAGTGGCTGAATATGCCTTAGGAGATAAGAGTCAGCCGATGGGTATTGCTGAGTATAAGCTAATGGAATCCTTGCCTACTAACTTGCAAGCTCAATTGCCTAGTATTGAGGAGATTGAGCGGGAATTAGAAGGACTGAGCAGAGATTGAGTATTAATTTAAATAACCATTGATGTTCTTTATGGTTTTAAATATCAATCATCTAACTAAATACCTAATAGCCCCCCCTTGTATTAAAATACTAATTTTTCTTATTCCGATCTTTATAGTTTTTTCTGAGCAATCTGTTATAAATAGCTTACGTATAAAAAACTTTTAGGTGATTATTATGTACGATATATACTCAAATGCTCGAAACGATATGTGGCGCTTTACTCTTGGAAGAAATGGCTCACGGAAACTTATTACCATTGGTCTTAATCCCAGCACAGCGACACAAGAAAGTTCGGATACAACCGTTGCAAAGGTTGAGGGTGTTGCAATGCGAAATGATTTTGACGGTTTTGTAATGCTTAACCTTTATCCTGTTCGCGCCACTAATTTCAATAGACTGCCACATGATGTAGATGATGAGGCTTTTTCAGAAAACCTGAACCGTATTGAGGAACTCTTTGATACTAATCCAAATTCGGTAGTTTGGGCTGCGTGGGGAGAGAACATCCACGCAAGAATTTATTTTGCTAATGCGGCAAGAGAACTTTTCTCTCGGTTGCAAACATATGGCATTACTTGGCGGCATTTTGGACTACTTACAAACTCAGGGCACCCACGACATCCGTCCCGTCTGCATTATTCGTGGTCATTCTCTGATTTTGACATACATCATTATGATCAAATACTTAGCACTTAATATTGCCGCCGAAAGGGCTGGATAAAAACGGCGCGTGTAGTGACTTAGTGACACCAACTTTCACTAAAACTACTAAATAATAACTTGGTGTGTGGGACACTACCCCACACACCGCTCCACCAAATACGCCACCGACCGATATTGCCGCCCACTATGCAAAGTCAAACCAATCTCACAAGTGCGACTATTACTCACCCCTTCTTTACACGTTTCTGGCAATTGCTGTTTCAATCGACTTAAAGCCGCAGCATTTAATTCAGGGGTCATAAAACCCTTATCCCCCGCAAAACCACAACAACCCTCTTCCTCTGGCTCAATCACTTGTGGCGCACAGCGTTTTACCAAATCACGTAATACTTTATCCAACCCCATTTTTCTAGCACTACAAGTAATATGCAAAGCCACAGGCTCCGATTGCGGTACAATTTTCAAATGTGGCAATAAATACTCAGAAATGAAACCAGCCGTTTCATAAACCTTCATAGGCTTAGTAAAATTCTCAATAAAGCGCAACGTACACGGGCTGGTATCACATAAAATGGGGTACTTACCCTGCTCACTCGCCTCCCACAACACTTGCTCTAATGCCAACACTGCACTTTTAGCCTGCTCAGGAAAACCCTTACTCGCAAACGGCAAACCACAACATAAACCCTCCACCCTAGGCGGAATAATCGCTTCAAATCCGGCTTTGGCTAATAGACTATCGAGAACTTGTTTTAAATCGCGGGTTTCAGAGTCACCGATGCCCGTCCCCATCGCCCTAGTCACACAGGCAGGGAAATACACCACTTTGCCATTCACACCAGAGCGCGTACTGTGCGTTAAAGCACTCAGTTTACTCGCCCCTCGCGGCATCCCCTCATGCCAATACGGTATTTTAGTGAACCTAGTCAACTGCCTACTCATGGCAGTAAAGTTCTTTAGCCCAAAAACCTTAGACTTCACATAGCCAGCACTCAGTCCAAAGCGTGTCATATTAGTAATCGGTGCAATATGACCCTCGGCAAAACTCGCCATCTTGTGCGCCATAGCACCGTGCTGCTCAGTACGCAAAGCCCGCACCAACTCACCCGTATTAATCCCCACCGGACAACGCGTAGAACACAAGCCATCTACTGCACAGGTATCCAAGCCCTGATACTCAAAACGCTTATCCCAAATACTCACCTGATCAGGGTTAGCCCGTTTCAAACGGGCATGTTCGCGCCACGCCACAATGCGCTGGCGAGGAGTCAAAGTCAGATTACGCGACGGACACACAGGCTCACAAAAACCGCATTCAATACAACGATCAACCAGCTCATGCGTGGCAGGCATGGGTTTGAGATTTTTGAGGTGAATATCTTTGTCGGTATTTAATAGCACGCCCGGATTAAGCAGGTTTTCGGGGTCAAATAGGGTTTTGATTTGCCACATCAGCTCATACGCATCCCGCCCCCACTCTAACTCCACAAAGGGAGCCATATTGCGCCCCGTACCATGTTCTGCTTTGAGCGAGCCGCCGTATTTGACCGCGACGAGTTCAGACACATCGTGCATAAAACCTTCATAGCGTTTCACTTCTGCCTCAGTGCTAAAGTCCTGAGTGAAGACAAAATGCACATTACCTTCTAAGGCATGACCAAAAATCAGCGCTTCACTATAAGCATACTTGGCAAATAAACCTTGTAAGTCACGTACCCCCGCCGCCAATTGCTCAATCGGAAATGCGACATCTTCAATAATCACCGTAGTACCGACCGGACGCACTGCACCCACAGCGGGGAATAAGCCCTTACGCACACTCCACAATTGTGCGTATTGAATCGGATCTTGGGTAAACTCGACCGGAAATAATACCTGATGCTCAGCTAATAGGTTTTGTACGGCTTGAATCTTGTCGTTCAACTCAGCTTGATTCAGGGCACGTATATCAATCAGTAAAGCGGCAACTTCAAGACTCAGATCTTTTAGAGTACTTGGCATTCCGGCTTTATTTTGCACCGACTTTAAGCCCGCACCATCGATGAGTTCCACCGCATCTACGGGTTGCGTTTTTAATGCAGTGACGGCTAAACACGCCGCTTCAATATGCGGAAAAAACACTAGGCTAGTCGCCTTATTCGGGTAATCTGGTACGGTGTGATATTGAATCGCAGCGATAAACCCTAATGTGCCTTCTGAACCTATCATCAAATGCGTCAGAATATCTAAAGGGTCGGAGTAATCAATCAACGCATTAATGCTATAGCCCGTAGTATTTTTCAGGCGGAATTTGTGTTTAATGCGAGCGCTGAGTTCGGGATTATTTTTGACTTGTTGAGCTAAGTCAGACACTTGATCTAATAACGGGCGCTGCGTATTTAAAGCCGTTTGGCGTCCTGCCTCAGTGCGGGTATCTATCACCGAACCATCCGCCAAAATAACGCGCATACCCTTTAAAGTGTGATAGCTATTTTGTGCCGTACCGCAACACATGCCTGAAGCATTATTTGCCGCAATACCGCCAATTTTGCAAGTATTGATCGACGCGGGGTCTGGACCAATTTTACGTCCAAAGGGCGCTAGATATTGATTAGCTTGCGAACCAATAATATTGGGTTGGAGATTAATAGCATTGCCTTGATCCAATACTTGAAAATCACGCCAGCTATTGCCTTCCATCATAATCAGAATCGAATCCGTCACCGCTTGCCCCGAAAGGCTAGTACCTGCTGCACGGAAGGTGACAGGTAAACGCTGACTTCGTGCTAATTGCATGACTGCAATGAGTTCAGCTTCATTTTTGACTTTGACTATGACTTCGGGAATCAAACGATAAAAGCTCGCATCTGTACCATAGGTGAGACGGGTAAATTCATCGGTGAAAATCTGTTCTTGAGGCAATACCTGTTTTAAAGCTTTACCAAACGCTTGATACATCTCGGACATTACCCGCTCTCCTAGACTGCTAATCGAGTACTCTAAATTGGTCAGACCAATTATTATAGAATGATAAACTGGTCTGACCAATTTTATAAAATTTGAATTATATAGGGTTCTATATAATAATTTCACTCTTAAATACTATTTAAATTTTAAATTAACTTTAAATCTCAAAAGATAATCGATCTAAGATAGAATATAAATATGAATTTTAAGAGTAATCTATGAAAAAAGAATTAATATACTCACTAACTTCAAACTTTGAAGCACATGCCCAACAAACTGAAAATGGCGTAGAGTTCTGGTTGGCACGCGACCTCCAGCATCTACTAGGGTATGCAGAGTGGCGCAACTTTTTGTTAGTAATCAACAAGGCAAAAACAGCTTGCGAACTTTCCGAGCATGCTATTGATGACCATTTTGTTGGTATCAACAAAATGGTTGAGCTTGGTTCTGGTAGTAAGCGTGAAATTCAAGACATAATGCTTACTCGCTATGCTTGCTATCTAATAGCACAAAATGGTGATCCCAAGAAACAACCTATTTCATTCGCTCAAACTTATTTTGCAATACAAACACGTAAAGCTGAGTTAATTGAGCAAAGACTATTAGCTGCTGAGCGAGTTTCAGCTCGTAAAAAACTAGCTGAGACCGAAAAAGAGCTATCACAAATAATATATGAGCAAACAGGTGATAATAAAAACTTTGCTTTAATTAGAAGTAAAGGTGACACTGCTTTATTCAGTAGACCCACTCAAACGATGAAAGCTCAGTGGAATGTACCTGATAACCGTCCTCTAGCTGATTTTGCACCTACTATTATTTTGAAGGCAAAAGACTTCGCTACAGAAATTACCATTTTTAATGCGCGTGAACATAGAATGACCACTGAATCGGAAATTTCCCATGAACATATCACTAACAATAAAGCAGTACGGAATACACTACTAGAGCGAGGCATTCGCCCTGAATCGCTATCATCTGTAGAAGATGTTAAAAAGCTAGAGCGCCGTCTAGCCTCTGAAGAACGGAAAGCTCTAAAAAAACCCGAAGTACTAGATGACTGATACGATACTTCAGTAGACAATTGACTCATTAGTTTCGATTTGCTCAGTACTTCAATAGTCAATGCAATATGCTTAATAAAATATGCTAGGAGTCTATTAAATAATGCCACCCTCCAAACCCGACACCGTGTACTTTTTCGGTACGTGTCTGATTGACTTAATGTTCCCCAAAGCGGGAGTTTCGGCAATACAATTATTGCAACGCGCGGGCATTAAAGTGATTTACCCCCAAGCCCAAACCTGCTGCGGACAGCCTGCGTGGAACTCAGGCTACCGTGCTGAAGCTCGCAAAGTCGCCCGCGCCCAAATAGCCCTATTCCCCAAACCTTTACCCATTGTCATTCCTTCCGGCTCGTGTGCAGGCATGATGAAAACGCACTACCCCGAATTATTCAAAGGCGAAGCGGACGAGGCGCAAGCATTAGATGTAGCGGGTCGCGTGTATGAATTAACCGAGTTTTTAGTCGATGTACTAAACGTCAATCTCAAAGATTTAGGCGAACCGGTAGAGATTGCGGTACATACCTCGTGCTCAGCGCGGCGTGAAATGGGTGTTGCCGATAAAATCGAACAACTACTCGGACAACTGCAAAACGTCAAAGTACTAGAGCAAGCCTATAAACCCGAATGCTGCGGTTTTGGTGGCACTTTTGCTATTAAACAACCCGAAATCTCCGCCGCTATGGTGGCTGATAAAACCATGCACCTACGCAATACTGGAGCGACTCAAGTGGTGAGCCAAGATTGCGGTTGCCTAATGAATATTGGCGGCGCATTCGAGTACCAAGCTAAACACCAAAATAAAAAGGCGCTCAGTACCCAACACATAGCAGAGTTTCTACTACAACGCACCTCTTCTCCTTCCCCCTCGACGGGGGAAGGACACAGGATGGGGGTGGCGGAGGTAAAATCATGAAAACTGAATTTCGTATCCAAGTCGATCAAGCACTCGGCAAACAAGACGTTCGCGCCCATTTCCGTAAGGCGATGGACACCTTAATGACCAATCGGCGTAATCAATTTCCCGATAATGCTGAGTTGCAACGCCTACGTGATCAAGCCCAAGTGATTCGTGCTAATGCCTTAAGCAAGCTACCCGAATTACTTGAACAATTAGAAGCCAATCTGACCCAAAATGGTATTCACGTCCATTGGGCTGAGACAACAGATGAAGCTAATGACATCGTGCTTAAAATCATGCAAAAGCATAATGCGACTTGGATGATTAAGGGTAAGTCGATGGTTTCGGAGGAAATGGGCTTAAATCATTTTCTCGAATCTAAAGGCATTGAAGCACTGGAGTCGGATTTAGGCGAGTTCATCATTCAACTAGATGGTGAAACACCTTCACACATTATTATGCCCGCGATTCATAAGAGCAAAGAGCAGATTGCTAAGCTTTTCAATGAGAAATTCCCCGATATTCCCTATACCGAAGATGTGGATACTTTGACCCGCACGGCTCGCGATATTTTGCGCGAGAAGTTTTATAACGCGCCCGTAGGCTTGTCTGGGGTGAATTTTGCGGTCGCAGAAACAGGTACTCTGTGCCTCGTGGAAAACGAGGGTAATGGGCGTATGTCAACCACCATTCCCCCCGTGCATATTGCCGTGACGGGGATTGAGAAGGTGGTGGAAAAGTTCAGTGATATTCCACCGCTTCTAAGCATTTTGCCGCGCTCTGCGACGGGACAGCCGATCACTACTTATTTCAATATGATCTCTAGCCCACGCAAACAAGGCGAGAAAGACGGCCCCGAAGAGGTGCATTTAGTACTGCTCGATAATGGGCGCTCACGTATTTATTCTGACCCTGAGTTACTCGCCACTTTGCGCTGTATTCGCTGTGGGGCGTGTATTAATCATTGTCCGGTCTATGTGCGCATTGGGGGACATAGTTATGGCACAGTGTATCCGGGACCTATTGGCACCATTTTAGAGCCGCAAAAATCCGGTTTAAGTGTGCATGGCGAATTAGTCCAAGCCTCCTCGCTCTGTGGTGCATGTGGTGAAGTGTGTCCGGTACGTATTCCGATTCCGAATATTATTAATCGTTTGCGCTACGAAGGAGTACATCAAGAGGAGAGCAGTGTGTTAGATGCAGGCTCTAAGCGTAAGCCAATGGAAGCGATTACTTGGAAGGCGTGGTCGTGGGCTGCAACTCATCCGAGTATGTATAACCTAGGCAGTAACCTAGCCACTCAAGTACGTAAGTTAGTGCCCAATCATTTGGGCGCATGGACAAGTGTGCGCACTGCTCCCGCTATTGCCGATAAAACTTTGCATCAACAGCTTAAAGCTTTAGGAGTCGATCATGAGTGAAGCTCGTAGCCACATTTTCCAACGCTTACGCGCTGTGCCTCGCCCTGAAGTCGATACCACTGGACGTGATTACATTCCTATCTATCAATGGGATAAGGCAGAGCGCATTAAACGCTTTACTGAGCGTATGCAAGCGGTTAGAGCCGAAGTCCATCACTGTGATCGAAGCTCGTGGCTCAGCAAAGTCGCTGAGCTGTGTAGGGTTAAGGGCTTAACTAATTTATTGGTTTCCCCTACGACTGAATGGGGGCAAGCGCTTTATCAACAAGCTGAATCCTTGCCTAGTTTAACAGGCTATGACCAACCGATTGAGGCTTGGAAGCAAGAAATGTTTTACGGCATTGATGCGAGCCTTACGAGTACGTTGGGTGGTATTGCAGAAACAGGTTCCTTGATACTCTGGCCGAATAGTGACGAGCCACGCATGATGTCGCTCGTGCCGCCCGTGCATTTTGCTATTTTGGATACGGAGCAGCTCTATACTACATTTGCCGAGGCAGTACAGGCGCAAGATTGGCTAGCACAAGGTATGCCGACTAATGCACTGCTGATTTCAGGTCCTTCAAAGTCGGCTGATATTGCTCAAGTCTTAGCTTACGGAGTGCATGGACCTAAGGAGCTGGTAGTCATTTTGGTTTGAATTAGCTAACTACGGACACTGCGCTATAAACCCAACAGTGTCCTTAATATGTTTAGATTTAATTTTTGGCTGCCTTTTGAAGTGAAATTGCTAACTCTATCTGACACTTAATGATTTAGTTTTTCTTAATGATAGTACAGAAAATATCAGGTAAGTTCGTGCGAGTTTTTGTTCCTTCCTTCACGCTTATGTAATAAAGTCTTGGGCGCTATAACGCTAGGTGGTTTACATTCAAACGTACTGTCACGCGGTCAAAATCATCTAGTCTTGGCATCTTTTGCGCATCTTACTAACGCTATTCTGCTGAAGAACACCGTTAGCTTTTCTAAACCGCCAAGGAGACAATACCAGATGAGCACTCATCCACACGATATTGACCCGCAAGAAACTCATGAATGGCAAGAAGCCATCGAAGTCGTCGCTGAACGCTCTGGTGCAGAGCGAGCCAAATACCTATTAGAACAAACGGCTCATGCTGCCTATGAAGTAGGCGTTGAACCTCCCGATACTCATACACCGTATATCAATACTATCCCCGTCGATCAACAGCCTACCTATCCGGGTGATTTAGAAATCGAACGTAATATCCTGCGTGCTTTACGTTGGAATGCGACCGCGATGGTAGTCCGTGCCAACCGTAAACCCGCCGAACCCGGTGGTCATATTGCCTCCTTCCAATCTTCTGCCATTTTTTACGAAGTAGGCTATAACCACTTCTGGAAAGGTCATAATCACCCTAATGGCAGCGATATGCTGTTTATTCAAGGACATACTGCACCGGGTACTTATGCCCGCGCCTTTCTTGAGGATCGTATTAGCGCCGATCAATTAGAAAATTTCCGTATTGAATCACAAGGTAAAGGCTTATCGTCTTATCCTCACCCCTACTTAATGCCGGACTTTTGGCAATTCTCCACCGTATCGATGGGCTTAGGCCCGATTATGGCGATTTACCAAGCGCGTTTTCTAAAGTATTTGGAGCATCGTGGTTTTGCCAAGATTGCTGATAAGCATAGCGAAGGACGCAAAGTCTGGGCCTTCTTGGGCGATGGTGAAATGGATGAGCCAGAATCACAAGGTGCGATTTCATTAGGCTCACGCGAGTGCTTAGATAACCTCATTTTTGTGGTCAACTGTAACCTACAACGTCTCGATGGCCCTGTACGTGGTAATGGCAAAATTGTCCAAGAGCTAGAAGGTAATTTCCGAGGCGCGGGTTGGAATGTCATTAAAGTACTATGGGGTTCCGGTTGGGATCGTCTCCTTGCTAAAGATACTAAAGGTTTATTACGTAAGCGCATGATGGAGTGCGTGGACGGTGAATACCAAAACTTTAAAAACAAAGGGGGCGCTTATACTCGCGAACATTTCTTTGGTAAGTATCCTGAATTAAAAGAAATGGTCGCCGATATGACCGACGACCAAATTTATTATGATTTATTACGCGGTGGTCATGATCAAGAAAAGATTTTTGCTGCGTACACTGAAGCGGTCAATACTGTAGGTCGCCCCACTGTGATCCTCATGCATACCGTTAAAGGTTACGGTATGGGTGAAGCGGGTGAAGGGATGAATATCAGCCACCAGCAAAAGAAACTCAGCTCGGATCAACTACGTAAATTACGTGATCGCTTTAGAATTCCGGTGACGGAAGAGCAAGTAGAAAATGCTTCATTCTATAAGCCTGCACCTGAATCGTTAGAAATGAAGTATCTGCACGAGCGTCGTAAAGCGTTAGGTGGCTACTTACCCAATCGTCCACAAAACTTTGAAACCTTGGCGATTCCGAGCCTAACTGAATTATTTGATGCGCTGTTGAAAGAGACGGGCGAACGTACTTTGTCGACCACGATGGCGATGGTGCGGGTGATGGTATCTGTTGCTCGTCATAAAGAATTAGGTCCACGCCTTGTTCCGATTGTACCGGATGAATCGCGTACTTTTGGTATGGAAGGGATGTTCCGTCAAGTCGGTATCTATGCTCCCGATGGTCAGCTTTATGAACCCATGGATGCCACCGACATTATGCCCTATCGTGAATCCTCTAAGGGGCAATTGCTCCAAGAAGGCATTAATGAAGCGGGTGCTATGTCTTCATGGGTTGCGGCCTCCACTTCTTATGCCAATAATCATGTGATGATGATTCCGGTGTATATCTTCTACTCTATGTTTGGTTTCCAACGTATTGGCGATCTGGCATGGGCGGCGGGTGATATGCTAGCACGCGGCTTCTTGATTGGAGGTACTTCGGGGCGTACTACCCTGAATGGTGAAGGGTTACAACATCAGGACGGTCATAGCCAATTATTCGCAGGCTTTATCCCTAACTGTATGTCTTATGATCCGACCTTTGCCTATGAAGTCGCGGTAATTTTCCATGACGGTATGAAGCGCATGTATGAACAAGGTCAAAACGTGTTCTATTACATCACTACCCTGAATGAAAACTACTCTATGCCCGCTATGCCAGAAGGTGCAGAAGAAGGCATTATCAAAGGGATGTATGCCTTCAACAAGGCAGATGGTACAGGTAAACATCGCGTTCAATTAATGGGTTGCGGCTCTATTTTACGCGAAGTGATTGCAGCGGCTGAATTGCTCAAAAGCGATTGGAATATTGATGCTGATATTTGGGCCACTCCTAGCCTCAATGAAGTGGCACGCGATGGTATGGCTTGTGAGCGTTGGAACTTATTACATCCTGATCAAGAGCCACGCTTACCTTGGATTACTCAATGCTTACAAGGAGCTGAAGGTCCAGTGATTGCCTCGACTGACTATATCCGTCAATTCACTGAGCAAGTGCGTGCCTTTGTACCTAATCCGTATTACACCTTAGGCACGGATGGTTTTGGTCGCTCGGATAGTCGTCAAGCATTACGCCATCACTTTGAAGTAGATCGCTACTATGTCGCTGTCACCGCTTTAAAAGCTTTGGCAGATCAGCACAAGTCTTCAACCGCGACCGACAAAATCACAGCGAGTACTGTGTTAGCAGCGATGGCTAAGTACAATATTGATCCTGAAAAGCCTAACCCACTGTACGCTTAAGGAGCGAGTTCATGAAAGAAATTAAAGTACCCGATATTGGTAATTTCTCCGACGTTAATGTCATTGAAGTGCTCGTTAATGTGGGTGATACCATTAAAATCGATGATCCTCTCATTACCCTTGAGTCGGATAAGGCGTCAATGGATATTCCTGCTCCACAAGGCGGTGTGGTAGAGGCAATTAAAATTAAAGTAGGCGATAAGGTTTCTGAAGGTAGCCTTATTCTAGTATTGAAGGATGCGGGCGAGCCGAGCCTTAATGTAGCCGCAGCAGAGGCACAACCCAAAGTGGGCAATGCTCCCGCTGAGGCAACTAAACCCGTAGCAGGTATCAAAGAAATTAAAGTACCCGACATTGGTAACTTTAAAGAGGTAAGTGTCATCGAGGTTTTGGTACACGTTGGCGATGTGATTAAACCTGAAGACTCATTGATTACTTTGGAATCTGATAAAGCCTCGATGGATATTCCTTCACCCAAAGGAGGTAAGGTTAAAGAAATCAAGGTTGCAGTAGGCGATAAGGTTTCAGAAGGTAGCCTAATTCTACTCTTGGAAGTCGAGGGTGCAGCGAGTGATACCCCTAGCACTGCACCGAGTCCTTCAACCGTAAGTACCTCAGCACCTGTAGCAGCCAATACTGCCAGTACGATTAATGATGATGATTTTCGTCGTGCTCATGCTAGCCCCTCCGTGCGCCGTATTGCGCGTGAATTAGGGATTGACCTCTCTAAGGTTAAAGGAACTGGCTTAAATGGGCGCATTA
Source organism: Thiofilum sp. (assembly GCF_016711335.1). Lineage (NCBI taxonomy): Bacteria > Pseudomonadati > Pseudomonadota > Gammaproteobacteria > Thiotrichales > Thiofilaceae > Thiofilum > Thiofilum sp. The sequence continues at coordinate 1,010,652 of NZ_JADJTF010000001.1, forward strand.
CCGAACAAGATGTGCGTGGCTTCCAAGCAGGTGGTAGCGTAGTGGTTAGCACTCCAGCCCCTGTGGTCGCGGCCCCTGCTCCAACACCGAGTGCTAGTACACCAGCGGCTCCTGCTCCTGCTGCTAATAATATGGGTGGTATCCAGTTCATTACTCAACCGGATTGGAGCAAATTCGGTGCGGTTGAAACCGTGCCTATGTCACGCATTGGTAAGCTTTCAGCTAAACACCTACATCGTGCATGGCTCACCGTGCCACAAGTGACTCACTTTGATGAGGCTGATATTACTGAGCTAGAGGCCTATCGTTCTAGCCTTAAGGACAAAGCCAAAGCGATGGGCTTTAACCTCACTCCTTTAGTATTCATGATGAAGGCGGTAGTGGCAGGCTTAAAAGAGTTTCCTAAATTCAACTCAGCGCTCGCGGATGATGGTGAAAACCTGATTCAACGTAAGTTCTACAATATTGGTATCGCGGTTGATACTCCTGATGGTTTGGTCGTTCCGGTGATTAAAGATGTGGATCGCAAAGGCTTATTTGAGCTAGCGCGTGAACTCGGTGACATCTCCAAAAAGGCACGTGAAGGTAAACTCAAATCCAATGATTTACAGGGCGGTTGCTTCTCTATTTCTAGCCTTGGCGGTATTGGTGGTACTAACTTCACCCCATTAGTCAATGCACCTGAAGTCGGTATCTTAGGTCTAACTCGCGCCCAAGAACGCCTAATGCGTAAAAACGGTGAAATAGTGGATCGCCTCATTCAGCCTTTAGCGGTGTCGTATGATCACCGTGTGATTGATGGCGCGTATGCCGCTCGCTTTACGGCACATTTAGCCTTTGTACTGTCTGATGTACGCAATTTAATCCTGTAATCGAGGGAACGAAGCATGAGTCAAATGATTGATATTAAAGTCCCCGACATTGGGGATTTCAAAAGCGTTGATGTGATCGAGGTATTAGTCAAAGCGGGTGATAGCGTTAAGAAGGAAGATGCACTGATCACTCTCGAATCGGATAAAGCCTCGATGGATATGCCCTCACCTCACGATGGCGTGGTGAAAGAGGTATTGATTAAGGTCAGTGATAAAGCATCCGAAGGAACCTTAATTTGTAAAATGGAAGTGGCAGGTGCAGGTGCAAATTCCCCTCACCCTAACCCTCCCCCACAAGGGGTGAGGGGACAAGATACCCCAATGACAACTACTTCTGTTCTCCCTTCCCCACCTGTGGGGGAAGGGTCGGGGATGGGGGGTAAAACTGCTGATATTAGCTGTCAAATGCTCGTACTAGGTGCTGGTCCCGGAGGCTATACCGCTGCGTTTCGTGCGGCTGACTTAGGAATGCAAACCGTATTAGTTGAGCGTTGGAGTACTTTGGGGGGCGTGTGCTTGAATGTGGGTTGTATCCCCTCTAAAGCACTACTCCATGCGGCTAAAGTCTTAGATGAAGCCCATGAAGTCGCAGACTACGGGATTAGCTTTGGCAAACCGACTATCGACATCGACAAACTACGCACTTGGAAAGAAAAGGTCGTGGGTCGTTTAACCGGTGGTCTATCAGGTCTAGCTAAACAACGTAAAGTACAAGTAGTGAGCGGTGTAGGCACTTTCCTCGATCCTAATCACGTAGAAGTCGTCGGCAATGACGGCAAGAAAACTATTGTGCGCTTTGAAAAAGCAGTGATTGCAGCAGGCTCTGAAGCGGTCAAATTACCTTTCATTCCTGATGATCCCCGCGTTATTGACTCCACAGGTGCATTGGAATTAAACGGTATTCCTAAGCGTATGCTAGTGATTGGTGGTGGTATTATCGGGCTGGAAATGGCAACGGTTTATCACGCTTTAGGCTCGAAAATTACGGTAGTCGAAATGCTACCGAATATTGTGGCTGGCGCTGATAAGGATGTGGTGAAACCTTATTTCAACCGCATTAATAAGCGCTATGAGCATATTTGGCTCGAAACTCGTGTGACTAAAGTGGAAGCTACACCTGCGGGTATGAAAGTGACCTTTGAAGGCAAAAATGCTCCCGCAGAACCGCAAGTTTATGACCGTGTATTAGTAGCGGTCGGTCGTACACCCAATGGTAAGCGCATTGGTGCTGAGAAAGCGGGTGTAGCTGTGGATGAGCGTGGTTTTGTGAAAGTGGTTGATACCCAGATGCGTACCACGCAACCGCATATTTTTGCGATTGGTGACATTATTGGTCAACCCATGCTGGCACATAAAGCGGTACATGAAGGCAAGACAGCGGCTGAGGCGGCGTTTGGTATGGCGAGCCACTTTGATGCACGGGTGATTCCATCGGTAGCTTATACCGACCCTGAAATTGCGTGGGTAGGTGTGACTGAGGACGAAGCCAAAGCTAAGGGTATTAAATACGGTAAAGGCGTATTCCCGTGGGCAGCGAGTGGTCGTGCCTTGTCACTCGGTCGCGATGAAGGTATGACTAAGCTGATATTTGACGAGGAAACTGAGCGCGTGATTGGTGCGGGGATTGTCGGCACGAATGCAGGTGATCTGATTGCCGAGGTTGCACTGGCAATTGAAATGGGCGCGAATGCTCATGATATTGGCTTAACCGTACACCCCCATCCAACCCTCTCTGAAACCGTTGCAATGGCGGCAGAGATGTTTGATGGCTCGATTACTGATTTGATTGCGCCGAAGAAACGGCATTAAATCCAGCTATATAAGCTAATGAAAAGGCGGGGTAACTCGCCTTTTTATTATCTTCTTACCTGTGTAAACTGGACATCACAAAATTGCATTCTGTGTTCTCCACAAAGCCATAAACTTGTGTGGTAAAACTAGAAAACACCAACAATCATTATTATTTCTTATTAAGAAAGCTCTAAACTCATTTAAGGTAGATTTTTATGCACTTACTAAATCGTATCACCTTAGATCCTAATATATGTCACGGTAAACCTACCATTCGCGGTCTACGCTATCCCGTTGAAACGATGTTAGAACTTTTCAGTGCGGGGATGAGTATTGAAGAGATATTAGACGATTATGAAGATTTAGAACGCGATGACTTACTGGCTGTTTTATCCTATGCTACGCGTTTATCCCAAGTGAAGAGAATAGAAACGGCATTAGCAGCATGAAGTTTTTGGTTGATGCCCACTTGCCACGCAAACTAGCGATTCAGTTGAAGGAAGCAGGCTACGATACTCGACATACATTAGGCCTGCCCGAAGGTAATCGAACAACAGACCAGTTTATTAATAATCTCTCTATTGAAGAACAGCGTATTGTTGTGACTAAAGATGCTGATTTTGTGAATTCCTTTTGGCTTCAAGACCAACCTTGGAAACTACTTCTAGCCTCGACTGGTAATATTCGTAATGATGAGTTAAAGGCTTTATTTCTGAATAACCTTGAAAAGATTGAAGCTGCTTTTGTTGATGCTCGCTTCATTGAATTGACTCAACATAGTTTGATCATTCATGCCTAAACTTAGGTAAGCAGCAAAATTTATTTAAGGACATGTATAAATGACCCTATTCAGAGTAGTTCTTGTACTGATTTTCATCACCCTTGCTGGCTATACCAGTGTAGTTATTTCAAATTATGGCATGGGGCTATTACCCATATTTTTTGGTGATATGGCTAAGATGCAGTGGCCCGGTCAGTTTAACCTTGATTTTATGTTTATGTTATCCCTTTCAGGTTTATGGGTTGCATGGCGTCACCAGTTTTCGGCTATAGGTATCATTTTGGGAATAATAGCTGTTTTTGGTGGGGCACTATTCTTAAGTGCCTATTTATTTATCGAGAGTTTTCGAGTACAGGGCGACATGAAAGCATTGATGTTAGGGCATGAACGGGCAACGCAATGAGCTAATCCGTTCAGCAAGCCAACTAAATCACTCTAGAAAATCGCTGCTGGGTGGTTTGTTCGCGTAAGTGCTTATCAAACACCATACAAATATTACGAATCAAAAAGCGTCCGCGTGGTGTGACTGTTATCCCTGAAGTACTTAATACTAATAACTCATCCTCAGCCATTGGCTGTAAATCGGCTAACTCTTGCGCAAAATATTCGGCAAAATGGAGATTAAATAACCGTTCCACCTCTGCAAAATCGAGCGCAAATTGGCAAGTCAATTCTTGGATAATATGGCGGCGAATCACATCATCTTCCGTCATGACTAAGCCTTTAATCACCGGAAATTGCCCCGCATCAATAGCAGCATAGTACTCATCTAAAGTCTTAGCATTTTGGCTATAACTATTCGCTACACTACTAATCGAACTTACCCCCATTGCCACCAAATCACAATCCGCGTGAGTGGTATAGCCTTGGAAGTTACGATGCAGCGTACCATTAGCTTGGGCTAGCGCTAATTCATCATTCGGTTTAGCAAAGTGATCCATCCCAATGTATTCATAGCCTGCCTGCGTCAAATGCTCGACCGCCAATTTCATAATCTGTAATTTAGTCTCAGCAGAAGGCAAATCGGCCTCATTAATACGACGTTGTGGCTTAAACAAATGGGGCATATGCGCATAGTTAAACACCGAAATTCGATCCGGCGCTAAACCAATAATCGTGTCTAGCGTTGTTTGAAAACCTTCTACGGTTTGGAAGGGCAAGCCATAAATCAAATCCACACTAATCGATTTAGCCCCCACCGCACGGCAAGCTTCAATCACAGCACGGGTTTGCTCAATCGGTTGAATACGATTGACGGCTACTTGGACCTTTTCATCAACATCCTGCACACCTAGGCTAAAACGATTAAAGCCTGTTTCACGTAAAACATTAATGGTTTCAACCGTGACTGAGCGTGGATCAATCTCGATGGAATAGTCGCGCTCTTCCGTCGTTAACAAATTAAAATGCTCACGCGTTTTAGCCATCAGTGAGCGCATTTCATCATGGTTTAAAAAGGTCGGTGTACCGCCACCCCAATGCAGTTGCTCAACCACGCGCGAGCGGTCATATAACGCGGCTTGCATTTCAATTTCGCGGAATAGGTAAGTGAGGTATTTATCGGATAGGGAGCGGTCTTTAGTAGCGATCTTATTGCAGGCACAATAAAAACATACCGTATCGCAAAACGGGATATGGAAATAAAGCGAGAGCGGCAATAGAGGAGTGGTTTGATTACTTTTCGTTGCTTGTGCTTGATACTCAGCCGCTGTAAAAGCTTTAAACGCTACTGCTGTAGGATAAGAGGTATAGCGCGGTCCTGCTTTGTCATAACGACGAATCAACGCAGCATCAAACTCAACAATACTCATACCAACCTCTTAAGACCCATAACCCAAGTAAAAACTATAAATGCGTTATCTAGCAGAAATTTGCAATGACTTAGCGCAAAAACGCATTAAATTTCTCAGGGGCTTTATCTCAATCAGCTAAGGCAATAGGCCCGTATAGAGGATACTCATCACCCGGACCTTGATTAGTAGCGGCACATTGCCCACCAAAATGACGCATCACACCCCATACGGCATTTAGGCTAGTTTGCACCGCACCCTCCACCCATGCAGGCGTCCAACTAATATCATCGCCAGCTAAGAAAATACCTTTTTCCTGTTCCGGTAAAGTATCCTGCATAAAGTGACCAAACATACGATGGTTATAGCGATAATGACCGGGCAATGCCCCCTTAAATGCCCCCAAGAAATTCGGATCACTTTCCCAACTCACCGTAATCGGATTGCCGATAATATGCTGAGTCATATCGACCTTAGGGTAAATTTTCTTTAAGGCTCCGAGCGCTAATTTCACCCGTTGCTCAATCGGTAAGGGCAACATTTTTAAGGCATCAGACATCCATGAATAGGTCAAACAGATAACGGCGGGTTGATCAGGACCATTATCAAATAAATAGGTTCCACGGGTGAGACGGTCAGTAAGCGTCATAGACATCCTATCGCGCCCTGTTTCGGGGTCTTTATCTTTCCAAAACGGACGATCTACCATGACAAAAGTTTTGGAGGATTGCATATAGCGCGTGCGATCTAGCGCCATCCATAGCTTTTGGCTGAATAGGCTTTCTTGGGTTTGAATGGCGGTACTTAATAGCCACGATTGGCAAGTGACTACTACAGCATCATAGCTGGCGGTCGCTCCCCATTGATCAGTCACATTAATTAAGCCCTGTTCATCACGGAAAATCGCTGTAGCGCCTGAGCGGGGTGCTCCGTGATTCAGTTTAGCTAGCGTAGTACCTTCAGGCCAATGAGCTAGTTGAGCAGGGGCGTATTGCCAAAGCTTACGTGGAATTTGCTCGACACCACCTACAAAATAACGCTGGTGATCATCACACTCGGTCACATTCACACGCAAAATTTCCAGCATACTATTGGGAAAGTCTGAATCCCAACCGCCTGTTCCAAAACCCACCTGCCCAAATACCTCACGGTGTCTAAAGCTTAATTGGCTAAAGGCTTTAGATTGGGTAATAAAATCATAAAAGGTTCCCTCATCCCAACGCTGTACAATCGGATTCCATAGCTCTTTAATTTTAGCTTTGTCACGCTCTCGAATCGCTTGTTGCAAAGCACTAAATTGCGCTCCTTCTTCAAGTGCCTCTTGATAGGCTTTGGCAACCTCTTGGAACATAGGAGGCAAATCAGCTAGCGTTTGGGCATAAAAGGTTTCACCCTCCAAATCAATGACGGTAGAACCCGCTGCTTCAGTCAAAGGATTAGGGAAAGGGCGGCTTTCTGCACCGACTAAATCGGCATAATGATAAAAGGCACGCGATGAAATAGGAAAACGCATCCCGCCTAATTCGGCAATCACGCCCTCAGCACCTTCAAAAGGCTGTGAGCGTAAGCGCCCCCCTAACTGCCCAGACTCATAGAAAATCGGTTGTAAACCCATTTTCATTAGCTCCAGTCCAGCCACTAATCCCGCAATGCCTGCGCCAATAATGGCTACCTTTTTACCGTACTGCTCAGCAGGAATAGCCCCTAAACCCGCTGGATGTTTAAGCCAATCATCATAGGCAAAAGGAAAATCAGGACCAAATAAGGTAACGGGTTGAGTGGCTGACATAATGAAACTCCTAGCGTGGTAGATTCAGTGATTATTGTTAAGTTTAGAAACGATATAATTCTAGACGACGATCAGTGAGATAAGTTAAGGCTTGTCGAGCGGTTTGTAAGGTTGTTTTGTCTAGCTCGGCTATCAGTAATTCCTCAGCATCATGACCTGCTCGCGCTAACACCTGACCATAGGGATCAGCAATACAGGATTGTCCACAATACTCAAACTCGCCCTCATGCCCTATATAATTGGCATAGGCAATATACAGGGTATTTTCAGCCGCACGGGTGGGAATAGTATGGCGGCAGACTAGATCAAAGGGATGCATATTAGCGGTAGGGACTAGCAATAGCTCTACGTGTTGCAGGGCATAAGAACGCGCTACTTCGGGAAACTCCATGTCATAGCAAATCGCTAAAGCACAACGCCAACCTTGCCAACTAAAAGGCTGACATAACGCATTCCCGGCACTAAATTGAGCGTGATCGACCGCACCGTATAAATGAGTTTTCCGATAAACACTCAATACCTCTCCGCACTCATCAATAAAGGCGGCACTATTGTAAATAGCCTCTTGATCTCGCTCGGGAAAACCTAGTACTAGGGCAATCTGATGCTCACGAGCTAATGATTGCAGGGCTTGAAAGTGTGGGTCTTGTAAGCTAAGAGCCTGAACGGAGCAAGCCTCAACACCGATGTTATAGCCTGTTAGAAACATCTCAGGCACGATGAGCAAATTGACTTGTTGAGCTTTGGCTTGGGCAATGAGAGAGGTTAAAGAAGAAAAAGCTAGGTCGATTGTGCGGGGCAAACACTGAGCTAAAGCAATACGCATGACCTACCTCACTGATTAAGTGTCGATAGGTCATTAGAACATGAAGTATCAGGGAGCTAAAGTACTCTACTACAAATCGAGTACTTGAATAGGACTGGTTAAAGCTGAGCCAATACTTGATCAGTCTCGACACTAGCCTCCATCGTGCCGTCTAGCTCATTAGCCTGAACCATTTGATAGCGTTTAACCCCACGGAATAAAGCATCTGCTAATTGTTGCTGGTATTGCGGGGTACGTAAACGCCGCTCCTCGTAGGGATTACTAATAAAAGCCGTTTCTACCAATAGTGAAGGAATATCAAGTGATTTCAGCACCATAAAGCCTGCACTTTCTACCTTAGAGCGTAAGGGAGCACTCACTTGAGACAGTTCACGCAATACCGATTTAGCCACAATCAAGCTTTGATCAATAATATGATTCTTACTTAAATCCAGTAACACCGAGGCAATACGCTCGCTAGTATCGGATAAACTGACACCACTAAATTTAATATCATAGGAGTTTTCGCTCTCGGCTAGCATCCGGGCTGCCTCGCTCGATGCACCTGCATTGGAGAGGATGTAAACCGAAGAACCATCTAAGCGTGAATTATTACTGGCATCGGCGTGAATAGAGACGAAAATATCACCCTTTTTTTCATGCGCAATTTCTAAACGTCGTCTTAAAGGCACTAACTCATCACTATCGCGCGTCATCACCGCACGCATATTAGGAGTACGATCAATTTGCGCTTTGAGTTTACGTGCTACTGCTAATACTACGTCTTTTTCCTTAGTACCATTACGACCAATAGCCCCCGGATCACGTCCACCGTGCCCCGCATCAATGACCACTGTGAAAGGACGTGGAGTACGAGCAGGTGCTTTGTTTATGGCAACCGGCTTAGAAGCACTCGCAGGCGGTACTACGGGAGCCGCTGCAAGAGGGCGTCCTTTGGGCGTTAATAACACCTCAAATACATGCTCATTACCGGATTGGGTCAGGGTGTTTTGGAAATCCACCGCTTGCACCATATCCAATACCACTCTCAGTCCATCATCACGCATAGCATAACGAATACCCTTGAGGGGAGGCCGGTTGTGTTCACCTTGCTTTAAATTGCCTCCTAGACTGGTATCTAATAGATCGATTACCACACGGTCAGGATCAGCTAAAGTGAAAATTTTATATTTCACCGCTTTATCTAAAACTAAGGAAAACTTTAATTGACCTGCATTACCTGCAAGACGTGCACCCGTGAGCTTGGTGCTTGCCACAGCTAAATTACTCAGTGGAAGCCATAAGCCTCCGGTAACACAGGCAAAAGCCCCTGCTTTAAGCAAAAAATTACGTCGTGCTAGATGTTTACTATCCATGGCGAGCTACCAGCAAGCGTTGTAAAAAGGGCGGAAACCCCGAAATTATTCGACTAATACTTATAAATCTTAAACGAGCAGCATTCTTTTTCAAGTAGTTTTTTATGTTTCCTTTGTAAGCTATTGTTTTATATTAAACTATTAACTTTAACCTCCCTACCTGCATTAGCATAATAGATCTCAATACTGCATAGAGGGGGCGGAAGGATACCCTCAGCACGCTCCGGCCATTCTATTAAACATAAAGACTCTTGGTTAAGATAATCACGAATCCCCATATACTCTAATTCCTCCGCATCATTCAGGCGGTAGAGGTCAAAATGATACACGTCCACTCCCTGTAACTGATAAGACTCAACCAAAGTATAAGTAGGACTTTTGACCGTGCCCTGATGCCCCAAAGCACGCAGCCACCCTCGTACTAACGTCGTTTTTCCAGCCCCTAAATCGCCTTTCAAGGTAATTAAACCCTTAGGGAAACGCTGAGCTAATAGTCCACCTAAGGCTTCCATCTCTACTTCATTATTAGGATTAAAGGATTCAGTTTGTATCTTCACGGATTCACCACTACACGTAATTGCGCCATTAAATCACTGGCTAATAAACCACGCTCTCCTTGCTGGGCCGCTATATCACCCGCTATAGCATGAGCTAACACTCCAATACGAGCGGCATTTTCGGGGCTGAAGCGTTGTGCAATGAGTGCTGCAATAATACCCGTCAATACATCACCCATACCACCGCTAGCCATACCCGGATTGCCTGCGGTACAAAATACCAAGCCCTCATCCCCTAAGATCAAAGTACCTGCACCTTTTAGTACCACCGTACCACCATAGCGCTCTTTGAGGGCATAAACCGCACCAATCCGATCCTGCTCTACTGCATGGACAGGTATAGAGAGTAAGCGTGCAGCCTCACCCGGATGCGGTGTAAGCACCCAATCGGAGCGCCTCAAGGGTTGCTGAGCTAAAATATTGAGGGCATCTGCATCAATTACCATTGGCAAATGAGCTACTTTAATACTATCCCATAAACTAAGCCCCCAAGCACTTTGACCTAATCCAGGTCCTATCGCTAATACCGAAGCTCGCTCAATGAGTGCTAATAAGGGGTCTAGTGAGTCCACTGCACTCACCATTAACTCCGGACGATTCGCATTAATGACCATGGCATGTATCGGATGAGTCGCAATAGTTACTAAACCACTTCCAGTACGCAAAGCCGCTTCACCCGCCAAACGTACTGCCCCAGCCATACTAGGCGCACCTCCCACAATAAGAGTATGACCCGCCATACCCTTATGCGCATTACGCGGGCGCTTAGGGAGTGCTTGATTGAGATGCTGCGAATTTAACAAATGCCCTACCGGTGTTTTAATTACCTTCAGCACTTTGGCTGGTAATTTCAAATGATGACAAATAATGTGCCCCACATAATCCGCTGCCTCACCCGTCAATAGACCTTGTTTTAAGCCAATATAGGTTATTGTTTGATAGGCACGTATTGCCACCCCCATCACACGTCCGGTATCAGCATTTAAGCCAGAAGGTAGGTCTAGGGCTATCACGGGCTTAGTCATTTTATTCAGGGCTTCAATAGCTTTTTTATACTCGCCCTCGACTAAGCGACTCAAACCTATTCCCAATAACGCATCCACATAAATATCAGCCTCAGGCAATTTACTATGGAACTCGTGAATCACACCCCCTGTATCTTGAAAGGCTTGATACGCAGTACGTGCTGGCTCTGGTAAATGCTCACCCTTACTTAAAGCCACTACCTCAGTGCGCCACCCCCAAGCCTGAGCTAAAGCTGCCACAATATAGCCATCCCCCGCATTATTACCCGCTCCACAAACCACGCATAACGATTGACTCATCGGCCATTGTTTGCTGATATGCTCAAAGGTAACGCGCCCCGCACGTTGCATTAGCTCCCATGCAGATAAATCTTGTTCAAATGCAGCTTGCTCAATTGCACGAATTTGTGCAGTGTTATAAACCTTTTCGGTCATTTCTAACATGTTGAATTCTCGACACTCTATCCCTTCTGATCTTAACACTAGAATTGAACAGCTCGGAAAGCAACTAGGTTTTAATGCCATAGGTTTTAGTAGTATTGATTTAGGGGCTACTGAAACACAGCTCACTAAATGGCTAGAGCTAGGCTATCACGGTGATATGGACTGGATGGCTAAACACGGTACTAAGCGCACACGCCCTCATGAGTTAGTGCCTAATACCCTGAGTATTATTAGTGTCAGAATGAATTATCTCCCGCCCAATGGACTCGATCCTATTTCAGCCTTGAATCATCCGACTATTGGCTATATTTCCCGTTATGCTTTAGGGCGCGATTATCACAAAGTACTCAAACAACGTTTGGAAAAGCTCGCACAAGGGATTCAACACTGGGTAGATGAGTTTGGGTATCGAGTGTTTACCGATAGTGCTCCAGTGATGGAAAAACCTATTGCGGTGCAAGCAGGTTTGGGTTGGATGGGCAAGCATACCAATGTACTGAGTCGTGATGCGGGTTCATGGTTTTTTCTAGGGGAAATTTATACCGATCTACCCCTTATGCCTAGTCAACCTATCACTGAACATTGTGGGCACTGTACGGCTTGTATTGATATTTGCCCTACTAAAGCCATTGTTGCGCCTTATGTGTTAGATGCACGGCGCTGTATTTCGTATCTCACTATTGAGCATAAAGGCTCCATTCCGGAAGCATTTCGTAAAGCAATCGGTAATCGTATTTATGGCTGTGATGATTGCCAGTTAGTATGCCCTTGGAATCGATTTGCACAAACCTCACCTGAGACAGATTTTAGGGTGCGCCAGCAATTAGATCGCCGCTCATTAGTGGAATTATTCTTATGGACTGAGGAGCAGTTTAATCGTTATTTGGAAGGCTCAGCGATACGGCGCATAGGGCATGAACGTTGGCAGCGTAATATCGCGCTAGCCTTAGGTAATGCACCCACCCAAAATATTGTCCTAGAAGCTTTAGAACAGGTTTATCACAGCACCTCTAGTGCTATAGTACGCGAACAGTGCGCCTGGTCTTTGGCTCAACATCAGTCCACGGATGGGCACGCCGATCATCACTAAAATCAATCCAACTATCGTACCTTCATCCCATTTATCCGAATAATGCTGCATGCCCCCATAAACTCTGTAAATATAAGATCCATACAGTAAACAACCCCAAGCAATACGCCATGATAAAAATAATAAACTGCGTACTAGCTGTGCTGGTTAGCGTTGGATTAACTGGCTGCTCGACTGTACAAAATAATGAATTATATCAGGATTGGCAAAATCACGCTTATAGCGTCTATAACATGCCAACCCCACAAGGTGGGTCACATGCAACCGTGGCAAATAGTAAAGCTAAACCCTCTAATACTCGTGGGTCAGCAGCGACGGCTAGAGTCACCCCACCTAAAGTCAGTTATGAACGTTTAAGTGAAGAAGAACAAAATTATATTGCGTCGCATTATGGACTGTAATAATAAAAACCCTATTACCCTTGTTTGTTAGCCCCTAGAGTCCTAAGGGACTCTATTGGCACAAAGGTTCTAGCCCTTCCTTTGTGCCTTTTTAGCCAGATTGTTTTGATCTGGCTTTTTTCTTTTGCTTTACTAGGCAATTCATTACACTCTTAAATCTTATCAACTGAAGAGCAGCCACTATGGATTTGAGTGAGTTACGCCAAGACTATACTAAAGCTGGTTTAGACCGCGCCACCTTAGATCCCAATCCCTTTAAGCAATTTGAGACTTGGTTTCAACAAGCTACCTCTGGACAAGTCCTAGAACCAAACGCTATGCAAATTGCGACCGTCTCCAGTTCCGGTTGCCCCTCACTACGTACCGTATTGCTTAAAGCGTTTGATGAACAAGGTTTCGTATTTTACACCAACTACCACAGTCAAAAAGCACAAGACATTGCCCAAAATCCTCAAGTGGTTTTATTGTTTTTCTGGAAAGAGTTGGAGCGCCAAGTCGAAATCACCGGACGGGCTGAAAAGGTTTCTACACTGGAATCCTTAAAATACTTCACGAGCCGCCCGCGTGGAAGTCAATTGGGTGCTTGGGTATCCCAACAAAGTAGCATTATTACCTCGCGCTCCCTATTGGAAATAAAGCTTGATGAAATGAAGCGCAAGTTCCAAGAGGGCGCTATTCCATTACCTGATTTTTGGGGTGGATTTAGAATTGTGCCGGACACCTTTGAATTTTGGCAGGGTCGTCCTAGTCGCCTACATGATCGCTTTGAATATCGCCTGCAACAAGGTCAATGGGATATTAAGCGCTTATCCCCCTAATGATGGGTACAACCTATGAAATTGCTTATTCCTCCACCCATTTATTTATTGCTCGCTTTAGGTTTAATGTGGTTACTTAAACACTATATGCCTTTAGTCAGCTTTCAAGGTTTCCCGTGGAACATAATCGGTTGGAGCCTAATTGGCATTGCTTTAGCGGGCGATCTATATGCCTTGGCTTTATTTCTTAAGGCGCGTACTACCTTCAATCCAATTAAGCCCCACAACAGTACCCAGTTAGTCGTCACAGGGTCTTATCGCTTTTCGCGTAATCCTATGTATCTGGGGATGGTACTGATACTCGGTGGTTGGGGCTTAGTGTTAGGTGCGGTCAGTCCCTTTATAGTTATACCGTTCTTTATGTGGGTACTCACTGAAATGCAGATTAAACCTGAGGAAGCCATTTTAACTGAGCGTTTTGGCGTGGAGTATCAGACCTATCTGCGCCAAGTCAGACGTTGGTTGTGAGAGATTTTTCTAACCTAATCCAGTATGCTGCTAGTTAAATAATTTACTTATAGGGATATAGCATATGCGTCGTTTAGCGAACTCTGTAGTGCTGATCGGTTTATTCAGCGCTACCGTTTTAACAGGATGTAACTCTACCGATACCGCCCATGCTAGTAACTTAGATTACCAAACAATTAGTTATCAAAAACAAGGCGGCAAAGCTTGTCCCGCAGGATCTGCTTGGAATAGTGATGAAAGTGCACTGTGTGCCAGTGTGAAAATACTCTATCCCCAGCTCAATCAAGCCGACGCTAATCCTATCATTCAACAAATTAATCAATTTATTGGCGAAGAGACGTTTAGCTATGAAACCGAAGATGGTAAGCAAGCCAAAACCGCCGAAGAACTCGCTAGTTTATTTATCGATGAATACCTTAAACAACCCGAAGTCAGCACGCCGTGGACTTTAGAACGCTCTATAGCCATTGTGTTTAGTACGGACGCTATTCTGACTTTAAAATTCAGTGAATATAGCTATATGGGAGGGGCGCATCCTGCCTCTGGACAAAGCTATTACACACTCAATCGTCACAATGGTAAGCCTTATAAACTCAGCGACTTATTAAACAACGGCTACGAGGATGAGTTAAATATTATTGGCGAGCGTATTTTCCGTGCTGATAAAAAGATTCCAGCTGATCAAATGTTAACAGAGGCAGGCTATGAGTTCCCTAATGGGAATTTTGCCTTGAATAGCAACTTTGCCGCTACTCAGGAAGGTTTAGTATTTTATTTTAATAGCTATGAAATAGCGCCTTATGCCTTAGGCCCTACTGAACTGACTATTCCTTATCAAGATATTCCTAATCTAATCCGTGCTGATGGCCCATTAGCCGCTTTTAAACCTAAAGCTTAATCCTAAACTGACCTGATTATCCAAATGATTGATACAACCAAACGCCCTAGCGACTTTGTGGAGCTAAGGGCTTATGCACCGAGTATTTTGCAAGACTTGCGCTATAGCACACCGAATAACTTTACCGGTACGGTGGTCAGTGGCTATAACGCCAATAATGCTTGGCTAACGCGCAAAACTGCTGAAACCCTAGCGCAAGTTCAACACTCCATTCAACCTTGGGGCTTATCGCTGTATATTTTTGATGCCTATCGTCCTAAGCAAGCCGTACAACATTTCATTGATTGGTCTTATCAAGCTGAAAATCCAGCATTGCAACAGCGTTTTTACCCCAACATGACTAAGCGGCAATTATTTGAATTAGGCTATATTGCTACACGCTCTAGTCATATGCGCGGGAGTACCGTAGATCTGACCCTAGCCACGCAAACCGCACAGGGCTGGCAAGAGCTAGATATGGGTACTGAGTTTGATGTGTTTGGTTTATCCGCAGCACCCGACTATGCAGATCTAAGCCTAACCCAACGCACCAACCGCCTATTATTGCGCTCCCTCATGTTGCAACACGGTTTTCATGGCTTTGAATTAGAATGGTGGCACTTTACCCTCAATAATGAACCTTATCCTGAGCACTATTTTGATTTTGTTGTGGACTAAGGTTGAGATTTTATTATGTTTCATTATCAACGTGATCCTGAGCGTATTGAACAACAAACCTATGAAAAAATCCGCGAGTTAGTCCCATTAGAGCAATTCACCCCCGACCAGCAGCAGGTGGTGTTGCCTGTGATCCGCGCCTGTGGTGAACCTTTAATTGCTGAGCGTTTGCGCTTTAGCCCGCAAGCGATTGAGACGGCTAAAAAAGCTATTCGCCACTATGCTCCTATTTTGTATGACTTTGATACGGTTACCAGTGGTTTACAAAGTGACCTACTGTATCAGGAGCCTTTAAGTTTTATTAATAAGGCAGTGGTCATTTCCCAAGCTAAAGCGAAAAAACAAACACGCTCGATGACTTCGATTGAGTATTGGCGTAAATACCTAGCGGGGGCTATTTGTCTATTAGGTGAATCCAGTACCGCTTTATTTCGCTTACTGGAAATGTTGAAAGAAGAGGACGCGTCCCGCCCTGCGTTAATTATCGCTACCCCCGCTGGTTTTTTACAAACCACTGAGGCAAAGCAATTATTAATGGATCTGTATGATGAGCTAGCGGTGGAATATATATTAATTGAGGGGCGCTGGGGGGGGAGTATGTTTGCAACCAGTATTATGAATGCCTTACTCAGAATTCAGAAAGGCATTCATCTCTAACTCAACGTGAGTGATCGGTACAGTTCACTATTTACAGGGCTTGAACTCGCAATTATTTTTGCCGTCGCGCCCCACCGCCGTACCATCGGGGCACATTTTAACCTCCATGGTACACACCATTTCCTCTACAGCTTTACCACTAGGACAGGTATCGAAGGCACAATTATTAGCCGGATTACGCCCCACTGCTGTACCATCTGGGCAACGTTGTAACTCTTCTGTACAAGCTCCAATGGTCGTCACCGGTGCAACGCCTGTTTGACCTTTATCCGCAGGTACGGCACTTGGTTCACTACAAGCAGACAATATTAAACCGCACGCCAATAAGGCGCTTACCATAATCGCTTTCATCCCAATACCTCTAATTAAATGATTTCAAGATTAGCATAGCCCAACACTAGCCATTTACTACCTTCTTTGCGAAAGGACACTTGTACACGAGCTGATTGCCCTGAGCCTTCCGCATTGGTAATGACACCTTCACCAAATTTAGCGTGGCGCACGCGTTGCCCAACACGATAACCATCCGCCTGCGCTTGCGGTAAAATAGACTTTGTGGGTGGCGTGCGATAGACACCCGCATAGGTTTTGACTTTAGGACGGACTTCGTGAATTAAACCCTCAGGTAATTCACGCACAAACCGTGACACGGGATTAAAACGAGTCGAGCCATGTAATAAGCGCTGCTCTGCATAGGTCAGAATTAATAAGCGCTCAGCACGGGTAATGCCTACATAACACAGCCTACGTTCCTCCTCCATACGTGCAGGATCATCAGCCGACATTTGATGAGGGAATAAACCTTCCTCTAAACCGCACAAAAACACCAAAGGAAACTCTAAGCCTTTAGCCGAATGGAGCGTCATCATTTGCACACACTCTTCGCCCACATCGCCCTGACCTTCACCCGCTTCTAAAGTGGCATGAGCTAGGAAGGCTGCTAAAGGTTCCATCTCTGGCATATCTTCTTGGCGAATATAATTATAACTGTGTGCTGCTGTGACTAGCTCATCTAAGTTATCTATCCGCGCCTGACCTGCTTCCCCCGGCTCTTTAGTTTTAAAATGCTCTTTTAAAGCGGCTAGCTCAATCACGGTTTCAACCTGCTCTGCCAAAGGCAACGGTCTAATATCATTTGCCATTAGCTCAATCAGTTGCAAAAAGCGCTTGATAGCACCTACCGCACGCGGATTAAGTTCACCTAATTGTTCAGCCTCAGCAGCAGACTCCCAGAGTGATTTGCCAGAGCTACGTGCATAGACACGTAAAGCATCGACCGTGCGTTCACCAATCCCACGCGGCGGATGATTCACAATGCGCTCAAACGAGGCATCATCTAAACGGTTAGCGGTTAGGCGTAAATAAGCCAGTGCATCTTTAATCTCAGCCCGCTCGAAAAAGCGCAATCCACCATAGACCCGATAAGGAATACGGCGCTCATTAAAAGTACTTTCAAATACACGAGACTGTGCATTGGAACGATAGAGCACCGCAATTTCAGAGCGTGTTCCCCCCTTCGCTAACCACTGCTCAATTTGTGCCGCCACATAACGCGCTTCATCCATTTCATTATAAGCAGCGTACAGGTACAGTGGCTCGCCCTCCACACCTTCAGTCCAGAGGTTTTTACCCATGCGCCCGTGATTGTGACTGATTAAGGTATTAGCAGCCTGCAAAATGTTTCCCGTGGAACGATAGTTTTGCTCTAAGCGAATAATGGCGCAGTTGTTAAAATCGCGGGTAAAATTACGAATATTCTCAATCTTCGCACCGCGCCAACCATAAATCGATTGATCATCATCACCGACCGCAAACACTGGATTATGCTCGCCTGCTAGTAGACGTAGCCATGCATATTGCAACGCATTAGTATCTTGAAATTCGTCCACCAGAATATGTCTAAAGCGTGCTCTATAGTGAGTTTGGAGTTCTAAATTATCACGTAGTAGTTCCAAGGAGCGCAGCAGTAGCTCAGCAAAATCCACTACACCATTACGATTACAAGACTCTTCGTAAGCGGCATAAATGCGGCGCATTTGGGTAATGGAAAAATCGCCCTTATCTTCAATATGCTGAGGTCGTGAACCTGCATCCTTGGCATTATTGATAAAGTAGGCAATTTGACGGGGTTGCCACAATGCTTCGTCGAGTTCTAGCGCTTTTAGTACGCGCTTAATCATGCGTATTTGATCTTCAGAGTCGAGAATTTGGAAAGTTTGCGGCAAATTAGCCTCACGCCAGTGCATACGCAATAAGCGATGAGCTAAACCGTGAAACGTACCCACCCAAGCGCCCCCAATCGGAACACCTAGTAAACTTTGAATCCGACTCCGCATTTCAGCAGCGGCTTTATTGGTAAACGTCACCGCCAAAATACTAAACGGGGAGACTTGCTCAACCTCAATCAGCCAAGCAATACGATGTACCAGTACGCGTGTTTTACCGCTTCCAGCACCGGCTAGTACTAGCGCTGATTGAGGAGGCAGCCCCACCGCATCGCGCTGGGGTTTATTAAGATCGTTAATGATTGGGGATATGTCCATCACGCTATTGTAGCGTAACTTAAATCTCGTACTAAAGTACTAAGTGTGATTGAATCTTCAAAAGGTAAATTAATCGCCACTTCTCAAAAAATGGGATTTTTGAGAAGATGAGAGGCTTACTCGGTATCAATTCAAACTCTCCCTTCTGTTAAAACCCCAAGGGCTCATTCATGGCAAAGCAACCCGAACCCGCGCAAGCATCTTCGCTTTACGAACACCAACACGAGGCTATCCAGCGCCCGGATATTGGTGTACAGGAAGGCTTCCGCGACCACAAGCCGCCGCGTCAGTATCGCTATGATTCTTCGCTGTCGCCAGAGTTAGCTTGGGATGAAACCGCCGGACGCGAGTTTGCCGAATGGTTGTTGACGCGGATTACCGAAGCCGCTGAACAGGGTGAAGCGGCGGTGTTTGCCGAAGCCTTGGTCTGGCAAGGCACGGGGGAGAAATTCCGTAGCATCCGTGAGTGTGTGGAGCGCTTGAAGACCTTGAGTCAGCCATTTTTGAACTGGGCGGGCAAGGCGGAACGCCATCAAATCAGTGTGCCGACCATTCCGCTGTTTGTGCATGAACGCCATTCGACGCAGGGGATTTTGAACGGGCTGGACAGTTACCGCCAAGCGGGGACGAATCTGGATTTATTTGGTGATCCGCAACTGGATATTGGCGAAAAGCTGGAAGCGTATGAGCATAAAGGGCCGTGGACGAATCGCATGGTGCTAGGGGATTCACTGCATGTGATGAATTCGCTGCTGGAATACGAGGGCATGGGTGGGCAGGTGCAGATGATCTACATTGACCCGCCGTATGGGGTGAAATTTGGCTCGAATTTCCAGCCGTTTGTACGCAAGCGTGATGTGAAGCACGGGGCAGATGAGGAGATGATCCGCGAGCCAGAAATGGTGAAGGCGTACCGCGATACGTGGGAACTGGGCTTGCATTCCTACCTGACCTATTTGCGTGATCGCTTGTTGCTTGCCCGTGAACTCCTCACCGAATCCGGCTCCGTTTTCGTGCAAATTTCGGATGAAAACCTGCACCACGTCCGCGAAGTCCTCGACGAAGTTTTCGGTGCAAACAACTTTATAGCTGTGATTAACTACCGAACAACAACTAATCAAAGTGGCAGATTACTCTCTGCTAATTTTGACTATGTTGTCTGGTTTGCAAAAAACAAAGAAATAATAAAGTACAATCAACAATATTTACCTAGAATTGGATCAAATTGGGTTAATTATGACTATGTAAAACTGCCAAATAATACTTACAGAAAGATGACCAAAGAGGAAAAAGAAACCCCTGATCTTTTACCTGAAGGTAGTCAAATATATCGAAGAGACAACCTAACATCAGCTTCCTCCAGTAGCTCAACATCAATGCCTATTTCTTTTGAAAATCAAGTTTATGTACCAGGAAAAGGGGGATGGAAGACTAACATAGCAGGTTTTGAGAAGTTAATATTTGCCGACCGTTTAGAAGCATACGGAAAAACATTGTCATACAGGCGTTTTGCAAGTGACTTTCCGTTTTTTCCTATCGGTAATTCTTGGGATGACACTGCTTCTGGTGGTTACGGTGCAGACAAAATCTATGTCGTTCAAACCAATATCAAAGTAATTCAGCGGTGTATGTTGATGACGACTGAGCCGGGGGATTTGGTGCTTGACCCGACCTGCGGGAGCGGTACAACGGCGTATGTGGCGGAACAATGGGGGCGACGTTGGATTACCTGCGACACCTCCCGCGTCCCGCTGGCACTGGCACTGGCACGGCAACGCCTCTTAACCGCCACCTTCCCGTGGTACGAACTCAACCAACCCACCCGTGGCCCTGCTGGTGGTTTCACCTACACCCGCAAACAAAACCGCAAAGGCGAAGAAATCGGCGGCAAAGTTCCACGCATTACCCTCAAATCCATCGCCAACAACGAAGACCCCGAAATGGTTACGCTGGTGGACAAACCCGAAATCAACAACAAAATCACCCGCGTGTGCGGCGCATTCACCGTAGAAGCCACCATCCAAGCCGCCCATTCCCCACTCCTCCCTTCACCCCTTGCGGGGGAAGGGCTAGGGATGGGGGGAAACAACCCAACCGCTTACCTCGACCGAATGCTGGAAGTGTTGCGCAAATCCGAACGCCTACAACTCCCCGGCAACAAGCAATTGCAACTCGACAACGTGCGGGCATTATCCAGCACCGACTACGAATACCTGCACGCCGAAGCCACCGAAAAGAGCGATACCGACAAACGCATTGCCATTGTGTTTGGCGCAGAAAGCGGGGCAATCAGCTCTGAGCTGGTCTTCAATGCCGCCAGCGAAGCCAACTTTATGCGCTTTGACGCGCTGTATTTCTTCGGTTTTGCCATCCAAGCCAAAGCCCGCGAACTGCTCGAAGACCGCAAGAAAATGCGCATACCCTGCACTTACGTCGCCGTCACCCCCGATGTAGTCATGTCGGATTTACTCAAAACCAGCAAAGCCTCGGAAATCTTTTCCATTAGTGGCTTGCCGGACATCACGTTTTACCAAACGGGTGAAAAAACACCCGCCAAAGAACCGTTGTATCAAGTCAAATTGTTAGGGCTGGACATCTTTACCCCACACAATTGCGCCACCGAATCTATCGAAGCGGAAAACCTGCCATGCTGGATGCTCGACACTGACTACAACGGCATGAGCTTCATCGCCCGCCAAGTGTTTTTCCCCAAAACTGCCGCATGGGACAACCTACAAAAATCCCTCAAAGGGCGCTTTGCTGACAGCGTGTGGGAACATTTAGCAGGCACAGAAAGTGAACCCTTCCGCTTAGGTGAGCGCCGCCGCATTGCCGTGAAAGTGATTGATGAGCGCGGCAATGAATTGATGGTGGTACGTGATGGAGCCGATGCACGGTAGTTTTGTAAGACAAATAGTCGTGCTAAGGTTTACAAAATATACTAAAAATAGTTATTTTGTAAACCTTGTTGCTGGAGGCTGCCATGTACCCTGAACGTCTAAAACGCGCCCGCGAAGCCGCCGGGCTATCGCTGCGTGCGCTCGCGGAACAAGTGGGCGTTTCCCATGCTGCCATTAAAAAATACGAAGATGGTACCAACACCCCAGACTCTAGCCAATTGATTAAATTGGCAAAAGCTTTAGGAGTACGTGGGGAGTATTTCTTTCGCCCATTTACTGTCCAGCTTGAGACCGAGGTGGAATACCGCAAGCGTGCTAATACACCAGAAAAGTTGCTCAAACGGATTCACGCCGATGTCGAAGAGCAAGCAGAACGCTGGAAGGAATTAGCTAACCTTTACCCGCAGTTTCCCGTGAAACCATTTGCTGTACCCGTGGATGTGCCTGTGATGGTGCAAACACTGGATGAAGTGGAGCAAGTTGCCGCTAAAGTACGTGAGTGCTGGAAACTCGGCGAAGACCCGATTAATGAGCTAGTCGATGTGTTGGAAGAACACGGTATTTTGGTGATTTTTACGGACTTAGATGCTGATAGTAAATTCGACGGTTTAACCGCAACGATTGAAGCACAACCTGTCATCGTCGTAGCGCAACACTGGGCGGGAGATCGGCAACGTTTTACCTTGGCACATGAGCTAGGTCATTTAATGCTGCATGGACGGTTAGCCGAAGACATAGAGGAAGAAAAAGCCTGTAACCGCTTTGCTGGTGCTTTCCTATTGCCCGCAACGGCTATCCAACGGCAATTGGGGCAACAACGCCGTATGATTGAATGGCAAGAACTTTATATGCTCAAGCACGAGTTTGGTTTGAGTATGGCTGCTTGCTTATATCGTGCTGCGGATACGCGCATCATTTCCTCTGAGGTGATGAAAAGCCTGTACCAACAATTTGCAGTTCGCGGGTGGCGCAAACAAGAACCAAAAGCCCCCTACCCACAAGAACAAACCTTGTTGTTTAAACAATTGGTTTATCGCGCCTTAGCAGAAGGTTGGATAGGAGAGTCAAAAGCGGCTGAATTGTTGGGTATTCCGCTTTCCCGTTTCCACAGTGAACGCAAACTGGAAGGTGCGGATGCAGCTACTCATCAGTGATGCCAATATCCTTATCGACATGGAGGAAGGGCAGTTACTAGCACTAATGTTTAGACTGCCTTTCGAGTTTCGAGTACCAGATTTACTGTTTTTTGATGAACTAGAAGAGCAGCACGCACATTGGCTGGATTATGGCTTGCAATTAGGTACGCTGAGTGGAGAAAGTGTTAGGCGTGTCTCGCAACTCACCCGCAAGTATCCAAAACCTAGCCGCAACGATTGCATGGCTCTGGTGTTGGCTCAACAGGAAAAATGCCCCCTACTCACAGGTGACCGAGATTTACGCCAAGCCGCTGAGCTTGAGGGCATTATGGTGCAGGGCAGTATCTGGCTGGTAGAGCAATTAGTGACACACCGTATCATTAGCCTTGATACTGCCCGACAGAGCTACCAACGCATGGAGCGTAATGGGCGTCGACTCCCTTGGAAGCTAGCTTACCAACGCTTGGATGCTTTACAGGATGAACTTTCATGACCACTGATACCACCGTCGAAAACCCCATCATCAACTCCCCATTTGTCGAGCCACAATGCTATTGGGACATCAAGAAAGGCGAACAACCCAAAACGGTAGCGGGCAGACGTGCAGCCTATTACTACTACCGTGTGCCGGATAGTGCCAAACGCGGTCGCAAAAACAAAGATCAATTGAGCCTTGAGGGTGACTTGGGCGTAGGTCAGAAAGAAGAACTGCACATCGCCAATTGGTTGCGTAAACGGGTCAAAGAATGGCGTAACGGCTCACTGACAGGCATTCCGTATGATGGCGCATCCGACATTACCAAAGAACTCCTGCGCTTGTGGAAAGCCGACGAAGGGCGTTACCAGCGTTTATTCTTCGCCCAGGTGGAAGCCGCTGAAACCATCATTTTCCTGACCGAAGCCCACCCGGTTTACCATAAAAGCATGCCACCCATTCCAGTAGACCAGCCGGGAGAAAAAACCAAAGCCGCTGGTTTCAAGTCATTCACGCGCTACGCCTGCAAAATGGCAACCGGTACAGGTAAAACCACCGTCATGGGGATGCTATCGGCATGGACAATCCTGAATCGTGTGGCTTTCCCAACGGACAACCGCTTTACCGATACCATCCTGATTGTTTGCCCCAACGTGACTATCCGCGAACGTCTCAAAGAGCTTGACCCGGCTTTAGGCGATCAAAGCATTTACCGCACCCGCCAACTCGTACCACCGCACCGCATGGAAGCACTGCGCCGAGGGGAAGTGATGGTGACGAACTGGCATAAGCTGGCAAAGAAAGAAACCAACAGCGTCAATGGTGATTCTGCCAAAGTGGTCAAAACCGGCGAAGCGGTTGAAATCACCAAAAACGCGGGCAAAAAGAACGAATCGGTCGAAGTAAAATACCAAGAGTCCGATCAGGCTTGGTTCAAACGCATCAAACAGGAATTAGGGTCTGGAAAAGGACGCTGCCCGTATTGGCTGGTTTTTAATGATGAAGCCCATCACGCCTACCGTCGTGGTGATGCCAGCGATAATGAGGACGAAGCCATTACACTGGATGAAACCGCCAGTGAAGACCGTTCAACTTTGGCGAAAAAGAATGACAAAGAAGCCACCATCTGGATTGAAGGCTTAGACCGCATCAACCGCATGGCAGGCAAAAATAAACAGGCAGGTGCAAGAGGTGACAGGGGCATTAACCTCTGTGTGGATTTATCAGCCACGCCGTTTTATATCCAAGGTTCGGGTAACGAAGTCGGTAAGCCGTTCCCGTGGGTCGTGTCCGATTTCGGCTTGCTGGATGCGATTGAATCCGGTTTGGTGAAAATCCCGCAATTACCCAGCCGTGACATTTCCGGCAATGAAGAAGCCAACTATTTCAATATCTGGCGTTGGATGGAAGAACAGGCGTTGAAAGATGGCATTGCCAAATCCGCCAAAGATTTAACCCCTGAAGTGGTGTTGCGCTACGCCTCCACCCCGATTCTGATACAAGCCAGCGATTGGCATCAGCGTTTCCAGAAATGGATGGAAACCGAAAAAGCCGAACTGCACCCCGTTCCCCCCGTCTTCATTATCGTCTGCCGGGATACCAAATTAGCGGCTGAAGTGTACGAATGGCTTGCCAACGATAAGGGTAGCTATGGCACATCCCCCGACTATTTCCGCAACCATCCGGGTGAAGAAAAAACCGTGCGCATAGATTCCAAAGTCATGGAAGATATGGAAGAAGGCACGGGTACGGATGAGGTCAAACGCCTGCGCTTCATCCTCGATACCGTCGGCAAAAAGACGTGGGCAGGCGGTAAAGTACCCGAAGAATATGCCGAGATTGTGCGCAAGAATAACGAAAAAGCCGCCAGTGATGACAATGACGGCACTTACACTTTTATGGACGACAAAGTACCGCCGGGGCGTGATATTCGCTGCATCATTTCCGTGGCGATGCTGGCAGAAGGTTGGGATGCCAATACCGTTACCCATATCGTCGGTTTGCGCCCCTTCGGTTCACAATTATTGTGTGAACAGGTGGTCGGTCGTGCCTTGCGCCGCCGTTATTACACACTGGAAGACGGCACAGACCGCTTCGGGGAAGAATCCGCCCGTGTGTTTGGCGTACCGTTTGAATTGATCCCGCTGAAAGTCTCCCAACCGGGGACAAGCCCACCGAAACCTGACCCTACCCACATTTTCAGCGTACCGGAAAAGCAACGCTATCAAATCACCTTCCCGATGGTATCCGGTTATTTCACGCTGGAAGCATCAGCGGTGAGCGTGGATTACGCCCGTATCCAACAAATCACCCTTGACCCGACAGAAATCAATGACAGTGTGGAACTCACTTCCATGACCGTGCCAGAAGGTCATTTAGCGGTGTATGGGCCGGGTGAAAAGCCTGTACTGACCTTGGCGGATTGGCGCAAACAGTTTGGGCGTGACCAGATGGTAGCATTCAAAATTGCCAGCAAGGTTTGCCAACACTGGCAAAAGGAGCGGGTGCAATCAGTCAATGATGCTGCCGCCCAAGCCACGCTCCAAGACCTATTCCCACAAGTGCTATTAGCCACCAAACGCTTGTTGCAAGACCGGGAAAAGCTCATTTGCAAAGGCACAACCCAACCTTGTGATGTGTTGCTGGCGGGTAAATATCAAATGTCGGTCGTGGATGCTTTGTATCAAGCCATTGCCTTTGGCGACGCGGCTAACCACGAACTGCCACGCATTCCCAAAGGTGAGGCAGGCAGAGGCTCTACCGAACACGTTGATTTTCACACCTACAAGCCGACCTATGCCGCCAACAAATGCCATATCAATTTGTTGGTAGCCGATACCAAACAATGGGAACAAAGCACCGGGTTTGCGCTTGATACCCATGCATGCGTGGTGAAATGGGTCAAGAATGAACACCTGAATTTTGTCATTCCCTACCGCAAAGAAGGCATACCCGCACGTTACCTTCCTGATTTCATCGCCGTATTGGATAACGGTTTGAATCTGATACTCGAAACCAAAGGACGTTATCTGGATGATGCCGACCGCAAAGCCAAAGCTGCGCAAAGGTGGGTAGATGCGGTGAACCGAACGCAGCAATACGGACAATGGGCTTATATCGTGGTACGTGATCCGACCGAGTTATATAATGTATTGCCTTCATATTGCTAGGTTTTGGCTCATGAGTCTACACAACGCACGCCAGTACCCCGCAAGCCACAATAGCCATGCGGATTTTTGGCTAAATACTGCTGATGATACTCTTCGGCATAATAAAATTCGGGCGCATCAACCATTTCGGTCGTCACTTTGCCAAAGCCTGCTTTGTCTAAAGCTGCTTGATAAGCTTTGAGGCTAGCCTCAGCTTCCACCCGTTGTTCAGGTGAGTAGACATAAATCCCAGAACGATATTGAGTGCCTACATCATTGCCTTGACGCATCCCTTGGGTTGGGTCATGCGACTCCCAAAAGACTTTCAATAAGGTTTGAAACTCAATCTGCGCGGGATCAAATACGACTAATACCACTTCATTGTGTCCGGTCAAACCAGAGCACACTTCTTCATACGTAGGATTAGGGGTATAGCCTCCTGCATAACCCGCCGCCGTGGTATAAACCCCTGCTTGTTGCCAAAACTTACGCTCTACCCCCCAAAAACACCCCATACCAAATACCGCTTGTTGCATAGTAGCGGGAAACGGCGGTTTTAAAGGATGACCATTGACATAATGCCGATTGCTAATAGGCATAGGCGTATTACGTCCGGGAAGCGCATTGTCAGGAGCAGGCATTTCAGCCTTTTTAAACATTCGGAACATACCTCACCTAATGAATCAGTGTTGGGAATAAGACTATTGTTAAGATCGTATAACACTAAAACCTAATAATGACATAAACACTTCTCAGTCTGGCAGAATGCCGTTATTCTTGCGGCTATCTTTGGCATAGGCAAACCAACATCATGACAACTTGGAATCTAGAAGCCGCACGGCGCTTATATGGTATTCAACACTGGGGCAATGGCTACTTTGACATTAATGAAGCAGGTCATGTCATGATGCAACTGCCTAACCAACCCGAACGCTTTGTTGATGTTTATCGATTAGCCACTCAATTAAAAGCCGATGGTTTACGCTGGCCAGTACTAATTCGTTTTACTGATATTGTGCATGACCGTGTGCAACGTCTGCAAAAAGCTTTCAATCAAGCCATTGCCAGTACGGGACAAAATAGTCGTTATACCGCCATTTACCCCATTAAAGTGAATCAACAACAAAGTGTAGTGAGCCATATTCTCGCAGGAGGGGGAGAACAAGTCGGTTTAGAGGCAGGCAGTAAACCAGAGCTAGTCGCCGTTTTAGGCAGTGCTCCCAGCGGAAGTACCATTATTTGTAATGGCTATAAAGACCGCGAATATTTACGCTTAGCCCTGATTGGTCGACAAATGGGACATCGCATTTTCATCGTGGTGGAAAAGCCCTCTGAATTAACTGAAACCTTAGAAGAATCTGCCAAACTAGGTATCGAACCCCTATTTGGTGTCAGAGTGCGCCTATATTCGCTTGGCAAAGGTAAATGGCAAAATACCGGCGGTGAAAAATCCAAGTTTGGTTTATCGGCTGCCCAAGCACTGCATATGCTGGAGGTATTAAAGCAGGCGAATAAGCTTGAGTGCTTGCAGTTACTGCATTTTCATATGGGTTCGCAAATTGCCAATATCCGCGATATTCAAAGCGGCATGTTAGAAGCTAGCCACTACTT
The DNA here is from genome assembly GCF_016711335.1 of Thiofilum sp. Lineage (NCBI taxonomy): Bacteria > Pseudomonadati > Pseudomonadota > Gammaproteobacteria > Thiotrichales > Thiofilaceae > Thiofilum > Thiofilum sp. The sequence goes on from NZ_JADJTF010000001.1 coordinate 1,038,685, forward strand.
TGCCGAACTTAACCGTTTGGGTGCACCGATTAGAGTCGTGGATGTCGGGGGCGGTTTAGGAGTGGACTATGAAGGTTCACGTTCACGCAGCGAGTGCTCGATTAATTACACTATGCAGGAATACGCTAATACTATTGTGCGCAGTGTGCATAGTGTGTGTGTGGAATACGATTTACCACTACCTGATTTTATTACCGAGGCGGGTCGCGCAATGACAGCCCATCATGCGGTATTAATTACCAATGTCATCGATACTGACCCCGAACAGCCAGAGAGCGCACCGCGTGTTATTGAACCGGAAGTCGATGCGCCTTTAGTATTGCATAATATCTATCGTCTCTATGAGCAGCTACATCACATTCCCGCTTCAGAAATTTATCATGATGCCGAGTTCTTAATAGGTGAAGTGCACGCGCTCTATGCACGGGGTGTCATTCATTTGCGCCAACGTGCTCAAGCCGAAGAAACCTATCGTGCTATTGGCTTAGCATTGCTACATGACCCAAACTTAAGAAGCGGTTTATCAGCCAGTATTGATAGCGCCTTACAAGAAAAGTTAGCTAATAAATACTTCTGTAACTTCTCTCTATTTCAATCTATGCCGGATGCTTGGGCGATTAAGCAGTTATTCCCCATTATGCCTTTGCATCGTTTACAAGAAGCTCCAAGCAGACGGGCTGTATTGCAAGATTTAACCTGTGATTCAGATGGTGCAGTACACACTTATGTAGAAAATGGTCAATTGACTAGCACACTAGCGGTGCATGAATTATCGGATACGGAGCCTTACCTACTAGGTATCTTTATGGTGGGGGCGTATCAAGAAATTTTAGGGGATTTGCATAATTTATTCGGCGATACCGACTCTATCAACGTAGAATTATTAAGTAAGGGTGAATACCGCCTACAAGAACCGGAAAGTGGTGACACGATTGCTGAATTATTAGGTATGGTTCATTTTGAGCCTAAGGACTTGCTGGCACAATGTCGCAAAAAACTCGCAGCAACGGTTAATGATCCCGAACAGCTCAAAGCCTTGCAACGTGAGATTGAGGCGAGTCTCACCGATTATACTTATTTGGAAGATTAAAACGATAACAAGAGGGTTATGTCCATGGAATATGCACTGTTGATTGCCTTAGCCTTAGGAGCCTTACTCATAGTGCTAGCTTGGCTCATGGTCACCATTGCTGGATTTCGTCATCACTTCATTACGGGAATCGTTGCGCTGATACCCGTGCTTAATTTACTCATTTTGCCTACTATTTGGCATCGAGCGCGGGCTTGGTTTTTTACCGGCTTAGTGGGTGTCATTCTAACAGTAGGGGCTTGGATTGGCGGAGCTAATACACACGCAGGGCAGCATTTGCCAAAACTGTTAGGTAGTAACCCTTTTGCCAGTAAAACGACTAGCTCGCCCTCGACAGATACCGAGCCTCCTCAAACGGTGACACAAACCGTGAATATGTCCTTACCTATTGCGCCGGTTGAATCCGCTAAAACTACCAGTAGTACTACTGCTAAACCGAATCCCGCGCCAATGGGTGCTAGTGCTCAACATGAGTTACCTAGTAATGCCTTGTATCAAATGAGCTTTCAACCCATTGAACTCACTTCAGCTAATCAGTATATCGCTCAATCTGTGCGTATTATGCGCAGTGATCAAAAACGGGTTGAGGGGCGCTTAGTCGGGGTTGCTGATAAAATGCTGCGTATTGAGCAAAATATTAATGGGCAGCTCCAAACCCAAGAGCTAGAGACTAAATACATTCAAGCTATTGAAGTACTTAAATATTAAGGTGTCATAATGCAGTGCTATATTTATCGCAGCGAACGCAAAAAGGGAGCGTATTTGTTTCTCGTGGAACGTGATGATTTTAATCGTGTTCCAGAAGGGTTAATGCGTTTATTTGGTACTGCACACTTCTCATTTGAGTTTGAACTCCATCCAGACAAACCTTTAGCTCAAGGCAGTAGTGCTGAAGTGATACGCCATCTGAGCGAGCATGGTTTTTACTTACAATTACCTCCTAATGAATTGACTGATGCACGGGTGCATTGAGTGCTATAGCAACCCTTAAAACCCTTAAGCCTAGGAAACTGATATGACCCTACAACGTTTTGAACAGCATCTGCCTAGTATTGATCCTAGCGCTTATATCGACCCTAGTGCTTATGTGAGTGGTCAAACGACGATTGGAGCAGATAGTTCAGTCTGGCCGATGACAGTGATTCGCGGCGATATTAATGTGATTACTATTGGTGCGCGTACCAATGTGCAAGATGGTTCGGTGTTGCATGTCACTCATGGCAGTGCGTTTAGTCGTATGGAGGGTTTTGCTCTTACGATTGGTGATGAGGTTACGATTGGTCATCGCGTGATTTTACATGGTTGTACTATTGGCAATCGCTGCCTGATTGGGATGGGGGCGATTGTCATGGATAATGTTGTGATTGAAGATGAGGTGATGATCGGTGCAGGCAGTTTAGTCCCCCCCGGCAAAGTCTTGGAGGGAGGGTATTTATGGAAAGGCAACCCCGTACAAAAAGCACGCCCTTTAACCGAACAAGAACGTGCTTTTTTGAAGTACTCAGCCGAGCATTATAGCAAGCTAGCTAAACGTACTTTAGCCTCTCAAACCAGTTAACTCCCTAATCCATAGAGACTTGTACATCATTAGTCGCACCACTGCCGACCCAAAATTCGCGGGAACGTACAATATTTTCTGATTTTGCCACGGCCTCATAGTGTCCGGGCGGCATAGTTACCGCTTGAACATGGCGATTATATTCACCCACTTCGCGCCGCTGTCCATTTTCAATCCGGTAAATACTCCAAGTCGTCGGTCTAAACAACGGTGCGTTATCACGCGTAGCAATTAAGTTAACGCGCCCAGCGGGAATAAATAGCTCAGACACCACTTGGCTGCCTTTATTTACTCTGACACGCTCTGCACGATGTAGCCCCTTTAAACTGGCATCCACTTTGTATAAGCCCGTACCTACTATAATGCTAATGCTGGAGCGCTCCGAAAAACGAATAGGTTCTCCCTTTTCAAGCGGCTCAATGCTCCATACCACAGGTTCATTCGCCTTAGCCACAATACGCCCAACATCAGCCATAAAGCGCTCTTCTTGCTGATGCTCATGATCAACTTTAATAGTTTTAGTAGAGCGATAAGCACCAATAGTCAACACTACTTTGTATAAACCCTGCGGCAAATTAAAGCGCTGTGACACCCCTTGCAAGGTATAGACTTTGCCGCGCGTATTGCCGTCTAAAGCGGTAATAGTCCATGCGATACGCTCACCAGCTAAACTCAAATTAGCTGGAGTGACTGCGGTGAGCACAATATTAGCTTGGGCATTCGTTACACTATTCATAGCGATAGTTTCGTAACTCAAGGGGGGGATGTAGTTCGGAATGCTGGGAGTAGACTCTATATAATCCATAACCCAATTAGCCGCTAAACTATACGAAGCGACACCTAAACCTGTTGCAAGTGCTGTTGTCATCAGACAATAAGAATTATTTTTGATCATCATAGCAATCCTTGCCTAAAAGGGCTGCTAAAACACAAAAATAGACTGTTATAACTCATAATGTTGTAGCAAACCCAAGCCGAGTAAACCTGGTTACTATCCATCGAGTAGCCATTACTTTAATCAAAGCACAAGGAAACCGTCCCAGAGAGGGGACATAAGATGAAAGGCAGTATTATTAGGTCAAATGGTGATAATACAACGCAAACACTGCTCTTTTATTCGGTGTGAGTTTGCATAAAAAACTCAGCTCGTTCCACGCTTGAGCGAGGTGGTAATAAAAGAGTCACTTTCCACTGCATATCATGCTCTTGGCAACTAGGTATTTGCAGTGTACCAGTATATTCATCGTTATTAGCGCTAGGCTTTAACCAAGCTCGCTGCATACCCATGTACATATTCAAGCCCTCTAATACGACCTGAATTTGCTCAGGTTTAGCTACAAAGCCCTGCAATTGGGCTTCAATCTGTATCGGCTTTAAAATCGGTACGGGTCTAGGGGTGAGCTGTAAACTAATGCTCTGACCTTGAGCAGAGAGAGCTTTGCACTCTCCCTGATTCAAATCGCACTTTAATGCCTGTATAGAAGCAACACTAGCTGAAGGAGTAAACCACCAACCCGCCACTACTGCTATGACCAATACTAAGGCAGCTAAACTTATTAAATAACGTTTATTCATCACGCCGCTTGTTCTAAACCACTATGACGCAACAATGCATCAATGGAGGGCTTACGTCCACGAAACGCGATAAAGGACTCCATAGCCGGACGTGATCCTCCGACCTCTAGTATTTCACGCTTAAAGGCTTCACCGACTGCGGGATTAAATAAACCCTCTTCCTCAAAACGTGCAAACGCATCTGCTGATAAGACCTCTGCCCACTTGTAACTGTAATACCCAGCGGCATAGCCACCCGCAAAAATATGGGTAAAACTATTCGGCATACGGTTATAAGCGGGATATTTGACTACGGCTACTTCAGAACGCACTTGCTTGAGTAGTTCATAAATACGACCGTCTTGTGCAGCATTGAGATCGGTATGCAGTTTTAAATCAAATAGCGCGAACTCTAATTGGCGCACCATCATCATGGCGGATTGGAAGTGACGTGCAGCTAGCATCTTTTGCAAAAGCGCTTCTGGCAATTTTTCGCCTGTTTGCCAATGTCCGGTCATGAGATCTAGGGTTTCACGTTCCCAGCACCAATTTTCCATAAACTGGCTAGGTAACTCGACCGCATCCCATTCCACTCCATTAATGCCCGCAATTTCAGGATAGTCGACTTTGGTAAGCATATGGTGCAAACCATGACCAAACTCGTGGAATAAGGTCACTACCTCATCATGAGTAAATAATGCAGGCTTTTCACCCACCGGAGGCGCACTATTACACACCATAAAGGCTACAGGAATTTGCACCCCGTCATCACGTTTAAAGCGTCCACAGAGTGAGTCCATCCATGCCCCACCGCGCTTATGTTGACGAGCATAAAGATCGATATAACACGCAGCTTGCAGTTCATGTTGGGCATTATAAACATGATAAAAACGCACATCAGGATGCCAAACGTTTACATCCTTTTGTTGTTCAAAACGCACTTGGTATAAACGCCCTAATAACTCAAATAAACCCTGTAGCACTTTATCAACGGGGAAATAAGGTTTTAAATCTTCATCATTGAATGCGTAATTCGCTTCACGAATTTTCTCACTGATATAAGGCACATCCCACGCTTGAACCTCATCGATACCTAAGGTCTTAGCAAAACTTTGCACCTCAGCAAATTCTTTTTCCGCAAACGGTTTAGAGCGCTTAGCTAAGTCCTCTAAAAAGGCAATCACTGCCTCAGGGCTATCCGCCATCTTAGTAGCGAGCGAGAGTTCCGCAAAATTGTTGTAACCCAGTAATTCAGCTTCTTCTTGACGCAACTTTAAAATTTGCTGCATGAGCTGGCTATTATCAAACTGAGTATTAGCGGCTTGATCAGAAGCGCGTGTTGAATAGGCCTTATACATTTCAGCGCGTAATGCACGATTATCAGAATAGGTAATCACTGCACTATAAGACGGAAAATCGAGGGTAAATACCCAACCGTCTAGATTGCGCTGCTTAGCCATTTGCTCAGCCATTTCTAAAGCGGAATCTGGCAAGCCTACTAACTCCGACTGATCAGTAATGTGCTTAAACCACGCTTGGGTGGCATCCAGTACATTGTCAGAAAACTTAGAAGTGAGTTGAGATAGTTCTTGCGAAATTTCTCGATAGCGTTGTTTTTGCTCATCGGGTAAGGCTACACCGCTCAATTTGAATGACAGCAAACTATCATCAAGACTTTTCTTTTGGGCATTATCCAAACTGGTATCATTAGCGCGAATAGCTTGAATCGCCTCAAAAAACGCTTTGTTTTGTCCCATCTCAGTATGGTAATCACTGAGCTTGCCTAGATTAGCGTTATAGGCTTCGCGTAGTGCCTCAGTATTGGCTACACCATTCAAATGTCCTACTACTGACCAACCCTTCTCTAACTGGTTATTCGCTTCATTCAAAGGTCGAATCAAATTGTTCCATGTGAAACGTTCTTGCTTTAAACAAGCATCAAGCACTTGGCGACCGGTTGCTAAACACTCATCTACTAAAGGGGTTACGTGCTCCGCTTGCACGGACGTAAATTCAGGTAGAGTGGGAATATTGAGTAATGGATTGGTCATAAGTTACCCCAAAATAAAAAGCGAGTATCCACAATATAAGGACAAGCCTACTCGCTTCAATGTTTCACATGAAACGTCTGTTAAACGTCGAGGTTAGATACTGCTAAAGCATTGCTTTCAATAAATTCGCGGCGTGGCTCTACTTGATCGCCCATCAACGTGGTAAAGATCTCGTCGGCAGCGATAGCATCTTCAATTCGTACTTGCAATAAGCGCCTTGCTTCTGGATTCATGGTGGTTTCCCAAAGCTGATCGGGATTCATTTCACCTAAACCTTTATAGCGACTAATCGCTAAACCGCGACTTGCTTCGTGAGTTAACCAACTCACGACTTGATCAAAACGCGTTACAGCTTGTTTACGTTCACCCCGTTGAATCATTGCGCCTTCGCCTAATAAACCGTCTAATTCGCGGTTAGTGCGTAATAGCAATTTGACTTCAGGCATTTGGAAAAAGTCTTGATCGAGCTGCACTGGATGATCTAAACCATGCTGATAGACTTTGACTTCTACTGACCAGCTTTCGTCATCAGCTTTATTGAGCTGACTGGTATAAGTCCGCTCTCCAGTACTATTGCGATTAAGTACCTCAACCGCAGCACTGACCCAAGTACTAAATTGCTCAGCGTGTAAATCAGCATCGGCAACAGGCAACGGTTGGAATAATAACGCCTCCAACAAATCACGATCATAGCGTCGTGCTAAACGATTCATGACTTGGCGAGTAGTGTTGTATTGCTGAATCAAAGTACCCAAAGTACTCGCATTAATGGCGGGAGTATCAGCACTTAAGAACAATTGCGCCTCGTCCAACGCCAATTGAGTTAGATATAACTCCATTTCAGCTTGATCCTTCACATATTGCTCTTGCTTACCCCGTTTAACTTTGTAAAGGGGCGGTTGTGCAATGTAGATATGACCACGCTCAATTAATTCAGGCATTTGACGATAAAAGAAGGTTAGCAACAAGGTGCGAATATGCGAACCATCCACATCCGCATCCGTCATGATCACAATACGGTGATAACGTAATTTATCAGGCTGATATTCATCTTTGCCAATACCACAACCTAACGCAGTAATCAAAGTACCTACTTCAGCCGAGCCTAACATTTTATCAAAGCGGGCTTTTTCGACGTTTAGAATTTTACCCTTGAGAGGCAAAATGGCTTGAGTACGACGATCACGACCTTGCTTAGCCGAGCCACCTGCGGAGTCCCCTTCGACTAGGAATAGTTCAGAATTAGCAGGGTCTTTTTCTTGGCAATCGGCCAATTTTCCGGGTAAGCCCGCAATATCCAAAGCCCCTTTGCGGCGCGTCATTTCACGAGCTTTGCGGGCGGCTTCACGGGCTTGAGCGGCTTCAATGATTTTACCAACGATGATTTTGGCTTCAGCAGGATTTTCTAATAAAAAGTCCTGTAAACGCTCCATCATCGCCGATTCAACCGCATTTTTTACCTCAGACGAAACCAATTTATCTTTGGTCTGGGAGGAAAATTTGGGGTCAGGTACTTTCACTGAAAGTACTGCGGTTAAACCCTCACGAGAATCATCGCCCGTCGGTTGGATTTTCTCTTTTTTAGCCAAGCCTGAGCTTTCGATATATTGATTGAGAGTGCGGGTTAACGCTGATCTAAAACCGGATAAATGCGTACCACCATCACGTTGAGGAATGTTATTAGTAAAACAGAAAATATTCTCTTGGTAAGAATCATTCCATTGTAGCGCAACCTCTACACCAATCCCGTCTTTTTGCCCTTCAAAATAGATAGTAGTGGGATGCAATGCGGTTTTTTTACGATTTAAATGATCCACAAAGGCTTTAATACCGCCCTTGTATTCAAAAATATCCTCACGCCCTTCGCCTCGGCGGTCAATCAAATGAATCTTTACACCCGAGTTGAGAAACGAAAGCTCACGCAAGCGCTTAGCCAAGATTTCATATTGAAATTCGGTTTGAGTGAAAATTTCAGAACTGGGTTTAAAGCGTACTGAAGTGCCTGTGCCTGTCGTTTGATCAATCGCCTCTAAGGGAGCTTGAGGAACACCTAGATGGTAAATTTGACGATGCAATTGACCATTACGCCGAATCGTAAGCTCTAGCTCTTCAGACAATGCATTGACAACAGAAACGCCTACACCATGTAAACCGCCGGAGATTTTATAAGAATTATCATCAAACTTACCTCCTGCATGCAGGATAGTCATAATCACTTCAGCCGCTGATACCCCTTCCTCTGGATGAATATCTACTGGAATACCCCGACCATCATCAGTAACTTTCGCCGAGCCATCGCTAAATAGTTCTACTTTGATCTCAGAGCAATGCCCCGCCAGTGCTTCGTCGATGGAGTTATCCACCACCTCAAAGACCATATGGTGCAAACCTGTACCATCATCGGTATCGCCAATATACATCCCTGGGCGTTTACGAACTGCATCTAAACCTTTTAAAACTTTAATACTCGATGCGCCATAATCTTTTTCGTCAGACATAGGGTTTCCTGAAGTCAAAATGTGCTATCTGGCGTAATAACGCCTTGTTGAACAGTAAACAAGTGAGCTGATGTTGCCGCTAAATTCAATAGTGTGGGTAGTCGGGTTCCAGTGATTACGAGTTGTTGTTGAGTGGTTAGCAAGGTTTCATACAAAAGTACTTGATTGGTATCATCTAATTCCGCCGCTAAGTCATCCACCCCAATTAGCCCACGCTCCGGTGCTTGATCGGCTATGGCATAACTTTTAGCCAATAAGAAGGCAATACTTAATAATTTTAACTCGCCCCGTGAGGCGACACGCTCCGCTAATTGACCGGCTAATTGTATGTGCAGATCGACCCGATGCGCACCATACAGACTAAATCCTTGAGCTATTTCTTGCGGCTGCTTGGATTCGAGAAAGTATAGCATTTCTTGCGCTTGGGTAGTATCTAAATACGCAGGAAAGCCAGTTGATAATTTTAGCTCTAAAATGCCCATAGACGCGATTAAATGCTGATAGCGCCCTAACCCTAGCTCTAACCATTTGAGCGCCTCTAAACGCTTTTGGTGAAGGATAGGCACTAATTTCACAAGCTGCTCAGTCCAATACCCCAAAGCATAGCGTTGTGCACTGTCACGCAGACAGGCATTGCGTTGTTGTAACACGCGCTGATATTGCCGCCACAACTCATGAAACTCAGCACTACGATAAAACGCAATCCAATCGACTAAAGCTCTACGTACCGTAGGTCCTCCCGTAATCAAGCTCAACGTCTCAGGATGAATAATGGCAAAAGGCAAGTGGCGCGTTAGCTCGGCTTGTTGTTTAACATCCTGATGATTAATCCGAATATGAGTAGTACGTGGAGTTTTTTGAATACCCAGTGGATAACTTTGTGGATAAGTCTGTGGATAAGTCTGTGAATAACTCTCGGAAGTTAATTTAGCGGCTACTAAAATATGGTTTTTACCTTGTTGAATCACCTCCTGAATACGCGGTGTTCTAAATGAGCGCCCGGTCGATAAAATATGGATCGCTTCTAAAACACTAGACTTGCCCGCAGCATTAGCGCCGCGAATAAAATTCACTTGAGGCGCTAATGCTAAAGTAGCCTGTCGAATCGAGCGGCAATTTTCTATAGTGACTTGTTCTAAGTACACAATACCAACCTAATCGTTATAAACGAATCGGCATTACAACATTGCGAATATTGTCATTATGTGGATCAGTGATTAAGGCACTACTTTCAGGTGAGTTAAAGTTCATATACATAGTATCGCTCTCTAAATGATTCACTGCATCCAATAGATAATTGACATTAAAACCAATACTAAACTCCTCACCTTGATACAAAACGTCAATCTCATCTTGAGCTGATTCTTGCTCAGGATTATTTGATTGTACTTTTAGCTTATTATTCCCTAGCTCTAATCTAACACCACGGAATTTTTCATTTGATAGTATAGCTACCCGTGCTAGAACTTCTTTTAACTCTTTACGGTCAATTTCAACACGAATTTTTCCTTGTGGTGGAACAGCCGCTTGATAATCGGGATAACGTCCGTCCACTAATTTAGTCGTGAAACGTAAATTATCTAATTGTACACGTAAATGGTTACTACTCAGTTGCACTTTGATATTAGTTTGATTATCTGAGCGTAATAATTTAGTTAGCTCTAAAATACTTTTTCGCGGAATAATGGCTTGTACTTTATCACTCACATTAGTGGACATTAAATGTGTATACAGAGATAAGCGATGACCATCAGTCGCTACCGAGCGTACATGACTAGGAATAAGCTCTAAGAGCAAGCCGTTTAAATAATAACGCACATCTTGGTTAGCCATAGCAAAACCAACACTATCGAATAATTGCTTAAAGATATTTTCAGGAATCAAGAACTCATGATTAATTTGAATATCCTCTAAATCAGGAAACTCACTCGCAGGTAAAGCAATTAACTCAAAACGACTACGACCGTAACTGACTTTGGCGCGGGTATCTTGAATATCAAATTCAATCATGCTTTCTGCTGGAAGTGATTTACAAATATCAAATAATTTACGTGCTGGTAGAGTGACCTCTCCCGGTGTGGCATCGATAATCGGTGTACTCATAGCGACTTCTAACTCAAGGTTAGTACCTCGCCAGTGGATAGCACCGTCACGAACTTGAATAAGTACATTTTCCAAGATAGGAGCCGTCTGTTTTTTCTCGATAGCACTGAGTGTTGCTTGGAGTGCTTCAAGTAGGGTTTCGCGTGAGTGTGTGAATTTCATTAATAATACTTTCTTAAATATATATTAGTTAATAATAATAATAGGCAAGCACAAAATCTGTGGATAAGTACTTTAACCTCATGTTTTAGCTACCTATTCGCTTGTGGATAAGTCTGTGGATATCCTGTGGATATCCTGTGGATAACATGTGGATAACTCACCTAGACTGACTTATCCACAATTTGTCCACAGCTTATCCACAGCTTATCCACAGGCTTATCCACAGACTTATCCACAGGGTTTTTGCTTAAGTACTGAGCAATTTGACTAAAATCCGATAGTCTTCATCAATCTGATTATCACCCTCTCTCAGCTCTGCTACCTTACGTGTAGCATGTAATACTGTGGTATGGTCACGTCCTCCAAATTCTTGACCAATTTCAGGCAAACTGGAGGTGGTCAATTCTTTAGCTAAGGCCATGGCAATTTGTCTAGGGCGTGCAATCACTCTATTCCGTTGTTGTGAGTCCAGATCTGCAACACGGATATTGTAATATTGTGCCACCACTTTCTTAATATTGGTCACCGAAACTAATTTATCTAAATGAGCAATCTGATCACGTAAGGCACTTTCTACAAATTCTAAGTTTAGTGTATGCACGCAGCGTAGTCTCATGCTGGCTATGACTCGTTGTAATGCACCTTCTAAATCACGAATATTAGTTCTAAAGCGTTTAGCAATAAAAAAGGCAGCATCACTGGGAATAATCAACTGACTGTCTTCCGCCTTTTTACGTAAAATAGCCACACGGGTTTCTAAATCAGGAGGCTCCACCGAAACTGTTAATCCCCAACCAAAACGTGAGCGTAAACGATCATCGATACCTTCTACATCACGAGGGAAGCGGTCACTGGCAATAATAATTTGTTTTTGATGCTCTAATAAGGCATTAAAGGTATGAAAAAACTCCTCCATCGAGCGCTCTTTATTAGCGAAAAATTGAATATCGTCGATTAATAGCGCGTCGGCACTGCGATAATATTGCTTAAAGTCTTCAATACGTGAAGTCCGTAAGCCATTAATCATATCATTCACAAAACGCTCAGCATAAACATAAATCACACGGGCATCCGCTTTATGCTCTAAAATGCGATTACCAATAGCGTGCATTAAATGAGTTTTACCTAAACCAACACCACCATAAATAAAAAGAGGATTATAAGACTTGCCCGGATTTTCGGATACTTGTTGTGCGGCTGCACAAGCTAGTTGATTGGATTTACCCTCTACATAGTTATAAAAAGTCATTTTATTATTTAGCGAACTAATAAAGCGATCTGTATTTAAAGGCGTGACGGTTTGACTCGCTGAGCTGCTGGTAACAATAGATTCTGTTTTGGTTTTAGTAGTGGAACTAGAATTGCTTGTTGCAGTAATGGGATTAGAGGGGGGGGTTACAGCAATATTGAGTTTGTCGGAGGCTTGGGGAATAGCAGTTTGACGCGAACCTATTTGGAGCATAACGTCAAAGTTTTGATTACCTGAAAGTGTCCGTACATGAAATACAATACGCGGTAAATAATTATCATGAATTTGTTGTAATACAATAGGGTTGGGAGCTAATAGGTAAAGTGCTCCTTCTTGCTCTACAGCATAAAGACTACGTAACCAAGTATTAATTTCTTGGTGGGGAAATTCATGTTCAAGTTGCTGCAAGCAATGTTGCCAAAGCATAGTGAGAATGAGCCTATATATTAAGTCAATCGGGATCAAAAAAGGGAGGTTCTTGTGGATAAGTATAGCCTTTGCACTGAGTTATCCACAAGTTATCCACAGGCTGGGGATAACTTATAAGCACCTACTGTCACAAAACAAAAGTTGACATTAGGGAGTTGATCAAGTATTTTTCTTTGCCTTTTTGTGGGTCTCTGTAGGTGCAGATGCGCCCCCCTACAACAATCAAAGTTTGGTAGCATTGTCATGAAAAGAACATTTCAACCTAGTAATCTGCGCCGTGCACGTACTCACGGTTTTCGTGCTCGTATGAAAACAGCAGATGGTCGCAAAGTATTAAGTGCTCGTCGTGCTAAAGGTCGTGCACGTTTAATTCCTTAAATTAGTAACAGGTTGATTATCGACTGTGATGGCTTTTCCGCGCCAGGTGCGGCTAACACGTCCGGGCGAATTTCAACACGTTTTTGAGCGCGGTCGACACCGCAAATTTAGTGGACAAGGTTTAATGGCTCGTGTCCGCGAGAATGATGTTCAATATGCACGGTTAGGTTTAGCAATTTCTAAGCGTAACTTACGCCGTGCTGTTGATCGCAATTTGGTAAAGCGGCTTGCACGGGAAAGTTTTCGTCACTATCAAGCTAAACTCCCGGCGGTTGATATTGTGATACTTAGCCAACCTTCACTTTTGGGCATGCCCAACTCTGATATAGCCCAACAGCTTGAACTCATCTGGCAACAAGTGCAACGCCAGTATTCGAGTCGACCCCGTTCTAATACCACTTAATATCTACTACTCAGTATCGAGGATAGTATGGATTCTCAACGCCCCCTCCTGTACCTGACCCTAATCTTTTTAGGCTTTATGCTTTGGAGTGCTTGGCAAACTGATCATGCACCCAAACCCGTCGCGCCTAATAATGTCAGCAGTACCACGACTACTACCGCTACACCTAATGCCACAGGTGAAGTACCTAACGCCGCGCTTAATACCGCCAATAACACGGTAGCCAATAATGGTCAGGCTCAAGTGCTTACTGTGAAAACCGATGTGCTGGAGCTAAAAATCAGTACTCAAGGGGGCGATATTATTGAAGCCAGCTTACCCACTTATCCGGTAAGCCTAGAGAAAAAAGATCAACCTACGCGTATTTTAGATCTCAATGGGCGCAATTACGTGGCACAATCAGGTTTATTACATACCGTGATTGCGGGGCAAAATACTGAAAACTTAGCACCCAATCATCAAGCACTATATAGCGCACCTCAACCAAGTTTCACTTTAGCGGAAGGGCAAAATGAATTAGTAGTCCCTTTGACTTGGACAGGTGCAAATGGCATACAAGTTACTAAGCGTTATGTATTTAAACGCGGTGACTTTAATGTACAAGTGCAACATGAAGTGCAAAACAACACGAATCAGCTCTGGTCTGGTTCTGAGTATCGTCAATTAAAACATGGCCCATACACGGCTACGGGTTCAATGCTCACCGGTATTCAGGCTTATGTGGGGGGGGCTTATTACTATGACGATAAGTACACCAAGATTCAGTTTACGGATATGGAGAGTGAGCCGATTAACCTCACTACCACAGGCGGCTGGGTCGCATTGCTAGAGCATTACTTTGTAAGTGCATGGGTTCCGACACAAACCGAGCAAACCAATTATTACAGCAAAGGCGTGACCCAATTAGGTAATAAATCCTATGTACTAGGGGCACAAGGAGCGGTTAAACAAATCGCTCCGGGGGCAAAAGATACCTTTACCTCGCTGTTTTATGTAGGTCCTAAAGATCAGGATAATCTCGAAAAGTTAGCTAAGGGCTTAGACCTAACGGTGGATTATGGTATTTTTGCCTTTGTATCGAAGCCCATTTTCTGGCTGATGCAAATGATCCACTCCGTAGTAGGCAATTGGGGTTGGACTATTATCTTTTTGACCCTATTGATTAAAATCTTATTCTTCTACCCCTCAGCCGCTAGCTATAAATCAATGGCTAAGATGAAGGCGGTTGCACCTCGTTTAAAAGAAATTACCGAGCGTTATGCCAATGACCCTCAAGCTAAACAAAAAGCCATGATGGATATTTATCGCAAGGAAAAAATTAATCCCTTGGGTGGTTGTTTGCCTATTTTGATTCAGATTCCAGTGTTTATGGGCTTGTATTGGGTATTGGTAGAAAGTGTGGAGTTGCGTCAAGCGCCGTGGATGCTGTGGTATAAAGATTTATCAGTGATGGATCCTTATTTCATCCTGCCTCTGATTATGGGTGTGAGTATGTTTGTGCAACAAAAGCTCAATCCTCCCCCGACTGATCCGATGCAGCAAAAGATTTTCCAATTTATGCCCATAGTCTTTACCGTGTTGTTCTTATTCTTCCCAGCGGGTCTAGTCCTATACTGGGTAGTCAATAACGTGTTATCGATTGCCCAACAGTGGTTTATCAATACTAAGATTATTGGACACGCTTAATACCCCTCACCCTGAACCTCTTCCGCAAGGGAAGAGGTCCTAAGAGACATTAGTTTATGTGGAATCATTCCGACACTATCGTTGCCATTGCTACAGCGCTGGGGCGCGGTGGAGTCGGAATTGTCCGTCTCTCTGGTCCTCAAGTTCCTACTATTGCCGCCGCTATTTTAGGCTCTTTGCCTAAGCCACGTTTTGCCTCCCACCGTCAGTTTTTAGCAGCGAATCAGTCCGTATTGGATGATGGTATTGCCTTATATTTTCCAGCACCTAACTCGTTCACAGGTGAGGATGTACTCGAATTACAGGGGCATGGCGGTAGGGTAGTGCTCGATATGATCGTCAAGCGCTGTCTGGAATTAGGGGCACGGCTAGCGCGTCCGGGGGAATTTTCTGAACGCGCATTTTTAAATGACAAACTCGATTTAGCCCAAGCCGAAGCGATTGCGGACTTGATTGATTCTAGCTCTGAACAAGCAGCACGTTCAGCCTTACGTTCACTCCAAGGTGAGTTTTCTCAAGCCGTTAATAGGCTACTCCAAGAACTGATTGAGCTGCGCGTTTATGTTGAAGCGGCTTTGGATTTTCCCGATGAAGAAATTGATTTTCTCGCTGATCAAGCCGTCACGGATCGACTAGAGCGCATTAAATCCCAACTCAGCACTATTTTTCAAAAAGCGCGGCAGGGTAGCTTACTGCGAGAAGGGATGCATTTGGTGATTGTTGGGCGACCTAATGCGGGTAAATCGAGCCTCTTAAATGCGCTGGCGGGGCAGGAAACTGCCATTGTGACCGATATTGCGGGCACAACGCGCGATATTTTGCGTGAACGAATTAATCTAGAGGGGATGCCGCTGCATATTGTCGATACCGCAGGGTTACGTGAGAGTAATGATCCAGTGGAGCAGATTGGAATTGAGCGGGCATGGCGCGAGGTAGAAAAGGCGGATTTGATACTGTTATTGGTCGATGATACCCAAGCCGAAGACTCTGAAAATGCCGCGATTGTGGCGCGTTTGCCAGAGCGTTTGCCGCGTTTGACGGTGCATAATAAGGTGGATTTGAGCGGTAAAGCAGCAGGGAAACACGAGGGGCAGCTTTATATTTCGGCTAAACAAGGGCTAGGGATTGAGGAGTTAAAGGCGGAACTGAAAGCTCGTATGGGTTTTCAGGGTGAGCAAGAAGATACATTTATTGCACGGCGGCGGCATTTGCAGGCACTGGAGGATACGCAGCAGGCAGTGGAGCGGGCGGAGTATCAATTGCGGGTATTTAATGCAGGTGAGCTAATGGCGGAGGAATTGCGTATAGCTCAAGAGGCGTTAGGGCAAATTACCGGAAAATTTACCCCTGATGATTTATTAGGTGTGATCTTTAGCTCGTTTTGTATTGGGAAGTAGGGTTTATTCTAGGTCTCGTATCAGCAAATATTCAGAGTTATTGGCAAATGCTTTTGGAGCATAACAATTCTTCTGAATTAATTCGTGTAAGAAGCTTTTATCTAAGTGTTTTGTTAAGCTTAAATGCTCAAAAATGCTATACCTTTCGACTAGAGCTTTCAGTTTAGGATAGTTTTCTAAATTACTTTCTCTTGTTTCTATGCAATTTAATAATATCAGTGTTCCTAAGTGGTCACTAATAAGAGATTTAAATAAGTTAGCATAGCCTTGTTCTTCTATACTTAGAGTATTGTAGTTTTTTATACTATCTATAGTAAAGCTATCTTTTTCTATATTATGATTCAGGTAGATAAACCTAAGGATTTGGTGTAGCAGCATTAAATATGATTTAATAAAATGCTGCTTTCTTATAAAGGATTGAATAGCGGTTTTTGCATCTTCTAATGTAGATATGTGTATAGTGTGTTTATTTAAATTGCCTTCTAATGTATCAAGGGTTTTTGATAGTTGACTATATTGATTTAGTAAAGCAAAAAAAGTGTTCTCAAATCGCTGCTGCTTTTGAGTTAATGCCTGATCAGCTAGTGCTTTCTCTGATTCCTCCGCAGCTTTCCTACTTAACTCTAACTCCTTACGTGTCAGTGATAACTCTCTTTGCGACTGAAACAAAGTAGCTAGGAGCATAATCAATCCTAAAAAAGCAAATATAGGATTCAGCACTCCACCAAAGAAATCTCCAGTAGTCCCCCAATCTCCTCTATCTGTTGTAGTGGGTGCTACAGTCTGCAATGCATTCTGATAAATTGTTACGACATAGTAAGCAAAACCACAAGCTACTACTATCAAAGTTAGCATTAAAATAATGAGCCAATACTCGCCTAGAAATTCGAGTATTTTAGATTTTTGAGGGGCACTGTGATCATTCATAACTAAAAACTTTGTACAAACTATATGATTAATATTAGCTCATCAATGGGTTAATTAAAACTAGAAGTTATTGATAGGTTTGTAATAAGATTTAACAAAGTACTTTGATGCAAACTATTAGTACTGAGTTAGGACACATACAAAACTACATCAGTATTCAAGTTTATTATTCACGTTTTTTCCTAGTTGGAAGGAAATCACCTCATGACTCATGACCCTACAAAGCAGCTTGCATTACCTCTCAATCTAGTGGATACCCTGCGTGAGCTGATTCAACAAGCTCGCCAGCAAGTACTGCGTCATGTAGACACTATTCAGGTACAAACCTACTGGCAGATAGGCAAGCATATTGTAGAGTTTGAACAAAATGGACAAACTCGCGCCACCTATGGCAAGCGCTTATTACCTGAACTAGCTCAAGTACTTACGCAAGAATTTGGAAAAGGTTTTGATGAGCGTAACCTACGGAATATGAGGGCTTTTTTTCAGAGCTTCCCCATTTGGAACGCAGTGCGTTCCGAATTGAGTTGGACACATTATCGCCTATTATTGCGAGTCGATGATCCGGCTATCCGTCAGTGGTACATGAATGAAGCAGCAGGGCAAAATTGGAGTACTCGGCTATTAGAACGGCAAATTGGTTCCTTGTATTACGAGCGCTTACTTTCAAATCAAAATAAAAACCAACTACTTGATCAAACCCAACAAGCTATTAAAAAAAGCACTCCACGTAATTTTGTACGTGATCCGGTAGTACTAGAGTTTTTGGGTTTACCCGATACTGGAAAATTATTAGAAGCTAACCTTGAGCAAGCACTGATGAATAAGCTGCAACAATTTCTTTTAGAGTTAGGTAAAGGTTTTGCATTTGTAGCGCGGCAACAGCGTATTAGTACTGAGACTCAGGATTTTTATATTGATCTAGTATTTTACAATTATTTACTAAAATGCTTTGTTTTAATTGATCTAAAAACTGGGCATTTAACTCATCAAGATATTGGGCAAATGGATATGTATGTGCGCATGTATGACGACTTACGCCGTGGTGAGGATGACAACCCTACCGTTGGGATTTTATTATGTGGCAGTAAAGATCAGTCGGTCGTGCGTTATTCAGTTTTACATGAAAGCGAGCAACTCTTTGCCAGTAAGTATCGCTTAGTTTTACCTAGTGAAGAAGAGTTACGTCTTGAGTTAGAGCAAGATCAACAGGAGTGGGAAAGCTATCAAAATAACTGACTGGCAAATAACAATGTGATAATAGCTCTATATCTATTAATGCAATTGGTCGAGCAAACCAATTACTTGGAAGCTATTTTACAAAAGTTCCATACTTCCAAATATACCACCCTAAATAAGCTAACCCTGCTAATAATACTATTCCTGAACTAATGCAAATCTTAGTATTTAAATAGCGGCAGGCTAAAAAACCTATTAAGCCTAATATTGCTAAAACAATAATAAGTCCAACCCAACTAATTGTTATATTCATACTACTACTCCTATCTTGGATAGACTTTAATATTAGCACTTTTTTTAATTAAGATTGAAATAGGTAGGGGCAGCAGGACTACCCCTAATAGTTATTTATTCTAAACCTTGAGAAGCGAGATACTCATCATAAGTACCACGATAATCAATGACTCGACCATCGCCTTTTACATCGAAAATACGAGTAGCTAGGGAGCTTACAAATTCACGGTCATGCGATACGAAAACTAAAGTACCGTCATATTTGGCTAAAGCACCGTTTAAGGATTCAATCGACTCCATATCTAAGTGGTTAGTCGGTTCGTCCATCATCATCACATTAGTACGCGATAACATCATACGCCCAAAAATCATACGCCCTTTCTCACCGCCTGATAACACGCGGACTGATTTTTTTACCGTATCGCCACCAAATAATAAACGCCCTAATGTGCCACGAATTTGCGTTTCGGCATCCTCACCCTCATAGCCTTCTTTACGCACATATTCAGCTATCCAGTCAGTTAAAGAGCGATCACTTTTAAACTCATCTTCGTGATCTTGCTCATAAGAGCAAATACGTACTTTTTCCGCCCATTTAATCGTGCCTTTTTGCGGTTGTAACTGACCTTCGAGTAATTTAACTAGCGTGGTTTTACCGACTCCATTTTCCCCGATAATAGCGACTTTTTCTCCCGCCTCAATGGTGAAACTAAAGTTATTGATTAAAGGCTTATCCATGCCTTCATAACCAAAGGTGAGATTTTCCACTTCGACGGCAAAGCGATGTAAACGCTCTTTTTCATCATATTCAAAGCGAATCCAAGGATATTGACGACTAGAGGGTTTAACATCTTCGGGTTTTAATTTATCAATCAGTTTACGGCGACTGGTGGCTTGTTTGGCTTTAGATTTATTGGCTGAGAAGCGGCGAATAAAGTCCTGTAATTCGGTAATACGTTCTTTCGCTTTAGCATTGGCATTGGCTTGACGTTCACGCGCTAAAGTGGACGCTTCCATAAAGTCATCGTAATTACCTGCATACACTTGGATTTTACCAAAGTCTAAATCGGCGGTATGGGTACAGACTTGATTTAAGAAGTGGCGGTCATGCGAGATAATAATCATGGTCGACTCACGATTATTTAACGTTTCTTCTAACCAGCGAATGGTATTAATGTCGAGGTTATTGGTGGGTTCATCCAATAATAAAATATCGGGATTAGCAAACAGCGCCTGACAGAGTAATACCCGTAATTTCCAACCCGGAGCGACTTCGCGCATTAGACCTTGATGTTGCTCAGTGGGAATACCTACCGCTAATAGGAGTTCTCCTGCACGCGATTCAGCCGTGTAACCATCGAGTTCGGCAAATTCCCCTTCTAATTCAGCCGCCTGCATATAATCGTCTTCGGTGGCGTCAGGATTGGCATAAATCGCGTCTTTAGCCGACATGACTTTCCACATTTCCTCGTGCCCCATCATCACCACATCGAGTACGCGCACCTCCTCAAAGGCAAATTGATCTTGGCGCAGATAAGCCATGCGCTCATTAGGATCTTTAGAGACGTTACCGTAGGAGGGTTCTTGTAAACCGCAGAGAATTTTCATAAAGGTTGATTTACCCGCGCCATTCGCGCCAATCAAACCGTAGCGATTACCATCGCCAAATTTTACCGAAACATTATCAAACAATGGCTTAGCGCCAAATTGCATCGTGACATTAGCAGCGACTAACACAGGGGAGTCCTCTTGAATTCTGGTGTACTGAATTGTAGTAGTGGGGCGTTACTGTAGCAGGTTTAGGGGGTGGGTGCAGCTTGCTCAACCACACGATTTAACTAATCGATGGTATTATTTCCCTAATCTAAAGTTTGGAACTGACTATGCAATATATCACTATACCCGTCACCGCCTTTGAGCAAAACTGTAGCATTGTGTGGAATGAAGCCACTCAGCATTGTGCTTTGGTTGATCCGGGGGGCGATGTACCTAAACTCATTAGGGCTATTACCGAGCGCAATCTCATTCCTCAAGCAGTATGGTTAACTCATGGGCATATGGATCATGTGGGAGGTGCAAGAGCGATTGCCGATCACTATCACATTCCGATTATGGGTCCACAAGAGGATGATGCCTTTTGGCTCGATGCATTGCCTATACAAGCGCAACGCTTTGGTTTACCACATGCCGAGGCATTAAAGCCAGACCAATGGCTTAAGCATGGCGATACATTAAAGTTGGATCATTATAGTTTTGAGGTACGCCATACTCCGGGGCACACGCCCGGACATGTGGTGTTATATAGCAGCGATTTGCAAACCGTATTTGTGGGTGATGTGCTGTTTGCAGGCTCGATAGGGCGTACTGATTTTCCGCGTGGGAATCATCAGCAATTATTAGACTCCATTCGCAGCCAATTATTTGTTTTGAATGATGAGATTGAGGTTGTGCCGGGACATGGCCCTAATACCACAATTGGTCATGAACGAGCTTATAACCCCTACTTTTAACGACTCCAATAGCGAGGGAGAGTTTCATGCGTTATCAACTCTGGAGCCTAGTACTCCTTCTGATCGTGGGCTTAGCCGGATGTAGTTCTAGTCCCGTCATCAATCCCAATGCACCCACCCCGCGCTCCGATGCAGCACAAGATTGGGCAGCATTAATGACTAACTCGCATAACACGGTACGCGCTAGATTAGGTTTGCCTGCGTTGCAATGGTCTAATACCTTAGCAAGTTACTCACAAGAATGGGCTAATCATTTAGCCACAACGGCGGGGTGTAAAATGATTCATCGGGTAGAGGCTAATAATAATCCAGCGGGTTATGGTGAAAACCTATTTTGGTCAAGTCCGGTGATGTGGGATGACGGTACGAATGAGGTCGCTAAGGTCAGTGCAGCACGCGTCGCTCGTGATTGGGCGGCAGAGGATAAGTATTATGACTATGCTAGCGATACTTGCGCTGTGGGCAAGCAATGCGGTCATTATACCCAAATGGTGTGGCGTGATACGCGTCAGCTCGGTTGTGGTATGGCGTATTGCCCGAATGGTGGACAGATTTGGGTGTGTAGCTATGATCCTCCGGGGAATTGGGTAGGGCAACGTCCTTATTAGGTTTAAAGCTTCAGTGTGGGCGTATGAGTTTGAGTGGGTAAATACTGAGCAAAATATTCGTTCACTATTTCAGGCTTATAAGGCACATGTTCCCAAACTTCACTCATGTATTCGGCGACGGCACGTTGTTCTTGTAGAGTATGACGTGCTATGGCTTGGCGCATGCCGTCGTGTGCCACCCAATGACTGGATTGGGTGCGAGTGGGGATAAAACCGCGTGGTACTTTATGTTCCCCTTGCGCCCCCGGCTCAAATACTTTCAGACCGTGTTTAATACAGTGCTCAATACCTTGGTAGTAACAGGCTTCAAAATGCAGGCTATCAATATATTCCGTACAGCCCCAATGCCGTCCATAAAGACGCGTGTCACTGCTAAACATTAGTGATCCAGCAATACAGTCCTCGCCTTTATCTGCCAGCACTAATACCACTTGATCCGGCAAAGTCTCGGCGACTTGTTTAAAAAAGCCTTCATTAAGGGTTGGCACACCCCATTTTTCTTCAAAGGTACGGTTATAAAATAAAGCAAAATGCTCCCAATCTTGAGCGCTGGCGGTATGACCATTTAAACAGCGCAATTGAATACCCGCCTCCTGTACTTTGCGTCGCTCTTGGCGAATATTTTTACGTTTTTTGGGTTGTAGGTTATTCAGAAACTCTTCAAAGTTTTGATAGCCCAGATTCATCCAGTGAAATTGGCAATCGTGGCGCGTCAGTAAGCCTTGTGTGCTCATCCATGCTTGTTGATCTTGAGGGGGGAAAAGGCAGTGAAAGGTACTCGCTTTTAATTCTTCAGCCAGTTGTAAAGTGGTACTGAGTAAGAGTGGATAAAGCTCAGTCTCTCGACCCTTTTGTACTAATAAGCGTTGTCCGGTCGCAGGGGTATAGGGAATGGAGGTGACTAATTTCGGAAAGTAGCGCAGCTTGTAATGGTGATACGCTTGCGCCCACATTTGATCAAAAACAAATTCACCGTAAGAGTTGTTTTTCAAATATAAGGGTTGTGCAGCAACGAGTATCTCGTTTTCATACACAGCAATATGATGCGGCAACCAACCAAATTGCTCACCTACACAACCATTATGCTCCTGGGCCACTAAAAACTCGTGGCGCAGGAAAGGGTTATTATCGAGTACTAGGGCATTCCATGCACTCGCTTTCACTTGGCTAAGACTGGAGAGGATTTCAATACGCATAATTAACTATTTCGCCAGAAATCCCAAGGGCTGTCTATTCTCCCTAAATCGTGCCCCTTATTGTGGAACGACAGGAAGCCCTTCTTTGATCCAGCCTGTAATACCGCGCTGCACATTATACACTTGGCTATAACCGGCTTGTGAGAGCATTTGAGCACCTACTTGGGTACGGTTTCCGGTGCGACAAATAATCGCTATAGGCTTATTAGTAGGCGCAATCTGGTTAATTTTATTGGGAAATTCAGGATTAATTCCCCCTTTGGCGTCAAATAGTGTGAGGAGTTGGCTGCCTTTTACTACACCTGTTTGCTTCCATTCTTCTGGAAGGCGAATATCCACTAGCGTCACACCCTGATCGAGTAAGGTTTGCAATTGGGCATTGCTAATATCTTCGATTTTACCAATAGTCGTAGGGGCTGCCATCGTGACGGCGCTCGCAGTGGCAGTCGTGGTCGGGGTTGATGCACTTGAGGTATTCGTATTGCTACCACCGCAGCCAGCCATGCTAACAGTTAATAACAGCGTTAAAAGTAATGTTGATTTCATGATACGGATTAATGTTTGTTAGTGTAATTGAGTAAAGCCAAAGCATAGGCGAATGCCTTGAAAGCGTCTACTGCTTTGCAAAGCCTAAGGCTAAGGTATAATTGATCTTTGTACCAATCCCCCTGCCCAAAGGATATAAATGAAAGATGTAATTATTGTTGGTGGTGGTCTTTCTGGCATGTTGACCGCGCGTGCACTGCATCAAGCGGGCATGAGTGTCATGTTGATTGAGCAACACGAGTTAGGGCGGGATTCTTCTTGGGCAGCCAATGGCATGCTAAATCCGGTATATCCTTGGCATTGTCCAGCTCCAGTGATGGATTTAGTGTTAAATGGTTTACAACACTATCCGGCTTTAAGTGCCGAACTCAATAGTGTGAGTGCTATTGATATGCAGTGGGAAGTATCGGGTACGCTTTATCTAGATGCCAATGAGTATAGTGCTGCACAAGCATGGGCGACACACTATCAGCAGACGTATCAATTATTAGATGGTATGGAGTGGTTACAAGCTTGTGAGCCTGCCTTAGCGCCTGCTTTTAACCAAGGCTTACACTTCCCTCAGTTTGCGCAATTACGTAATCCACGCCAACTAGCCGCCTTACGCGCTTGGTTACGTTCCTATCCGGTGTTAATTAGTGAACATACTTCCGTGGATAGTTTGATTATTGAGGAGGGAGCGATCCGTGGTGTGTGTATGGGCGGGCAAGAATGGCGGGCTAAGCGCGTTATTTTAACCACGGGGGCGTGGAGTAGTGGCTTTCCAGAGCTGCAATTAGGGATTCGTTCTACCACCACGCATAGTGTGATTTTCCGAGGTGAACCGGATGTGTTAAAGCATATGGTGATTTATCAGGGTAAATCATTAGTGCCGCGACGTGATGGGCGCATTGTGTTTAGTACCCCTTTGAATAATAGCGAGCAAGCCTTAGCTGATCCATTGGCTGCTATGAAGACCGAGGCGGTGGAGTTAGTACCTGCTTTAGAGCACATCCGTATGCAGCATCAATGGTGTGGTGTATTTCCAGAGACATTAGATGGTTTGCCCTATATTGGTGAGCATCCAGCGCTTGCTAATTTATGGGTGAATGTAGGGTTGGCTCAGTATGGTTTAGCCGCAACCGTAGCCTCGGCACGCTTATTAGTGGCACAAGTTTTGGGTCAGCAACCAGAGCTTGATCCAAAGCCGTTTAGCTTGGGGCGTTAAGAAACCCCTCCCAGCCTCCCCTTATCGAGGGAGGTGCAAGAAAAACTCGCCTCCCTTGATAAGGGGAGAGTCGGGGTGGGGTTACAGTATTTGTGTATATGCAATAATAGGATTCCACATGACAACCATCAAAACAGCATTTATTGGTTTAGGGGTGATGGGTGCTCCTATGGCGGGGTATTTACAGACTAAGGGCTACCCGACCACGGTTTATAATCGCTCGGCTGAAAAAGCGGAAAATTGGGTCAAGCACTACGGTGGCTCAATGGCTTTGACCCCTAAAGCAGCGGTACAAGAGGCGGATATGGTTTTCATGTGTGTAGGCAATGATAACGATGTGCGCAGTGTGGTGTATGGCGCTGAGGGCATTATTGCGGGTATGAAAGAGGGGGCTTTGTTGGTTGATCATACGACGACTTCGGCGACCTTGGCGCTGGAGTTGGCGGGGGCATGTGATGCGATTGGTGCGCGTTTTATTGATGCTCCGGTGTCTGGAGGGCAGGTTGGGGCGGAAAAAGGCGCTTTGACGATTATGTGTGGTGGTTTTGAGGCTGATTTCAATGAAGCCAAACCCGTGATGATGAGCTATGCCAAAGCGGTGAGTTTATTAGGCGAACACGGTCAAGGTCAGCGCTGCAAGATGGTTAATCAGATTTGCATTGCAGGCATTTTGCAGGGCTTGAGTGAAGCGATTTTATTAGCCGAAGAAAGTGGTTTGGATGTAGCGCAAGTGGTTGAAACTCTTAAGCACGGTGCGGCGGGTTCATGGCAAATGGAAAACCGCGCTAAGACGATGGCAAAGGGTGAGTTTAATTTTGGGTTTGCGCTCGATTGGATGCGTAAAGATTTAGCGATTTGCTTGAATGAAGCGAGCCGTCATGGTTTGACTTTGCCACTGACTCAAGCGACCGATGAGCGCTATGCTAAGTTGCAAGAGAAAGGTATGGGACGGATGGATACGTCAAGTTTGATTGAGGCTTTGCGGTTGGAGCAGAAAATATAGTTTAATATTACTTACCACTTAATGTGTTTTTCTATTTTTAACAATACCTAGAGACTCAATAGCGCCTTATTCAAAATTAATAAAAAGTAGTAAAGTTCTAGTATTTTAACTTTCTCTTTTTAACCATATATATTTATTTGGTGCTTCAGACTTAAGATAAAGAGCGTAGTCTGGGGTAGGAGGAAACTTATTTAGTCTATCTGGAATAATCACTGGACAGTTATCATAAAATATCAAATAAGGTAAATTAAGAATAGCAAAATTCATAAATTTGATTTCAAAGGGTTTTTTGAATATTAAATTTTTTGGTAATACTTTGTAAAGTGGTGAAGGGAAAACAATAAGTTTATCAAATATAATGCAGCAGGGATATATTTCGTCAAGTTGAGTAATTAGACCTATTTCTGTGTAATGTGAATTTTCAAGATCTAAATCTATAACCCTTGCACCGTCTAAATGGCAATTACATTCTAAAATTTGTTGTCGTACAATATCTAATGAGCTTTGGAGAACCCAATTATAACCAATATTGTGGAACCACATTAGATATGCTGCTGTAATATAACCAACCTCTATTTCATTGTCATGCTTTAAAACTTCAGGCTGAAAGCCTACTTCTAAGTTGTCTTCAAGGTCAAGGACGTTGTTAAGAGCAGTAATTTTATATGGAGAGTTTGTATTGATAGGAATAAAAATATCTATCAATCCATCTTCTGATTCATTTATAGATCCACAAACAGTTATTTGATTTAATGTAATATATTTGCTTTTTGTTTTTGCATGTAGAAATGTTCCCTTTGGGTTATTTAAGATATTAAGGTATTCTCCAAACCATTTATCCTGTTTTTCACCAAAGTGTGAATTACAAGCTTTACATAAAAGAGTCCACTCTTTACCACCTGATGCTTGGGGTAGTATATGACCTGCTGTAAATGTGTTTTGATCAAGTTCTAAATCAAGAGATTTTAAACACGTTGGGCATATGAATTTATTATCAAACCCGCTCCCAAACGTACAAAGATGCCTACTAAGGTATTTAGCTAATTGTAATCTTGATGATTTCGTTGATTTTTTATACATATTTGCCAAGTTTTATTATATTCTTAACCATTACTTATTTTAAGCATTGTGAAGTTTAGATTAAATAATTTAATAAGTATAGCCATTATAGTATCCACTTTAATTACAATATTTTGCAAAACCAGCTATTATAATAGCATGAAATGCACTATCGAAATCTTTCACAACAACCAGTGGCACGAAGCCGCCACCTTTATGCCTGCACCAGATGTCACCACCAAAGGCTACAAAAGTGCGGGACGCTTGAGCTATGACACACTTTATGCGGCTCAATATAGCGAGCAAGGCATAAGTGCAGCCGTAAGCTGTCGTTACCCTGTCAACTTTGAAATTCATAAAGAAGAGGCTTGGGCTGCCTTTTTACTAGATATTTTGCCCTCTGGTGCAGGGCGGCGTTTTTGGCTGCAAAAACTAGGCATTCGTGATGGGGCTAGTGCGGACTGGTCACTACTCTGCCAAGGTGCAGGTAATCCCATTGGTAATCTGCGTATTCGTGAAGCTGTCAAGATACTAGATAGCAATACTCCCCACCTAGGTTTTAGCTATGACGAAGTACTCAGCCGAGGCGATGCTTTTATCGAATATGCCTACCAACATGGAGCGCCGATAGCAGGGTCTAGTGGTGCGCAGGGTGATGCACCTAAATTTTTGTTAACTCAGGATAAAAACCAACGCTGGCATGGTGATGGTACGTTGCCTGATGATCAATGCTCAAAATATTGGTTAGTGAAGTTTCCCCGTAGTAATCGGTTAGATGATGTGCGTGTCTTGCGTAATGAAGCCGCCTATTATGCGGTGGCTCAATGGTTTGGAGTGCGTACAGGTCAAGCTTTGGAATTAGCTCAAGATGCGTTATTTATTCCCCGTTTTGACCGTGTAGTAAAGGGTGATCAAGTACAGCGCTTAGGCGTTGAAAGCCTGACCTCATTAGCAGGTATTAGTGATTTTGGTATGGCTACCAGTCAAAATAAGTATTGTCATGTTATTGCTCAATATACCACCCAACCTGAAACCGAATTACTCGAATTTGTACGCCGCGATGTATTGAATGTCGCTCTGGGTAACACCGATAATCACGGACGCAATACTGCTGTAATTCGCTATCCTGATAATCAAGTATGGCTAAGTCCTCTATATGACTTTGCGCCTATGATTCTGGACTCACAGGGGATTGCGCGAGTTTCACGCTGGGAAAATGAAGAGCATTATGGTCAACCCGAATGGGTTTTAGTCGCTAAGTTTTTAATTCAACTAGGCTGCAATCCTACCAAGGTTTACGCCTTATTTAATGATGTAACTCAAAAACTACTGATATTGCCCCAAATACTTGATAAGTTTGGCGTTGATAAAGCATTACAACAACAATTACAACCACGGATTCAAACAGTACTCCAGCATTTACAGGCAGTAAAACCATGACCCGCGCTCGTAAACCGATTGATACTGAAACCTCAATAGCCATGCGTGAAGCCTTTTATGAAGCAGTAGATAGTGGTGGTTTGAATATTGCGGAAGGAGTGAGGCGTATGCGCGAAATTGTAAATATGACCCAACCCGAATTTGCTCAATGGCTCAAAATCGCACCGCGTGCTTTAATGGATATTGAGCGCGGAGTGGGAAATGCACGTATGAGTACTTTATTAAAGATTGCTAAACCGTTTAATTTACAAATCGGTTTTATTCATAAGCCTAAAAAATAAGTATTGCAGCTTAATACTAGCTAGGGAGGTGAAATAAAAAGTAGTGTTATTTTTGAGTCAATACCTCTAAATTAAAATAAGTATTCTTTAGCTATTTAACTTGAAAGTTTTTAATAATTTTTTCATTCAAACAGCTTCGCAAAAATGTGTTCATAGGAGTCATATTATTTGAGGAGTAAAAGTCTAACATTAAGGTGTTAAACTCTTGTTGACGCTTAGCAGGGACATTAATAATAGGAAAGCCATTTGAGAGTAAAATCCCATTCATCATAAAGTGCCCCATATGCTTATTAATGTCCCAAAAGAATTGATTGCGTGCCATTTGTAAAAAAGCAGTGATCGCTTGATCATATATATCAGTTTCTTGAGCTACTAATTTTTCCACTTCCGCCCAACGCTCACCTAATTCTTCAGGTGCTGGCGGTTCATAACTAGAGCCAGCAATAGAAACATAGCCAGAACGAAATTGTCCCCATTCCAAGGCTTCTTCTTGGGCCGCTATAGCATGTAGTTTTAAGGTTGTTTCCTTATCAAACCTAAAAGCATTTTTGTCCACTAAATTAAACAGAGTTTCCCAAGTTTTAGCCTGATTGAGTGCCATATTCTGATCACTGATTTTATGACCACCTACGGTAATACCATCCAAAAGGGTTTGAACTTCGGGAAGGGTCATATTAACCCCTTCGAGGTTTACAGCATCGTAGACGAGTGCAGCCAAGTCCCGTTTGGCGAGTTGTTTAGCAAGAGGGACATTGGGTTGCATTGCCCAATGGGTGTCGTGTGGAGTTATCATAGCCTTTTCTTTAATTTACTTGGTCAAGGTAAGTATAACTTGAGAGTAGCTATAAGGTGAGAATAACTACAGATTGACTACTTTGATAAGCATTGTAGTACTATTGTGTTACTATGTTATACAAAATGATGCAAAAGGATTAAATATGAGTAGCGAAATGTTAAGTACTCGTATCGATCATGATACAAAAGTAGCCTTTACTACGATTTGTGAGGCAATAGGTTTAAGTCCTTCACAGGCTATCAAGTTGTTTGCTTGTGCCGTGATTAATCATGGTGGTATTCCGTTTGAATTGAGGGTACGGCAACCTAATAGAAAAACCGCAGCCGCTATTCAGGAATTAGCTGATGGTCAAGGACATAAGGTAGAGTCTGTGGATGCAATGCTAAATGAGTTGACTGAAGGTAAGGTCAAGCATGTATAGCCTTGAGTATTCAACGCAATTCAAAAAGGATTTTAAGAAAATAACTAAAATGTCTATCCCTGATATTATTGAAGTAGGGCGTATTATTTCAAAATTACAAGCAGGCGAAACTTTAGATGAGAAAAATGTCGATCACCCCCTAACAGGTAACTGGCTAGGTTTTCGTGATTGCCATATAAAACCTGATTTGGTATTGATTTATCGAGTGTTTGAAGGGCAATTACAATTAGCCCGAATTGGCTCGCACAGTGAGTTGTTTTAACGCACATATGGATTCTAGGCATGATTTGAAAGAAAAACCGAACTTTCCGATTTTTCTTTCAAATACTTAAGCAGGAGTGGTGTTACAACACCGATAAATCCGCTACTTGCAGGAACAACCCGCGCAACTGATTCAACAATGCCAAACGATTATCACGTAGCTGCATATTCTCATCCATGACCATCACATCATCAAAGAATTGATCCACAGGTGCGCGTAATGCTGCTAATGAGGTCAAAGCTTTTTCATAGTCGCCTTGAGCAAACAAGGGTTGCACAATTTGCTGCTGCTCGGCTACTGCTTTAAATAGCACTTGCTCGGCAGGTAATATTAATAGCTCCGTATTAACTGTTGCAGGAATAGACGTTTCGACTTTACGTAGAATATTAGAAATCCGTTTATTCGCCGCTGCTAAACTGTCTGCTTCAGGTAAACCTTTAAACGCTGCAACCGCTTTTACGCGATGATCAAAATCTAAGGGTTGCGAGGGTTTTAATGCGGCAACCGATTCAACTAATTCCGCATTAATACCTTGCTCTTGGTAATAAGCACGTAGGCGTTCAAAAATATAATCACGTACTTCGTCAATATTAGGTTTTTTGCCTAAAGTACTCGTTAGATTTTCAGCCGCTACATCCAATAATTGCACTAAATCGAGTGGTAAACGTTGCTCAATAATAATCCGCAATACACCCACCGCCGCACGACGTAAACTAAACGGGTCTTTTGTACCTGTAGGTTTTTGTCCAATGGCAAAAATTCCCACCAGCGTATCAATACGCTCCGCCAGTGCTAAAATACGTCCGGTTTGAGTACTAGGTAGCTCATCACCAGCAAAGCGGGGTTGATATTGCTCATTAAGTGCCAGCGCTACTTCCTCAGGCTCGCCATCGAGACGCGCATAGTAAGTACCCATAATCCCTTGCAAATCAGTGAACTCGAATACCATATTGGTCATTAGATCACATTTGCCCAGCTCGGCGGCACGTACTGCCAGTTGACTATCAGCGCCCAATTGTTGGGCAATCACTTGAGCGAGTTGTGCTACACGAGTCGATTTATCCAACAAAGTACCGAGTTGCTGTTGGAATACGACGGTTTTGAGTTTGTCACGACGCGATTCGAGTTTGTGCTTTTTATCCTGCTCCCAGAAAAACGCCGCATCGGTAAAGCGTGGTCGAATCACGCGCTCATTGCCGCGACTCACACTCTCAGGATTGGAGCTTTTAATATTGCTAATGGTAATAAAGGAAGGAAGCAATTTGCCGTTGTCATCGGTTAGACCGAAGTACTTTTGATTGCCCTGCATGGTGTCGATCAAGGCTTCTTGCGGCACGGAGAGGAAACGCTCCTCGAACTTACCCACGATAGCATTAGGGTACTCCACCAGTGCGGTCACTTCATCCAAAAGGCTTTCAGGCATAATCGCTTTTGCACCAAACGATTGAGCAATAGCCAGTACTTGGCGGCTAATATTGGCGCGACGCTCGGCAAAATCAACCCAGACATAAGCCGCTTTTAATTGCTCAGCGTAAGTACTAGGTGCGGTAATCGTCACTAGGTCTGGATGATGGAAACGATGACCGCGTGATTGATTACCCGTTTTAATACTTAAAATTTCGGCGGGAATCACTTCGCTATCGGCGAGCATCACAATCCAATGAATCGGACGCACAAACTCTGCCGAACCTGCGCCCCAACGCATGCGTTTTGGGATGGGTAGTGCCGCTAATGATTTTTCAACAATGGCGGGGAGTAAATCTTTAGTTTGTTGACCCGCTTGATGTTGTTTGAATACTAACCATGAGCCTTTATCGGTTTCTAAACGCTCTAATTGCTCAAATACCACACCACAGGAACGTGCAAACCCTTCGGCTGCTTTGCTGGGTTTACCTTCTTTGTCAAAAGCAGCTTGTAAGGCTGGACCGCGTTTTTCAATCACTTGATCCGGTTGTTGTGTGGCAATGCCTTTCACCCATACAGCTAAACGACGCGGTGCTGCATAAGGAGTTATTTGCTCGGCAGTTAGACCAGCATCGCTAAAGCCTTGAATAATGCCTTGAGTGAAGGCTTCGGATAGGCTAGGTAGAGCTTTTGGCGGTAACTCTTCTGTACCAATTTCGACTAATAAATCCATGAGTTATACCGCCTCTGGGTTAGTATTTTGCAGCATAGGAAAGCCTAATTTTTCACGAGTCGCGTAATAACCTTCTGCCACTGCACGAGCTAAAGTTCGTACTCGTAAAATAAAACGTTGACGCTCCGTGACTGAAATCGCTTTACGCGCATCGAGTAGATTGAAGGTGTGTGACGCTTTAAGCATTTGCTCATAGGCAGGGAGGGCTAAACCTAATTCAATCAAGCGTTGGCTTTCTTGTTCACACACATTGAATTGATTAAATAGTGCTTCGACATTGGCGTGTTCAAAGTTGTAGGTGGACTGTTCCACTTCGTTTTGATGATATACATCGCCATAGGTGACAATACCCTGAGGGCCTTTTGCCCATACGAGGTCATACACACTTTCTACCCCTTGCATATACATAGCAAGACGTTCCAAACCATAAGTAATTTCACCCGATACCGGACGGCAATCTAAACCACCGACTTGTTGGAAGTAGGTAAATTGAGTGACTTCCATACCGTTGAGCCAAATTTCCCAACCTAAGCCCCAAGCGCCTAGTGTAGGCGATTCCCAGTTATCTTCGACAAAGCGAATATCGTGCTCCAGTGGATCAAAGCCCAACATTTTGAGCGAGCCTAAATACAGCTCTTGAATATTGTCAGGTGAGGGTTTGAGGATCACTTGGAACTGATAATAGTGCTGGAGACGATTAGGGTTTTCACCATAGCGACCATCGGTTGGACGGCGTGAAGGTTGCACATAAGCTGCTCGCCAAGGCTCAGGTCCTACTGCACGTAAGAATGTCGAAGGATGAAACGTGCCTGCGCCCATTTCCATATCATAAGGTTGGACAATCACACAGCCGTGCGCCGCCCAGTAGGCTTGCAGTGCTTGGATCAGCCCTTGAAAGGTTGAAAGGTCGTAATTTGCCATGTTGGTATGATCATTGTTTGCCATGAATGGGCAGGGATTATACTGCAACTTATAGGTGCGGCGTAGCCACTTGAAGGGAGCTAAGTGAAGAATGGTGTGAGAGTGGGGATTAGGGGGCAAAGTTATTAGATTCCATACCCGTATTACAGTCTAATCGCGTATAATCGCTGCTGATTATTGAATTTAGTTTGTAGTATAAATTATGGCGCAACCACGCAAAGCCGTCGCACTGATCTCTGGCGGTCTCGATTCCATGTTGGCAACCAAAGCTATTCTTGAGCAAGGTATTCATGTTGAAGGGATTAACTTTTTCACAGGCTTTTGTGTGGAGGGACATACCCACGCTATTCGCCGCCCCAATGCTGATAAAGTCAAACGTAATAATTCGCTTTGGGTCGCCGAGCAGCTCGGTATTAAACTGCATATCATTGATATTGTGGAGGAATATAAGCAGGTCGTACTCAATCCTAAGCACGGCTATGGCGCACAGATGAACCCTTGCCTTGATTGCAAAATTTTCATGGTCAAAAAGGCGCATGAGTGGATGGAGCAAAACGGCTTTGACTTCATTATTACGGGTGAAGTAGCTGGGCAACGTCCTATGTCACAGCGTATGTTTACTATGCCAATTATTGCTCAAGAGTCGGGCGCTGAGGATCGAATTGTACGCCCCTTATGTGCGCAAAAGTTGCCAGCCACTTTGCCAGAACGGGAAGGCTGGATTGATCGAGATAAACTATTTGCTTTTAGTGGGCGTAGCCGTAAGCCACAAATGGCTTTAGCCCAACAATGGGGTATTGAAGAATATGCCCAGCCTGCGGGTGGCTGTTGTTTTCTTACGGATGTTAATTACTCTGCCAAAATTAAAGATTTATTTGCGCATCGTCCGAATCGGGATTATGAATTAGACGATATTATGCTGTTGAAAATCGGGCGACATGTGCGTCCGCGTCCACATTTTAAAATGATTATTTCGCGTGAAGAAGGCGAGACTAATTTTCTCGAAGGCTATAAAAAGCAATTTATTTGGATCAAGACGGTGAGCTGCTCAGGACCTTTGACCTTATTAGATGGGCAGCATATTACTGAGGACGATATTCGGCTCGCAGCGCAATTAACGGCTCGCTATAGTCAGGGTAAGCATTTATCTGAGGTATTGTGTCGGTATGCTATCCCCGGACAAGATGCTGTGGAAATAACGGTCAGTCCTGTGATTGAGCCTTTAGCAGAATGGTTGTTATAGCGTTAGACTAGGCTACTGATTCAAAGTATTGATGTATTACTTCCGAGGTCGCTGTAAATACATCCCTGTACGCTACAAGTCGGCATCCATGCCGACAAGACCTCTCCAGTAATACACCAACACTTTGAATTGAGTGAAGGTGTCATTATTGTTTTCTATTCCCAATACAAGTAGGCAGCATGGTTGCTCAAGTCATTCTCAAACCCAAACGGGATAAAAATATTCGCGCCCATCACCCTTGGGTATTTTCCGGTGCTATTCATAAGGTCAATGGTAAACCACAATTAGGCGATACTGTATTAGTCGAAAGTGCTGAGGGGCAAGTACTCGGTATGGGGGCTTGGTCGCCGGAGTCGCAGATTCAGGTACGCATGTGGTCGTTTACGGTGTGCGAATTAGATGAAGCTTTTTTTCATGCCAAAGTACGAGCAGCGTTGGATTATCGTAAAGCTTTAGGTATTCCTGAACGTAATACTGCCTACCGCTTAATCAATGCTGAGTCGGATGGTTTGCCCGGCTTTACGGTGGATGTAGTGGGTGATTGGCTGATTATGCAAGCTTTAACCGCTGGGGCTGAGCGTTGGAAATATATGCTAGCCGATGTATTACTCACCGAATTGCACTGTAAAGGGGTTTACGAGCGCTCCGATGTTGAGGTGCGCCATAAAGAAGGCTTAGATCCCGTCGTGGGTGTGCTGCGCGGTGAAAAGCCTCCCGCTCACATTGATATTGTTGAGGAAGGACGCTATTACCGTGTGGATGTGCTCAATGGACACAAAACCGGATTTTATTTAGATCAACGCGATAATCGTTCCTTACTCCAAGCCTATGCTCAGGATAAAACGGTACTGAATTGTTTTTCCTATACCGGAGGTTTTGCGATTGCCGCTTTAAAAGGGGGGGCAAAACAAGCTATTAATATTGATGCCTCTCAGCCCGCTTTAGAGTTAGCGGCTCAATCGGCTGAGCTGAATGGTTTTAACGCCGAGCAGATGGACAATATTAATGCGGACGTATTTAAGCTGTTACGCCAATATCGAGATGAGGGGCGACAGTTTGATATAGTGGTACTTGATCCGCCTAAGTTTGCCGAAAATAAAAATCAATTGGAAAAGGCAGCACGAGGCTATAAAGATATTAATCTACTAGGCTTTAAGTTATTACGTCCGAATGGCTTGCTCTTTACTTTCTCGTGTTCAGGGCTAATGGACAGTAATTTATTCCAAAAAATTGTAGCGGATGCGGCAGTCGATGCGGGATGTGAAGGGCGTATTATTCGCAAAATGGATCAAGCTACCGATCACCCGACGCGCTTAGCCTTTCCAGAAGGTTATTACCTCAAAGGATTAATATGTCAGAAGTAACTCCCCCTAATACCAATACGCCTGCCAACTCGCCTAGCAATGTGCAACAGCTTATTGGCTTATTCCAGAAAGTGCTGCCTCTCGTTTATGGCATAGCGAGTAAATTACGCTGGGCACTCATTATTGGTGTAGCGATGCTTGCATGGATTGCCGTATGGCTAGTGGGTATTAAAGGATTTAGTTTAGGCATTGCAGCGGTAGTGGTGATTATTGGTGCGATTCCTTTATTGATTATTTTGCGCTTTTGGTGGTCGTTGGAAGAGCTAAAAGACTTACCTAATATTGTGAATAATATGGTGGGCGACGCTAAGAGTACTTTGGTCGATACCGTGAATGAGGTCAAAGCGGGCAATATTAAAAAGGTAGGTTTTTTAGGTTCTGCTAAGGGTTTATGGTCGATTGGCTCGGCATTGACAGAGGCTAGAGGGTTATTAGGTTCTTATGTGGGCTTAGCGACTTTGATGAATCCGTTTTCCTTAGTTTTAGGGGTGTTGTCGATTATAGCGATTGGGGTATTAGCGATTATTGGGATAGTGCTAGCGGTAGTAGCCTTATTTTAGTCGAGCAGAATGAAGTTTAGTAGTGTGCTAAGTGTCTAGCTAAAAGTAATCGTGTGTTGCTGGAGCAGTCTTGGCGGCAGGGAAGCCGCCTTAAAGCGTACACGGACGTATTGATAGCGTCTGCGGAGGAAATGCAGGATTACTTTGGTTCAAGTACTTACAAGAGCCA
Source organism: Thiofilum sp. (assembly GCF_016711335.1). NCBI lineage: Bacteria > Pseudomonadati > Pseudomonadota > Gammaproteobacteria > Thiotrichales > Thiofilaceae > Thiofilum > Thiofilum sp. The sequence goes on from NZ_JADJTF010000001.1 coordinate 1,075,366, forward strand.
CATAGAGTCAGCAAAGCAATAATATCTCACTGACTCTAAAACTAGCGGCAGCAGCCACTCAAAAAGGTTTTATTCGGCAACATGACTTCGACTGCATAGGGATAAACTATATCTGACATACCATCTGAGCACTGACCAGTTTTCTGAATTAGAAAGGCTAATTTACCTGCCTCAACTACTGTAGTTGTTTGATCACGAGTAGCGGAGCGTTTAGTGACTGTCGTACGGTACTTAGTATCATCTTTCATACTCTCGCCCTGTACCGTTTTGCCATTGAATTTAAAACCCCAAAATGGCTCAGTCCCACTACATTGTAAGCGCTCGGTAGCTTTTGAGGTTGTCGCCCCCAAACGATTTAAATTCATAGTGGGTGTGAGATATTTTTTATTGACCCAACCCTCAAAATTATAAAAATGCACTTGCACCCATGTAGCACTACCCACCTTTTTTTCAGTGCCATTACTGATGACTTGTGTGCCTTTGGGAAAGTTATAGCGTATTTCAGCATTGGCACTTGGTTCAGCTCGTAGATTCAGACCATCACTAGCATTGACGGTATACACATTAAACGGAGCCGCTTGAGCAGCATGAGTCACTAAGCTCAGTGCGGCGGCTAAGACTAAAGTTAAGGTGCGCATGATCAGAATCCTATGAATAGCAGATAGTTTAAGCATATGTCATTATGTTTGGGAGCATTGTGAATTTGTGCACAGTTTGGCGGTAAACTACTTAGCTTAATAATTCATGTAGTTGGCTAATGCATACATCAGCATAGGCGCGATGATTAAATTTACTACTAGGGTCAATATAAATGGTGCTGGTCTGGGCTGCACGTCCAGCTTGTAGGTCGTATAAATAGTCACCCACCATCACTGCCTCCTGAGCTAAACCTTGCCACTGAGTCAGTAGGCGCTCAATGCCCGCAGGATGAGGTTTGGGGGGCACACAGTCACGACTGACTAAATTATCCACGCTAAAGTAATCCCATAATCCTGCCGCTCTCAAAGTGACTTCAATATTTTGCAGACTATTGCGGGTTAAAATACCCATTTGGGCTTGTTGAGTATGTAAGTAAGCAAGTAATTCATGAGCACCCTCGGCAGCTTGGGCTTGGCTGGCAATTTCTAATTCAATGGCCTGTAATTGAGCGCGTTTAGGTGCAGCTTCCTCATCGGGCAGCTCAGCAAGACTTTCTAAAATCGTTTGATGGGCGGGTAGCCCTAAAGCATGGCGAATAGCGATAAAATCATGCTGCGCCAAGGTCAGGGTTCCGTCCATATCGAATATCCAATATTTGCGCTTCAGTAATGGGTGTGGCATGTTAGCTAAAACCTCCTTTTTTCTAATGCCGCACAGTAACACGCCCCGCAAACAGGCTGCAAAAGTCCCATAGGGCGACTGGAAATGAATGATGCCTAAAACGATACCAACTTCAGCTAATGACACCCTTACCTCTTTAAGCACAGTTACAGCGGTTCGCCTTTCAAAAGTCGTCATGCAATTAGTCGGTTGCTCACGTAACCAATCTGAGCAATATATTGAGGGTGGCTGGGTCACTGTAGATGGCAAAGTAGTAGAAGAACCTTATTTTCGGATTACCACCCAAAAAGTACAATTAGCCCCCAATGCACAGCTCACACCTTCTCAACCCGTCACTTTATTAGTACATAAAGCAGCAGGAGTGAGTATGGAGGAGCTAGCCAGTGAGCGTTATTTAAATCCTACTACGCGCTGGATTACGCATGTGACACAAAATGTGATTTTAAAACGTCACTTTAGAAAACAAGAACCCCTATTGCCCTTAGAAACTCAAGCCAGTGGCTTAGCTTTATTTAGCCAAGATGCACGTATTATTCGTAAGGTGAATTTTGACCGTGAGCGTATTGAGCATGAGTATCTAGTCGAGATTAGTGAAGCGTTATCTACCGCACAAATGCGCATTTTACAAACAGGTTCGACGCGTTCTCATTCCGTGCCACGCCATAAAGTTAGCTGGCAAAGCGAAAACTATCTACGGGTAGCGATTAAGGGGGCACATTTAGGACAAGTGGAAGAGTTATTTAAATTAATCAATGTCCAACCTCTAAGCCTAAAACGTTTACGTTTAGGACGTATTCCTTTGTCTAGTTTACCGGTGGGCTATTGGCGTTATGCAGCGACTTGGGAGCGTATTTAATGACTAGAGGGGCTGCATTTCGTTTCGGAGCATTAGTCTCTGCTCCGATGATTTTAGGGGGTGTCCCTTTTGGCATTATATTCGGGTCATTAGTGGCGACATCGGGTTTTAGTGTGTGGTTAGCGGTGGCGCTATCCGCCCTAGTGTTTGCTGGCTCCTCGCAATTCATTGCGATTGGTTTAATAGCGGTAAGTGCGCCGGTATGGGTGATTGTATCGACGACTTTTATTGTCAATTTACGTCATTTTTTATATGCCGCTGATTTATTAAAGCATGTGCGCCATTTGCCTCTAGGCTGGCGGGCATTATTAGCCTTTGGTTTAACGGATGAAACCTATGCAGCCGTGAAACCCTATTATGCCAATGGGCGTTTGGATGAGCAAAACGGACATTGGGCTTATCTAGGTTCTATAGTCGCCATGTATAGCATGTGGAATGCCACGACCTTGTTGGGCTATTTTGTCGGTAGTCAAATTCCAGATCTCAGTAACTGGGGTTTAGAGTTTGCTATGGTAGCGACCTTTATTGGCATTATTACCCCCTATTTAAAAACTTTACCTTATTGGGGCGCATTAATCGGGGCGAGTTTTACCGCCTTAGCTTTAGTCCATTTGCCCAATAATCTAGGTCTGCTGATTGCGGCATTAGTGGGGGTGAGTATGGGGATGTTGACTGAATACTTGCAGCATCAAATACAAGATAAAGGCTAAAACATGGACTTAGTGTGGATTATTGGAGGTATGTTTATCGTCACTTTTGGGGTGCGCTTTGTTTTGTATGCGCGTGCAGAAAAAGTGATTTTGCCGCCTTGGATAGAGCAAGCTTTGCGTTTTGTTCCGGTATCTGTACTAGGGGCGATTGTAATGCCGATGGTATTAATGCCGAACAAAGAATGGGATTTAAGCTTTACCAGTCCTTGGTTAGTCGGTGGCTTAGTGGCTTTTGTGTTGGGTTTAGTACGCCAGCAACCTTTATTAACGATTGTTGGCGGAGTAGTCGCTTTCTTTCTCACTAAGTATTTAATAGCTTAGGGCTTTTCTGGGCGGAGACGCTGTTGAACGGCTTTAACTTGCTCTCTATTGACTAACGCTAACTCTTGCTTTTCGAGCGGCTCCTCAGCATTGAGATTATAAGCCTGCATAAAATAATGCACTAATGCAGCTTTCATTTGCACCTGTAGTTTACCATTATCCATACCATAATCGCGCTCTACGGCGTGTCGTTGTTCCTCACTGAGCTTGGGATTGGGACTTAGTTCTAAAGTCACCAGCGCATGCCATTCATAATCGTGGGCAATATTAATTTCGCACGGTTTATGATGGCGAATCTCTAAAATACGCGACAAAACAAAATCCCTAAAATCCTGATTATTCTCGCAATAACTCCGGCAATGCCAACGCTTGTCTGCAAAACCTAAAGCATGCGGCATGATCCAACGCCAACTAGGGTTAGGTTGGCTAAACGATTGGTATTTAATTTCAATAGCTTGGCGCTCACGAATCGCCTGCACAATATGGCGCACGGTATCCGCATCAATCGAGCGTTTGATATTAGGTAAAGTGCCATGATCCAAATTACGTACATGCAATAAGGTGTCGGGCGTTTGCTGATCACTTAAGAGTTGCTCTAAATAGCGCTCTGCATTGGGTTTAATGAATTTAGGCTCAAACTGAAGTGAGGCTAAATAGCATTTACGGCTTTTATCGTACTCAATATTATCAGGCGCTAGTTCTTGATAGCGCTTAATGTCAGCGGACGCTTGCGGCGTGGATACCCCAAAAAACTGGGTAATGTCTTTACGATTCACCTTACCGTCCCAGTAGAGCAAATACTCGATGAAGTCGATACGGCGCTCCATACCCCATTGCATGATGGATTCGTGGCTCATGTTGTCCTTCTCGTTGAGTGGTTAGGATGATTATCTACGCTCATCGGATTTTATAACAGTGTTAAATTAAACACGCTTAAGTACTGGTGTGAGCGATGGCGTATCGTCCATACTTCGTCATGGATAAGGAGCTATCAAGGCTTCACCGCCTATCGTTTAAGGCGTTAATCCCCTTCAAGAAACCAAAGGACACGCGTTAGTCCCCGAACAAAAAAGCTGAATTGTGAAATTAACCGTCGGCGGATACCGATTGAGCATACCTTTGCCGCCTTGAAAGTCTTTAAAATACCCAGTACCCGCTACCGCAGCAACCGACGCAAACTATTACTGTTACGGTTTAATTTAAGCGTAGGTCTGTACAACCGGGAGTTGCTTAATATTTGATTTATGAAAGAGATCTATTATTTTGGCGCTCTGGTTCATGCTGATCATTATCTTTTTTGATTGACTTTAAAAAATTGAACGTCAGATTAAATCTAAACTTTTACACCCCATTACTCAAACCTTAGCCACCACTCACCATCTGCGCTAAGATACCCCAATTTCCTGATAGCCCGATTTTGAGTATCCGATCATGAGTCAACCCGATATTGCAGCGGTCAAACACTACCTACTCGCCTTGCAAGATGATATTTGTGCCCAACTCAGCGCCGAAGATGGCGCAGCCTCCTTCCAAGAAGACGCATGGGATCGTCCCGCAGGTGGTGGCGGACGTAGCCGCGTACTAACCAATGGCGCGGTCTTTGAACAAGGCGGTGTCAACTTTTCCCATGTTTTTGGCACGCAACTTCCCGCCTCCGCCACTGCCCATCGTCCCGAACTCGCAGGTCGCAGCTTCCAAGCAATGGGCGTATCACTGGTTATTCACCCTAATAACCCCTTTGTGCCCACCTCACATGCCAATGTGCGCTTTTTTATGGCTGAAAAAGCAGGCGCTGATCCGGTGTGGTGGTTTGGTGGTGGCTTTGACTTAACCCCCTATTATGGTAATGAAGACGATTGCCGCGAATGGCATCAAACGGCAAAAGCGGCGTGTGATCCTTTTGGCGCTGAGGTTTATCCGCGCTTTAAAAAATGGTGTGACGAGTACTTTTATTTAAAGCATCGCCAAGAAGCACGCGGTGTAGGTGGTTTATTTTTTGATGATTTGAACGAGTGGGATTTTGAAACATCCTTTGCCTTTATGCGCAGTGTGGGCGACCACTACATTAAAGCCTATCGCCCCATTGTAAACCGTCGTAAAGACACGCCTTACACCGAGCAACACCGCGATTTTCAACTCTACCGCCGTGGGCGCTATGTAGAGTTTAATCTGGTGTATGATCGCGGCACGATCTTTGGTTTGCAAACCGGAGGGCGCACCGAGTCGATTTTAATGTCGTTACCGCCCTTGGTAAAATGGCGCTATAACTGGCAACCTGAGCCTAATAGCTTAGAAGCTAAGCTATATACCGATTTTCTTCCGGCTAGGGATTGGCTCGCTTAGGTGATGAAGTGATTGCGGTCAATGCTTACCTTGAGCGTGGTAAGCGTTGACGCTCAGCTTCAATCCAGTCTTGCGTTTTTTTAGTTACTTCAGTAGCGCTTAAACCTTGAGTTTCAATCAGTGGACCAATACTGACCGTAACCACGCCCGGATATTTAATAAAACTATGACGTGGCCAGAAAAAACCTGCATTGTGAGCAATAGGTACGACAGGTACTTCTGCATAGGTGGCTAAAATCCCGCCCCCTGCTTTATAAGGTACGTGTTCAGTCGCACCAATGCGTGTGCCTTCGGGAAAGATAGCAATCGAAATGCCCTCGGCTAATTTTTCCTTACCCACTTGCTTGATTTGAGCCACTGAGGAACGCCCATCTTTACGATTAATCGCAATAGGCTTGGTATGAATCAGCCCCCAACCAAAAAAGGGAATAAAAAGCAGTTCGCGTTTGAGTACCCAAGTCACACGCCCAAATAACTGAGGTAGGATCAGTGTTTCAAAGGTGGACTGATGATTAGCCATAATGACAACGGCTTGTTTGGGTAGGTTTTCCAAACCTTGAATTTGATAGGTGAGATTACACGTAACTTTGAGCCACCAGAGGTTTAATACCCCCCAGGAGCGCACGATTTTACGGTTGATTTTTTCGGGTAATAAAAATTGGATCGGTGATAATAGGCTATATACCAGTATGCTAAGTGCAAATCCTATCCAAAATACGGTTGAACGTAAGGTTAAGCCTACAGTGGTCATAAATCTACCTTGAGAAAAAAAAGCTCAAGGGATTATAGCGGTTTTTAGTGGGCAAAGAGCGAAAAAGAAGTGTTTAACGCCAAAGAGTGATGGCTTCACGGTCGTCATACCAAATAATACGAGGAGCATATAACCAATACACGCAGATATACTGTCCGGGATAAATACGTTGATCATACGGGTCAATAAATGAGTAGTCATTCATAAGCGTAATCCACCAATATTCATAGCCTGAGCGCACGTAATAATGTGCAATACTCCAAGGTGTTTCACCAAACTCTACACGGTGCGCTTGTAGGCAGTTCTCATGCAAAGTGATGGTAAAGTTAGCAGGCGTATAGGGTGGTCTGGGTTCAGCAAGATAAATAATCCACAATACCAAGAGACCAATAATGGCAATATAAGTGGATTGACTCATGGCATGTCATCAGTGTCATAGGGACGGTTGCGGTCTCGTTGTGCTAGTAGATTCCGCTGAGCTTCATGAATAAACGTATCATTACTATTGGGAATAGCGTTGGTTTGGATGTCATGTGCAATGCCATTAATAAACCCTGCACGATACCCCACTCTTCTGCCACGCTCATAACCATCCTCCCAAATGGCATAGATAACGGCTAGCGTTAATATAATTACCAAGATAAGACCGCTGTGCTCACTCATCCATTTTATGACTTCGTGAATAATATCAGGAACACTCATGACCACTACCTCTAGTAATAGTAAGCGCTGTATTGGATGCTATAGCGCTACGCTAACCAACCCAAAAGCAAAGCCTAATGCTTTTCTTGGCAACCTAAGCCTATTGACTGGTGATTAAAGCGGATACCCATAAGATCGATGCCGTGGGGATAAGCATCTATTAATATTTATACTTTATTTCAGGTTAAAGTGCAGTGTTTTTCAGCAATTAGCTAATAGTAAAATTTTCACATTGCGCAGCACCATTAGGTTTCATGTGAAACAAGGTGGATTAGTGGCTGGGCTAGGAAAGCAATGCTTGAACGGCTACCCTGAGGTCTGAGTAGATTTTAATATGACTAGGTAACTTACCACTGGCTACCGTTCGCTCCCCTTTACCCGTTAGCACTTGCAGATACTCAATACCAAAAGCACTAGCAGCTTGATAATCACTGATCGAATCGCCAATCATCATGATTTCAGCCTTAGGTGAATTAAACTGCTGGGCAATAGCCTCTAACATACCTGTCAAAGGCTTACGGCATGAACAAACATCATCAGGACCATGAGGACAGTAGGCAATATAATCTACTTGAGTATTAAAAGGTTGCAGTAGTTGCTGCATTTTGGCGTGCATAGCGTTGAGAGTGCCGAGCGTGTAGTAGCCGCGTGCTAAGCCTGATTGATTAGTTGCAACCGCTACGCTATGACCTGCCTGTTTAAGCGCAGCAATCGCTTCAATACTACCCTCAATTGGCTGCCACTCATCCACACTCTTAATATAAAAATCGGAGTCATGATTAATAACTCCATCACGATCTAGAATAATTAGCATAAAGACTGGAGGCGTTGTTTGAGGAGGTTAAGTGCTTGAGCACGGTGACTCAGTTGATTTTTAAGAGCCTTATCCATTTGAGCGGCGGTGCAATCATGCTCTGGCACATAAAATAAGGGATCATATCCAAAGCCCTGATTGCCTTGAGGTGCAGTTAGAATTCTTCCCTGCCAACGTGCTTCAGCAATAAGAGGCGTAGGATCATCAGCATGATCAACCCATGCTAGGCAACAATGAAAGTGTGCAGTACGTTGTTCTGTGGGTACATCCGCTAGCGCTTGGAGTAATTTGGCATTATTAGCCGCATCATTCGTCGGTGTGCCTGCAAAACGAGCCGAGTAAATGCCCGGTGCACCCTTGAGTGCATGGACGACTAAACCCGAATCATCAGCTAATGCAGGCAAACCTGTTAGGCGTGAGGCATGACGTGCTTTCAACAGGGCATTTTCAATAAAGCTTAAGCCTGTTTCTTGCGCTTCAGGCACATGGAGCTGTCCTTGATTAATGACCTCATAGCCAAAATCAGCCAGCAAAGCAGCAAATTCGCGCACTTTGCCTTGATTATTAGAGGCGAGTACTACGGTTTTAGTACTCATTGCTCTAAAGCCTCGCGTTGGAGCTGCATAATCTCTTGTATGCCTTTCTCTGCGAGCGCTAATAAAGTATCTAATTCATCACGACGGAATGCATGCCCCTCAGCCGTGCCTTGAATTTCAATGAATTGCCCTGCTTCGTTCATCACCACATTCATATCGGTTTCAGCATTAGAGTCCTCGGCGTAATCTAAATCTAATACCGGAACACCAGAGAAAATACCGACTGACACGGAGGCAATCTGACCATGTAATGGGTTGGTTTTGACTTTACCGTTGCTCATTAGTTTTTGAATGGCATCACATAAGGCAACATACGCACCACTAATCGATGCAGTACGTGTACCACCATCGGCTTGCAATACATCGCAGTCAATGGTGATCTGCACTTCACCTAAGGCTTCTAAGTTGACGATGGAACGCAAGGCACGCCCAATCAAGCGTTGGATTTCCATGGTGCGTCCGCTTTGTTTGCCCTTTGCGGCTTCACGTTGGGTACGGGTTGAGGTCGCGCGGGGTAGCATACCGTATTCGGCGGTAATCCAACCTTGTCCTTTGCCTTTTAAAAACGAAGGAATCCGCTCTTCCACGCTGGCCGTACACAGTACTTTAGTATTACCAAACTCGACCAATACCGCCCCTTCAGCATGGCAAGTATAATGGCGCGTAAAGCGTACCGTGCGTAAAGCATCAGGGTTACGTCCGCTGGGCCTCATGTTCATTCCTTCACATTATTATTGGAGGCTTGATTATACGTATCTGAGTTTTTAGTGCCACCGTCGATTTTAAGTGTACCGGTACACTTAAAATTTAATAGCTAGCAGGACTATAAGCAGTTCGGTAAAACTGTGGCGGATTAAAAGCAGGCGCAACAGGCATATAGCGGGGCGGATCAGCACTAGGATAAGCAGCGCCCACAGCATTAGCATTCATAGGCATTTGAGTTTTATGAGTGCCGACAGCAGGAATGGTATTACTGCAAGCAGTCAGCGTTAGAAAAGCAACACTCCACAGAGACAACCACAAGAGTCTCATAGCAACCTCGTTATTATTCTTATTTTGGTAAAATTGGGTTAGGGCGTATCTTAGCTGGCTTGACTAAGATACGCTGAATTAACCGATAGACGAGGTTTTAACAGGCTTAGGACTTACGCATTGACGGCGGCCTGAAATTGTGGATTAAGGTGCTGCTTGCCTTGCATGAAGTTGTTGACAAAAGCAGCCACAGCATCCGTGTACAAGTTACGTTGCCATTGGTAGGCGTTACTGATGATGGCCACAAACTGCATCTGTTGCAGGTGGACGTAGCTGCACAGGGCAGCAAAGACATGGTTGCGTATCGGGACTTTGCCGCGCACCTGAAATTTCTCGATATGGCAGACTTGCTTGATCAGGCGGTGGTATTGCTCAATCTGCCAATGTTGGTCATGCAGAGTCTGGAAATCCGCTGGCTGGAAGGCGTCATAGGCGTTGGTATCCGGGAGGAAAACCACGTAATGGCGCAGCTGGTCTTTTAACTGCGTCCGAAACAGCCTCACCTCACCAAATTCGCGTAACCAGACCCTCAGCCCGTCGGGGGGGATGTCCAGTTTCTGCACCTGCATCCATGCCCCCTTTTCGGTGGATACCCGGCGGTTACTTTCCACGGCGAACAGGAACCCCATACGGTGGTTTCTTACCGTCTTGAGGTTGCCCACACAGGAATACCAGCTATCCCCGGTCATAAAAGCGGGTTGCAGCCCCCATGCCAAGACTTCCTCCAGCATGTCGAGGAAATAATCATTTTTGGTCTTGCCTTCAGCCTTATCATACACCCGGTAGTTGACCGGCAGGCTGCGCCCTTGTGGATCGCTGTAATACAACGTGATCAGATTCAGCCCCTTCACCACCCGATGGTGCTTGCCTGACCAGAAGTGCCCCACCAGGTCCATATGCTGGCTATAGGGTTTGTCCAGCGTGCTGTCATCCACACTCAATGTCCCGCCCACCAAGTTCAGCAGCCGCGATGCTTCATTGAACAGGTCACGCGGCTCATACGCCTCCCTCAACAGGAAGCGGTTTACGCTGTCATGCGAGATGCCCATCACTTCCGACAGGCGGGTGCAAGTGCTTGATGTCGGTTCACTCATCAGAAACCCCATATACATGGGCAGGGTGCAATTAGCAGTCGGTGGGCGTGTGAGCCTTCTTATCATTGGCTTTTAGGTCGCGGGAAAAACTTATTCCTGACACAAACCGGGCTGCTTCGTCAATGCGTAAGTCCTAAGGCTTATTGATAAGCAGCAAGACCACCTGTAACAGGCTCTAATAATAAACTGCGTCCTTGAATAGCGGCTGGTTGTTCTAAGCCCATGAGTTGTAAAACCGTTCCGGCAATATTGCTCAAACCACCACTGGTAGATAAACGCCAGTGAAGTTTATCAATCACTAAGCAGGGTACGGGGTAAACCGTATGTTGGGTATTAGGTTCACCAGTGAGCGGATCGATATACTCATCACAATTGCCATGATCCGCCGTTAAGACCACAGAGTAGTCGTTTTTCACGGCGCAATCTAATACGCGTCCCACCTCTTTATCGAGCGCTTCTACCGCTTTAATCACAGCATTACCCACAGCGGTATGCCCTACCATATCGCCATTAGCAAAATTGACCACAATAAAACTATGCTCACCTTGATCTAATGCCGCACACACCGCGTCAGCGACTTCAGGTGCACTCATTTCAGGCTTAAGATCATAGGTTTCGACCTTAGGCGAAGGAATAACTAAGCGTTCCTCACCGGCATAAGGCTCTTCTTTACCGCTATTAAAGAAGAAGGTGACATGCGCGTATTTTTCGGTTTCAGAACAATGAAACTGTTTTAGCCCTGCTTGGCTAATCACATCGGCTAGATTAGTGCTAGCACGCTCTGGTTGATACATAACCAGAGCAGGCAATTGATTATCATAAAGCGTCATCGTGACTAATTTAACGGGTTGGAAGTCGCCGCGCTCAAAATGCTTAAATTCAACACTGGCTAAGGCTTCTGAGGTTTCACGCGGGCGATCATTGCGGAAATTAAAGAATAAAACCGGATCAGCGCTTTGAATCAGTTTTGCCCCGTTTACAATACGCGGCTTAATGAATTCATCGGTTTCATCCACCGCATAGGCATCTTCAATGGCTGCCGTACCTGACTGTACCGGTACACCCACACCGCGCACTAAACCGCCCCAAGCGACTTGCACGCGCTCCCAACGTTTATCCCGATCCATAGCATAAAAACGCCCCGTGATCGTAGAGAGTACACCGCCCGTTTTAGCCAGTTCAGTTTCTAAACGTTGAATAAAACCTAAGGCAGCTTTGGGAGCCGTATCGCGTCCATCTGTAATAGCATGTACGGAAGCGGTGACACCATTTGCTTGGCAAATCTTCAACAGTGCTATGAGGTGATTAATATGACTATGTACGCCCCCATCCGAGACTAAGCCAATTAAATGCAAAGGACGATTTTCGAGTTTGGCATAATTGAGTGCTGTCAGTAGGGCATCATTTTTAGCAAGACTTCCGTCCTCAACGGCATCATCAATGCGTACCAAGTCCTGCTTGAGAATCGAACCACAGCCTAAGGTTAAATGTCCCACTTCAGAATTACCCATTTGCCCATCAGGTAAACCTACTGCTCGCCCTGACGCTTGCAGAGTGGTATGCGGGTATTTACCAAAGTATTGGTCTAGCTTAGGAGTATTAGCTTCATAGACAGCATTATATTTTTTGCTGGGATTGACTCCAAAGCCATCGAGAATAATTAATAAGGTTTTACGACGTGGTACGGTGTTCATAGTTCTGCTTAGGTTTTATCTAAATCATCAGGGTTAGCATTACGCGCGTCATAGTCAGCCTCTAACTTAGCTTGTTCGGCTTCGATGCGGGCGAATTCTGCTTCCATTTCTTCATCAGTTAAGGGTTTGAAGCTATCTTCATCGGCTGCTGCGTTAGCAGAGGATTCCGGAGCACTACTAGGATTAGCATCTTGTACTAAGTATTGATCATCTTCCCATAAAGTCGTTGCAGCGGTAGTAGCTGCAGCAACTCCAGCCGTAGCGAGGACGGTATTAGTACTTGAGTCAGTAGCTTCACTAGCCGTAGTTTGCGTTGTGGTGGCTTGTTCAAACTGGTCTTTTTCCACTTTGAAACGTGCAATATGCTTGTTGAAGACACGGCTAAGTACTAAGCCTAATTCAAACAACATCCAAATCGGCACTGCCATTAGAATCTGTGACACTACATCGGGTGGGGTGAGGAACATAGCAATCACGAATGCCCCCACAATAATATAGGGACGTGCTTTTATCAGCGTCTCAACACTCACCACCCCCATACCAATCAGTAAAATGGTGGCAACAGGTGTTTCAAAGCTCAGCCCAAACGCTAGAAACATCGCAACGGTAAAATCTAAATAACTTGCTATATCAGGTGCGGGATTAACATTACTCGGTGCAAAGGCCACCGCCGCGCGTGCAATCATGGGGATTACCACAAAGTAGGCGAAGGCAATACCAATATAAAATAAGGATACGCTAGACACTAAAAGCGGCGTGACTAAGCGCTTTTCATGCTGATATAAGCCGGGGGCGATAAATCCCCAGATTTGGTAAAAGGTATAAGGGAGAGTCACTAAAAAAGCGACCAGCAAAGCTAGCTTAAAAGGGATTAAAAAAGGTGAAGCCACCCCTACCGCAATTAGCTTTTCGCCTTGGGGTAAATGTTGGATCAGCGGGGCGGAAAGAATATTATATAAATCTTGAGCAAAAGGGGTGAGGCAAATAAATACTGCACCCACGACAATGACGATACGTAATAAACGGTCACGCAGCTCAACTAAATGCTCTAAAAAACCACCCAATAAATGAGCGGGAGAAGAGGGTTCAGGGTTTGTCATGTGGTTCTAATTCCTTACGTACCTCGGCTGTTTTCTCGCTCATCATGATTTTTAAATTGCGCAGCTCCTCTTCTTGCTTATTAAGCATTTCGCGTAGTTCATCGGCACGGAGTTCATGCTCAATATCCGCTTTAGTGGTGGCCACAAAACGTCTGATACGCCCAATCCAGCCCCCAATCGTGCGAGCCACCGTAGGTAAACGTTCAGGGCCAATGACTAAAAGCGCTACCACGCCAATCACCAGCATTTCGAGGAAACTGCTTTCAAACATGGTCTAGCCTTATTTAGGACACTTTGTCTTTTTGAGTCGCTTGACCTTCAATCACACGCCCATCAGCGTGAGGGGTTTGAGGGGGTAATTGATTAGTAGCGGTTTCAGTGGGTTGCTCGTCTTTTTTAGCCTCATCACCATCTTTGACAGCGCGGCGGAAATTTTTAAAAGCCTCGCCTAAATCGCCCCCCATATTGCGTAGCTTTTTCGTGCCAAACAGCAAAATGACGATGACTAAAATAAGAACCAGTTGTAAGGGACTGAAATGCATGTTGCGATCCTTTTAATGAGGGGTACGATGGCTTTTTTCAACCAAACCCGATAAACCAAACCGACGCGCTAATTCAGCTAGTACAGCATCGGGATGTAAGTTTTGTTGTGCTAATAATACTAAGGTATGAAACCATAAATCGGCTACTTCATACACAATCTTATCGGGCACACCGTCTTTCGCGGCCATCACGGTTTCTGTGGCCTCTTCACCAATTTTCTTTAAGATACTATCTAAGCCTTTATGGTACAGCGAGGCAACGTAAGAGCTGTCTTTATCCGCGCCTTTACGTTGTTCGAGTACTTCGGCTAGTGCCGTCAAAATCGCTTCATTCATAGTCAGGTAGTAACACTCAATCGTTTAATTTACTCGTACTGCGTCTAACTGCTTATCATAGGCGGGGATATGTAAATGTCCTTCTGGTTTAACCTCTACCACTAACCCATACTGAGCCGCAAGTTCAGCGGTATGACTGCTTTCCAATTGCCCTTTTTGCGTCAATTGCATAGACAAGCTTTGTAGCAGAAGAATATGACGACTTAATAACTCGCGCGTTTCACTCACTAAACGCATCATCATTTTTTCCACATCCATATCGGTTACATCCCGATTCATCATATAAGCATGATGATCAAGGGTATAAGTCGCCTGAAACTCATCATCAAAACCGTATTTACGCACATAGTCTAACGCTAATACCGTCGCTTGTTCACGGTCATTTTCCCGACCTGTAGAGGCATTGAAAGTGCCAAACACAATCTCTTCAGCTAAGCCACCCGCGAGGTAAACCTTAATCATATCCAGCATACTGCGTTTAGTACGATGGATTTGATGCGGGAAGGTAAAGCCACCGGAATAGCTACTCGCTACTTTACTTTGCAATTGTAAAGGCACTAAACCGAATAACACCATATATACCACGGCATGTCCCGACTCATGCACACTAATATTAGCCACAGCGGCTTGTTGATTAGTTTGGCGGATTTTATCAATACGCCCTGAGTACGCATAGGAAAAGTCTGTCTCGCCTACCTTAGCCTCAATTTTTTGCTCAGCTTCATTGAAATTGAGATGAATCGTCGTTTCTTCATGGGTGAGTGCATGCAATAGCATTTTGGATAAATTCATTTCCAAAATGTCAGTCACACTAGAAAAGACAGGACGCACCCCTTGCACCGGAAAGACCCCATTACGATAAATCAGCCGCGCAATACTGTCATCAAGGGTGAGTTGTACGCCAGTATGCTCAAATGTTTCACGGCAAACACGCTCAATCTCACGTTGGATCAATACCTCAAAGTCTTGTTTTCTTAAGCTCGGATAGATCAAATGAATATTACCAAACCGTGCTACTTGTTCAGGGCGGAATTTATTCATCAACGCTTCTTTGACATCCATGAGCGTTACTTTGGTGGTAAAGGCGTGGAAAATATCCGCATCCACATCCGCCTCAGCTGCTTGAGTCGCCATATGGAAAGCATCATCTAAGTTTCCTGAAATTAATATTAAAGTCTTAGAATGATTAATCGGTTCGTAGATCGCTTTTTGACGCTTAGCCGACATAATGAGATCGAACATTTCATCTTCGGTCATATCCATTAAGTCTTCTACGCTGAGATCTAGGCTTAGTGCTTTGCGTAGCTCCAGTGCTTCCCACATACTTAGGTAAACGGTTTCTTCCTCGACTTCTTCGCCTTTACTGCGTTTACGTTGATTCTCTTTACGGCGTTGGAAATAGCCCATGAGGAAGTTATCTAAATTATCCCGATGTTTTTTGGATAAACGCCCATCCGAGAGCAATTCCCAAAAATCCATGAATTTAGTTTGCCCTAAAGGTTTGCCATCGGTATCAATCGTATTAAAACGCTGAATTTCATCAAATAACACAATGGCGGGTTTACCATCGTGTAGCTCATGACTATCAAGCACTGAAGAGACAGAAGAGTGCCACAGGGTTTCGTCCACATTGGATAGCTCCACTTCCACAAAGCGATCTTGGAAGTGCAGACTTTTTACCAATTTACGTACCAAATCGGTTTTACCTACTCCCGTCATCCCCCAGAGATTCACAATCACAGGGCGCTTGAGTAGTTCAGGGATTAAGTACCACACCTGAATATAATCAATCAGATCATCAATGATCTTATCGATACCGACAAAATGTTGCTTGAGGGTAGCTTTGGTTTCCTCTAATTTAGCTTTGCGTTCCGCAATGAGTTGACGATCTAGTTTGAGCATGTAATCCGTTTCTTGTAATAAGTGTTATAGGCGCATTTCAATGCCCTGTTCGGCCATAAATGCTTTTGCCTCACCGATAGTGTGTTGCCCAAAGTGGAAAATACTGGCGGCTAATACCGCATCGGCTTTTCCGGTTAAAATACCATCGGCTAAATGTTGTAGATTGCCCACACCTCCTGAGGCGATGAGGGGGACATTGACGCGCTCATTTAGCGCCTGCATTAATTCTAGATCAAAGCCGCTTTTAGTTCCGTCCCGATCCATACTGGTGACTAATAGTTCACCTGCTCCGAATTCAACCATCTTTTCAGCCCATGCTAAAGCATCAATTCCCGTGCCTTTGCGACCACCATGAGTGAAAATTTCCCATTTTGGCGCTTCATTAGGTGGGTTAACACGTTTAGCATCGATAGCCACCACAATACATTGCGAACCAAAGTATTCAGCGGCCTCACGCACAAAATCAGGATTAAAAACGGCAGCAGTATTAATAGACACTTTATCCGCGCCTGCGTTCAACATGCGGCGTATATCGTCTAATTTGCGAATCCCGCCCCCTACTGTTAACGGGATAAATACTTGTGAAGCGACTTGCTCGACCATATGCGCCATCGTTTCACGGTCATCGGAGCTGGCGGTAATATCTAAAAAGGTAATTTCATCCGCACCCTCGCGATTATAACGCGCAGCAATTTCAACCGGATCGCCTGCATCACGAATCCCGACAAAGTTTACCCCTTTCACCACGCGCCCATTATCAACATCGAGGCAAGGAATAATACGTTTAGCTAGACCCATGATTTACCCCTTAATGCCGTCAACATAACGTTGCGCGTCGCTAAGATTAATCGTGCCTTCGTAAATCGAACGCCCTAAAATGGCTCCCATGACACCTTTATCTTCAACAGCGCATAAGGCACTAATATCATTCATATTAGTGACCCCACCGGAGGCAATGACTGGAATACTAATGCTTTGCGCTAGATGAGCCGTTTCAGCCACATTGACGCCTTGCATCATGCCATCGCGGGCTATGTCGGTATAAACAATGGCACTCACGCCTGCTTGTTCAAATTGCTTAGCTAATTCAATCGCGGAAACGCGCGAGACTTCGGCCCAGCCATCGGTGGCGACCATACCATTTTTCGCGTCAATACCGACAATAATGTGATTAGGAAATTGCTTACATACATCAATCACAAACTGTGGGTCTTGTACCGCTTTCGTGCCAATAATGCAGTATTGCACGCCAGCCTCTAAGTAAGCTTGAATGGTGGCTGCATCACGAATCCCGCCCCCAATTTGTACGGGAATGCGTGGGAAGCGGGCAGTAATCGCTTTTACTACCTCGCCATTAATCGGTTTACCCTCAAACGCACCATTTAAATCCACGAGATGTAAGCGACGTGCGCCTTCTTCGACCCAACGTGCCGCCATATCGACGGGGCTATCAGAGAATACGGTCGAGTCATCCATACGCCCTTGGCGTAAGCGCACACATTTACCATCTTTAAGATCAATGGCGGGAATTAACAACATGGAGCTAATCCTTTTTCAGCGAGAGTAACTAATAGAACGTGCATCCTACCTGAAAATAGTATTAACGTCATGAAGTGCCTGCACTAAGGTGCTAACTCAATCCGATATAAACCACCATTTGATTCATCGGTTAACACATATAAATAACCATCAGGACCTTGTTGCACATCACGAATACGTCCGATTTGCCCCTCTAAATAGCGCTCCTCTTTGATGACCTTATTACCTTGCAGCACTAGACGCGCCAATAGCTCAAGTTTTAAAGCGCCTACTATTAAGCTTCCTTGCCAGTTGGGGTAACGATTTCCGGTATAAAACACCATGCCTGAGGGCGCAATGGAGGGAACCCAATAATGTATCGGATCGGTTAGCCCAGCTTTGCGTGGCACACCAATACGTCCTCCCCAATACTCTCGTCCATAGGTAGTAATAGGCCAGCCGTAGTTGGCCCCTTTTTGAATACGATTTACCTCATCGCCCCCTTGTGGACCGTGTTCATGTGTCCAAAGCTCTCCCATTTGCGGATGCAGCGCAGCGCCTTGCTGATTGCGATGTCCGTAGCT
The DNA here is from genome assembly GCF_016711335.1 of Thiofilum sp. Classification (NCBI taxonomy): domain Bacteria; kingdom Pseudomonadati; phylum Pseudomonadota; class Gammaproteobacteria; order Thiotrichales; family Thiofilaceae; genus Thiofilum; species Thiofilum sp. The sequence continues at coordinate 1,093,581 of NZ_JADJTF010000001.1, forward strand.
ATAGATTTCTGGTTTAGCATTAGGGGTATTCACAAAGGGATTATCAGCAGGAATAGAACCATCGTCTTTGAGGCGGATCACGCTACCCGAATGATTAGACAGATCTTGGGCATTATCGCGTTCACCGCGCTCACCAAGTGCGAGATATAAATAGCCTTGGCGATCAAACAGAATACGCCCGCCAAAATGCACCGGACCATTAGATTTAGGGGTGGCTTTGAAAAGCTCTTGTACTTCGGTGAGTTGACCGTTTTGATATTTACCGCGTGCAAGGTGAGTGCTGTAGCCCCCTTGACCTGCTCCAGTATAGGTCCAATAGAGCCAGCGATTTTGAGCAAATTGAGGATGGAGGGCTAAGCCTAATAATCCACCTTGCCCAAAGGCTCTAAAGGGTAGTAGCCCTTTGACAGGTTGAGGAAGTAGCTTGCCGTCTTGAATGCGGCGTAATTGACCGTTGCGCTCGGTTACTAAGATTTCACCATTGGGTAAAAAGGCCATGCTCCAAGGGTGATTTAAACCGGTGACGATGGGCTGGGCTTGGAGTTTGAGTGTTTCGGCATGGGTGAGTATTGGGAGAAACAATAGAGTCAACATTAGGACTAAGCGACGCATCATAGACTCCTAAACGGGTGATTGGAGGTCTAAGTGTAGCGCGTTTGGTTTCGGGCTTGCATAAAGCACCACTCCAGCAGAAAGTTGTGCCCAATGATGAATACGCAGAGTGGTATAATGTTATGCTGACTTCTTGATGATCACCGCTGGGCGAGGGGGAAAAGAAACTTTTTTGCGTTTAGATTGTGCTTGTCTTTTTTTAATATCTTCAAATAGTGCATCTATATCATGGTTAAACGTTGCTGCGTATTGATCACGTAAATGACGTGTTTCTTGGATAATGGGATCTTGCCACATAATATTAACCCTGTATAAGTTCTTGAGGTGTACAAATAGTTGGTGGTTCGTGATTTTTAAAAACTGCATCACACTATTAAAGTGAGAGAGTTTATAGTTTTATTGGAATAAATGATCTTAAGCGCATACGACCAAAATCTGTTCTGACTTCTCTTTTAGACTGTGGATCAAGAACATACTCTCTTTGTTCTTCTCTACAAAAAACTACCCAATGCCAAGAGTTGTTTTTCTTATTATAGTTTATGCCAATAATTGCTGTATCGGATATTGATGACCACTTGCGCACTGACCGCCCTTTAAGAGTGGGAATGTTCATTTCAATCAGCAGTTTCCGAAGCTGGTTGCTACTTGTATAAAAAGTTTTTTGAGATACTCCCCAATTAAAGACCTTAACCGCCATATTCATTGCCTCTTTGTAAGTAATACCACAAAGCATTGCAACACACGCAATGCCGCAGCCCGTTCTATGCTCTTGGCGAATATGTTTCATATGTGAGTTATAAGCAGCAGGTTACATTGAAAAATTCTAAGTATTGGTTTTAGTTAGAATTAGTACAGTGATATAGCGAGTTGTGTTCATAAAAACCTTACCTTGTTGCTTGGGATTTAGCCACAATTATACAGCCGACCAGCAGGAGTACAAAGCATCACCGTAGTTAACCTATGAATACCCACTTGTAATGATGTACATATTCATCAATACTAGCCTATATGCCGATTTTGATAGATATATTCATCATGTTAGACACACTGAGCCAAACCATACGCCAAGCCCGCCGTGCTCAAGGCTTAACTCAACAGCAATTAGCTGATCTTTGTGGATTAGATCGCACTACGATTGGCGCATTAGAGCGTAATAACTACCCTGATTTAGGGATTCGCAAAGTAGAGTTGGTGCTGAATGTATTGGGCAAAGAGCTTTGTAGTCGTGATAAAAGTCTACCTACACTAGACGAGTTGCGAGGTCTATATGGCTGAGATTGATGTGTATTTAGGTCACGATGCTCAACCAATATTTACCGGTCGGCTTGAAAAAGACGCGCACCAACATGCATTTAGCTATCAACCCCATGCACCCGAAGCACTCTCTCTTTCTATGCCGCTACGAGTAGCTAGCTACCAATATCCTGAGTTGCACCCCATTTTTCAGATGAACTTGCCTGAAGGTGCATTGCGTTGGGCTTTGGAGCAGATGACGGCAAAGCAGTATGGTAGTAATGATTTAAGTTTATTGGCTTTACTCGGTCGTCATCAAATTGGGCGTTTAGCTTATAGTGTGGCGGGGCTTCCTTTGCCTGCATTGACAGAAAAGCCCTTAACTTTAGATCAATTAATTAGTAGTACTGATGATGATTTATTCGCGCAATTATTGGCACGTTATGCGACTTATTCGGGGGTGGCGGGGGTGCAGCCTAAAGTACTCATGCCTTTGCAACAGCATCTCACTTTACCATTAGGGCATTATATTGTGAAAACGTGGGCGGAGGATTACCCCCATTTAGCGTGTAATGAATATGTATGTTTGAGTATTGCGCGAGCGGCGGGGTTGGAAGTCCCACATTTTTATTTAAGTGATAATGCAAAATTACTGATTACTGAGCGTTTTGATTTAACACCTGAGGGTATAGCTTTAGGTTTTGAGGATTTTGGTGTATTGCAGGGCAAAGGGACTAAGGCTAAATATGATAGTTCTTTAGAGGCTTGTACCCATACGATTCGCCAATTTGTTTCACCTAGTTATCAAACTCAAGCTTTAGCGGATTTTTATAAGCTGACTTATTTAAATGTGCGAGTACGTAATGGGGATGCTCATTTAAAAAATAGTGGCGTGTTGTATTCGTCTTTGGTGGATTATCATAGTGGGGTATTACCTAGTATTGTGCGTAAATTAGCGCCTATTTTTGATATTGTCAGCACTGTACCTTATTTGCCTAATGATACGATGGCATTATTATTAAATGGCTCAAAACGTTGGGCTAAGCGTAAAATGCTGCATCAATTTGCCCGTCAACATTGTGGGTTGAGTTTAACAAGGATTGAGCAGATTGAGGGTGAGGTAGAGGCTGCAATTGAAAGCCAGATGGGGTTATTGCAAAGCCTTGTTGAGCGGCATAGTGGCTTTGCTTTAGTGGCGGAGCGTATGGTTGGCGTGTTGGGTAAAAAATTTGAGCTGTAAATTGATGTTATTGCCACATGTATCAATACTATTGTTGAAAAGCATAGCCGGTATTATCATTTTGTCTGCGTCTGCTGTAACAAACAGAGCGCTAGATTTATATTTGGTACAATATCAGTTACCTTAGAAACTTTCCAAGTTTTCCAATAATACCAAATGCTTTAAGGGTAGCTTTAGTATTATTTGATGGAGCTTTGGAGGCTGTTGTTTTAGTGGCACAAAAAATGACGTGAACTTTATAGCCTTTTGGATTAAATTCTTTCAAGCAAAATGGACAAATCATAAGTTATTCTATCCTCAATTAATGGATTTTTAGCTATATTTTTGGCAAGTCCGATCTACATTAAAAATCAACAGCCTAGCCTTTTGTTAGGTGAATAAGGGCAGATCATATTTCTTCTTGTGATTTTCCGTATTTAACTCGTAAGCTTTTTTCATAAACTCATCGCAGAACTGCTTCATTGATTGCTCATCTAAAAAAGCTGATCTTTTTTTAATAGAGTTTATCGAGACACGGTATCCAGTAAATATACTAGATTCAGAGCTTATTACAGGGTTTCTGAGTAGATAAGCTTCATTTTTCTCATTGTCCCATGCGAAAAGCTCTCGAAAGCCATTTATTTCTTGAATATCGATTCGATCAAAAATCTTCATGATATTTTCCTCTATTACCTAAGAGTATTTTATAAACAAACTAAGCCCACTCAATTAGACAAAAAGTTTTCGCATAACAGAACCAGTTGGAATCAGCATAGCAGAACAACAAGTTGTACTGATGGGTATAGTCCGTAACTACTGGGGAGTAACATGTAATTATACAGCCGACCAACGGTCATTTAAAGCAGAATTGACTAATAGAGATAGGATATTCGAGAGCAGATTGGGGTAGAGGCACGAAAGCAGATCAAGCACACAGGCTTTGGTCAGAGAGGCTGGAAGCCCCAGCCTCTTGACGTAATTGACGTTTTAAATTTTGTTTCGCTTGTTGGCGTTCACCGCCCTTACTCACCTTATGCTCGCCCCCTTTTCGCAAAATCGGCTCACGAGCAATCGGATTAATACGACGATGACGTACTCTTGGCTTATTCATAAATAACTATCCTCATTAACTAATCAAACACACCTAAATAAACCTATCCCAACCTCCCCTTATCAAGGAAGGAGAAAGAAACACCTTCAATAAATTTAATCAGTATCCTCTTACCCCCTCCCTTGATAAGGGGCGGGGTGGGGTTTCTTCACCCTTTAATACAAACCACTTGTTTTAAAGTATGTACCACTTCCACCAAATCATTTTGGTATTCCATCACCTGATCAATATCCTTATACGCCCCCGGAATTTCATCTAATACTCCCTTATCCTTACGACACTCTACACCAGACGTTTGTGCCGCTAAATCACGAGTATTAAATTTCCGTTTCGCTGCCGTGCGACTCATAGCGCGTCCTGCACCATGCGAACACGAACAAAACGATTGTTGATTACCGAGTCCGCGCACAATATAGGATTTCGCCCCCATACTGCCCGGAATAATGCCTAATTGCCCTAATTGAGCGCTAATCGCACCTTTACGAGTAAGATAAACCTGCTCGCCAAAATGTTCCTCACGCTCCACATAATTATGATGGCAATTAATCGCTTCTTTAGTCGTAGTAAATACAGGTACATGTGGTTTTAATGCATCGAGTACTAAACGTATCATTTCACGGCGATTGACCATCGCATAATCCTGCGCCCAGCCCACCGCTTGAATATAATCATCAAAATACTCAGTCCCTTCCTCAAAATAAGCCAAGTTTTTATCCGGTAACGTACCTAATAACTGGCCCATTTCTTTTTGTGCCTTGGTAATAAAATAACGCCCAATGGCATTACCAATCCCACGACTACCCGAATGCAGCATAATCCACACGTCATCACTTTCATCAAGACAAATCTCAATAAAATGATTACCGCCCCCCAAAGTCCCGACTTGCCGCGACCAAGTGCGCTCAAAGTTATTAATCATTTTGACCAGCCCCGGATGTTTATCTGTCACAGGCTGTAAATGATGCGCTAATTGTTTGAGTGTAGCGGCTTGAGTGACTTCATTTTTGTGCTGCTCTAAACCGACCGGAACTTTTGCCTCAATTGCACTGCGAATTTTGGCTAAGTTATCGGGTAAGTCGGTGGCTTTCAGAGACAAACGCACGGCATTCATCCCACAACCAATATCGACCCCGACCGCAGCAGGAATAATCGCCCCTTTCATAGGGATGACCGAACCTACTGTTGCACCAATGCCATAATGCACATCGGGCATCGCGGCAATATGCGAGTGGATAAAGGGCAATTGCGCTAAATTATGGAGTTGCTGGAGCGCACTTGCATCAATATCAGCGGTATAGACCTTGACTGGAACTTTGCCCTGATTGATTTCTAATTGAATCGGCATATAAACATTTAACCTTGTTTATGCATTGATCCGTGGGGCAAATAAAAAAGCCCCGGATAAACAGTGTCATCCGAGGCTTTTTGACTACCCTGCAAGGTAAACACGCACACCGAATGACAGTACTTAATGAGTATCTATAAAGCTCAAACTAAGTTGTCTTCCGGCGCTAGCAGAAAGGCTACTTAGTGAGCGAATCCTACGAGTTTATATTGCATGGGTGTCTCCTATAGTTGAGCTGTGCAAGCAGCTATTAGGTTAAACAGAATGGCATTAGTTTGACATCCACCCCTCTCTAAAGGAAGGGGATTCCTTAGTACAGCCGTCCATGTCCGAACGGGAGAACGATGCTAGTTCTCTTACTTCACCCTGTCCCCGTAGAACTACTAGACAGGAGGAGTTAGGCAGCAACAGCCTAACCAACTTGAAGAAGTATAACATTCATCGGCCGTCGCCGATAGCCTTATATCCCCGCCTGAAGGAAGGGGCTTTACGGCTTTTCCGGTAATGCAAATTTAGACGATTGCAAGAGTGCTAAGTTCCTATTAGATGGAGCGAAACAGTTATCCGATTAAAGTAGACGTTAGCTACCCCGAATAATTCCGTCCATCTGTTTAATCCGTCACTACTCAACATCGTACTGGCAAATGTGCGACACTATTAACCATAGTAATAATGATGATAAGAGGATAAAACATGACTACTGAGCATTTAGACCCCGAATGGTTAAATTGGGTACAACACAATCTAGAGCGTCGCTGCGCCCCCAGCGATTTATATAAGATTATGCGTGAGCATGGTTTTAGTGTGGCAGTGATTAAAGCCATGATGGGCGAGGCTTATCCCACAGGCATTGAAGCGACCGAAACCTTAGATCCTAAAAATACTGATATTGATTATTTAGCCTTGGCTAATCCCCCGTTATGCCAATTCACACCAGACTTAACACCTAAGCGTTTTGATAACGATTTATTACAACTGTACACCATTGAAAGCTTTTTAAGCCCTGAGGAGTGTGAACACTTAATCGCCGTATCGGAGGAGCATTTAAAACCCTCGCAAGTGACGCATAGCAATGGTGATGAGCGTTTTCGTACTAGCGAAACCTGTGATTTTACCCAAGTCTCGGATCCCGCTTTTGTTAAATATATTGATGAGAAAATTTCTCAGACCTTAGGCATTTGCCTGCCTTACTCTGAGCCGATTCAAGTGCAACGTTATGATATTGGTCAGGAGTTCAAAGCACACCACGATTACTTCGCGCCGAATACCAATGTATATGAGCAGTTTGCCGGAGAAATGGGACAGCGTACTTGGACTTTTATGGTGTATTTAAATAATACGCCACAAGGGGGCGGGACTAAGTTTGTCGATATTGGGCAAACTTTCTATCCTCAACAAGGTATGGCAGTGGTGTGGAATAATCTACATAGCGATGGCACGCCTAATCGCCATTCACTCCATCATGGTATGCCCGTTGAGGAGGGTAAAAAGGTTATTATTACCAAATGGTTCCGTGAAAAAGGCTATGGTCCTATGTTTCATGGACAAGCTCAGACCCAGACTCAGAGCCAAACCCAGACTCAAACTCAAAGCCAAGAGCAAAGCACCCAAGAAGTACAGCAGCCCAACACTCAAGTGGTAGCGACTGCTAAAAAAGTACCTAGTGCTGAAGCACTACGTGAGGCTCGTCAAAAACTGTCACGTCAGGCGCGACGTGCTAAAGCTAAACGGCGCAGCTAATACATAAGAGATAGTCATAGATTCACGTAGTTATCGGTATACTTGCACCAAAAAGAGGCAAGTAGTGATGAGTTGGCTAAAAAACTATTTTTCTAAGATGCGCGGTGGTGGCAATTCATCACCCCATCCTATTCACTGGCGCAATGCCTTATGTTCGTGGTTGGGTGGTTTCATTGGTATAGGTTTATTAGGGTGGCTAGGAACCTATACCGATTTTACTGAGCAAGATGGTACTTTTATCATTGGTTCTTTTGGCGCGACGGCGGTATTACTCTATGGGTCGCCTAGTGCTCCCTTCTCTCAGCCGCGCTATGTATTGGGTGGGCATATTATCGGTGCTCTAGTGGGTGTAACCTGTGCCAAATATGTGGTTGCTCCGCTGTGGCTATTAGCTGCTTTAGCGGTGTCGGTGTCTATTGTTTTAATGTACTTGACTAAAACTACCCATCCCCCCGGAGGAGCAACAGCACTGACGGCTATTATTGGTAGTCATAAAATTCACGAGCTAGGCTATTGGTATGTATTACACCCAGTAATAGAAAGCTTGATACTTCTGTTGCTCATTGCTTTGCTGATCAATAATCTCTCACCTTTGCGACGTTATCCTCACTATTGGTATTGAGCTTCGTTCTGCCCGTAGTAAAGGTTCAGCATCGAGTCAACTCTGGAAAACCGAATAATCAGTGGCTTAAGCTTTGTTTTTTTGACTAGGCAAAGCTTCTCATATGGCGTATATTTAGTTCGTGTTTTGTTCGGTTTTAAGCAAAGGGGCTAACAATGTCAACCAATAACCTGACTAAAAAACAACTGGCAACCTTAGATGCCATTAAAAAACTCACGGCTCAATGGGGGCGGCAACCCACCCTAGATGAGATTGCAGGTGAGCTAAATATTACCAGTAAAAGTACCGTACATGAGCATGTACAGGCTTTAATTCGTATAGGTACGCTCATCGCGTGTACGGGTAAAAAAGCCTATCTATTGCCCGATGAAGCCATGGAAATTGAATTACCGATGCTAGGACAGATTGCAGCCGGTAAGCCTATTCAAGCGGTAGAAAATGAACGCATTATTAGTCCCAACGATGTGCTAGTGCGTGCAGATCGTTACGCCTTGCTGATCAGAGGCGACTCGATGATCGATATTGGTGTAATGGATGGTGATTATGTAGTGATCCAAAGCCAAGAGTATGCACGCAATGGCGAGGTAGTCGCGGCTCTCATCGACAACTATGAAACTACCTTAAAACGCATCTATTACCTCAGTGATGGGCGCGTAGAGTTACGCCCTGAAAACCGTACCTATGAATCCATGTTTTACCCCGCTGAAAGCGTACAGGTACAGGGTAAAATGGTGGGTTTATTCCGTAAATGGTCTTAAACCAGTCGTTTAAGGTTTTACTGATTCAACAGGGCTAATAGGTTTTCATGCTATTAAAGGAGGGCTAACGCATGAGTATCAATACACTACCATCTAACCCTAATCTACTGACTCCAACTCTCCCGCCTACTAGCTCACAGGGCTTGGGTTGGTGGGGGATTACACGGGGCATTATTACAGCAGCAGCTATCCTGATTTGGATGTTGCTGATTTTATTACCCGGCATGGAGGACATTAATAATCTTGATCAAATGGCCTTGCACTTACCGCAAGTAGTGACCGGATTGGGCTTATTGGGCGGCATTATGGCGGCTTATAGTTTAAAGGCGGATGGTCATTTGATCTGGTTTACCGCCACCTTATTACTATTGGCGGGCTGGATGCTATGAAATGAAAAAGTACGAAGTAAGCGGCAACTCACTTCGTACCGGCTTCCTGTTTTTAACAAAGAGCTTACAGGAGATAAAATTATGACGCATTGGCATACAAATACCAAATTAGATCGACCTACGGAGATTATTAATACTAAATCGCTACACGATATTGTCGAGGATTTAAAGAAAGCGCAGAGCTGGCTTTTGATTGCAGCCGTGGCAGCCTTCTTGGCCTCTGCCTTCTTTGTAGTGAAATATTTTGTCGGCGGTGATATGCATCCCGAAAATTGGACGCTGGAGCAGTGGATGAATGCTGCTTTAGGGTTAGGCATTACGGCTGTTATCACAGCGGCACAGGCTTTCTTATATTCCAGTGGTTATAAAGGGGCCGCAGCGATTATTGCTACTTTTATTGTGGTGTTCTTTGGGCTATTTTCTGAAATTTCTCAATCAATGGAGCGGGAGGATGTCACCGTGCGTCATCGCTCGGAAAATTCAGAAGTATTTAAGGCCACCGTGCAAAGTATTGGGCAGGTGAGCGCACAACTTAATTCAGTAACTCCTCAACATAAAGCTTATGCTGAAGCTCAATCACAATTACGCTATTGGCAGGATTTAAAGGCACAAAAAAATGCCAACCATACAGCGGTGAAGTACTCGCATAATACTTTAGATCGCTATATTGCGGAGTATCAGCGCCAAGCAATGGCGTTACAGTCTCAAGTACAATTAGCTGATCATAGTCGAGCCTCGCTTTTGACCAGCGCGGTGCAACAAGCGAAAGCCTTGGAGTATGACGAGGATAAACATTACGCCATTATTCGTTTAATTAAAGAGGGTTTAGGGGTAACGGCTATTTGGGCGACCTTTATTTTCTCTTTTATTATTATTGGTACATTTGAATATGCCTTTCATTTTGTGGGAAATTTTGTGGCTAACCACAAAAAAGCCTTGTGGTTATTAGGGCGTGATTCAACCGGAGCCTTAATAGAACCTGCCGCTAACAATCCAGTGAGTCAGCAAGGTATTCCGCGTGATTATGGGAATGAGTTGCGCGATGATTATTTAGATTATGTAACACCAGAGCGTAAACAACGCTTGGATGAATTAGATCAGGCACGCGCTGCCAATATGAATAGTGCCTATGCGGAGGAGGCGAGTCATATTGCTCATAATACGGCCTCTGAAAGCTCTGCCAAGGTCACAGATATTACTCAAGAGCGTTTTTTTAAGGTGTTGTATGCCGAGGTGCGCGACCGTATTGAGCATGGTGAAGTGCGTCCCACTGTGCGTCCAGTGACTGATGTAGTGACTGAAATAGTTCGACATCAAGCTAGCCTATTGGGTTTAAAACCCTCTGCTTTAGGCAAGCCACAACGCCAAGCTATGGCGGAGCAAATGCTGTTACGTCTAGAAAAAGATGGAGTGATTGTGCCAAATGATGAAGGAGGTATTGGTAAGGCTAAATATGTATTAGCACCCAAGTACCAGCAGAAATTGCAAGCCACACATTTAAAGACGGTTCATTCTCAACTGTGACTTAATTGACCCGACAAATATATTGTCGGGTTATAGGTATGTTATTAGAGCACTAATAGCGTTAAGGTAGTGCCATAAGTTGTGTCATAAAGGAGGTAATCTAAAATGCGTAATGCTTTATTAAACGTAACTGGTATGGGCTTAATGGTTTTCACCCTAAATGCTCACGCAGATGTATTACTATGGGGTTTTAAGGTTTTAAGCTTTACGGATAAGGCGGCTAAAGTCACTGCCAACCAATCAAAAAAGGCAGCAACAGATAATACTTCTACTCATTCTAGCACTTTTGTAGGAGTCAAAATCACAGAAAATCCTTCAACTAAAAAAGAACAAAGTAAAGTATCAGATCAACAACATACCATTACCGAATTAGATTTTAAAATCAAGTTTAATAATAACGTAACTTACCAAGAGTTAGTAGATCGAGGATTGCTTAACCAAGCAGATTTAGAGGCATTGCAACAATTAGGTGAAATTCGCTCCAGAAAGGATTTAGTAAGCCTTGAGAAATTTCAGACCATCACAAAGCTTTTATCAAGTGAAAGTAAACGTATCTATTCAAATATTTGTCCCGAAAACTACCGTCCTAATCAGCGAGAAGAGGGAGTTATTGCCTTTGATAATCCCTGTTTAACTACTTCAAATGTACCTTAATTTATCCAAGTCATAGCCTTTAACTGCGTATAATAAGGCCAAAAGCTATTATATTTGATTTTGCCTTGAGTGATATAATGTTTTAACAGTTCAGTAGAAATTCCTATTTTGAGGGTTTTATGAAAATTATCAAAATAGGCTGTTATTTCTAATTTGATGAGTGAGTCGGTGGCTTGTTGAGCTTGTTCTAAAAAATCAGCCCATGATAAGGCAATAGGGTTGCTTTGTTTAAACATAATGGGTATATGCAGTGTCGTAGGTGCAATCAATTTTCTGCTATTTAGCTCCTCTTCAATAGCTAACCAGTCTTTTTCGTCACTATCCACCAATAAGACTCGATAAGCCCACTCCCATTCAATATATGTTTGAGCAACGTTCAAACGAGCCTTAATAGTATTAAGTTGATAACTGGAAAAATCATCGTCCTTACAGATTAGTGTTAATGGATCAACTACTAGCATTAGAGCACTATAACCAAATTTTTCGGGGTACTTACGAGGACTCATAGCGGGTCTCAGGTTAATGCAACCTAATGCCTGAAGGTGTACGTAGTTTTCTCCGTAGCCCTCAATTAGTTCACGCCCATTGATTTTAAGCACAGCTCCAACACTATCGACTGTTTCGATACTAGCCTCGCCTTTTTCAAGACGTTGAATCAGTCGTGAGCTTAGCCCTGTTTTAGCCGCCAGCCATTCTTGAGTACCTACTTGGGGTTCGCTAGCCGTTCCTCTAGTACGAGCTGTATTTTTACGGATTTCCTCACGGGCTTTTTTAAAGGCGTCTCCATTGACTTTCATAAGCGCTAACTCCTAGATAAAAGAGGAAGGAATAAGAGGTTAAGTATAGGGAAAACCAAGAAAACCTGAAACACTCTATGTCGGGTTTTGTCGTAGTAGTACTTTTTAAAGCGCGTATAGTTCATATCTAAGGTTAAATACTAAATATACCTTAACTGTTTAAACTAGAAGTTATACGGAGATGGATTTTATGAAGAATTTTATTAGTATTGTTTCAATGGTTGTAATAACATTAGTAACAACTACATCTGCTTATGCAGCAACAGGAACATGTCATAAGGCAAGAAATACTATACAAGAAAAAACTTGGCAAGCTATTGAATACAAATATACTCCAAAATATATTAAAGATAATTATGGTGAGTTTAAAAAGGTTGTTGATGGAGGAGCAGAGGAGTTTTTTAAAGATTGCGAAAGTACTAACTTAAGTGATGAGCAAGTTGTTTTACAGGGAGCACTTGACTTTGCCGCGCTACCATTAAAAGTGATTGCTGATGAATTTCTCGTGAAAGTTGGACTACCTCGTCTTGGCGATAAGGCATTCCATATAGATATTAAAGATATTGAAAAGCATGGAATATGGGGAGGGCCAAATAGCATTTTTCGTAAACCATTTGGTTAGTAGTTAGTAGCTCTATATTAAATTAATAATTAAAATTTTTTAAACGCTTATGGTTTCTATACTCTAATTTCTTAAGTCCTTCATCTGGTTTTAAGCTAAGCTCTTAGTCCTATGCTGAAAATATAGGGCTAAGGTAGTTGTTAAATTATTACTGAAGAGGGCTAAACCTAGCGGCTGGTCTGAGGCAGAATTTGGGGTATGACAACCAGTAACATAATGCCTTTCATTGCTTTCAGGTTACGACCCCGTTGAAGAACTGGTCTAACTTGGCTGCTAAGGTAGGAGTGTCTGGAGCGGAAAGGGGTAAGTTCGAGCCTTCCTTCGAGCATGGGGAGCTGGAGCAGGCTATGCGTGCCCTTAGAGTTTCAGAGAGTCACATAGCCTGTGATAAAAGGAGTTATATACTCCATCCGCACCCATCGGTTGATCTAAGCAGTTAATCTTAGTGCGGTGCAAAGCTTAGGTAGCGATAGGTTTTATGAGCTATATAAGGTAGATTATTCTACTTTGATTAATCCTTGCCACGCTGATGACTCGTATGAACCGAATCCTAATCACCCTAGCCTTAATCCTTAGCCTTGGGCTGTCTGTGACTGTGAGCGCTGCCACCTATGGCCCCACGCGGGATCAAGAAACCCTATGGAGCATTGCGAGTCGTATTAAACCCACCCACGATATTAGTGTGCAACAGGTCGCACTAGCGCTATACCGCAAAAATCCGCAAGCCTTTGAAAGCGCCAATATCAATGCCTTAAAACATAATGTCACTCTCCAACTGCCTACCCTCGCTGAAATGCGCTCCACCTCCTATGTGCAAGCAGTGCGCACTACCAAACACCATAATCAAGCATGGCAAGCATCAGGAGGTTCAGATAAAAACAGTGCGGAGTTGGCAACGACCAAACGAGACAGCGTGACTCGTCCTCGTACCATCATTAAAGTCGTCGAAAAACCAGTAGTAGTGGTAGATAACAAAGTACGTCGTCAGCAAGAAGCAGAAATTCAGCGCCTAAAGCAACAGGTTAGCTCTTTAAGTCGTGAACTAGCCAGTGCCAAAAATCAAACCCGTAACTTACGCCAACAATTAGCCGCTACTAAAACCCAAACGCCAGTCACTCCAGCTCCTGTAGTGGCAGTGAGTACGGCGAGTAATATACCGACACCAACACCTGCTCAGCCCACTGCGCAAGAAATTGAAATTGCCCGCCAAGTGCAAAAGCTTAGCGCTCAAGTAGCAGATTTAGAGTCAGTATTGGAAGAAAAAAATAATCATATTCGCAATTTGCAAGCCACTTTAAAAAATGCCAGCGAAACCATTAAGCGCCAATACGCGGAAAATCAACAATTAGTACAACAGCTTAAGCCTAATAGTACTGCCACAGCATCCACTAATGGAGCTAGCTCTACTAATACAGCTAATACTACTAATCCAGTTCAAACTACTCCGCAATTGACTCTAGCTGAGGTGGGAAATCCGACTATGCCTGCCAGTCCTACGGATGCAAGCTCTGAAAATCCGACTATGCCTGCCAGTCCTACTGACGCAAGCTCTGAAAATCCGACGGTACAGCCTACACCTAATCCAGTAATAGCTAGCCCTGAGAGTCCCCCCGCTAATAAGCTAGTAGCTCCGACTGAGCAACAAAGTGGGGTATGGGCACAAGAGCCTGTTGTAAATCAGCCCAATGCTACTATGCAGCCCACTAATGATGTGCGTAATACACCCCAGCCTTTAGTAGCACCTAGTACTCCTCCTAACACAACTAAAGAGGGTACTAAACCTACCGTGGCTCAAGAGCTGAAACTCACCACTCCAGAGCCTGCTAAGCCTTTATGGGGTAATAATGGTACTGTGCCGCCACCCTCTCCTATTTCCTATGTGATTGGTTTGGGGGCGCTAGGGTTGATTGGATTTTTATGGTGGCGCTCACGCCGCGATAAAAAGCGTAAAGGAGATGAGTTTCCTACCCCAGAACAAGAGCGCCGCCGCAAAACCATTCGCCAAGATCCGGTCATTCCTTTTGAGGCTAAATCGCGCGATAGCACTAAGTCTGAATAGCTAAATTGGTGATTAAGGTTTGTAATACCAGCGCAGTATCTTGAGTATGGGTTCCAGCCACAGAACTCATTTTACTTTTACAATCAGTGGCACACAGTACGCCAGTCAAGGCTGGATAAGTAGCGGGATAGAGTGCCACTCCGCTTTTACCTAAGGCAGCAGCTAAGTGCATCAAGCCCGTATCCATGCCGATGACTCCCTGAGCGCCTGCAATATAGTAGGCTAGTTCAGTGAGCTTACTTTTCGGCAATACCTGCACAGTAGAATATTCAGACTCTAATGCCTTAGCCCGCTCTAGTTCGCGTGTATTACCCCAAGGCAGATAAACCTTTAGCTCAAGCTCTTGTAAAGCTTTCACTAACTCACGCCATTGGTCTATAGGCCACTCCTTATCCACGCGGCTAGTGCCATGTAGTGCCATGATATAACGTTCTGTAGGTAGTGTTTTAGGGGGCAGTTGCAAACCATAATCAAGTGGCATATCGCTGATGGAGTAATCTAAGCTCCCCGCTGCTAGTAGTCGATTGCGTTTAATCGCATGATCACTTTTACCCACCGCTAGGCGTTGCTGATACGCCAAACTAGCGAGTGGTTCACGCGCATAGGCAAAATCGAAACCTACCCGTTTACCCCTAGCCCAGCGGCTAATCAGCGCACTCTTTATTAATCCTTGTGCATCGAGAATCACATCATATTGAGTGTTAGCCAGTTGCTGCTTAAAGGTACTAATTTCTCGTCGGGTAGTGTTAGCCAATAGACTTTTACGCCAGCGCCGAATAGCGACCGGAAAGACTTGATGAATCGCCGGATGCCAGTGGGGAATTTCGGCAAAATTTTCCTCTACTACCCAATCAATTTGCCAATCAGGAAAGCGGGTATGTATATCGGTCACCGCCGGTAGCATATGCACTACATCACCGAGCGATGAGGTTTTAACAATTAAGAGTTTGTGTTGCGCCATAGTTCTTGTAATTTGGCATATTTCATAAATGAGGCCAGTGCGGTGGTATAGGCAATAGCTGCCCCTTCAATGCCGTCACGAAAACCTTGTTTGAGGATAAATAAGCGTATAAAAGCCGCCATACTATGCCACAAAGGACTCCAAGTGCTCACCTGTTTGCCTGCTTGAAATAGTTGTTCAGCCGCCAGCGTGGAGTAACGATCTGCCTTGTGGATAAGTTCACTAAAATTAGCGTAAGAATAGTGCTCTAAGGGCGATTTTAATTCAGCAATGCGTCCTGTGGTTTGCCAGCATTCGTGTACCGGTACGGGTTTCATATGACCAAGGGTACGGTTTACCAGACGCACGACACGATCCGGCCACCAACTACCCTGTTGAATCCATTTACCTTGAAACCAATTGCGGCGTGGCAGACTAAAGGCGGCATACTCACTCCCTGTGGATAACTTAGTGGATAAGTCAAGAATCTCTTGTATCGCCTCGCTACTCAATACTTCATCCGCATCCAAAAACAACACCCAATCATAGCAAGCGTTGTCAATAGCGAATTGTTTTTGAGCCGCAAAACCTAACCACTGTTGATGAATGATTCTGGCATTGGCTTGATCCGCGATGACTAGGGTTTGATCCGTGCTACCCGAATCCACAATCACAATATCATCAGTAAGCAAGCGGCTACGCTCAAGGCTCTGCGCCAAGTAACGCTCCGCATTTAAGGTGATATAAACAACCGATAGCATTCCCAACCCATAGCAATAACTCAATAGGGCGGCAGTTTAACAGATATTGGCAGTGAAAAGCTGGAAAACGCTAGGGACTTACGGTACAAGAGCGGCATTAACAAATGTTTTGGAATGAGTTACATGAAATACGCGGTTTATGGTCTAGGTAATGCTTTAGTGGATAAGGAATTTGAAGTCAGTGATGAGTTTCTAGCTCAAAATGGGATTGAAAAAGGGTTTATGACCTTGATCGATGAACCCCGTCAGCATGAGTTATTAGCGAATCTACAACAAACTTTTGGTCTGAAAAAGCGTACTGGGGGCGGCTCTGGCGCCAATAGTATTGTTGCCATCAGTCAATTCGGCGGTAAAACCTTTTATGCCTGCAAAGTGGCTCAGGATGAAGCGGGCGAGTTTTATGCCTCTGATCTAGCAAAAGCCGGAGTGAAAACGCGGGTAAATGAACTCAATGTACAAGGTGTTACAGGTAAATGTTTGGTGATGGTCACAGAAGATGCCGAGCGCACTATGAATACCTTTTTGGGTATTACCTCGGATTTATCGGAGCGTGATTTATTTTTGGATGAATTAAAAGCGGCTGAGTATCTCTATATTGAAGGCTATTTAGTGACTTCTGATGTGTCACGTAATGCTGTGATGAAAGCTCGCCAAGTAGCACGCGATAATCATATTAAAATAGCCATGACCTTTTCCGATCCCTCCATGGCTAAATATTTCCAAGCGGGTTTGCAAGAAATGATGGGTGATGGTTTGGATTTATTATTTTGTAATGAAGAAGAATTACTAACCTTTACCAACACCCCTGACTTGATGACGGCGGTTCAGAGTCTACATCCCTTGGTGAAAAAGATGGTGATTACTCGTGGGGCAAAAGGTGCATTAGTAGTAAATGGTGATCACCATTTAGATATTGCAGCAGTACCGACTAAAGCCGTAGATACTAATGGTGCAGGAGATATTTTTGCAGGTGCGTTTTTATACGGTGTGACTCATGATTTAAGCGACGAACAAGCCGGACGCTTAGCCAGTTTATCGGCGAGTAAAATGGTATCGATTTATGGTGCGCGTTTAAGTGCCGAAGAGCACCAAGAGATTTTAAAGCAGGTCGTGCGTTAGGTTTAAAAGGTAAACCCACTACCTAGGCAGTGGGTTTTAAGTCGACTCTTCCGTGCAAGAGTGACGAAGGTAGGAAAGTGAGCTTATGCGCCGATGATGCCGCCGTCGGTGCGGGTAATGACAATAATAGAGGAGCGTGGTTTGCTATCGCCACCGGCTGGGAAATGTGAGGGTTCTAAATCTTCGCCCGGATGTTGAATACCGACGAACATACTTGTGTAGTCATGGGTAAAGGTTAGTCCGGTAATTTCACAAGCAACGGGTCCGGTTAAGAAGCGGCGAATTTCACCTGTTTTAGGATCAGCACAGAGCATTTGATTATTACCCATGCCTTCAAATTCTTTCTTATTAGAGTAATTACCGTCGGTTTGAATCCATAAGCGCCCGTCTTTATCAAAACCAATACCATCAGGGCTATTAAACATATTATCAGGATTAATATTAGCGCTACCTGCCATTAAACCTTCTTTATGCACATTAGGATTACCCGCTAGCACAAATAAATCCCAATCAAATGTATTAGCGCTGTGATCCGCATTAGTGGGCATCCAACGTACAATATGACCATAAGGATTTTCGGCGCGAGGATTGACACCATCTACGGGTTGATTGTCTTTTTTGCCACGATTTTTATTATTAGTTAGGGTACAAAATACCGTTTTTCCATCGGGATGTGCAGCGACCCACTCTGGGCGATCCATAGTCGTACCGCCCACTTGAGTAGCTGCTTGACGGGTTTTAATTAGGACTTCACCTTGATCAGCAAAGCCATTTTCTTTAGTTAAGCCATTTTTGCCGTGGGTTAATTCAATCCATGCGCCTTGACCTTTTAATTCATTGTTGGCGGAATTGAATTGGGCAACATACAACGTTCCTTCATCAAGAAGCTTGCTATTCGCTTGTTTATCTTCAGCCTTATATTGACCTTTAGAAACGAATTTATATAAATACTCACCGCGTTCGTCATCACCCATATAAACGACTAAACGTCCATCAGGGTTAATCACGACTTCGGCATTTTCATGTTTAATATGACCAAGAGCCGTGTGTTTTTTCGGGATTGAGGTAGGATCCATAGGGTCTATTTCGACTACCCAACCAAAACGATTCATTTCATTAGGATTTTTAGCAATATCAAAACGCTCATCAAATTTGCTCCATTGATAGCGCATTTCTTTAGCATCAACCCCATAACGTTTCATTTGATCATTAAGCTCAAACTTTTCGTCAGCAGTACCAAAGTAATTATTAAAATTTTCTTCGCAAGTTAAATAAGTGCCCCAAGGGGTAAAACCATTTGCACAGTTATTCATAGTGCCAAGTACTTTAGTACCTGTAGCATCCATACTGGTTTTTAGTAACTCATGACCTGCGGCAGGGCCGGTTAATTCCATCGGTGTGGTAGCGGTAATGCGACGATTTAATTTACCTGTTTTGTCTAATACCCAGCGTCCGTCTTGTTTTACGACTTCAAAAATACTAACCCCGTGAGCGGCTTGAGCCGTTTTCACATCCTCGGCGGTCATTTCCTTACCTTGATGGGCAAACATTAGTTCGGGATTAATATATTCATTATTGACAGCTAATACCCCACGTTGATCATCAATCGGGAAAAAAGTCATGCCATCCGTATTATCGCCAAATTGGCGTTCTTGAGCGTTAGCAGGTGTTTTACCGCTGGGATCAAATTCGGGAGCATCGGAAAAAAGCGGATCGCCCCATGAAATCAGCACTTGATATTGATAGCCCTCAGGTACTACTACGGTATCGGCAGTACTTGCTGGAATACTTTTAAAACCTAGTAAGGTGCTAGGCGCTGCTTTGGCAGCTTCAGACGTAGCCGTAGTGGCAGTGTTGCTGACTGCTTCAGCAATGGCTTGTGTTAAAGGCGTTGCCATTAAAAAAGCGCCTAAGCCCGCAAGCCCTGCACGGCGTAAGAATTGGCGACGGCTCAACGCTTGTTCCACTAATTGAGTAAACTCAGAATCTGCTTGCTTTAAGTGGCTAGAATAGTCGTGATCATCATATTGGCTCATAGTAATCCCTACCGTAAAGGTCATGCGTAAGGCAAAAATTAAAACAGCCTACTATGACAAATGTGTTACAAAAGCACTTAGAGGATGGGGTTGTAATAAAAAGTTCATTTAATTAATTATTAAAGAGGTAGGCTAGTAATGGAGTTTGATCATATTTTTATAGTCTGTCAGCAGCATGCTCCTGAAGTCGATCCATTATTAGCATTGGGACTCACTGAGGGCACACCCAACCGTCACCTAGGACAAGGCACTGCTAATCGGCGTATCTTTTTTCATAATGCTTTCTTAGAGTTTTTGTATTTGGTTGATGAATTAGAGGCTCAAGACCCTATGACTCAACCCACTCAACTTTATGAGCGTTTAACGGCATCCAGTGATTTCTCACCTTTTGGCATTTGCTTTCGCCCACAGAGTCCAGATGAAAAGCAACCCAGTTTTAACTACTTTGATTATAAACCTACCTATTTACCTACCAACCTATCCATTCAAATGGTAGAACCTATTAAGCTTACTGAGCCACTCTGGTTTTTTATCAGTTTTGCTACCAGACCTGATCAAGTGGCTGAAAATAAAAAGCAGCCTTTAAATCATGCTTTAGGATTAAAAGAGATTACCCAAATTGACTTATATGCACCGACTCCATTTGAGTATTTATCAGTAGAGTCGCAAAAGATATTTAATACGACACAGTTAAAATATGACTATGCCGCCGAACATCGTGTAGATATTCACTTTGATAAAGCTACGAGGGGCAATAGCTATGATTGCCGTCCCTATTTACCTTTAGTACTATATTGGTGAGTGAACCTATTTCTTTCCTAATAAATTCACACCCCACATTACTAATCCCACACCGATTAGATGAAACCAACCAAAAGGTTCAGCTAATAACCAAACGGCCATTAAGATAGTAAAAATAGGGCCTGCTGTGCCCACAATGCTAGTGCGAGCAGGGCCAATACGCTGAATAGCCTCGGCTATCATATAGGTAGGTATTAAAGTGCTCACAATGGCTATAAGGGTGGCATACCACAATACTAGGGGGGTGACTAATAGATCAGTCGGTGTGTGAGTAATAAAAAAATGAATGATTACAAATAAGGCGGAGGCTAGCATAGCAATACTGGTGAATAATCGACTCCCATAGTGATTAATAAAAGGTTTGGCGAATAATACATAGCATGAATAGCTTAATGCCGAGCCTACCACTAATAAAACCCCTAAAGTGACATGCGAGCCACTCAGTTTTGCTTCATGTAAATAAAGTACTAAAACTCCAGTATAAGTTAGTATTAAAGCCAGCCATACGCGTTTAGTAATAGCTTCTTTCAATACTAACCAACTTAATAACGTAGTAAAAATAGGATAGGTATATAGAGTCAAGCGCTCTAATTGGGCAGTAATATAAGTTAAACCCTGCATATCTAACCATGAAGCTAAATAGTAACCTATAAAACCTAAAGCCATAATCTTGAGCCAATCTGGTAGCACAGGTTTAAGTTTATCAGTCGATTTTAAGCACCAGAGCAATACTATCAAATAAAAAGGTGCTGAAATAATCATGCGTAAAGCTAACAAAGTAGTCGCATCCACGCCCTCAGCAAAAGCTAATTTAATAAAAATAGATTTTAAAGCAAATAGCCCAGTACCGATAATAGCGAGCATTAGACCCATTTGAAAATAGTGTGCAGTGTGTCGCTCCAGCATATTTAGCCCTTTGCTGAGTTAAAGAATCTAAGCATAACTGAGAACGAGTTTATAGAGAAAATTGGTGAAAGTGGTGCGGAACAAGTATCCCCTTTTAGGCTAAAGTCACTGTTAATAAGCTAAAAATCCTGAGCAACTCGGTGTAGTATTACATCCCCTACGTGCTATCAGGAGCTTAGTGTGTCCTCTTCTAATGAGCGTTTTGCCTTATGGGCTAGTATGGCGGCGCTGCTGACCACCTTTGGTTTAGCACGTTTTATCTATACGCCCTTATTACCCCTGATGCAGGAGGGAACAGGTTTTGGTGACGATTGGGCGGGGTATTTGGCCTCGGCAAATTATATAGGCTATTTATTGGGAGCCTTAGCCGCCACACAAGTGCATAGTCTGGAGCTGAAAAAAACCTTATTGCGGGTTTCCGTTATCTTGGCAGCTCTAACCAATATCATGATGGGTGTTACACAAAACGAATGGCTGTGGATGCTCATGCGTTTCATCAGTGGTCTGTGCAGTGTGGGCGGTATGATTATTGGGACTAGCCTATTAATGCTAGCTACCCCTCCAGCACAAAGCATGCAGCGCTTAAGTATACATTTTTCAGCGATTGGTTTGGGTTTAGCACTGGGGGCGCTCTGGGTATTGTTATTTAAAAGTACGCAAACATGGGCGGAGCTGTGGATTAGCAGTGGTTTGGTGATTGCTATTTTAGGTGCTCCCGCCTTACGTTTTAATCAATGGTCAATCCATCCTTTAAAACAACAAGCGATTAATCAAACCAAAGATATTCCGATTTCTAAACTATTTTTAGCACTCTTTGCGGCTGCCTATTTTTGTGAAGGGGTGGGATATGTGATTAGTGCCACCTTTTTAGTATCGATTTTGCAAAAGCAAACCACGATTCCGCATTTAGGTGATTATGCTTGGCTAGTGGTGGGCTTAGCGATGGCTCCCTCCTGTTGGCTCTGGGTACAACTGGCTAAACGGATTGGAGAGTTTCCAGCCTTGATTAGTGCGTATTTAGTGCAATCTGTGGGTATTATTTTGCCCGTCGTGAGTCATTCGGAATTATTGGCTATTGTCGGTGCGATTTTATTTGGTGGGACAGTGATTGGGATAGTGTCGATGGTATTGATTTACGGTGGACGTATGGCGGGATCAAAACCGACCACGATTATGGGATTGCTAACCGCGTGCTTTGGTATCGCTCAAGTGGTAGCACCTGCCTTTGCGGGCTGGATGGCCGAGCGCCAAGGACATTTTGATACCTCACTCATACTCGCCGCTGCCATTACCGTTTTAGGCGCAGTATTAATGTGGGCAGCTAGTATCGTCGCTAAAGGACAGTCTAAGCACTATGCCTAACAATGTTTTGTTTGATACTTGGGTGAAAGAGTTAGCTCAAGAGCGCGGTATTTTTGTAACAGGTACGGATACCGGAGTAGGAAAAACCTATGTCGGTACGCGCTTAATTCATAGGTTAAAAGCGCTTGGTTTAGCTATAGCTCCCCGTAAACCAGTCGAGTCAGGTTGGCCTTTAGATCACACCCAAACCGATGCATGGCAATTATTAACAGCCGCCCAATTACCAACAAGTGCCTTAGAGCAAGTCTGTCCTTATCGGTTTAAAGCGGCACTAGCACCGGATCGTGCCGCCCGTTTAGAGGGGCAAAGTATCACACTGCACCAATTACACGCTGCGGTGTTAAATCATGCTCAAGGTCAATGGTTATATGTCGAGGGTGCAGGGGGCGTGTATTCGCCTATGGCTGAAGATGGTTTAAATGCCGATTTAGCCCAAAGCCTAGGCTTACCCGTAGTGCTGATGACTGAAGATAAATTGGGTTGCATCAATCATGTGTTGATGGCAGTTGAGGTATTACAACGCCGTGGTCTAAGCGTGGCGGGCGTGATCTTAAATCGTATCCATCCCCAGCCTAATGAGATGGACAATGTAGCTGATTTAAAGCGTTGGTTAACCCTACCGGTGTGGTCTTCCAAAGAGCAAGGGCTAAGTAGCCTCTAAAGGTTCTAGTACGTCAAAATGGCTCAGATCATCTAAGCCTACTTCTAGTACGGGCATCGTTTCTGAGTGCTTGGGTCGAGGCTTAGTAGTGTTGGACTCAGACTCACCAAAATTCAATTGCCACTCTAGATTATTTCTAGAACTTGAAAACTCTAAGGCCCGCTCCCGCGAGATTTTGTTTTGCTGATGTAGTTGAAGCAAAGCAGAGTCAAAAGATTGCATCCCATCGGCACTGCCTTTTTCTACCACTTCACGTAGTTCGCTAATTTTACCTTTGCGAATTAATTCAGCTACATAGGGGGTGTTAATTAATACTTCGGCCGCTAAATGTACTTTACCTTCTTCTAAGCCGGGGACTAGGCGTTGTGCTATGACACAGCGTAGATTCAAGGATAAATCCATTAACAGGCGGCTTTTAGTATCGCCCGGAAACATATACAAAATGCGTTCTAAAGCTTGTACCGCATTGGCAGCATGTAGCGTAGATAACACTAAATGCCCCGTATCCGCAAAACCTAATACAGCATCCATCGTTTCTAAATCGCGTGCTTCTCCCACCATGATCATATCGGGTGCTTCGCGCATTGCCTCACGCATAGCATTGCTATAGCTTAAGGTGTCAAAGCCCACTTCGCGTTGCCCAATAATCGATTGTCCGTGTGTGAAGGTATATTCAATAGGATCTTCAATGGTGAGTATATGACCGTGGTGGCGCTCGTTACGATATTGGATCAGCGCTGCCATAGAGGTCGATTTACCTGAACCTGTGGTTCCTACGAAGAGTATTAAACCATCACGTCCCATCACCATTTGCTTAAGCACATTGGGTAAGCCTAAATCATCGGGATTGGCTACTCGATTGCGAATATGACGAATAACCATCGAGACTTCACCACGCTGAAAATATAAATTCATCCGAAAGCGCCCAATATCTTTTAAAGTCAGTCCTTTATTGAGTTCGCGCTGGGTAAAAAATTGTTCTATTTCTGAGCGGGTGAGCACTTCTTCAGCAAGCTGGCGAATATTACCCGGACGCAGTGGATCGCGGGTAATACGTTGTAATTGACCACGTACCTTTAAAGAGGCATAGGCTCCAGTCGTTAAATACAAGTCTGAAGCCTGCATTTTCACCATCATATGCAGTAATGGAGTAATGCGCATATCAGCATTGATCATGATGGTTTCCGCAATCATAGTTAATCCTCTAAATAGGCTCGATGGCTAGTTCGTCTGTACCACGGAAGAAATCATTATCCTTAGCAAAGCGGCTTTTGAGTTTGAGATTAATGCGTAGATCATTGACCGAATCCGCATGTCTAAAGCCCTCTGCGACACTAATATGCTTATGCTCAATGAGATCAAACAGTGCCTGATCAAAGGTTTGCATACCCATTTCACGTGATTTAGATACTATTTCTTTCAGTGCAGTGATTTCACCTTTTTGAATATGCTCGGCAATCAAGGGCGAGTTAATCAGTATTTCAACGGCAGGTATGCGGCCTTCACCTTTGGCAGTACGCACTAAACGTTGCGAGATAACGGCGCGTAAATTAAAGGATAAATCCATTAATAACTGCTCACGGCGCTCTTCGGGGAAAAAGTTAACAATCCGATCAATGGCTTGAATAGCGCTATTGGCATGTAGCGTCGATAAACATAAATGCCCCGTTTCAGCATAGGCAATGGCATAGTCCATCGTTTCACGATCACGGATTTCGCCGAGTAGAATCACATCGGGCGCTTGGCGTAGAGTGTTTTTTAATGCGGTATGGTAATCAGCGGTATCTACCCCAATTTCGCGTTGGGTAATCAGGCATTTTTTATGTTCATGCACAAACTCAATCGGGTCTTCAATCGTAATCACATGACCTGATTGAGTACGATTACGATAATCGACTAAAGAGGCTAAGGTAGTGGATTTACCGGAGCTAGTAGCGCCTACCACTAATACCAGCCCCCGTTTGGTTAAACCCAATTCTTTTAAGATAGGGGGCAGATGTAGCTCTTCTAAATGCGGAATATGGTGGGGAATATGGCGAATGACCATCCCAACACAACCGCGTTGGGTAAAGGCACTCACCCGAAACCGAGCTTTGCCGGGGAGATTGAGTGAGAAATTACCCTCTAATGTTTCCTCGAATTGATGTAATTGACGATCATTCATCACGGCTCGCACTAACATTGCTGAATTACTATCAGTCAGTATTTGTGTGGTGAGCGGTAATACTTCGTTATTTACTTTAATCGAAGGGGCAGCATCGGCAGTGATATACAGATCAGAGCCTTTCTTCTCTAGCATGGCATTTAATAGGCGATGCACATAAGACAAAGCGGAATCACGATCAATCGACATAGTACCCCCTTAAAAATTCTGTGGATTTTCAGCTCTACGCCGTGCCACTTCCCGTTCCACAATGCCGCGCATGACCAGTTCTTTTAAGGATTGATCCAGTGATTGCATCCCTTCGTTCTGACTGGTTTGAATCGCTGAATTCATTTGGGCAATTTTGTTTTCCCGAATCAGGTTACGAATAGCACGATTACCAATTAGAATTTCATGTGCAGCTACGCGCCCACCATTTTTCTTTTTTAATAGGGTTTGCGAGATAACGGCTTGAAGTGACTCGGATAACATGGTGCGCACCATATCTTTTTCAGCCGCAGGGAATACGTCTACAATCCGGTCAATGGTTTTAGCCGCACTGGTTGTATGAAGTGTTCCGAATACTAAATGCCCCGTTTCCGCAGCGGTAAGGGCTAAGCGAATGGTTTCAAGATCACGCATTTCCCCCACCATAATAATATCAGGGTCTTCACGCAGAGCCGAACGTAAGGCATTTTCAAAGCCTTTCGTATCGCGGTGTACTTCACGTTGATTGATTAGACATTTTTTGCCTACATGCACAAATTCAATCGGGTCTTCAATGGTGAGAATATGTCCATACTCAGTATCGTTGATAAAATCAATCATCGCCGCGAGGGTGGTGGATTTACCAGAACCTGTAGGGCCAGTCACCAATACTAAGCCCCGTGGAGCGCTGGCGATTTTACGAAAAATAATCGGCGCACTCAGTTGATCAAGGGTCAGTACTTGACTAGGAATAGTCCGAAATACAGCACCTGCACCGCGATCTTGATTAAATGCATTCACCCGAAAACGTGCGATTCCGGGTACTTCAAAGGAAAAATCACACTCCCAACGCTCTTCATAATTCTTACGCTGAGTGTCATTCATAATGTCATAAATGAGCGCATGAACTTGCTTGTGATCTAAAATAGGTAGGTTAATACGGCGAATTTCACCATCTACCCGTATCATAGGGGGTAGGCCTGCGGATAGGTGCAAGTCAGAGGCGTTATTTTTCACGCCAAACGCTAAGAGTTGTGTAATATCCATCGCGGCGTAATATTTTTATTGTTATTCATATTGGAAAATCTACCACATATCATGACCCTTAAGGATAAGCTCCAGATAATCGGTGAACGTATTCACCAAGCCGAACAGCGTTTTCAGCGTCCTTTCCATAGTGTGCGCTTAGTGGCAGTGAGTAAGTTTCACCCTGTGACAGCGCTGCACAGCGCTTACCAAGCGGGGCAAAAAGCATTTGGAGAAAATTATGTGCAGGAAATGGTCGCCAAAGCGCAAGCGCTAGCTCACTACCGTGATATAGAGTGGCATTTTATTGGTCCACTACAATCGAATAAGACTAAATTAGTGGCGGAAACAGCGCATTGGGTGCATACCATTGAGCGTTTAAAAATTGCCGAACGCTTAAGCCAGCAGCGCCCTCCAGATCAACCGGATTTGAATATATGCCTGCAAGTCAATTTAAGTGCGGAGGCGAGTAAATCAGGTATTGCGCTAGATGAGGTAGTGGATTTGGCTTTGCAAGTGCAGCAGTTACCACGGCTTAAATTGCGGGGTTTGATGGCGATTCCAGCTCCAGAGTCTGATTTTGAACGCCAACGTGCTGTATTTGCTAAGTTACGCACTGCATTAGCTGAACTCAATCAGCGCGGTTTAATGCTGGATACCCTATCCATGGGCATGAGTGATGATATGGAGGCTGCGATTGCTGAAGGTGCTACGCTAGTGCGTATTGGCACAGCAATTTTTGGGCAACGTCCTAGCGCTGCTTAAATAAATCGAGTACCTACTTCATTGCCCGATTGTGATTCACTGGGAGTGGTTTCCTCATCAGTGGGTTTTGCCTCCTCAGTCTCTTTGAGACTACGCTTTTTCTTGGCTCTTAATACATGAAAAGTGGTGACTTCGGTATTAAGCAAAATATCGCCCTTGGCATCACGAATCACCGCGAATACCGTATGTGTACCTCGATCTACATTGGGAAAAGTGAAAGTTAAATCGGTGCCATCAGCGACTTGTTTGCCATCCAAATATAAAACAATGCTGTGACCTAGTTGTAGGCTGGGTTCCAATTTTAGAGCTAGCTGGATAGTGCCGTCATTGGCACGTAGAGCTTCATCCTTTTGTGGGGCAGTCACTTCAAAGGATTCATATTTAAATGCTTTTTGGGTGGCTTCAGAGGCTGGTTTTGAGGTATCCGTTTTATCCGCACTGGATTTGTCTGTTGCAGGTGCTTTAAAACCATCGGAAATAGTAAGCGGCGGTAACTCTAAAGGAGCGCTAGTAGAGCCTTCAGGGGGGTTATCACCATAAATAGTTCTACCACTCGCATCTTTCCAGCGGTATACCTCAGCCTGTGCTTGAATACCCCACATACCTAGGATGATACCTAGGAGCAGCCATTGCCGAACACCCATTGATCTGCCTCATCTTGATCATTATCGCGGATGAGCCATTGTAGGGTAG
Organism: Thiofilum sp.; assembly: GCF_016711335.1. Classification (NCBI taxonomy): domain Bacteria; kingdom Pseudomonadati; phylum Pseudomonadota; class Gammaproteobacteria; order Thiotrichales; family Thiofilaceae; genus Thiofilum; species Thiofilum sp. The sequence continues at coordinate 1,121,686 of NZ_JADJTF010000001.1, forward strand.
TGAATCACTACCCCTCCAATCCCAACAGATAAACGGAAAAAACACGGGCTTAGCTGAAGTATTGCTTCCAAACAGTTTGTACAAACTCACGCTCAGCTTGAAATAGCTCACTAGAAATTTTGGCGTCTTGCTCTTGTAGACTGCGGGTATGAATACAACTACGCATGGCACGATAAATATCGGCTAACTGCTGAGCTTCTTGGGTAGGGAGAATGCCGCAGTGTTGTAAGGATTCGAGTTGGCGAATATTGTCACTCCATTTGACCAAATCAGGGCAGGTAGATGCGTGCATCAAAATCAATCCCTGCACCATAAACTCAATATCTGTAATCCCGCCCGGATCTTTTTTCAGATCAAATAGCTCATTGTTTTTAGAGCTTAAGTTTTCCCACATTTTTTGGCGCATGGCGGAGACTTCTTGTTTGACCAGCTCAGGATCACGTTTTTGGCACAATATCTCGCGGCGGATTTGCTCGAACTGTGCACAAATAGTCTCTGAACCCGTCAAAGCACGGGCGCGTAGCAGCGCTTGATGCTCCCAAAGCCATGCTTTTTCAAACTGGTACTTACGAAAAGCCTCGACACTACTGACTAATAAACCTGATGCACCACTCGGACGTAGGCGCGTATCGGTTTCATACAGCCTACCATCATGAGTAAAGGTGGAGAGCATATTAATGATTTTTTGTGATAGGCGCGTGTAGAATACACTGTTTTCCAAGGGCTTAGTGCCGTTGGTAATTTGCTTTTCACCTTCAGAGTCATGCAAAAATACAATGTCTAAATCAGAACCATAGCCGAGTTCAATCCCGCCTAATTTACCGTACCCAATAATCGCAAAGCCTGAGTGTTTAATTTCATCCTGCACCTGATAGGTGGGTATACCAGATTTTGCGCTTAGAGTGTTCCACACGTTTTGCCAAGTGAATTCTAAAATAACCTCCGCTATCCAAGTGAGTTGATCCGATACTTTCATCACGGGTAGGGTTTCATTAATATCTGCCGCTGCTACCCGCAAAATTTGCGCATTTTTAAACTGGCGCAATTGTTCCATCACTTGTTCGGTATCCTCTTCATCCACTCGCCCCATCGTATAGTGTAAGGCTTGATGCAGTTGAGTACGATTGAGCGGTTGATAAAGGGTGCGAGCATCTAATAGCTCATCTAATAAAATCGGATGTTGAGTTAATTGCGTAGTCAACCAAATACTATGACTGACTAATTTAACCAATTGCGCTAAGGCTTCGGGATGATCGCCTAGCATACTCATATACACCGAGCGTTTAGCAATCGCTTGAATAATGGTGAGGCTACGGCGCAAAGCGGTAGCAGGATCAGCTTGTTTGGAAGCAATGACAATTAAATTAGGCATTAAACGATCTAACCGAGTACGCGCTAGCTCCGTTAATGTTTGATATAAACGCCCTTCCCGTAATTCAGTGAGTGTTTGATTAATACTAGCGCTATCAGGATAGCCTAAGGTGGCTAATAGCTGAGTGGCTTTAGTCGAATCTAAATTACCGCACCACAGCTCTAAAGTATTCGCCTCGGTTTCTTCATCATCGAAGTGGCTACTATCCTCGCCCTCCATTGAAAAAATACGCCGGAATAAGGCATGTACTATTTCACGTTTGCTATTAAGCACACTTAGGAAGCTATCCCAAGCGGCAAAACCTAAAGATTGCGCGAGCACTTGGCGTTGTTGAATATCTTCAGGTAGCGCATGAGTTTGTTCGTCTTTCCACATTTGTAGATGATTTTCGACTCGCCTTAGGAAGCAATACGCTTCACGTAAAGCTGTCTCGTCTTCAGTCGTAAGTAGCTCTAATTGGGTAAGGGTAGCCAGCGTAGGTAATAAGCTGCGCAACTGTAATTCACGTTCACGCCCCCCGCGCATCAGTTGAAAGACCTGAGCAATAAACTCTACTTCACGAATCCCACCACGCCCTAGTTTAACATCTTGATATTTACCCTTACGCTCAGCCTCACGATTGATCATGGCTTTCATATCGCGTAATTGTTCAACCGCACCATAATCTAAATAGCGTCGATAAATAAAAGGACGCAGACGCTCCATTAGTTCCACCCCTTGGGTTTTATCGCCTGCCATCACTCGCGCTTTGATCATGGCATAGCGTTCCCATTCGCGCCCATGCGTTTGGTAATAATGCTCCATCGCATCAAACGATAAGGCTAATGCACCCACATCTCCAAAGGGACGCAAACGCATATCTACTCGATAAGCAAACCCATCCGCTGTAATCGCACCTAAGGTATTAATCAGTTTTTGCCCTAAGCGTACAAAAAAGGTTTGATTATCCAACTCGCGGCGTCCATCGGTTGAACCTGCTTCGGGAAAAGCAAAAATTAGATCAATATCGGAGGAAAAGTTGAGTTCCTGTCCACCGAGTTTACCCATGCCCAAGACTACTAGCTGCTGAGCTTCACCTGCTTTATTGCGTGGAGTGCCGTGCTTGGTGCAAAAATCTTTGTACCACCATGTCAAACTAGCCTCGACCAAGGCATCAGCAAGATCAGAGCAATCACGCATGGTTTCAGTTAAGGGGGCGAGATTCATCAGATCACGCCATGCTATACGCACGGTTTCACGATGACGAATCAGGCGTACTTGTTTGAGTAAATGGGTTTCGTCAGGGACATTCGCTAGGGTGTGTTGAATAGTTTGATAGAGTTCATCGCTCGCATAGGCTTGACTATGGATGAGGTTGGCAATCCATTCAGGGTGGCGCACTAATTGTTCTTGTAAATAGAGACTGGCTTGGAATACCGCTGCGACTTGAGCAGTATCTAAAGGGGCGAATTGCGGTAGTAAAGCTTGATAGTCAGGCATGGCTATGACTCGCTAGCAGATTAAAATAGGCACTATTATAGGGCAATTATACTACAAAGCATGTGACATTGGCCTATACAACCCTACTCTCAGTTAATAACTGGGCTAGAAAGAGCTAAAAACGGGGGTGAGCAAGGCTGATCAGCGAGTCAAAATTTAAGCCTTCAGAACATTAGTCATGCCTATTAGTTATGCACATGAGGTTTTAGAGAGTGTCCCGATAAGACAGAAGGTGCACCGACATCAGTTGATGCAGCAGTGCAGATAATGTCGACCTGTGCTTCAATCCCTTTTAATAATCAGAGCCGTCCGCTTTTCAGTTTTTCCCAATAAAGCCTGTAAAGTTTGGTGGCCTCGTCTACGTCTTTTTGAAACTCAGCTTGTTTTACTACGGTAGCGGGAGGAAAAATGATGGGGTTATCTAATAAGTATTTATCGATCAGGGCACGCGCACTTAAGTTAGCTGAGGCATAGCCTAATTCTTTGACACATAAAGCGGCTACCTCAGGGCGTAGCATATAATCGATAAAGCGATGAGCATTTAATTTGTTCTTGGTTTTGGCGGGAATAGCAAAACTATCCACCCACAGATCAGTACCTTCTTGGGGGTAAATATAGTGGATTTTATTATTACGTTGTTGAGCTTGGAAGGCATCCCCATTCCAGAGGACACCAATATTAATTTCACCCGATAAAAACGCCTGCTCAGGTTGATTCGCTTCAATGCGTTTGACATTGGGCATTAAAGCGCTCAGGCGATCATAGGCTTGCTTGATAATATCGGGGTCGGTGGTATTGGTAGATTGCCCATTGGCTTTGAGGGCGATTTGAAATACTCCACGCATATCATCGGTGAGGAGTAGTTGACCACGCCATTGTTTTTGCCATAAATCTGCCCAGCGTTGAATAGGCTGAGTAATTTTTTCAGTATTAACCGCAATCCCTGTACTACCCCAAAGATAGGGGACGCTATAAGTATTGGAAGGATCAAAGGTTTGATCCATTAAAGAAGGGTCAATATGCTTAAGGTTAGGCAGGAGACGATGATCTAGCGGTTGTAATAGCCCCTCTTTTTGCATACGGGCTATCAAGACAGAGGAGGGCACGATAACGTCGTAACCTCTCCCCTTCAGTAGCTTCAGGCGCGTATACATAATCTCGCTGCTGCTGTAGTTAGAGTATTCAACCTGAATACCCGTCTCTTTAGTAAAAGCAGCTAGCACACTAGCAGGTATGTAATTAGTCCAGTTATAAACAATAACCTTTTCTTCAGGAAATGCGGGGTTAGTTTCTGCTGCAACCTTAATACTGACACTCAGTACTAATACTAGGCTAACACACCAATACAACCACACTTTCATCAAAATCTGACTAAAACGCACTAGCTAGCATTACTACTATTAGCCACACCCTCAGCTTTTTCAGTCGAGTTAGAACTGCTGCTGGCTTTCACTTCTTCTTTGAGGCGTTTGACAAAGGCTTTGCCTTCTTGGAATTTTTCCTCGAAAAACACTTTGGCTTGTTTAGGTTCAAAGCTATCGATAGTACCACCCGCCTCAAAATGTTTAATAAAGGTTTGTCCAATGGCGTAAGTAGTAGCTCCAGCCGCCACCCCTAAGCTAGCACTCCCTACTAAGCTACCAATCCCCGGAATGAGTTTAGTGAAACTACTCAAGCCCATAATACTAGCAACCGGTAAAGACCCTCCTATGAGCGCTGTAATTAGTGCTTTCATATTGCGATCTTTAAAAGGCTGCTGATAGTGCGCACTGAGACTATGTAACATACTCACTTGCGTAGTAGTTAGTGCTGTGAGATCAAACAAGGGAATCGGTACTAACCCTAAGGTGATGCTAGCAATAATATGATTTTTAACAATATTATTTGCCCCTGCCCGTTGTAAGCTATGTTGATAGGCATCCAGCTTTTGCTCACACACTGAGTCGGTAGGTGTCATTATTTCAGGTGTTATCATTGCTTCAGTCGGGGCAGGACTAGAGACTTGAGGTGTTGCATCGACAGTGGTGTCGCTTTGAGAATCGGTTTGCTCTACATGGGAAATTAAGTCGGATGCCGACATATTAATTCATCCTTGCCATTTAATAATGGAGTTGAGGCTTATTAAGTAATGTGTAAAAACTACACTCCAACTAGGCTGCTTTCAATGTAAAAGCTTTGCTTCTTAACAAAATTTAACACTTACCCGACTATTGGTCAGTAGATTAACTTGACTCAATTTTACACAAGATCCAATAATGGCTTGGTCTAAGCAAACGCATTAAGGAGTAACGTATGTCGAGTGAAATGTTCATTTCTACCGCACCTCAAGGTTCTTTAGCAGCCGTAGGTACAGCTACCAAAGCTTTTGTGATGGCTCACCCTATTGCTTTGTCAGTGGTGGGTGGAGCAGCATTAGGAGTAGGCGCTTACTATATGCTCGGTAAGATGATGGGTAAAAAGAAAAAAGTTGCTAAAGCCGAACCTGTCAGTACTACGACAGAAGTTCCAGCGGCGGCTTAATTAGCAATTTATCCGCCTAAAATGTTTAGGCGGATAGCGTCATAGGTTTTTGATCAGCCTCATAAATAACGACTTGATAGTCGGTCCTTTGATTTCCATTGGCTTCATTCTGCTTCCATGCTAGCCCTAAGCAATAGTCTTTCACTAAATAAGACCTTAAACAGAGCTTTTGCTTGCTAGTAAATAAGCTAGGTGTGTCTTGCATAACCCATTGTTCTTGTTGATCTTGTACTAGCGTAAAAGACTGAGGTGGCAAGGAAAATCCTGTACCCCATGCCTTTAAGCACGCTTCTTTTAAAGTCCAATAGGTAAAAAAGCGTTGTTGCTGTTGCAATGGATCGGAAAGGGCTAATACCGCTTCCGCTTCACAGGGAGCAAAGGTATAACGCGCCACAGCAGCCAAATCTTCCATAGGTTGAATGCGCTCAATATCAATACCAACCGTTATATTATGAGCTACTACGCAAGCGACTAAGCCCTCAGTATGCGACAAATTAAACTGTATAGACTCATAGTGGGGATTGGTAATACAGGGTTTACCGTAGGGATTAGTACTAAAGCACCATGCTTGCGGCCGGAGAGGCGCGTACAGACTGAGTACTTGTCTTAAAAAAGCATGAGCTGCTTGATACAGAGTACGCGGTGCTGCTAACCGAAATTGCGCTGCACGCTCTCGCTCAGTCCTAGATAAGCATTCACTATCTAAAGTGTGCCATTGATCTGCGTAGATCAGATGTACATCAAGCGCATGAGTCTGCAAGCCTTAGTCCTTTCCTTATCCTCTTAAAGTCCTATTAGTAAATAGCAAAATAGCGTTTTTGCCTACTATGCTTACTCGCCTCTCTGAGTTAAGCAAACGCTAGATACTCTTTTAATGCGATGCACAAAATAACCACAACATTTCTTAACATTGTCCTTGTCGACAACTTTTACAACGCTGCTGTAGATTAATCTTGCTTTTTATTTTCTTCAGTTCTACCCCAATCAAAAATAGTGACCTGTGAGGTATACGCAAATATGAGTTTACTAGCAGCAGAAAACGGCATTGTTGGGCAACTTTGGCATAACGATGATCAAGGACGTGTGGTATGTCGCTTATCACCCAGACAATGTGTCATGAAAAAGGGGCAAAACGGCATGAGTTCATCATAGAAACCGGACGCTGCCAAGAAGCACAGAATTAAAAATCTTTACAAATCAGCTTTCTATATTGCATAAGAGGCTGCCGTGTTTTTACTCTCGCATTTTAAAGCTAGTTAGGGTTAAAAAGGGCTATGTTTAATGAAAAAATCTTTTTTATTCACTCTGCTAAGTGCCAGTGTGTTATTGGCTAATAGTGCCTATGCTAAGATCAATCAGTGTGATCTAGCTTTAGAGCCCTTGTGCAATAAGATTGATAGTATTATTCAGCCTAGTGAATTAGTAGGGTCTTCTATTGCCATCATGGATGGAGAGGGAAAGCTCAGCTATGCCACTTTTAATACCACACCAGAGGGTGAAAAGATCACCTTTGATATGAAATTTGAAATCGGTAGTATTACTAAAACCTTTACTGCCGCGCGTATTTTGCAGCTAATTGACGAAGGTAAACTCACTTTCGATACCGCTGTGTCTGAAGTCCTTCCGTCGAGTGAAGTCACCTTCTCGCAAAAATTACCCGGTAGTTTAACCATTGGTAGTTTACTGCGCATGGATGATGGTCTGTATGACTATGCTGCTTCTTATCGGATCATGAGTAGAGACTTGTCTGCCTTCTGGCCCATGCGCTATATGACCAGTGGGGGCTATATTCCTAATGATAAAGAACCGAAGTTTGGGCAATTGTGCTACGGCTCCACAGGTACTTTATTACTTGGTTTAGTCATTGATAAGCTCAATGGGGGTAATGGTTTGGGTAAGGAGCCATTAGTGAACTCATTGCGTGAAGGTTTATTTAAACCTGCTGGCTTAGAGAATACAGCGATGGGGGGCTATGAAAAGGTCTTTCCTATTAGCAGTTGTACTAATACCAACTATTTCGATACGGTAAAAAATACTCCTCCTAAGCGTTGCCCTAATTCAGAATCTTATCTATTTACCGGTAGCGGTACTTCAGCGCGTGACTCTAAAACCTCGTATTTATCGTATGCAGGACCTGCTGGTGGGATGATTTCGACCTCTGGCGATATAGCACGTTGGTTCAATTGGTTATTCACTCAAGGTCCTGGCCCGAAAATGGCGGAGCAAACCAAACTTATTGGTGAGCGTTTAACCGATAAAGACCCGATGATTACATGGTCTAAGTGTAATCAAGACCCTTGGCCTTATCCTGATCCGAAACTCAAAAAGTTGGAATATGGCTTAATACTAGAAGTCAGCACGCTTCAATATGGCGATAAAACGGTAAAAGTGTATAGCTATACCGGTGGCTCAATGAGTTTTAGTAGCTATGTTTTATACATACCTGAGCTAAAGATGAGTGCCTCTATCTTATTCAATAACTTGAATAATCCCACCGAGAAGTTCCCTCATGCCACCATTGTGCAGATTACTTCCATTGCGGACTTAATCATTGAGCATACAGTGGCAGGCGGCAAAAAGTAACACCAACCGTGGAGAGTTAATGATGCAAAGCTTCAGTACAATGCCTTGTTGCCCAACCATTAAGGCAAGAGTACCCCAACTAGAACAGTTTACTGCAAATTAGACGCTAGGTAGTTAATTAAGAGGGAGTGACTACCTAGTCTCTAATAGCATTTTTCCGTGTTAAGAGCAGACCCTTCCAAACGTTTGTTCCTGTAAAACTTCATAAAGACCCTATGACGCTTTGATGAAAAAAAACGATCTGCAAGATATTTATCCGCTCGCTCCTTTGCAAGAAGGATTGCTGTTTCATTATTTGAGTGATGAGCAAAGTAATGCTTATTTTGAACAGATCACCTTTCGTCTTCAGGGTGAGGTAGACCTGTGCTTATTTGAAGCCAGTTGGAACCTACTGCTACAACGTCATGACATTTTGCGCACCGTATTTAGTCATGAAAAAACCAATCGTCCACTACAAGTTGTTCTACGTCAGCGGCAAATCGAGCTGCGTTACCATGATTTATCTTATTTACCCTCGGTTGAACAACAACAGCAACTCCAACACTATCAGCAACAAGATCGCCACCAACCTTTTAATCTGACTAAAGATGTGCTAATGCGCTTTTACGCGCTGCAACGAGCAACCGATGACTATTGGATGATTTGGAGTCATCCGCATATCTTGCTTGATGGCTGGTCGGTGGGGATTTTATATCGTGAATTTATTCAGACCTATCAAGCCTTCAAACAAGGCTTAAAGCCTAGTTTTGCGAATGCTGTACCCTATGTGCGTTATATTCAATGGCTCTGTACACGACAATTCGCTTAACTCATTGAATCTTTTTCAAAAGAAAATCGCCTGAGTTTCATCCGTCCATCCTCGATCGCCATGAATTGTGGTGGACAAAGGAACAGAAGCAGCAGCCTAAGCCTATCCACTTTTTCCCGTACCCTTCCATTCAATAAATCGGTCAAGTAGTCCAAGCCGTAACGGAAGACACTTTGCTCTTTGCGTCCATGTTTTTCGTCTTCAAAGGCTTGACGGCTTTTTCCTTCCATTCGCCGACTTTGTGCGCCCAACAGAAGCCAATGGCAAGCAACGCCATCATCTTTTTGATGCGAGGGGTTTGGTGAAGTGAGTGGCTTCCATGTGAAAACCACGCCCTTTCAAGCATTGGAACAGGTTTTCAATTTCCCAACGTAGCCGATAAGTGCCAATGGGATCAGCCGTGTAGTGGTTGCTGGCGATAATCAACAACTCACCACTGGGCAGCTTTGAGCCACTGAGCCAAACCCATTCCCCGCTAACGTCGCGACGGTGACGGAGAACGCGCCGTTTACCCGGCTTGAGGTTGGCAAACAGCGAGCGGACATGCGCCTCTTTTTTGTGTTTGTCGGTCATCAACTGATTACCCTTGATACGAATCAAGTAGGGAATCTCTTTGGAAGACAACCACTTCCACCATTGACCACCAATAAACTCACGGTCAGCCAACACACCCAAGATGTTGTTGCGCCCGAATTGGCTGATAAATCGTTGCAGCAGGGCAATACGTTCACGTTGGTTAGAATTACCGCGTTTGTTCAACACCATCCAGTAAACGGGGATAGCCGCACCTTGGTAAACAACCGCCAAAGTCAGGAGATTGAGGTTGGATTTGCCCCATTTCCAGTTGGTTCTGTCGAGTGTGAGGTAGTATTGTTGACCACTAAAGGCGAACATTCCCATAAGAAAATGGGCAATGTCATTGTAATTAAAGAACACTTGGCTAAAAAAGCGTTGCATCCGTCGATAGCGGGAACCAATGTCGGTGTCAGAATCTATGTGTACCGCCAACAACGCCAAATTCATTTGTCGCGCACTCAGCAAGGCCTGCAGCATTCCCACAAAACAATCCAAACGGGGCTTGCCCCAACTCAAGTGGGCTTTTAAACTGTCACGTAGTCCATCGCTCAGATCCATTTTGCTCTCCTGTGTGGTAACTAGAGAGTAAAACATAGGAGCGGTGGACTTTCACCATCTCCATGACAAACATGCTAAATCAATAAGTTAGTGGTTTTGTCGTGTACAGAGATTCAATGGTTAGAGCAGCAGAATGAACAACGCTCAGCACAATTTTGGCAACAGTATTTAGCTGACTATGAGCAACTAACCGGTATTCCACAGCTCCCTTTGCGTGTAGTTCCTAGTGCAACGAATAAGTTGGCAGAGTATCGCTTTAGCATAAGTTCCATACAAACCCAACAATTACAGCACTTAGCAATTCAGCAGCGTACTACAGTGAGCACGGTATTACAGGCAGTGTGGGGAATATTGCTGAGTCGTTATAATCAGTCTGATGATGTAGGATTTGGAGTTACGGCTTCCGTGCGTCCTGAGAGCATTCAGGGCATTAATGACATGGTAGGTTTGCTGATCAATACCATCCCCTGTCGTTTTAAGCTGCAATCTGAGCAAACCTTTAGCGCTTTTTTGCAACAAGCACAAGAAGCTGCTCTCAATCGTCAAGAACACCAGCATTACCCACTGCACAAAATCCAACAACAAACAGGGCGGCGCGAATTATTCAATCATGTCTTAGTATTTGAAAATTATCCGTTAGACGAGCAATTACGCCACGATGTCAAGCCGCTGTTAGGCTTTAGTATTAGCGAGATCGATTTTCCAGAGCAAACGCACTATGACATGGGTGTGATGATTATTCCCTCAGGGGATAATATTCGTTTTCGCCTAATGTATAACCCTGCACTCTATCAAGCACTGCAATTTGAACGCCTTGCAGAGCACTTAAGCGCTATTATTACTAGCGTTATTGAGCAGCCCCATATTCCGCTGCGTGCTATTCGTCTGCTAGCAAGTGCAGAGCGTGAGCAATTAACGGTTGAGTTTAATCAGACTCACACCAACTACCCACGTGAACAAACAATTAGTGCACTCTTTGAGGAGCAGGCTGCTTTAAATCCAGAGCACTTAGCCGTTTGTTTTAAGCATACACAACTCACTTATCGCGCCTTAAATCAAAGCGCTAATCAATTAGCTCAACAGTTAAGAACTCAATATCAGATTCAAGCCAATGATTTGGTAGGGGTGTTACTCGGACGCTCAGAGCGTTGGATTATTGCAGCCTTGGCAATCTTGAAAGCAGGTGGGGCGTATGTACCACTTGATCCTGCTTACCCTGCTGAGCGTATTGACTATATTTTGCATGATACGCAATGCAAAGTAGTGCTTACCGATAGTGAACATACTCATTTAGCAGGTTCAACACCTGCTTTATTATTAGAGAATAGTGCTAGCCTGTCCGGTAACTACACTACTAATCTTATACCCGTCAGCCAGCCGACTTCGCTTGCCTATGTAATCTACACCTCCGGTACAACAGGGCAACCTAAGGGAGTAATGGTTCCCCAACGAGGGGTGGTGCGTTTAGTTAAAAATACGAACTATCTAACGTTCCATGCAGGTCAGCGCTTTATTCAAACCACGACTTTTACCTTTGATCCTTCGGTGATTGATGTATGGGGCGGGCTACTCAATGGTGGCAGCTTATATTTATTGGGCGAAAATGAATTGCTCGATATGGGGGTACTGAAGCATACCCTCCAAACGCATGCCATTAATACCTTTATCACAACCACAGGCTTTTGCCAGCAACTGATTGATCAAGATATTGAGCTATTTGCTCGGCTACAAACCGTGATGATTGGGGGCGAAAAAGTCTCTGCGGTGCATGCCGAGCGTGTATTGTCTGCTTACCCTCATTTAGCGCTTTTAAATGCTTATGGTCCGACTGAAAATACTGCGATTACAACCTGTTACCGCATAAGTCTAGATCGTCCCTATCAAGATATACCGATTGGTAAACCCATAGCTAACACCCAAGTCTATATTTTGGACACTGAGTTAGAGCCTGTTCCCATAGGTGTATTTGGGCGTTTGTATATTGGTGGAGAGGGTTTAGCTCTGGGGTATCTCAATCGTCCTGAGCAAACCGCCAACTGTTTTATTGCTAATCCTTTCATAGCCCATGAGCGCATTTATGACTCAGGTGATTTAGCACGTTGGTTACCCGATGGCACGATTGAATTTTTAGGGCGCAAAGACGAACAGGTTAAGATTCGTGGCTATCGCGTGGAGTGTAGCGAGGTAGAGCATGGTATTTTACAGCATCCCTCTATTCGCCAAGCGATAGTGATAGCACGTACTTTACCCGCAGGCTATAAAGAGTTAGTGGCTTATATCGTTAGCGATAATATTTTCACTGTTGCCGAATTACGTAGCTTCTTAAGTGCACACTTACCTGATTATATGATTCCGGCTAAGTTTATGTTTTTAGAGCAATTGCCACTCACAGCTAATCACAAAATTGATAAACGTAAACTACCTGAACCGACCGAACTGGATACCCAAGATCATGATTATGTAGCACCTGCTACCCCCTTAGAACAACAGCTCGCCACTATTTGGCAGGAAGTGTTGGGTGTGCCGCGTATGAGCGTGATGGCGAATTACTTTGATGTGGGAGGTGACTCGATCAAAGCTATTCAAATCATGGCACGGCTGCGCAAGTTAAATCTGAAATGTGATATTAATGCGTTTTTCAAGCACCCTACTATTCGTGCCTTGATTCCGCATGTGGTATCCCTACATAAATCGATTCCACAACAAACCATTAGCGGCTCAGTATCACTCACACCCATTCAACAATGGTTTTTTAAGCTTGCACCTAGTGATGCACGGCATCATTTCAATCAAGCCCTATTATTTAAACCCACCCAAGCCTTAAACCCCATTGCCTTGCAAACAGCACTTCAGGCTTTGCTACAACACCATGATGCTTTGCGTATGAGCTATGGTTTTACTGATCAAGGAGTTGTACAAGACAATCGGGCTGAAGCCGGTGTTAATTTACACCAAGAAACCATAGCGCTAGATCAATTAACGAAACGACTTAACACTTTACAACAAAGCTTTGACTTAACAAAAGATACTCTAGTTAAAGCAGTACTCTTTAGCCTAACCGATGGCAGTGAACGCCTCTTTATGATGATCCATCATCTCGTAGTCGATGGTGTGTCATGGCGTATTTTATTAGAGGACCTAGCGACTGCTTATGAGCATGCTCAAGCAGGTAAGGCCATTCAACTACCCCTTAAAACGCATGCGTTTAAAGAGTGGGCGGAATATTTACAAGCTTATAGCCAAAGTCATGAGTTATTAACCGAGTTACCTTATTGGCAAGAGGTTGAGCAGCAAGTAACAGCAAGCAATTTAGTATTAGAGCAACCCTCAATACAGCCGCGTCAAATGCAAACGTTAAGTAGTGTATTGGCGCGTGAAGCGACGACTATTTTGCTTGGCAATGCGCATCGTGCCTATAACACACGCGGTCATGAGTTATTACTGGCAGCGTTAGCAATGGCAGTTCATCCTTGGCAAGGACATTCGCAGGTCGCAGTCACTTTAGAGTCACATGGACGAGAAGCATTAGGTGAGCTAGATATTGCCCGCACCGTGGGTTGGTTTACTGCTACTTATCCGGTCGTACTGAATATAACTGCCGCCAATACCTTGGGAGAGCGTATTGGTGTGGTAAAAGAAACACTGCGCCAAGTGCCACAAAATGGTTTGGGCTATGGCGTATTAAAATATCTCACGCCCAATAGCTCTCTCAAAGCCAATAGCCCCGCCATTGCATTTAATTATCTGGGGCAATTTGATGCTGATATTCCTAGTCAATTATTGGCTTTAGCCTCCGAGTCAGTAGGGCAATCGTTTAGTCCCCATGTTCGTCTACCGGAAGCCATTGCTTTAAGTGGAATGGTGACCAATCAACGTTTAAAACTAACCTTAGATTTTGATACTTTGGCGTTAAGTGCAGAGTCTGCACAAGCCTTATTAGATCACTACGTACAAGCTCTTCAGGATATTATTCAGCACTGCCAACACAAGCCTAGTGAAATAACACCGTCTGATCTGACTTATACTGGCTTGTCTATTGCTCAATTACGTCAGTTTTTGACTCAAATTAAGCGTTCAGCCGCAGAGGTGCAGGATATTTATCCGCTTTCACCCATGCAGGAAGGGCTGTTATTTCACTACTTGTACGACACTCAAACTACGGCTTTTTTCCAGCAGGCGCATTATCGTTTAATTGGGCAAGTCGATGCGCCTACTTTGCAAGCCGCTTGGAATGAGATTTTTAGACGTCATGCCGTATTGCGTACTTTATTTGTATACGAGCAAGTTGAGCGTCCACTACAAGTAGTGCTGAAAGAGCGTCAAGTTGATTTTCGTTATCTAGATAAACGTGGGCAGATTAGTGTAGCTAATGCTGATGAGTTTATGCGCCAATTAATGAGTGCGGAGCGCCAGCAACCCTTTGATTTAACCAATGATGTATTAGTCCGTGTCACCTTAGTGCAGTTTGCCCACGATCAATGGCGTTTAATTCTCACTCTACACCATATATTAGTCGATGGTTGGTGTATTGCTTTGTTATATCAGGAGTTTATGGCGGCTTATGAAGCATTACGCCAAGACAAAGCCAATACTTTACCGCTCGCTCGCCCCTATGCGGATTATATTCGTTGGTTTGCTGAGCAAGATAAGCAAAGCTCAGCACGTTATTGGCAGGATTATTTAACAGGTTTTCAACAAGCAACCGGTATTCCTGCTGGTGGTCAAGCACCCAATGAAGCGAGTAGTAATCATCGTGCCGAACTTTATGAATTTGAGTTGCCCGCTAGTCTGAGTGCTAAATTACAACACACAGCATCAAGCTGTCATGTGACCTTAAATACCCTATTGCAAGCGTTGTGGGCATTATTGCTAGCGCGTTATAACGGCTGTGATGATGTAGTGTTTGGTGCAGCAGTATCAGGACGCCCAGAGGAAATCGTCGGGGTGGAGAATATTATTGGCTTGTTTATGAATACCCTTCCGGTGCGCATTAAGTTACAGCCACAAGCTAGTTTCCGCTCCTTATTGCAATCGATTCAAGATCAAGCAGTGCAGACTCGCCCTCATAGCTATTTCCCCTTAGCGGAGATACAAGCCCAAAGTGCGCTGAAACAAGGTTTATTTAATCACCTTTTGGTGCATGAAAACTATCCTGTTTCAGCTACACAGGATACGCAAGCACAAGTGGGTTTTAGACTAGAGGTAACTCAGGATATTTACCGTGAGATCAATTATGACCTTGGTGTCATTATTGAGCCTAGAGCCACTTTGACCTTTCAATTGCTATATAAGCCTGAAGTTTATAACCCACATCAAATGCGCCTGCTGGCAGGTTTTATTCAGCATCTGAGTGAGCAAGTTGTCGCTAATCCGCAAATAAGCCTTAATAGTTTACAACTTATGGACCACAACGCAGCTTGGCGTCCTTTAAAAGTAGTGCCTAATACACTAGGACAAGCCTTTCAACAATGGCTCAGCACCCAATCATTACCCACTCATCGTGCCTGTATTTTCAATCGTCAAGGTTACTTAGCCCCCCCTTATGCATCAGGCATGATTTATTTGACCGCTGATAAATCTAGCGGTTTTATCGGACGCTATTGGGGAGATGATCACATGGAAATAATTCAAGAACCTGATCACAGCTTAGTGGTTCAGGGTCAGCTC
The DNA here is from genome assembly GCF_016711335.1 of Thiofilum sp. Taxonomy (NCBI): domain Bacteria; kingdom Pseudomonadati; phylum Pseudomonadota; class Gammaproteobacteria; order Thiotrichales; family Thiofilaceae; genus Thiofilum; species Thiofilum sp. The sequence goes on from NZ_JADJTF010000001.1 coordinate 1,137,249, forward strand.
ATTAGTCTAAAACCACTACAACAAGCCCTCCAAGCGCATCCTGCTATTAGAGAGGTCAGCTTATTAAAATTACTAAATAAAGCCAATGAGCGCTTTGTCTTGGCGTTAGTGGCGACCCCTCAGCGTTTAGAAAGCGAGTCAGTATTTGAGTACTTAGCAGATAAAATCGCGCCAGAGTTGAGTGCATTCTTAGCCCTATTAGTCCTACCTGCTTTGCCTTTAGATGAGAATGGTCAATTAGATCGGGAAGCCGTTTTAACTGTTATAGCCGTGAGTGAACCCAAGTTTTCCACGGCTAAAATGGAAGCGGAAATTCTCATAGCCATGCCAGAATTAGATGATGTCGCTATCATTCTAGAGCCTGAAGTGCTGGAGTTTCCGCCTTTACATATGAGCGACTTGCTCCAGCATCAGCAAGCTTATTTAAGTGAAGCTGTACCTGAAAATAATGCCACTGCTACCCAAGCCCCTATGACTGAAGCCTTACCTGAAGGTACGGTCATGGCTTTTGCGGATGGAGGGGTAGTTGATTTAGATCCTAATGAACCGACGACTATGGTCGCTGCTCTCTATCGTGCTGCCCGCGACTATGCCCATCGCGGTACGGTATATGTCAATGAAAAAGGTGAGGAGCATTACCAGTCTTATGCTGATTTGCTGCATGAAGCACAATGTATTTTAAATGGTTTACACCAACAGGGCTTAAAAGCAGGCGATACCGTTATTCTGCAACAGCAGGATTTATATGATCATCTCACTGGTTTTTGGGCATGTATTTTGGGGGGTATCAAACCTGTTACGGTAGCCACTTCGCCTACCTATGCACAAAAAACCAGTGTGGTGAATAAACTCTATAATGCGTGGGAGCTACTGGAGCATCCGCCGATTTTTGCCAGCCCGCACTTAGTCGAACCTATTAATAGTCTAAATACCTTATTTGGGGTCACAGGGCTTAAAGCCATTGCTGTTCGTGGTAAAGAGTTTGCGCCCATTGAGTGTGATTATCGTGCTGACCCTGAGGATGTAGCGTTTTATCAGCTAACTTCCGGCAGTACAGGTATTCCTAAATGCATTCAAGAGCGTAATAAGGGCATTTATTACCATGTCTACGGGGCGAGCCAATATAACCACTATACTCGTGATGATGTATATTTGAATTGGCCACCCAGTGATCATGTGGCCGCTCTCATTATGTTCTATATCAAAGCCGTTTATTTAGGTGTCAAGCAAGTAGCCGTTAATACCGATCTGGTTTTGAATAATCCGCTTAAATGGCTGGATCTATTAGAAGCGCATCGCGTGACTTTTACTTGGAGTCCTAATTTTGGCTACAAATTAGTTTCTGAGCATCTGAAGAAAACTGATCGACGTTGGGACTTATCCAGCATGCGCTTCTTTATGAATGCGGCTGAGCAGGTTACTTTGCCCGTGGTTGAGGAGTTTCTTCACCTAGTTAAAGACTTTGGTGTGCCTGAAAAAGCCATGCAACCCGCCTATGGGATGGCTGAGACTTGTACCGCGATACAGTACAAAAATGATTTCTCAGTCGCTGAAGGTTGCCATTGGTTTGAAAAATCCAGTCTCAAAGGTATTCTGCAAAAAACCACTGAACGGGGTAAGGATACCGTTTCATTTGTAAAACTAGGCAAATCTATGCCCGGTGTGCAAATTCGGATTGTAGATCAAAATAATGAATTAGTCCCTGAAGGTAAAATTGGTGCACTACATGTGCGCGGTGAAGTGATTACGCCGGGGTATTTAAATAATCCAGCGGCTAATGCTGAATCTCAGGTAGAGGATGGCTGGTTTAATACCGGAGATTTAGGCTTTATTCTTAATGGTGAGCTATCCATTACGGGTCGGCAAAAAGAAATCATTATTATCCGTGCTGCTAATTTCTATTGCTATGAAATTGAAGACATTGTGAATCGAGTTGAGGGTGTACAGCCTACTTTCGTGGGCAGTTCAGCTATTAATGATCCTGCTTCGGGCACTGAAGGCTTGGCGATTTTCTTTGTACCTCAGCCTGATGTGGACTTGATAGAGTTATACAAAGCGATTCGCACGCGCTTAGCGATGGAGTGTGGCATTACACCTGCCTATATCATTCCTATGGCAAAAGAGGAGTTCCCAAAAACCACGAGTGGCAAAATTCAGCGTGTACAATTGCGCGAAGCACTGGAAACAGGGCAGTTCAATGACATTATTCGTGAGACGGATTTACTGCTTGCGAATGAGCACACTTTACCCGATTGGTTCTTTATTCCTAGCTGGCAGTGTAAAGGGTTAGGCGCTATTGAGGCTGAGTCAAATACTTCTGTAGCGATTGACTTACTATTAGGTAACGATCCAGCATTGATGGATGCCTTACAGCCTGCTATTTGGGTTCAGACCGGTCAAACGTTTGTTAAACGCGATCAGCATACCTATACCCTGAATCCTACTGTGCCTAGCGATTATGTTGCTCTACTACAAGCCATGCAGCGTGATGGTTTAAACATAAAAACTGTGGTGCATACCTTAGCCACTGAAACAGTGAATACGTTAAGCGCCACAGGTCTTCAGCAAGCTAATGAGCACAGTACCTTCAGCCTAGTGTTGCTATTACAAGCTTTACAAGCCACACAAACGGCGATTCAAACCTTATTAGTAGTGAGTTATACGAATCACTTAGTCCTCGATACAGATAAGGCTCAATCTAGTAATGGTAGTTTACGCGGCGTGATCAAGACCTTAGCTCAAGAACAGCCGCAATTACGTAGTAGACATATTGATCTTGACACTCAAGACCCGCAAAGAGCGGCTACCCTTATTCGTGCTGAGCTAGCCGCTACTCATGCGGATGCTGAAGTGGCTTATCGTCAACACCAGCGCTATATCAGTTGTTTGCATAAGATCAATTTTACCCAGATTCAAAAGCAGCCTATTGAGTTAAAAAAGGTTGGTCTGTATGTGATTACGGGGGGCTTAGGTGGTATTGGACGCGAGCTAGCCCAATTACTTAGTACACACTATCAAGCACATTTAATCCTCACCGGACGCACTGCTCTCGAACAAGACACGGATAAATTGCAAGCCTTTACGCATTTACAAAAAGTCAGTAAGGGGCAAGTATACTATCAAGTATTAGATGTGTGTGATCAAGCTGCTTTAAGTCAACTGATTCAACAAGCTGAACAATGCAGTGGGCAACCGCTAGCCGGTATTTTTCATTTAGCAGGTGAATCAAATAGCGTTGAGGCAAGTAATCCAGAGTCTAATCACCTAGGTCATATTACGCTAAAACCTTTTGAGCAATTGTTCCATACCAAAGTGCAAGGCACTCAAGCTCTATTGGAACTACTCAAAGACTATCCACAAGCCTTTTTCATGGGTTTCTCTTCAGTCAATGGTTTCTTTGGTGGAACGGGTGTAGCACCCTATGCCGCTGCGAATAGCTATTTAGAAAGTGCAGTAGCAGCCTTTAATCGTGAGCAGGGACAAGTGCGTGCTTATAGTTTAGCGTGGAGCTTGTGGGATGGTGTTGGTATGAGCCTGCATAATACTATGCAGCAAGCCGCCCTTGCTAAAGGTTTCCATGCTATTACGTTAGCGGAAGGGATTAAATCGTTCCTCGTAGCATTAGAGGCAGGTCAAGTACAAACCATCATTGGACTGGATCCTAATAATACCTTTATTCAAGCCCACATGCAGCCTGTACCGATTCCTAAACAGGAGCTGGCGGCTTATTACACCCTTAAACCCGATCAAAAAGATGACGAAGAGCGCATCTTAAGTCGTATTGATCTTATTGCTAGAAGTTGGCAAGCCCGTACCCTCAATCAGTGGAGATAATAGTTATATGAAACGTGTGAAATCGGGTTCTATCCCACTGGATCGTCAGGGCAAAATTGATCGTGATCAGCTAGTGAGTCTACATGCTAGCCAAAGTACTACTGCACGTAAGTTAAATACTAATGTCGCGCCACGCACAGAGCAGGAACATCTTTTGGTAAAACTGTGGAGCGAAGTATTAGGCATTAGTAAGTTAGGTATTCATGATAATTTCTTTGAAATTGGCGGCGACTCTATTAAAGCCATTCAAGTGGTATCACGGCTACGCAGTTATGAATTCAAAGCTGAAATTCGTCATTTATTTGAAAATCCTACGATTGCTGAATTTGCTTTAACGCTGACAGTGGTCAGTAAGACAGTAGAGCAAGCACTGATTACAGGGGTAATACCACTCACACCGATTCAACACTGGTTATTTGAGGATTTTAACGGCGCTCCTCATCACATGAATCAAGCTATTTTGCTGGATGTGCAGGGGCGCATGGATGCAGGTCTATTAGAGCAAGCGCTACAAAAGTTGCTAGAGCATCATGATGCTTTGCGTATGTCTTATGCAGCAACTCCTCCTGAGGTGGTACAAGAAAATCGAGCTAGTGTACCTTTTAAGCTCGAAATTATTGATTTGGAGGGGCATGCTGAGCCAGCGACCGCGATACGTAATGAGGGTAATCGCTTACAGTCTAGTTTTAAATTGGAGCAGGGTGGTTTAGTTAAAGCGGCTTTATTGCGCTTAAATAATCACGATAAATTACTCTTAGTGATCCATCATTTAGTGATAGATGGGGTTTCGTGGCGGATTCTTTTTGAAGATCTAACCTCAACTTATCAGCAGCTACAGCAAGATAAATCCGTTACCCTGCCGCTAAAAACAGATGCATTTAAAGCATGGGCAGAGGATTTACAAGCCTATAGTCAAAGTGAAGCACTCGCCCAAGAGCAAGCCTATTGGGAAACTATAGTTAATACCTCAGTGCCTGCTTTGCCAGCCATTGAGTCTAAGCATAAGAGTTTGCATCAAAATAGCCGCACTCTATCCACCACTTTAAACGCAGAGGCAACACACCACCTGCTCACAGGCATTCATCATATTTACAATACGCAGATTAATGATGTCTTGCTCACCGCTCTAGCTCAAGTGATGAATGGTTGGCACGGCGGTACTCAAACCTTGATTACGCTCGAATCGCATGGACGTGATCGACAAGGACAAGACTTAGACATTACCCGCACAGTGGGCTGGTTTACCAGTATGTATCCAGTGTTACTGGCTTTGGAAGTTAATAGTGATACGGGAACAGCTCTTAAAACCATTAAAGAAACCTTACGCCAAATTCCTAATAATGGTATTGGCTATGGAGTCCTCAAGTATTTACGTCGCACGCTAATTAGTCCTACTAATGCCCCTCGGATTACGTTTAACTATTTAGGTCAATTTGATACCGATCTCTCCGGTACACCGTTTAGCTTTGCGCCTGAATATGTGGGTGATCCGGTCGCTCCTGATTCCGAGTTACCGCATGATTTATCCTTCTATGGGGTAACGCGCCAACAGCAATTAACCTTATATGTCAATTTTGATCCAGCGCGTTTTAGCCCAGATACTGTCCAAGCACTACTAGAGGGTTATCAACAAGCCTTACTAGGTTTAATTCAACACTGTCAGACCCAAACAGCGAGTGAGGTCACGCCACACGATCTAAGCTGGAAACAATTAACTCTAAAAGGCTTGCAGCAACTATTAACAAGTGCGGGTTTAAAGGCACATGAGCTACAAGATGTTTATCCGCTTTCTCCCTTACAATCAGGGATGTTGTATGAGCATCTATATGCACCGGATAGTGCCAGTTATCATATTCAATTAGCGTTTCAGGCGAGTGGTCAGGTTAATCTAGCTGTGTTTGAACAGGCTTGGAACCAATTACTGCAACGTCATGATATTTTGCGCACGGTATTTTGGCATGAAGAGCAAGATCAGCCCTTACAATTAGTGCTCAAGCAGCGTGCGCTTAAAGTAGGTTTTTATGATTGGCGTCAGTCAGATCCTGCCACTCATGCAGCACAATTAGAGGCATTTTGTGCCCAAGATCGAGCGCATACTTTTGATATTAGCCGCGATGTATTAGTGCGCTTTAATATTATCCAAATTGCTCATGAACGCTTTTATATGGTGTGGAGTTTTCACCATATTATTTTAGATGGTTGGTGTTCGGGCATTATTTATCGTGAACTCTTGCAACTCTATAAAGGGCTATTGGAGCAGCAACCCGCTCAGTTAGGGAAGGCTATTCCTTATGCCACCTATATTCAATGGTTAGAACAACAAGACAAACAGGCCGCCGAACATTTTTGGAGTGACTATTTAGCGGGTTTTGAAGCACAGACAGGTTTGCCGCGTTTACCCAATCCCGATTTGAGTCTGACACCTACCGAGGGTTCTTCGGAGCATCATTATCATGACTTTGTGTTTGATTCCGCACTGACTCAACAGCTACAACAGTTAGCTAGTCAACATCAAGTCACTCTGTACACCGTATTATGTGCACTGTGGGGGGTATTGCTAGCTAAGTATAATAATACCCTTGATGTAGTATTTGGGACTACCGTAGCAGGACGTCCCGAAGAGATTGAAGGGGTAGAGAATATTCTAGGGTTATTCATTAATACCCTACCGAATCGGGTACGCATGACCCCAGAGATGACACTCGCGCAACTGTTCCAGACATTACACGCTGATAATAGTAAGGCTCAAGCCTATCATCATTACCCCTTGCATCGTATTCAAGCCGCGACTGCATTACGCCAACACCTTTTTGACCATCTAGTTATCTTTGAAAACTTCCCCTTAGGGGCTTCAGTTAAACAACGTAATAGTGAGTTTCCGTATTTTCAGGTGGATGGGAGTGATGTATTTGAGCAAATTAGTTATGACTTTGGCTTATTAATTACACCTGCTGAGCAAATTGATTTTAGGTTTGAATATAATCCAGCGCTGTATCCCAGTAGTTTAATGCACAGTGTGGAGCAGCATTTACGGACCCTTGCTAGCCACTTTATACAGCAGCCTAATGAATCCTTGTCTAGTATCAGTCTGTTAGATGAGGCTGAGGCACATAAGATTTTAATCGAGTGGAATTCCACTCGTGAGCTTTATCCTGAGCAACTTTGTGTACATCAATTCTTTGAGGCACAAGTGGAGCGTATACCCGATGCTGTTGCATTGATTGTGGGTGAAGAGCACATCAGTTACCGCGAACTCAATCAACGTGCCAATCAATTAGCGCATTATCTGCGTGCTCAAGGCGTGGGACTAGAAATGCCTGTGGGTGTCTTTATGCCACGCACAGCCGATATGTTAGTAGCGTTGCTGGGGGTATTGAAAGCAGGGGGGGCTTATGTACCGCTAGACCCGAATTACCCCGAACAGCGTGTGCAATACATGCTGAATAATGCAGGCGTTAATACCCTGATCACTACAAGCACGCTATTAAATCAAGTCACAACACTCAAAGCGGATAGGGCTAATTTGCACTGTGTATTATTAGATAATGATCAAGCATCTATAGCCCAGTATCCTAACAGCAATCCTATTAATATTACTCAAGTCAGTCATCGAGCTTATATTTTATATACCTCCGGCTCGACTGGTTTGCCTAAGGGAATAGAGATTGAGCATCGTGTTAGCTCTAATTTAGTTAATTGGGGTCAGCGCTTTCATACCCCCGCTGAATTACGAGGTGTCCTATTCTCCACGTCTATCTGCTTTGATGTATCTCTATATGAAATGTACATTGCACTTGGTAGTGGTGGTGCACTGATTTTGGCGGAAAACGCTTTAGAGCTACCGCGCCTACCGCATGCCAATAAAGTAACATTAATCAGTACCGTTCCTTCAGCGGCGCGCGAATTAGTCAATAATGGTGCTATACCAGACTCAGTACAAGCCATAGTATTAGCCGGTGAATTTACCCCCGTTGACTTAGTGAATCACCTTTATCAGTCGACCTCATTGCAGCGTGTCTGTGATGGATACGGTCCAATGGAAGCAAACTATTGCACTATAACAGTACGCCAAGCAGAACACCGTCCCGATATTGGTAGACCTGTTCCAAACGCAAGCCTGTATATTCTTGACCCAGAGCACAATCCAGTTCCGGTCGGAGTAGTAGGCGAAATTTATATAGGCGGTTTGACCCTAGCACGCGGCTATTTTAATAACCCTGAAGCGACTGCTAATAAATTTATCCCTAATCCTTTCCCTACCTCGCCGCAAGTCCCTAATAGTGGACGCATTTATCAAACGGGTGATTTAGGACGCTTCTTACCCGATGGGCGTGTGGAGTATTTGGGGCGGGTTGATCATCAGGTCAAAATTCGTGGTTTCCGTATTGAGCTAGGTGAAATTGAGGAGGTATTAAGTCACTTCCCTCATCTAGTCGAACGTGTAGTGGTAGCTCGGACTCCAGCAGAGGGTAGCGCTCAATTAGTAGCTTATATAGTCATGGGTGTGGGCGAGTTACGTACTCAAGCTGAATTAGCGGATGCACTACGTCGCTTTGTGACTCAATATTTACCGGATTATATGATTCCAGCGCATTTCGTGCGTTTGGATAGTCTACCTAAAACACCCAATGGCAAAGTAGATCGCAATCAATTACCCGATCCGGTGGCAAATCAGCGCGAGAGTACCGCCCCGCGTAATGCTATTGAACAGACTTTAGTAGCGATTTGGTCGCAGGTGCTAGGCATTCCTAGCCTCAGTATCCATGATAATTTCTTTGAATTAGGGGGCGACTCCATCAAGGCAATTCAGGTGATCGCTAAATTGGCTCATGCGCAGTTGAAATGCGAAATGCGCCATTTTATTCATCACCCCACGATTGCCATGCTGGCTCCGTTATTAGCCGATCAAGCTAATACTGAGCATCAGCCTGTGGTACAAGAGCAAGTGAGTGGATCTGTGCCTTTAACACCCATCCAACACTGGTTCTCACGCGATATTAAAGGGCCTAAGCATCATATTAATAATGCGGTCATGCTGTATCCTAAAGCACCGTTGAATGTCGAAGCCTTACAACAGGCATTCCAAAGCCTAATGGATCATCATGATGCGCTACGCTTAACCATTGAGCTGAATACTGATAATACGGTGAAAAGCCAATATAATCAGGTCAGTATGGAGTTTAAGCTCGAAGTGAAAACGATTGCTGATCCTAGCAATGGTGAACTAGAGACTTATGCGGATACCGTCCATACTCAGTTTAATCTAGCACAAGGGCCTTTATTAAAAGCGGTATTATTCCGCTTACCTGATAGTGAAAGGCTATTAATCGTGGCACATCATTTAGTGATTGATGGCGTGTCATGGCGGATTTTATTTGATGATTTAATGCGGGCTTATCAGCAGTTATTAGCCCAGCAACCCGTTAAGTTACCGCTTAAAACGGTTTCCTTCAAAGCATGGGCCGAGCGCTTACAGTCCTTAAGTTTAAACGATGCTTTATTTGGTGAGGTCACTTATTGGCAGCAATTATTACATACCCCTTGCCAGCCTTTGCCGTTAAAACCCACTCTAACACCGAGCTTAGTACGTAATAGTTTGACGCATACGATTGAGTTTTCTGAGGCAGAAACATGTTCATTATTATCAGAAATTCATCATGCCTATAATACGCGTATCAATGACATTTTATTGACGGGCTTAGCACTGGCTTTAAGTCAATGGCATGGTGGGCAACGTAGTTTAGTGGCAGTAGAGTCGCATGGGCGCGATTTCCCCGCCGCAGGCTTAGATATTGCCCGCACTGTGGGCTGGTTTACTGCGCTCTTTCCAGTGTTATTAGAGCTTGCGGAACAACCCGATTTAGGCGAGCAGATTAAACAGATTAAAGAAAATCTCCGCGCTATACCGAGTAATGGAGTGGGTTATGGGATTTTAAAATACCTCACCCATGAGTTAGATAATCTACCTGCTGCCCAAATCTCATTTAACTATCTAGGTCAGTTTGATCAGGATTTACCAGAAGAGAGCTTATTTGGTTTTGCTAAAGAATCTTCCGGTTTAGCGGGTAGCCCAGATTCAGAACTTACCTATGAGCTGGTGTTTAGCGGCATGATTAAATATAACCGCTTACGCTTAGCGATGGCTTTTGATCCCGCGCAGTTAGCTGCTCAACAGGCTGAACAGCTATTAGAGTCCTATAAGACACATTTACTAAGCTTAGTGAGCTTCTGTAAGGCACGTAAAACTACTGAATCGACCCCTTCGGATTTAAATAATGGTGTCGTTACGCTACCGACTGTCACTATTAATACCGCTGAGCGTTATGAGCCATTCCCGCTTTCGGAAATTCAGCAAGCTTATTGGGTGGGGCGTAGTGGTAACTTTGAATTAGGTAATGTATCGACCTATAGCTATATTGAACTCAATTGTACTGATCTGGATTTAGAGCATTTCCAACACGTCTGGCAGCGCATGATTGAACGGCATGAAATGCTGCGCATGATTATTCTACCGAATGGTCAACAGCGGATTTTGCCAGAAGTTCCGATCTACCAACTGCCTATTATTAATTTACGCGATCAAGCACCTCATCAAATAGAGTACGCTTTAAATAATTTGCGTGAAACTATGTCGCATCAAGTAGTACCAGCAGATCGCTGGCCGCTATTTGATATTCGTGCCTCACTGATTGATGAGCATCATACCATTTTGCATTTAGGCTTAGATGCTCTGATTGCGGATGCGTGGGGGATGCGGCTATTAGCACGCGATTTATTGCGTATGTACCATCATCCTGAGCGCCCACTAGAAACCCTAGAGCTATCATTCCGCGATTATATTCTTACGGAGCAGGAGCTACAGAAAACGCCTTGGTATCAAAATTCATTTAATTACTGGCGCAAGCGTTTAGATAATTTAGCACCCGCTCCTAGTTTGCCTATGGTTAAACAACCCAGTAGTTTGACTAAAACACGCTTTGTACGTCGTGCAGGTAGCCTCACGGTTGAACAGTGGCAACGTATGAAGAGTCGAGCCAGTGGTGCAGGTTTGACGCCTTCAGGTTTATTGTTAGCAGCGTTTGGAGAGATATTGGGCTATTGGAGTAAAGATCCGCGCCTTACTATTAATCTCACGATTTTTAATCGCTTACCTTTACATCCACAGGTCAATAGTATTGTGGGTGACTTTACTTCGCTTATTTTGGTCGAAGTCAATCGAGCCGCTAAAACTAATTTCTTGGATTATGCTCGTGAAGTGCAACAGCAGCTTTGGCAAGATTTAGAGCATCGCCATGTGAATGGTGTTCGCGTACTACGCGAACTCATTAAAAAGCGCGGTAATCAACAATCAGCGGCTATGCCGGTGGTATTCACCAGTACTTTAACGCTCAATAATTTTGAAGACCCTGAACGCTTACCTGCATTAGGTGATCCAGTGTTTGGTATTGGTCAAACACCGCAAGTGTGGCTGGATCATCAGGTATCGGAAGAGGCAGGTTGCTTACGCTTTGATTGGGATGCGGTCGATGAGTTGTTCCCAGCGCATATGCTCGACGATATGTTTGCCATGTATTCTAAACTATTGCATCAGTTAGCCGAGGCAGAGACCGATTGGTCCACTATGCAAGTAACGGTACTACCCCCTTGGCAACGCGACTTATACCAAGAGGTAAATCATACTACTGCATCAGTACCCACCACATTGCTACATACCTTATTCTTGGATCAGGTAAAACGTACTCCTAATGCAATAGCAGTGATTACACCAGAGCGCCAATTAAGCTATAGCGAGGTGGAACAACGAGCGATTGCATTAGCATGGCAATTACATCATGCAGGTGCTACACCGAATACTTTGGTTGCCGTAGTGATGCCTAAAGGTTGGGAGCAGGTGGTTGCCGTCTATGGGATATTACTAGCAGGAGCAGCCTATTTACCGATTGATCCTGAACAACCACAAGAGCGCCAACATTATTTACTGCAACAAGGTGAGGCTAAATTAGTAGTCACCTTACCGAGCTTAAAACAGCAATTAAGCTGGCCTGATCAAGTTAAGTGCTTAACCGTGGCGGATGATCCACTACCCGCCGTTCCGCTTATTGCGCCTGCTACACTGCAAAAACCTACCGATTTAGCCTATGTGATCTTTACCTCCGGTTCTACTGGGCAACCTAAAGGGGTCATGATTGATCATCGGGGTGTAGTCAATACGATTCTCGATATTAATCAACGCTATAAAGTCACGGCTCAGGATCGCGTATTGGGATTGTCGGCCTTAAACTTTGACTTATCGGTTTATGATATTTTCGGCTTATTAGCTGTAGGTGGTGCATTAGTATTACCTGCTGCGGGACGTGAGCGTGATGTCGCTCATTGGCTAGAGCTAATGAACCAGCATCAAGTAACACTGTGGAATACCGTTCCAGCTCTGATGCAGCTTATGGCTGATTACTTAGTAGAGCGTCCTGAACTACCGTGTCAGGCTAGCTTGCGAGTGGGAATGCTAAGCGGTGATTGGATACCGCTCAGTTTACCGGACAAAATCCACACTTTATGGCCCGCCATTCATCTTAATAGCTTAGGTGGAGCGACGGAGGCGTCTATTTGGTCGATTCACTATCCGATTACGCAAGTTGATAGCGAGTGGCGTAGTATTCCCTATGGTAAACCGCTACTAAATCAAACCTTCTATGTGCTCAACGCTCGCATGGAGCTATGTCCTGTATGGACGCAGGGGTCGTTGTATATTGGTGGTATTGGTCTTGCCTTGGGGTATTGGCGTGATGAAGTGAAAACGAATGCTAGTTTTGTTATTCATCCACAGACAGGTGAGCGTTTGTATAAAACGGGGGATTTAGGTCGCTATTTACCCGATGGCAATATTGAGTTTTTAGGGCGGGAAGACTTTCAAGTCAAGCTACATGGCTATCGGATTGAACTTGGTGAAATTGAGGCTGCATTGCAGCAGCATCCTAAAGTACAAGATGCAGTAGTCACGGTCGTAGAGCGCCAGCAATTAGCCGCCTATATTATCCCTAAACCCGCACAGCAAGATGATTATCAAGCGGATAATGCAGGTGAGGTGATTTTAGATAAAGTCGCACGGCTAGAGTTTAAATTGCGCCAACCTAGTATCCGTCATCAACCCGCTCAAAGTAATAGTGTGCTGCTTCCTAAGCCTGTGTTTGATGAGGCGCTCACGGCTGCGTATTTAGCACGTCAAAGTTATCGTGAGTTCAATAGTGCGCCTATTGAATTAGCTGAGTTTAGTCAACTACTCAGCAGCCTAGTGCAAATGCCTGTTGCGGGAGCACCGCTGCCTAAATATCGCTATCCTTCAGCGGGTAATCTCTATCCGGTACAGACCTATATTTCAGTACGCCCTGAACGTATTAAGGGGTTAGCGGGTGGGATTTATTATTACCATCCAGCGGAGCATCGGTTAGATTTAATCACTGCTGGCGAGGGGATTGATAGTAGTGCCTATGGTGCGCAAGGTGGTTTTAATCAACGTATTTATGAGCAATCAGCGTTTGCTATTTTCTTAATTGGAAAATTAGATGCGATTCGTCCGCTCTATGGTGAGCTAGCGCGTGATTTTTGCTTATTAGAAGCGGGCTATATGAGCCAACTACTGATGGAGGTTGCACCCGATTATGGTTTAGGCTTGTGCCCGATTGGTAATGTTGAATTTGAACCTCAGCAAGCCTTATTCCAATTAGGGGCAGATCACATCCTTGTACATAGCCTATTAGGGGGCGCGATTAATGCCGCGCAAACTCAACAATGGATGCAAGATAGTCATCAGCAACAAGCCTCTAGCGCTGATCAACTTAAGGAGTTCTTACAACATAAACTCCCCGCTTATATGATCCCCACGCACTATGTGGTGTTGGAGCAATTCCCTCTCAGTGCTAATGGCAAAGTGGATCGCAAAGCCTTACCTCTGCCTGATATGGAGCCACTAGAGGAGAGTAAAACAGGCTATGAAGTACCTGCGACAGCTTTGGAGCAGCAAATTGCCGAGCTTTGGCAAGAGATTTTAGCTTTGACCCAAATCGGAAGCTTGGATAATTTCTTCTCGTTAGGGGGAGATTCGTTGTTAGCTATTCGCTTACTCACTCGTTTGCGTGAAGTATTACCTGTGGATATTACCTTGCGAGATCTTTACGAAGCCCCTCAATTATGTCGTTTTGCGCAACGCTTAGAAAGCCGCATGCCTGCCCCTATTGCCCCGCAAGGAGACAGCGATGACTACATCGTCGATGAAATCTAATTCCACTCAGGACATGGCAGCGTTGTTACAACGTTTGCAAGAGCGAGATATTCGGGTCTGGGTTGAGGGTGAGCGCTTACGCTTTAGCTTACCTAAAGCCCAAGAGTCCTATCGTGAGCCATTGAAAGCTGAACTGAGCACTCATAAAGTGGCGCTTATGGTATTTTTACAAAGCCAGCAGTCTCCAATGCTTGATAAGGCAATATTACAACCCGTTGATCGTAATCAAGAGTTACCGCTGTCTTTTGCTCAACAGCGTCTATGGTTCTTGGCTCAATTTGATGCGCAAAGTACACCGTATAATGAGTCGGCAGGGCTAATGCTTATCGGCGAATTGAATGTCGCAGCACTGGAGCAAAGTTTAAGTGAACTGGTACGTCGCCATGAAACCTTGCGCACTAATTTCCCACAAAATAATGGCATACCCTTTCAGTGCATTAATCCGCCTGGTGCTATTACCCTACCTATTGTGGATTTACGTGGTTTATCTGAGGCGGAGCAATTAGCGACTCAGCAACGCATGGCGGCTGAAGATAGCCAACGTCCGTTTGATTTAGCACAGGATTTACTATTGCGCTTTCAGTTATTAAGGCGCAGTGATACGACTGAAGGTAAGCCTTGCTATGTGTTGCTCTCAACGATGCACCATATTATTTCTGATATGTGGTCGATGAGTGTGTTTACCCGTGAGCTGTCTACGCTCTATCAAGCTTATGCGAGTGGTAAGCCTTCACCCTTACCAGAGTTGACTATTCAATATGCTGATTTTGCTTATTGGCAACGGCAATGGTTGACGGGTGAGGTATTAGATCGACAACTGAGTTATTGGAAGCAAACGCTAAAAGATGCACCTGCTTTATTAGAGTTACCGACTGATTTTCCGCGTCCACCAGTACAAACCTTTAAGGGTGCACGTTTACCCGTGCGCTTAACCGATACACAAATTACTGCCTTACGAGCCTTGAGCCAGCGCAGTGGTGCTAGTGTATTTATGATTTTGCAGTCGGTATTTGCTTTATTACTAGCCCACTATAGTGGACAAACTGATATTGTCACCGGATCGCCGATTGCTAATCGTACTCAGCGCCAAGTCGAGGGTTTAATTGGCTTTTTTGTCAATACCTTGGTAGTACGTACCGATGTATCTGGTGATATAAGCTTTAATGAGCTACTGCAACGCGTTAGAGCGCAGGCTATTGAGGCTTATAGTCATCAAGATATACCGTTTGAAAAGCTCGTGGAGGAATTACAACCTACGCGCAATCTGAGTTATTCACCCCTCTTTCAAGTGATGTTTGCCTTGCGCAATATTCCGGGTGAGGACTTAGATTTAGCAGGTTTGACCATTAAGCCAGTCGAGCGTACTGGTGTAGTGGCTAAGTTTGATCTCACCTTAGAGTTGAATGAAAACCCCAAAGGTATTTTTGGCGCACTGGAATACAATACCGACTTGTTTAGTCCAGCGACAATTGCCCGTATGGAACAGCATTTACAGCAATTGTTGGATACGGTTTTAAATGCGCCAGATACTAAGATTCAAAGCCTAGCGTTATTAACCGAGCAAGAGCGTAGTCAATTACAAAGCTGGAATAATACTAAGATAGCGTTCCCTGCAAAAACCTTAGTACAGCTTTTTGAAGAGCAAGTCGCTAAAACTCCAGATGCTATTGCAGTCGTGAGTGGTGAGCAGGCTCTTAGCTATCAAGCCCTGAATGAGCGAGCCAATCAATTAGCGCATTATTTAATGGCACAAGGTATTAAACCTGAAGCTTTGGTGGCGCTGTGTATGGAGCGCTCCGTCGATATGCTGGTAGGTTTATTAGGCATTTTGAAATCTGGTACTGCTTATTTGCCTTTAGATCCGGCATTTCCACCTTCACGTTTAGCTTATATTGTAGAGAATGCACAGCCTGCTTTAATCCTGACTCATTATGCTTTGCAAGACAGTTTGCCTCAGACACACACTAAGACGGTGTTGTTAGACGTTGAAACTGAAGGCTTAAACTTATTACCTCAGCATAATCCCGCTCCTATGGCGCAATTAGAGCATTTGGCTTACACGATCTATACCTCTGGTTCGACAGGCCAGCCTAAAGGGGTACAGATTGAGCATAAGGCTCTGATTAATTTGCTGCATGCCATGCAGCTTGAATTAGAGCTTCAACCTCAAGATGCTTGGTTAGCCGTGACAACTCTATCCTTTGATATAGCGGCACTCGAAATCTTTTTACCCCTTTTAGTGGGAGCAAAAACGGTATTATTGCCGCGTGAGTTTGCGGTGGACGCGGAGCAATTACGCCACAGTTTAGAGCAACACGCTATTACTATTA
Source organism: Thiofilum sp. (assembly GCF_016711335.1). Lineage (NCBI taxonomy): Bacteria > Pseudomonadati > Pseudomonadota > Gammaproteobacteria > Thiotrichales > Thiofilaceae > Thiofilum > Thiofilum sp. The sequence goes on from NZ_JADJTF010000001.1 coordinate 1,153,689, forward strand.
TGCAAGCCACACCGGCCACATGGCGGCTATTACTCAGTCACGATTGGCAAGGTAATTCTCAGCTCAAAATGCTCTGTGGGGGCGAAGGCTTACCTCTTGAATTAGCCAGAAAACTACTGCCTAAAGGTGCAGGTTTATGGAATGTATATGGACCCACTGAAACCACTATATGGTCAACGATTTGCCGCATTACTCCAGAGCATTTACAACAGCAGCGTGTACCGATTGGTAAGCCTTTAGCGAATACTCAGCTTTATGTGCTAAATGATCAGCAGCGTATGGCTCCACTAGGTGTAGTGGGAGAACTGTATATCGGTGGTGACGGTCTAGCACGCGGCTATTATGGTCGTGATGATCTAACCGCTGAGCGTTTTGTGAGTGTAATGCTTAGTGAGCATCAGTCTGCTGTTAGGCTATATAAAACAGGCGATAAAGCACGGTTTTTAAGTTCTGTCGAGGTCGAGTGTTTAGGGCGGCTTGATAATCAAATCAAACTACGCGGTTTTAGAATTGAACCGCAAGAAATTGAAGCGAATTTAGAGCGTTATCCAGCGGTACAAAGTGCGATTGTATTATTGCAAAACAAGACTAGTGAGGATCAGCGCCTAATAGCTTACCTTGTAGCAAATCCGCATGAGTTTATTAATACTAAAGGGTTGCGCCCCTATCTGCGTGAGCACTTGCCAGACTATATGTTACCTGCGCAATTTATAGTATTAGATACTCCACCACTGACCCCTAATGGCAAGATAGATCGTCTGGCTTTACAACAGCAATGGGCTGGGGAGCAAGCGGTTAATGAAGAGGCTAGTTTTATTACGCCGCGTAATAATCGGGAGTTTAAATTAGCTAAATTATTTGAAGAAGTGCTCGGTGTTTATCCGATTGGGGTTCATGATAATTTCTTTGATTTGGGTGGACATTCCTTCCTAGCAGTCAAATTAGTGACCCGCATTAATCAGGTGTTTGAAACACAATTACCGCTAGCTACCTTATTCCGTGAGGCAACGGTGGCTAAATTGGGCGCTTTATTAGATCGCAGCACCAACTTGATCGGTTGGAGTTCTTTAGTACCGATTCAAAGACGTGGGGAGCGCCGACCATTTTTCTGTATGCATCCCGCTGGGGGAACGGTATTTCGCTATACCTTATTTGCGCATCAAATGGGCTATGAGCGTCCTTTCTATGGCTTACAAGGACTTGGTATTGAACCCGGACAAATCCCCCATAATAGTATCGCTGAAATGGCGGCAGCCTATATCGAAGAAATTCGTACTGTGCAACCTCATGGTCCTTATGTGCTCTCTGGTTGGTCATTAGGGGGGACGACGGCTTATGAAATGGCTTTACAACTCGAAGCCGCAGGCGAAGAGGTGCCGCTAGTTATTCTATTTGATACCCCTACACCGGACGGTGTGAGTTATGAAACTGATCAAATTAAGTTTTTATTAGAACGTGTCCCTACTCAAGGGGTGGTATTAGATCGTTTGGACGAGTTTGAAGGGTTTGAGGACAAACTCACCTATATCTTTGAGCAGATGAAACGCTTTAATCCGATCATGGATTTTGATGTAGCTGAGGGCAAGCGCTTTCTCAAGGTATATCAACATCATAACCGCATTATGAGTGAGTACTACCCCGCAAAAACTATTAAAGGGCATTTGTTGTACTTAAAAGCACAAGAAGCCTTGTTATATGACATTCACATGGGCAACCCGTTACACGAGTGGCCTAAATTTACTCAGGGTGGTTTTAGCTTTGAATATATCCCCGGACATCATTTCAATATCTTGGAAGCCGCCGAGGGTAAAGTCATGGCTGAGGTCATTAATCGCTATTTACAGCAACTCAATTTATAAGCTGGAGCACTAGACATGCACAATAACTTACCGCTATCAACTTTATTGCTCGTAGCGCTGCAAGGCAAATCCGTATCACGCATGATTGGAGATGTAGCTAGATTAGGCATTGCTGATTTATTAGCGGATAAAACGCGCCCTGTAAGTGAGTTGGCTATTGAAAGTGAAAGTAATGAAGATGCACTGTATCGAGTGCTGCGTGCTTTAAGTACCTTAGGCGTATTTGCTGAGCAGCCACAACGGTGTTTTGCTAATACCGAAGCTTCTTTCCATTTGAGACGTGGTGTGCCGGGGGGATTATTAGAGTCTTTAGCATGGGTCAATTGCCAGCCCTTTTGGAAAGCTTTAGGTGCTTTTGATCATAGCTTGCGTACTGGCGAGTCGGCATTCACTTATGCCAATGGTGAGCCTTTATTTGAGTATTTAAAAACCGATAGCGAAAGTGCGCGTGTTTTTAATCAAGCTATGACCTTGGGTAGTGTCACCATCGGTCCGCGTGTAGCAGAACGCTATGATTTTGCTAGTGCTAAAACTATTGTCGATATGGGTGGTGGTCACGGCGCATTATTGAAAGAAATTCTCAAAGTGCACAAGCATTTACAAGGAATCGTATTTGATCTGCCGCAAGTCGTAGCGGGTGGTCAAGCGGGTGAGTTAGGTGAGCGCTTGGTTTTCCAAGGGGGTAGTTTCTTTGAAACCGTTCCTCAAGGCGCTGATCTTTATACCATTAAACATATTATTCACGATTGGAATGATGAACTGTCAGTACAATTACTGCGTGGTTGTCGTGAAGCTATGTCGGAGCAGGGGCGCGTTCTGGTCATTGAGCAGGTAGTAAGTGATGCGCCAGAAGGTGTGTTTGCTAAGCTGGTGGATATTGAAATGTTAGCTATTACTCATAATGGGCGGGAGCGTACTCAGGAAGAGTTTGCTCGGCTATTTGAGCAAGCAGGTTTGCAACTGACACGCGTGATTCCAACGGGTTTAGCAGCCGTATGTATTTTAGAAGGTACTCGTTAGTGTTTAGTTGAGGGCACGGCTAAAAGTCAGTGCTGTTGTGTTGCTGGAGCAGTCTTGTCGGCATGGATGCCGACTTGTAGCGTACAAGGATGTATTCACAGCGACTGCGTAAGCAATGCAGCGGCACTGACTTTTAGCTACTAGACTTTATAAAGCCTCCTCACCTCTATATTCCACTAAGCGTCCTTCCTCCATTTTTAAAACCCTATCGGCTACATGAAAATATTTATCATCGTGAGTTACGGCAATAATGGTTTTACCTTGGCGTTTTAAATCTGGCAAAATGGTTTCATAGAAAAAGCGCCTAAAGGGTGGGTCTTGATCAGCAGCTAATTCGTCAAAAATATAAATCGGTTTATCTTCTAAAATAGCGGCTAAAAAGGCTAAGCGCTTACGCTGCCCAGTAGATAAATTCATTTGAGTAAACTCACCTTCTTGATAGCGAGTTTTTTTCTCCAAGCCCAAAGTTTTTAATAAGCCACTGACTTTTTGCTCATTTACTTGGTGCACACCATATAACTTATCAAATAAATGAAAGTCTGTGAAAACTATGGAAAATAATTCACGATAGCGTGGGTATTGATTTTTTCGATGAAGTTATTATCTAGTAATAAGTGCCCTTCATCAGGTTGATAGAGTCCTACTAATAGTTTTAATAAAGTCGATTTACCACTACCATTACCTCCCACAATAAAAAGTAAATCACCTTTATTAATAGTTAGGTCAATCGGACCAATGGAAAACGAAGCTTTACCCTGCGAATCACGGTAAGCAAAATGGTTTTTATCTAATTGAATGGTGGCAAAGTCACTAAAAGGCACTAAGGCTTGATTAAAGGTTTTATCGGCAATAACTTTATCTAACTCTGACTCTAGCTCGTATAAGTTATCTAAGGCTAGATTACTTTTAGCGGCGGAAGGTAGAGCTGAAATAACTAAACTAATTGGACCGATAATAAATAAAACGGTAGTAGAGATTTTATAAATTTCTTCCGCATGGCTTGCATGAAAAAGCGGGACAATGAATACTAAAATCGCTAAAAGCACATAAAATGATAAACGTGCGAACATTAACGTATTCACTTGACGCGCACCTACATCCATGCGCAACGTTTCAGTTTCTTGTGAAAGCTTTTCAATATTGTGAAACAAATCATCACTTTTGGCGCGATTAATACGTACTTCTTTAAAGCCATCCAGTAAATGACTAAAATAGCTAAAAAACTTAGCCTCCTTTTGCCCAGTAACTCTTAACTGACGCATAATACCCGACTCATAGTAGATATAGGTTAGTATAGCGATAGTTAAAAAAGCTAAGGTCATAAAAAAGCTAATAGGCGAAATAAAAATCAAATAAATAAAGCTAAAGATTAATACCATCATTGATTGAGCAGCAGAAATCAATAATAGTGTTGATTGTGAGATTAAATTACTGTCTTGAGTAAGCCGCGTATAAATATTACCACGCTCAGTGTTTTCAATATAACTGAGTTCTACTTGTCGGATTTTACTAGCAATCCGTAGTCTCACTTTATTAGTAAATTGCTCTACGGCTACGATAGTGCGCGTCAGGGCATATTTTTGAGTATAGGCATAAAGTAAAAATATAATTAAATATAAAACAAAGTATTGTGACTGTATTTCATGGTTCGCTACCATATCAGCGGACACATTTATGACAGCGAGTATCAATGCATTGGCTAGCCCCGATAATGCAGTCATAAAAATAATTTCATTAATAGGCGCATTATCATCACGTAAGTATTTGAAAATTTTCATAAGTGTTGGGGTATAGCTATGAGAGTATTAATAGATAAAAATGAATGAACAGAATACCATAGAATGCTTCTGATTTTACATGACTACTGAGTTAAAGAGCAGAAATCAAGTTTTGCTAAACATTTCTTTACAATAAATTGTTATTTCAAGCTGTAATTGTATTCTCTATAATGTCACTGTATTTTTTTAACTCAATTTACCTCATTTAAGAGGATAGCAACCCCGCATGTTTGAGTCCTACAAAAAGCTAAATCCAGTAGTGCTATATTGTATCCCTTTTGCGGGTGGTGATTCGCGCTCCTATCGTAATTTACAAAAATATCTTGATCACAATATTTTAGTTAAATCTCCTGAACCTGCTGGGCGCAATAGTCGTCTTGATGAGACTCCTTTAACAGATATACATCAAATAGCTAATGATTTTTTTCAGCAGCTCAAAAAAGATATTCAAACTCAGAATTATGCATTATATGGTCATAGTATGGGGGGATTATTAGTTTATTTGCTCACTCATCTTATTATAGAGAATAACTTCAGTTTACCTAAGCATTTATTGGTGAGTGGGTCTATAGCTCCCTCTGTGCCACGCCCTTTGCCTTATAAACATCTTCTTTCTAAAGAGGATTTTATGAAGTATATACAAGACTTTGGGGGCTTACCTGATGAGTTATTAGCTTATCCTGAAATATTTGATTTTTTTGAGCCAATTTTACGCGCAGATATTCAAGCTGTAGAGTGTTATCAGTATCAAGCTAAAGCCTTATTTAATTTGCCGCTTACTGTTTTATATGGTGATCAAGACAAAAATGCTCATCAAGCAGATGTCTTACCTTGGCAAAAAGAAACTAGCCAGCATGTTATGATGCACTCATTTCAAGGTGGACATTTTTTTATTAATAAACACATTGCTGAAATAGGTAAGCTGTTTTCTAAAGCACTAAATAGTTAGTTATTCTTTTAAGGGTATAGTTATGCATGAAGTATTTTCCTCCTATCTATTAGCTTCCCTGCAAAAAGAAGTGTGGATAAAACAAACACTACATGCAGAACTGACTTTTTATAATATTGGTGGCTATATAGTTATCAACACGGCTATCGATAGACACTTATTCGAGCAAGCACTAACTCTATTAATTAATCACTATGATAGCTTACGTGTTAGACTTAAACCTACTGATACTATACCAGAACAGCTATTTTTTGAAAAAGTTTCATTTGAGCTGGATTTTAAAGATTACTCCGATTACATAGAGCCTGATTTAAAAGCTAAAGAGTGGATGAGGCATGTGTTCGCTCAACCTATGGCGCTATATAATGAGCCTCTATTTGACTTTAGCCTCATAAAGCTATCAGAGCAGCGGTATTATTTCTTATTAAAGTTTCATCATTTAATTGCGGATGGTTGGTCAATTTCATTATTGAGCCAAAGCGTTGCTACTATTTATAATAGTCTCGTTAATCAACAACCAGCGTTATTAACTTCTTATCCTTATACTAACTATCTATTAGAGGAAACGGTTGAAGATAATAATAAAAAATTACAAGCGGCTAAAGCGTATTGGCTAGCCAAATATCAGCAGCTACCAGAGCCTATCTTTTCCGCCAAACGTACTAGCACAGTCAATGCCAGTCCAGCACCCAGTAAAACCCTAACTTTAGAATTATCGAATGCTCTACAACAACAGCTTTTAAGCCTAGCTCAGGCTCATCAAGTCTCGGTGTTTCATGTCATTTTAGGGATATTATTGGTTTATTTAGCCAAGACGACTGGGCAACGTGACATAGTGATAGGCTTGCCATTACTGAATCGTAAAACCGCAGCTCATAAGCAGACAGTAGGCTTGTTTGCCAATATTATTCCAGCGCGTTTTGAGCTAGCGATGCAGGATACCTTTGTAGATACGCTGCACACCATCGCTCAAGTATTGCGCCAAGATTATCGCCACCAACGTTTGCCTATTAGCCACTTATACCAAGCGCTTGGTTTATCGCAGCGACAAACCTTGTTTGATGTCATGCTGTCGTATGAAAAGCATGACTATGATTTGGCGTTTAATGGTGTGCCTGCTCAGGCTCATGGTTTAAGTCATGGTTTTAATCAAAATGCTTTAGAGCTGTATGTGCGCGAGTATCATCAGGGTGCTCAGGTTGCTTGGGACTTTGAATACAATACGGCAGTGTTTAGTGAGGCTGAAGCGCAATTATTAGTGCAACGTTTTCAACACTTAATACCTGCGGTGCTTGAGCAGCCTAATACCCCTTTAAGGCAATTCAGTATTCAGCCTAAAGTGCTCTCTAATCTAGTACCAGCTCATATTAAACCGTCTCAAGCTTTTACCCCCATTCCCGAAAGTGCCACGACCTTAACTGCCTATTTTGCGTTACAGGCAGAACGCTATGCGGATAACATTGCAGTTAAAACGCGCACTCAAGGCTGGACGTATCGAGAGCTAGACCAAAAATCGAATCAAGTGGCACAAGCTTTAGTGTCTTATCCTAATGTAGAGCGCGTTGCGCTACTGTTCGAGCAGGGAGCTGATATGCTGGCGGCTTTGTGGGGAGTGCTCAAAGCGGGCAAAGCCTATATTCCATTACCCACTGCATTTCCACTAGAGCGACTGCAATATGTAGCCCAAGATGCACAAGTCGGTGCAGCCCTGACCAATGCACAAAATGCTTTACTGCTTGATCAAGTCCTTGAACAAAGCACTCTGCCTATTATCCGTATCGATCAGCTCAAAACTTCAACCGAGCCTGTGACCGTAAAGGTAGAGCCGGATGCATTAGCCTATATCCTTTATACTTCTGGCTCGACCGGACAACCTAAAGGGGTAATGCAAACTCAGCGCAATGTAATGCATTTTATACGGTGCTATACCGAGGTATTGCATATTGCAGCGCAAGATAAACTGACGCTGCTTGTACCTTATAATTTTGATGCAGCAGTCATGGATATATTTGGAGCACTGCTCAATGGTGCAACGCTTTATCCCATTGATTTAAAAAGCGATAATCTAGTAGAGTTTTCCAATTGGTTGCAACAAGAACAGCTCACGATTTATCACTCTACACCTACAATTTACCGCTATTGGATGCAAAGTTTCGCGTCCGATACTCTCTTAAATAGTTTGCGTTTAGTGGTATTAGGGGGAGAAACCGCTTATCAAACCGACTTAGATTATTATCATCAACACTGTACCAAAGATTGCTTATTGATTAATGGCTTAGGTTCTACGGAATCGAGTTTTCACTTAATGCAAGTGTTTGATCATGAGAGTGTTTTAGACCAAGCGGAGCTATCGGTCGGTTATCCACTGCGCGAAACTAAGGTTTTATTATTAGATGAGCTGGGTGAGGATACGGGTGTCTATGGTGAGATTACCATTGAAAGCGACTATATCACCCTCGGCTATTGGCAACGTCCCGAACTGAACCAAAATAGCTTTATCAGTTCTCAAACAGGTAAACGTGTTTATCGCAGTGGGGATCTAGGGCGTTTATTGGCAGATGGTAGTTTGCTGTGTTTAGGGCGTAAAGATTTTCAAATTAAACATCGTGGTTTCAGAATTGATCTGACTGAAATCGAACAAGTTTTAAAGCAATCTGGCGCTATTAAAGACGCTGCGGTGATTAGTCAACAGCAGGCAAACTATGAGTCGGTTCTTATAGCTTATGTTGTTAGCTCAACTAACTCATTAATCGATAGTGAGCAGCTAAAGAGCTGGCTGCGCACGAAATTACCTGATTATATGATACCGACCTTTGTAGTGGCACTGACTGCCTTGCCACTGACAGCGAATGGAAAAGTAGATCGACAAGCCTTAAAAAAATTACCTATTCCAACTGCAACTCAGCAAGATGCTAGTTCACCAGAATCTTGGGAGGAGCAAGTACTTAGTGCTATTTGGAGTGAAGTACTTAATATTCCTACGCCACAGCGCTATGCTAATTTCTTTGATCTGGGAGGACATAGTTTAAATGCCACTCAAGTATTGAGCCGTTTTCATCAAGCCACCGGATTGAAATTAGAATTGGTGGATATTTTCCAGCATCCCACGCTAGCTGAATTAGCTCAAATAGCTAAAACCAAACAAGCGCAATATTACCCTGCGCTTCCTAACAGTGCTCTTGCCGCTGATTACCCCCTGACTCATGCACAGCAGCGCATGTGGGTAATTCAGCAAATGGCGCATAGTGCGAGTGCATATAATATGTACGTGGCGTATCAGCTCAAAGGCGCTATTGATCAGTGCGCTTTAGCTAATGCTCTCTATCAATTAGTGCAACGCCATGAAATATTGCGTACCGTGTTTCAACTGCGTGAGGGTAAACCTAGGCAAGTGATATTGTCACAACCTGCCGCAGAGTTATTCACGGTGCGCACAGTTAGCGCCGCACTTACACCTTATCTAACCAAGCAAGCCGAGCAAGTACTGAATCTGGAATATACGCCCCCCTTTAGAGTGGAGCTATTAATGCTCAATCGAGAGGAGGCGATTTTATTCTTTAATATTCATCATATTATTACCGATGGTTGGTCGGTCAATCTGATGTTTAAAGAATTAAAAGCGCTCTATGCGGGGCAAACACTAACATATCAGCCTTATCAATATCGTAATTATACGTTTTGGCAACATGAGCTATTGCAAAGTACCGCATTAGCTAGCGCTAAGCACTATTGGCTCAATCAATTAGCAGGTGAGATTCCTGTTTTAGATTTGCCACTGGATTATAGCCGCCCTCCGCAACAAACCTTTACGGGTGCACGGGTCGATTTCACTCTAGATAAGCCCAAAGTAATCGCTTTAGCCCAACGCGCTAGTGCAACTCCCTTTATGGTCTTGCTCACCTTATTGAATATATTGCTCTATCGCTATACCGAACAAGACGATATTTTAATAGGTACACCGATAGCAGGGCGTCCTTTACCAGAGCTTGAAAATGAACTAGGTTTTTATGCTAATACCTTAGTGTTGCGTAATACGCTTCATGCAGAGTATTCCTTCCAAGCGACCTTGGAGCAGATTAAGCACAATACTTTAGCGGCGTATCAGCATCAGCATTATCCGTTTGATCAATTAGTCGATGAGCTACAGCTTAAGCGCGATCTGAGTCGCTCGCCACTCTTTGATGTGATGTTAGTGTTGCAAAATCAGGGCAATAGCTCCCTAGAACTAAAGGGTATTGAGTGTCAGAAATACGAATTGCCTATGACGCATAGCCGTTTTGATCTGACTTTATTTATTACTGAAGCGGATGATCAATTCAGTGCACAATGGGAATACAATACCCAACTATTCAAGCCTGCCCGCATCGAACGCATGGTGAGCCATTTGCAAACTTTGCTAGAGAGCGCTTACCAACACTCTGATACTGCTATTCAAGCGCTCACTCTGTTACCCGACGCTGAGCGCCAACTATTGCTCTATGACTTCAATCAAACCGATAAACCCTATCCGACTGATGTAACCATTGTTGATTTACTTAATGCTACTGTAGCACGAGTACCTGAGCATCCCGCTCTGATTTATAAAGATCAGGTTACTAGCTATCGTGAATTAAATACTAAAGTCGAGCAGTTGGCTCAGGCACTCCAGTACACCTACTCACTCCAAGCGGATGATTGCGTGGGGATTATGTTGGAGCGTTCTGATTGGATGGTGATTAGCATACTAGCTATTTTAAAAGCTGGAGCAGCCTATATTCCGATCCCACCTGAATACCCGCAAGAGCGCCGTGAATACATTGTGGCGGATTCAGGCTGTAAAGTGCTCTTGACTGAGGCAGTGATAGAGCAATTATTGGCTAACTCTAGTGATGCTCATACAGCTAGCTTTACTCAGTGTAAGATTGAGCCTTCACAACTCGCCTATGTGCTTTATACCTCTGGTTCGACCGGTAAACCCAAAGGCTGTCAGATCGAACATCGCCATTTTTATAATTATATTCAGTGGGGTTTAGAGTATTACTTTGACGGCAGTGTACAGGGGCATTTTGGTTTATTTACGCCCTTAGCTTTTGATTTCACCCTAACCAGTATTTTCTGTAGCTTATTGCGTGGTCAAACTTTAACGATTTACCCGCAAGACCAAGAGATTGATAGCGTACTGCTGCACAATTTTGATCCGACTAATGCTATCGACATTATTAAACTCACTCCCGCGCATATTTCAATGCTTAAGCATCTGAAGATCACTCAAACTAATATCCGCAAAGTGATTGTGGGTGGTGAGGAGTTGACTACTGAGCAGGTGAGTATTCTCAAAACCATTAACCCCGATATGACTATTATCAATGAGTACGGCCCTACTGAAACGACGGTGGGTTGTATTGTTAAAAGTGTCGAGCTGAATGAGAAGGTATTGATTGGTAAGCCTATTACCAATACCTATTGTTATATTTTAGATAAGGCGGGACAACCTGCGCCTTTGGGAGTGAAAGGCGAGATTTGTATTGGTGGCGCTGGGGTAGGGCGTGGTTATTTTAATCGTCCTGATTTGACGGCGAGTAAATTTATTCCGAGTCCTTTTCTGTCTCATGATCGTCTCTATCGCACCGGAGATGTCGGGCGGTGGTTGGATAATGGCGAGGTGGAGTGCTTTGGACGTTTAGATGCTCAGATTAAGATTCGGGGCTATCGCATTGAGTGCGGTGAGATCGAGCAAAAGTTAGTTCAACATCCTGATATTCTGGAAACGGTCGTTGTAGTACGCGGTGAGGGAGCGGATAAAGCTTTAGCCGCCTATTTACGCAGTAGTAATCCGCGTTTGACTCAGCAAGAGGTGCGTCATTACTTAAAAGCACAGCTACCGGATTATATGATTCCTACATGGCTGATCTTATTAGATCAATTTCCTTTGACTCCAAATGGTAAAATCAATCGCCAAGCACTGCCTCAACCTGATGCTGTACCCACCAGAACCGACGTCATATCTGCACGTAATGACTTAGAGCAGCACTTGCTTACTATCTGGCAGCAAACATTAGGTCGTTCTGCACTGAGTATTGAGGATAACTTCTTTGAGTTAGGGGGTGACTCCATCAAAGCTATTCAGGTAATGGCTGCGCTGCATCAGTTGAAGCTTAAATGCGAGCTGCGTCATATCTTCCAATATCCGACTATTGCCGAATTAGCGCCTTATTTGAAACCACTCACCGCTGTGATTGACCAACAGGCGCTTAGTGGAGAGGTATTGCTGACACCTATTCAGCGAGGGTTCTTTAATAGTTTTACGGGCAAATACTCACATTACAATCACAGCGTATTGCTCAGTGCCAAACAACGTTTTGAGCAGCCAGCGCTCCAGCAAGCGCTACAACATTTGGTCGATCACCATGATATGCTGCGAGCCACCTATTCGGTGCAAGCCGATGGTATTACTCAAACCATTCAAGCGCAGGCAAACCTAATACTTGAGGTAATAACACTAAGCGGTGATGTGCCAGAAAGCTCACTTCACCCTTATATTCAAGTAGCACAGGCGAGTTTTAATTTAGAGCAAGCACCTTTAGTTAAAGTACTGCTTTTTAGAACGGATGATGGCGATAAGCTTCTATTGATTGTGCATCACTTAGTTATAGATGGCGTATCATGGCGAGTTTTATTAGCTGATCTAGCACAAGGCTATCAACAAGCTTTACAAGGGCAAACCTTAAAATTACCCGCTAAAACCTATTCCTATCGCTACTGGGCGCAAGCACTGTATCAACGAGTACAGGAACCGGTTTTCAATCGAGAGGCTGCTTATTGGCATGAGGTATTAAGTCAGAGTGTCGCCCCTTTACCCTTGACTAATTTAGCAGGGAGTCAGCGTCATCAAGATAGCCAAACCTTACGCCAGCAATTTTCATTAGAGACTACTCAGCAGTTATTAACCCAAGCACCTCAAGCCTATAATCTAACTATCAATGACTTACTGCTCACCATACTAGGGCGGGCGCTCCAGCAATGGACAGGGCACACTAAGCACTACATTGATTTAGAGTCACACGGGCGTGATTTTAATGCTGATTTAGATGTATCACGTACTCTAGGCTGGTTTACTGCAATTTATCCGGTGTTATTGGATTTATCACAGACTAGCGAGTTGGGTGAACAACTACCCCAAATCAAGGAAATGCTCAGACGTGTACCGCACAAGGGTATTAGTTATGGTTTATTAAAATACTTGTCTAACACTGTATTACCAGCTTCACCCGCTCAAATTGCGTTTAATTACTTGGGGCAGTTTGATACCGATCTACAAAATGAAGTCTTCGAGTTAGCCAGTACCGAGTTACCCTATAATATTGACTCGCAAGCCAATCTATCTCACGAGTTACTCATCAGTGGTATGGTAGTGGGCGGTCAATTACGTATGCAGATAGTGTTTAGTCCACAGCGTATTCAAGAGTCTACCGTTGCTACCTTGCTAGCCTTATTCCAGCAGGAAACCGAGCAAGTATTAAAGCATTGCTTGCAGCAAGACACCATTCAATTGACACCTAGTGATTTAAGTTATAAAGAATTGGGCTTGGATGAGATGGATGGCATTCTGGAGGATATTGGGCTTTGAATATGCTGCGCGGGTTAATCCTCTTAGTATGGTTATTAGTCGGTAGCGCTCAAGCGAATGTGCCCGTGTTTGAGATAGATACAACCGATAAAACGGCCCTGCAAGTGGGTCAGGAGTTAGGGCGTACTTTTAAAAAAACCTTTCCCGATATTGAGCAGCGCATTGATAGCTACTTAAAAACCTTTGTGACTCAAGACACGTTTAATCAATGGATTCGTGAGCGGGTCACGGTACTTAAGCCCAATATTGATCAAGAGTATCGTGATGAGGTCGAGGGCATTGCTTCGACTTGGAAGATTTCTAGTCGGGATCAATTAGGCGATGGTGAGCTGTCTTTAAATGAATATTGGCTATTGCAATTAATCCCTGATGTGGGGCGGCGCACTAATTGCTCTGGCTTTGGCGTTTGGGGTAAGGCTGCTGTTGGTGGTGCTACTCTAGTAGGGCGCAATATGGATTGGCGTACCAGTGATGCATTACGTAGCTTACAAGCGATTACGGTCTATCGCAATAAAAAGGGTGGTATTGTTAATATTGGTTTTGCGGGCTATGTCGCTATTATTTCTGGTTTTAATCAAGACGGCTTGTTTCTAGCTCATTTAGATTCACCTTTGCGTCAACCTTACACGATTCCTGCAAATGACAGCTCGATTGTATTTGATCTGCGCAAAACATTAAGTACGCAAGGCACGATTCGAGCAGCCGCTAAGGAGCTATCGCGTTATCCTCATGCATTTAGCCATAATATTCTGCTGGCGGATCGTGACTCAGTGCAGGTATTAGAACAGCCCCCTATGCCACCTGCTCAGTTACGTACCGATCAAAGTGATTATCGTATGGATTACTATTGGGGTAAGACAAATCAAATTGCTGTGGTGAATTGCTTTGTATTAGCCAGTTCGGCAGCGAATTGTTTAGAAAGTCATGATGCGCTGCGCTGGAATCGGTTTCGCACGATGGCAAATTTTACGCCGCAACAGCCCGCTGATGTAAGCAAAGTCATGACTATTATGTTAGATCAGGCTAATCCCTTTCAGGAGATTTTTAATCTGTTGACGGTTCAGTCGATGGTCTTTGTCCCTGAAACTTTAAAGCTTTATCTCTATACCGTACCTATTTCAGGTCAACATATTCAGCCAGTTAGGTATCAAGAGTTTAGTCATTTACTGCCCTTTAATTCCTCTACCACTTCACACTGGTTTAATGCGCTGAACGTATTGATAGTAGGTGCGTTATTATTATTAATAGGTGCGGTTGGTTATGGTGAGTTAATGCGTAAAAAACGTACAGTGTAGAGGGGGCATAACAAATCTTAACAATCAACAGCCTAGGTTGAATTGACGTTTTTTTTGACAAGAATGGATAATGCAACACTCCTAACCCCTAGCTTGCTGCTTTACCAAGCCGGATAATATGTCTAACCAAATCGATCTAAACCCTGATAGTGACAACCTTAACCCTACTGAGAGTCGTAGCTGGTTTAGCCGCAAATTACCCATTTTAATAGTATTATTTTTGCTTTTAGCACTACTCGTGGTGTTTTTCTGGGGGCGTATTGTCATCACGATTCAACCCGGTGAGGCAGGCATTCTATTTCGCCGCTTTAGTGGGACTGAGATCGACAAAATCTATACCGAAGGCTTACATATTTTTAGCCCACTCGATACTTTGTATCTCTATGAAATACGTAAGCAAGTGGCTTATCACGAATTTGATGTCATTTCTAACAAAGGTTTAAGTGTTCATCTCGCGTTAGCTATTCGTTATCGTCCAGAATATGAATTATTGGGTGTGTTGCATCAACGTATTGGGCCGGATTACCTGACGCGCGTGATTTTGCCGCAGATTGAGTCGGTGATGCGTAAGCAGTTAGGTAACTATACCGCCGAGCAAATTTATACTAATGAAGAAGGTTTAATGACCAATGCCATTCTGACCGCATTGGATGAGGTAGGGCGGAACTATGTGGAAGTAGAGGATATTATTATTCGTAGTATTACTTTACCGCCTACGATTGTGGGGGCGATTGAAGATAAGCTGAAGCAAGAAGAGTATATGAAATCCTATGAGTTTAGGATGGAAACGGCTAAACGTGAGGCGGAACGTTTAGCGATTGAAGCCGAAGGCATTAAAAACTATCACACTATTTTGGGTCAATCTCTAACGCCTAATGTTTTACAAAACAAAGGGATTGAAGCGACTAAAGCTTTGGCACAATCACCTAATGCCAAAATTGTAGTGATTGGCGGCGGTAAAGATGGTTTGCCTTTAATTTTAAATACAGATTCAGGCGTTTCCGCTTCACCCACTACTGCCACTCCACTGAGTGGGTCAGTAACTCCTAATACGATAATTAGTAGTCCATCACTTAATAGTCCAGCCCCTACTAGCCTCAATCAGCCAGCTTTGACCAACTCCCTACCTGATCCTAAAGTAGATGCTCCACATGAGAAGCCTTAGTTGTTTGCTGCTAGTGATCTGGTCGCTGCTGTTGACAGCCTGCACCACTGACTTAGAGGGTATGGCGGAGTATCGCTTAGAGTATGCACGCCAAAACAAAGGTGACATCCAATTTGTAGCGATTCAGCCAAGTAATAGTGCTAGTTTTATCAATGGTGTAAGACTCGCAGTCCAAGAAATTAATCAACGTCCGGAAAAACTGCTAGGACGTACTCTAAAAATACAAACGGAAACCGAAGGCAGTACATTTGAGGCAACTAAAAGCAGCATTGAACGTATTGTTGCTGATCCGCGCACTGTAGCAGTTATTGGTCATCGCTTATCGAGTATTGCTGTGCCTGCTTCCGTGATGTATGAGCGCAGTCAAATAGTATTTCTGTCTTCGTTTGCTACAGCACAAACCTTGACAGGGCATGGGTTTCAATATGTGTTTCGTATGTCACCCAATACCTCGGTGATGGCGGCGCAATTAGCGAATGTAGCCACTACTTTAGGCTATAAACGTATTGTAGTCTTATATGCCCGTGATGATTTAAATCGTGAATTAGCCTTTTTATTTGAAGATGCTGCTATTAGTGAGCGTATTAAATTAGTCAAGCGTATCTCCTTTTTTGAAAAGGAAACGAATTATCGCTCCATTATCTCAAGGTTTAATAATGAAAATTTTGATGCTGTTTTTATAGCGGCATCAGCAGAACCTACGGCTAGAATGATTAAGCAGTTGCGCGAGTTGGGCTTAAATCAACCCATTTTGGGTAATGACTCATTAAATAATATTGAATTTGCTAATTTAATTAGTAATAGCGCACAAAATATTATTGCCCCGACCTTATATCGTATTAATGATCGTAGTGTATTGAATCAGCATTTTATTCAGGCTTATAAAAATAGCTACAAAACCGAGCCTGATTATAGCGCGGCACAGGGTTATGATTCGGTGATGCTATTAGTTTCAGGTATTGAAAGAGCAGGCTCTACTTTACCGCCTTTATTAAGCTCTACCTTACGTTATATGCCTGCTTGGGTCGGCTTAACAGGTTTACATGCTTTTGATGCTACTGGAGAGATGCTAGGCAAAAATTACTTTTTTCATGTCTGGCAACAAGGGCAGTGGCAAAATATACCCGCTATTCATATTCCCTATCTGGTGAAGCGTTTTACGCAATATCAGCAAAAACTTCATCCAGAACACACGGTTACGGATTTTTCGCAAGTATTTGCGCAACGTATGCATACGGATGATCATCGCAGTTATTTATTAGATTTAGCACATGAAATCCTGCAATTTCAAAGTATTGGAGTGATTTACGAGAACACGCCTGAAGGACGCAAAGCTTCTGGCTATGATTTATGGCAGCCCTTAGCGAAAAAGAAAAACCTTAATTTAGTAGGCTGTGAGATACCGTTTTCTTTATTAGGTGGGGCTGAAATAGAGCGTGCTTTAGTCGCGTGCTATGGGAAGCTGTCTTTAAATACAGAGGCTTTATTAGTACCCTATTATAAAGGAATCAATACTACTTTGATAGAAAAGCTTAATAATAGTTTAGCCTTTTTTAAAATACCTGCTATTTCATTTGATGAACAAAGTACTGACCCTAATATAAGTCTATTATTTACTAAGCGCACAGATGTGAATCTACAAAGTATGCGTGAGATGCAGGTTTATAGTCCTTTATTAAGCGGTTTGAAAGTTCACGAATTTGCCGAGCGTTTAAAAGGCTTGCCTGAGGTAACAGTGAATCTGTTAAATCTGCAACAGTTTGGTAAACCTGATAAGCCTATTTTAGAGTTATCCCCTGATACCTATTTATACTCAAAACCACTCTTTATTAAAAAAGAAGCGGTGGCACCATGAAATATTGGTTATTAGTATTAGGGGTTATCTGTTTATTGAGTACTGCACTTAAAGCAGAAGAGCAAAAACCTATAACACTTTATATAGGTATAGATAAACAACGCTATCCCTATGTATGGATGGATAAGTACCAAAAAGCGCAGGGCATTTTATCGGAACGTTTAAATCAGGTATGTAAAAAAATTAATGCTCAATGTGAGTTTGTGACTGGGGATTTTTACGACTTAGTACAGCAGATACAAACGTATCAATTAAACGGGGTCTTGGTGATTGATCAAGTGGTGTTTCCCGATATTGACCAACTTAGTTTGGCCGCACCCTTATGCCAGTTTCAGCCCGTCTTTATTCAAGCCAAAGAGTATCAAAAACGTAATAAACCTGAAGATTTTCAACGTACTATCTTAGGTGTGCAACAAGGCTCGGTATTGCATTTTTACTTACTAGATCATTACAGTAATTTTGCTCAACTCCGTCCTTACGAAACTTTAGAAAGCGGTCTATTCGATCTGATTGTTGGGCGTATTGATGCGTTAGTAGCGGATAAAGCTTTTTATCAAAGTCGTGTAGCCGCCACGATTTTAGGTCAAGAAAATCAAACCCCAGTATTGGTAGCAACGCCTATGTCAGTCGAGTTTGCTACCCCCAGCACGATGATGTTGGCTATTTCTAGTAGTAATGAAAGTTTATTTAATCATCTTAGGCAAGCGCTACAAACACTGAGCCAACCCCTACAAGGTTGCGCTGCTTTAGTCACCGATACAGTTAAGCCGCCCCCAGATTGAGGAACAGGATTTTATGGTTTCTATCTATCGTATGCATCTGTTGCACCTGCTATGGGTGATTGGATTAGCTATTATTTTACCAAGTAGAGTAATGGCTTTAGATAATCAGACCCCTAGCCAGCCTGCCTCAGTCGTAATGGGCGAGAATAGTGCTACCAGTACTTTATTAACGGCTCCCTCAGCGGTGAGTAGTGGTGCAGCACAGCCTACAATAACTCCTACACTGGCTAAACCCATCATAGCTACTGATCCCTTGGCGTTGCAGCAATTAGTCGAAAGGCTCAATCAAGATATGACGGCACAACGTGGCTCATTAGAGCAGCAACGGGGTAGCTTGCAGACCTTTAGTGATGCCTTAGCCTTACTAGAAACTAAATTTCAAGAAGCCAGTAAACGCCTTGATGATGGCACTAAAGGGATCAGTACCACTCAAGAAAATCTAGATAAGCTGCGTGAGGAGTTATTGGCGTTATCGCGTGATGTGCGTGCTAATGCTTCAGATATAAGTTCACAAAAATCACTGATTGAAGATAACTCAGTGCGCCTATATGAAATTTTATTACGTATTAGCACCCTAGCAGAACGCTTAGATCTATTGTCCACTTCGCTTAAACAAGCGAATAGTACGCGCACTGGGTCGCCTACGGAGAGCGCCTTAGAGCAGGGCTTAACACACTTATGGTTAATGATAGCGATTATATTAGGGTTTTTGGCGCCTATAGCCTTGTTGTTAATGGCTAAGCGCTTTAATACACAAGTGGTTATGGGAGATATTAAACACCATCAAGCTGCTTTATTAGTGTGTGCAGTGGGGTTCTTAGGGTTTTTTCTGGTGGGTTTTGGCCTGATGTATGGTCAATCCAGTCAGGGATTGATAGGTATCAGTAGTTATGTTTTTACTAACCCTAGTCAAGTAAAAGATACACAGGTCAGTGTACCGTTTGGTAGTTTTGTTTTATATCAGACCACTTTTATTTTGTTTGCCGTCATGTTGGTGTATCGAATAGTCGGTATGCAGTTATCGTTGCTAAAACATCTATTGCTAGCGCCCTTGGTAAGCATGTTATTAATCCCCGTCTTTAGTCATTGGGTCTGGGCTGGGCATTTCGACCCCAATAATAAGGGATGGCTAGAAGAGGTAGGGTTTATTGATCAAGCAGGGGCGGTCGCTATTCATATGGTTACTGCTTGGTTTGCACTGTTATTGACATGGAAATTAGGGAATAACTTCGTTGAGGAGTTTACAGAGCAAGATTATTACGCCCCGACTTACTCGTCCCAAGCGAGCCTATTAATGTGGTTAGCTGCCTTGGGGTTTGTGGCGGGAAGTTTAGCTAGTAGTCGTGAACAGCTCGATTTAGCCTTGGTTAATATTAGTTTAGCGAGTGCTATGGGGGCTGCGGCGACCTTTAGTTATTACCGTCTATTTCACCGTAATCCCTCTGAGTTGATCTATGTCACCAATGGTTTTATAGCAGGTTTAGTGGCTATCGTAGCGGGCGCACAGTTAGTAGGTCACTTAGAAGCTTTGGTTATCGGGGGCGTTGCAGGTTTACTACAACCTGTGGGGGTAAGTTGGTTACGTCGCGTATTCTTAAAGCAAGCATGGCAGATTCCCGCCGCACACTTAATCGCTATTCATGGGATAGGTGGTTTGTGGGGTGCTGTAGCTGTAGGTATTTTTGGCGTTGAGGGTAATTTTAGTAGCATTAATATGCCTCAATTCATTGTGCAACTTCAGGGTATAGCAGCTGCTCTTAGCTATAGCATCGTTGCGGGTGGCATAGTTGCACTCTTATTCAAGTCAAGAAAAAGTCAAAAGCCTATCAATAGCTTAAGTGTTAATTAATGTTAATATCGCTTCTCATCAAGGAGCGGTGCTGGCTAAAATTCGACATTATTTAGTGATTATATACAGGCGCTTTGACATGATGTCGACCTCAATTTGTATTACCCGTTCACTCCTACTAGGGACTTGTTCTACTTTAATAGTAATGTCTGGCCTTGTGTATGCTGATATGCCTATTGCACCCCCTGCTGATGCTGCGGGAGGAGATTTCCTGTCAGCAGATCAGCAAGGCAGTGGTTCTGCTACTCGTTTATTTAATAATAATAAAGTGATTGATCCTACACAGAAAAAAGGCTGGTCAGGTCAAGCATTAGCAGGCTTGGTGTTATCCACGGGAAATACAGAAAGCAGCAGCTTAACAGCAGGGCTAACCGTGCGTCATGTAGGCGAAAAATGGCGGCATACCGGAACAGGCAATCTCTATTTTGCTGAAAATGCGGGTACACGTATCGCTGAACGCTATGGTTTGAGTCATAAACTGGATTATTTGATTAATCCTCAGAGTTACGCGTTTAACTTTGTGAGTTATGACAAAGATGAGTTTGCCAACATTAAAGATCGAGTGGCGGATGTGGTGGGTTACGGACGCAAGCTGATCAATACGGATAAGCATACCTTAAATACTGAACTTGGGGTCGGTGCGCGTAAGACCACTTACATGAGTACCGCTGAAAAAAGTAATGAAGCAGTTAAGCATTTTGGTTTGAAATACGCAGGGCGTCTTACTAAAAATACTACTTTGACTGAGGATATATTGGTTCAAGCGGGTAATAAAAATACTTTTAGTGAATCAGTCACAGCGCTTAATGTGGCCATGTCTCAAAAAGTCATGCTCAGTGTGAGTTATACAGTACGTAATAATAGTAAGGTATTAGGTGCTTTAAAGAAAACTGATACTATCACCAGTGTAAATTTAGTGACTAATTTTTAGTGTTAACGCTATTCATGCCTATCCTAATCTGAGGATAGGCGGTTTTTTATGAAACATTTATTACCAGTTAGCTAAAAAATGCTATTGTACTGTTATATACCTACTGGGTTTTAGGCAATCTAAAGGTAACCCAATCTTTACTACAGACAGCAAATACCTATTTCAGCTCATGTTTAATCTATAACCTATTCCCCTAATAGTGCTAATATAACGAGGGTTTGCAGGATCATCTTCGATCTTTTTCCTGATTTTATTAATATGTATATCAATACTACGATCTAAAGGATTATGAATACTGCCTTTAGTACTATTCATAATTTCATCACGACTAACAACCGATTGCGCATTAAGATATAGTATTTTTAAAATATTAGCCTCAATTAAGGTTAGTTTAGCTTCAATGTTTTCTTTTTTTATACTATTAGTACTCTGTACACGACAATTCGCTTAACTCATTGAATCTTTTTCAAAAGAAAATCGCCTGAGTTTCATCCGTCCATCCTCGATCGCCATGAATTGTGGTGGACAAAGGAACAGAAGCAGCAGCCTAAGCCTATCCACTTTTTCCCGTACCCTTCCATTCAATAAATCGGTCAAGTAGTCCAAGCCGTAACGGAAGACACTTTGCTCTTTGCGTCCATGTTTTTTCGTCTTCAAAGGCTTGACGGCTTTTTCCTTCCATTCGCCGACTTTGTGCGCCCAACAGAAGCCAATGGCAAGCAACGCCATCATCTTTTTGATGCGAGGGGTTTGGTGAAGTGAGTGGCTTCCATGTGAAAACCACGCCCTTTCAAGCATTGGAACAGGTTTTCAATTTCCCAACGTAGCCGATAAGTGCCAATGGGATCAGCCGTGTAGTGGTTGCTGGCGATAATCAACAACTCACCACTGGGCAGCTTTGAGCCACTGAGCCAAACCCATTCCCCGCTAACGTCGCGACGGTGACGGAGAACGCGCCGTTTACCCGGCTTGAGGTTGGCAAACAGCGAGCGGACATGCGCCTCTTTTTTGTGTTTGTCGGTCATCAACTGATTACCCTTGATACGAATCAAGTAGGGAATCTCTTTGGAAGACAACCACTTCCACCATTGACCACCAATAAACTCACGGTCAGCCAACACACCCAAGATGTTGTTGCGCCCGAATTGGCTGATAAATCGTTGCAGCAGGGCAATACGTTCACGTTGGTTAGAATTACCGCGTTTGTTCAACACCATCCAGTAAACGGGGATAGCCGCACCTTGGTAAACAACCGCCAAAGTCAGGAGATTGAGGTTGGATTTGCCCCATTTCCAGTTGGTTCTGTCGAGTGTGAGGTAGTATTGTTGACCACTAAAGGCGAACATTCCCATAAGAAAATGGGCAATGTCATTGTAATTAAAGAACACTTGGCTAAAAAAGCGTTGCATCCGTCGATAGCGGGAACCAATGTCGGTGTCAGAATCTATGTGTACCGCCAACAACGCCAAATTCATTTGTCGCGCACTCAGCAAAGTACTGCAGCATTCCCACAAAACAATCCAAACGGGGCTTGCCCCAACTCAAGTGGGCTTTTAAACTGTCACGTAGTCCATCGCTCAGATCCATTTTGCTCTCCTGTGTGGTAACTAGAGAGTAAAACATAGGAGCGGTGGACTTTCACCATCTCCATGACAAACATGCTAAATCAATAAGTTAGTGGTTTTGTCGTGTACAGAGCTATTAGTAGCAGTGTTAAATAAGACATTACCAATCTTTATTTCTAGCGTTTTGCTCTTTATATTTTCCTCTTTACGTAGTATATTATTTGTACGAATTAACAGCTCTTTTTCGTGGAAAGGCTTGGTTAAATAGTCTCTTGCGCCATTTTCTAAGCCTTCTAGCCTCTCATGTTCATTTAACCTGTTAGAAGTCATCATTACAGGGAGGGTGGGGTATTCATTGTTAATCCATTTTAGCCAGTATAACCCTTTATTGTTGGGGAGGTCATGCTCTAACAAAATAAGATCAAAACGATTTTTTTTCAGTATACTAGGAATAGAGTCGCTATTATTCGCTAGGCTGACTTGATAATTGTATTTGATCATAAATTTTTCAATGTTCTGTAAAAAAATATAATCTGTATCTATCATCAGAAGATATTTAATAGATCTTTTCTCTAACACAATGTAACACCCTCTCTAATTATCTATTCATTTCTTACAGTAAGGTAGGTAGATAAGAAATGATTAGCTAATAAGTTAACTAGCTAAGTTAACTAAACTTAATATAATCAAATAATTAAAAAGATATTTTTTATCTAAAAGAATATTATGGCTGTTGGGAAGCAACCATCCAATTTAAGCCACACTTACACATCAGTTTCAGCCTTTTAACCAAGGATTCGCTAATTTTGGTTATGTAACAGCCTATACTATCATACATGATCTTCTAAAATTTCATCATAAAATATAGGCGATATTTAATATTTATAGGGGATTCATAAATACTTCTTGGTTAAGTATTATTATTTTTGCTTTGTATATAATGTGTTCTTATTAGTAAATGCTAGTTTATGTTGAAAGAGCTTTCATAAAAAATACTTTTGGTTGAGCATGCAATCAAAACAGCCTCTTATACAGGCATGACTAGCTGAGTTAATTATCTGTTAAATATATTTGTATTTATACCAATAAATAGTATAGAAAGCAGAGTTATGCAAAAATAAATTAGATTACCTAAAATAGGCTAAGTGAGTTGATTAAGGATAAAAGTGAAAATTGGGGTTGAATATATGAACTATGGCTATAAGGTGTTTAAGCTTTAATAGTTATTAGAGTAATTAAACTAATATTATTTGTCTTTCATTGATTTTAATTTGGTTTTAATGTATTGCTTGCCTATGGTTATTTGCTCTTTAAAAAAGCTATTCCACTGGCTAGATTCTAAATTAGCAAAGTCACCTCCTGATTCAAAATGCCTAATAAATACTTGCCCAGTGGCATATGCAACAGCTCCCGCTAGTAATGTTAAACTCACTCCTCCTGTAATACTACCAATTCCGGGTATAATTTTAATAAAGCTACTTAAACCTATCACGGTTAAAACAGGGGCTGAGCCGCTAATTAAAGAGGTGAGAAATAACTTTCCCATTTGCTCATCATAACTAATATTATAATGCTCACTTAAACTCTTAATTAAACTTAACTGCGTAGCAGCCATAGCCGCCAAATCAAAATAAGGTAAAGGTAATAAGCCTAAAGACATATTGCCAATAATATAGTTTTTTACAATATCTTGTGCGGCTAAATGCTTTTCTTGAGTCGCTTTAGCCGCTAACTCTTTATTAGCTTGCTCTAGTTTTAATGCTAGTGCTTCAATAGTCGAATCCGCTTTTTGTATAGTTTCTTCGGATAGCTGCATATATATTCCTAACGCTACTCATTAAAACATTTTGTTATTATTTGGTTTTTTCTTAATTGAATTACAAAGACTAATCAGTGGGGTATTAAACTAAAGCTTAGTCATAGAAGCTGGCTAATTTTAGCCCAGATTATTCCACATCTACGGTGAGGCGCTAAGAGGGGTGCAACATTTCTTAACATTTTTATGAGCTAAGAGGTTAGAGATTTTGAGGTTCTCTACTCTATAACTTTTAGCCACTAGCCTAAAATCTAAGCTTAGCGTGCTGAGAGTTATTCAAGCTTAGAGTCATTTATAGCCAGCTTATAAAAATAGGAGCTGCTTAAAATAAACACAATTCAAAAAGTAGGTGGGAATGAATGTGATGCAAACTAGAGTTAGTCTAGGGTGATAGTAGAAACAAAGCCCTCCGGCTTTAAAGCTAAGAGCGAAGTAGCTAGCTCCTCGACAATATTTTCAGCAGTATTACCCATTAAAAAGCCTTTGATACCACTTCTTGCCACCGTACCCATGACCAATAAGTCAATAGGGTGATGGGCTAACCATTGAGGGATAATTTTGTCTGCTATCCCGCGTAAGTGATAAACCCGTTGGTTTGCCGCCAGTGGATTACCTACATGACTCAATAAATCTTCTAGTAATGCTCGGTGAGTGTTTTGGGTATCTAAAACATTTTTCAGTACTACCTCATGAGGTACATTAACGCGAGCGTTGTAGCGTAGATAGTCTTCAAAAGGGTAGTCCCAACAAGATACAATCGCTAGCTTTCCAGTACTCTGCTCCGCTAAATGTTGAGCCAACTGTAATAGGCGTATGGAAAGCTGCTGCTCTTCCATACTGCGGCTTTCTGGATTAATTGCAACAGCTATACGCCAGTTAGCAGCTATAGGCTGAGGGTAAGCTAGCCAAACGGGGCAGGGGCATTTGCGTAGTAAGGTCATATCCAGTGCTTTAAAGCCTATCCCATTATTTTTAAGTTCAGCCTCTTTAATGAGCAAATCGTGTCCTGAGCGCAACACTTGCTTGACGGTACTGACTGCGGCTGGCAAGTTTAAATTAGCCCAGTGCCATTTAATTTCTACCCACTCAGCCTCTGCCCAACCCATTTGTGCTTGAGTAGTATTCAATAACTGTTCTGCATTTTCATACAGGGCACTCCAATAGGCGTCTCGATAAGTAATCTGCTCTAGGGGTAGATCGGGATATAACGCTAAGACCGTTAGTGGTACTTGATTGTGATGCGCTAGGCGTAGGGCTTGCTGTAATCCTGTAGTGGACGCCTGTTTTAAAGCGTGTTTGAGATATAAGATATTTTGAAATGTTTGCATAACAATTTACCGAAGTTCCGAGGCTAATAGGGCTTTCAGTTTATCGGCTGCTTGCTCAGCAGCATCATAATAAGGTTGAAAGACTAAAGCCGCCCCGCGTTGTTTGAGTAGCTCTATCTCGGTCATATTTTCTACCTGCTGTGCTGAAACCGCTATGATCCCTTTATAATGTTGTGCTTTGAGTGCATCTAGTAACATCAGGTTAGGGTCTTCATGCGTGACCCCTATAGAATGCTGCGACATAGCTGAAATGACACATTTGACCCCATTAAGGGGTAAATGACTAATAAACTCAGGGTCACACGCATCACCATAAATAACGTGATAGCCCATCGCTTGCCACTGCTTAACCTCATCAGGGTTAAAGTCTACTGCCAGCATCGTAAAGCCTTGTTGGTGTAATCGTTGCGCTAATGCCGAGCCATAACGCCCTAAACCAAATAATAAAATATCGTGCGCTTGTTGCGCTTGAGACTCATCTATCTCATTTAATTCACGCACAGGAATACGTCGCTCAAATATACCTAGCAGAGGCTCCAGCCAAACGTACAGCGTATGTGAATAGGTAATCATATAGACCGAGAGCGCTATGGTGATTAAGCCTACTAACGTGACTAAACCTAATGACTCAGGTGTGATATGCCCCAGGCTTAACCCCATCGCCATAAAGATAAGAGAAAACTCGCTAATTTGTGCCACGGTTAAGCCTGCTAAAAACCCAGTGCGCTTGCGATAACCCATATAGCCCATGATAGCTAGTACAATCAAGGGATTACCAATCAAAACAAATACCGAGAAAATCAGCGCGGGTGTCACTTGTGCGCCTAATAAACTCAAATCTAGGTGCATGCCTAAAGCAATGAAGAAGAACAATAATAAGAAATCTCGCAACGATGCCAAACGTGCCACTATGGCTTCTCGAAAGGGGGTAGAGGCCAGCGACACGCCCGCTAATAAGCCCCCTAACTCCTTACTAAACCCTAAATAATGCCCCAATGCTGCTAGCAAAGCCGCCCAAGCAATAGCAAAAGTTACTAATAGCTCAGTGGAGTGCATGACTTTGCCCACTAAAGGATTCGCTAGATAACGAATGAATAATCCCACCAGCACTAACATCATGACACCGTAAAATAATATCGTGCCCAGATGCAGTAAAAGGGATGAATGCTCTTGCCCTTGCGCCCCAATCCCAAAGGCTGATAACACCATCATAGCCAACACTACCACTAAGTCTTGTACAATCAGAAAGCCTATAGCAATGCGCCCATGAAGGGAGTCCACTTCCTTTTTATCCGAAAGCAATTTCACAATAATAATGGTGCTAGAAAAGGTGAGTGCAACCGCCACATATAATGAGGTAATCACATCTAGGCCCAATACTAAACCGAGTGCAAATCCGATCACTGAGGTAAAAAATACTTGCCCTAACCCAGTCGCCAAGGAGACTACACCTAAAGAGCGCACTAATTTTAAATCTAGCTTTAATCCTACTAAAAAGAGTAATAGAGCGACGCCTAGCTCAGACAGTAATTCAATATATTCTTTGGATTGCACAATATTGAGTGCCGAAGGTCCCGCTAAGACCCCCACTGCAATAAAGCTCACAATCATGGGTTGACGTAGTAGTAGCCCTATAAACCCCACTAGCGCTGCTAACACGACTAGGGTGGTTAATTGATAAAATGATGAGCTACCTAGTAACTCGGTAAAATTAACTAATGACATGCCATCCCCGTTACACTTATTAGCCCGTTGCGGTCTAGCCTAAAATCTAGCACTGAACTATGCCACGTTTTTAACCTATAAGCTGATTTATAATGATTGAATCAGGATATTTACTGAGGAGTTGATCATGCCAAGCTGTGCTTATTTACGTCAGCGCCTGTTTGTGATCTTGGAGCAACCCCGTCTAGGCTGGGAAAGCTGGTTGAGTAGCGGTGTATTAGGGACTTTGATCGTGCTGAATATCCTAGCTGTGATCTTAGAGTCTGAAGTAGAGCTTTATGCGGAGTATGAACCTTATTTTAGACTGTTTGAAAGTATTTCTGTGGCTATCTTTACCATGGAGTACTTAACACGTGTTTGGATTAGTGTAGAGCACTCAAACCTCAAGGGAACAGCCGTTACCAAACGCCTCAAATATATATTGAGTCCTATGGCATTGGTCGATTTAATAGCGATTTTGCCGTTTTATCTGAGTACTTGGTTAGGCATAGATTTACGTATCCTGCGCAGTATTAGGTTACTGCGACTCTTAAAAATTGCCCGCTATTCGCGCTCGATGAATTTATTGAGTACTCTCATTCGCCAAGAGGCCGAGACTTTACTCTCCGCTTTTTTTATTTTAGTTGTGCTAGTACTAATCTCAGCTACCGTGATGTATATGTTAGAAGGGCATATCCAACCGCAAGACTTTGGCAGTATTCCAAGGGCATTGTGGTGGTCAGTAGTCACCTTGACCACGATTGGGTATGGTGACGCTGTACCAGTCACCAATGCAGGCAAAATATTCGCGGGTTTGCTAGTGATTGGGGGGATTGCGGTTGCTTCCTTACCCGCAGCTATTTTAAGTTCGGGTTTAATTAATGAGCTAAATCGTCGGCGCGAGGCATTCCGTCAAGCGGTCTATGGTGCTTATAACTTGGGACATCTAAGCCCTACTGCGTTGCCTCACCTAGAGCAACTACGTCAAACTTTAGGAGTCAGTCGCGCCGATGCCCAAAGTGTAATGCGCGAAATTCAACAAGAGATGCGTGTAGCTACCTTGCATGAGTGTCCCTATTGCCATAAGAGCTTGCGTATTTATCATCATGCGGGGCGTACACAAGTGCATACGCCTCATGAGCAGTAGGTCTTTTTAACCTTTAAAAGCTTCGGGTGAGTTTAAATACTCAATTTCAGCAGGCGTGCTTTCTCTACCTAAAATAGCATTGCGATGCGGGAAGCGTCCAAAGCGTTCTACAATCGCTTGATGGTGTTTAGCAAAACGTAGGTTTCCCTCCAAACCCGCCTTATCAAAGCAGGCTACCGCAAGCGCTTGATCGGCTAGATGTTCACTATGCATCAAAGGCATATAGAGAAAAATACGTTGTTCGGAGGTTAATTGCTGATCAAAACCTTGAGCGAGCGCATGTTTAGTAATCTTTACAGCGTCTTGCTCAGTGGAAAAGCTTTTAGCTTGCCCACGAAACATATTCAAAGGAAATTGATCCAGAATAATACACAAAGCTAAACAGCCTTCTGGACTATCTCGCCAAGTATCCCATTGCCCAGCCGCCGCTTGTTGCCAAAGAGTTTCATAGTCGTTGCGAATTAAGGCATCAATGTCTGGGGTAGAACTAAACCAATGCTCAGAGAGTGGGGGGGTATACCAAAAATGAATAATAGTTTGTGGTGTAATCATAATCAGGTTGTCACAGTAGTACTTCAGTGAGCACTACTGTGAACCAAGAGCTTAAACGCTGCAATTTAAACTTTTAGCTTGTGAGCGAAAACCTGCGGCTGCTTGGAAGGATTGGCGTGAGAGATTCGATTGGCCTGTTTTAGCAAAGATCACCCCTTGGCTTTCTGCTTTATTAGCTTTACTGATTAGTGAATCACAGCTATTGGTACTAGCTGAAGTAGTTGCTACACGGCGGTTAATAGGGCGAGGCGCGAGACGTGTTGTAGTAGTACGTGTGGTAGGTTGTGCCTGTGTTCGCGTGGTGGGTTGTACTATGACACGACGCACTGGTACTGCAACGCGAATATTAGCGTCCAGTACGGAGGGGCGTGTGGCTAAGTTTACCACGGGTGAGGCTAATACTGGACGCGCTGTGTTAGTCGGCGTTAGGTTAGTAGTACGAGTGACTGAGGGGCGTATCACGACAGGAGTACGTACTGGAGCTAAAGGGCGAGCGGGGGCGGCTACCACATCACGCCGCACATTTTCAATAAGAGTGCCTTGATTATTCGAGCCTTCTACTACAACGCGTACTGGGGTAGCGCCTGCGGGAGTGGCTGTAGAGCCATAGCAATAAAAAGAGGAGCTACAGGTATTAGGATCAGCAGCCTGTACTACTGATATACCAGTGACTAAAAAACTCACGATTACTAAGGCACGAACAGGGGACTTGAGCATGGTATGACTCCTAACAGCAAGGATAATGGGGTTTAAGTCCATGATCTTATAGTCCTAAGATCCTTGTGGAAAGTTCCTTAAGCGACTAAATCCACCTACTCCTATTGGAAGATCGACTTTTTGTGCATTACCAGATCATAATAACCTACTAAAAAACTTGGATTAGGAGCCAAAGTATGAGTGATTTACCAGAACGTGATGGCGATGGTTATTTATTAAGTATGGATAAGTGGACTCCAGAGGTTGGTCAAGCGATGGCTGAGGCTGACGGCGTAAATTTAAGTGCTGAACAATGGGCGCAGATTGATAAAGCGCGTGAGTTTTATGAGGAGCACGCAGTGGTTCCACCCATTCGTAAATTTGCCAAGTATATTAATGTAGATCAGAAAGAACTGTTTAAAATGTGGCAAACGGGGCCGATGAAACCGATTACTAAATACGGTGGTCTGCCTAAACCTACAGGTTGTGTTTAAAAAATAAAAAAGGGTAGTGTCGTACTACCCTTTTCTTTGGCGCTCTAGGCTACTCAAAGTTTAGTAATAATACTCATCGTAGCGTTTAAAAAGTAGCCATAGTAAGAATAATGCCAATACGATAAAGACGGGCAAAGTCAACACCGCTACTTCAATCCCAAAGAATTTACTTAAACCATCGGTACAAGACGCGGTACTACGGTACAGCAATTCAGTCCACTCGCCTTGGGGCAAATAAGCTACTGCCTTATCAATCGCTACTTCTAGCCCAGGTCCACAAGAGGCTGCTGCTTCTTTAGGTTGGCTTACTAACCAAACTTGATAAATAGACACCCCTAAGCTTGCAGCGCCGCCTAAAAACAGTAATAAGCTCCACAAGCGTGGTAGCCAGCCATCTCGCGTGGTAAGAATCGTTGCCAGCAATGCCAAAACCGCAATCACACTTAAGATCATGCGCTGTAATACACATAAAGGACAGGGCTGCAAACCCATGACTAACTGTAAGAAAAGTGCAGCACCTAACATGAATATGCAAAAGATGAATACTGCAAAAAAGTAAATACGCATTTGATTGGTTTCCTCAAAGAAATACTGAGTGTAGTAGAAAAGTACTAATCACTCAGTAGCTCCATTATAAGTTCATTATGGCATAGTTATTTTAATGCTTTTAGTGCCTGACTTAAATTGACTAAACCATATCCATAGTCATTATCGCGCCCATCTTGACCTAAATCGATAGCTGTTTTAGTTAAAATATTAGGGTCAAAACCTTGACGTTGCATGGAGAGCAAGAGTGCAATCAAACCTGAGA
Organism: Thiofilum sp.; assembly: GCF_016711335.1. Lineage (NCBI taxonomy): Bacteria > Pseudomonadati > Pseudomonadota > Gammaproteobacteria > Thiotrichales > Thiofilaceae > Thiofilum > Thiofilum sp. Next base: position 1,184,891 of record NZ_JADJTF010000001.1, read on the forward strand.
CATGAGCAGTGGCTATTGAAGTACCCGAAGCCAGTTTATAAGAGCTATGTGGTGCGGTGGTTAGAATGCCTACCCCCGGAGCGGCTAAATCAATATAGTTACCGCGATTCGCTTTAGAAAAGATATTTTGTTTATTATCAATAGCCGTCACTGCTATTACACCGTCTAAAGCAGCAGGGTAGGCGGGTTTAGCATTAGGGCCATTATTACCCGCAGAGGCTACGACAATAATCTTGTTACGCAGTGCTTGTTTGACCATAGTATCAACCAGATCATCCTGTTCACCGGCAAAGCTTAAATTTAGAATATCGACATCCGCTTTAATACAATCTTCAATAGCTTTGGCTATATCCGCAGCAGTCCCTTTATTATCAGTGCTCTTACCAAAAGCAGGTGCGACATATAAAGAAGCTTCGGGGGCGATACCGACCCTAGGATTACTACTGACCATCGTGCCAGCAATCTCAGTACCATGCTGCAAAGTTTTAGGGTCTCGCTCTACAGAGCCTTGTAGAGTGATCGCCTTACCTCGGAGTGATTCATGAAAAATATCTACAGGCGTATCGACCATGCCAATTTTGACCCCTTTACCTTTAGTAAAAGGATAAGCCGCCTCAATCCCTGTGAACGAAAAGGGATACCCCGTACTGGTAATTAAAGGATTAGCAATAGATCCAGTATAAAAATAATTGTTAGTCTGGGCTTTAATATCTTTTTGTTTATTATTGATAGCCTGTTCTAAGTGAAGGGGGTCTTGACCATTGGTCTTAGCCGTAATGAGATTTAAGCCCGCCGAAGCGAGTAAAGCACGATTTTTAGGGCGTAATTTATAAGTTTTTAATAAGTGCTCGGCATCGTGCTCGTTAAGCTTTTGATCATAAACCAATAATAGTTCATCTTTAACATAATTAACGGGTCGGGTCGGTGCAAGCGAGACATAGGTATAATTTTCTACACACCAAGACGAGCTAATATGACAAGCAGGGTTGTTATGTACGGTTTTTACCGCTGCATAACGTGTACCATCAGTATTAGCACATGCACTTAGCATAACAATAATACAAAAGAAAAGACCCGTAGTGAGAGGTTTTGTCATTGCTTAATTACACGCTTCGTCTGGAGTAGTTCGACCTAAAAAGTTAATAGTATCAGTTGATGCTAGTTTAACTTGATTCAAGTAATTCGCTATTTGTTTAGCATCTGCAAGTTCAGTTTTAAATCTTACTAGAAACAAGTTAGGTGTATGAGCGGGTGAATCATGCACTAGCCCCATAGTATGCGCATCTAAAAAGGTTCTTACCTGACCTACAGTAGTCGACTCTTTAAACTCCACTAAAGCTAAGTGCTCATTCTGATCTAGATTAATCGATATATTGCCAATATTGCAGTAGCTAGATAGCTCAAACTCCCCCTTGTTAGAAGTGTTTTGCGCTAGCTCTTGTGCTGAATATTGGTTATAGGAAAAATAAGCAATACCTACACCCACTTGACAGACTAATAAACCTGCAAGCACAGCATTCGCGGGTGTCAGCCATTCAACATTCCATAGACTTTGCCACCACGCTGCCCAGCGATTAGATTGCTTAGGTTTATGGGTAGCAGGAGCGGTGACGGGGCGTGCTAGATGTGCATTAGAGCTATGCACTTCTGGTTGTTCATCTTCCCGCCCAATACGCCGCAATAAGTTTTCTAAACGTTGCGGTGTTGTATCTAAAGCAGATAGCTCCAATAATTGCGCGTCTTGACAAACTAATTTTTTTATTTGTTCTTCATGGTGCAGTTCGTCTTGCAGACTAGGGTATTGACTCAGTGCTTTATCCACCAATTCTCGTTCTACTGCTGATAACTGACCTGTCAAATACCATGGCAATAGGAGGCGTGCCTCTTCGAGCTGGGCTTCATTGTTTCGACTCATAACCATCAATCGCTCATTATATTAAAGGTCAAACTCGACAATCCCAGCCTTTTCTAACAATTGCGCTAGACGCTTGCGGGCGTAGAACATACGAGTTTTTACCGTGTTTTCAGAAATCCCCAGTAATAAGGCTACTTCTTTAACAGATTTGTCTTCAAAATAAGTTAAACGTAGTACTTCACGGTGTTCAGTTGTGAGTTGGGACATCAAACGCACTAACTGTTGCTTCATATCCGTCAAGGCTAACTCATCTTCTAAAGAGTTAGCTGGATCGATCATAGCTAAGAGTGACTCATCATCCCCTAAGGTCACTTCAGACGTTTTCCGTAACCACGAAATTAACTTATTACGGGTAATCGAATAAATCCAAGTAGAGGGTTTCGATTTACCTTCAAATCTGCCAGCGGAGCGCCAAACATCAAACATGGCTTCATCCACAATATCAGCCGCTTGTGCTAAATCATCGTTTAATAATCGAGCACAATAACTGACTAATCGGGGTTGATACTTAAGATATAGCTTACTAAAAGCATCTCGATCGCCTAAAGCGACCTGAGCTAGCAGTATATCGTCATCTGTCGGTTTGGTTACTTCCGTAACTTCCGCCCCATATTTTGAGAAACCAGTCATAAGATATGTCGCCTCAAACTATCGATAGGTTTGAATATTTCGATACCATTTTTAAACATTTTTAAGAAATGTCTCGGTAGCATTATCATCATTACACCACAGACCCATTGCCCCCATTCTAGTGGCGCATCTTACACAAATAGGGCTTTAACACTGCTCTTACCTACCCCAACTCGTCGACTTAGCTGATAGATGCAAATTTTTGCAAAAAATTTACGATGGGCTTGAACCAAGCTAAATGTAGACACGACCTATAGTCATCGAATGGGGTTAATTAATTAGTTTAGTTAATCATGGCTAGTTGAATGGCTCAATTCGATAGGCGGCATTTGTCGCCGACTTTAAACTGACACTACACACTCAAACTAGTTATAAAGAAAATTATAATACTCCCTCGCAAGTCTAGCGGGTCTGCATTTAGGTGCGACCCGTTTTTTTTCAGCTATATCTTAATACCTTGGCGTCTATTATTACTGGCTAGCTAGCTCGATACAACCAATTATCGTATGGTATAGCGCAATCTCACCGTTTAACGCCCTTTTTTGGAAGATTGCTATGTATAAAATAGGTATTACACTCACTCAATACATCATTGAAGAACAACGCAAAACCGCCCAAGCCAGTGGAGAGTTTACCGCGTTATTAAACGATATTTCGGTAGCGTGTAAAAAAATCTCTAGTCTCACGCGTAAAGGCGATTTGATTGGTATTTTAGGTTCAGCAGGCTCAGCCAATGTGCAAGGCGAAGAGCAAAAGAAAATGGACGTGATTACCAATGAGGTATTCATTGAGGCCCTACAAAATAATGGTCATGTTGCGGCTTTAGCTTCTGAAGAAATGGATGAAGTCTATAACCTACCTGAAGATAGAGTACGTGGTAATTATTTAGTAACCTTTGACCCTCTCGATGGCTCATCCAATATGGATGTCAATGTATCCGTAGGGACGATTTTCTCTATTTTGCATGCTCCAGAAGGTATTCTGAATCCTACCGCCGAAGATTTCTGTAAAGAGGGTACTCAACAAGTAGCCGCAGGCTATTGTTTGTATGGACCAGCTACTATTTTAGTATTGACCACTGGACATGGCGTCACCATGTTTACTCTGGACCGTGATTCAGGCTCCTTTATTCTTACGCGTGAAAATGTACAGATTCCAGCAGATACGCGCGAATTTGCCATTAATATGTCCAATCAACGTTTCTGGGAAGCTCCAGTACAACGCTATATAGCTGAATGTGTTGCGGGTAAAGAGGGCGTGCGCGGGGTTGATTTTAATATGCGTTGGGTGGCTTCAATGGTAGCAGAGGTACACCGTATTCTGACGCGTGGTGGTATTTTTATGTATCCACTCGACTCTAAAATGCAGAAATCAGGTAAGGAAGGTAAGTTACGCCTGCTATATGAAGCTAACCCTATGAGCATGATTATTGAGCAAGCAGGTGGTATGTCGGTGACAGGCTATGAGCGTATTTTAGATATGAAACCTCATTCGCTTCATCAACGGGTTCCAGTGATCTTAGGCTCGAAAAATGAAGTAGAGCGCGTATATAGCTATCACAAAGCCTAATTATTTAGGGATAGATTTCAAGCGATAAGCAGGTGTAGTGACTTAGTACACAAGTTGCTGCGCTTGCAAAAATGCTCTTGCAGTTTGGCTATCTTGTTGAATTTGCGCTTTGAGTGCATCAATCGAGGCAAATTTCTGTTCGTCACGTAGAAAATGTAAAGGTTCCACGTGAATCAATTGCCCATACACCATCTGACTAAAATTAAATACATGCACCTCAAAGCGTAATCCTAGACCTCCTACTGTGGGGCGCTTACCTAAATTAGCTACACCATAATGCGCTTGATGACCTAAGCCATGAATCCTAACCACATACACGCCGTGACGTAGGGCAAGATTATCAGGCATAGCTAAATTCAAAGTCGGAAAGCCTATGGTGCGTCCTAAGCGTTTGCCACCAGAGACTTTGCCGGATAGTTGGTAAGGTTGACCGAGTAGCGCATTAGCTTTGTTTAACTCCGCTTGAGCTAAATGTTCTCGAATTAAGGAGCTACTAATACGCTGTTGTCCGGTCAATAGGGTAGGTGTATCGACCACCTGCATACCGTAGTGTTGACCTAAGTTTTGTAATAAGGGGTAATCACCTTTACGTCCAGCCCCAAAACGAAAATCATCACCAACAACTAAATATTTAACTTGTAAAGTTTGAATCAGTATGCGCTCAACAAAAAGCTCTGCTGGCATAGTAGCCAGTGCGTGATTAAAGCGTAAACAGACAAAATACTCGAACTGCTCACGCCTTAAACAGCGTACTTTATCGCGTAGTGGGTAAATACGACTCGGCGGCGGTTTGCGAAAATACTCAGCAGGCAATGGCTCAAAACTAATAACGGTTGAATGCAGTTTGAGTACTTGTGCTTGATGTATGACATGCTCAATCACTTGCTGATGCCCAAGATGTACGCCATCAAAATTACCAATCGTCGCAGCACTGGGGCGTGTAGCTTTAAAATCAGTGAGATGGCGCACCAATCGCATTAACTTAAACCTTGGAACTGTTGTTGGCGTAAAGCTTCATATACCACAATCGCGGCGGTATTGGATAGATTTAAACTACGACTTTCAGGCAGCATGGGTAAGCGTAAGCAATGATCTCCTAATACAGTCAATAATGGCTCAGGTAAGCCGCGTGTTTCCGGTCCAAAAAGAAAAATATCATTGGGCTTGAATACTACTTCTGTATAGGCTTGTTGCGCCTTAGTAGTGAGAGCAAATAAGCGTTTATTAGCAGCATACTGAGCAAAAGCAGCAAAGCTTTCATGCTCTTGTACTACGGCTAAATCACGATAATCCATACCTGCACGACGCAAGCGTTTCTCATCTAATTGAAAACCTAGCGGGTGAATGAGGTGCAGTACACACCCCGTATTAGCACATAAACGCATAATATTGCCGGTATTAGGGGGGATTTCCGGCTCATAAAGGGCTACTTCAAACATTATTCTAAATTCTATTCCATCCGATAAATATGGCGTCCCGCTAGCCACGCTTGGGTGACTTTGCCGTTAAAGCTCCAACCTGCAAAAGGCGTATTTTTGCCTTGGCTGAGCATTGAGTCTAGCTCTAAAGTCCAGAAATAATCTGGATCCAGCAGCACTACATCGGCAGGAGCGCCTAGTTGTAATGTGCCGGCGGGGTCTTGAATAATCGCAGCCGGGGCTGAGGTCACTTTAGCAATGGCTTGTGCTAAAGATAAATCACCTTGTTCCACTAGACGCAATGTGAGAGGTAATAAGGTTTCTAAAGCTGAAATACCCGGCTCAGTTTGTTGGAAGGGGGCGAGTTTAGCGTCAATTTCATGCGGTTGATGATCCGAGCAAATCGCATCGATGGTATTGTCTACTAAGCCGGCAATCAGTGCTTCACGATCACGCTCTGAGCGTAAGGGGGGGCGCACATGGCAAAGCGGGTTAAAATCCGCTATATCCATTTCAGTTAGAAATAATTGATGAGCTGCGACATCGGCAGTGACAGGTAAAGCTTGTGCTTTGGCTTGGCGAATCAGGCGTACACTGCCTTCAGTGGATAGACGGCAAAAATGTACGCGTGTTCCGGTCATTTCAATCAATGCCAAGGTCTGAGCTACGGCAACCGTTTCAGCCGCAGACGGAATAGCTGCAAAGCCTAAACGACTGGCTATAGCTCCTTCATGTACTAAACCGCCTGCCGCTAGGGCTAGCTCCAAAGGATAGATAAATACGGTGATATTATGCGTACTGGCATACTCCATTGCTAAGCGTTGTACCCGTAAACTTTGCAAAGGTTGCCAGCCATTAGTGACGCCCACACAGCCCGCACGTTTTAATCCACCCATATTACTCAAGCGCTCACCCTGTAAATCTTGAGTGAGATTACCGAGTACGCGAATATGGGCATAACCTAATTGGCGGTTAATGTCTTGAATCAGATTAAATTGAGCTGAGTTACCCACCATAGCAGCAGGTTCGGGTTGATAGGTGAGCGTAGTAATACCACTAGCCAGCGCGGCATAGGTTTCACTTGCTAAAGTAGCTTTATGATCTAATCCCGGCTCACGTAACCACGCGGCTAAATCCACACAGCCGGGCATGAGAATATTATCTTGAGCATCTATATAGCGCTCAGCATTAAATCCCTCCGGCTCAGTACCTATAAAGGCAATTTTACCCTCAGCTATACCCAAGCTACGAGCTTGACAGGGAGCTTCAGCACTACAGCCTACTAGACGTGCATTATGAATCACAGTTTTCATGCCATACCTCCTGAACCCATAATCATCGCCATCACTGCCATACGTACCGCAATTCCGTTAGTCACTTGTTGCAGGATCACTGAGCGTGGACCATCGGCGACACGACTATCAATTTCTACCCCACGATTAATCGGACCCGGGTGCATCACAATCGCATCAGGTCGGGTCAGTTCTAAGCGTTTTTCGGTCAGACCATACAGCTTAAAGAATTCGCGCTCAGACGGGAGCAAAGCACTGCCCATACGTTCACGCTGGAGGCGTAACATAATGACTACATCCACATCGCGTAAACCTTCATCCATATCGGTATAGACTTTTACGCCTAATTTCTCTGCATCTACAGGTAATAAGGTTTTGGGGGCAATCACGCGCACTTCACCCGTGCTCAAGGTATTTAAGGCATGTATATTAGAGCGGGCTACCCGCGAGTGCAGAATGTCACCCACAATCGCCACTTTTAAAGGCGGAAATTCGCCCTTATGCTTGCGGATGGTAAACATATCTAACATCGCTTGAGTGGGATGTGCATGTCGACCATCACCGGCATTTAATACACTCACATGAGGAGCAGCATAACGCGCTATAAAATGAGCAGCCCCCGCGTGTTCATGGCGTACCACAAACATATCAGCACTCATCGCCTCAAGATTGCGAATAGTATCGAGTAAAGTTTCACCTTTGGAGGCTGAGGAAGTGCGAATATCTAAGCTGGTTACATCCGCACCTAAACGTTGAGCAGCAATTTCAAACGTCACCCGCGTGCGCGTTGAGTTTTCAAAGAACAGATTCATGACCGTTTTACCCCGCAGTAGCGGCGCTTTTTTCTGCTGCTTTTCGGGTAAAGATAAGAATTGCTCGGCTCGATCCAGAATTTCCTCCAACAGGAGCGGAGGTAATCCCTCAATCGTTAAAAAGTGACGTAAGCGGCCATCCGAGGATAGCTGCATGGAGGACGGTAGTGCACCGGGAGTAAGATGCTTATACATCAGGAGTCAAGGCAGTCTAGTTAAATTCGCGCCATGTTACTCTTTTGCTGCTTTGCGATAAATACTTAATAAATGCCTAAAGACGAGTTTTTCCTGATTTAGCTTAAAACTAGCGCGGCTCTAAAGTCATACTTAAAGGTTCGGGGCCTTCAATCACGTAAACTTTATCGGGTCCGGGTTCCTCGTGTAGGGCACATATTTGCGCTTCAATCGGTAATTCCCGCCCGCCGCGTGAAACTAATACCACTAAAGTAATGGTCTTAGGTCGCCCATAATCAAAAAGCTCATTCATGGCCGCACGCACTGTGCGGCCGCTATACAGAATATCATCGACTAATAAGACATGACGATCATCGATCTGAATGGGCATACGTGAAGGCTGTTTAATTTTAGGTAGACCAGAGCGCTGCAAATCATCGCGGTAAAAACTCACATCTAATTGCCCCGGCTCTTCCGGTAATCCTAAACGCTGATATAACTCTTGAGCCAACCACACCCCAGAAGTATGGATACCGACGAGTACTGGATTTTCTAGTTGATACTCTTGGATATAAGCGCGTAATTGTTGTTCGAGTTGCGCTAATAGGGCTTGTAGATCATACGTTTTGACCATAGGAAGTCTCCAGCATCCAGTTCTCTAAAATAATAGCAGCGGCTAATTGATCAATTTCTTCTTTGCGAATTTTACGTTTGCGTCCGGCTTGTCGCGCTGAAATCAGACGTTGATTAGCTTCTTGTGAGGTAAGTTGCTCATTCGTGAGGTGCACAGGTAGTTGTGTTTTACGCTCTAATTGCTTAGCAAATAATAGAATAGCCTCTTTCATCGCGCTATCCGAACCGTCTAATTTTTGTGGCATACCCACCACTAAAATACTAGGTTTCCAAGTGCTGATATGGTTTTGAATGCCTAGCCAATCCGGTTCCCCTTTTTGCGCATAGAGTATGTCTAAAGGAGTGGCTAATCCGGTTAGGGTATTCGCTACCGCGACACCTGTACGGTTTTTACCGTAGTCAAAGCCTAATACAGTAATCATGCATGACCTGCGGCAACGCCCAATAAATTTACATCCACTCCTAAAGTAGCGGCTGCACCGCGCCAGCGATGGGGATAAGGCATAGTAAACAGTAAATCTGGTGTGGCAGGGCAAGTAAGCCACACATTTTCCTTAATTTCTTGTTCTAATTGACCCGCTTCCCAACCGGAGCAGCCTAAGACTAATAGGAAATGATCAGGACCTTGACCTTTGGCTATATCGACCAAAATATCTTTGGAGGAGGTAATAAATAAATCATCAGCGACACGCATGGTACTTTCCCAAGGGTAATGGGAGTCATGCAGGACAAAACCTTGTTCTGCCTGAACGGGACCGCCCGTCAGTACTGCTTGTTTACGTAAATGCTCATCGTCTAGTTCAATGCCTAATTGTTTCATTAGAGCGCTGAGTTTTAAGTCCGTCGGACGATTAATTGTTAAACCAAACGCGCCATCCTCATCGTGTTGGCAGACTAAAGTAACTGTGTGCGTGAAATGCGGATCACGCATCGCAGGCATAGCAATAAGTAACTGATTACGCAAACTAAGTGTTGAGTCCATATTATTCAGTATTGATCGTGCCGCTTTTAAATAACCAAGTGCGAGTAATATTGAGTTGATCCCATTTTTCTCGAATTGGCTGTGGGAGGGGAGGATAGGGGGCTGCTAACTCCACGATACGCATCGCCGCTTTATCGAGTACATCAAACCCTGATGATACATCAACATGGACGCTGACTACATGTCCGCTGTGATCTAAAGTGGTATTTAAGATTAATTTACCGCTTAAATTGCGCCTGATTGCCTCTTCAGGGAAATTAATATTCCCAATGCGTTCAATTTTTTGAACCCATTCATCAATATATTGTGCCTCAACCGCACTTTTAGCACTCACCGCATCAATGAAATGTACTCGTGGACGCCGCGCATAGCGTGCTTCTTCCTCATCCATTTCAGCGAGTAGTTGGGCTATTTCAGCCGTTTGATCCGCTCGTTCTTCATCAATGGGCTTTTCTAGTTCTTCTTCCTGTAATTCGGGGGATTTATCCACATGCTCATAGGTTTCCCCTTTGGTCGTGAGAATTTGCGGTTGTAATTTAGGAAACACATCGGGAGCGCTAGCCGTCGATTGGAGGGGAGCAGTTCCTTCCGTAGGCTCCACTTGCAGCGCGGCTAAAGGGCTTTTGGGGCGATTTTCTTGATCACTTTGCCCGCTGGCTTCTTGATTAGCTTGAGCTAGAAATTTGACTTGATCAGGTGCTTGCTCGCTATGAGTTTGCACCAGCGTAATATCAAGAGTAGGGGCAGAGCGTACCTTAGGCATATACTCTGGCACAAAAGTCACACCAAATAACACCAAAGCATGGGCTGCAATCGCAACAGGCAAGGTTTTAATTAAGGGTGATTGTAATGGTGAAGGAGAGGCAAAAGTAGTATCCATAGTGCTAATCAACTGCTGGCTTAATAATTATTATATCACATGATAATGGGCCGACCCTGTGACAGTATCTTAACACTATGCGGCTAAGAGTGTCACTTAATGCGCCTCAATATTACTCACACCCCAATAGCCAAAGGGTTTGAGTTCAGGGATTTGCGTATTACGTTTGAAGGAGTATTTCCAAGTTTGCGGTTTAGGGGCATTAGCATGATTAAGTGTTAAATCTACCCAAGCAAAATTACCGCTTTCATAGTCTTTAGTCACCGTCCATTTAAACGTGGGGAGCGCTTTCCAAAAGGCTTCAAACTCTTCAAAGGACTGCTTAGTGCCATTTTCTTGTGCTTTAAATAGGCTATAAGCCGCCGCATACTGACCATCTTGTAGATATTGAAAGTATTTAGTCATGGCTTGGCGTGCAGTTAATCCCGCTGGCTTGGAAGCATTATTGGCAGTTGTGGTCTCTGGTTGTGGTGCGGCTTCAGGTTTACTCAGAGCATTTTGTGCAGCGGGTAGATTAGGCTTGACGGTTTCATTAGTGCTAGCACTCTCAGCGCTTACAGGCTCAGCTTCTTTTACTTGGGTTTCAGTGAATTTAACTTTGGCATTGCCAAAGCCTACCTCAGACGGCACAATGCCTTTGAACTCCACTAACCAAAACAAAAAGGCAAAGGCTAATACTACCGCTATAATCACTGCCACCGGCCATTCTTTGAACATGCTTTTGCACCCCTAAAGTTATTTGTTTTAGTAAAGGCGGATTATAGCAAGCCTTTTAAGCTCGGCTAGATAGGCATGAAATAATATCGTGCCTAGAACCGCGCATTGAGCACTTGATTTATCACAAAACCATCATTGCGTTGTAGAAAGTGATTCCCCTTACTTGCCCAAACTTCAGACTTGCCGTGTAAAGCATAGACATTGTTCATATTTTGACTAAAAAACGGCACGATGAAGTCAAATTGACTAGCACGTTGATTATCACGAACTATGGAAATATAGCGCAGATTAGGATGAGTCTGATGATTTAGCCAGTACATGAAATTGCCCGGATGCTCCTCTTTTAACTGTTGTAATAACGTACTAGATGCTTGATATAAGGGTCTTAGCCCTAAGTCATCAGCCATACGCCCCCAAGGACTATCCATTACTTCAGCAATCAGATTCGATACCGGAGTTCCTACGTGGGGGCTGGCAATAGTGATTAAGCTATTAATCGGAATCGGGCGCTTGGCTAATAACCAATAGCGCGTTACCACCCCTCCGGCGGAATGACCTACCAGCTCTAAAGGCTCGCCACGTAGTTGATAAATCGTGGCTAAGTATTTATCTAGCCATTGTGCTTGTACCTCAATCAATGCAGTAGAGGGGAGGTCAATAGTATAAAAAATATTCTTAGGACGTTGGGGGAGGTCTATTGGATTCCATAAGCCGCGTGGAGTGGGCTGCCAGTGTCCTCCATCCACCCATCCAGTCGCTTGGAGACCTTGCGTCACCCTATTGGTGCGCCAGTCCATGCCTTTAGCTTGAAAACCATGAATCAATACAATGGTTTTGGCACTTGCCTCAATACTCCAGAATAGACTGAGGACTAGCAATAATCTGAGCAGTTTCATTATTAACCTTTTTAATCATCAACCTTCATACTCGATTAGTACTAAGAGTAGTATGCTAGTACCTAGTCCGTAAACTAATCTCAAGGGCAGGGTATGCCAATTCAATGTGTGATATTTGATCTGGATGACACCTTATGGGAGGGTGAGTCATTAATTCGTAATGCTGAGGTGGCAACATATAACTGGCTTAGTGCGCATTACGCACGTATTACCGAGCGCTATACATTGGCAGACTTGATTCAGCACCGCATTAATTTCATGAGCCACTATCCAGAATTGCACTATAATCTCACCATTTTACGCAAGTACTGGCTAGCGCATTTGGCGGACGAAGCGGGTTATTCGCGGGCCTTAGTCGATCCCGCTTTCATGGTATTTTGGTTGGCACGCCATCAAGTGCAATGGTTTGAGGGGGTATTGAGTACTTTAGAGTGCTTAGCTCAAGATTATCAGTTAGGAGTGATTAGTAATGGGAATGCAGATGTACATTATCTGGGCATAGGCACGTTCTTTGCTTTTGTACACAGTGCTAGTAGTGTGGGAGTTGCTAAGCCTCATCCAGCGATTTTCCAGCATGCGTTGCAAAGCGCCCAACTACCTGCTGATCAAGTGGTCTATGTAGGAGATGATCTAAAGAATGATATTGCTGGGGCACTATCGGTTGGAATGCGTACCATTTGGTTGCAACCTGCTCGCTCGGTGGCGCACTCGTCTATTCGACCTGACATCACCATACAACATTTTGCTGAATTGGTATCAGCACTCAAAACATTATAAATTTATAACCACGCGCCTTAACTGTTTTAATCACAATAAGAGCAAAGGGCGAGACGATCTTTTGGCATTATTTTTATCTGGGAGGGTTTACTATGCAGCACAGTCGGCTGACTGATCCTAATGCGCATACTCTGGATTCATGGGTACAGTTATTTTGGATTTCCGACCGTGAACAAGATAGGCAGCGAATTCGTCATGTAGTCGAGCAGCTTTTAAGTAAACCCATTGATCTTAGTAACCCTCTTGAGCCTAGTGGCTTAGAAATGGCTGAAATCTTACGCCATTTAGATGTTGATCAGTCCACCCTCATCGCTGCCTTATGTGCCGATAGTCATTTTAATTTTCTAAAACGTCAGGACGTTAATGAGCAATTTGGAGTACAGATTGCCATTATGGTGGACAATATTCGTACCCTCCAGCATTTTACTAGCCTTACTGAATTAGCCAAGCCCGAACCAGAGCCAGCACCTAAGTCTAAAGCCAAATATGCCCCGCACAGTAATGGTGAACAATTACGGCGTATGATTCTAGCCATAGTTAAGGATCTACGTGTGGTACTAATTAAATTAGCATGGCAACTGCAATATTTACGTCTTTTAGCCCAGTGCTCCGAGCGCGAGTTGCAAATGAGTGCAGCCCGCCAAACCTTGGAGGTCTATGCTCCCTTAGCCAGTCGTTTAGGTATCAGCCAGATTAAATGGGAGTTAGAAGATCTCGCGTTTCGTTTTCAACAGCCCGATATTTATAAGCGTATTGCCAAAGCACTAGCCTTTAGACGGGTAGAGCGCGAACGTTATATTGAGGGTGTGATTCAGCAAGTTCAGGCACTCCTACATGAGCATCATATCGAAGCTACTGTTTATGGTCGTCCCAAACATATTTACAGTATTTGGCGTAAGATGACGCGTAAAAAAATCGATATGGATCAACTATTTGATCTTAGAGCGATTCGGATTATGGTGGATACCGATGATACTTGTTATAAGGTGGTTTCCCTTATTCATGACACTTGGAACTACTTAGAAAGCGAGTACGACGATTATATTAGTAATCGTAAATCCAATGGCTATCAGTCTATACATACAGTCGTACTAGGTCCTAACGATCACTATATTGAAATTCAGATTCGTACCTATGATATGCATAAATTTGCCGAGTCAGGGGTAGCCTCGCATTGGAATTACAAAGAGGGTGGCAAAAATAAGCAACATCAAGTGATGGATGATTTGCGTCACTCACTGCAAGAGTTATTAGAGCGTAATCGCGGTGATGATGAGTATTTATTAGAGGATTTCCATAATCAGGTTTACTCCAATAGCATTTTTGTCATGACCCCTAAGAGTAAAGTGATTGAGTTATCTAAAGGTTCTACTCCATTGGATTTTGCCTATGCCATTCATACTGACATTGGGCATAGGTGTTTAGGGGCTAAGGTGAATGGCGATATAGTGCCGCTCAATTATGAATTACAAACGGGGCAACAAGTCGAAATCCTAACCGGTAAAGAAGCGCGTCCTAAAATGAATTGGACGAATGCGTCTTTAGGCTATGCCCGTTCAGCCCGCACTCGCCAAAAAATCAATCATTGGTTTCGCCAACAGGATCATGAAAAAAATCGCACTAATGGGATAGAAATTTTAGAGCACGAAAAACATATTTTGAATTTGCCACAGACTAAAGCAGTAGATTTGTATCGTAATTTTGGGCGGCAAAGTGAGCGTGATTTTCTGATTGCGTTGGGACGCGGGGAGATCAGTACCCAGCAATTAGTAGAGCATTTGTTACGCTCGCCAGAAAAAGAAATTAAGCTGCGTAAGGTTCGTCCTCCTAGAGATAGTGTCAAAGTCCCCGGTGGTATTGAGGTGGCGGGGGTCAAAGATCTGTTCACTCAAATAGCGCGTTGCTGTAAGCCTGTGTATGGTGATCCTATTATTGGGTTTATTACTCAAGGCAAGGGCATTACGGTACATCGTACCCATTGCGCTAATATTACTAGCTTAAGTACCGAGCAACAGGCACGCTTAATTGAGGTGAGCTGGAGAGGAGCTGCCAGTGTCTATGTGGCTGATATTGTAGTGTCTGGCTATAACGAGCATGGTTTATTGCGTGATATTACCAATGCGTTATTTAGAGCACATATTGTCGTCCTAAGCCTTAATTCCCGCCCTGCACCTCCTCCAGATGATTTAGTTATTATGGATTTGACCGTGCAAATCGATGATGTATCACAGTTGGCGGAGGTCTTAGAGCGCTTAATTCAGATTCCAGCGGTCACTGATGCTCAACGTAAAAATAACCCTTAAGGTTTGGGCTTTTTATTGTAAGCGGCGACCATATTGGAAAACAGTTTTTGGCTGATGCCTGTCACATTTAAAAAGCGTGATAGCTCGGCCGTAATCATGGATTGCTGATAGGATAGCTGCATCACTTGTAAGTTGTAGCCTAGTAAACTATTTAATGCTTGAGATACATTTAGTAGTTTAACGGGGTCATTACCATACAGATACACTGCAACATGAATAATTTTTTGTTGCAGATAAGTGATAGCGCCTGTCATGAAGTCGGCGGGTAATTTGACACGCACATGTACCTCTCCAATGTGGTAAAGGTGTGCGGCAAATTCATCATCCAAGTTTTTAGTAAATAAACTGGTTAGCCACTCTAAGTGTGTTTTCTTAAGTGCTTCTACCCGACCCTCAACGAATAGCTGCGCCTCATCTATTGCTAATAAATGAGCATAAAAGGCTTCCGTAATAGCGGGTAAGTAGGGCAATAAGTCAGAGCCAATGGTTTTAATTAACTGTTCTTTCTCTGGAGTTAAGTCACAGAATTGCTTACAGTAATTGTTGATTTTTTCGAGATCCATCCCTCACCTTTTGTCACTAATCTATACATTATAAATTTTAATCTAAAGTGGAACAAAGTGATGAATAATTTGTATGGAGATTACTAAAAACTACGTTCAACGGTAACTACGGCTCCTGCACGCATGATCTTCAGGTTGACAGCGGAGGCCTGTTTAATGCTATTCAACGCTTTGATACCACTTGGCATATCATTTAAAGGTATGCCATTAATTTCAGTCACAATATCACCTGCCATTAACCCTGTTGCTTGAAAAAGTTGCATATTTTTGCCCGGATTGACCCGAAAACCTTGCATTTTTCCATCTACTCTAGCGGGTGAGGCAAGCATTAGATCTAAAAGCCGACTATTGTCGGCTAAAGCTTGTTCTCTAAATTGCCCTAAACTCAAAGGCTGGGGTTCTGGTGTAAGATTTTCTGGCGAGGGCGGGATAATATCACCCTGCTTAGGCGCATCGGGTTGCGGCATATCAATAGGGTCGGGAATGGGTTGAGACATGAGATTAGGATCATTGAGCATAGGATCCTGATTCAGTAACGGGTCTTGATTTAACATAGGATCTTGTTCTGGTATGAACATAGGCTCACTCGCGGGCATCATACCCATACCATTGCTATTATTAGTTTTAGACACTAGCTCAAGGGTCTGTTTAGGAGGAGCACCCCAATCTAAAACGGCAGTTTTTTCCGTTACACTACGTAATACGGCACCAATGGTTTCATCTTTGTTATTAATCCGAATGACTAAGGGTTCATCGATCTTAAATACTTTTTGTTGTCCACGAATCCGTAAGATCGCTAAACCTTCCTTGCCGGGTAGGGCATATACACCGACTAACTCAATAGGCTCACGCGGTTTGACTACGGGTGCAGGGGCAGTAGGAGCAGCGACGGGTACTTCAGGGGTTTTTAAAGCGGCAACTTGTACTTGACCAAAAAGATTATAGCGGGCAATTTCATCACCCTCATTCACTTGAGAAGCCTTAGCAGGTAGGACTTGTACCGGATTCACGGTGCTGACTAGCTCCTGTTGAGCTTGATTACGAGCCACTAAATCAGGATCGGCCGGAAACGTTAACCAAGTTAAACGGGCTAATAATGAACCACACACCACAATGAGGGTTAGGGTTAAATAATCGGGTATTCGGTCTAATAATCGACCCACCCAAGTTCTCTGATTCAAGCTCTGCATAATGCAAACCTCAACAACAAGTAGGGGTTATACTTGATAGTAATGTCGATACCACTCAATAAAGCGAGCAATACCGGTTTGTAAATTCGTTGCGGGTCTATAACCCACCTCTGCTACTAATGCCTCAACATCGGCATAAGTATCGGGTACATCACCGTGTTGTAGGGGTAATAAATTAAGAGTCGCTTTACGTCCTAATTGGGTTTCAATCGCGCCAATATAATCCATTAGCTCTACAGGTTGTTGATTACCTATATTATAGACTCTCCACGGTGCGCGGCTACTACTGGGGTCTGGATTTATACCTTGCCAATTTAGATTAGACTGCGCTGGATGATCTAAAGTACGGATAACACCCTCTACAATATCATCGATATAAGTAAAATCACGTCTATGCTTACCATAGTTATAAACATCAATCGGCTGTCCGGCTAAAATCGCTTTAGTAAATTTAAACGGTGACATATCGGGTCGTCCCCAAGGGCCATATACGGTAAAAAAGCGTAATCCGGTGGTAGGCAAACCGAATAAATGAGCATAACTATGTGCCATCAGTTCATTGGATTTTTTAGAAGCAGCGTAGAGCGAGATAGGGTGATCCACATTATCATGCACAGAGAAGGGCATGCTTTCATTGAGTCCATACACCGAACTAGAGGACGCATAAACTAAATGCTTCACGCCACTATGCCGACAACCCTCTAGTACATGAGCAAATCCGGTAATATTGCTATCAATATAAGCCAGTGGATTATCTAGTGAATAGCGCACACCGGCTTGAGCTGCCAAATGCACTACTGCATCAAAGTGATGCTGCTTAAATAATTCAGCCATTCCATTGCGATCCGCTAAATCTAATCGAATCCATTGAAATTGCTGATCAGCATCTTGTGCCGCAATGACTTGTAAGCGTGCTTCTTTCAGGGTTACATCATAGTAAGCATTTAAATTATCTAAACCCACTACCCTATCACCACGCTTTAATAGCGCTAAAGTGACATGCATACCGATAAAGCCCGCCGCTCCAGTGACTAGGACGCGCATACTGATTCCTTAGAACTATTAATTATTATGAGTGCATTAAACGCTCAGCGACTTCCTGATATTTCTCGGCGGTCTTTTGAGCGACTTCCGCAGGTAATTCAGGTCCCGGCGCTGTTTTCCCCCAAGTGAGCGTTTCTAAATAATCACGCACATATTGTTTGTCAAACGAGGGAGGGCTGATTCCTACCTGATATTGATCGACGGGCCAGAAACGTGATGAGTCTGGTGTGAGAATTTCATCGATTAATACTAGATTGCCCGCCTCATCTAGACCAAATTCAAATTTAGTATCGGCGATAATGATACCGCGCTTTAAAGCATAGTCAGCAGCTTGCTGATAAAGTTGCAAACTCACCGCACGAACTTGCTTGGCTAATTCTACACCAATCTGCTGCTGCATTTGTGCGAAGCTAATATTAATATCGTGATCCCCTACCTCTGCCTTAGTCGAAGGAGTAAAAATCGGTTCGGGAAGTTGTTGTGCTAATTGCAACCCTTGAGGTAGATCAATACCACACACTTGTCCCGTGGCTTGATAATCTTTCCACCCCGAACCAATCAAATAGCCCCTTACTATCGCTTCAACGGGCAAGGGCTTAAGACGCTTAACTAACATACTACGCCCCTCAAGCATTTCACGTTCTTCAGCACTTAAAGGTAAATCTTCTAAAGTGAGACCACTAAAATGATTCGGGATCACCTCTTTTAAGTAGTCAAACCAAAAGTTGGCCACTTGAGTCAGAATTATTCCTTTACGGGGAATCGGGGTAGGCAACACTACGTCAAAGGCAGATAAGCGGTCAGTGGTTACAATCAGCATATTTTGTGCATCGATGGCGTAAATATCGCGTACTTTGCCGCGTGCAAGCAGTTCTAAATGATTTAAATGGGTTTCAAACACAACAGCTGACATAGTGGAATAATACCTAGTTAAATAGTGCGTCGCACAAGATCAGGGTATAATATCAGATTTTTACGCTTAACAAGGATAATTGCCGCCATGCAACCGTTAGTTGGAGTCGTTATGGGGAGCAACAGCGACTGGAACATTATGTCCAAAGCTGTGGAGCAACTAGAGGCCTTTGGTGTACCTCATGAATATCGTGTCGTGTCTGCCCATCGTACCCCCGATTTGCTGTTTGAATACGCCAGCTCCGCCGCCGAGCGTGGTTTGCAATGTATTATTGCTGGCGCGGGGGGCGCGGCTCATTTGCCGGGCATGTTGGCTTCCAAAACGACGGTTCCAGTATTAGGAGTACCAGTCCCTACTAAACATCTGCAAGGGGTGGATTCGCTCTACTCGATTGTACAAATGCCTAAGGGTATTCCTGTTGCGACCTTTGCTATTGGTGAAGCGGGCGCAGCGAATGCTGGACTATTTGCCGTGGCATTATTAGCTAATCACGATGCAGAATTAGCGCAAAAGCTCCAAGCCTTTCGTGAGGCACAGCGCCAAGTGGCGTTAAATATGACCCTTCCCCCTTCTGCTTAAGTAATTTAAAGGTTTAAGACATGCTCCAACCCGGTGCAACCATTGGTATGCTTGGTGGCGGTCAATTGGGCCGTATGTTTACTATTGCTGCTCGTACTCTCGGCTATCGCGTTATAGTGCTAGAGCCTGATCCACAAAGCCCAGCCGGACAATTAGCCGATCAACATATTCAAGCCGCCTATGATGATGCTCAAGCTTTGCAGCACTTAGGGCAAGCGTGCGATGTGATTACCACGGAGTTTGAAAATATCCCCGCTCAAACCCTAAAGCTATTAAGTACTTATTGTCCTGTACATCCCAGTGCCGAGGCAGTACAAGTCGCTCAAGATCGGATTGTGGAAAAAACCTTTGTGCGTTCCTGTGGGTTATCTCCCGTGCCTTTTATTCCAGTGCGTTCCCTAGCCGACTTGCAACAGGCAGAGACACAGATTCAATTTCCCGCTATTTTAAAAACCGCACGTTTAGGTTATGACGGTAAGGGACAAATTACGGTTAACTCTATACCAGAGGCGGAAGCAGCATTTAAGCAATTAAACCAAGTCGATTGTGTGTTAGAGCAACGCGTAGAGTTAGAGCGGGAAATTTCAGTAGTACTGGGGCGCAATCAACACGGTGAAGTGCACTGTTTTCCAGTCGCGGAGAATGAGCATCGCAAGGGTATTTTGCATCAAACCACTGTACCTGCACGAATTAGTGCCGAATTAGAGCAACAAGCTAAACAAGCAGCGACCACTATCGCTACGCAACTTAATTTTATCGGGGTTATGGCTGTAGAGTTTTTTGTCACTAAGTCAGGTGAATTACTCGTAAATGAAATGGCACCACGTACTCATAATAGCGGGCACTATACCTTAGATGCATGTGTGACTTCGCAATTTGAGCAGCAAGTGAGAATGGTGTGTGATTTACCTTTTGGTGCTACGCGCTTAGTGTCTCCGGTGGTAATGATTAATTTACTCGGTGATTTATGGCCTGAAGGTGGTCAACCCGATTGGCTACAAGTCTTTAATGAGCCTGAAACTAAATTACATTTATATGGCAAGGCTTCAGCGCGTAAGGGACGTAAAATGGGACATTATTGTACCCTAGCAGCGACGGCTGATGAGGCAAGTATTAAAGCTAATGCGATTTTCCAACAATTAGAGCGAGTATCTGAGTAATGGCTACCACTAAAGAGTATTTAAATGAAATTCGCCAAGATATTCGCTTTGAAGCCGAACTCTGTGGTCATCCGCTCAAGTTTTTAAGCACTTGGGGTATTTTTTCTCCGCGTGAGATTGATTCCGGCACGGATTTATTATTGAAGTATTTAAAAGTGAATCCGAGCGACCATTGTTTTGATTTAGGGTGTGGGTATGGGCCGATTGGTTTAGCCATGGCTAAAATGGCTCCTCAAGGGCAAGTCTTAATGGTCGATAAGGATTTTATGGCGGTGGAGTATAGCAATAAAAATGCCCAACTCAATAAAATCACTAATGCTAAAGCGATATTAAGTAATGGTTTTCAGCACATACCCGCCGATTCTAAATTTGATGTGGTCGTATCTAATGTTCCGGCTAAAGTGGGTAAAGAAATGATGACCATTATGCTCTATGATGCCTTGCATTTTATGAAACCCGGTGGGCGTATTTATCTAGTGACTATCAATGGCTTACGTGATTATATGAAGCGTAATTTACAAGAAGTCTTTGGTAATTATGACAAGCTTAAACAGGGCAAAGACTATACCGTATCTTATGCTGAGAAGTTGAAATAATCATGCTGGCTTGGTTAGTGATGATTAGCGTTGTGGTTCTAGTGTTTAGTGCAGTGCTATCTAGAGTAACGGCTAACCAAGTTTATCGTTATGTAGAAAAACACTATTCTGAGCTTTGGCAAACTATTAATACTCCGACTACGCCTGCTCAGCATTCACCTTTTTTCTCTAAGCGCGGCGCTTTTATTTTAAAGCACGAATATAAAAAACTAGCAGACCCCATTTTAAATAAAAAAGCCTTTTTCGCACTGATTAGTTTTCAATTGATGTTAGGTTCATTAATTATTCTTATATTATCAGCGTTGAGTTATGAGTTTCTAGAGGGTTAAGTCCTAGGACTTAACCTGATCCACTCAGGACATTAAACGTTCTACATTAGCGACTTTTTCGCCTAAATTAAGATCCAGATCAAAGAAATCTACTTTTCCGGTTTCCAATGAGTATTCAGCACTGACTACTAATAAGCCTTCATTAGCAATTAGATGTTCTAGAATAGCCGATCCATGCCTTAAGTGACTGGTGGCTGTACGAATATTGGCGCGTACTGCGTGTTTAATGAGTGCTTCAGGGTCGTCATTGAGAGGAGTATCCATTAAAGTGGCAACAGCGGGGGCAATACGCTGCACAATAGACATGAGATTGCTGGAGGGTGAGCGTTGTTTATTACGCAATTCTTCAATAGTGGCATTGACCGCACCGCAATTCGTATGCCCCATGACTACGACTAGGCGGGTGTTATAGCGTGTTGCAGCGTATTCAATACTACCAATTTGCGAAGGTGCTACGATATTACCCGCTACCCGAATCACAAATAAGGAACCAAACCCCTGATCAAATACCATTTCAGCGGGTACGCGTGAGTCAGAGCAGCCTAATATAATGGCAAAAGGATTTTGACCTTTAGCGAGTTCGCCGCGCTGAGCATGGCTTAATAACACATCCAGACTACGCACATTACTGGCAAAACGGTCATTGCCTTCTTTTAAACGTTGTAATGCATCTAAACCCGTTAAATTTCTCGGTTGATCTGACATATCTTAGCTTCCTAACGAATTAATGACTCTCTCCACTCTTAAAGAGATATTGCCAAGAAAGCCAAGTTTTGGCTACCCGCCTTTTAAGATTTCCAACCAGTACTGCTTAGTCCAAATTAAAACCTAAGTAATGAGGCGCTACCTATGAAGGGATGCGCTGTAGGAGACGGTGAGGTGCTACCTGTTGTGGGACAGTAGCTCTAGTGTAGTTGTGTGTAATCACACAAAACTGTGTGGTTTAAACGATAGCGATTACTAAATTTATTTCTAACTATTTGAAATAATTAAAGTTAGCTTGGGCATGGTCTTTGCTAAGGCTATAAGCATGAATTATTAGTCAAGTTGCGGAGGCATCCATGTCCAATTTTAATGTCCCTATTCTAGCGGTATTAGTAGCTAGTGCTTTATCTTTAAGTGCTTGTGGTGGTGGGGGTGGTTCGGGCGATACCCCTACTGTCAATCTCACCATCCCCTTTCAAGCGGTTGCTAATGGAGTAAGTGTTAATTGCGCGGCTACCTTACCCACGCTAGGTAATACGGGTGATAGTGGTAAGGTCAGTGACTTTGCTTTTTATGTACATGGTGTCAAATTAAAAACGAATATAGGTGAGACGATTGATGTGACGCTCACTGATAATAATTTCCAAGACCCTCAATACGGTGTCGCCCTCCTCGATTTCCAAGATAAAACGGATGCTTGCCAAGGCGCTACTAAGCCAATTAATACCTCAATAGCAGGCTCCGCTAAAGTGGACTTATCTAGAGTCAATGGTATTGAATTTATTGTGGGCGTACCTGCCGCCGCCAATCATCATAATGCTAGCACTTCACGCGCTCCCTATAACCGCGCAGGTCTCATGTGGTCGTGGCAATCGGGACATAAATTCATGCGTCTTGATGTAAATCCTAGCCAAAAGGTGACTAAGGCAGATTTGACTCAGGTATCAACCTTTAATTTCCACTTAGGCTCAACGGGTTGCACCGGCGATCCCACTACAGGGCAGGTAGTCAGTTGTACTGCACCCAATCGTAAAACTATTAGCCTAACTACTGATTTTTCAGCGAATAGCACTACTAATACCACCAGCAAAATTGTATTGGATTACGGCAAACTGATTGCAGGCGTGAATATTAACCTTGAAACAGGCGGTGCTGTAGGTTGTATGTCAGGTACAACCGATCCAGAATGCCCCACTATGTTTAGTAATCTAGGCATGGCACATCCTTTACAAGCGGGTGCGGCGGCTAGCCAGCAAGTATTTAGTGTCAGTAATCAATAAAAACTAGCAAAGGTGATGCTCGTGCAAGTGCTTAAAACTCAGTTATCACGGCTAGTGATAGGTATAGGGTTAGGTCTTTTGATAGGTTGTGGGGGCGGAGCGGGTAGTAGTGGTACAACTATCCAAGACCCTAACCGTGATAACCAAACCTTTAAGTGGGATATTCCCACGAAATATCCTTTGCCTGTAGTACCCGCTACTAATCCTATGACTGAGGAAAAGTTTCAGCTAGGGCGTCACCTGTTTTATGACCAGCGTTTATCCGGTAATGGCACACAAGCTTGTGCCTCTTGTCATCATCAGGATAAAGCCTTTTCGGATGGTCTAGTACGCCCCTTAGGGTCTACTGGAGAAATGCACCCGCGTCACTCACAAGCCTTAGTCAATACGGCTTATAACGCCTCCGTCAATTGGGGCAATCCCACCACAGTGATTTTAGAGCAACAACCCGCGATACCTTTATTTGGTGAGTTTCCAGTTGAGCTAGGCATTAATGACGGTAATAAAGAACAAGTATTACAACGTCTTAAAAATGAGCCACGCTATAGCGCCCTGTTCTCAGCCGCATTTCCCGCACAAGCTGATTCGGTTAATTTCGATAATATTATTAAAGCCTTAGCCAGCTTTGTACGGGGCTTGAGTAGTTTTAATAGCGCCTTTGATAGCTTTGAAAATGGTAATGCCTTTGCCATTTCAGAAGAGGCTAAACGTGGGCGTGATTTATTCTTTGATGAGCGTACTGAGTGCTTCCATTGTCATGATGGTTTTAATTTTTCGCTCTCTTCCTATGACAGTTCGCAGCAATTTGCTGATACCGCCTTTTTTAATAATGGTTTGTATAGCATCGGCAATACGGGCGCTTATCCTGAGGGGGGTGAGGGTATTTTTGAAATTACCGGACGCCCAGAAGACATGGGACGGTTTCGCCCACCGACTTTGCGCAATATTGCTTTGACCGCGCCTTATATGCACGACGGTAGCATTGCCACCTTAGAGGAGGTGGTGCGGCATTATAATGCAGGGGGGCGCAATATTACTTCGGGTCCTTATGCCGGAGATGGGCGAGCTAATCCTTATAAAAGCAGCTTTGTACGTCCGATGGGGTTGAGTGAGGCAGAAATTAAAGCCTTAGTTGCCTTTTTAACAACCTTGACCGATCAAGATTTCATTACCAATCCGCGCTATGCCAATCCTTGGGGGAGCAACTAATGCAACGCTTAATGAGCCTAATGTTATGTGCTCTGCCTTGTCTGCCTTGTCTGGCTTGGGCGCATGAGGGTGAAGATCATAGTCAAGGTATGCAAAACACTAGCACCCCAAAGTTGAGTATCGGAGCTTCAGCGCATCTCACCACTAACTCTAAAGATGCTGCTGAAACGGATGGTTTGTGGCGCATTCCGGGGGCCTTAATGGGTGGACATGCTACCCCGATTGAAAAAGGTGAGTATGTCAATCATGCCTCCGTGTGGGGCAAATACGTTTTTAACCCTAAATGGGACATACAAGCAGCCATTGCTACTCACGATGCTCAGTTTAGTGACCTCAGTGCCGAATTAGAGCAACTACAAATCAATTTTCGCCCCACGAATCAGCTACAAATCCAAGCCGGGCGTATGAGTACCGCGTTAGCGCCGAGCCTTAGCCATCATTCCGAGGTCAGTTTTACCGAAGCCTCTTTAATGACGGATACCTTGTTTGGACGACATGTACAGGATGAAGGCATTAGGGTGCAAGCTCAGCCTATTAAAGGTTTAACGGTCGGAGTTGAGGCGTGGCGCGGTGATTTTTATCCTGCCACTAAAGGTGAAGGCGCACAGGATATATTTGTACAGTTTAACCGCCAATGGGATGCATGGGATGTGAAGTTAGGCGCATGGAGTATGCAGGCACATGCAGTATTGCGTGGTGATGATCGGTATACGGGTGATCACGGTCATTCTCATGGTTCGGGAGGCGGAACCATTCCGGTTGATATACGTTTTACGGGTAAAACTAAACTCAATGGTCTATGGGCAGATCTAGGACGGATTAGCAATAAAGGCTCTAAAACGGGTGTGCAGTATGAGGTGGTACAATCGCGTAGCAAGGGTGAATTATTCGACCCCACCCGTAAAGCAGATTATAGTAATGATTATACTAGCTATACCATAACCCCTTATTATGATTATAAAAAGTTGCAATTTGCTTATCGTTTTGAGCGTATGGATGTCAAAAATACCGTATCGGGTAGTGGCGCTGCGATTATTGCACAAGAAGCTAATTTATTAACGAGTCGCAGCCCTAAACGTGAAACTGTACAAGTGACATGGCGCATGAAACCTCATTTAAGTACCGTACTAGCTTATACCCGTGATAAGACCTTAAGTGATAAGAGCAATAATCGTACTACGATCAGCTTGCAGTGGAGTGATACCTTATATCAGCGCTGATTCCTAAGAAACATCAGAGTAGCAAAGTGGTTGAAAAGTCTTTTTCAGTTGTGCAATTACCAAGCGCTGTAGTGTTTAGTTTTGGCGTGTTTGAATTAAATAGCTTAGCATACCCATCCCTATTAGTGTTTTATTAGGTGTTGAGCCTAGTGATGTAAGGAGTGGGACGTGAGCGAACAGGGAACGACGCTATTTGATTTTTTGCGCCATGGACAGGTGGCTACTACTGGCTTATTTAGCTCGTCTAAAGAGGAACCCTTAGGCTCGATTGGTTGGAAACAATTAAATCATATGACCCAAGATCAACAATGGGATGCGATTGTGACCTCGCCGAGTCGACGCTGCTATGATTTTGCGCGTTATTTAGCACAACGTTTAGATTGTGAATTGACACTCGCTGAAGGTTTGGATGAATTAAATTTTGGAGCTTGGGTGGGTTTGACTCCAGAGCAAATCTGGGAACGTGATCCTGATTTATTGCAATATTGGTATCAGCAACCTTTGCGTTTTAGTGCACCCCAAGGGGAGTCTATGGATCGTTTTGTACAACGGGTGCGTAATGATTGGGATGCGCTACGTGCTACCTATCAAGGGGGGCGGGTGCTGATTTTGACCCATGCGACGGCGATTCGGGTAATTTTGGCGGATGTATTACAAATCCCCTATGTAAAAACCTTAAGAATTCATATTGATTACGCTACTGTGACGCGTGTTCTAGTACATGCAGACGGTGAAATGCAGTTCATGGCACACGGTCAAAAACCCTAATCTAATAAACCGTTGTAGGTTATTTGCTGCTATAATTGGCATCGGGCTAGCAATAATGGATCATAAATAGCTCAGCACCTTTCAAGCTGGTGCAACTCGTTAATTATAAAGTCTTAGATTCGAGTAACTATTATGAAATATTGTCCTCACTGTGCTTATCCTTTAGCACCTCGTTCAATTAATGGTTTAGAGCGTATCGCTTGTTCTCGCTGCTCCTTCATTCATTGGGGTAATCCTGTGCCTGCGGTCGCGGGTGTAGTCGAATATAATGGCAAAATACTATTAGTGCGCAATGCCAAATGGCCAGCAGGTAGTTTCTCTTTAGTCACGGGCTATTTAGAGCGTGATGAAACCCCTGAACAAGGCATTGTGCGTGAAATCCAAGAAGAGCTAGGCTTAGATGCTAGTATTCGTGGCTTTATTGGACACTATTCGTTTTTTGCCATGAATGCCTTGATTTTAGCGTTTCATTTGGAGGCAGAAGGAACATTAGAGCTGAATGATGAAATTGCTGAGGTGACTGAGGTAAGAGCAGATTTGGTGTATAGACAAAACTTTCCTGATGCACCGTTTGCTGCCCAAGTCGTCCGTGACTGGTATCAGCAACAAAATTGGCGGCGAGTGGCTTAAGATCGCAAATAATGTACGCGAGTACTGATAGAGCCATTAGGATGCAGTTGTAGGGTACGCCATGCGGGGGTAGCGTGATCAATCGCAATCGTGGGGTTGAGTGGTTTGAGCTGTACGCTAGTCGCTGGTGTGCCATATACCGCTACTGCACGTCCTGAAGGGTAATGATAGTGAGCATTAAACTCTTGATGAATATGACCATGTAGTACCGCTTGAATGCAGGGATAGTGCTCTACCCACTGCCAAAAATAGTTCGCGTTTTGTAGCCCCATACCATCCATCCAAGCACTATGAATCACCATAGGATGATGATGCATGACCAGTAGGGCAAATTCATTAGCGGGAATAGTGTTGAGGTATGCTGAGAGCTGTTGATATTGTTCAGCACTTAAATGACCATCCGGTTTATGAGCGCGACTGGTATCTAGCATTAAAATATGCCAGACCCCATATTGCACCAAGGCAGGAGACCAGAAGCGTGATTCTAAATAAGTATGAGCGAGTGATACGGTATCATGATTACCCGGAATCGTATGAATGGGCAGAGGAAAGCGCTTCAAACGTTCATTGAGTAATTGATAGGTAGCAGGTACTTCTTGTTGGGCTAAATCACCACTCATTAACAGCGCATCATAATCAGCATAATGAGTACTTAAATAGTTCAGTACTTGTTGCAATTGGAGATTAGGATAAAGTAGCGGCTCTTTACACCACTCTAAAGCACTACTATCACTGGCATAACAATGCGTATCAGTGATTTGGATTAATTGGACAAGGCGTGAGGCAATCATCATTCAAGTATCTCTTAGGATATTATGCTTGTTATAAAGCGTTTTTTAGTAAGTTGCAGTGATTTTCGCTACTGTATTGTGGCAAATTTACGCGTTTGCAGCGAACAAATAGTGTAAAGGCACTTGTTTAGTAGGTGAAACTCATGGTTTGGATGGATACCCATTGTCACTTAGACGCGCCAGAGTTCGATCAGGATCGAAGTGAAATACTCAATCAAATGCAAATTCATCAGATTGAGGCCTTAGTATTGCCTGCGGTTTATTTTGCAGCATGGCCTGCGATTGTGAAATTAAATCAACAGCAGCCGCGTTGTTATGCCAGCTTTGGTTTTCACCCGATTTATTTAGCGCAGCATCAACCACAACAGTTAAAAGAATTAACAACATGGCTGCTAGAGCATCGGGCGGTAGCGGTAGGTGAATGTGGACTGGATTTTTATTTACCCGAATTAGAGGTGCAAGCTCAGGAGGAATGGTTTATAGCTCAAATTCGCATAGCGTGTGAGCTAGATTTACCCCTGATTATTCATGCGCGACGCTCAACCGATGCGGTTTTAAAATGTTTAAGACGTTTCCCTAGTGCTAAAGGCGTGATTCATAGTTTTGCAGGTAGTACTCAACAAGCGGAGCTATTAGTGAAACAAGGTTTTTATTTAGGCGTGGGGGGCACAATTACTTATGAACGAGCGCAACGTCTACGGGCCGCGATTCAGGCTATGCCTTTAGAGTTTTTAGTACTAGAAACCGACGCCCCCGATCAACCCGATAGCCAATGGCGCGGTAAGCGCAATGATCTGAGTCGTTTACCGGTAATCGCTCAAGCCTTAGCTGATTTACGTCAGGAATCACTAGCAACCATTGCCCAAGCAACTACAGCAAATGCTAAGCGTTTGTTTAATTTACCCGAATGATTTTTTAGAGTTTAGAGTATTGGTGGCATGAAAAAATATTTTTTTCCTATCTTAATGGGTGTACTGATTTTATTTGGTGTGATTTTAACGGTCACCCCTTGGGTGGCGGATTATTTAATGCCAGCTAAGACTACTAGCTATCGCCGTGCTCCAGCCCCTGAAGCGCAAGAGGCGTTAGCTAATTGGTTTAATGTACGCCCTAATGAGGTTAAATACTCCGAGGCAATCCAATATCGCACCCCTACACAGAAAACCGCTTGGTTTAAATTTACTATTGAGCGCACTCCCGTAGAGCAATTCATTCGCTCTTTGCGCTTGAAACAAGAGGATTTAACATCTGAGGTGATGCAGCAGCGCTTTTTAGCTCAAAAGCCTCCGGTGGAGTGGTGGCAACCCGCAGAATTAACCCGCCAAACTTACTTCACAGGTGTATCTGCCGGACAAGAGCTTAATCTCATTTATAATGCGGACTTAAAACAAGGCTACTTACTGATTCATACTCCCAATGCAGCCCCTAAAACACCTTGATCCCTGAACTTAGCTCTAGCACCTTACCCTGAGGTGCGCACTGAAGTATCGGAGGGGCTAGGTAGGTTTAAGCCTCGACCAATTTGAGCGTCGTGCTCGGAGTGGATGGACTGAATAATAGAGGTTAATTTAATAATATGCTGCTCTTGTTCTTGGAGTTTTTTCAGGTGTGACTCAGAACGCTTGCGGCTATCTTCTAGTGCCTTGCGTGTTTCTAGAAAGTAGCCGTAATCATTACTGGCATCTAATAAACTCACTGCTTTGGCTCGGTTTTCCTCTACTTGTTTGAGTTGTTGGCGTAGGCGATTATTTTCCTCTACTGCACAATCATACTGATTACGTAGCCCGTCCAATTCTTGGTGAGTTAACACATCCTGCTGAGTGCGGCGTACATGGCTGATCCACCAACCTAAACCCACTCCTAATGCCATAGCACTGAGGCTGAAAATAATAGCTGATAATGAAAGATCCAACATTTAAGGTTTGTCCTGTAACACTGTCAGGGCAATACGTTGATTAGTGGTACGTCCTGAACGAGTTGTATTAGTGGCTATAGGACGGGTAGAACCATACCCTGTAGCGACTAACTGTTTGGGATTAATACCGTTACTAATGAGGTAGTTGACTACTGCTTGTGCCCGCGCTTGACTCATCGCTAAATTACCCAAGGCAGTACCACTATTGTCAGTGTGACCCGATATTTCTATTTTAATATCAGGATACTGTTTAATCTCATGGACTAATTTATTTAATACTCCAAAACTTTCCGCAGTGAGTGAGGCTTGCGCATAATGAAAGCGAATATTAGTTAAACTAATCTGTTCTAACGGGTGATCTTGGGAAGGGCTATAAAGTCCATTCTCATCAAGATCATTGGCGTTGGCATTAAAGTCGATAACAGGGGTATTTAGGTTGGTGTAAGTAGCCGTTTTAATACTGCGTACACCCTCAATCTCATTTAAGCGGGCTAAATGGGGATTGAGGCGTTCGGCTTCTGCTTTGGCTAGCCATAATGTTCCATCCCGCCCACTAAATTGCACCTGTGCTTCCATGAAGCCTAATTGATCTAGTGCTTGACGGGTACGTTGGATTAGATCGATCTCAATACTGTTTTGTTTCCAAATTACTGTAATAGCTGCCAAACCCGCAATAAATAGGCTAGTTATTATAGTAAGCGTCACCATGGGATTCTGAGTACGTTTAGAAGGACTCATGACATTTATTCTCCCTAATGCTGTTAACTGAGGTTAACGAATCGCTTGAGACTTCCTTGTTTACCCGTCATTGGCTTTAATGCTCTGCTGACGGATTATTATGAAGGACTGAATATAGTTAACTAGAATACTAAGGATGTTCGTTTCTAGGTTTCAGACTAAATGCGTTTATACTGGAGATTCGCTATCAGGCTATAAACGATAGTATTTCCCGTGCTTGTTGTTTTTGGGCTTCATCGCCATCCCGCAATACTTCCTGTAGTAATTCAGAGGCTGCTTTTGCATCACGCTTATCTAAATATGCGCGTGCAATATTGAGCTTTAAATTGCCCTCATTAAAGCCTAAAGCGAAATGTCCGGGTAGGGGTTCAGTCACTTGCATGCCACTGTCTACTTTGAGCACATCGGGGGCATTGCTAGGGGCTGTGGATGGTGTAAGCACCGGCTTAGTGGCAACCGTACTCTCTGTTGAGCGACGGCGCACCAGCCATAATAGAGGGAGCAATAATAAAGCCGTACCCCCTGCTAAGAACCAAGGTAAGTTGGAGCTTTGCTGTTTGGTTTGCAGATTTAAAGTCAGTTGGCTATTGAGGTCGCGTGCTTCTTGGAGTGCTTGGCTGAGTTCTTTATTCGTGTTTTGTTGTGTGGTGAGCTGAGTTTTTATATCAGCTAGTTGTTGATCACTTTTAGCCGCTAAATCACGGGCTTCTTTTAGCTGCGCTTCTAAGGTTGCGTAATCGTCTTGTGCTTTTTTTAGGTCATTGCTGAGTTTAGTGCTTAACTCATTAGCTGCTGCCGCTTGGGTGGGGTCAACGGTAGTGGTAGCTATTTTTTCATTGAGCGCAGTAATTTTGCTTTCAAGCTGTTGAATAGTTGCGTCATAGCTTTTTTGTTCGCTCTCAAAACGCTTGATCAGCAGCTTTAATTGGGTATTTTCTTCTTCAAGGGCAGGATTGGGGGCAGTGGCAGTGACGGTCGCCTGTTCAGCTTCAAAACGCTTGATCAGGAGTTTCAGTTCACCGTTTTCTTTTTCTACTGCTTGTAATTGAGTATTGAGCGACTGTTTCTCAGTATTCAGTAGCTCAATACGGGCTTGAGCTTCTAACTCTAAGGTTTGTGGGGCCTCATCATCTAGGGTTAATTGTTTACCGACAATGAGGCGATTAGGGTTATTAGCGACAAAGGCATTGGGGTTATTAGCGTGTACTTTACGCATAATCTCAAGCGGATTATTCGCATTGGGATAGTGCGTGTAAATAATATCGCTTAAAGTATCATTCGGTTGAATAGTAATAGTTTTAGCTTCAGCAGCGGAGGCAATTAAGCACAGCAAACCCACTTTAGATAATAAAGGGAGCGAGTAAGAGAGATGCTTAATGGGGTTAAGTGCATTCATTGTAACTACTACTTTGCAACTAAATATATAAAATCACAGCATCCTGTGGTGGCTAATCAAAAGGATGACCACTAGGAAATCAGTAGTGTGCTTAGATAATTTTAGCAATACTTTCTGAGGCGCGTTTTACATCTAAGAAAATTAAGCCTAGACGCGCATTCGGTTTTGCTAAAACAGTTACTACTGCATCTTTTCCGGCGTGAGTCATTAGAATATAGCCGTGATCACCTTTAATCAGCACTTGCTCTAATGCACCGCGTGCTAATTCCTCTGAAGTACGATCACCAAGGGACAGCATAGCCGCACTCATGGCACCGACTCGATCCTCATCCATGCCACTAGGCAGCATAGAGGCAATCATTAGACCGTCTGTTGATAATACTGCTGAGGCTTCAATGTCAGCAGATGACCCATTCAGATCGCTCAGGATCGAGCTAAGCATTTCGGATCGCATATTATTGTCTCCTTGCGATGATTCATCTTAACGATGTTCAATTTATAGTGATTCTAGCTTAGTGGAGCCATAGCGTAATTCCAAAGCCCAAATCAATTGCTTGAATAAGGGTTGGTTAAATTGTGGTATTCCACCAATAATTAGGGTAAACCGATTATTACCAATATATACCGGCCAAAACCCTAACTCGCTGTTTCCTGTAGCATCTATTAAACCCCAGGCACGTTGATTATAGCGAAGATTACCTTGCAATAATGCTTTATGTCGCGCATAAACCGCCGTTAAATTAGCACTTAATGCGGCTAATTCTTCAGCAGCTTCATGAGGAAATCCGGCGCTGCCTAAATATAAACCACGACTTTCAGCCAGTACCGCTTTACCCTCATCGGAGAGTGCACGTAATAAATTAGGTAAAATACGCTCTAAGGATTCTTGCGGAGCTTGCTCTAGTTGTTCTAAACCGATAATTAAGCCAGCTTCTTGTAACCAGTGCACAAACTCAAGCGCTCTTTGACGTTTCATACCACTAAGCCGACAGGCTACGTCGGTGTTAAATAAAGGTGTTTGACTTTCCTGTAGTAAGCGATGCAAAAAGAGACGCCCAGGCTCTTCATGATTATCTTGTACTGTGTAATAAACGCCGCCCGGTGTTACTCCTAAATATAAATTATCACTTAATACATATTCACTCATCGACAGAAACCCCCGGATCTAGTGAGTAAAGTAGTGCTTGCACCAGTGTTATAACATCATTACGGCTGCGTGCATCTACCTCAAAAATCGGAGCTTTTAAACCTAATTGCTCTAACCATTGACGGTATTCAGTAAGCCCCGGTCTGCGTTGTAAATCCATTCTGGTAATACCCACTACCAGTTGTTGTTGTTCAATAAATTCACGAAACGCATGAGTATAAAACTTCATATCCTGAAAGGGGTCTTTACGGGTATTATCTAATAAAAGTATAAGCCCAATACCGCCTTTAATCAGAATATTCCACATAAAATCAAAACGCTCCTGCCCCGGAGTGCCATATAAATGGATACGTTCATCCCCATCTAGCGTAATCAAGCCATAATCCATCGCCACGGTCGTTTGTGGTTTACGACTTTGCGTCATATCTGACGCCATTGCATCAGTAGTAACAGTACGAATATCGCTAATTGAATTAATAGCGGTCGTTTTTCCTGAACCGACAGGGCCGGTGAAAATGATTTTTTTGTTGGTTACACTCATACAGTTACTTTGCGCCTCCTCCGAGTAGACGCTTCAACAAACGAGAGAAGAGTCCGCGATTTTTCTTGGGTTCGGTTGTTGGATTGGGTTTAGGAGCAGCTTGCTCCCGATGTAACAACTGGAGGTAACTGGCTGCACTATGAAAGGCAAATACATAGCGTTGTGGAATACCTAGTTGTTTGGCTATGTCAAATGGGGTGGCGACTTGTTGATTCCACAAAGCGGCTATGCTCATGACATGCGGAATGGATTCCAAGCGGGTCAAATTAGGCCAATGCTTGAGCCGATACGTTTGAGTAGGCTCATACAATGGGCTTAAACGTCCCCCAGACGTTAATAAGGCAGTAGTCCAAAGGCAAGCCTCTAGATCGTAAAGATGGGTAGGATGCTGTTGGGTATAAGCGTCTAGTTGAGCCTGTTCAGCAGCATTAGGTGTGTGAATGTGTACTTGATTTAACATATTGGCATTAGTACACAAATTAGCAAATTCAGCACCGTGGATGTCTAAGGAGCTAAAAGCATAATACGGCTGAGGTTGCAGTAAAATATAGTGCTGGCGTGTGATAAAGACCTGAAAGACTTGCCCCGTTTGTTTGGCTTGTTGAGCCGCTTGCATTAGTGGACCTAATAGATACTGATTCGCATCAAAAATATGTCGATTACGCTGTAAATTGTCTGGCGTAGTATCTGGCAAAGTACCACACAATAAAGCCCAACGTTGCTGGCGTTTCACGGGGTCTTCGCTACTGGGTGGCTCAGCCATTGAGGTGACGGTATCCCGTACTAGCAGTGGTTTAGGACTACGCGTGGCACTAGGTGGAGTGCTGTTGCTAGGCTTAGGAGGCGCACTCGCTGTAGAAAGGTTAGTTAGACTCTCCTCTAATACTACTGCTTTAGACTCAGTTACTTTAGGTGGTTCCGGCGGTGGCGCAGCACTCACCTTGGGAGCAGGGTTCAAACCAAAACTAGGTAAGTTCGCAAAGTGTTGTGGTTGCGGCGTTTTAGGTGCTTCAACGCTAACAGGTTTAGGAGCTGGAACGGGTAAGGGCGTAGGTGTAGTAATAGGGGCTATTGGTTGGGGTTTTAATAGTCCACTACTTTGCAGTAAAGCTTGTACCCGCTGAGCTGCCTCTGTTAATGCCTTAGAGGTTAAAGGTTTCGCTACCCAAATACTATTAGGCAAACTAACATCACGAATAGAAAGGACAATGCATGGGCTAGGTTGATTTAAATGCAGTTTCTCCCACTCTTCGCGTGCGCCGGGATGATCGTAGTCAATAATAAAGGCCTCAGCCTCATGGGCGGACGTAATGCGAAATAAAGTTTTACCAGCTCCTGCAAAAAAGAACTCTAAAATGGCTCGATTATGAGGACTGATGGTGAGCAGGCTTACTTTGAGGGTGTCATTCTGCATAATCACCAAGGCTCCCATTCTGCGACTGTATTACCATTGTATGGCTTCCTGCCTCTTGTCAAACCATGAATCAGGTACGGTTAGGCCAGCTTGCTGCATAGCATTAATCATCTGATTTAAACGCGCTTGATCACGGGTATACTGATAGATATTTAACAACTCTTGGTCAAGTCTGGGGTCATGAGCGGGACGTAAGCACTCAGTTTCCAATAACTCACGCGCTCGCTCGACTTGTCCATATTCTAAGCAATCATAGACCTCATCTAATATAGACGCATACTGGGCTGTAGTGGTAGTTTTTTGTAGCTTGATGAGTATCTTAGGTTTAGTTTCATTTCCAGAAACCAGAATTGAGCCTTCGCGCCAAGGCGCATCTTGAGCAGGATCAATATTATTTTTAACCCAATCTTCAAAGTAGTTAATATCAGAGCTAGACAAATGCGGGCGGGCTAATTCTAATAATTCTTCGCGCAAGGTTTGCCCAGAGGAGCCTAAGGTAATAAATAAATCTTGGAGTGTGCCCGCTAGTTTACTATGTAGGGGTGACTGCGTGGCTAATAACACCCGCTGCGTATGAGCGCGTAAGTCTTGTGGGTAGCGGCGGATGTGATGGGTAAAGTGACGCCACGTCGATAAAGGATCAAAACTTTCGTCAAATTGTAAGGATTTGACTTCAGGTAGCCTAAAAGCTAAGGCTATTTGCGGCAAACGTTCTGATTTTTCAGCACTAAATAAATTTTCTAACATACACTTTGACAACTACATAGCGGGCTTTGCTTAGTTTATAGTGCGCGAAGTGGTTTTCAACAGAAGTTTTTTTAATTATTAGCAATAAAATTTAGCGTACAATCATTAGTCATGTCAGGGTGCTAAGGCATTACATGAGTTTTGATCAATATTAAACTATATAATGATTGGCACAGTTGTCTCAGTGAGGAAGTTCAATGTTGTATCTAATTGGCCAAATAACTGCTTTCTTAGTTATTGCCACGCTAGGTGGCATGATCTTGGGATGGTGGGGCCGTGGTTTACGTCAACCCAAATTACCAGTCAACACCTTACCCCTGACTACAGATCCTTTTGAGGCTCGCTCCCGTTTAGAACAATGTCATCGGGATAATGCTAATTTGCGGCGTGATCTTAAGGAAGCTGAAGACCATCTCACTAAATTACGTGCTCAGTTAGATACGGTGAGCAGTGATACGGATCTAGTCATGCGTTTACAAGCGACCGAAGATCGGGTAAGCGCATTACTACAAGACTTACAATGGCGCGATGATACAATAGCGGCGTTAGAGCGTGAGCTAGCACAATTACGTACTACGCGTTAAATCTTTTTAATAGCACTGGGAATAACAAAATCGATGTCTGGTAATCCTTCTTCTTTAAATACCTCTCAGTTTGATGCTGATATTGAGGTCATTGGTGATATTGCTTTTCGCGGCAACTTATATTTACAAGGACGAGTCAGTGGCAATATTGTAGCGCCTGTTGATTCGAGTGCGTCTTTACATTTGCAAGAAAATAGTGAGGTGGCGGGTGAAATTCGCGCACCGACTATTATTGTTGCGGGTAAAGTAGCAGGAGATATTTTTGCTTCGGTGCGTATTACGTTGACTGCTAGCGCTGAAGTGACAGGTAATATTCACTATTCAGAAATTAAGGTTGAGCAGGGTGCTACCATTAATGGCAGTTTGATGGCTTTAGGTAGACCCGATGCTTTTTAAATCTACTAGCCCTTAGGGGTTAGTTTAAAAAAATTACCGCATCTACGCTATAATGTAATAATATCTGCGCCAAGTTAACTAGGTTAATTAAAGCCCACTAGGATGTGACTTTGTGAAGCTGAGTTAACTGGATCAGGGCTTCGTGTTTTTTTATCTGTTATTTTATTTGCGGAGATTAATAATGACTCAATTACGTTTAGTATTAGCTGCTTTAGTAGCTGCTTTAGCTTTAACTGCTTGTGGTGGTAAAGATGACAAAGCGGCGGCTCCTGCTGCTGCCCCTGCTGCCCCTGCTGCCGCTGCTCCTGCTGAGCCAGCCGCTGCTCCTGCTGCTGCCCCCGCAGCCGCTCCTGCTGAAGCGCCAAAGCAATAATACTGGCTTAATTTTTAAAGATAGGACGGATTTTCCGTCCTATTTTTTTTCTGGCATGATACCGCTTAGCTTTACCTACCCTTGGGATTGATCATGTCAGAGTCGCATTTTAAATATCATGTGTTTTTTTGTACCAACCAACGCGCTAATGGTGAAAATTGTTGTGCTAATTATAATGCCAATGCACTACGCGACTATACTAAACAGCGTTGTAAGAGTTTGGGGTTAAATGGTAGTGGTAAAGTACGCATTAATAATGCAGGCTGCTTGGATCGTTGCGAGTGTGGTCCGGTGATGGTGGTCTACCCAGAGGCTATTTGGTATAGCTATGTGGATGAGGCAGATTTAGATGAAATCATCGAGAGCCATCTGCAAAAGGGGCAACCGGTTAAGCGCCTGATGATTGATCAAACCCCATGATGCAGCGTTTAAAGTATTATGCCCAGTTGGTACGTTTAGACCGTCCTATTGGGATCTATTTGTTACTTTGGCCAACGCTATGGGCGCTATGGATTGCGGCTGAAGGTATTCCTCCGCTGTCGTTACTCCTGATTTTTGTTTTAGGAGTAGTGTTAATGCGTTCGGCGGGTTGTGCCATTAATGACTATGCGGATCGTGATATTGACCCCCACGTGGAGCGCACCCGTCAGCGCCCGTTAGCCGCAGGGTATATTTCGGCGCAAGAAGCACTACTTATTTGTGCGCTGTTATGCCTGTTAGCCTTTTTGCTGGTGGTACAGCTTAATACTAAAACCATTCTTCTATCGTTAGGTGCGGTCGTATTAGCACTGACCTATCCGTTTATGAAACGTATTCATTCTCTACCCCAAGCTCATTTAGGTGCTGCATTTGCATGGGGTATTCCCATGGCTTTTACCGCTATCTCTAATGAATGGCCACCGCTAGTGGCTTGGGTATTGTTTCTAGCCTCGCTTTGTTGGACAGTGGCTTATGACACTATGTACGCTATGAGTGATCGAGAGGATGATTTAAAAATTGGCGTAAAATCCTCAGCCATCTTTTTCGGGCGCTACGACAAGCTAGTGATTGGTCTATTACAACTCCTAACGCTAGTCTTATTAATCTGGGTTGGGCAACTCGCTCACCTAGGTTGGATTTACTATTTAAGTCTGTTAGTAGCATTAGGTTTTGCGCTTTATGAGCAATATTTAATTAGCCAGCGTGAGCGTATGCGGTGTTTTCAAGCTTTTCTCAACAATAATTGGTTCGGAATGGCGGTGTTTCTGGGGATAAGCCTAGATTATCTCTTAGGCTAAACTCTATAATTTATCTTTTTAATTGCTGTGGGGCGAGGATGTCTAGACAAGCCAGTTTTAATCGTGAGGAACTCTTACAATGCGGTCATGGCCAAATGTTTGGGCCGGGGAACGCTCAGTTACCTGTGCCGAATATGCTGATGATGGATCGAATTGTTGAGATTACAGATCATGGTGGAGCACACGGCAAGGGTAATATCATTGCTGAGTTAGATATTAATCCAGACCTATGGTTTTTTGCCTGTCACTTCCCCGGAGATCCGGTTATGCCGGGGTGTTTGGGTTTAGATGCTATGTGGCAAATGGTGGGATTTTATTTGGCTTGGTTAGGTAACCCCGGACATGGACGAGCCTTAGGTGTGGGCGAAGTTAAATTCTTTGGTCAGGTACTCCCGAAAGCGCAAAAGGTGACTTATAGAATTGAATTAAAACGTGTTATTACGCGTAAATTAGTCATGGGAATTGCGGACGGTAGTTTAGAGGTGGATGGTAAGGAAATTTATACAGCTAAAGATCTACGCGTAGGTTTATTCACTTCCACCGAAAATTTTTAAGGGGTCTTTAAAGGGATTGGAAATAGAGTACTGAGCAAAATAGTGATTGCGAGTCACAGGTAGAGTTTGCTAGTATACCGCCCTTTCGTAAATTCGACATACCATACATTGAGGAACTTCAACATGAAGCCCGGTATTCATCCAAATTATAGAGAAGTCGTATTCCAGGATCTGACTAGCGGCTTCACGTTCTTAACACGTTCAACCGCTGAAACTAGAGATACTATTAATTATGAAGGTAAAGACTACCCTCTGATTAAAGTGGAGATTTCTAGTCAATCTCACCCTTTCTACACCGGTAAGCAAGCGACCGCTCTTTCTACAGCGGGTCAGATTGATAAATTCAATCGTCGCTATCAACGCGGTTAACATTAAGCTAATAGCATTAGCTGTGTTAAAAAAGGCTGCTCCAATGCGGCCTTTTTTTATTGCTAGCTAGCTGATTAGTAAATTCTAAATGATAAGTACCTAGCTAAAAGTAAGCGTGTGTTTTTGGAGCAGTCTTGGTGGCAAGGATGCCGCCTTGAAGCGTACAGGGAGGTATTCACAGCGGCTGCGGAGAAAATGCACGATTACTTTGACTCAAGTACTTAGATTTAAAAAAATAGAGCGCCGCCTCGCGGGATGTTGTACTTTTCAATAAAGATTACAACCTTTGAGCGTGGTGATACACTCACCCCTCTAATTTGACTAGACATTATCCACTTAACATGATTGCAATGATAAGGCTGAAAACTTTTCCTAACTCAACCACGTTAGGAGAGGGGTAAGTTTTTTATTTAACGCCCTTATCAAGTCAGAACTTAAACTACCCTGACAGTTTGAGTACAACAGGAGAGAGACCCATGATTAAAGATTTGCGCCATGATGCCCTACAGTATCATGCTGAACCCAAGCCCGGCAAAATCGCTTTACACATCAGTAAACCCACCAATACCCAGCGTGACTTATCCCTAGCCTAT
This sequence comes from Thiofilum sp., assembly GCF_016711335.1. Taxonomy (NCBI): domain Bacteria; kingdom Pseudomonadati; phylum Pseudomonadota; class Gammaproteobacteria; order Thiotrichales; family Thiofilaceae; genus Thiofilum; species Thiofilum sp. The sequence goes on from NZ_JADJTF010000001.1 coordinate 1,224,910, forward strand.
ACCCCTGGGGTTGCAGAACCTGTTAAAGCCATAGCGGCTAATCCAGAAGATGCGTATCGCTACACGAGTAAAGGTAATCTGGTAGCTGTTATTAGTGATGGATCGGCGATTTTGGGTTTAGGTAACTTGGGTGCTCTGGCCAGTAAGCCCGTCATGGAAGGTAAAGGTGTGTTATTTAAGCGCTTTGCTGATGTGGATGTATTTGATATTGAGGTAGCCACTCAGGATGTTGAAGAATTCATTACCGTCGTTAAAAACATTGCAGGGACTTTTGGTGGGATTAATCTAGAAGATATTAGTGCACCGCGTTGCTTTGAAATTGAAAAGCGCTTGCAAGCGATGCTGGATATTCCGGTATTCCATGATGATCAGCACGGTACTGCGGTTATTATTGCCGCAGGTCTGATTAATGCCTTAGAAATTCAAGGCAAAACGATTGATCAGGTAAAAATCGTATGTTTAGGTGCAGGGGCGGCGGGTATTGCGTCTATGAATATGCTCACCGCATTAGGCGCTAAAAAAGAAAACCTGTTTATGGTGGATAGTAAAGGTATTATTCATACCGAGCGCAGCGACTTAAATGAATATAAAGCAGCATATGCGCAAAATACCTCATTACGTACCTTAGCAGATGCTTGTACAGGTGCGGATGTATTTATTGGTTTATCAGGACCTAATTTATTAACGCCTGAAATGTTAAAGGTAATGGCTGATAAACCTATTGTCTTTGCTTTATCGAATCCTAATCCTGAAATAGCCCGCGATTTAGCCATGCAAACGCGGGATGATTTAATTATGGCAACAGGACGTAGTGATTATCCTAATCAAATTAATAATGTCTTAGGCTTCCCGTTTTTATTTCGAGGCGCATTAGATGTGCGGGCTAAATGTATTAATACTGAAATGTTAGTTGCTGCCGTGCATGGTTTAGCCAAGCTAGCGCGTGAACCTGTGCCACCAGCGGTATTAGAGGCTTATAATTTAGAGTCTTTAGAGTTTGGCAAAGAGTATTTTATTCCTAAACCACTCGATGCACGGTTACGCGAGCGTATTCCAGCGATTGTCTCACAAGCGGCTATTGATTCAGGGGTAGCACGTTTGGAGTTGCTGCGTTAATTAGCCATGAGTGCGTCATAAAAAGGGTAACTAAAAATTTACCCTTTTTTTAGGTTTAGAGAAGCTAATTAATTGTGTTACCCTAAACATTAGGGTTAGGCTTCAAAATTAATCTTTCCCCTTTATGATAAATGCTGTAGCGTAACCCAATTTGATAACTATACTGTGCGTTCTCTGTCTCTCCTAAATAATCCAATAACTCAGCTAGTTCTAAATAAGCTTCAGCATTAGGGGCTTGATTAACACTAGATTCATAATAATGTTTAGCTAATAGCCAATCCTGTTTTTGTCGATAGAGACGCGCTAATATTAATAATAATACTGGATTATTACTTTGAGTAGTTTGCCATTGCTCGGCATTTTTTAAAGCGGATTCCAGATCTGCATGTGGTATTCTGCCATATAGCTCAGCTAGGTTATCTATCCATAAGTTATTTAAGGTACTCTCAATCATTACTTTGCTAGTGTCATAGTCCTCTGCTTTGAGTAGCATTTTGGTATACAGATAGATAGCATCAGGATGTACTTTTATTTGCTCCGGTAAACGTTGCCACATAGCCTTTAATTTAGTACTGCCGCCTAGTTTTAATTGCTTGGCAAATATGCCCGTTAAGGTTGCGCTTTCAATGGTTTGCATATCCTCAGGTTTTAAAATTTTTTGAGCAATTAAATCTGGCAGAAGATTAACTAGCTCATCCCAATTTTCTTGTTGATATAACACACGAGCTAATAACTTTAAGACATAAGGATGTTTAGGGGTTAATTGTTGCAAACTTAATAAAGTAGCATGCGCTTGCTCTAATTGATTAGCCGCCATTTGCATATCAGCCTGTGATACCCCTACGGCTAATCGAGAACCCTGATTATTTAATAAGGCACGTCTTAACCATTCATCACGGCGATCATAAGCCTCTTGCATATGAGCCGCTCGCGCAGCGGCAATATAACTCACCACCGGCATTTCGGTTTCATCAGCTTGGTATAGCAATAGTTTTTCAGCTCGGCTCCAATTACCCTCAGTGAGTTTTAATAAACCTCGTGCTAAAGTCCGTGCTGCATAGCGCTCTTTTAGCGTTTGGCGTAAATGCAGTAAGCGATAAAAAGCATTTAAAGCAAAATGCAGAGCCAAAAAACCTAATACTAAATATAAAATAAAAGCGGCTGTACGCCCTTGGAGAATATAAGTAGGATTTTCATCCCAACTCACTAAGGTCATGCCCGGATGATTAATCGACCAATAGAGCAGCCCCAAAAAAATGAGAATTACTGCTCCCAATCCCATTAAATACCGCATTAGCGCTGTACCTCAGAGGAGTTAGCAGGAAAAGTAACACTATTGAATACGGCTAAACTTTCTAACGGCGGGCGTTGTATAGTCCTAGTCATTTGCTGAAGTTGCTCTAGCTGTTGAATTAAAGCTGCTGCTTGTTGTTTAGGATAGTGTTGTTGCAGAGTCTCAATTAAAAGCTGAAATTGGTTTTGTATAGAGGCTTCATTGCCTTGCAATAAGAGTAATTGCAAAGTTTCTAAGCGTACTAAAGTCAATTGGTAAAGCTGTTGGCTACTAGCAGCATCTAAAATAGTGGGTAGTGGCTGATCAGTTTGGCGAATGGTAAAGGATTGACTCCATAACGCTTTAGCCTCGCTAGCATAACGCTCCCATCCTGTTAAGGAACGTGATGAATCAGTGGGCGTTAATTGTGCTTCTAAGTCGGGCGTTAAGGCTTTAGGCAGGGTTAGAGAGTGGCGAAGCTGATTCATTTGGCTAGTAATATAAGCAGAATCTAAGCCTTGATAGGTCTCAATACGCCCTATATCGCGGGCAATTTGTTGGCGGGTGGGCAAGTATTCCACTCTGGATAAATTCACTAACACTTGATCCGCTTCTTTGAGTGCAGCAAGCGTAGCGGTTTTATTCTGTGCGATTTGCCATTCACGGTTAGCGAGTTTTAATAGAAATTGTACTTCAGCACTTTGCCACTCTTGGGGCTTAGTAGGTTTGATATTATGTTGTAGTTGTCCTTGGATGCGAGTGATTTGCTCAGTTTGCTTAGACACAGTATTAGCAAATTGTCGAGTTTGCTGTTCTAGTATTTGAATGGCAGCCAGACGCTCATTTAGTAACTGGCGTTGATGTGTTAAGGTTTTTTCTAGCTCACTTTCTAATAATTGAATTTTATTATGGGTGGGTACTTGAGTCAGGTGCTGTTGCTGTTGCTTGAGTGTTTCTTGAGTAGCCGTGACCTTAATATTCATGCGTTGCCAGTGCCGATAGCCAGCACCTATGCCAATAAGGGTAAAAAATAAGGCTAACGCCGCTAAAAAAACAGCAAAGCGTCCACTCCAAGAACGTGTTGGAGGCTGAAAAAGTTCGAGGTCTAAATCAGGTCGTGAAGATTTATCAATCATTATGGTTGTCCTAAACCTGTAAAGCATTCCACATAGCGGTATCGCTGGGATTTTGTGCGGTACGAATCTGTTTAAAACCTAATAGTTGCGCAGCTTGGGCAATACGTGTACTACCAACTAATAAATTAACGTGGGCCGGATTGATAGTGCCTTGCCAACAGCTAATTAAGTGTTCTAGTGCTTCTAGGCTGGTAATCATAATCCAATGAGCCGCTTCCCACTCAATAGGCGTGGTAGGAAGCGCTAAGGGAATACGTTGATAGACCTCGCATAAAGTCACTTCCATACCGCGTGCTATTAGGGTTTCTGCCAATAGAGTGCGCCCGCCTTTACCTTTAACCAGCAATACCTTTTGCGGGGCTAGGGCTTGAAACTCCGGCAGAGCAAGCAGCTCCTCACTGGTAAAATGCGTGCTAGGCATATAGTCAACTGCGAGGTCATAATGTGCCAGTGCTTGCGCGGTAGCTTTACCTATGACTCCAATGCGCATGTGATGTAAGGGCTGTAGGCTAGGCAGTTGTGCCATACAACACTCTACCGCGTTGGGACTGGTAAAGAGCGCCAGTTGATGAGTTGCTAGTGCGTCTATCCTACTAAGCAAAGAACAAGGTAGTGCTTCAATACTAATCAATGGGCAAGCGATAACCGTAGCTCCCGCTTGCTGTAGTTGACGAGTCAGTGCCTGAGCTTGATGAGTAGGGCGGGTAATCACAATCGTTTTACCCGCTAAACTAGACGCCAAGCTAATACTCATAGCGTCACATGAACCCCTAAAAGCGCTAGTACTTTATCACCCCCTTGGCGCAATAAGTCTTCAGCAATCGCAATACCGAGTGCTTCTGGCTGCTCACTACTGCCCGATTGTTGGTAGGTAAATGCTTGAGAACCATCGGGATAGCCAATAAGACCACGCATAGATAATGTTTCACCCTCTAACTCAGCAAAGCCTGCGACCGGAATTTGACAACCGCCATTTAAACGTTGATTCATAGCGCGTTCGGCTCGCACCCGTAAGGCAGTTTCAGGATGATTGAGGGGTGCTAATAATTGCTCAATCCGTGCATCCCCTTGCCGACATTCAATACCAATAGCTCCTTGCCCAATCGCAGGCAAGCTTTCTTCAGTGCTTAAATAGGCTGTAATACGCGCTTCAAAACCCAAGCGAAGCAAACCCGCAGCAGCTAGTATGATGGCATCATATTCACCATGATCCAATTTGCTCAGGCGTGTATTCACATTACCGCGTAAATCTTTGATCACGAGGTGGGGAAAGCGGGCGCGTAATTGCGTTTGGCGGCGCAGACTCGAAGTCCCGACCACAGCACCCTCAGGTAATTGAGCTAAGGTTTGGTAATGATTAGAGACAAACGCATCACGCGGATCTTCACGTTCCATAATGACAGGTAGATGAAGTCCCTCGGGAAATTCCATAGGCACATCTTTCATCGAGTGCACCGCAATATCAGCGCTGCCTTCTAACATGCCCATTTCTAGTTCTTTAACAAATAAACCTTTGCCACCAATTTTAGATAATGGGCTATCTAAAATTTTATCCCCACGAGTCACCATGCCCACCATTTCAATGTGTAGGTCAGGATGATGCTTTTTGAGTTGAGCGGCGACGTGCTCAGCTTGCCACAGCGCCAAAGGGCTGGTGCGGGTTGCAATGCGGATACTATTAACCATATGCCTGAAAGTCTGATAAATGAATGCTAACGACTTTACGGCAAAGCGCTCTAAAGTTCTAGCGGTGTGCAGTGGTTCGAGAGTGGTAGTGCACTTACTAAGTATTAGCTAATGGTTTAGGAGAGCGGGTGCTAATAAGTTTATAGACTGCATAATACAGCAGTATCCCCACCGCATCCGCTACTACATCGCCCCACGACATAGAGCGCCAAGTGGTCATACCTTGCAGTATTTCAATCAAGCCACCATAAGCCAGCAAGGGTAAAAATACATATAGCCAGAACGAGCGTGACCACGCTAAATGGAAGAGTGCGGCGAAAATGAAAAAAGCACTGGCATGCAGGATTTTGTCACCCATTTGAATCCCTTCCATAAAGGGCAAAGGGTCACGGCTTAAAGCAAAGAGTAATCCAAAGACTAATAAGCCAATGCAAAAGGCTCTAAAGCTATATAGGTAACGCGGAGTGGTTTGGAGATTAACTTTAATTTGTTTTAATAATTCATACATGAGTATTCGATTCCTGAGGTTGATGCGGCTAAACAGCCAGTCCTGCACGAAGTAGGAATCGGTTTTATAGCATGAGTTTGTGCATGATGGGTGCAGAAATGCCAGAAAAAAGCACACGAAGTACTTCAATGCATGAAGTACTTCGTAGTTGAGCGGCTTAACCCCAACGATAGGTTAAATTCAACATTGCGCCGCGCTCACGGTCACGTTTGCCGTGATAACGGGTTTCGTCGTGATAAACATTGGCGGATAGAGTGGTGTTACGCCCTACGGCAAATTCAGCACCTAATGAAGCATAAAGAGTTTTGGCTTGACCGGGGAAACCATCCTCTTTGCTGCGTCCTACCTTTAATGAACCATTGAGTTTAGCATTTTGGCTAATAGGCATATCAGCATCGAGGGTAACGGCATAACCACGCTCATTCTTTGGGGAACTATAACCTACATTAGAGCGATCATAACGCTTTTGAGTACCTTCAATCCCTACCCATACATTTGGTGTAATACCGTAGTAAGCGCCAACTAAATTTCTACGTCCACGATTACCATCGCTTAAACGAATATTTTGATGGCGAGCATTGACTCTTACGCGCTTCATCGGTTTGGTTTTGATTTCGACTGTGGTCATATCTTCAGTCAAAATATTACCTTTTTTATCATTTAGGCTATGACGAATATAAGCAGGGCTACGTTCTTGGCGTACACCTACTTGTACGCGGGGACCCATTTGAGCTTGTAATCCTACGTGGTAGGGCGTGAAGGTCTTTTTCGCATAGTGATCGCCTAAACGCTTAATCTCCATTGACCCTGCACCCGCACTTAATTGCACATTAGGTGTGATATTGGTAGAGCCTTGGAGATAAACACTGCGTCCAGTATGGCGATATTGCTGGTTTTTGAAGCGATGCTTTTCGACCCTCAAGCCATAATTGGTTCCGGTAGCACGATTCTGACGTTTGTATTGCATAGAAATGCTGTCATGCGTGCTATCGGGGGTAGAAATCCGTTCTACACCAGAGCTAAACATACTGTCATATTGACCCGCCATAGCATTAGTACTGGCTAATAACACTAGGCTAGCAGGAAGATAGGGTAGGTAATGTTTCATAAGATGTCCTTTCATTGTCTAAGTAAGCGTCCATCCGCTGGCAGAAAATGCAGCAAGACCTAGATGCCCTAATGCTTTTAACTATAGACTTGAAATGGAGTTTAAGCGCCGTTACCCATCATTAAAACCCTACCCTTCATCAGATAAATCAATAAGCTAATGAGATTTTAAGCAAATCTACGCTGCCCATTAGAGATACTTATAGTAGTAGATAAACTATCTTATTGTTTTCAGGCTTAATATGTCGCAGTATTGAACGGTTCAGTATATTACTGTATTAGCATATTCCGAGGTACACATGAACGCATTACCGGAGTTTGAAAAGCGCGGACAACAGGAAGTCAAAGCTACGACTTGCTATATGTGCGCCTGTCGCTGCGGCATTAAGGTAACGATTGAAAATAACAATGTCCGCTACATTCAAGGCAATCGAGATCATCCTATTAATAAGGGTGTTCTGTGTGCCAAGGGTAATGCGGGCATTATGAAGCAAAACTCTCCTGCTAAACTCAGCACGCCCCTATTACGTAAAGCGGGTACTGAGCGGGGCGCGGGTGAGTTTGAAGCCATTTCGATGGATAGAGCTTTAGATATTTTAGAAGCTCGTCTACGCAAGATTCGTGAAACCGATCCCTTAAAACTCGCCTACTTTACCGGACGCGACCAAATGCAAGCCCTGACTGGATTCTGGGCGAGTCAATTTGGCACTTTAAACTGGGCTGCTCACGGTGGCTTTTGCTCGGTGAATATGGCGGCGGGCGGTCTTTACACCATGGGACATGCCTTTTGGGAATTCGGTGATCCCGACTGGGATAAGACCAAATATTTCATGCTTTGGGGCGTGGCTGATGATCACTCCTCTAATCCGATTAAAATTGGTTTAGAAAAGCTCAAGCGCAATGGTGGTAAATTCGTAGCAGTGAATCCTGCGCGTACTGGTTATCAAGCGATTGCGGATGAATGGGTAGGGATTCGTCCGGGGACGGATGCCATGCTGGCATTGTCTATGTTGCATGTGCTGTTGAAAAATGACCAATTTGATTGGGAATTTTTAATTCGCTATACCAATGCAGCTTATCTGGTTGTCCATACTCCAGACCAAAAAGGTCATGGTTTAATTCTGCGCGATGAAGCAGGTAATCCATTAGTCTGGGATCAAGCTAAAAGTGCCGCAGTGGATGGTACTCAGCCCGATATTTCACCCGCCTTATTCTTTGAGGGTGAGGTGAATGGTAAACCTGTCAAATCTGTCATGATGTTGATTGCGGAGGAGTACTTAGACGAACAGTATTCTCCTGCTAAAGCCTCCGAGATTTGTGGTGTACCCGCAGAGCAAATTGAACGTCTAGCGCTAGAAATGGCGCATGTAGCGTTTAAAGAAAGCATTGAAGTCGATGTACCCGAAGGTTGGACTGATTGGGCAGGACGTAAGCATTATAAGTTTATCGGTCGTCCAGTTTCTATGCATGCTATGCGGGGGATTTCAGCCCACTCTAATGGTTTCCAAACCTGTCGTGCGATTCACTTCCTACAAATTATGCTGGGAACCGTGGATGTTCCGGGAGGACATTTAGCTAAGCCGCCTTATCCTAAACATATTCCACCGGCGATTAAACCCGCTAAAGATTGTGCACCGAATACGCCGTTAAAATCACCACCTTTAGGTTTCCCGACAGGGCCTGAAGATTTAGTACTGGATGCTAATGGTAAGCCTAAGCGTATTGACAAAGCCTACTCATGGGATGCACCCATGTCGAATCATGGCTTAATGCATATGGTGATAACCAATGCGGTGAAAGGTGACCCGTACTACATCGATACCTTAATGATGTTTATGGCGAATATGGCATGGAACTCGACCATGAATACCGCCGAAATTCAAAAGATGCTGGTCGAAAAACACGATAATGGCGAGTACAAGATTCCATTCATTGTGGTGTCGGATGCTTACCATTCCGAGATGGTCAATTTTGCTGATTTAATTATTCCCGATACGACCTATTTAGAGCGTTGGGATACGATTTCTATGCTGGATCGTCCGATTTCCGAGCCACATGCCGCGTGTGATGCGATTAGACAGCAAATCATTAAGCCCGAACGTGATGTGAAACCTTGGCAGGAGGTACAGATCGAACTGGGCTTACGTCTAGGCTTCCCCGCTCTTACCAAACCGGATGGCTCTCGCAAATATAAAGACTATAAAGACTTTATTATTAACTGGGAGCGTGAGCCGGGGATTGGTTTCTTGGCGGGTTGGCGTTTGGATGAAAATGGCAATGAAGTCCATCTGCGCGGTAAACCTAACCCTAAACAGTGGGAGCGTTATGCTGAAGAGGGTGCATTCTTTGAATACCATCTACCGCACAATACCCGCTACTACCGCCATGCGAATAAAGACTACTTAGAGCTAGCTAAAAGTGCGGCATGGGTCGGTTCGACTAAGCAAATTGTGATGGAGCTATATTCCGAACCTCAACAGCGCTTTAAGCTAGCGGGTCAAGGTTTATACGATGGCCCTATGCCTACTGAGGAACATCACAAAGAGCGTTTAAGCAAGTATTTTAATCCGTTGCCGTTCTATTACAAACCTTTAGAGCAATGCCGTATCGATGAGGATGAATACCCCTTCTATGCGGTCAATCAGCGCCCCATGTTCATGTACCACTCATGGGATTCACAAAATGCGTGGTTACGCCAGATTTGCGCACAAAACTACCTGTATATGAACCGTCAACGCGGTGAGAGTATGGGCTTGGCGGATTTATCATGGGTTTGGGTGGAGTCCCATAATGGCAAAATTCGCGTGCAATTAAAGCTGATTGAGGGTTGCCAAGAAGATACCGTGTGGACATGGAATGCGATTGCTAAGCAAGAAGGGGCTTGGGGCTTAAAAGAGGGGGCGAATGAAGCGAAAAAAGGCTTCCTAATGAACCACCTGATTTCCGAGCTACTGCCTAAGCAAAATGATGTGCTGGATAATGTGACCAACTCTGACCCGATTACCGGACAAGCGGCTTGGTATGATCTCAAAGTCAAAATTTATCCTGCCGATGAGGAAGGTGCTTGGCCTGTATTCCCGATGATTAAGCCATTACCTAATGCTAAAGAGTCACCGGATATTATGCGTTATCAAACTCATACGGCAGTGAATTTAGTGCGTCCGATGGATGATGTGTTAAATCGTGGCAGTGTCCACGATGCTAACCGTGGCGCGTAAGGAGCTTTTAAACCATGAAACTAGGTTTAGTGATTGATTTAGACGTTTGTGTGGGCTGTCACGGTTGTGCAGTGTCGTGCAAACAATGGAATACCTCCGGTATGACGGGAGCGCTCACCGACTATAACCCCTACGGTCAAGACCCTAGCGGGGTGTGGTTTAATCGGATTCGTAGCTACGAAGTCGGCGACTATCCCAACAATAAAACCATTAACTTCCCGATGTCATGCATGCATTGTGAACAAGCGGATTGTGTGGATGTATGCCCCACAGGTGCAAGCTACAAGCGTGTAGAAGATGGCATTGTATTAGTCGACCAAGATAAGTGTATGGGTTGTAACTATTGCTCATGGGCTTGTCCTTACGGTGCGCGTGAATTAGATCGCTCCACAGGTACGATGAAAAAATGTACCTTGTGCCTAGATCGAATCTATGACGAACGCTTAGAAGAGGTAGATCGCCAACCGTCTTGCGTGATCACTTGCCCCGCCCATGCGCGGCATTTTGGTGATTTTGATGATCCTGATTCTAATGTCAGTAAGTTAGTGCGTGAGCGTGGTGGCTATCAACTGATGCCAGAGTTGGGGTATAGCCCAACGAATCGCTATTTACCGCCACGGGTAACGCGCCTGATACCGACTGAAGATGTGAGTAAAAAATCACTGATCAGCTCGGTAAAAGAGTGGGTCAATAAAATGGTTGAGCGTTAAGAGGTTACATTATGCATCCAGCGTTTTCTGTTATTGGATTTACCGTAGCCTCTGGAGCAGGATATGGTTTATTTATCCTATTAGTATTGGCTGAGGTTTATGGCTTTGCTGATATTGATGTACCCGTTGCCTTAAGTTCGGGCTTACTTGCATTAGTATTAATTTCAGGTGGTTTACTGTCCTCTACTTTGCATTTAGCTAATCCTAAAAATGCATGGCGAGCTTTTTTCCGTTTTAGAACCTCATGGTTATCGCGTGAAGGGGTTTTTGCGGTCTTATTCTATCCGGCTGCTTTATTGTATTTAATTGGTGTCTATGTAAACGATGCTCAACCTAATGGGCTAGTGTCCTTTGTGGGTTTAAGTGCGGTAGTGATTGCTTTAGCCACCGTATTTAGTACCGGAATGATTTATGGCTGTTTGAAAACGATTCGCCAATGGAATACGGCTTTGACACCAACCAATTACATTTTATTAGCACTGGCTACAGGTAGCGTATTATTGGTGATGATTTTAGCTTTTGCAGATAAAGACATTAATGCGATGGCGGGGATTGCGATTGCATTATTAGCTCTGGGTGCGATTGCTAAAGCCATTTACTATTTTTGGGTGAGAACGGTAACAGGCCCTACTATTAATACTGCAACCGGTTTTACTCGTGCCAAGGTACGCTTATTGGATACAGGGCATACGGCAGGTACGTTTTTAACCCAAGAGTTTGGCTATCAAGCCCCGATGAGTTTGCTTACTCAATTGCGGGTGGTGGTATTTGCCTTAGGGTTTGCAGTGCCCGCTGCTTTACTGGCTTTTATGATTTTAGGTTTGCCTAGTGGCTTAGTCGCTTTGGTAGGTGTGGTAGCTATGTTTGCAGGTATCGCTGCGGAACGTTGGTTATTCTTCGCCGAAGCCCGCCATGTGATTAATTTGTATCATGGTGCACAGCATACCTAGGCAGGATAGGTGTAACGTGTTTAACATGAGCTAATGTTTCACGTTGAACATGATGCCTGATTTGTAAAGCCGATAGAGTTTAGCGCTCTATCGGCTTTTATTATTTAATGCCCGCCCAAATACGCAGCACGTACTTCAGGATTAACCAATAGCTCCTCACCCGTACCGGATAAACGAATTTCACCATTCACCAATACATAACCCCGATCTGCTAGACGCAGCGCATGATTCGCGTTTTGCTCCACGAGGAAAATCGTAGTCCCTTGAGCCGCTATATCGCGCAGTGAATTTAAAATTTGCTTAACAATCAAAGGCGCTAAACCCAGACTAGGTTCATCCAAAAGCAGCAATTTAGGGCGACTCATTAAAGCACGACCAATCGCTAACATTTGCTGCTCACCACCGGATAAAGTCCCTGCACGTTGATTGCGCCGTTCCTTTAAACGTGGAAACATAGCAAACATTTTTTCTCGATCAGTCTCCATATGCTCATCGCCAATTGGTAAAGTGCCCATAATCAGATTTTCCTCTACCGTCATAGCAGGGAAAATGCGCCGCCCTTCGGGTACTTGAGCAATACCTAGGCGTCCCACTTCGTGCATGGCGATATGGGTAATATCCTGACCTTGGTACTTAATATAGCCTTTGGAAGCACGCGGCGAGCCGAAAATGGTCATGAGTAGAGTGGATTTCCCCGCACCGTTGGCCCCAATTAGGGTCACAATTTCACCTTGGGAAACCGTCATACTCACATTGCGTAGGGCCTGAATCGGACCATAAGAAGCATCAATTTGATGAATTTCTAACATGTAGTCACTCATTATGCTTCTCCTTCTTCAGTACCTAAATAGGCAGCGAGTACTTTAGGATTGACCTCGATCTCTTTGGGTGTACCGGAGGCAATTACTTGACCGTAATCCAATACTACAATGTGCTCCGAAATACCCATGACTAAGCCCATATCGTGCTCAATCAGCAATACGGTGACATTATGTTTATCGCGTAGGTGGCGAATTAAAGTACTCAGTTCAACCGTTTCACGCGGATTCAAACCCGCAGCGGGTTCGTCTAAACAGACTAATTTGGGTTCGGTACACATCGCCCGCGCAATTTCTAAACGGCGCTGATTACCATAAGGCAAATCACCAGCTAAGCGATTAGCATCTTCGGTCAGATTGACGACTTCCAGCCAATAATACGCATTATCCAAGGCGCGTTTTTCAGAGGCACGGTAGTGTTTAGTATTCAACATACCGCGAATGAGATTACGATCTAAATGATTGTGTTGAGCGACCAATAGATTTTCAATCACCGTCATTTCACGAAATAAGCGAATATTTTGGAAAGTACGTGCCACCCCTGCCTGATTCACGCGATGCGAGCCACCAAAGGATTTGTAGTATAGGCGCTCAAAAAAAGCAGGTGGATTGACATAATCACTCCACTTAAACTTTTCACCTAACACTTTACGCAGATTAGTAGTGTGACCCTGATCATTAAGAATAACTTGCCCTTCAGTCGCTTTATAAAAGCCTGTTACACAGTTAAAGACCGTAGTTTTACCCGCCCCATTGGGACCAATCAAAGCGGTAATGGAGCCTTTTTGTACTTCAAAATTGACATTATTAAGCGCCAGAATCCCACCAAAGCGCATAGTTAGACCTTGCACGCTTAAGAGTGGGGCTGTTGAAGCATTTGCTAAATCACTCATGCTTGCCCCTCCTTAGTGAAATAGGGGCGGCGGATAGATAAGAAGCCACGCGGTTTCCACAGCATCATAAACACCATAAGCACACCGAAAATCAACACGCGATAATCAGCAAAGTCGCGTAATAACTCTGGAAGAATCGTAAGGACTAGCGCAGCAACCACAACACCCACCACTGAACCCATACCCCCTAGTACGACAATAGCGAGAATCAAGGCAGATTCAAAGAAAGTGAAAGAAGTAGGGTTCACAAATCCGCCTTGTTGAGCGGCAAAAAATACCCCACCAATGCCTCCGGTCATCGCACCCATCATAAAGGCACTCAATTTAATGGTGACATGATTGAGTCCTAACGAGCGACAGGCAATTTCGTCTTCACGCAAAGCCTCCCAAGCACGTCCCATAGGCATAGTACGTAGGCGGGTAAAGAAGAAAATCATCAGGCAAGCCACTAAAAAGACCACCAGATATAAGAAGATAAACTTAGCACTAGGGTTATAAGTCAGACCAAAAAACTCATGAAACGGCATATGACCTTCGGTTTTTACGACACGGGTAAATTCCAGTCCAAATAAGGTCGGTTCAGACGCCTTTGCACCATTGGGACCTCCGGTAAACGACATCCAGTTATTGAGGACTAAGCGGATAATTTCCCCAAATCCTAAGGTAACGATAGCTAAATAATCCCCATGCATACGCAATACCGGAAAGCCTAGTATGCCCCCTAATAAAGCAGCAAAAGCAGCCGCGAGTGGAATGGCTGTCCAAAAACCTAAGCCCCAATATTGAGAGCCTAAGGCAAAGGTATAAGCGCCCACTGCATAAAACGCCACAAAGCCCAAATCTAATAAGCCCGCTAAACCCACTACTATATTAAGACCCAGACCGAGTAATACATAGATCATGGCAAGAATAGCCACAGTGAGATAATACTTACTGAGGTAAAACGGTAAGACCAAACCCGCGATAAATAAGACAATGAGGATTAACCATAAATACTTTTGGTCACCCGGCTTACCTACATAGACGCTCCGTTTGCCTTTGCTTAGAGCAAATTTATTCAGTATTTGTTGTCCCCACGGACTAAGCGCTACAAGGTGGTAAGCAAAACGCCCAATAAAGACTATACCTGCCAAAATCAGCGGAGTTTGAAAATGGGTATTAAAGCCATAGCCATCCAGAATAATGCCGGAGATAGGGCTAAAAATGAGTAGGGCAATCATGCCTACTAAAAGCGAATCCTTAAAAGCGGCTAGAATGGGGGGATCATTAGGATTGCTAAACATTACACTTTCTCCACTAATGGTTTACCTAATAAGCCACTAGGGCGGAAAATCAGCACTAATACCAATAATGAAAAGGCGAACACATCCTTATAGTCAGTATTGATAAAGCCAGAAAAGAGTGACTCCGACATGCCTAATATAATGCCGCCTAACATCGCCCCTGGTAGTGAACCAATGCCACCCAATACCGCAGCAGTAAAGGCTTTCACACCCGTAATAAAGCCGACTGAAAAATCAAATGAGCCATAGTTGAGAGTAACTAAGACACCTGCAATCGCTGCCATCGCCGCACCCAAAATAAATACGGTTGAGATAATACGGTCGGTATTAATCCCTAAAATGGCTGCCATTTTGGGGTCTTGCTGTACCGCACGGCATTGACGACCTAAAGAAGTTTTTTGAATGATGTAAGTGAGCAGCGCCATACTAGCAAATGAAACTATAACTAATAGCGCTTGAATGTAGGTAATTTGGAAGAAATCAGTTTCTGTCCCAAAACGAAATACACCGGGGAGAATCGTCGGAACGGCTTGGGTTTTTGCGCCTTGGCTGACTTGTACATAATTCTGCAATACTAGCGACACACCGATAGCTGAAATCAGCGGAGCTAGTCGTGGAGAATTACGTAAAGGTTTATAAGCAATGCGTTCAATGCTCCACCCGTATAGCGAGACAATGAACATAGTGACAACGAGCGTAATGATAATAAGAAAAGCAGCCGAACTAATGCCAAAGAAGGATAAAATAGCAATACAAATGGCTGTGATATAGGCTGAAACCATATAAACATCGCCATGAGCGAAGTTAATCATGCCTATAATTCCGTATACCATTGTGTAGCCGACTGCAATCAGACCGTAAATAGAGCCAAGAGCCAACCCATTTACTAATTGTTGACCTAAGATATGAAATTCCATGGTAACCGCCTAGCTGTGGTTATTAGGGGGGAGGGAGTCTGCCACCAGTAGGCAGGGCAGACTCATAAGGCTTAAGTAAGCGTGGGCTTACTCTTCCATTTTGTATTTACCTTCTTTATCCCAGACATACATGGTGTAGTCAGAGACTTTAATATCGCCTTTTTCATCCCACTCTTTTTTGCCTAGTACGGTGTTTACACCATTGGCTTTTAACCAATCGGCTAATTTATCGCCTTCGGTAGAACCTGCATTTTTGAGCGCTTCAGCAACAGATTGCATAGTGGCATACGCATATAAGGTATAACCTTCAGGCTTATAACCTGCGGCTTGGATTTTTTCCGCTACTTCCTTGCTTTCTGGAATGGTGAGTGGATCACGACCAAAAGTATGGCGTACACCTTCTACGAATTGTGGGCCACCGGCTGCGGTTACTAATTGCTCGGATACGATACCATCACCTGAAATGAAGGTTGCTTTCGAGCCTTGTTCACGTAATTGACGGATTAAAGCGCCTGCTTCAGTGTGTAGACCACCGAAGTAAACCACATCCGCTTCGGCCGCTTTGATTTTGGTGACTAGCGCATTGAAGTCTTTCTCGCCGCGTGTTAACCCCTCATAAAGTACTTCGGTCACACCTTTGGAGTTCAGACGTGCTTTAGTTGCATCGGCTAAGCCCTGACCATAGGTATCTTTATCATGGATA
Source organism: Thiofilum sp. (assembly GCF_016711335.1). NCBI lineage: Bacteria > Pseudomonadati > Pseudomonadota > Gammaproteobacteria > Thiotrichales > Thiofilaceae > Thiofilum > Thiofilum sp. The sequence continues at coordinate 1,241,228 of NZ_JADJTF010000001.1, forward strand.
ATAGCTACCTTAGTGGCTTTTAACTTATCGACGATATAGTCGCCCGCTACAGTCCCTTGCTGATCATCACGACCACACATACGCATAATATTTTTTAGACCGCGATCTGTGACTTTAGGATTAGTGGAAGCGGGAGTCATCGCTAAAATATTAGCTTCAGCGTAAATTTCACTAGCAGGAATAGTAGAGGAAGAACAGAAGTGACCTAGTACGGCAGTAACTTTGTCATTGTCGACTAGACGGTTAGCCACCGCGACCGCTTGTTTAGGTTCGCAAGCATCGTCTGCTTTCACTAATTCAATCATGGCCCCATTAATGCCGCCTGCATCATTAATATCTTTAGCAGCAGCCTCTGCCCCTTTCCAAAATTGCTCACCGAAGGCGGCGTTAGCGCCCGTGTGCGGGCCTGCCACGCCAATCTTAACCGCATCTGCCGCAAAAGCAGCAGCACCTGAGAGTAGTCCAGCAACTAATACTGCAAGTGGCGCGATTTTTTTTAATTTACCTACGATCATGAGACATTCTCCTAGAGTTATTAATTTAAATGACACACGGCAGGCTGACTGCCATGCGTAATATAAACAGATTATGACTATAAATGGCAATCCCAATTATTCGAGGTTTTAATCATTGGGTTGTCTCTAAACCTTGGCAAGCTAATATTAAGATTAATAAGCGAATTTAATGAGCCTCATCCCAGTGCATTCCCTCACCCATTTCTACCAATAGGGGCACTTTTAGAGCAACTACCTCGGTCATTAAGGGGGCGAGAACTTGCTTAAATGAGCTGATCAAGTGATCAGGAACCTCGAAAACTAACTCATCGTGTACCTGCATAATCATCCGAATCGGGGATTGAGTGCTTTGCAAATACGTATCTACGGCAATCATGGCTTTTTTCATAATATCCGCCGCCGTACCTTGCATGGGTGCATTAATAGCGGTGCGTTCAGCATATTGGCGCTGAGCTGCATTACGGGCATTAATTTCGGGCACGGGTAAACGTCGACCAAATAAGGTTTCTACATAGCCTAATGTTTTAGCCCGCTCACGAGTACTATCCATATACTGTTTAACACCCGGATAACGTGCAAAATATAGCTCTACATATTGCTGCGCCTCGCGTCGCTCAATACCTAATTGCCTTGCCAAACCAAAGGCAGACATCCCATAAATTAGCCCAAAATTAATCGCCTTAGCGGCACGACGTTGTTCTTGGGTAACTTGATCTAAAGGCGTATGAAAGACTTCAGAGGCAGTTGCTTTGTGAATATCAGCACCCGCCCTAAAAGCACTCAATAAACCTTCATCATCAGACAGATGCGCCATAATGCGTAACTCGATTTGCGAGTAATCCGCAGCAACTAATTTAAAGCCCGCCTCGGCAATAAACGCTTGGCGAATACGTCGCCCTTCAGCACTCCGAATGGGAATGTTTTGTAAGTTTGGATCAGAAGATGATAAGCGTCCGGTCACTGTACCGGTTTGATGATAGGAGGTATGCACTCGTCCGGTGCGTGGATTAATTTGGGCAGGGAGCTTATCGGTATAGGTCGATTTTAATTTGCTCAGGGTGCGATGCTCTAAAATTACGCGCGGTAATTCATAGCCTTGTTCGGCTAATTCTTCTAATACATCTTCAGCGGTGGACGGTTGTCCGGTTGGAGTTTTACGCACTACAGGAATCTGGAGTTTCTCAAACAATATTTCTTGTAATTGTTTGGGGGAGGATAAATTAAATTCCTGCCCAGCAACGCGAAAGGCTTGTTCTGTAATGGCTGCAATGCGCTTAGTCAGTTCTTGGCTTTGAGTACTGAGGAGCAATGTATCGATTTTGACCCCGCGACGTTCCATACGAGCGAGCACTGGGATGAGGGGCATTTCTATCGTTTGATAGACCTGCTTGAAGGTGGGCTCAAGTGCAATCTTAGGCCACAATTGCTGATGTAAACGTAGGGTAATATCCGCATCTTCAGCCGCATAGGGCGCTGCTTGGCTCAGATCAATTTGATTAAAGGTGAGCTGCTTTTTACCTTTGCCGGCAATGTCTTCAAAGCGAATGGTTTTATAATCCAGCACTTTTTCTGCCAAAGTATCCATATCATGACGATTCGCGGTGGCATCCAATACATAAGATTCGAGCATGGTGTCGTGCGCTATGCCGTTTAGTGTAATGCCATAGTTTTGCAGTACCGTAAAATCGTATTTGAGATTTTGCCCGACTTTTAAATACTGGCTGTTTTCTAAAATAGGCTTAAACGCAGCTAACACTAAGTCGCGGTTTAATTGCTCAGGTGCGCCTAAGTAATCATGTGCAACGGGAATATAGGCTGCTATACCTGCTGTAGTAGAGACTGACACTCCCACTAATTCAGCATCTAGGGCATTTAAGCTAGTCGTTTCGGTGTCAAAGGCAAATAAGGGGGCTTGTTGCAGTTCTTTCAAGAGTGAATCTAATTCCTCTTGAGTTAAAATCGTGGTGTATTGAACCTCACCCACTGTAATAGGGGGTTGAGAGGGTAGTGACTCAGCAGCGTTTTGATCCAGTGGCTCTAAGATGAGCGCGAAAGGAGCGGGGGTATTTTGAGTTTGTGTTGTGCTGGCGTCTGCTAAGTTGGTAGATTTTTTAGCTGCTTTGGTTTCAGCCTTATTCAACGCATTTAAGCGGGTGCGAAATTCATAACGAGTATAAAACTCACGTAGAGTAGCGGGATCATCGGCTTGAATGCGCAACGCATCAAATGAGTCGTCCAACTCAACGTCGCATTTAATGCTAACCAGTTGATATGTTAGAGGTAAGTGAGCCAAAGCAGCGCGTAAGTTTTCCCCCACCTTCCCGCCTATTTTATCCGCATTATCCATTACACCTTGCAGGGAACCGTATTCAGCCAACCATTTAACGGCGGTTTTGGGACCGACTTTATCCACGCCCGGGACATTATCCACACTATCTCCCACTAGGCTGAGGTAGTCGCGGATTTGACTTGGCAAGACTCCAAACTTTTCCTTTACTCCCTCAATGTCTAGATAGGTTTCACTCATAGTATTAATCAGGTGTACCCGCTCGGTGACTAATTGCGCCATATCTTTATCGCTAGTCGAGATGAGTACATCACCCTGAAAACGCGTTGCCAGTGTACCAATCACATCATCGGCTTCTACGTCTGGGATTTGCAGTAAGGGATAGCCCTGAGCACGAATGATCTCTAATAGCGGTTGGATTTGATGACGTAATTCGTCCGGCATCGGGGGACGGTTGGCTTTGTATTCTGGGAAAATATCATCACGAAAGGTTTTGCCCGCTGCATCAAAGACTACGACCATATAGTCAGGCTGATAATCTTTGCGTAACCGATCCAGCATATTCAGTACTCCATGCATGGCTCCGGTGGCTTCACCTTTGCTATTAGTGAGGGGCGGCAGAGCATGATAGGCACGGAACAAATAGGACGATCCATCAACCAGAATCAAAGGCTTAGTTAGGCTAGTCATAGTGGGGCTACTGAGAGTGAAACAGCTTAGGATTATATCGTGTTTCAAGGGCGGGGTTTAGCTACTAGAGTAAAACGAAGCAAGGCAGTTCGTTTAAAAATCCCAAGTCCACGTCCTTGTGGTCTTGGTTTCCTCAAAATGAGGTGTCAGAGAAAGGTTACTACCCTTAAGTGTGATTGTCTATTAATTAATCAAATTTGTGATGTTATTGACGCTAGGTGTTTGCTGTAGTTCAGCAGATCGGGAGTCTGTAGACTGATTTAACGACAATATTGGGCACACCAAAATGCAATGGTTAGAAACTAATAGGCTTTATAGGGGCAAAGCTATACTTTACTTACTAATGGTGGTGTTTTAAAGATAGATAACGTTAATAAGTATTTGAATTTTATATTTTTAGTCTAAGCCCAGATAAAATTTTATAATGATTGCCTATAGCAAAGTAGTGAATGGTAGTTTCAAGCGAAAGGTAGCCCCTATGGCAGTAGGTAATAACACCAAGTCGCCTTTATAAGCTCGCAGTAAGGATTGAGTAATCTCTAGACCTAAGCCTGTTCCCCCTTGAGAACGACGTGTGGTGAAAAAGGGAGTAAAAATTTTGTCTCGATTAGCTGGAGAAATGCCCTCTCCATTGTCAGCAACATCAATATGCCAAGTATAATTTTCAGCCTGCATCGTAATCACTACTTCAGTCGCTTTATGGTACAGACTATTTTCTAATAAATTATTCAGCACACTATCGAGCGCTTCGGGCGCAATGGGTAGTGCTTGTGTAGCTAGATCACGATAGTTTAAGACTAAGCCCCGCTCTTGATAACGATTGGCTAAAGTGTTCAGTAGTTCAGGTAATACGCTAGTTTGGCGTGAGGGTTCTAAAGCATCAGCGCGTGCCAACTCTAGTAAGCGTGTAACTAAGTTTTTTAAGCGTTGCGTATCTTCCATGAGATTAGTTAAAAAACGTTGGCGACGCTCCGACGACATGGTATCCAAATGCTCTTGCAGCAACTCTAAAGCACCCTGCATCGAGGTCAGCGGTGTCTTAAATTCATGCGAGACATGGGCAGCAAAGCGGCGGATATAGTCACTGCGCTCGGCTAAAGTTTTAGACATACTCGCAAAGCTATCGGACAGTTGAGCGACCTCATAGGTCACTGGATGCTTAATAGGTTCAACGATACGCTGCTCACCTTGCGTCACCCGTTCGGTTTGCTTAATTAATTCACGAATAGGGCGGGAAATACTAGAGGATACAAAGAGCACTAATAGCACCGCCACGCATAATAGACTTAAGGTCGCAGTCAACATCACTTTGCGCACTGCATAAAGATGCTTAACAATATTATTAGGGGTACGTGATAAATAAATCACGCCGAGGACTTGGCGCTGCTCCAGAATAGGAAAAGCAGTAAACACACGAATATTAGTACCACGGCTAATAGAATAGAGCGGTGGTGGCGGTTCATCAGAAATGCGTTGCCGAATTACACTTTGAAACTGTCCCCGCAAGGCTTGGCGTACCTCTGGTACATGTGCTAGTGATAAACCAATCTCTTCCTTACCCGCAATCACTAAACCCTGTGCGTCCAGAATACGAATCCCCGCTAGAGTTATTTGTTGAGTATTTAACAAAATAGCATTCATCGCTTGTCCGGCAGCAAACGCTTTCGGGCTAGGTGAGAGCGTTGTGAGCTTGGCATTGGGTCTTGGAGGCTCAATGGTTCCGGTTAAATCAAGGGTGGGAAAAACGGGCGTGAAATAGCCGCTAGGGTTGAGTTCCATTTGAGCTTTATAGGCAGCACTGAGCACTGCATTTTCCTGCGCTTTAGCATGAATGGGGGCAATTTGTAGGGAGGGTTGGGGAGTATCTAGACGCATTAACTGTCGATAGGTCGCCGCTAGGACCGCAGATTGCGCGATTAACTCGACCTCAGTTTGGCGTACTAGCTCATTTTCATAAATGCGAAAAAAGTATAGACCCCCCAAAGGTAATGCTAAGACCGTGAGCATCACAATGAGCAAAATATTACGTAAGCGAAATAGGCCATTACGTAAAAATGGTAGACGTGCGTTTATTTGCATGCGGCTAATTTATATCCCACCCCATGTACCGTTTCGATAATACTCTCACAGCCTATATCGGTGAATTTTTGGCGAATATGGCGAATATGACTATCAATAGTACGATCACTGACATAGACATTGCTGTCATAAGCCTTTTGCATAATATGATCGCGGCTAAAGACTTGCATAGGACGCTGAGCAAAGAGTAATAAAATCGCAAACTCGGTGGCGGTTAGGGTAATATCCTGTTCTCCCCAGCAGGCACGATGTTGATGAGGGAATATCGTGAGCTTGCCAATGCTGAGCAGTTCTTGATTAGGCTGGGTTTCAGCAGGTTGCTGCTGGGTGCGCTTTAAAATGGCATTGATACGAGCGACCAGTTCACGCGGACTAAACGGTTTAGTGACATAATCATCACCACCTAGTTCTAGTCCTAAAATGCGGTCGATTTCATCATCGCGTGAAGATAAAAATACGATAGGTAGATTAGAGGTTTTGCGAATTTCACGGCACACGGCTAAACCATCCATCTCCGGCATATTAATATCAAGCACGATGAGATCCGGTTTAGCTTGTTGAAATTGTTGGAGTGCTTGTTGCCCATCGTGGGCATACCGTACTTGCATCCCAGCTTTTTCTAGGGCAAAACTGATTACATCACCAATATGGGGATCGTCATCCACTATTAAAATATCTTTGCTCATGCGTTTAAGCTCCAGTCCTAGAGGTTTGCTGGTTACTAGCAGTTTTTAGGGCTAATAACTATCACTCCAAACCGTCTTTAGGTCAAATTGACATCCTCCTCGCCCTAAAGGGCAAGGATTCCTGCTGCCAGACGCTCATGTCCGAGCGCGAGAATATTCTTAGCGGCATTGACATCTCTATCATGCGTTACCCCACACTCAGGGCAAGACCATTCTCTGATTCGCAAACCTGCTCTACCTTTCGGACTGTTGGGACTGATACAGCCGCAACTCGAACAGACTTGGGTAGTGTATGATTCATTGACTTCTAGACACATACCTGACCGCGCACTCGCTTTGTATTTCAGTTGTGTTTTGAGCATATGCCACCCTGCATCCAACACCGATTTAGCCATCTTGGTTTTGGCTAGGGCGGAACTGCTCACATTGCCGATGATGATTAAGCCGTTGTCTCTAACGACTTGGGTTGTGAACTGGTGAATCGCGTTTAAGCGGCGGTTCTTGATCTTAGCGTGAATCGCTTTCACCCGTTTCTTTTGTTTAGCGCGTTGGGCTATGCCTAACTTAGGCTCTAGCTCACGATAGAACTGCTTAGATTCCAGTTTTAAGCCATTGCTACAGGTAGCGGTATCTTTCAGACCTAGGTCAATACCCACTTGTCCTTTAGCGGTGGTATCCATGCAGAGGATTGGGATTTCTACCACGATATTGAAATACCAACGACCACGAGCGTCTTGAGAAAACGAACCCGAACGAAACTCGTATTGAGACAGTCCGTAGCTATCCCAGACTTTGAAGTAGTGACCTGCATAGCGAACTTGTCCATTTTTCCAAACGGCTGCACCCGCTTTAAACGGTATCCAGCCTAATGAACGTTTAGAGCCACTAGAGATTCTCCAGCGCAATTTATCCGTTTTGAATTGGCGACGCGCTTTATGGTGAACGGCGATGACTTCTTGTGTGGTAGTGGAGTGAATAATGAACCCACATTCGGACTTGATACCTTTTAACTGTTTTTGTAAGTCAAAGGCGGAAAAGGTACTATGCACCCAACCGACTTCAGGAATTGGTACAAAAGAGTAGAGAGCAGTGATTTCATTCGCCGCATTCCAGACTTGATTCACCTCAAACGCCATCTGCTCCAGAATAGGGGCATGCTTATCCTTGATGCGTACTTTAAGGGTTTTGAGGTGAGTAGTGGGTTTCATGTGATTGATTATACTATCAAAACAACACAGTGTCTTGCCTATGGTGCTGCCTTTCATCGGCTATCGCCGATAGCCTTATATCCCCCACTGGAACGAAGGGGCTTTACGGCTGTTCCGGTAATACCTAGAGAGTGGTTGTTTAGCACCTAAAGGCAGCTTAATCTTGGTAAAACTAGACTGGAGTCTCATAAGATTAAAGAGAAAATATGCAAATGATGTCGCTAAGATGTGCATAGATTGCGTATATTTCTAAACCAGCCTAACTGTTTTTAATCATTGACTTGCTACACTTAGTAGACCGATGAAAGCGGAGTTAATAAATGTATGTAGTGCGTAGGGTAGCGGTAGTGTTATTAAGCTGCTTATTACTAGGATGTAATGACCCGCAGGAAGCAACTAAACCAACAACCACAACCGATAGTGCTCGTGTTGCGAGTATAGCTACCAGTGTAGGTACATTAAAGATTGCAATAGGCGAGAATACTACGCCAGATAGTTTGTTTTTAGACGGTGAATTAGTATTTCAACGCGAGCGTGAGCAATTACGTTTTTATGGTCAGCAACGGCGTAGTGCAGATGAGGCGGTCTTAGTGGGGTCTAGTTGTGGGGTGAGTTGTCCTACAGAGCAACTATTTTGGATATTACTCAAAGCAGGAACTAAACCCCTCATTATTGAAGATCGGCAGTTTTATGCTTATCCATTAGATATAAAAATTTTACCGACCGAGGATGACAAGCTAACGGTAGATTTAGGCTTTAGTCAAAAGCAGCGGCGTTATGCTGATTTAGTGGAGCAAAGTTTAAGTTTCAGATTAGAGCCGGTTGCCGAAAATGATAAGGCTTTAACTGGTGATTTATGTACTTGGCTCCATACTGAAACGCTACCTGCCTGCATAAATGCACGTACTACCGAACCGGATTGTGTTAGCCCCCAAACTGAATTCCCTGACTATATTGATCAGCGCTTAGGCATGATCAATGAGTATCCGGGCTATAACAAAGATGTTTTTGACGCCTTATGTGCGAATGCTTGTGCTAAAGAGGATATTCCCGATTACAAAACCTTTGCTAATACTGTTTGTGGTATTCGTTGAGGTATTAACCCTATGACAATAGATTGGGTTCAAGTAGATCGTCAGCATGTCTGGCATCCGTTCACGCAAGAAAAAACAGCGCCTTTACCTGTGGAAATTCGTTCAGCACAAGGCGCATGGCTATATGCGCAAGATGGACGACGTTTTTTAGATTTGGTGTCTTCATGGTGGGTCAATTTACACGGTCACGCTCACCCCACGATTGCAGAGGCTATAGCTAAACAGGCTCATACGCTTGAGCAAGTGATGTTTGCGGGCTTTACTCATCAACCTGCGGTTGAGCTGGCTTATGAATTAGTACAACGTTTGCCTGCTGGTCTAACGCGCGTATTTTATTCCGATAATGGCTCGACTGCGATTGAAGTGGCTCTCAAAATTGCGCTGCAATATTGGCGTAATCAAGGTCAACATCGTAAACGCTTTGCTGTGTTTGATGGCTCTTATCATGGCGATACGGTGGGGGCGATGTCAGTTGGGCAAGGCTCACAATTTTTTACTCATTATCAAGCACTACTCTTTCACGTTGACGTGCTGCCTTACCCGCTCACTTGGGATAATGATCCACATATTGAGCAAAAAGAGGCGGTTGCTCTGCAAGCTTTTGATGCCTATTTACAGCGCTATGCTCATGAAATTGCCGGAGTACTCATCGAGCCTTTAGTGCAAGGGGCTTCGGGCATGCGTATGTGTCGCCCGCAATTTTTGCAAGGCTTAAGTCAGCGTGCTAAAGCAGCGGGAGTGTTATTACTGTTTGATGAAGTCATGACGGGGTTTGGGCGCACGGGGCAATGGTTTGCGTCGCATACTGCCAAGGTAACGCCCGATATTATTTGTTTGTCTAAGGGTATTACCGCAGGTTTTCTGCCTTTATCAGTAACCGTCTGTAGTGAGCAGGTGTATCAAGCCTTTTTAGGTGAAAGTTTTGATCGTGCGTTTGTGCATGGTCATTCGTTTACCGCTAATCCATTAGGCTGTGCAGCGGCTATAGCTTCGCTACAAGTTTTTAAAGCAGAAAATACCTTAGCCAAATTACCGCAAATTGAACGTTGGCATCGTCAATACTTAGAGCCATTATTACATCATGCTAAAGTCGAGCAGGTACGAGTGTGTGGCACGATTGCAGCATTTAATGTGAAAGCCTCCGAAACAGGTTATGCCTCTTCAGTAGGTGAACGCTTTAAAGCCTTTTTTATGAAGCATGGTGTGTTATTGCGTCCCTTAGGAAATACGGTTTATTTATTGCCTCCCTATTGCATTACTGAAGAAGAGTTAGCATTAGGTTATCAGGTGATTGAAAAAGCTTTAAATGATCTGTAAATGCAATAAAGAATAATGCCTTGATCGATTAAGATAAGTGTCTGTATTGCCGTGCACTATGAGGCGTCTTAGCGATCGTCTGTTGATTAATATTTTGCCTCTGAGTTAATTCAGGTTTAAAAGGAATCTGTCCTTTTTGACCTGTTTTAGCATAATCTTGTAATAAAGCGTCTTCCAGTTGCGCTAAATCAAGCCCTAGCATCTCTTGTCCTGCTTGATGAATGAAGCTAAATAAACGTGGTAACGCAATCTGATGCGTTTGAGTTGATGCTTGATAAAGCCAAGCGGTTAATTGCCAAAAGCGCTCAAAGGGTTGCTCACCTAATAATAGTGGTAAAGTAGCCTCAAAACGTCCTGAATTACCAATCATATCCCAATAACGTGCAAAGCGATTCATATGCTGCATAGTTTGAAAGTCAATACAATCGGTTTTTAAAATATTATAGGGTGTCTGAGGATTGTAAATCATTTTAAAGTTTTCAGTATGCCGAATAATCGGTGTGCCACGTAAACGCTTTAATATACCTACTTGAATTTCATGTGGATTGAGTGCAATCAACTGATTAAAACCTTGTCCAAAGCTGGCTAAGTCTTCACTAGGTAAACCAAAAATGAGATCAGTATGTAGGTGTGCAGTGGTATTTTCTCTCAGCCACTTAATATTAGCCTTAGATTTTTCATTGTCTTGCTTGCGACTGATTAAATTTTGTACTTCTGGATTGAATGTTTGAATACCAATTTCAAATTGCAGGCTTCCTGAAGGGAATTGCTGAATTTTATCTTTTAGTGCCTCAGGTAAATGATCTGGTATTAGTTCAAAGTGTAAAAAGGTTTTATCATCAATCCTCTTAAGAAAGAAATCTAGAATAGCTAGTGTAGTGGGAGTTTTTAAATTAAAGGTTCGATCTACAAATTTAAAATGACGTAATCCTCGTTGCCATAGTTTATCCATTGCTTGCAAAAAACGCTCTAACTCAAAAGGATAAGCTGTTTTATCTAAAGCTGAGAGACAAAATTCACATTTGAAGGGGCAACCGCGAGAGGCTTCTACATACACAAAGCGCTGTTGAATATCCTCATCGGTGTAATAGTCATAGGGCAGGGCTAGTTGAGCTAAAGGTGCTTGCATCCCTGCTATGACTTTACTAATAGGAAGTTGGTGTTGTAGGAGCTGGGAGCATAGTTGATAGAAACTAATTTCTCCCGCACCGGTAATCACATAGTCTGCCCATTGGGTGATGGTTTGTTGTTCTGTTTCATAACTGACCTCAGGTCCACCTAGCACAATGGTCAAGTTAGGCTCTAATGCTTTGAGGATTGCGACGAGTTCAGTCGTTTCGGTCACATTCCAAATGTACACACTCAAACCTACGATACGCGGCTTTAAAGCGAGAATTTGTTCTGCTAGATCCAGCGGGCGTTGATTGATGGTAAATTCTACTATTCGGGTAATAGCTTGATATTCTTGGAGATTGGCATATAGGTAACGCAAACCCATAGCAGCATGATGATAACGTGCGTTAAGAGTACTCAAGACAATAGTAGGCATAGAAAGCGTGATCAAAAGACAAATATTAGCCTTAGTGTAACACGCGTTAGATCAGGCTCTAGTGATAAAGTGAGTCAATCAAAAGGACAATAGTTGAACAGATGGTGAAAATGTCACGCAAAATGTTCAACCGTTTGTACTACCTAATCAACTAGATAAGTGGTAGGTCTGTAAAAGGTGCTACATTTTTTATCTTAAATACCACTTTTTTTATAAGTCTATAAGGGTAAATATTGTTCAGTCCAGCAGTAAAATTTATTTGCATCCAATCGGCTTGAAGCCTTGACATATCAAGGTTAGCGTGCTCATGTGATAGTTTTTTATATATAAGAAATACTATTTTATAATAATTAAATTTTATCAAAAACGGGGTTTGTGTGACATCACGGGTCTTTTTGCTTACAATCCCCTCCGTGGATTAAGCCACTTTGTTAATCATTTATGAACAATACAACCAATGGTGACTGTCGAAAGGCGTTATTAATCAATACCTTTCAGTATGACGGAGCCAACTACAAATTAGTCAAAACCAAGCGTATTGGGGAGCTTTCTACTCTGGAGGGCATCCACACCACGTAGTCAATAGTCTCTACTCCCCTATTTTTCAAAGACTTAGTTGAAAAATCAGATACTTAATTGGTATCTGTGGGGATCGTTTGCGCTATTTTTTTGGTTTTTGAAATGCAATGAATTAAATAGGTTATTGTTATGTCTATGTTTACTCGTTTAACCCTGATGGCAGTCTTGTCATTAGCTTCCGCTGAGACCAGTATTGCTGCCAAAAAGCAGACGCAGACTTTACGCGTAACAGCGACCGCTTATAATGCAGTCCCTGCCCAAACTGATGCTACACCTGATATCGCGGCTTGGGGTGATCGCTTAACACCTAATATGAAAGCTATCGCAGTATCAAGGGACTTATTGCATGAGTATGGTCTAAAGCGTAATTCTGTGGTGCGTATCAGTGGTTTACCTGGTGAATACCGAGTGTTAGATAAAATGCACTCGCGCTGGAACCGTAAAATTGACATTTTCATGGGCAAAGATGAGCGTCGTGCAAGACGCTGGGGACGCCGTAATGTCACGATTGAATGGAAATAAACAACACTTAACGTAAGAAACCAGTAAGCCCATGTCCTAGTCAAGCATGGGCTTTACTTTGATTAAATAGACCAGTTAACAAAATTTTCTAAGAGCCTTAGACCATCACGGGCTGATTTTTCGGGATGACATTGAATAGCAAACACATTATCCGCTGCCAGCGCTGAAGTATAATGAACGCCATAATCCGTCATACCTGCTTGTAAGCCATTATTTTCAGGCACTACATAATAACTATGCACAAAATAGAATCGCGCCCCGTCTTCAATGCCTCTCCAAAGGGGATGAGATTGCATCTGCCAAACTTGATTCCAGCCCATTTGTGGTATTTTTAAGCGTTCGGTATCAGGTGACGCTGAGGCACTATGAGCCGTACTAAAATGTTTCACTTGACCTGCATATAAGCCTAAACAACTAATTCCCTGATTTTCATCAGAGTGTTGCATCAGGACTTGCATACCCATACAGATCCCAAGAAAGGGCTTTGTTTTAGTGACCTCTAATACCACTTCAGCCAAGCCCAAACGATATAACTCCCCCATACAATCGCGTGCCGCCCCTTGTCCGGGAAACACAATACGATCAGCACTTAAGATCAGTTTTGGATCAGAGGTAATGTCGATTTGCGCCATAGGAGCAACATGTTGTACAGCACGTCCTACAGAATGTAGATTGCCCATGTTGTAATTAATAATGGCAATACGCTCCATTACAAGGCTCCCTTAGTCGAGGGCAAAATATCTCCCATACGAGGGTCACGTTCCATGGCCATACGCAAAGCGCGACCAAACGCTTTAAATACCGTTTCTACAATGTGGTGTGCATTACGTCCACGCAGATTATCAATATGTAAAGTGACTAAGGCGTGATTGACAAAGCCCTGAAAAAACTCATAAAACAGATCCGTATCAAATTGACCAATATGGGAACGTTTGTAATCTACATGGTGTTCTAGCCCCGGACGTCCGGAAAAATCAATCACCACCCGTGACAAAGCTTCATCTAGCGGTACATAGGCGTGACCGTAGCGGCGAATACCTTTTTTGTCTCCGATAGCTTGTTTAAAGGCTTGTCCTAAGCTAATCCCAATATCTTCCACACTATGATGATCATCAATATGGCGATCACCTTGGCACTCAATCTCTATATCAATCATGCCATGGCGAGCAATTTGATCCAGCATGTGCTCTAAAAAAGGAATACCGGTATTAAAACGTGCTATACCAGTACCATCTAGATTCACTCGAACCTTGATTTGGGTTTCTAAAGTGTTGCGTTCAATGTGAGCAATACGATCAGTCATAGTAGTAAGAATTTATACAGAGGTGCAGGAAAGCAGCAGTGTAGCATATTAACCTTGTAATAAGACCTTTTGCTGATTGACTGCTAAGGTTTTTTTACCCGCTAAAATAGCCTCGAACACTTCATTAAGAATGCTACCGCGCCAATCCTCGGACAAAGCAGTGCGTTGTTCAATCAACATTTTTTCAATTTGAGGGCGGGTAGCGAGCATTTGTGGTGAAATATTGTAGTGCAAGGCTTGTTGTCCCACTACCACCATCAATAAATCAGTCAATAAGGCTAATTCAGCATCTAAAGTACGGCGTCGGGTGGGTTGCGGCCATTCGCTCGCGGGCAGTTTAAGACCTGTTTGAATGAGTTTAAGCCACTGCGCCCCCGCTTGTTGAATAGTCTCGTCTTTTAAGCCACGAATGGTTTTGAAATCCTCTAGCTTTTGAATGCGCATACGTGCCATATCCACTAATATGTCATCGGATAACAGCCAACGTTTAGGTAGGTTTTTATGTAGAGCCTCAGATTCACGCCATGCCGCTAATTCGCGCAATACAGACAGTTGCTGAGGTTTTAACAATTGATTGTTTTTAACTCGCTTCCAACTTTCTCTTGTATCTACCGTATACGTGCTAGGATCTGTGAGCTTGGCAAATGATTTATAAACCCATTGATCACGTTGCAGCGCTTTGAGCTGTTGTTGCAGGATAGGGTAAATTTGCTTGAGATAACGCACATCATCAATCGCATAATCTAATTGTTCATGCCTGAGAGGGCGAGCAGCCCAATCGGTGCGTGATTGAGACTTATCTAAATTAATCCCTAAGAGCGACTCGACCAAGCGCCCATAACCTAGTTGATCACCTAGCCCTAAAACTGCTGCGGCTATTTGAGTATCAAAAACAGGGGTTGGTACTTGCCCACTCAAATGATAAAAAATCTCTAGATCTTGAGAGCCAGCATGTAGGATTTTTAGTAAGTTAGGTTGTTGTAGCCATGCCCACAAAGGGCTTAAATCGTTAATAGTGAGTGGGTCAATACAAACTAAGCGTTTTTCGGTGGCTAGTTGTATCAAGCACAATTGAGGGTAATAGGTTTTTTCCCGAATAAACTCGGTGTCTAGTGCCACCCATGAAGCTGCACTTAAATCAGCGAGCAAAATCTGTAACTCATTTGTAGTGGCAATATAGTCAAACATAAGAAATCTTAATGAGGATAGTCTAAAACAAAGCGAGACTGTTTAGTGTAAGCGTTTACTGAGCGTTTATAAACGTAGTTTTGTAAACCTAAAATCAGCTAGTTAGCTAAGTCTCTGATGGGCTTGATCAGGACGCTCTAGTCACTTTCTGGAAAAATAGTTGCGCAGTAAATCTAAATGGTTGAATAAGTTAAGTTATTTATTTTATTTAATTGACAGGTTGATAAATTTAATGGAGACTGAATAAGCGTAGCACTTGGCAGGTGAAAGTGATGATTGTTGAATAGTGCGCTGGGTGCTGCCCCAACCGCTAGTTGGATTTTTACACACTTGTTGTAATTGCTCAAAACCCAGTTCTAGAACTGGGTTTTTGGTATGAGCGCAAATTAATTAATGTAAAATGGTGCTAGCAAAATCAGTATTATCAAAGGTTTGTAAGCGAGTAGTGTAAGGATATTCAGGACGATTCATCACCACCATTTGCACAACCCACTGGAGTCGAGCTAAATCAAACTCCATATCTTGTAAAGCTATGACTCTATCAATCACCTGCTCGCGTTCTGCTGCGGTGAGTAGTCCTTGTTTCTCAAGTTGTAATAAATAATCTTGGCATTCAATATCTAACCATTGCTGTTCAAACGTCGTGAATACTCGTAAGGATTGAGGGTGATGAGTCGGTGCAACACTATGTGCTGTATCACCTAAACTTTCTAACCAATCAAAAGCACGTAGGATTTCACCCGTATGAAAGCCAGCACTTTGTAAATAATCCTGTAAAACTTCTCTATCTTCCTCAAGCTGATCTTCCATACTTGGATAGGTATCAAACAGGTAGAACAATACATCCAGCGTGTTTTCTTTCATGAAATATTACTCTCTCGGAGTTTGGCGCATATAGTGCCCGCCACCACATGCCACAACATAGCCCTGTAATTCCAACATGAGCAGAATGGAGGAAACGACTTCAGTGGTCAAGCCTGTATTAACAATTATCTGGTCGATTGGTAGGGGGCTAGAGCCTAAAGCCGACAAAATGCGTTGATGGTCTTCGTCCATATCCCACTCCATCTCGAAGGCTGCTTTAGGGCTAGGGTTGGAGGGTGAGGAGCGGCTTAGTTTACTAGAGTTTTGCTTGAGGCTAGTGCTAGTGTTCTCGTGTAAATAAGAGGCTAGTTGTGGGGCAATTTCTTCTAAAATATCTTGGGCAGTTTCGACTAATTTAGCACCTTGACGAATTAATTGATGGCATCCTTTAGCCATAGGATTATGAATGGAACCTGGTATGGCAAAAACTTCACGCCCTTGTTCCATAGCGTGTTTTGCGGTTACTAATGAGCCACTTTTAAGTGTGGCCTCCACAATCAAAGTACCGACACTAAGACCACTAATAATGCGATTGCGACGTGGGAAATGTTGGGGTAAAGGTTTAGTGCCAATAGGGTATTCGGACAAGATCAATCCTGACTGGCTAATATGCTCGGCTAGTTTGCGATTTTGGCTGGGGTAAACCATATCTAATCCAGTAGCCACCACAGCAATAGTAGCGCCGCCGCAATCAAGAGCAGCTTGATGACTGCTAGCATCGATACCTTCTGCTAAACCGCTGGTGATCGTTAGACCATGTTCGGCTAAATAAAAAGCAAACGCCCGCGCATTTTCACGCCCCTCTCGGCTAGGATTGCGGCTACCTATAATCGCTAGTTGCGGATCTTGTAATAGTGCTGTTTGCCCTACAGCAAATAGTAAGGGCGGTGGCGCATCAATATCAGTTAACAGTGTTGGGTAATGTTCATGTTCTGGCGTCAGAATATGACGATGCACCATAGCGTGATACCAAGCTAAATCGGCTTCTGCTCCCACAATAGTATCAGTGGCAGGTGTTTGGATGGCAGCGATTACGGGAGGTTTGAGGCCAGTTGTTTGTAACAACTGACCATTGACATTAAAAACGGCATCGGCTGACCCAAACTGTTGAATCAAGCGGCGCATACTCATAGGGCCTATTCCGGGGGTACGCCAGAGTTTTAGGCGTTGAAACAATTCCTGTTCATTTAGGGATGCAGTCATGCCAATACTCAATCAAGATTAGGGGTTGCCAATTTTATACCCGTTTTTAACTTCACGGGAGGCGTCCATAATCAACCCATAGCTCACCTGATGATCCGCTTTAAAAATCACCACCCGTGCCACTTGCTCAGGGGGAAGCCGAATAGCTTGTTTTTGCACAATACCGTGTTCTCCTTGGCGCGTTTGATAGGGATCGACGACTACTTTTCCTTGAGCATACACACCTAGCACATAGCCCTCATGAATCCCTTGACGCTTACCTTTATTAATCACTACTGCCATGTGATTACCCCCTAAGTACTCTACATCCATCATAGAAATGACTTCAGCCCGTACTTTTTGGGACGGTTCTGTAATAGTGGCATGGAGCTGTACCGTGTGATCTTCAAGCGGGAATACCCGATCACCATTTTGAATCTCACGCTGGCTCTCTATAACCGTAGCGGTAGTGAGTTCTCCGGTATTATTGACCTCAATAATGCCGGCTAGTACGGCTTCAATGCCTAACGAGCGTTTGCTAGTCGGGTCTTTAAGCTTTTTGTTAGGATGATAAACCGCCCAACGTTGACCCACTTGTGCGCCGCGCAAATTACGCACATAGATTTTTTGCTCTTGCGTAATTAAGAGTGAGTTATCTTGTGAAGCAACAATATAGGGCGCTTGTTTCACTTGTGCAGCGCTGAGCACTTTAGGCCAGAAGGTAAACGCCGCGAGAGTGCTAATAGGTTCGCCTAGAATAGACTCTTGAGTACGCTCAATCCGAATCCGGGGTTTGAGTTTAATCGTATTGGCATCCGCTTCATCGCCGCTCCCCTTGCTAAGAGCTTTGCCGTTATAACTCAATAAACCATTTTCTAAACGGATCACATCCCCCGGATAAATCAAGTGGGGATTTTTGATCTCGCGGTTATTATCCCAGATTTCCGGCCAGCGCCAGGGGTGCTTGAGGAATTTGCCTGCAATGTCCCATAAGGTATCGCCTTTTTTTACCGTATAGCTCTCTGGCGCATTAGGGTTTAGCTCTAGTGAGGACGAGCGTTGGGGCGTATCCCAATCATCCTGAGGAATAGAGCTTACAAAGGTATCACTATTTGAGGCATGATTAGAGGGATTACTTTGGGGTTGGCCATAATATCGGTCATAATTGGGGTTAACAACGGGTGTTTCGCTATAGTTTTTTGCTGTGGTACAACCCACTAATGCGACACCCATAACACACGTTAACCATAAGGTATTCAGATCACGTAACATGATTTAGATCCTTGTCGTTATTATTGGAGTGGATTAATCCCGCATGATACTTGACCCAATAGGCGACAACATCTCTTCCAGACTTTCGGTAATTGAACATTATGACATTATTAACGATTTTACATCATCCCGATCCGCGCTTACGCAAAAAGGCTGCACCGATAAAAGAGGTTACACCCGCCTTGCAGCAAACCCTCGATAATATGTTGGAAACTATGTATGCCGCCCCGGGTATCGGCTTAGCGGCGACCCAAGTGAATCTTCATCAACGTATGATTGTGATTGATATATCAGAAACCAAAGATCAGCCACTCTTTATAATTAATCCAGAGATTCTGCATAAAGAGGGTTCGATAGAATATGAGGAAGGCTGTTTATCCGTTCCGGAGTATTACGATAAGGTCACTCGTGCGGAAAAAATTAAAGTACGCTTTTTAAACCGTGAGGGTGAGGTGGTTGAAAGGGAAGCTGAGGGCTTATTAGCTATTTGTATTCAGCATGAAATGGATCATTTAGAGGGCAAGCTTTTTGTCGACTATCTATCGACCTTAAAACAACAGCGAGTACGTAAAAAACTCGAAAAGCTGGCTAAAAATCCTCCCTCACCCTCTAAGGCTAATGAACCGGTAGCGCAGGCGGTTAATCAATGAGTTGGGGCTTACGTGTTGTATTTGCGGGAACTCCCGAATTTGCTGTGCCTGCCTTACAAGCACTCATCCAATCCCGTCATACAGTAGTAGCGGTGTATACCCAACCAGATCGACCCGCAGGGCGGGGGCGTAAACTCATGCCTAGCCCCGTCAAACAAGTAGCCTTGGCTCATAGTATTCCCGTAGAGCAGCCTGCATCGCTTAAGAGTATGGAGGTGCAGCACCTATTAGAGCAGTACCAAGCCGATGTAATGGTGGTAGCGGCTTATGGTCTGATTTTACCGCAGCGAGTATTAGATATTCCGCGCTATGGTTGCTTGAATATTCACGGTTCTTTACTACCGCGCTGGCGGGGGGCCGCACCGATTCAACGTGCTATTGAGGCGGGAGATAAAGAAACAGGGGTTACGATTATGCAAATGGCAGCCGGTTTAGATACAGGGGATATGCTGCTAAAAACCCATTGCGCCATTACCTCAACCTCCACCGGACAAAGTATTCACGATCAATTAGCTCAGGATGGGGCTGTAGCCTTAATCCAAGTATTAGAACAGGTATGTACCGATACTTTGCGCCCAGAACAGCAAAATGATGCACTAGCCACCTATGCCCACAAATTGACTAAAGCTGAGGCCTTAATTGACTGGTCGCAATCGGCACTAGAGATTGATCGTAAGATTCGAGCGTTTGATGCTTATCCTACTGCTTATACCTTATATAAAGGCGAACCATTGCGCTTTTTTAATTCAGAAGTGTTAGAGCTAAGTACTCAAGCACCCGCAGGGAGTGTTATTGCTGAAAGTAAAGCGGGGATTGATATAGCAGCGGGTCAGGGGGTAGTGCGAATTTTGCGCTTACAAATGGCTGGGGGCAAACCCCTAACGGCCGCAGACTTTATTAATGCTCGTTCCCTACTAGGAGAACACTTTTGAATACCCGCGCTATCGCAGCTCAATTGCTTCAACAGGTGTTAGTGCAACATCATTCTTTAACTGAAGTATTACAATCCCCTAAGCTACAAGCCCTAGAAGCGCGTGATCAAGGTTTAGTGCGCGATTTATGTTTTGGTTGCATGCGTTGGCATGAGCGCTTGAGTGCCATTTTAAAGCAGCTCATGAGTAAGCCTCTCAAAGCTACTGATAAAGATATTGAGTGCGCCTTACGCATAGGACTCTATCAAATACTATATCAACGTACTCCTGAACATGCCTGCGTGAGTGAGGCGGTCAACGCTACGAAAGACTTAAAAAAACCTTGGGCAGGCAAGTTAGTGAATGGGGTGCTACGTACTTTTTTACGGGAGCGCGAGCGTATTTTAGATCAGGTCGATACTAAGCCTAGTACACGTTATGCTTTTCCTGAGTGGTTATTAGCACAGCTACAAAAAGCTTATCCACAAGAGTGGGAGGCAATCGTCCAAGCCAGTAATGAACATCCTCCCTTTACTCTGCGCATTAATCAAACCCAATTGAGTACCGAGCGCTATCAGAGTCTATTAGCCGAAGCGGGGATTGCGTCCACGCTCGTTGAGGCAGTGCCTAGTGCTTTAGTTCTGAATCAAGCGTTAGCCGTCAATAGTTTGCCTCAATTTGCTGAGGGTACTGTATCGGTTCAAGATGCAGCAGCTCAATTAGCTGTACAATTACTTGCACCACAAGCGGGTGAGTCAGTCTTAGATGCTTGTGCCGCACCGGGGGGCAAAACCGGACATTTATTAGAGGCAGCTCCTCAGTTAAAAGTATTAGCTTTAGATTCGAGTGCTAAACGTTTAGAGCAAGTGACACAAAACTTACAGCGCTTAAAATTTAAGGCTGAGATTAAAGCAGCGGATGCAGGTGATTTAAATAGTTGGTGGGATGGTAAACCCTTTGATCGTATTTTATTGGATGCTCCTTGTTCAGCAACGGGTGTGATCAGACGTCACCCTGATATTAAATATTTACGTAAAGCCAGCGATATTGCAGCCTTACAAACCGAACAAGCACGGCTATTAACCGCTTTATGGGATACTTTAACAGTCGGTGGGGTATTATTATATGTGACTTGCTCTATTTTACCCGCTGAGAATCAAGAGCAAATCCAAGCATTTTTAGCCAAAACGCCTAATGCTCAATTAGAGCCTTTGGCGCTGAATATCGGTAAGGGGAAAGTAGGGCGACAGTTAGTGCCCGGTGAATATGGCATGGATGGTTTTTATTATGCTTTATTACGCAAAACCTAGGGCAGATAGGTAATGAGTACGCGACCATTATTAATGCAAGTAGTGTGGTGCTGGCTATTATTGAGCGGGCTACTATGGGGTGGTCCTGCTAAAGCGGCAGATGAGATTTTACTTAAAGAGTTTGTGATTACTACCCCGGAAAAACCTACACAATTAGTGGCTAATGTGAGCTTTGATTATCAGTTGAATAGCTATTTGCGTGAGGGCTTATTAAACGGAGTAACCTTAAAGCAAACGATTAGTTTTGATTTAGTCTGGGAAAGCCTATGGCTTTGGAATACGACCAGACCTTTGGATAAAGTCGAAACTGAATTACAATATCATGCCCTGAGTAAGCACTATCAATTAGAGCGGCTAGATACACAAGAACATTGGAATTTTACGTCCTTAGCTTCGGCGTTAGATTATATGGGATCGTTGGTTAATCATAAATTACCTGCTTTACCACCGAATACTTTAGGCACTAATGCGGCAGTTGTTATTAAAGTAACGCTTGCCCCTAAATCTCCGGTATTACCTTTAAAATTACGCTTATTATTTACCGATGATTATGCTATTGAAAGTCAGGGGGTTAAGTGGCCATTACCTTAACTAAATGGATCAAGCAATGGCTACCGGTTATTATTATATTAGCTTTATTGGTAGTTTCATTATATTTAGTTAATCTCACCACCATCAATCCTACCAGCAGTGAGCAGTATGGTGATTTTCTCATTTATTTAAATGGGTTTATCTTAGTCATTCTAATCATAGCCGTTTTTTCTAATTTATTACGTGCTATCTATCAGTGGTATACTCATCAGGCAGGCTCGCGCTTTACTATTCGTTTAATGACGGGTTTTGTTTTTCTAACGCTTTTACCTTTGATAGTGGTCTCTTTTTTCTCAATGAATTTTATTGGTCAACGCATTGATCGTTGGTTTGATGTTAGAATTGAGCGTGCTTTAGAAGATAGCGTTGATTTAAGCCGTATTTCTTTAGAAACCCGCAATCAACAACATTTATATGAACTAAAGCGTTTAGCAAATAGTATTCAAGATAAGTCGCGCACTACTATTTTAGAGTTAGTCGACGATTGGCGTTATGAAACCCAAGCTCAAGAGGTAGTACTATTTGGTCAGGATGGGCGTTTTGAAGCCACCAGTGTGGGCAATATGGCGACACTGATTCCGCAATTTCCTGCACAAGATTTGTATTATGAGCTAGAACAATTAGATAGTTATTATCATTTAGAACCAGTTGGTGAGGATGATTTATTTTCGCGGGTGGCAGTAAAGGTTAATTATAGCTTTGATGGTGAGATCAATAGACAAGGGGTATTAACTGCTTTATTTCCCATTTCTGAGTATGAAAAATCATTAGCGCGTAGTGTGGATATTGCACAGAAAGAATATAAAGAACTACGGTTTCAGCGTGAATTAATTAAAGATTCATTTCGTTTAACTCTATTTGTCATTATGGTGTTAACGGTCTTATTTGCTTTATGGGCAGCGTTTGTGTTCTCAAGACGGTTAACCAATCCGGTCAGAGTATTGGTGGAAGGTACTTTAGCGGTTGCGGCAGGTGATTTAGATAAAAAACTTCCGGTATTAGAGCGGGATGATTTTAGTTCTTTGGCGCGTTCATTTAATACCATGACTCGGCGGCTATCGGCAGCACAGCAAGAGCGTGAACAAGCACGGCGTCAATTACAACAAGAGCATGATTATTTATTTGTAGTTTTGGAGCATCTGACTTCTGGGGTTATTACCTTAGATGATCAACTGGTGATTCAACGCATCAATAGTGCGGCGAGTACTATTTTAGAATTGCCTTTGCAGCAATTTGTAGGCAAAACTTTGCAAGAGGCAGCCCAATGCTGTAATGAAATAGCGCCTTTAGTACAAGTAGTACAACCTTATCTAAAAATCGATACGACTGAATGGCAGGCTGAAGTGCATTTAGAGTTTAAGGGTAAGCGGCGTACTTTAGCCTGTCGCGGTGCGGGATTACCCCGTGATACAGAACAGCTAGGTTATGTTTTGGTTTTTGATGATATTAGTGAGCTGATTCAAGCTGAGCATGATGCCGCTTGGAGTGAGGTAGCTCGGCGCTTGGCTCATGAGATTAAAAACCCACTCACGCCTATTCAGTTATCTGCTGAACGTTTAGCCCGTAAGCTCAAGCACGAATTGAATGAAGAGTCGGGGCAATTTTTGGTGCGTATGACGCATACGATAGTGCAACAAGTGGACGCGCTAAAAAGTATGGTGAATGCGTTTAGTGAGTATGCCAAAGCCCCCGCTCTCGTTTTGCAAGACGCTGATCTAAATCAATTGGTGCTGAATGTAGTAGATTTGTATCGTACTAATGAGCAACAGGTTACCCTTAATACCTCTTTACAATTACACCAGCGGGTGCGTGTCGATGTGAATCGCATGCGTCAGCTCTTGGTGAATCTAATTAAAAATGCGCTAGAGGCAATTAGTGAGCATAGTGAGCAGGGACTAGAAGCAGTCATTACCCTTAGTACTCAAGAGGTCACTGTGAAGGGGCAACACTTTGCTGAATTAGTGGTACGAGATAGTGGTCCTGGGATTAATCCAGAATTATTGCCTAAACTCTTTGATCCTTATGTTACTACTAAGCATAAAGGAACTGGATTGGGCTTAGCGATTGTGAAAAAGATTGTAGAAGAACATGGCGGGCAAATCAGCGCCCACAATCATGAAGTAAAAGGCGCTATGATTACTCTATTAATACCTATTCGAGCGCCACAACTGCGAGGAGTGTAACGAGCAATGAGCACAGCTTTTATTTTAGTGGTGGATGATGAACCCGATATTCGTCAATTAGTCAGCGAAATTCTCGAAGATGAGGGCTATCGAGTAGAGACAGCCGATAGCGCTGAATCAGCCCGTGAAATCTACCGTAAACGGCGTCCTGATCTAGTGTTATTAGATATTTGGATGCCCGGCATGGATGGTATTTCGCTCTTGAAAGAATGGCGTGATACCAATGCCTTAATAGGTTCAGTGATTATGATGTCGGGTCATGGAACCATTGAAACGGCTGTTGAAGCCACTAAGCTTGGAGCCTACGATTTCATCGAAAAACCGCTCTCACTGGCAAAAATGCTCCTCACCATTAGTAATGCCCTACGCACCAGCCAACTAGAACAAGAAAATAAAGGTTTAAAGCGCCAAGTATTAGCTATTAATGATTGGGTAGGCTCTAGTCAAGTGATGCAAACCTTACGTGAACAAGCCAAGCGTATTGCCCAGCATTATAATCGCATATTGCTCTATGGTGAGCCGGGGGTAGGCAAACAATCCTTTGCCCGCTATATCCACGAGCAAAGTACACGCCGTGAGCGTCCCTTCATTAAGACTAATTTAGCCTCGATTGGGCAACAAGATAGCTGCAAATTACTGTTTGGTAGTCAAGACGCTAACAAAACTCACTATGGACTCTTAGATGAGGCAAATGGCGGTACTTTGTTACTCGCTGAAATCACTGAGTTATCCCTCAGTTGTCAACAGCGCTTATTGAGTGCGTTGCAAGAAAATCGCTTTTTACGCATGGGTAGTACCACTGATTGGGTGGAACTAGATATTAATCTCATTGTTTCCTCCTCTTATGACCTTGCTGACGATATACAAGCAGGCTTGTTGAGTAGTGATTTATATTATTTACTCAATGCCTTACCGCTAGTGATTCCGCCGCTCCGTGAGCATGCCGAAGATGTACCTGAGCTACTAAATTACTATGTGAATTTATTAACCGCTCAGGATGGTTTGCCCTATCGCCATTTCACCTTGTCGGCTCAGAACTTCCTGCGCAATCATCGTTGGCCGGGCAATATCCGTGAGCTACGTAATTTAGTACAACGCTTATTAATCTTAGGTACTGAGGTGGAAATTACTCAGGATGAAGTGGAAGAGGCCTTGGGTGCTCCCGTTCCCGTCTATTCCCAAGAGTTGAGTGGCACGCCAGAGACACTGTTTGATTTACCGCTTAGGCAAGCACGCGAACAGTTTGAACACGATTATCTGGTGTACCAACTCAAGCAAGCCGATGGCAATGTGAGTAAATTAGCCGAGCAAGTGCGCATGGAGCGGACTCATCTGTATCGTAAGATGCGTGCTTTAGGGGTCGACCCCAAAAAGTATAGCCGTTAAGAGAATCATAAGAGTGCTATGAAAATTCTAATTTTAGGGGCGGGACAAGTCGGTCGGTCAGTAGCTGCCGTACTGACGCATGAAGATAATGACATTACTATTGTTGATACCAATGCAGCGGTAATGCGTGAATTACGCGAAAAGCTAGATGTGCGCACCGAGGTAGGACAAGCGTCCTATCCACGCGTCTTAGAGCGGGCAGGGATTCAAGACGCGGATATGATTATTGCGGTCACGAATAGTGATGAGATTAATATGGTGGCGTGTCAGGTCGCTCAAACCCTATACCGTACCCCCACTAAAATTGCACGTATCCGCTCCTCGCACTATTTAGAGCAACCGCGTTTATTTGGTAGTCATGCCGTACCGATTGATGTGTTAATCAGTCCAGAGCAATTAGTTACTGAGCATATTTTTCGTCTCATTTCTCACCCCGGAGCCTTACAGGTACTCAGTTTTGCGGAAGGCAAAGTACAATTAGTAGCGGTTAAAGCTCTCTCTGGTGGGTCTTTAATTGGTCATCGTCTCTCGGAAATTCATGAACATATGCCCGGTATTAAAGGGCGGGTCGCGGCTTTATTCCGCAAAGGGAAGGTGATTCAAGATTTTGAGCAGACTATCTTAGAAGAAAATGATGAGGTCTTTTTCATTGCAAGCCCTAAGCATATTCGCTCGATTATTAGTGAGTTACGTAAATTAGATAAACCCTATAAACGTATTGTACTCGCGGGGGGCGGGAATATTGGTAATCGTTTGGCACGTTTACTAGAAGGAGCTAAATATCAAGTTAAAATTATTGAAAAAGATCCAGAGCGGGCTTCTAAGTTAGCCGAGCGCTTAGATAAAACGATTGTGCTAGAAGGGGATGTCGCTGATGAGGATCTATTGGTTGAAGAGGGCATTGATAGTACCGATGTCTTTGTAGCGATTACCAATGACGATGAAGCTAATATTCTATCTTCGATGTTGGCTAAGCGTTTAGGTGCACGGCGGGTGATGTGTTTGATTAATCGTTTGAGCTATGCCGATTTAGTGGAAAGTAATATCGATGTAGCCGTTTCTCCCCAGCAAATTACTATTGGTGCGTTACTAGCGCATATTCGCCGTGGCGATATTGTAGCGGTGCATTCCTTGCGGCGCGGTGTTTCAGAGGCGATTGAAGTGGTAGCGCATGGTGATATGAAAACCTCGCGGGTAGTGGGGCGACGCTTAGATGATCTAAAACTGCCTCCAGGGACTACGGTGGGGGTTTTGATCAGGGGCGATGAATTAATGTTTGATAATGAAACCATTATTGAGGATGGTGATCATGTGATTATGTTTGTTGCAGACAAGCGGTATATTGCGACGGTAGAAAAGCTGTTTCAGGTGGGGATACATTTCTTTTAAGCGTGTATAATGCGCCTTAATCATAAATAACAATAATTGAGTGCTATATGCCAAAACAGATGCAAGGGGTGACTCTGGTAGAGCTAATGATTGCTCTAGTGCTACTGAGTATATTAGTTGCTATAGCAGCGCCCAATTTAAAAGAGTTTTCTGAACGCAATCGCGTGACCGCTGCTACTAATCAAATGCTGTCTTATTTAAGCTTAGCGCGAAGTGAAGCGGCTAAGCGTAATTACAATGTGGTGCTATGTATTCGTAACACTGAGGGTACGGGCTGTGATACGGGTGGTACTGACTATTCTCAAGGGGTTTTGATCTTTGTCGATTATGCGGATCGTACCAATACAGCTAACAATACTTATGATGGCACTACCATTAAGTATGATTTGGATTTTGACGATGCTCCTGATAGCTATGAAGAAATTATTTTCCTCTCTGAACCGATCACCTCCACCTATAAAATTGTAAGTAACCGTCCGGGAAATAATCCAACGGTTATTCCCTTTGCTCCTAATGGAGCAGTGGCTTCAGGAACCAAAACATTTGCTCTGCAAACCCTCACGAAAGAGGATAATACCCTGAAAAGACGTATTGTATTTAATATGGCGGGTAGGATGCGGGCGTGTACGGTAGCAGAGGGGCAGACGAGCTGCTAGATAAAAGGTATTTGGGGCGATATAAGTCAATCATAGTTTTCTCGTGCTAACTTCGTTATGCTGATAGGAGCATAATCCCGCACCCAGTATGAGGAAGTTAGATGATGAGTGGTCCATTAAATGTTGTCTTATGTTGGCATATGCATCAGCCTTGGTATCGAGATGGGCTAAAAGGCCCCTATCGTTTACCTTGGGTTTACTTACATGCCATTAAAGATTACAGCGATATGGCTGCTCATTTAGAGCGTTACCCTGCCATGCGAGCTGTGGTGAATTTCGCCCCTGTACTATTAGAGCAATTAGATGACTATGCTCAGCAATTACAAAACTTTTTAAAGCATGGCACACCCTTACAAGACCGCTTATTAAATTTATTAGCGGGTATTGAGCCTATTCCTACTGATGAGGCTGGTAGAGCCGCACTCTTAGCCGATTGCCAGCGCTGTTATGCGCCGCGCATGATCGAGCCTTATCCTGCTTTTGCTGCCTTATTGAAGTGGACCAATAAAAAGTCCGAACCTGATACTAATGTGTGCTCAGTGCCACTGAACTATTTAGGCGAGCAATATTTCGTTGATGTCTTAGTGTGGTATCACCTAGTGTGGCTAGGTTACTCTGAGCGTCAACAGGCTTTAGTCCAAGAGCTAATGGCACAAAAAAATCAGTTCAGTGTGGTGCAGCGTCGTGAATTGCTGAAACTGATGCAAACCTGTATTCAAGGTTTAATCCCACGCTACAAAGCGCTAGCGGATAATGGGCAGATAGAACTCTCTATG
Organism: Thiofilum sp.; assembly: GCF_016711335.1. Lineage (NCBI taxonomy): Bacteria > Pseudomonadati > Pseudomonadota > Gammaproteobacteria > Thiotrichales > Thiofilaceae > Thiofilum > Thiofilum sp. The sequence continues at coordinate 1,269,415 of NZ_JADJTF010000001.1, forward strand.
ACGCCCTATATGCATCCGATTATACCCCTCCTCAATGATTTCACTAATATGCGTGATGCTTTGCCGGATGCTCCTGCGCCCGAAGCTGAGACTTATCCGCAAGGGGTAGCACGTTCACGCTGGCATTTAGAGCAAGGTATCGCGGTATTTGAACGTTATTTTGGGCGCAAGCCGCAAGGGGTGTGGTTATCCGAAGGTGGAGTGAGCGAGGATGCATTAGCCCTATTAGATGAGCTACATATACGCTGGACGGCCTCAGGTGAGGGGGTGTGGGGTAAAAGCTGTGAGTTATCCGGTATTACGGGTGAGGATATTACGTCCAAACGAGCTTTATTCCAAAGCTATCAACAAGTCGATCACCAAGTAAAATTATTTTTCCGTGATGATGGTCTATCGGATTTAATCGGTTTTAAATATGGCACTGTAGAGGCTGAGGTTGCCGCCGATGACTTTGTAGGACATTTAAAAAATATTGCTAAATTCTTAGGTAAATCAGCGGCTAAACAAGTAGTCTCCGTTATTTTAGATGGTGAGAATGCTTGGGAGTATTATCCTGATAATGCATACCACTTCCTTGATGCTTTATATCATCAGCTAACTACTACTCCTGAAATTAAAATCACTACCTTTAGTGCACTAACTAAATTACCCGCACATCCCTTACCACGCTTGAGTGCTGGTAGTTGGGTTTATGGTTCTTTCTCGACTTGGATTGGTTCAGCCGATAAAAATCGTGCATGGGATTATTTAGTTGCCGCCAAACAAGCCTATGATCAGGCTATTCTAAAAGGTGCATTAAGTAGTGAGCGTTTTGAGCAAGCAACCCAGCAATTAGCGGTATGTGAAGGATCGGATTGGTTCTGGTGGTTTGGTGATTATAATCCCTCCGATAGTGTCAGTGACTTTGAAACCCTTTATCGTCATCAGCTCAAAGCCCTGTATCAGTTATTAGGTCAAGTGCCTCCTGCCTATTTAGATTTGCCTTTGTCACAAGGTGGGGGCGGGGCTGAAAATGCGGGAACCATGCGTCGGAATGTCGATTAGTAGGAGTGTCATTACATGAGTTTGGTAACGTTGCCACAGCGTGAGGCAGGAGTTTTATTGCATCCTTCTTCCTTACCATCGGGTTGTCTAGATGCCGATGCCTATCGTTGGTTAGATTGGTTAGCGTCTGCCCACTTTAAGGTGTGGCAAGTACTACCCTTAGGTGTGCCCTTAGCGGGTTTATCACCCTATTTATGTGCCTCTGCTTTTGCTTTAAATCCTACTCTGTTTCCTAAGCAAGCGGTGGATTTAGGAGCTTTTGAGTCATGGTATGCACGGCAAGCGCATTGGATTGATGATTTTGCTTTATTTATGGCGCTTAAGACCGAGTATCCGGCTGCTGATTGGTCGCATTGGCCTGCTGAATATGCACAACGTGATCCACAAGCCCTACTGAAGTTTAAGCAAGCTCACCGAACTGCAATCGATGCTTTGATTCAAGCACAATATAATTATTGGGCGCAGTGGCAAGCGCTGCGGGCTTATGCTAGTCAGCGTGGTATTCGCTTATTTGGCGATATGCCTATTTTTGTCGCCTATGACAGTGCGGATGTATGGGCACACCCCGAACGTTTTCGTTTAGATGAGCAGGGGCGACCTCAAGTTGTGGCAGGTGTGCCGCCTGATTATTTCTCAGAAACGGGGCAGCGTTGGGGTAATCCACATTATGATTGGGATTATATGCAGCAAGAAAACTTTCAATGGTGGCGTGAGCGTCTCAGTTACCATTTTGAGTGTTTTGATTTGGTGCGTATTGATCACTTTAGAGGCTTAGAGGCGGCTTGGGAAATTCCAGTTGAGGAGCCTACCGCGATTAAGGGTGAGTGGGGCAAAGTGCCCGGAGACCAATTACTCAGTGCCTTACAAACCACTATGGGTAATTTACCTTTAGTGGCTGAGGATTTGGGGGTGATTACGCCAGAAGTGATCGCACTGCGCGATGGGTTTAATTTACCCGGTATGGCAATTCTCCAATTCGCCTTTGATCATTTTGCTGATAATCCCCATAAGCCAGAAAATGTGCACGAAAACGTGGTGTATTACAGTGGCACGCATGACAACGATACCTTAGTGGGCTGGTATCAGAGTTTAGAGGCTGAGCAACGAGAAGTTGTAATGCAAGCGCTTTGGCTAGATAATGATGCCCATATCATAGAAGCTTTAATGGCCACACTGTTAGCCAGCCGTGCACAGTTAGCGATGTTGCCTTGGCAGGATTTATTAAAGCTCGATAGCACCGCTCGGATGAATACCCCCGGAACCACTGTTGGCAATTGGACGTGGCAGTTTTCTTGGAGCGATGTCCCGCGCGATTTAGCCACTACTTGGAAAACTAAATTGCAGCAACATAAACGATAAACTTTACAAAAACAGCACTGGGAGGTGGGTGATGGACGACTATTTAAAGCGCTTGCAATTAGGAGTGCTACACGACCCCTTTAATGTACTAGGCTGGCATGAAACCTCTAAGGGTTGGGTACTGCGTACTTTTATGCCTGCTGCCGAACAAGTGAAAGCAGCAGGTCATTTAATGACGCGTGTTCCCGATACCGACTGTTTTGAACTGACTACTTTAGCCTATGAACCTGCTCAAGCTCACCCCTTATTAGAGTGGCAAGATAAAGCCCAACAGGAGTGGCATACCACTTATTGTCCCTATACCTTTATTCCTCACTTGGGTGAGTTAGATCTGCATTTATTTAATGAAGGTCGGCATCAACAGCTCTGGAAAGTATTAGGCTCTAGAGTATTAGAGCGTGATGGCATATTAGGCACTCAATTTGCGGTGTGGGCTCCCTCTGTACAACGTGTGAGTGTGGTAGGTGATTTTAATGAATGGGATGGACGCCGCCACCCCATGCGCTCACGCGGCGAATCAGGGGTATGGGAATTATTCATTCCGCTACTTGAAGCGGGTGCTTCGTATAAGTATGAAATCCTAACCCGCTCTGGCGCTTTATTACGTAAGACCGATCCTTATGCTCAGCAGATGTTTTTGCGCCCAGAAACTACCTCGTGTGTGCCCACCCCAGAGGTATATGAATGGCAAGATCAGGCATGGATTAGTGCACGCGAACAATGGAATTGGCAACAGCAACCCATGAGCATTTATGAGGTGCATGCGGGTTCTTGGAAGCGTCATCCTGATCAACGTTTTTATTTATGGCGCGAGTTAGCCGATACCCTTATTCCTCACGTAAAAGGCTTGGGTTATACCCATATTGAATTGCTGCCCATCTCTGAACATCCGCTCGATGAATCGTGGGGCTATCAGGTATCCGGTTACTATGCGCCTTCGGCGCGTTTTGGTACGCCTGATGATTTTCGTTATTTCGTTGATCAATGCCATCAGCATGATATAGGGGTATTACTGGATTGGGTTCCGGCGCATTTCCCTAAAGATGAATTTGCTCTTGCACGCTTTACTGGCGAGCCTTTATATGAGTATGCCGATGCTCGCAAAGGCGAACATCAAGATTGGGGCACTTTGATTTTTGATTATGGACGCAATGAAGTTAAAAACTTCCTGATTGCCAATGCGTTGTTTTGGATTGAAGAATTTCATATTGATGGACTGCGTGTGGATGCGGTGGCGTCTATGCTTTATCTCGACTATTCGCGCAAACACGGTGAATGGGTTCCTAATCAATACGGCGGGCGCGAGCATTTAGAAGCGATTGCCTTTTTACGTGAATTAAATGTGCTAGTGCACGAAAAATTCCCCGGTACGGTGACAATTGCTGAAGAGTCTACCTCTTGGCCTGCGGTGTCGCGCCCCGTCTATATCGGCGGTTTAGGTTTCTCTATGAAGTGGAATATGGGCTGGATGAATGACAATCTGTCCTATATCAAGTTTGATCCTATTTATCGCAAGCACCATCACAATTATCTGACCTTTGGGCAAATGTATGCTTTTAGCGAAAACTTTGTCCTACCCCTTTCGCATGATGAGGTCGTGCATTTAAAGCGTAGTATGCTGGATAAAATGCCCGGCGATGTGTGGCAAAAGTTTGCGAATTTGCGTCTATTCTATCTCTGGCAATACACGAATCCGGGCAAAAAACTGCTGTTTATGGGCGGTGAGTTTGGGCAGTGGACGGAGTGGTCGGAAAAGCATGAGCTAGATTGGAGCTTATGTGCTTATCCTAATCATGATGGTATTCAAGCCTTAATTGCCGATTTGAATCGTCTGTATCAGGCTGAGCCAGCATTGCATCAATATGATTTTGATGCGCAAGGCTTTAGTTGGTTAGATTGCAATGATGCTGAGCATTCGATGCTGAGCTTTATACGTAAAGCGGATGATCCCAAAGAGAGCGTTATTGTTATTCTCAATTTTACCCCCGTGCCGCGTTATGGGTATCGGGTGGGTGTACCACTAGAGGCGCATTATCAAGAAATTATGAATAGTGATTCGAGTTATTACGCCGGTAGTAATTGTGGTAATGGGGGAGTACTGCCCAGTGAGCATCATTCTTGCATGGGATTAGAGTATTCAGTGGTATTAACTATTCCACCCTTGGGTGGCTTGATCTTAAAAGCAGTATGAACGTTTTATTTGCCAGTAGTGAAGTATTCCCTCTGATTAAAACCGGTGGTTTAGCCGATGTTGCCTATAGCTTGCCGCAAGCATTGCAAGCTCAAGGCGCGGATGTGCATTTAGTGTTACCTGCCTATCGCCAAGTATTGGAAAAGGTCAAAAGTACCTCGATTGCGGGTTGGCTCTATGTGCAAGGCTCGCATGGTTATTACCATATGGTACGTATCTTGAATTGTGAACCAGAAGGGTTTAATTGCAAGGTGCTATTAGTGGATTGCCCAGCCCTGTTTGATCGCGTGGGTAATCCTTATAACCACCCGCATGGTTATGATTGGCCGGATAATGCAGAACGCTTTACCGTATTCGCACGGGTGATCTGTGAGTTAGCTAACGATACGCTGCACACGGGCTGGAAACCGGATGCTATTCATTTAAATGACTGGCAAACGGGTTTAGTGCCTGCACTATTAGAGGGCTATGCGTATAAACCACGCACCTTATTTACCATTCATAATCTTGCGTATATTGGTTATTACTCGCGTGAAACCTTTGATCATTTAGGTTTAGCGTGGCATTGGTGGTCAGCAGAAGGGATGGAATTTCACCAAGGTTTTTCTATGCTCAAAGCGGGCATTGTATATGCCGATACCATCACCACGGTGAGTCCGACCTATGCACGCGAAATCTGTACCCCTGAATTTGGCTATGGTTTAGATGGCTTATTACGCTCACGCCATTATAAATTGCACGGCATTTTAAATGGGGTCGATACCCATGTGTGGAACCCTACTACTGATCCGTATATAGCGAAGAACTATACGGTGGAAACGGTGACTAAAGGCAAACAAGCGAATAAACAAGCGCTGTTAAAACACTTTGGGATCACCGATAAAGCGGCACTCAAACAACCTTTGTTTGGTTTGGTGAGTCGCCTTGTGGAGCAAAAGGGTATTGATCTCGTTATTCAAGCGATTCAAGTGATGTTGCGGGATAGTGATGCGCGTTTTTGCTTAATTGGTAGTGGACAGGGTTATTACGAGGGACGGTTACGGGAGTTAGCAGCGCACTATCCTGAGCGCGTCATGGTTTATATTGGCTATAACGAAGAGCTAGCCCACCAACTAGAAGCGGGGGTCGATATGTTTTTAATGCCCTCACGCTTTGAACCGTGTGGCTTAAATCAAATGTATAGCCTGAATTATGGTACACCTCCGATTGTGTACTTTACCGGAGGCTTGGCTGATACCGTGGTGAATTCAACACCCACTACTTTAGAAGAGCAGCAAGCTACAGGTTTTGTGTTTTATGAAATCAGTTGGTCAGCATTATTAAATACCATGCGTTATGCCTGCGAGTTATATCGCCAGCCTAAAGTATGGTTGGGGATTCAACAGGCGGGTATGCGCCAAGATTTTTCATGGGCCAATAGTGCAGCGCGTTATTTAGCGTTGTATTAATTTTTAATAGGATTGAAGCGTATGGCAGCACCAGCACCTCAGCAAAATTGTGAAATCGAATTACAAATCCCCCAGCTTAAACCTCTTACCAATGATGCCTCTGCGATTGGCAAAGATTTTCAGCGTTATTTGACCTATCACTTAGGACGTTTTAAAGGTTGTACCCCGACTTATATTTATCAAGCACTCTCGCATACCGTGCGTGATCGCCTGATGCCCCATTGGCAACGTACTTGGATTAATCATCTCCAGCCTAATAAGCGCCGTGCGTATTATTTATCGCTAGAATTCCTAATTGGGCGTGCTTTAGGCAATAACTTGCTCAATCTGGATATGGAGCAGGGAACACGCGGTGCATTAAAAAAGTTTGCGGCGGATTTAGAGCGTGTCGAGGATAGTGAACCGGATGCAGGCTTAGGTAATGGCGGCTTAGGGCGCTTAGCGGCGTGCTTTATGGATAGCTGTGCTACCTTAGAGCTTCCAGTCTTAGGCTATGGTATTCGCTATGAATACGGTATGTTCCGCCAACGCATTGAAAATGATGAGCAAATTGAAGAACCCGATCACTGGCTGCGCGAAGGTAATCCTTGGGAAGTAGAACGCGCCGAATATAGCCAACGCATTCAATTTGGTGGCTATAGTGAACTTTATAAAAATGCGGCGGGCGAGGAGCGGGTGCGCTGGGTTGGGACACAAGATGTGTTAGCTATTCCGTTTGACGTGCCGATTGCGGGTTATAAAAATAATACCGTGAATACACTGCGGCTGTGGAAAGCCTCAGCCACCGATGAGTTTAATCTACAAGAATTTAATCAGGGTAGTTATACCGAAGCGGTGCAAGCTAAAAATGAGGCTGAGCATATTTCGATGGTGCTCTACCCCAATGACAGCAGTGAAAACGGCAAAGAATTACGTCTACGTCAGCAGTACTTTTTAGCCTCCGCGAGTCTGAAAGATGCGATTCGTTTATGGAAAAAAAGCGGCGGTGGTGATTTCAAAACCTTTGCGGCCGATAATGTGTTCCAAATGAATGACACGCATCCGACGATTGCGGTAGCGGAATTAATGCGTTTATTAGTCGATGAGCACGGTTTAGGCTGGGATGAGGCTTGGGGCATTACCACACAATGCATGGCCTATACCAATCACACTTTATTGCCTGAAGCACTGGAGCGCTGGCCGGTTTATTTATTCCGGCGTTTATTGCCGCGCCTACTTGATATTATTTATGAAATCAATGCTCGCTTCCTGCGCATTGTGTCGCGGCGTTGGCCCGGCGATACCGAACGCTTACGGCGCATGTCGATTATTGAGGAAGGCTCAGTACAGCAAGTGCGTATGGCATGGCTCGCTATTGTGGGTAGTTTTTCTATTAATGGTGTCGCGGCTTTACATTCGCAACTATTAATTGATGGTCTATTCCATGACTTTTATGAGCTATGGCCGCATAAATTTAATAATAAAACTAATGGTGTAACGCCTAGGCGTTGGATTGCATTAGCTAATCCAGAGCTAACTCAATTAGTCAGTAGTAAAATTGGCGATGGTTGGATTGCTAATTTACAAGAGCTAGAAAAACTTATTCCTTATGCAGCTAAAGAAGAAACCGCCTTTCAACAAGCGTGGCGTGAAGTCAAATATGCGAATAAACAACGCTTAGCCGCTTTAGTTCAGCAAGAATGTGGCGTGGAGTTTAATCCTAATTCACTCTTTGATGTACAGGTAAAACGTATTCACGAATATAAGCGCCAGTTACTCAATATTCTGCATGTGATACATCTCTATATTCGCCTGAAAAGCGGTAAGGCTGATAATGCAGTGAATCGCTGTGTGTTAATCGGTGGTAAAGCAGCCCCCGGCTATTTCATGGCTAAGCGCATTATTAAATTGATTAACCGTGTGGCGGATATTGTTAATCATGATGAAGAAATTGGTGAGCGTTTAAAAGTTGCCTTTATTCCTAATTATCGCGTGTCGAGTATGGAAATTATTGCTCCAGCGGCGGATTTATCTGAGCAAATTTCTACAGCGGGAAAAGAAGCCTCGGGCACGGGTAATATGAAATTCATGATGAATGGTGCACTCACGATTGGTACTTATGACGGTGCGAATATTGAGATTATGGATGCGGTCGGTGAGGAGAATTTCTTCTTATTTGGCTTAAAAGCCGATGAGGTGCAAACGCTGCGTCAAAATTATCGTCCGTGGGAAATAGCTGCACAGGATGCGGATTTAAAAGCAGTGCTCGATTTAATTAAGGCGGGTCATTTTAATGATTGTGCGCCCGGTGAGTTTGAGCCGATTTTAAATGCGGTATTGAGTGCTAATGATCCTTGGATGACTTTGGCGGACTTTAGAAGTTATGTGGAAGCGCAGGAGCAAGTGGCTAAAGCATGGCAAGATAAAGATCATTGGACACGCATGAGTATTTTGAACACGGCGCATAGTGGGTTCTTTTCTACAGATCGAACTATGCTCGAATATAACCGTGATATTTGGAAATTAAAAACGGGTGCTGGGGTTTAATTCAAAACCTCTTTTTGCGCCTTTTTGGAAACCCCTCCCTAGCTCTCCCCTTATCAAGGGAGGGGATTGGAAAGATCATGATTTGTTTGATCTTTCCTTGCTCAAAGCAATGTATCATGATCGATCTAGTACCCTTTAGAAAATAGACTACTGTCCTATTCCTCCCTTGATAAGGGGAGGTTAGGAGGGGTTTTTTAGTTAAAAGTCTTCGTGCTTAGCTTTAATCGCTATTATAATTTAGGCAGTTCCTCGTTGAGAGTGCCTTATGTCTGCTGTTCCCCCTGATTCTGCTACTCAAGTAGTACACCCTATCTCTAACACAAGACTCATAGCAAAACTACGCCTACTTTATGATAAGTACAATTCAGAAACCTGTATTGAAGAAAGATCTCGCCTTGAGTATTTAATTGAAGTAACTCATAAAGATTTAGATGATTTTGAGCAGTTAAGAGTAGTTAAATCTAATAAAGTGCATAATAGCAATAAAGGGTCACGTAGTCGGAAGTGGGTTTGGCACTCTACGGATGATTCGATTGAAAAAGAGCTAATTTCAGTTTTATCAGTTATTGAAACTTTTTTAGTATTAGGTATACATGGTTGGTTAGCATTTCATTTTGAACGTCAGTGGTGGCTTTTGATTACATCAGTAGCAGCACCAATTATCTTATTAAAGTCATCTAAGTCAATAAATTTAGGTTTAAATTGGCTATATAGTTACTCTAAAGGATTAGGCAATGCATGGGATGTTTTAATTTTAAGGCAGAAAATACTATATGGAATAATAAAATTTTTAGCATCTTTTATGGTAGTGAGTGGGGTAGCTTATTATTTATTACCTTATTATTCAGATTGGGGTTTGTTTTGGGTGGCTTTTTTTCTCAGTATGTTTGCATTTGCTTTCACGCTTGCATTTGCTTTTATAGGAACAGGAATGGGAGTAGGAGCCGGAAGAGTTGTTATGGGCGTTGTTGCAAGTACGATTATGTTGGCATTAGCAGTATCATCCGTAAGGCTAGATGTATTAGTTTTAGTGGGTGTGGTTTTAGGTACATTTGCAGGTGCGGTTGCGGTTGCGGTTGCGGTTATGGGAGAAGTAAACTTACTTAAGATTATCTTTTTAATGGTGATTTTTCCTTTTTTGGCTCTAGGTGTTTGGCTTCGTAGTTTGCTGATTCGTATATTTGCTACCTTATTATATCCTATTTATGGCTTGAGACAATTAACTAGTAACTGGAAGGAAAATTTATGGATAGTAGATTGTACACACCTTCCTGAGCTATTACCCGGAGCGCGTAGAGTTGATGATTTTTTTAGTATAAAAGGTTTGTTAAGTGATCTATCCCATCAACAGCTAGATGATAAGCTGATAGCTATCATGGCTACTACTATTTGGTATCCTCCAGCACTATTATGGCGATGGAGTTTAAAAGCCACTCTATGGCTCTGGTGGCCTTTAGCCTTATTATTAAAACCACCTTTTAAAAATAAAGTCTTAGCTGAAATAGATGAAATTGCCGATATAGTTAGTTTGCGGATTGCACGTAATAAATGGCTAGCTTTCGTAGCACTATTAGTTAGCAGTTGGCTAATACTCAGTTACTTTCCTCAATTTAAAGATTGGGTCGATACACTCGGCGATACCATTAGCAAACCCCTGACTAAACTACTAGAAATTACTCCTCCCTCCTTTGGTTTAAGACAACTAGCCCTATGGCTGTGCTGTATAGCGGCTGGAGCATTATGGGTATATGCCACTAAAGTACAACTCTGGCATACTCAAATTCTAGCCGAAGCGGATAATCTGCAAGACTTTCCCAAAGCACGCCTAGAAAAATTCATCCAACGCGCTAAAGTACTAGAACGCATTTACACCTTTGTGGTCGTAAGCTTTATCATTCTAGGCTATTCCATCATCCTATATTTAGCTCAAACCTATTACCCTGAATATGCCAAGCATTTCATCCCCGTATGGCTAGTACCTTATTTGTGAAATGACTCCTTAAAATAGGAATTAGGGGCAATTTAAATCACGATAAATCTGCTCAGCTAATACCTGTGCTAATTTAACAGGTACAGCGTTCCCAATCATTTTGTAGCCACTAGCCAGTTTCTGATAATAAAAAATAAAATCATCAGGAAAAGTTTGAATCCGCGCACACTCTCTAATACTCAACCGTCGATATAAGTGCTCCTGACCCGATATAAATTTACGCTTATCTTGCTCAATAAACTCAAACTTAGGTGCTTGAGGGTGAATAGGCGCATGACGCCCACCCGCTTGTATCGTAAAAGACACCTCATCCCACGCCCGCACTCGATTACGTGACATATAAATACTAGAAAATCCACCCGTCATATACTCATGATTAGCTACTGCACACTGCTGATTAGAGTAGTTTTTGTCTAAAGCAGGTAAGGCATTATCTTTTAAATCACCAATGGCTTCTAATAAGGTTAGGGGATTATTGGCAGTAGTAGGATCAGGAAATACAAAATTTAAATTTAAGTCACGTCGATAACCGATAAAAAACAGACGATTACGGTCTTGTGGCACACCATAGTTTGCAGCATTTAATAACTTAAAACTGAGCTGATAGCCACTTTCAGCAAATAAGGTTTTAATATTTTCTAAGGCTTGTTTATGCCTAGGCAATAACATGCCCGACACATTTTCAGCTAAAAAGAACTTAGGTTTTTTATCACGCAATATTCTAATAAACTCAAAGAATAATTGCCCTCGATGATCTTCAATCCCTCTTAAAGCTCCCGCCTCAGACCAACTTTGGCAAGGCGGTCCGCCAATAATGCCATCACAATCAGGTATATCTTGGCTCGGAATATTCGTAATGCTTCGACGATCTAAAGTAACGGTAGGGTGATTTTTTTCATAGGTTTCCCATATTTCTTTGTCATACTCATTCGCCCAAACTATGTTAAAGCCAGCTTGTGAAAACCCTAGGTCTAAGCCACCCGCACCCGCAAATAAAGCTACTATTTTCATATAATTCAAATCGAAAATTTAATAAGAATGGCGTCAATAAGCTGAGCCGGATTATCTGGATTCTTTATTTTTACTGTATCAATAGATAAAGAAGTATTAAGATCATTGAGAGCGTTTCTATCTGCTTGATCAAAGGATTCAAATTTTTCTTTGCGCATTAGACAGAAAAACTGAAAGTTTTGATGAGATGTACTTAAATTAAGATAAGAAAAAACCTTTCTTGGATTTTCTATATGCCACATCCCTCTTATTCTAAGATCGGTGATGCCAAGAGGATCAACTTTTTTAACTTTCCCTAGTTCATTGGTTTTGGAAAACTCCACATCAGGAATAGAGTTAATCCCATTGGCAATGGTAGTAGTTATTCTTTCATATGTTTCAGGTGAGGCACAGTAAACATCACCATAGATAAACCAAAGATTTTTAATAGTGTCATCGCTAGTTTGACCAATGACATAGATTAGGTCTTTAGCACTCCATGGCTCACAAGTTTTACAACTAGCAGTAATCATAGAGCTATTAGAGTAAAGTTTTGACTTAGGGTAGGAGCTATTTAAGGCTATAGCACTACCAGCACTTTGAATTTTTTTGATTTCTACTGCGTCACCATTTTTAATCATCAAATCAGGTGGGTTATTTTGATTGCCAAGATAAGAAAAAACTTGAGCGTATTTTTCTAGCTTTTGAGCATCAGTATGTTGAGTATTACAATTGGCTAACAGATCTTTAATATATAATTCTAGTGATGCACCAACAGCGTTAATTCTATTTCTACCTGAATCCCTGTCAGTAACCTTCAATATTGGGTTCTGTACTAAATTTTTGATTGCTATAAGTATATTAGACATATTGGAAGTGGCTCTAAATTTTATAAGGCAAATAATGAAAGATAACCCTTAGTAAATAGCGGATATATAGCTTTTAGTAAGTACAGTGGCTCTCTAAATAATTATCTATTTTAAATTAAAATGAGCGATTTAAAAAGCAATTGGCTCAACCGTAGCTTCTATACGCGCCAACTTAAGCTCCTAACCTTATGATTATATAAATATACCTCCATTTCTCTACATGATTTTAACAGGATTAGGGTAGGGCTGAATAAACCTTGGATGCTAGGAACACTGTGGCTATACGCCATTTTAGACTTGCCATCAACCTCCCATAGTCATAGTATGGTGTGTATGATTTCATTGGGTTATACACATGCGAACTAACATAGTGATTGATGAAGTTCTGATTCAAAACGTACTTAAAGAAACAGGCTTAAAAACCAAAAAAGAAGCAGTAGAACAAGGTTTACAGCTACTCCTACGCCTCACACGCCAAGCACGCATTCGTGAGTTTCGAGGCAAATTACCATGGGAAGGTGATCTAGATCAGCAGAGACAAGAACGATGATTTTTGTCGATTCTAGCGTATGGATTGATTACTTTAATGGCAAAGTGACCGCACAAACCGATTGGCTGGATCAGATCTTAGGCGTTCAGCCCGTAGCCACAGGCGAGTTGATTTTAACCGAAGTACTGCAAGGGTTTAAACAAGATGAACACTACGCACAGGCTAAGCAGCTCCTATTATCTTTAGATCAAATACCGATGCTCACTACAGCAATAGCCTTGCAAAGCGCTGAAAATTTTAGAAGTCTACGCAAACAAGGCATTACTATTAGAAAAACTATTGATGTCTTAATTGCCACCTTTTGTATTAACCAACAATTACCACTTTTACATGCTGATAAAGATTTTGAGCCATTTCATCAATATTATGGTTTAAAGCGTGCGCTACCCAGTCACTAGCCACCCTAGTGACTCATTAGATAGCTAAGAGACTCACTCCACCCGCAGTTCCTTAGGCAAAACAAACGAAATATTTTCCGTAATCCCCGAATTTTGAAACTGCACATTCGCCCCGCGCTGACGCAAATGATCAATCACCCCTTGCACCAATACCTCTGGCGCTGACGCCCCCGCCGTCAAACCAATCTGTGATTTACCCGCCAGCCATTCCTCCTGAATATCCTCAGCATCATCAATCAAATACGCCGGAATACCGCGCTTTTCAGCCATTTCACGCAGCCGATTAGAATTAGAACTATTCGGCGACCCCACCACTAACACCAAATCCGAATCTTCCGCCAGCTTTTTCAAAGCATCTTGGCGATTTTGCGTGGCATAACAAATATCATCCTTTTTAGGACCAATAATCGCCGCAAACTTAGTACGTAAGGCATTGATTACAATCTCGGTATCATCCACCGATAAAGTAGTTTGCGTGACATACGCCAACTTACTCGGATCACGCACCTCCAGCGCGTCCACCTCAGCAGGTGAATCCACCCGATAAATCGCCCCGCCAAAACTGGTATCATATTGCCCCATCGTGCCTTCCACTTCTGGGTGATTTTTGTGACCGATTAAAATGGTTTCGCGCCCTTCCTTGCTATAGCGCAGTACTTCCATATGTACCTTAGTCACCAAGGGACAAGTCGCATCAAATACTTTCAAACCTCGGCGCAAGGCTTCATCCTGTACTGCCCGCGATACGCCATGCGCACTAAAAATCACGGTCGCATTATCCGGTACTTCATCTAACTCTTGGACAAAGATCGCGCCTTTATCGCGTAAATCATTGACTACAAAACGATTATGAACCACTTCATGGCGTACATAAATCGGTGCACCGAGTACTTCAAGGGCACGGTTTACAATTTCAATTGCACGATCTACGCCCGCACAAAAGCCGCGTGGGGTAGCTAGGGTGACTTGTCGCATACAGGATTCACTACTTATTAAAACGAAGAGGGCTAGCTTAAAGAATTAATGTGTAGTTTTCGAGAAGCTAGTCGCTTAGCGTGGATTAGGCAGAGGAATTAAGTTGCGCGTATTCATATAGCAGGTAGGGCGATGGCTCAGCGGGGGATAGACTTCTAGCCAGTATTCACCGCCCTCACGTATCAATTTAGTGGTGGTGGAGGCGATGGTTACTATAGCACCGCGTTTAACTTGGGTCATGCGGCTACTTTCAGCGGTAGGACGGCGGTAGCAAGGAGCGGTTGCATTGACGCTTTGGGTTTGATAATAGAGGGCTACCTCACGCCCAACGGGTAAGGGATTAGAGTTGGCTTCTTGATCCAGACATTGACCCAAGGTCAGGATAGTCATCACCAGTCCACAATGTTGCATAGCAGTTCCTTTGCGTCGGTTAGGTGTGGGCGATGAGCAGTTATCAGGCAACCTGTGTACTCGTTTAAAGCATGAAAAGATAATTACAGGACACCTCCTTCTATATCTGTTATGAAAAACGCTTAACGGCAAAAGCTGCCCGCTAAGCGTAGGGTTTTGGAGAGCAACTGGTTTAGCAACCGGTTAAATAAGTTGGGGTTTCAATGCTTGAATATAGCCCTTATTAGGGCTTTAATGAGCGCCTTTCTGGTGAAGGTTGATTTAAAATTTTAGGAGTCGTCATGAAGGTTCTAGTTATAGGTAATGGTGGGCGTGAACATGCTTTAGCTTGGAAGCTAGCGCAATCACCCCAAGTCACTGAAGTACTGGTTGCCCCCGGTAATTCGGGCACTGCCCTAGAGCCAAAAGTGCGTAATGTAGCTATAGCAGCCGATCACATTACTGATCTGGTACAGATGGCGAAAGATGAAGGGGTAGTCTTAACCGTGGGAAAATTTTGAAATTACGCTAGTATTAGGAGTAGTGGATGCGTTTCGGGCAGCAGGTTTACGTTGTTTTGGTCCGACACAACAAGCGGCGCAATTAGAGGGTTCTAAAGCTTTCACTAAAGATTTTCTCGCACGCCATAACATTCCTACGGCGAGCTACGGCAATTTTACCGATATAGCTGAGGCTGAAGCTTATATCCGTAAACAGGGCGCACCCATTGTAATTAAGGCGGATGGCTTAGCCGCAGGGAAAGGAGTGATTCTGGCGCAAACTGAGGATGAAGCTATTACAGCAGTACGCGATATGCTAGCAGGTAATGCCTTTGGTGCTGCGGGGCATAGAGTGGTAGTTGAAGAGTTTTTGCATGGTGAGGAAGCCAGTTTTATCGTGATGGTTGATGGTAAAAATATTCTCCCTATGGCGAGTTCTCAAGATCATAAAGCGCGTAATAATGGTGATACAGGTCCTAACACGGGAGGTATGGGAGCATATTCGCCCGCTCCGGTTGTCACACCAGCGATGCACGAACGTATTATGCGCGAAGTGATTGTCCCTACAGTGGAAGGGATGGCGGCGGATGGTATTCCTTACACAGGCTTTTTATATGCCGGAGTGATGATCGATCAAAACAGTGTACCTAAAGTCTTAGAATTTAATTGTCGTTTTGGTGATCCCGAAACGCAGCCGATTATGATGCGTTTGCAGTCTGATTTAGTGGAGTTAGTCGAGGCTGCTTTGGATGATCGCCTCGATCAAGTCACGGCTCAGTGGGATAGTCGGGCTGCTTTAGGGGTGGTATTAGCGGCGGGTAATTACCCCGAAGGCTCGTCTAAAGGTGAAGTGATTAGTGGCTTAGACCAAGCAGCACAGTTACCCGGTAAGGTGTTCCACGCCGGAGCCAGCTTACAAGACGGCAAGGTACTTACGAATGGCGGGCGGGTCTTATGTGCAGTGGGCTTGGGGCATACGGTGACTGAGGCACAAGGTCAAGCTTATGATTTGGTGAATACGCTGCATTGGAATCAAGTTTATTTCCGTACTGATATTGGTCATCGCGCGATTGCACGCGAAATATCACAATCTTAAGAGCGCTCAAGTGCCAGTCAGGTGCTAGCTTTTAAACTATTTCTAGTTTTTCAAGCGGCTAAACAGTGCAGGGGTAAAAGTCATTTTATCCCTATGATTTCGGTAATAATCTGGATGGACGGTGGGAACTTTGTGGGCTATATAATCAGTCTAAGTGCTGATTAAATATTAATTTATGCAAGGGGTAAATAAATGAAACTAACAACAATAACAATCATGTCTCTTTTAGCGTTTTCTTTAAGTACTGCGTGGGCGAATGAGGATTTAGAGGCTGTGCCTGCCAGTGAGGAGATTCAAATTCTGGCTAGTATTAATGATGCCACTGCTGCTCAAGTAGGTACTCAATTGGCGGCTAATGAAGTCGATACTATTGAGATTCCTGCTGAGGAAACCACTACTGAGGCAGCACCTGCCGATGAGGAAATGGTCGTTTCCGAGGAAGTCATGCAAGTATGCGAAAACGCTGCTCAAGAAGAGGGTGTGACGGAAGAAGCGATGGAAGCGTTTATGCAAAATTGTATCGATGAAAATAGCGGTACTTTAGTAGAAGAGTCTGAGGTTGAAAGTTCAGCGGCTGATACCATGACTGAGGATGAGATGGTGGCTGATGAGGCGGGGGTAGCTGATTTAAGCCAGCCAGAAATGGCAACGGAAGAAGTAATAGAGGACGAAGGCATGCAAACTGTAGCGGATGAAGGTGCGGCGGTTGATGATCCTAATGCTTATGTCATGACAGGTTCGGAAGGGACTGAGGAAGTTGCTCAATAAGCACTAAAACATTGAGCTGGCTATTAAGTAAAAGGGCACTATGCAAGTGCCCTTTTTTTATAAGCAATGCTTTACTCTTGATTAGCTTTAAACGCTCTTTTGCGCTCGTGCTCTAATAAGAAACGCTTACGAATCCGAATACTTTGTGGCGTGACTTCCACTAATTCATCATCATCAATAAATTCCAGCGCTTGCTCTAGTGTGTAGCGAATCGGTGGGGTGAGAATTAAGTTCTCGTCTGTACCCGCAGCACGAATATTGGTGAGTTGCTTAGCCTTGAGCGGATTGACTACTAAGTCATTATCGCGGCTATGAATACCAATGACCATGCCTTCATATACTTCTTCACCGTGACCAATGAATAAGCGTCCGCGATCTTGCAGATTGAATAAGGCATAAGCTAACGCTTTACCGGTGGCATTGGCAATCATCACGCCATTAATACGTTGACCAATACTACCGGATTTGTAAGGACCATAATGAGAGAAGGTGTGATAGAGCAGACCTGTCCCAGACGTTGAAGTCATGAACTCGGTTTGGAAACCAATCAAGCCGCGTGATGGAATCATATATTGTAAGCGCACCCGACCTTTACCATCGGGAACCATATCTTTTAGCTCACCACGACGTAAGCCTAGCGCTTCCATGATAGTACCTTGATGTTGCTCTTCAATATCAACCGATACATCTTCGTAAGGCTCTTGTTTCTCACCATCTACTTCTTTAATGATGACTTCAGGGCGCGATACCGCGAGTTCATACCCCTCACGGCGCATATTCTCGATTAAGATACCGAGATGTAATTCACCACGACCGGAGACACGGAATTTTTCAGGATCATCGGTAGGCTCTACTCGTAGCGCAACGTTATGCAGAAGTTCTTGGGCTAAACGTTCTTGTAGGCGGCGTGATGAAGTTCCGGTCTTGACTTCTTTGCCTGAGAACGGAGACGTATTGACTTGGAAGGTCATAGTCACAGTAGGCTCATCAATGGTGAGCGGTGGTAGAGCGACTACATTGTCTGGATCACAAATGGTGTCCGAAATATACAGCTCATCCATACCAGAGAAAGCAATAATATCGCCCGCTTGTGCTTCAGGTACTTCAATGCGCTCTAAGCCATGAAAGCCGAGTATTTTTAAAATACGTCCACCACGCACTGCGCCATTCACATCAATAGCTTTAATTTGAGTATTAGAGCGAATTTTACCTTGCTTAATACGCCCAATCCCAATAATCCCTAAATAAGGATTGTAATCGAGCGAGCTGATTTGCATTTGGAAAGGAGCATCGACTTCAACATCGGGTGCGGCTACGTGCTTAATAATCGTTTGGAATAATGGGGTCATATCACCACTATTCACATGCTCTTCTAAACCCGCAAAACCATTAAGTGCTGAAGCATAAACCACTGGGAAATCCAATTGCTCATCGGTAGCACCCAAGTTATCAAATAGGCTAAATACCTGATCCATCACTTTGGCAGGATCAGCACCGGGACGGTCAATTTTATTAATCACCACAATTGGTTTTAAGCCGTGTGAGAATGCTTTTTGGGTCACAAAGCGCGTTTGCGGCATAGGGCCATCCACCGCATCGACGAGTAGTAGTACCGAGTCTACCATCGATAATACCCGCTCGACTTCACCACCAAAGTCAGCATGTCCGGGAGTATCGACAATATTGATGCGGTATTCAATGCCATCAGCCGGATTCGTCCAACGGATCGCAGTATTCTTTGCCAAAATGGTAATGCCGCGTTCTTTTTCTAATGCATTAGAGTCCATCATGCGCTCATCTACCTGAGCGCGGGCATCTAAAGTGCCGGATTGTTGTAGTAATTTATCAACTAAAGTGGTCTTGCCATGGTCAACGTGGGCAATGATGGCAATATTACGTAAATTCTGGATCACAGTCAGAGTACTCAAAGAGAGAAAATTAAGGCGCGATTATAGCGGGATGGCGCGGACTATATAAGGGATAACTTGCTTATCTTGCAATAAAGTAGTTCACAGGCTGGAGTACATACCCGATAAATTCTGCTATTGATTAGGGGGGCTCTACTATGGCAGGGTCACTGTTTCTTATTTTATAAAAAACAGCCTTAAAATATTATCTATTATAATTTAAGCCAAAAAATTTATTAAAATATCTAATAAGTAAATATTTTTAATTTATAGTAAAATTTAACTAGAACTATCCAGTGAATAATAATTGTTTAATTAAATTAATTTTAATAAGATGTTTTCAGTGTGTCAGTTGTTTACCTAATAGATATTAGATTGGTTAAATAATTCTACTCATCAGTTTTTATATAAAATTAGTCCTTATTTAATGAGGGTATCATTTATGTTATATAAATTTTTTATGTTAAATAAATATTTTCTTTGGTGTTTAATATTCATGCCTTTGTGGTTGATTCTGATTACACCTGCATATGCTGTAGAGGTTCCTCCCGACTTCATTAGTGGCTATGGGAGTGGTGGCATTATTGGCTATGCACGTAGTGTTGCTGTGGATAGTAATGGAAATGTGTATGTAGCCGATGCTAATAAAAGTCGTATTGCAAAGTTTAATAGTAATGGTGATTTTATCAAAATGTGGGGACACCCAGGGTCGGGGCAGGGAGAGTTTGGCGGTCTAATGGGTTATATTGCTATCGATAGTAGAAATATAATTTATTTGGCTGATAACACTAATCATCGTATTCAGAAGTTTGATGTTGAAGGTAATTTTATTGGGCAAATTGCTACACGAGATACGACGGGTGAATTAAGCCCGTTTGGCATTGCTATTAGTAGTAATGGAACTATATATATATCGGATCAAGTTTATAATCTTATTGCTAAATTCAGTAGCGCCGGTATTTATTTAGGGAAATGGGGTTCAAGTGGATCAGCTAATGGGCAGTTTCAAAATCCGGGCGGTTTAAGAGTTGATGCAGCCGGATATGTTTATGTAGCAGATGACTATAACCATAGAGTGCAAAAGTTTGATGCTAATGGGGTTTATCAGACCAAGTGGGGGACTGAAGGTACAGCCAATGGCCAGTTTACTTATTTAGGTGATTTAACCATCGATAGCGCAGGTTTTATTTATGTAGCTGACTATCTCAATGATCGCATCCAGAAGTTTTCTAATACAGGTATTTTTCAGGCTACTTGGGGACGCTCTGGTAGTGCATTAGGTCAATTGTCTCGTCCTATAGGTATCGCAGCCACTAATAGTGGATATGTTTATGTAGTCGATGGTAATGCAAGAGTTAATAAATTTACTTTAGCGGGTGCTCCAGTTAAGTATTTTGCTGGTATAAATGACTATACTAAAAATGGTACTCTAAATTTTCCACATGACATTGCAGTAGATAGTAGTGGAAATATGTATGTATCTGATACTGACAATCATAGAGTTCAAAAATTTAATGCCAATGGTCAGTTTGTTTCTAATTGGGGTCAGTATGGTGAGGGGCTAGGCGATTTTTGGTATCCCTTAGGTCTGGCTATAGATACTAATAATAATATTTATGTGGCTGATAGTTATAATCACCGTATTCAGAAATTTACTAATACAGGTGTATTTATCGCTAGCTATGGAGAGTATGGCAGTAATAATGGACAGTTTAAATACCCTGAAGATGTTGCTCTAGATAATGTAGGTAATATTTATGTGGTCGATACTGATAATAACCGTATTCAAAAACTGAATAGCAATGGGGTATATATAACAAAATGGGGGAGTAGCGGATCTAATAATAGTCAGTTTTCCTTAGCGCGTCAGGTGGCTTTAGATATTTATAATAATGTATATGTAGTTGAGGAGGGAAATCATAGAGTCCAAAAGTTTACTAGTTCAGGCTCATTTTTAGCGAAATGGGGTATACATGGTGATCGAGACGGACAATTATTTTGGCCTTATGGTATGGCTTTAGATAGACGAAATAATGTTTTTTTAGGGGATTATTACTCAGGCATTCAGAAATTTACTAATCTAGGTAGTTTTCTGATGCGTTGGAGTGACAGCGGTTATAACGATGGTTATACCACTACCATTAGAGGTATGGTTTTAGATAATAAAGGCACTCTCTATGTCACTGATCGAGGCACAGGTGTTCAGTTATTTACTTATCCGCCTACTTTATCGGCTACTATTGCTAGTACTAGCATAAATCTAGTTTGGAATGATCCTTCCTACCAAGAAACAGGTTTTAGAGTAGAGCGTTGCACAGGGGCTACCTGCACTAATTTTGTAGTAGTGAGTTCACCAGCAGCCAATGTTTTAAGCTTTAATAATGCGGGTTTAGCTCCTTCCACTACTTATCTTTATCGTATTAGAGCAGTTTATGGTTCTAAATTGAGTTCTTATTCGTCGATTCTCACTACTACAACACGTGCGGAGCCTGTTGCGCCTAATAGCTTAGTAGCACAAGTATTATCAGGCACTCAAGTTCGCCTTACATGGCGAGATGCCAGCATAGATGAAACTAACTTTTCCTTAGAGCGCTGTGCAGGAGTAAGATGTACCAGTTTTGCTGTGATTGCTAGCCCTGCTGCAAACACTACTACTTATACCAATACAGATTTAAGTTCAGGTATTACCTATCGCTATAGAATTAGAATGTATCGTGATCCAGACTATTCGAGCTATTCTAATATAGTGGATATAACCCCTTTTGATATGAATGCTCCAACAGAGTTAAGTGCCGCTGCCATTTCTAGTACACAAGTGCAACTAGATTGGGTCGACAATAGTTTGGATGAAACTAATTTTAGAGTAGAGCGTTGTGCGGGGGCGACTTGTACTAACTTTGTTGGAGTTGCAACAGTTCCTGCGGATGAGGCAACGACTTTGCAAACAGGTTTGGTGGCGGGGACTACCTATCGTTATCGGGTACGTGCTTATCGTGCTCCCAATTTCTCAGCTTATTCCAATATAGTTCAAGTGACTCCTCAGTTGCCCAATGCTTTAACCAGCGTACAAACCAAGGTTTTATCTAGTACTCAAGTGCGGCTTACTTGGGCATTGACTAATTTAGATGAGTCTGAAGCCAGAATAGAACGTTGTGCGGGAGCAGGTTGTACCAACTTTGCACAAATCGGGGTGGTAAGTGCCTATACTGCTGTTTATATCAATGGCAGTTTGACACCGAATACTCTCTATCGCTATCGCATCCGTGCCTATCGCAATGGTGAGTATTCAGCTTATTCAAGCATCGTCGAAGCTATCCCTAAATTACCTGTTGTACCTACTAATCTAAGAGCTACAGTATCCGCTGGACAAGCGAAACTGAGCTGGGTAGATAACAGCCGCGATGAAACCAATTTTAGAGTAGAGCGCTGCACAGGTGTGGGGTGTACTAACTTTGCTCAGATTGCTACAACCGCAGCTAATAAAGCAACCTATACTCAAGCGGGTTTAGTGGCGGGTACTACTTATCGCTATCGAGTAAGGGCGTATCGTTTGCCTGAGTATTCTGCCTATTCCAATATTATTGATGTGAGACCTTAAGTTAAATCTAGTCTTTAACTAGACCATCCTGCTACTGATAATCAGTGGCAGGATTATTTCAAATTTAGTAATTCTCAATTTAGCCCCCCTATAAATCTCGCTACACTACTCGCCTTTTGAGTTTATAGGAGTCCAGCGATGGATTTAACCCAAACGCATTACGCTCAACTAGGGGGCGAAGCGGCAGTACTTCAACTAGCCACACGCTTTTATGAAATTATGGATACCATTCCAGAAGCATGGGAACTGCGCAAACTGCACCCACAAGATTTAATCATTTCACGCGATAAGTTATTTAAGTTTTTATCCGGTTGGCTTGGTGGTCCGCCGCTCTACGTGCAAGAGTATGGTCATCCTATGCTCAGAGCGCGTCATTTACCTTTTCCGATTAATATGCAAATGCGTGATCAATGGCTACTGTGTATGGATCAGGCACTCGCTGAACAAGTGAGTGATATTCAGCTCAAACAAGCGCTACAATTCGCTTTCCGCCAAACGGCTGACCATATGCGTAATCAGGCGGGATAGGGCGTTTTAATCATTGAGTACTTTATATGCTAGAGCTAGTGCTTCGTATTTTTGGAATTATTTTCCCAGTATTTGCTTGTGCGGGCATGGGTGCAGCGTATGGCTATCGCTTTCGCATTAATCTAGGGGTGATTAATCAAATCAATATGGATGTATTCACCCCCATATTAGTGTTTTGGGTGTTAGTGGATAAGCCATTTGATTGGGGTACTTATAGCACCTTAGCTTTGGCTGGAACAGTGGTAGTGTTGGGTTCTGGGTTGGTACTACTACCGCTGGTGTGGTTGTTTAAGATTAATGCTAAAACCTTTTTGCCACCGATGATGTTTAATAATTCTGGCAATATGGGGCTACCTCTCATGCTGTTTGCCTTTGGTGAGACAGCATTGCAGGCGGGAGTAGTACTATTTTTAATGGAGATGATTCTGCATTTTACTGTGGGCATGTTTATTTTAGATCATCGCACGCGCCCGTGGACGCTGCTCAAAATGCCCATGATCCAAGCCACTATTTTAGGTTTAGTGTTTAGCACCTTTCATATCGCCATCCCTGAGCCGATAGCCAATACCATCAAACTTATGGGGCAGGTTGCCATTCCTTTAATGCTGTTTGCCTTAGGGGTACGCTTATTGGATATTAATTTTCGTGATTGGAAATTAGGCGTGTTAGGTGCGTTTGCAGCGCCCTTATCGGGCATAGTGTGTGCTGTAGCCTTTCAAATGGTGATGCCTTTAGGTCAAGAGCAATTTGCTTGGTTATTGCTATTTGCGGCCTTACCACCCGCAGTATTAAATGTATTAGTATCCGAGCGTTATCGACAAGAGCCAGAAAAAGTAGCTTCGATAGTATTAATGGGTAATTTAGGCAGTTTAATTGCTATTCCCTTGACTTTATATTTTGCTCTTCCTCATTAGTTTATAGCGCTTTAATAATATGTACTTGTAGCGGTATTTTAGAGCCATCTGCTAAGTTTAACTCACCTTCAATATAACGTAAGGCTCCAAAATTGAGATAACGAGCAATAACCTGCCCATTTTCATGATTAACAGGAGTAGTATCACCGCCAATAGTAATACTTACCACCGGTTGCTCATAATCTTGGTCAAGCCCCAAAAAAACTAAATCTTGATTAGGTAATGGATTCCAAGGATCAAACTCACGTGCTAAACGATCAGCCAAACCACTGACTTTTAAACCTGCTAAACCTTGCGGCGTTTTTATCGGTTTAGGGTCATAAGTATTGCGTGGTAATAATTGTGTCATCCATCCTTCAATGAGATTAGTTAAATGCCGATACAGTTTACGTGACCAACCTGCAGGCCCCATTACGGCAGGTTTGGTAAATTGCTCATAGTTATAACTCAATTGTTGTGAGTGTTGCGCTAATTGTTCAGAAGGTAAAGGCGCTGAACTTGGCAACAGTGGACGCCCATTAATTGGTGTTGTCATCTATTCGTCCTTGAAAGCCCTAGTAAATGCAATTGACTTTTGTACCTTTATATCATTATTGATTTTGCTTGGAATACCTATGGGCTAGCAGATAATCGTAAATAAATGACCGATAGGTCTTAAGCTAGCGGATCTAAAGGATCGGGTGTTAATTTTTTTAGAATAAAGTGCTGATAACGAGCCAAAGAACGCCAAGGTTCTAATTGAGAATAATGCCGTTCTAGTTTGAGCACTTTATCTAAAGGCATTTTTTTACGCACGGTATGATAGGCATAATCATAAAAGCAACGCACGCCTGACCATTGTACTAGCTCCAATCCTAAGTCTGGCAGCCAGTGGAGTACTTCACTAGGTAATAGAGGGGAAATGGGGGCTAGACCTTTTTTACCATCACTAGCTAGACGTTGTTCTAATACCGCATCTAAATTACCCGCAATTAAGTGACGAAACTCAGTTGCAGTACGATTAAAAAACATCAACGATAAATAGCCCTCTGGTTTTAGGTAATTGAGCAGAGTCTGCAAAGTCTGTTGCGGCTCAGCGAGCCATTCTAAAACCGCATGACACACAATCAAATCAAACTGTTGTGCATAGTGAGTAGGTAAGGTTTGAATACTATGTTGTAGAAATTCAACACGATGAGCATCAGCGCTATTTTGGATAAGAGCTTGTGCTTGAAGAAGCATTTCTTCCGAGGGTTCAGACAGCGTGACATTCCACCCTTGCTCAGCTAACCATAACGACATTTGTCCTAAACCTGCACCTATATCAAGCACTTGATGAGTGGGGGGGATGCTTTGGAAATGCTGGTTTAAATCATCTTGGGTAATATGCAGGCGAATAGCCCCGCGTGGGTCATTATTAGCATAGATAGTGCGTTGAAAGCGTTGACTTAATCCATCAAATACACGGTCTTGAGACATAAGCTGTTAAGGTAATGGGAAAAGTCTAGCATCATGCTGGATTTAGCCAATAAAAAAAAGCGGGTAGGAGACTACCCGCTTTTGATACTTAGTTTAAGCTAATGCTGCTAAGTTATTACTTAATCCAACCATTTGGATTCCATGGGCTGTCATTGGGCTTTACTGGGCCTGCAACAGTAACGGTAGCAGTAGCAGTAGAAGAACCGCCTTTACCATCACTAATAGTGTATTTGAAGGTATCAGTACCAGAGAAACCAGCCTTTGGTGTGTAAACTAAGTTACCACTGGCATCCTTGGTCACAGTACCACCATTAGCACTAGCAGTATCAAAGCTAGTGATAGTTAAAGCATCACCGTCAGCATCAGTATCATTACCTAATACATTTAAAGAGGCTGCTGTACCGTATGCTGTATTAGTTGAGTCATTAGCTGCTACTGGAGGAGTATTAGGTTTTGCTCCAACAGTTACAGTCACAGTAGTAGTTGATGTGCCACCCTTACCATCGCTTACAGTGTACGAGAAAGTATCAGTACCAGAGAAACCTGCTTTTGGTGTGTAAGTTAATTTACCATCGGCAGTTCTGGTCACAGTACCGCCATTAGCGCTGGTAGGATCAAAAGCACTGATTGTTAAAGCATCACCGTCAGCATCAGTGTCATTACCTAATACGTTAATGGTAGTTGCAGCACCATAATTGGTAGTAGTGGTATCAGCATTGGCTTTAGGAGCGTTGTTCTTTGGAGCATCTACAGTCACAGTAGCAGTAGCAGTAGAGAATCCACCTTTACCATCGCTTACTGTGTATTTGAATGTATCAGTACCAGAGAAGCCAGTTTTCGGTGTATAAACCAGTTTACCGCTTGCATCTTTAGTTACAGTGCCACCATTAGCACTAGCAGTATCAAAGCTGCTGATAGTTAAAGCATCACCATCTGGATCACTATCATTACCTAATACATTTAAGGTAACTGCTGTATTGTTAGCAGTAGTAGCTGCATCGTTTACCGCATTAGGAGCCTGATTTTTAACAGGGGTTGGTGTGGTATTAGGATTAACAGGTGGATTAGGTTTTACAGGTGGGTTAGGGTTAGTGCCACCATTAGGACGATTTGCTAATAATTGTGCTAACAAGCTTTGTAATAAAGCAATCAGACTTTGTAAGGAGTTACCACCCATTTGAAAGTTGGCTCCCCACTGTACACCACTACCACTAGGGCGAGAAGTATGAGGGGCTGGATTCCAATTGGTTGTTCTTGCGCCTGAAGTAGTTGAAACATTGTTTGTCATAATAAGATACTCTCCGTTTTATTCGTTTGCTTTACATTAGATCAATCCATGAAAAGCTAAGGCAAACCCGAGCGCTTCCGTTCTTGATTGACTGATTGAATTGTAGAGTTAGCGTTGAGTATGTATGTATAGTCAAAATACAAACGAAACGGTTTATTTGATAAATGGTTAGTTTAGATCTAATAATCTAAACTTATTAATCACTGGCTGGGTATTTTATACAGAACCTTTAATATATTAGTGCTTCTGTATATAAAAATAACTTATGATAACTAAATATAGTTAACGGAGTGTAAAAATGAAATTGATTTTAATCATTATAGCGATTTTAGCACTGATATTGTTGTATTTTGGAACACGTTTATTGTTAAAACATGACAGTAAAACAATTCGTCGGCTTGCTTATACCATTTCTGCTCTTTGGATTAGCATTCCTTTTTTATTTATATTAGCAACGAAGGGTTTTCGTATTGCGGATATTAATGAGCAGGAATGGATTGTTTGGACAGTCGGCGCTTTAATCCCTAATATTTTAATTTGGTCGATTATCTGGGTTTTAAATGGCCTCTTTGCACCTAATACTTCGTCACAGCGTTTACTAAAAAAGTCTGGGGATTAGTGTAATAGGGCTTTAAATGCCCATCCGGTGCATTATCCGCCAAAGCTAAATCTGGAATAAGATTATTGATTTGATAGTGTAAATGAGGGGTTTTACCTTGAGCATTGCCGGAGTCGCCGACTGAACCGATGCGCTCACCTGCTGTTATCCAACGCCCGCTGCTGATGTCGATGGATGCTAGGTGAGCAAAATAGTGAAAACGCCATTTTGCTCCCACAATTAAAACATAATGACCACCTAAACTATCATAGCCGGTACTCCATACCCAACCATTAGTACTCGCTAACACAGGAGTGCCTTTGGGGGCAAAAATATCAATGCCTTTATGAGTGCGTGAGCGCCCCCACGGGTAGTACCAAAAGGAGTGAGGATTCCAATCCTTGGCAGTAGCACCCGCCACAGGAATGACCCGTGGCGTGGTGTCGGGCAGGTAGTAGCTACCGATGATTAACGCTACTACCAACCCTAAAGCCCATTTAAACATCGTGTTTTTCCACTGAGGGTAGGGGCTTAATTATCTCAGAGGTCTTAGTATCAGCCATCGATGCAGCCAAAGCATACCAATCGAAATGCCGTGTGCTGAGCATTAATACCGCTAGCATAACGAATAGGAGCAAGCTACCCAATAACAAGGCATTGTCCTCTGCTTGTAAAATACCATAGAGCACCGCATACAAAAGTGCCAAACTAGCCCCTAGTATTAATCCTAAGCGCGTACTTTTTAAAATCGCTCCAAAATAAACCGTTAATAGACCGACACTGGCAAGTGCAGCGACTACATAGGCTCTTAAGAAGTCGAAATGTTCTGACAGCGAAATGAGCAGTAAATAGAACATAATCAAGGCTAAACCTACCAAAATATACTGAATCGGATGAATACGCAGTTGCTTGAGTAGTTCAAATAGGACTAGGGCTACGAAGGTTAGAATGATAAATAACACCGCATATTTCACGCTGCGCTCCGCTTGTTGATACACATCGACGGGCTGAAGCAGATCAAAACCCACAGCGCGATTGAGTAGGCTACTGCATTGACCTTGAGCGCAATCATTGAGGCTTTGGGTAACATTGTAAGAAAACGAAGTTGCTTTCCATTGAGCCTCAAAGCCTTGTTCAGTAATCGTGCGCGTTTCGGGCAGCAGCTCTCCTGTGAATTTAGGGTGAGGCCAATTAGCATGCAGTTTCACTTCACTAGCTTCGGCTAAGAGCGCGTAGTTCATACTAGCCATACCGCGTAATTCTAGTTGTAGGCTAAAAGGTATGGAGCTGGGTAGCGCTTGTAGATCTAAGCTATTGAGCTTAGCGTGCATCCCTGCTGAACTACCGGGTAAGTTATTGCTAGGTTTAAAAGCATAAGTATTACCGCCCCAAGTGAAAGCTGAGGGTGCATTAATGCCACGCTGATCAGAGACCAAAATAGCGATTTCACTAATGCCGAGTTTTAGCTCGTTATCTTTATAAAGCTGGGCTAGTTCCTGTAATGCTTCAAAACTAAACGCTCCGCTGAGCTGAAGTTGGTTGCTATAAACAGGCACTTCATAAATACCCCGATAGCGCAGCTCGCTATTCAGCGTACTTGCGACCTGTAAAGTTTTAGGAATAATGCGTAATACATCGCTTTCCACTACGCGCTTACTGATTTCACGTTCTGCGCCGTCTTTGTCTTTAATGGTTTCTTTGACTAAGCGTGTGATTTGATAGGGTATAGACAGAATAGGACCTGCGATGGTTTGTGCTCCGGGCCAGCTTTGTTGAATACTGTCATAGGCGGATTGACGCCAGCCTGCACGCTCACTAATTAAGCCCATGAGCATCGCTTGGGGAATAAAGAGCAAAAACATAATAAAGCCGATTAGTAATAACTTAATCGCAAAGCGGTAGTTTTTCATGAATAGAGTCCTGATAATGACGCTTTAACGGATACTTTGTAGTGTGACCTAGATTTATGCAAAACCCTGTAGGTAAGTGCGGAGATTTCAGGTGTTTTACATGCAGAATTTGTGCATAGGTTATAGTCGATCAGGTATCTATTAGCTCACTGAAGTGAAGGAAGCATAACAATGTCTAAACCGATTATTCCCATGTTTCATACCCCTGTAACGGCGCATATTGAAGCGATGCAGCCGCACTATACGCCCGAACAAAAACAAGCGGTTAAAGCTAAAATTGCGCAAAAGCTTAAAGAGCAAGATGCAGTGATTGTGGCGCATTACTATGTGGATGCTGATATTCAACAATTAGCCGAAGAAACCGGAGGCTATGTTTCTGATTCGCTCGATATGGCACGTTTTGGTAATGAGCATCCGGCTAAAACCTTGATTGTGGCGGGGGTGCGTTTTATGGGTGAAACCGCCAAAATTCTCAATCCTGAAAAGCGCGTACTAATGCCCACTTTAGAAGCCGAATGCTCCTTAGATTTAGGATGTCCGGCAGATGAGTTTTATAAATTCTGTGATCAATACCCTGATCACACCGTCGTGGTGTACTCCAACACCAGTGCTGCCGTGAAAGCGCGTGCGGATTATGTGGTGACTTCGAGCATTGCGGTAGAGCTAGTCAGTTGGTTAGGTGATGAGGGTAAAAAAGTGCTCTGGGCACCTGATCGGCATTTAGGAAGCTATATTGAGCGTGTGACTGGGGTGGAGATGGTACGTTGGCAAGGCTCGTGTATTGTGCATGATGAATTTAAATTTCGCGCTTTAGGTGACTTGATTGAAAAATATCCTGATGCAGCGATTTTAGTTCACCCAGAGTCCCCTGAAGAGGTGGTAAAACTAGCTGATGTAGTAGGTTCTACGACGCAAATTATTAAAGCTGCACAAAATTTGCCTAATAAGCGTTTTATTGTCGCTACCGACCAAGGCATTTTCTACAAAATGCAGCAAGCAGCGCCCGATAAGGAGTTTATTGCAGCCCCTACAGCAGGCGAGGGAGCGACCTGTAAAAGTTGTGCGCATTGCCCTTGGATGGCTATGAATGGGTTGCACAACCTATTGCAAGTATTAGAAAAGGGCAATAATGAGATTCATATTGATGAAGATATTCGCGTGAAAGCTTTACGTTCGACGCAGCGTATGCTCGATTTTGCCCGCGAACGGCGCGGCGGTAAGTAGTTAGCAGAAACGTCTAAGCTATTCTTTCTAGGGGTAGACCTATGTGTCTACCCACTGCTCTCTAATCACAATACTTCGGACAGTTTGGGCATGATTGAAAAATAGGCTGGAAGCCTCCAGTGTGGGAAGATGTCGTCAACCACGATAACAACCCCTCACCCCAGAAGCTTCCATGTCCACAATAGAAACGATTCTGAGCCAAATGTCCAGTGTGGCGAAACCGCAGCGCCAGTTTTTGCTGACCTTGTTCAATGCGCTGATGTACCTGCCCAGCCGTGTCAACTTCCGCAACCTTGGACGTTACAGTGACTGCCATGAAAAGACTTTTTCACGCTGGTTTTCACGTTCCTTTGATTTTCTAGCGTTCAACCTGCTGATCTTACAGGATGTCCTGCATGGCAAGGGGGAACGTATTGCGGCTATTGATGCCAGTTTCGTGCCTAAAAGCGGGCGCAAGAGTTATGGCCTAGACTGGTTTTGGAACGGCTCACAGGGGCAGGCGCAACGCGGACAAGAATTATCCTTGTTAGCGCTGGTGGACGTGACCCACAACACGGCCTACACCTTATCCGCCCGCCAAACGCCTACGTTGCCGCGCTCAACCCGCAAGGGTCAAAGCCAACCCGCCAACACCAAAGACAAAACCAAGGTGAAACACCCACCCTTCGTTGGTGCGCCGCTCCCCACGCGGATGGATAGCTACCTTGGACAGCTTCAACACGCCATCACAGTCCTGCTGGGGTGTGGCATCCGTTATCTCGTCGCGGATAGCTTTTATGCCAAAACTAAGTTTGTCAGTGGCATCAGGGAACTCAACTTGCATTTGATCAGCAAGTTACGTCAGGACGCCGACTTACGGTGGCTGTACACGGGCGCACAAAAACCCAAGGGTCGTCACCGCCAGTACAGCGGCAAAGTCAGTTTTGACGACTTATCACGTTTTGAACGGGTCGGAGAGCTGGACGGGCAGCGTGTTTACACCGCTACTGTTAACAGCCCGACGTTCAAACAGATAGTGCGCATCGTCTATCTGGTGCGCGAAGCAAACGGCAAGACCGCTAGCGCACTGCTGTTCAGTACCGACACGGATTGCCCTGCATTAGACATCCTGCGTTACTACCAAGCGCGTTTCCAGATAGAATTTTTGTTCCGGGATGCCAAGCAACACACCGGGCTGTGTGACTGCCAAACGACCCGCAAAGAAAAGCTGGATTTCCACTTCAATACCTCACTGACGGCACTTAACCTGCTCCGGCTGGAAGATCGCCAGCAGAACTGGGATGCCGGGGGCAACGGGCGCAGTGTCCTCTCCGTTGCCAGTGGGAAGATCCGCCACTTCAATGCCCATCTGCTCGAACGCTTTTCTCGCCACTTAAAACTCGACTTCAGCGCCATAAAATCCAGCCCAGCCTTCGCAGACCTATGTAATTATGGTGCTATCGCCGCGTAAACTGTCCGAAGTGTTATAATCACTAACACCCAACTAACCCCAACGTAAGCCTGCTAAAAAGCCCACACCAGCGCTCACCCCTTTGCTACTAATATGAGAAAGGCGCTCCATTAAAAAATCACCAAAGGTTTTAGCCATTTGTCCTGCTGTACTGGCAGCATTTTGTAAATTCGCATCACTAATATGAGTAAAACCGTAATATTCCGCTACAAAAAGCCCCACAATAATAGCGCCACCTAAAAACAGCGCCGTTCTAAACATTTTTTTCGCAAAATAGCCTACTGCTAGTCCAATCAGAAAGGGCGCACCTACATTGCCTAATAGGAAGTCAGTGGTTAAATAATCTTCGAGTGTACTGGGAGTATTGGTATTTGTTGGCGTCATGACATAGCCCTAGTTCATTAATTATTAGCATGGATAGTTGATCTATTATTCTATTGTATAGCATAACCGCTGCTGAGTGCTTTAGTTAAAAAGAGTAGTTTAAGGGCTTTTATTCGCTATAAGCTTATTAATATTAGGGGTTATTTTGCTATGTTTTATGGCACTGTTGATTAGTTAATATGCGATGGTGCTGGGCTATTAGGCTAATTCAAAGCTTAACGCTGGATTAATATTGCTCAATTCATGCGATTTTTCATACGCTTAGTTATAGATGAACTATTCTTAAGATAGAAAGTAGTTAAAACATTTTTCTATACCTGATTTGATTACGGAGGCAGTCGTAAAAACCGTTCCTTCAGGTAGGGGACAGGGCGAAGTAAGAGAACTAGCATCGTTCTCCCGTTCGGACATGGACGGCTGTACTAAGGAATCCCCTTTCTTTAGCAAGGGGTAGATGTCAATAGCGATATAACATTAATACTCATGGAGGGTATACCTAGCATGGATAGTAAAAAGACTCAGCAACCCATATGGAAATGGTTCTCAACCTTTGCATTAGGAGCAACCTGTGCCTTAACGGTAATAGTGGAGAGTGCGAATGCCGCACCTAATCGTCATCCTCAAGCACGTCCCCAAGCACGCCCGCCAGCCTATCGACCTGCGGCTCGACCTCAAGCACGCCCAGCGCCCGCTCGTCCAGCGGCTCAACGTCCTTCTGGGGAGGTCAATACGATTTTATTTCGAGCAGCGGAGTTGGGTAATTTAAGCCTGATGGAAAATATGTTGGAGCGCGGAGCCAATCCTAATTCTAGCAATGGTTATGGCGAGACCCCTTTACATGCAGCAGCAGCGTATGGGCAGGTGGGGGCGGTACAGATTTTACTACGTGAAGGAGCGAATACTAACGCGCGTACCGTAAAAAATTGGACACCTCTACATAATGCTGCTCGTTTTGGACATTCACAAATTGTGTCACTGCTAATTCGTAATGGCGCACAAGTCAATTCTTGGAATTCAGATGGTAAAACACCGATGGCATTGGCAGAGATTGCGAATAAGCCGCATGTATCACATGTCTTGGCTCGCTCAGGAGGTCGCTGAGCCTAGCGGGATTTAATTTTTATTGGATGCTAGGGGATGAGGTACGGATGGTATTTTTTCCCCTGCTTTATTTTACGAAGCCCAACCATCGCTATTTTTCGTCAAAGCGCTGACAAATTCGTTAACCTTGCCCCTGAGTATCCATTGTTAAAGGTTGCGTATGTCAGTCACTTCACCCCAACTACTCAACGCCACACTTGATGCCTTAAATCAAGTCATCCTAGGCAAGGCACATACCGTGCGCTTAGCCTTAACCTGTTTGGTAGCGGGGGGGCACTTACTCTTAGAAGATTTACCCGGTATGGGGAAGACCACTTTGGCTCATGCTCTCGCTCAAGTGTGTGGCTTAGCCTATAAGCGGGTGCAGTTTACCAGTGATTTACTGCCTGCCGATTTAATAGGAGCGTCCATTTTTGACCCTAAAACAACCACCTTTCATTTCCATCAAGGCCCCCTATTTAGTCAAGTCTTTCTAGCCGATGAACTCAATCGCGCGACTCCCAAAGCGCAAAGTGCCTTATTAGAGGCAATGGAAGAAAAGCAAATTAGTGTGGATGGTAAAACCTATCCTTTACCACAACCATTTTTTGTTATTGCAACGCAAAATCCTCAAGCACAATTGGGTACTTTTAATTTGCCAGAATCCCAGCTCGACCGCTTTTTACTGCGTATTTCATTAGGTTATCCCGATCCAGCGGTAGAACGTGAAATGTTAGCGGGACGTAATGGACGCCAATTGCTGGCTAAGCTCCAACCAGTATTGAATATGGAGCATTTAAGAGCACTGCAACAGCTAGTGCCACAAATCAAAATGACCGATGCTTTACTGGACTATATTCAACGTTTAATTGCTTGTACTAGGCAGCATGAGCGTTGCCAAGTGGGGCTTTCGCCGCGTGGTGCATTGGCTTTAGTGCGAGCTGCGCAAAGCTGGGCATTATTACAAGGACGCAGTTATGTTTTACCCGAAGATGTACAGGCAGTGTTTGTAGCAGTGGCTGGACATCGTTTAATCGGGCGTCATGAGCAGGGTGAACCACTAGCACGTTTACTATTAGCGCAAGTCGATGTAGTAGGAGCGAGCCGTGCTGCTTGATGGGGTACGTAATACGTGGGATCAGCGCTGGCAAACATGGCTAGATGAACGTTTACCTGCCAAGAACCAGCATACCTTTGCTCAGCGTTCTATTTTTATTATTCCTAGCCTTTCTGGTCTAGCGCTATTAGTACTATTGGGTTTATTGATGATTTTAGGGATTAATTTCCAGAACTCATTGATTTACATGGTGTGTTTTTGGCTCTTAGCACTCTTTGTTTTGAATGTGTTATATACCTATCGTAATTTAGCGGGTGTGACGCTTAAAGCACTACGCATCCAGCCTTGTTTTGCCAATAGTAAAGCCGTGCTAGAGCTTGAAATCAGTCGCATGCCATCACGTTCTCATTGGAATCTAGTACTCGAATGGCCTAAACAAGACCAAATACTGATTGAATTAGCCAGTTGCCAAAGTACGCGCATTACCCTATCTCACCTTGCTACCGAGCGCGGTTATTTTGAGCCGCCGCGTATTAAAATTTTTACCACTTACCCAACAGGTTTAGCACGCGCATGGTCCTATTTTACGCCTGAGTTGCAAGGTCTAGTGTATCCCGAACCGATTAAGCAAGAGCCTCAATTAGCCAGTCATGAGGGCGCTGAAACAGAAGGTAAAATAATCGCCGAAGGAGGTAGTGATTTTAATGAAATACGCGCCTATCACGTAGGCGATCCTATCCAACGTATTCATTGGGCTAAATATGCTCAAACGGGTGAGTTGTATACTAAATCATTTGTAGATTATGCCAATGAAGCGTTATGGCTAGAGTGGAGTCAACTAAGGATTGCTAGTACTGAGCGACGCTTAAGCGTGCTCTGTGCTCAGGTATTAGAGTTCAGTGCTAATCAAGTCACTTTTGGCTTGAAAATTCCGGGTAAAACGATTGATCCCGCCACAGGTGATCAGCACCGCGAGCAGTGTTTAAAAGCTTTAGCCCTATATGGATTATCCGATGAATAAGACCATTACTTATAGCGGCATGCTCTGGCTTTTAGCGGCACAATTTGTGGTGATGTTGCCCTTTGTTATGTATTTGCCGTGGTGGTTAATACCTATTATGGTCGCGGCGGTCATATGGCGTTTGCGGGTATTGAAGGGTTATTCCGCTCAACCTAATGCGTTGGTGAAAACCTTGTTGGTGGTTATGGGAGTAGGTGGTTTGGTACTCAGTGGGCTACCTTTCCCCTCATTAGACCTGATGTTGGCAGTGCTATTATTAGGCTTTGCTTTTAAATCATTAGAAGTGTTGCAACTGCGCGATGCCGTGATTGTTATTTTTCTAGGTTATTTATTAGTTGCGCTGCATTTCCTCTATACCCAAGCCATGCTAGCAGGTTTGTATGGTGTATTAGGAATGACCATATTAACGGGGGCGCTGATTGGGATTCAGCCCTCGGTGACAGTCCTCAATCCTCTGCAAACGGTCAGGGCACATTTAAAGCTGGCGGCTTTAATGCTAGTGCAAGCTATCCCTCTCATGCTAATAGTATTTTTCTTAGCTCCGCGTTTGCCGCCTTTGTGGTCATTGCCGATGATGCCGGGACAAACTAAAACGGGCATTTCTGAGCGCATGACTCCGGGGGATATTGCCGATTTAACTCGTTCTACTGAGTTGGCGTTTCGTGCCACTTTTAAAAGTACGCGCCCTCAGCAAGCTCAACTCTACTGGCGTGGCTTAACCCTCAATTATTTTGATGGTAAAACATGGCAGCAATTGCCTGATGACTATGATTTTATTAGCTTTAAAAATCAGGTCAAAGGCGAGTATGCGCTATTTAATAAAAGCTTCGAGTTGCGGGGTGATCCGATTGAGTATGAGGCTTTGTATGCGCCTAGTGGTCAACCTTGGTTATTTACCCTAACACCAGCGCTCAATGTGGAAGGGGATGTAGTACGCGCCGCCGATTACCGTGTGATGGCGAATGCGATTACTCAGTCTCCGGTATTACTCAAAGCGACTAGCTATCCACAAACGCTTAGGGATATAAAACTCACCCATACAATGCGCCGTCTGGCTTTGCAATTACCCCAAGGTTCAGATCCTCGTACCCATGAATTAGCTCAGCGTTGGTGGCGTGAAAGTGACCAAAATGTAGAACGTTATATTCAATTAATTTTGCAATATTTTAGAACGCAAGACTTTTATTACACCTTATCGCCGCCGCTCTTAGGTGATCATCATACTATTGATGCGTTTTTATTCAATTCGCGTAAAGGTTTTTGCTCCCATTATGCGGGCAGTTTTGTGTTTTTAATGCGAGCAGTAGGGATTCCAGCGCGTGTAGTGGTTGGGTATCAAGGAGGGAAATGGAATGAGCAAGGTAATTATTTAGCGGTTTATCAATATGATGCCCATGCATGGGTGGAGATATGGCAACCAGAAACGGGTTGGACAGAATATGATCCGACTACGGCAGTAGCACCTTCGCGTGTCACGGATGGCTTGGATGCATTTTTAGCGCAAGAAGAAGGCTTACTCGGTCAATCCTTTCGTGCAGTGCAGAGCAATTTGCCTTGGATCAATAGCCTGTCTCAACAACTTGATGCGCTTCAATACCAATGGCAGCGTTGGGTAGTGGGCTATGATCATGATACTCAAGCGAATGTGTTACGCAAATGGTTGGGTGATTTTTCCATAACAACGCTTGCTTTGGTCATACTCGGTATTTTTGCCGTATTAGGGTTAATGTGGGGTTTATGGTTAGGGCTGTGGCACAAGCCGCAATTGACTCCAGAACAACGTTTAATTAGTGAACTAGAGCAGTTATTGGCAAAGCAGGGTTTTAAACGCGAGCCTGCTCAAACCGTTAGGGATTTCATTAATCAAGTGAGTAATAAACGGGCAGATTTGCAAGAGCCGTTAAATCAATTTGCCGATTACTTTGAGCAGTTATGCTATGACCCGTTAACTAATAGAGCTGAAATCATACAGCAACTTAGAATAGTACTGAAACAACTAAAAAAAGCTCAAAGGACTCAACTAGGGCGCAAGATTGCCCCACTTAAGCCATCTCGAATCTCCGAGGGCTGATTACGTCCGCCTAAAGGTTGATCGAGCACTAGATCTAAGTGCGGACCTAGTTGCTCATACAATCCTAAAGCCGAGCGAAAAGGCTCCTCGCCTGCAATATTAGCGCTAGTCGATACTAAGGGATGATTAAGAGCATCACATAAGGTTTTCACCGTAGGATGCTTACTCACCCGCACCGCAATAGTGTCATGCTCACCGCGTAGTAAATACGACACCTCCGGTTTGGCTGGTAATACCCATGTAATCGCATCCGGCCAAGTGGGCAGCACTCGATCTAAAATACTTTGCTCTAAGGGTGCTAAGTACTCGCTCAATTGCTCAAAAGTCGAAGCAATTAAGATTAAACCCTTATGCGCAGGGCGCTGTTTAATAGTCAAAATACGCTCGACGGCATCCAAACGTTTAGGATCACAACCTAAACCAAACACCGCTTCGGTGGGATAAGCGATTACACCACCTGCTTGAATGACTTGAAGCGCCTGATCAATAGAGTTAGTGAGTATTGCCATGACTTAAAACGGAACCTCATCATCATTGATAGGTTGAGGCGCTTTTTTCGCAGTGCTTTTGGCACTACTGGCTTTTTTTGCAGGTTTAGCCTCGGTTTTTACTTCTGGTGTTTTTTTAGTTCGGGTAGCTTTAGGTTTAGCTTCACTTTCACTAATGGCGGTTTTCTTCACAGTAGTTTTTTTAGGCTTTGCTTCAACCTCAGTACTGTCCGCTTTCTTAGCACGGGGCTTTTTGGGCTTTTCCTCCGTATCTACAGTGCTTGCAGCAGTATTTGCCTCGGTGCTTTCGGCTTTTTTGCGTGTTTTCTTTTCCGGTGTAGCTGCGGTGATTAAGGCTTGAGCTTCTTCCTCGGTTATATCAGCAACGGTTTCTAGTTTATCCTTAGGAATCCGTGCTTTGATTTTGCCTTTGACTACAAACGGTCCCCAACGCCCTTTAACGATTTGTAAGCCTTTGCCGAAATCTTTAATGAGCTTGGCGGCATCAGACTCTTTTTTCTCAGCAATGAGTGCTAAAGCACGTTCTAGCGTCACCGTGTAAGGGTCATCGTCTTTTTTCAGCGAGGCAAATTGATCTTTACCAAATTTCACATACGGACCAAAACGCCCAATCGCTACTGTTATCTTCTCGCCTTCAGCCGTTTCACCTAGTTCACGCGGTAAGCGGAATAGCTCTAAGGCTTCCTCAAGGGTCAATGTATCAATCTTCATCCCCGGACGTAGGCTAGCAAAGGTAGGTTTGTCCTCATCTTCAGCGCTGCCAATTTGCACCATAGGACCAAAGCGTCCAATGCGAGCAATAACGGGTTTACCAGTGCGAGGATCAACACCTAATTCACGCGGTTTGAGTACATCACTACGATTGACAGTTTCCATTTTCTCATCGACGAGCGTATGGAACGGCTTCCAAAACTCATCCATGACCGGAACCCACTCGGCTTCACCGCGTGAGATAGCATCTAGCTGATCTTCAAGATTAGCGGTAAAGCTGTAATCCACGTATTGAGTAAAATGCTCCGTCAAAAAGCGATTCACCACCCGTCCAATATCAGTCGGGATAAAGCGGCGTTGGGATAACTCTACATACTCACGCCCTTGTAGGGTGGAAATAATACTGGCATAAGTGGACGGACGCCCAATGCCAAATTCTTCCAAGGCTTTCACCAATGATGCCTCAGAATAGCGAGGGGGCGGCTCGGTAAAATGCTGTTGATTAATAATGTCATGCAAAGGTACTTTTTGCCCTTCCACTAAAGGCGGTAAAGGCGAATCCTTTTCCTGTGCTTGATCGTCTAGGCCTTCTTCATACACCGTCAAAAAGCCCGCATGCCGCACCACCGAACCCGTAGCACGGAAAAAGCTTGCTGGTTCAGCACTGAGATTCACCGACATAGTGTCAATCGTGGCATGAATCATTTGGCAGGCAACCGCGCGTTTCCAAATCAATTCATATAATTTGAATTGATCTTCGGTCAAAAACGCTTTCACTTGCTCCGGTGTGCGTAGTGCAGAAGTTGGGCGGATAGCTTCATGCGCTTCTTGAGCATTTTTAGATTTAGTTTTGTACTGACGCGCAGTATCGGGTAAGTAATCTTTACCATAGCGACTAGCAATTAAAGCGCGTAATTCAGCAATAGCTTCATTAGCTAAATTCACTGAGTCAGTACGCATATAAGTAATTAAACCGACAGTGCCATCTTTGCCTAGATCAATCCCCTCATATAGCTGCTGTGCAGTACGCATAGTGCGTTGGGAGGAGAAATACAGTTTACGTACCGCTTCTTGTTGCAAGGTGGAGGTGGTAAAAGGTGGAGCAGGGGAGCGTCTACGTTCTTTCTTTTCTATTTTAGTGACCAGTAATGCACCCTTTGCCACATTTAATAAGTGGGCTTTAACTTCAGCCGCTTGTTGCTCAGTGGTAATATCAAATTGCTCCACACGCTTGTCTTGTAAAGTATGCAGCCTTGCATTAAAGACAGCTTTATCCTGTGAGCATTGTGCGGTAATAGTCCAGTATTCTTGCGTGACAAAGCGTTCGATTGCTTCTTCACGCTCCACAATTAAACGTAAGGCTGGGCTTTGCACTCGACCAGCGGAGAGGCTGGGTTTAATTTTACGCCAAAGTAGTGGCGATAAGTTAAAACCTACTAAGTAATCTAAGGCACGCCGAGCTTGTTGGGCATCGACCAAGGGAATGGCTAAGTCGCGTGGATGCTGAATAGCCTCTTGAATCGCTTTTTTAGTAATTTCATGAAACACCACGCGCTGTACTTGTTTGCCTTCTAATAGCCCGCGTTCTTTGAGAATCTCATATAAATGCCACGAAATCGCCTCGCCCTCACGATCAGGGTCGGTGGCTAGATAAAGTGTATGAGCCTTTTTGAGTGCCCTAATAATAGCCTCAACATGCTTTTGATTACGGTCAATAAGTTCGTAGCGCATGGCATAGCGCTGATTGGGGTCAACCGCGCCTTCTTTGGGAATTAAATCACGCACGTGACCGTAGGAGGCTAAGACAGTAAAGCCTTTCCCTAGATATTTTTCGATAGTCTTACCCTTGGCTGGGGACTCAACGATCACTAAATTTTCGCTCATTATTCTATTTTCAGCGCTAGCGCCGGTCTCAATTGCTTAAGGAAGGGCATTGTAAACCTGAATTGAACGCAAAAGTAAAGCCCTGATTGCAAGGAAAGCGCCCGATTAGCCAACAAATTCACGCTGAGGGCTTGATTTTTTACTCTAGCATCACCATAAAACTGTTTTCCCTGACAACAATTGGAGCAGGTTTTGGAACAGTTTCGAGGTACAACCATCCTAAGTGTACGGCGCAATGGACTGGTGGCAATTGGGGGTGATGGGCAAGTCACTATGGGTAATACTGTAATGAAAGGTAATGCTCGTAAAGTACGCCGTTTATACAACAATAATGTCATTGCCGGATTTGCAGGCGGTACTGCGGATGCGTTTACCTTATTTGAGCGCTTTGAAGCTAAGTTGCAAAGTGTCAATGGCAATCTAACCCGTGCAGCAGTAGCTCTAGCGAAAGATTGGCGTACTGATCGCATGTTACGCCGCTTAGAAGCCTTATTAGCGGTCGCGGATAAAGACACCTCGTTAATTATTACCGGAAATGGCGATGTGATTGAGCCGGAAAACAGTTTAATTGCGATTGGTTCGGGCGGTCCTTTTGCTCAATCAGCCGCTCGTGCCTTATTAGAAAATACCGATTTATCAGCCCGTGAAATCGTAGAAAAAGGGCTAAACATTGCAGCGGATATCTGCATTTATAGCAATCATCACATTACCATTGAGGAAATCCGCCCATGAGTACCATGACTCCGCGCGAGATTGTGCAGGAATTAGATAAACACGTCATTGGTCAACACAAAGCCAAACGCTCAGTGGCCATTGCGCTACGTAATCGTTGGCGGCGTCAACAGCTTGACAATACCCTGCGCCATGAAGTGACCCCGAAAAATATTCTCATGATTGGTCCTACGGGTGTGGGTAAGACCGAAATCGCTCGCCGTTTAGCTCGTCTAGCTAATGCGCCCTTTATTAAAGTAGAAGCTACCAAATTTACCGAAGTGGGCTATGTCGGTAAGGAGGTCGATAGCATTATTCGTGATCTGGCGGATGTCGCGGTCAAAATGATGCGTGAACAAGAAGTAGCTAAGGTACGTTATCGCGCTGAAGAGGCGGCAGAAGAGCGTATTTTAGATATTTTATTACCACCTGCTCGTAAAGATAGCAGCAATAATGACTGGTTAGGTTTAAATGATGAAACCGCCAAACCCACCGCTGAAGAAAGCACTGCTCGGCAAAAATTCCGTAAAAAATTACGTGAAGGCGAATTAAACGATAAAGAAATTGAGCTAGAGGTCGCAGTTGCTGGAGCCTCGGTGGAGATTATGACCCCTCCGGGCATGGAGGAAATGGCGAGTCAATTAAGTGGCCTATTCCAAAATTTAGGCTCGCAACGTAAACGTAAGCGCAAAATGCGTATTAAAGACGCGCTGAAACAGCTTGCCGATGAAGAAGCACATAAAATGGTGAATGAAGAAGAGC
This sequence comes from Thiofilum sp., assembly GCF_016711335.1. NCBI lineage: Bacteria > Pseudomonadati > Pseudomonadota > Gammaproteobacteria > Thiotrichales > Thiofilaceae > Thiofilum > Thiofilum sp. The sequence continues at coordinate 1,311,574 of NZ_JADJTF010000001.1, forward strand.
TCAAGCAACGTGCGGTGCAAGCGGTAGAACAAAATGGCATTGTGTTCTTAGACGAAATTGACAAAATTGCGCGTGGTGAAGGTAAGGTGAGTGGTGCGGATGTATCGCGTGAAGGGGTACAACGTGACTTATTACCTTTGATCGAAGGCTGTACGGTCAATACTAAATACGGCATGATCAAAACCGATCATATTTTATTTATCACCTCCGGCGCGTTCCATGTGGCTAAGCCCTCGGATCTGATTCCAGAGCTGCAAGGTCGTTTGCCGATTCGGGTGGAAATGACCGCGCTAAGTGCCGATGATTTTGAAAAGATTTTAACTGAGCCAAAAGCATCCTTGACTGAGCAATATATTGGTCTGCTCAAAACGGAAGGGGTGGATTTAAGTTTTACTAAAGACGCTATCCGTCGTATTGCTGAAATTGCCTTTGAGGTGAATGAGCGTACTGAAAATATTGGCGCACGACGTTTGCATACAGTCATGGAGCGTTTATTGGAAAATCTATTATTCGATGCGCCCGATTGTGCAAGTACTTTTGAAGTGACGGCGGCGGATGTAGGTAAGGCATTAGATGAGTTGGTACAGGATGAGGATTTGAGTCGGTATATTCTGTAGTGCGTTTTGATGCTAAGTCGTATTGTTAAAAACCGGAGGCTATTTTTTGAAATAGCCTCTAGTTTTTTTAAGCGGGTAAATAGATATTGTTCACTAGCCAGATCAATTTAAATACCCTTAGTGCGATAACCTCATAATTGATTCAAGGGAGCATTTTGTAATAGCACTTGACCCATATAACGTGCACCCGCTTGAGTTAAATGACCTCCATCAAAACTAATCAAGCGTGCTTGTGGCGTAAAGAGTGGACACTCCGTATCACTTTTACAAAGTAAGGCTTGTACATCAACCAAACTCCCTTTAGGCACAACTCGACGTAGAGTCGTGGTGATTTCCTGCTGAGTCCCTTCAACTGGATTGCGCAATAATTTGAGTTCGGATTCAGACATAGTTAAATAGTGTCTTAAATTCAGTTTTCCAAAACTTTTGCGACCTACTACCAATAGCTTTTGTGGCGCTTGGATATTTAGATTTTGTATAGTAGTTTGAAGACGCTGTACCGACCATAATTTCCAATTAGCCGCTAAAATAACTACATCGGCTTGCTTAATCTGCGCTAAGGCAGCAGCTAAGGTGTCAGATTGTTGGCAGTTAGGCACATGTTTTTTGTCAATTAAACGACTAATATCTTCAGTACCCAAATAAACCCCACATATAGCAGGAATACGCCGCGTGCTAATTTGATAACGTTGATCCATATTATTTTCTACCAATGCATTATAGAAATCCTGAGCATGGCTATCACCAATAACCAACATTTTTTTGCGCGGATTTGCCATATCAAACGGTTTATTTAATTGAGCTAGAAAACCTTGACGCAGGTATTCACCACTTTGGGTAGGATTAGAAGCCATCATAATATCGTTACGAGCGTTAGAGGCTTGTGCAACACTTAAACTAATTAATGTCATTAATACTAAAAGTATTAGTCTTATTAACGAAGCAATGAATTTTGGTAGCATCACGTACTCCCTAGAGCTTTAGAGATTTACTCAACTATTAGAGGTGCAAGTGCGCAAAATGTTGCAAAGATTTTCCCATTCAGTATTTACTAAGTAGTCATGCAAAAGTTACCGAGCATTCCTTATCAAATAGGAGTGGTTGCAGCTAGAGGTCTACAAAGCTACCAAGTGTAGCGGATTCAACATCTTAAACACCAACTGCCCTAAATATTCCAATACTTGCTCTAAATAGGGCGTCCACGGATGCGCACAATTCAGGCGAATGAAATTCTGATATTTTTGTGAGGCAGAGAAAATTTGTCCGGGCACAATACTAATTTTAGCTTGTAGCGCTTGTTGGCATAGCACTAGCGCATCAACCTTAGGATCGAGTTCAACCCATAACACAAACCCACCTTTAGGTTGAGTCACGCGGGTATTGGGTGGGAAGTATTTGCTAATCGCATGGGTAAATAAGCTGACTTGGCGCTGATAAGTGCTTTGCGCTTGGCGTAGATAGCGCTCATAGCCACTTTGCTCTAAATAATGCGCCACTGCCAATTGTTGTAAAGTCGGTGTAGCTAAATTGGCAATGTATTTTAAGTATTCGACTTGCTGAAAATAAGCGCCTGCCACCATCCAACCTAAGCGTAATCCGGGGGAAATGGTTTTAGAAAACGAGGAGCAATAAATCACTTTGCCCAAGGGGTCGAAACTATGCAAACTGCGCGGACGCTCACCACTAAAGCCCAAATCACCGTAAATATCATCCTCAATTAACACCAGATTATGCCGATGAGCCAGTTGCACCAGTTGACGCTTTTTCTCATCAGCGAGTAAGCAGCCTAATGGATTACTAAAGTTTGGAATAATCACGCAAGCTTTAACATTCCATTGTTCCACTGCCAAGGTGAGCGCTGGAATACTAATGCCTTCTTGGGGATCGGTGGGAATTTCGAGCGCTTTCATACCCAATGCATCAATGACTTGTAATAGCCCATAAAAAGTGGGTGATTCAATAGCGATGGTATCGCCCGGCTGAGCCACCGCGCGTAGTGCTAGAGTGATAGCCTCTTGGCAGCCATTAGTGATCAGAATTTCACTCGCCTCTACGCTACTGCCATATAGATACATGCGTTTAGCAATTTGATGCTGCAATTCTGGCAAGCCGGGCGGAAAAATATAATTCGCGGCACGGCGCGAGTGTTGGCGCACCACATAACTCAGACTACGTTGATAGGCGGCTAAGGGTAAAAAACTTGCATCAGGTACGGCAGCGCCTAAATGTGCAATGGCGTCATGATTAGCGGCTTGGGCTAATTGCAATACCAAATCCTGTCCCGTTACCACAATAGGTTTGAGTTCAGGGCGTGAGGGATGGGGTGTTTTTAGCCTTAAAGGGACTTGATGGCTCACGTAATAGCCCGAACGCGGACGTGCCTCTAATAAGCCGCTGTTTTCTAATTGGCGTTGGGCTTGCACAATAGTGGATATGCTCACGCCAAATTGAGTGCTTAAATGGCGCACACCGGGGAGACGCATGCCGGGGTGATAGATTCCCTTATGAATGCGTTGAGTAAGTTGATGAGCAATATCATGATAGAGCGTCATAGCAATACAGTTTCTCGTTATTAGAGTCAGTACAGGTACAGTAGCAGCTAAGCTGTACTGAGGAAATATACATTACTCTGAATCTGTACTGGTAGAGGATTACTGGTAAGATAGGATTTATGAGTAGCACGGGCTGTTAAGCAGTCGATGTTTAATTTAGTAATAGGTTTGAAAGCATAATGAGTGACATAGCACAGTGTTGGATCAATGGCGAGGTCATACCCGCACAACAAGCGAGCGTTTCCGTTTTTGATCATGGCTTTTTATACGGAGATGGTATTTTTGAAGGCATTCGTTTTTACAATAAGCGCGTGTTTCGCTTACCGCTACATATGGCTCGCCTTAAGCGTTCAGCGCGTGCTTTACAGTTAGATATTCCTCTGGATGATGCAGCTTTTGAGGCGGCAATCTATGCCACTATTAATGCTTTCTCCTTAGCCGATGGCTATTTACGGGTATTGGTAACGCGGGGGGTAGGAGCATTAGGCATTAATCCCGCCAATTGTGCTAAGCCAGCGGTCATTATTATTGCTGATAAATTAGTAATGGTCGGGGATGAAGAACGCAATCGCGGTATTCGTGCGATTATTGCCGCCACGCGCCGTATGACTCCAGACCGCCTCGATCCGCGTATTAAAAGCCTCAATTACCTCAATGCGATTCAAGCCAAAATGGAGGCTAATTACGCAGGCGTAGAAGAAGCGATTTTATTAAATGAGCGCGGTTTTGTGACCGAAGGCTCAGCCATGAATATCTTTGTGGTGCGTGAGGGGGTAATTCATACTCCCCCTGCTACCGAGGGCGCACTACAGGGGGTTACGCGCGGAACAGTATTAGAAGTAGCTAAGGAGTTAGGTATTCCCGCGTTTGAAACAGTACTCACTTCATATGATTTATTCACAGCCGATGAGTGCTTTTTCACGGGTACGGGAGCCAAACTCATCCCCATCCGTGAAATTGATGGACGTAAAATGGCGACCTGTCCGGGTGATATTTATCTAAAACTATTGGCAGGCTTCAATGCTTTGGTAGCGCGTGAAACCGCAGGCTGATTGATTTTTAGAAATGAATAGGGGAGTACCCATGAGTTGAGTACTCCTTTCTCGCTTGGGCTAGCTCACGTAAGACTGAATCTGTTTCCAATCTTTTTTATCACCTTGGATGGTAAATTCTTCGCCAGATTTGGTTCTGACCTTGATCTTGAACTGTAATTCTTTGCCGAATAGATATAAGGGAATAGCCACAATTAGCCCCACAATCGTAATGGCTAATACCAGCATAATCAAATAGTTAAAGAATGAGTGAGATTCGGTCTTTTCAATTAATTGCATCGAGCGCATATCATCCATGAGCTTAAACCCACGCTCGGTGAGTAATCGCGCTCGAATTTCTAATACTGCTCCGTGTGCTCGTGAGGTAATAATGACAGCTTGGCTGCCTTTAAAATTTCCATCAATAACTTTCATGTGCTGTCCGTTGTGAATAGCGAATAAAGCTCAGTATAAAGGGTTGTGTAGGGGTAGCGTACTAAATTAATTTGACAATCTTTGCCAATACATCATACTTAAACTGTATTCATTAGTAGGATAAAGTAGTATGGCAACTATGAATATTTCTTTGCCGGATAGCTTAAAGTTGTTTGTACAAGAGCGTATTGAGCATTCGGATTTTAGTAATCCTAGTGATTACATTCGTGCCTTGATTCGCGCAGATAAAGAGCGTTATTTAGAACAACAATTAGAGCAAGCTCTGTTACAAGGAATTAACTCTGGACAATCCAAGCCAATTAATGAGCAGTTTTGGCAACGTTTGGAGGCTAAGGCTCAAGGAGGCTCATAAGTGTTAAACTTATTGATTACTCCACAAGCAGAGCTGGATATAGATGCAGTAATCACCTACTTGTTGGAAGTCAATCCTAAGGCGGCTACTCAGTTTGTAGGGGAGTTAAGAGCCACCTTTGAATTATTGGCTGACAATCCACAATTAGGTACAAAGCGTCACTATCGCAATAAAGCTTTAGCCAATATTCGTATGTTTCCGGTGAAAAAGTACCAAACCTATTTAGTTTTTTACTTGAGCAGTGATGTAACACTAGAGATTATTCGTGTACTACATGGACGACGAGATTTAGAAGGGCTACTTAACGATGCTGATGATAGTCATTAAATTTCAGTAGGTATTTTGCTAAAACCCGTCTTAAAATTCAAAGATTCTTTAGTGTCATAACAAGGATTGATTATGCTTCAGTTTCAGCGCTTCAGTTTAGTATTACTAACTTTGATGTTACCTTCACTAGCTTTAGCTCATTCAGGGGCAGGTGATGGCTCTGGTTTTGTATCGGGTTTCTTGCATCCTTTGGGCGGACTTGATCATGTGGCTGCTATGGTTGCGGTAGGTATCTTAGGGGCATTTATGGGAAAACCCGCAATTTGGGTCCTACCGATAACTTTCCCGATTGTGATGGCGTTTGGGGGCGTATTAGGGGTATTAGGGGTTCCCGTGCCCGGTATTGAAATCGGTATCGCGGTGTCCTCTATTGTATTGGGCATTATGATTATTATGGGCACTAAGCCGCCTCTACCTATTGCTATTACCATTGTAGCCGCTTTTGCTATTTTTCACGGCTATGCTCACGGTGCTGAGCTACCCCAAGCGGCTAATCCGCTGGCGTATAGTGCAGGCTTTGTGATTTCAACAGGCTTATTGCATTTAGCAGGTATTGCCTTTGGTGAACTCATCCGTATGCCACATGGGGTCAAAATTGTGCGTGCTGCGGGGGGTATTATTGCGCTAGCAGGTGGCTACTTTTTAATGAATGTGTTTGCCTAACCTAAAATGCTGGTGAAAGTCTAAGAGATATTAAGAGTAGCTACCTTAGGGGCTACTCTTATAGAGCTAAGCCTATGCTATATAGGCTCTAAAAATGAATGTCTCATCAGCTATTGGGGTAAGACACACCTATCACATCTGCATATTGGATCTTAGGGCTATTAGCCATGTATTGAGCGATTTTATCCATAGTGTTTTGATCCAGTGTTTGTCCTATACCCTTGATTTGAATAATTTTCCAACCATCTTCAGCATCCCTCAAAAAGGAAGACTCTACATTGAGTTCCTGAGCGAGCTTTTGCAGCTCTGCCTCCATATCATCCGTTAAGCCTCTTTGATCGAGGCTGCTATTTTCAAATTTTATTAAAATTTGTTGCTGAGAAAGCTGATATTCCTCATGTGTTATGGGTTGTTCAGCGTACTTGCCCTGCATAGCTATTTGCTCAGGTGTTAATACCTCTAGCTGAGTTTTTTGTGGAGTTGGAGGAGCTAGGGGTGGAACATTATAAGCTTGTGATAGGCTGAGTAGTTGTTTAATAAGATTATAGAGTAATGAGCTAGTATCACGGTTATTCCATAACGGATTACGAGCAAACGGGTGAGCTAATAACGTCTTGTTCTGAGCGGATGCTAAGTTACTAGGATCAGCAAGTGTTCTAGCTCTACTTTTCATTGGATAGGACACAAGGCTTAAGGGGGAAATCATCATAAAACCCTTTAGGTTGTTACTTTATTAATTTTTAGTTTTTATCATAGGATAATGACTATTAAAAATGTGTAACAGGTAGAGGAGAAAAGATAAAAGGCTAAGATAGTAACTAAGGAATTGATTAGCCCATTTGTCCCCTCTCTTTTGCCTCAGCTTCAACCTTTCCGCCAAAATGCTTAGTACTTCACCTCAATAATAGAAAAGTACTAAGCCTATGAGTCTCGCTATTACCTACAGTCGTACTAATGATGGTTTGAATGCTCCTTTAGTGAGTGTGGAAGTACATTTAGCGAATGGTTTGCCCGGATTTTCCATCGTGGGATTGCCAGAGGCCGCAGTACGAGAAAGCCGAGATCGAGTGCGTGCCGCCATTACCAATTCCGGTTATGAATTTCCGCTCAAACGTATCACGGTCAATTTAGCCCCCGCCGATATTCCTAAAGATGGTGGGCGCTTTGATTTACCCATTGCCCTAGGTGTACTGGCGGCTAGCTATCAACTACCAAGCGAAGGCTTAAATCAGTATGAGTTTATTGGTGAATTATCCTTAGGTGGACAATTGCGGGGCGTGCGTGGAGTCTTGCCGACAGCATTTGCCTCGCGTGAATCAGGACGACAGCTCATAGTACCGACTCAAAATGCCGATGAAGCTGCTTTGATTCGTAGCCTTGCTGTGTATCCGGCGAGTGATTTAAAAGCAGTAGTCGATCATTTACAAAACACTAAAGCCATTGCCCGTTATCAATTAGAAATTGCTTTTAAAGAAACGACTTACCCCTTTGATATGGCGGATGTAAAGGGGCAGTTTGTTGCACGGCGAGCCTTAGAGGTCGCCGCAGCAGGTGGACATAATTTAATGATGATAGGACCACCCGGAACCGGTAAAACCATGCTAGCCAATCGGCTGGTAACGATTTTACCTCCTTTGACCGAAACCGAGGCGCTAGAGTCAGCCACCGTAGCCTCGATTAGTCAACAAGGGTTTAGTGCTGAACGCTGGGGTTTGCGTCCGGTGCGTGAGCCGCATCATACCTCATCAGGTATCGCATTAGTGGGTGGTGGCTCGAATGTGCAGCCGGGCGAGATTTCATTGGCGCATCATGGTGTATTGTTTTTAGATGAGTTGACCGAGTTTGACCGTAAAGTACTAGATGTATTGCGTGAGCCTTTAGAAACCGGACAAATTACGTTATCCCGTGCCGCACGACAGGCGACCTATCCCGCTAATTTTCAACTGATTACTGCGATGAATCCGTGTCCGCGTGGGCGTGCTTGTGATCTAAGGGATAATTGCGAATGTTCCCATGAACAGCAAAAACGCCATCGAAGTCGGATTTCCGCCCCGTTTTTAGATCGGATTGATATTCAAATTGAAGTGCCAAGGGTCAAACAAGAGGACTTGCAAACGGTGCAAACCGGAGAGTCAAGTACCGTCATTCGAGGTCGAGTAGAGGCTGCAAGACAGCGCCAATATGAGCGCCAACAAGTATTGAATCATCAGTTAGCAGGCAAAGCATTAGATAATTATTGCGCTTTGAGCGATAAGGATAAACAGCTCTTAAGTAGTGCTATGGAGCGTTTTAAATTATCCGCCCGCGCTTATCACCGTATTTTAAAAGTCGCTCGCACCATCGCCGATTTAGCACAAAGTGAAGGGATCAAAACGACGCATTTGTCCGAGGCTTTATCGTATCGAGTGATGGATCGGCTGATGTCGGGTGGATAACTTTACCATCAAATCAGGTCTTCAATTTTTACTCTAATTCTGATTCTGCTACTAACCGATAACTGGTACTACGTCCACCACTGGCATTGGGGATAAAAAGACCAGAGGCTACCAGTTCTCGAATATCACGCAAGGCTGTATCGGTGGAGCATTTGGCTAAGGTGGCATATTTTGAGGTATTCATAAAACCCTCAAAGTCTTCTAGCATACGATTTAAAATCAGGCGTTGACGGGCATTGAGTGTCTCAAGATTGGCTTTTTTCCATATTTTATCTTTGTAATATACTGCTTGAAGGATGGAGTGGGCATGGTCTAAGGCACGACCTAAACATTTTAAAAACCAGATTAACCAAGAGGTTATATCAAGGTCACTACGTTGTTGAGTTTCTAATTGTTGGTAATATGCTTTTTTATCCAATTCGATTTGAGTGGACATACTATAAAAGCGTTGCGGAAGTTGATCGGCACGCGCTAGACACAGATCACTGATAGCTCGTGCCAAACGTCCATTACCATCCTCAAAAGGATGCAGGGTAATAAACCAAAAATGGGCTATCCCTGCTTTTAAAATAGGGTCTAGCGATGTAGAGCTTTCCAGCCAACTCAGAAATACCGCCATTTCACTCTCTAAGCGCTGTGCAGAAGGGGCTTGGAAATGAATATGCTCTCGACCTTTATAGTGAGAGATCACTTGCATAGGATCAGAGGAGGGTAAACGCCACAGTCCCACCATAATAGGATAAATGCCACTATAGCCCGTTGGAAACAATGCAGCATGCCAACCCCATAAACGCTCAGTAGTGATAGGTTGAGCATAGTGCTGGGTCGCGTCCAACATAACTTCTACAATACCTTCTACATTACGCTGCCTCCTGTTTAAACCACCTTGTTCTAAACCTAAATGTCTTGCAATAGAGGAACGTACTGCTTCGGGGTGAAGTATTTCACCTTCAATAGCGGAGCTTTTCACTACATCATGAGTTAGAACCCGTAGGCTAGTTTCTTGTTGTATGGCAAAGCCTAAGCACTCCATTTGTCCTAGTAGTTTGCCTTGCTGATACCGTATCTGACTGAGTAAGGGCTGCAATAGATCGGCATTCCAACGAAAATGTGGCCAGTCAGGGTGTTCATGTATCCAAGGCATAAGCAGATTTTTGGGCAAGTTCAATAGTCTTACAGTATGCAGTAAATCATAATACGATGCTATTCACCGCAGATTTTGCGGCGAATAGCGTTTTTATTCACCGCAAGCTTGGCTTAAACCCATTAATAATTGATCGACTTGCTCCAGCGTATGCGATACAGAAAAGGTAATTCTTAATCTGGCTGTATTAGTAGGTACAGTGGGGGGGCGTATGGCAATGACTAGCAATCCTAGCTCTTGTAAACGTTGGCTGATCTGTAAAGCTTTGGCACTATCCCCAATAAGAATCGGTTGAATCGGCGTATTCGAGTCCATTAATTGCAAACCTAATTGCGTTGCTCCTTGCCGAAAATGTTGGATGAGTTGCTGTAAATGCTCCCGTCGCCAATGTTCTGTTTTAACTAATTCAAGACTGGCTAACGTAGCACCTGCAATCGCAGGAGGCTGAGCAGTGGTATAAATAAAAGGGCGTGCAACTTGAATCAAGTATTCAATTAAATCCTGAGAACCCGCTACAAACGCTCCCGCAGTGCCAAGGGCTTTGCCTAAAGTACCCATTAAAATCGGTACATCTTTCTGGGTAAGCTTTAACTCCTCGACTAAGCCAGCGCCTGTTTTGCCCAATACACCAAATCCATGTGCATCATCCACCATGAGCCATAATTGATGGTGTTGAGCAATCTCAGCTAGTTCCCGCAAAGGAGCTACATCGCCATCCATGCTAAAAACCCCATCCGTCATAATCATAGCATCAGGACTAGGGTTACTTTGGATACGCTGGCTTAGGTGTTTTATATCATTATGGACATAGCGGATGAGTTTAGCCTCAGACATTAATGCACCATCGATCAGTGAGGCGTGATTGAGGCGATCCTGAAAAATAATATCGTCTTTATCCATTAAGGCATTGGCAATAGCAAGGTTTGCCATATACCCCGTAGAAAACATTAGTACACGCTCGCGCCCCGTAAATGCTGCCAGCGCTTCTTCTAATTGTTGATGAAGACGTGAATGACCATTAATTAAGTGCGCTGCTCCACTACCTACTCCATAGTCATTAGCCGCTTGTTGAAAGGCTTTAATGATTTGAGGGTGATTCGCTAAGCCTAAATAATCATTACTACAAAAATTGAGTAGGGTTTTACCATTAATAACCATGACAGGTTGTTGGGGACTGTCACTAATGCGTGGCTGGCGATAGAGGTGTTGAGCTTGACGGTCTTGAATGCGGGCGCGAAGATCTTTCATGGCGAGCGGTCAAAAAGAATGAGCATACCTTTTTGACCACTTCAGTGTAAGAGCGTTGAATTAGCCTTTCTTAATGAAGAAGGTATATTCGCCACCGTTTTCGCCACTGCTAACAATCTGATTGCCAGTTTGTTTAGCAAATGATTCCATATCCTTTACAGAACCCGGATCGGTCGCTACTACTTTTAGGATTTCGCCAGATGCTAACGTATTCATTGCTTTTTTGGTGCGTAAAATAGGGAGTGGGCAGTTTAAGCCACGGGCATCTAGTTCTTGATTAAATTCACTCATTGTCATCCTCTCCTAATCTTGGATTAATTTAGATTGCGGTCTAAAACCTCAGGGCGTTACCATAACATCAAACTTTAGGTGTCGCCATATATTTATTAGACTATTCTAATATTAGAGGATTCTTCATGACTCGACCAGTATTACAGTTTGTTAAAATGCACGGCTTAGGCAATGATTTTATGGTGATTGATGGAGTGCGCCAGCAAGTGCAATTGTCCAATGAGCAAGTGAAGCATCTAGGTGATCGCCATTTTGGAGTAGGGTTTGATCAATTATTGCTAGTGGAGTCTTATGAAGGGGACGATGCTGAGTTTCGCTATCGGATTTTTAATGCGGATGGTTCAGAGGTAGAGCAGTGTGGTAATGGGGCGCGTTGTTTTGCACGTTTTGTTTATGATCAAGGTTTAACACAAAATACCACTATTCCCGTAATGACTGCCAAAGGACGTATAGTATTAGTGCTTCAGCCCGATGGTATGGTAACGGTAGATATGGGTAAGCCCATTTTAACCCCTGCTGAGATACCGTTCATTTTTGATTCGTATCAGAGTGTTTATAATCTATCTTTCAATGAGCATACCGTTGCTATTTCAGCGATTTCGATGGGCAATCCACATGCAGTATTAGTGGTGGATAATGTCGATACGGCTCCAGTACAGCAATGGGGTGAGGTTATTGAACGCCATGCGCAATTCCCACGACGAGTTAATGTGGGATTTATGCAAGTGCTTAATCCAGAGCAAATACGCTTAAGAGTATTTGAGCGTGCGGTAGGTGAAACGCTGGCTTGTGGAACCGGAGCCTGTGCGGCTGTAGTGGCAGGTCAGTTACGGGGCTTGCTTGCTGAGCGCGTTGGGGTGGAGTTACCCGGCGGACGTTTACAAATTGAATGGTTAGGTGAGGGCCATAGCGTTAAAATGACCGGTCCTGCCACCACTGTTTTTTCGGGTGTAATAACATTATGAGTGGAACAAGAGCGCCTCAGGCGAACTTGTCTGTGGAACCACAGCAAGTGGTTGAATTTTTACAGCAGCATCCTGATTTTTTCACCGAACATGAGGTGTTGCTTGATCAATTAGTGATTCCTCATCCTAGTACAGGGAATGTGGTGTCGCTGTTAGAGCGTTTAGTGCAACGTCAGCGGGCGCGTCAACAACAATTAGAGCAGCAATTAGAAACCCTAGTGCATGCGGCACGTGGCAGTGAACGTATGGTGGGCGGGCTACACGTTTTAGCAGTAGAGTTATTGGGCTGTCATAGTCTAGAGCAAGTAATTCAAGTTTGTAATCGCATTATTAAAAATGAATTTAAAGCTCATAGTGTCGTATTTCGTTTAATTGGGCAGGGGCAAGCACAAGAGGGTTTGAACTTTATTAGCCCTGAAGATCGAGCTTTAAAACAACTCTCGCATCTCTTTACCAAGCGTCAACCGGTATGCGGACGTTTAAGACCTAAGCAACAAGAGTTTTTATTCGGTACACAAGGAGCGGTTATTAAGTCAGCCGTATTAATACCCCTGTTTTCCCAATATGAATTAGGGGTTTTAGCTTTGGGGAGCGATGATGAAGGGCGCTTCTATCCCGGTATGGGAACTTTATTTATTAATCAACTAGGAGCTTTGGTATCGAGTGCCTTAGCGCGTCATGTCACACCCGTACCGCTTAGCTCAGTTGAGTCTACAGGACATTAAAGGTGTCAGTGATTCCTGATGAGTACCTACGTTATCTTAAGACTGAAAAGCGTTATGCGGTTTTAACCGTTAATGCTTATTGTATTGACCTTAATGAGTTTTTTAACTGGTTAGCTGAGCGGCGCATTGACTATATCAAAGTCCAGCCGGATCAGGTTAGACAATGGTCAGCTCATCTGCATCGAGGTGGATTAGATGGACGTAGTATTCAACGTAAACTCTCCTCCTTACGCCGCTTTTATCATTTCCTCTTACGTGAGCATCAAGTTAAGTTTAATCCTGCTATTGATATTCGTGCACCACGCTTTACCCTCAAGCTGCCAGCTACATTAACCGTTGACACTATTAATAACTTTCTAGATGTGCCCTCACACTCTTGGTTAGAAACGCGTGATTTGGCGATGATGGAGTTATTTTATTCTTCGGGTTTGCGCCTATCCGAGTTAGTGAGTGTGAATGTGCAAGATATTGATTGGTACACGCATCAAGTCAAAGTTTTAGGTAAGGGTAGTAAAGAAAGGATTGTTCCCATAGGCAGTAAAGCGATGCTTGCTTTGGAAAAGTGGCTACCGCTACGCTTAGGCTTAGTGGATGAAACAGAAGATGCGTTGTTTTTGAGCCAACGCGCTAAGCGTATTAATCCCCGTACTGTGCAAGTACGGCTAAAAGTCTGGCAGAAAAAACATACCCTGACGCAAAGGTTGCATCCGCATAAATTACGTCATTCGTTTGCCAGCCACATTCTGGAATCATCAGGTGATCTGAGGGCAGTGCAAGAGTTATTGGGACACTCGAATATTATTACTACCCAAATATATACGCACTTAGATTATCAGTCACTGGCTCAGGCGTATGACAATGCCCATCCTCGAGCACGTAAACGCCGTGAGCCAACCGATACAGATAGTTCGTCTTAACGCTGATTAGGGCGTGGACGATAGCCTAACATCATGGCTATATCGATATGATTACCATCAACCGCCATTTGCATCGGGGTTTTATTACCACGATCATTGGTGCGCATATGGGGAATAGCGCCCATTCTTAATAAATAACGTACCGCTTCACTGTGACCAAAGCGTGCTGCATGATGCAGCGGAGTCCAGCCTTTGGAGGTGCGGGCATTAACATTGCCACCGTGATTCGCCAAATAAATCAGTGGTTCTAAATGACCACGCGAAGCCGCCGCATGTAGCGCGGTTTCTCCAAAGCGCGTACCAAAACTAGGATCAGCACCTTGCTCGACTAAAGCCCGAATCCGTCCGGTATTGCCACCTAATGCGGCTAGCCATAGCTCCTCATTCTGATCACGTTGATTTTGCGCGGAATTAACCGGAGCATCAGTAGCAAATAACTCCATTGAGTCATTGCCTGCGGAACCATTGTTGGTTCCGGGGGCAGCTTGTAAGGGTAAGGTAGTGGCTAACAGGACAAATCCAAAAGCCAAGATCGTAGATTTCATAGCATCCATTCACTCTATGGGGGTTGTGAGAATGGATTTACCCGTTAACAGCGTTTAATTGGGGCTTTCGTAAAATACATACGAAGTAGAGTAATCGCTGATTTCAAAGTAAACCCGTTTTTCACCAGCATCAGCTACACCATTAAGATTGGCATCTAAGACACCATAGCCAAACCGATAGGGACGATCAGAATTGCTAGTAGTGCCGCTGGCGGTAGTTAGTTTATCAACTTTCAGGAAGCGTTTTGCTAATTTATCAGCAGCGTATACCTCTAAAACCCCATTAGTACCCGTCCAGTTTTGAATGGATCGACCAATTTGGTTTTGGGTCTCTTGAGTACACGCTGATAGTAGACCTAATGTGACTAATAGTGCGGCTGCTAGTTTAGTACCTTGCATGAAATTCTCCTTAGATTAAATCGAATCTGAGTATTGTTTGATGGCAGGACAGGACTAGAAAGGGCCCTTGTGCTGCTGAGCAATACTTCAAATCCTCTGTACACGACAATTCGCTTAACTCATTGAATCTTTTTCAAAAGAAAATCGCCTGAGTTTCATCCGTCCATCCTCGATCGCCATGAATTGTGGTGGACAAAGGAACAGAAGCAGCAGCCTAAGCCTATCCACTTTTTCCCGTACCCTTCCATTCAATAAATCGGTCAAGTAGTCCAAGCCGTAACGGAAGACACTTTGCTCTTTGCGTCCATGTTTTTTCGTCTTCAAAGGCTTGACGGCTTTTTCCTTCCATTCGCCGACTTTGTGCGCCCAACAGAAGCCAATGGCAAGCAACGCCATCATCTTTTTGATGCGAGGGGGTTTGGTGAAGTGAGTGGCTTCCATGTGAAAACCACGCCCTTTCAAGCATTGGAACAGGTTTTCAATTTCCCAACGTAGCCGATAAGTGCCAATGGGATCAGCCGTGTAGTGGTTGCTGGCGATAATCAACAACTCACCACTGGGCAGCTTTGAGCCACTGAGCCAAACCCATTCCCCGCTAACGTCGCGACGGTGACGGAGAACGCGCCGTTTACCCGGCTTGAGGTTGGCAAACAGCGAGCGGACATGCGCCTCTTTTTTGTGTTTGTCGGTCATCAACTGATTACCCTTGATACGAATCAAGTAGGGAATCTCTTTGGAAGACAACCACTTCCACCATTGACCACCAATAAACTCACGGTCAGCCAACACACCCAAGATGTTGTTGCGCCCGAATTGGCTGATAAATCGTTGCAGCAGGGCAATACGTTCACGTTGGTTAGAATTACCGCGTTTGTTCAACACCATCCAGTAAACGGGGATAGCCGCACCTTGGTAAACAACCGCCAAAGTCAGGAGATTGAGGTTGGATTTGCCCCATTTCCAGTTGGTTCTGTCGAGTGTGAGGTAGTATTGTTGACCACTAAAGGCGAACATTCCCATAAGAAAATGGGCAATGTCATTGTAATTAAAGAACACTTGGCTAAAAAAGCGTTGCATCCGTCGATAGCGGGAACCAATGTCGGTGTCAGAATCTATGTGTACCGCCAACAACGCCAAATTCATTTGTCGCGCACTCAGCAAAGTATGCAGCATTCCCACAAAACAATCCAAACGGGGCTTGCCCCAACTCAAGTGGGCTTTTAAACTGTCACGTAGTCCATCGCTCAGATCCATTTTGCTCTCCTGTGTGGTAACTAGAGAGTAAAACATAGGAGCGGTGGACTTTCACCATCTCCATGACAAACATGCTAAATCAATAAGTTAGTGGTTTTGTCGTGTACAGAGCTTCAAATCATACTGTGGTTATAAAATTGACGGGCAATCCGTCCACTCTTATCACCACGTTCGGTTGCAAAGCGCAATGCTTCCTCGTGTAATGTATTGGGATCAATACCGCGCCCTTTAAATAAACGATCTACTATTTGTAAGTAAACGGCTTCATCCATAGGCGCAAAGTTGAGGGTTAAGCCAAACCGATCCGCTAATGATAAACGCTCATCTTGGGCTTCGTCACATTTACCCGTGAGATTAGCAGTTACCCCTGTATTGGACATGAGATAACGCCGATTAGAGGTGGCATAAATCAGAATATTTGCGGGTGGTTTCTCTAGGTTACCCTCCATCATGCCTTTGAGTTGCCGATGATCACATTGCCCATCATCAAAAGATAAGTCATCACAAAAGACTATAAATTTATGTTGGTTATCATGTAGATCATCGGTAATGTCTTGGAGTAGGTGTAAATCATCCCTAGGAATTTGAATCATGCGTAGACCATAAACATGATAACGAGTCAGTACCGCCTTGATTAAGGATGATTTCCCCACACCCCGCGCTCCCCAAAGCAACACATGATTACTGGCTTTACCGCGTAAGAAATTTTCGGTGTTTTTATAAATAGCATTCTTTTGTTCTTCTATTCCTAATAGGCTTTCAGGGTCTACTAAATCTACATTGACTATGGGTTTTAAATAATGACGATTAGAACGCCACACGGCTGCCACGGTAGAGCGCCAATCAATGCCTGTTTTGCCAAATGCCATATTAGTTTCCGCTATTAATTAGGGTTTAAGTCATGCCTGTCGTGGAGCGCTAGCACAGGACTTAAACGAGTGGGTGGGATGTGTTATTTTCAGTTGGTATACAGTTTAAAACGAAGCTGAGTTTTTTTCATGCGCCAAATGCATTAAATGGCATCGATCTGTGCTCTTAATTTGAGACCTTGCGTTGCAGTGTATACCAAGCTAGACCGAAGTATTCATGCAAAGCGAGCACACTGCGCTCTAAAGCGCTAGATTGCGGTGTCCAATTAGTCAAACCATAGTGCCAAGCAATACTTCCGCCAAACGAACAAGATGCAGGAATATAGTTTACCTCACGCTTTTGAAAGGCTAATAAGGAGCGTGGCATATGCCAGCTTTGCGTCACCAGCCACGCAGACTTGATTTCAGCGTTTGCTAAGATTTGATCGGTGAACTCGGCATTTTGTAGCGTGGTATGGCTTTGGGTTTCTACCCAGCGCACAGGGACTTTAAATTCGTTCTCCAGCACTGAGCGCATCATTTCGGCTTCACTCAGTTTTTCGGGTTGAGGCGAGCCACCGCTAATTAAAATCGGTAATTGAGTTTCACGATGCAAGAGTGCGGCATAGCGCAAACGCTCTAATCCCGTATTGCTACTGGTTTCACCGCCATATTCCGATGCAAGCTCATTACGCCCCGCGCCTAAGACCACAATGGCTTCGGGGAGTGGTGTGGTTTTCCATAACTCCGCTTGGGCGGGATAACGGTTTTGTAGATCGCGTAACAACCACGCGGAAGTAGCAGGTGTCGCAAGTAGTATGATTTGCAGCCAGCCTAGCACGACTAAAGTCACTGCTAGGCGTGGACGTTTGAATAACCACAGCAATAAAGCCATGAGGGTAATCAAAAGCAGATTACCCGGTGGCAAGATTAAAAACTCAAAAGAGCGTACCCAAAGAATCGACATAAAGGATAGGTACTAATTAATCACATGGGCGGCTTGTTGGTCGGCATGATAAGACGAGCGCACCATAGGGCCACTCGCCACATGCGAGAACCCCATTTCCATCCCTAAACGAGCGAGTTCAGCAAATTCGTCAGGATGTACAAAGCGCACGACAGGTAAATGATCACGGCTGGGTTGTAAATATTGCCCTAAAGTCAACATATCACAGTTATGAGCACGTAAATCGCGCATCACGGCTAGTACTTCATCCATTTCCTCACCTAAGCCCAGCATTAAACCGGATTTAGTCGGTACATGAGGAAATAAGGCTTTGAATTCCTTAATCAGCGTCAAGGAGTATTGATAATCTGAGCCCGGACGAGCCTTTTTGTATAAACGCGGTACTGTTTCGAGATTATGATTAAACACATCAGGAGGTGCTTTTTTCATAATATCTAAGGCTATCTCCATCCGTCCGCGAAAGTCTGGGGTCAGAATCTCGATTTGAATAGTCGGAGAGAGGGCGCGGGTCTGCTCAATACACTTCACAAAATGCTCAGCACCCCCATCGCGTAAGTCATCACGATCTACCGAGGTAATCACCACATAGCGTAAGCCCATCGCTTTAATGGTTTGCGCCATATTCAGGGGTTCGTCTTCATCTAGCGGTTGGGGGCGACCGTGAGCCACATCACAAAACGGGCAACGACGGGTGCAAATATCGCCCATAATCATAAAAGTCGCTGTGCCTTTGGTGAAGCACTCACCCAAGTTGGGGCAAGCCGCTTCCTCGCACACGGTATGCAGCTTTTGCTCACGTAAAATTTGCTTAAGATTTCTGACTTGCGGACTAGTGGGGGCTTGGGCTTTGATCCAACTAGGCTTGCGTTTAAATTCGGTGGTAGGCTCGACTTTAATGGGAATACGCGAGACTTTATCGGCGCCGCGTTGTTTGACGCCTACTTCTTTGGTTGACATATCCTAGGTATCTCACTCTGGTGAAGGCGTCATTATAGGCGCAATTGTGAGTTAGTTGCACGATTTGCGCTAAGTACTAGGGACAAGTAATCAACATTCAATCACATTTACCGCTAAGCCACCGCGTGCCGTTTCCTTATATTTAGTTTTCATATCCGCTCCGGTGTCACGCATAGTTTTAATCACTTTATCGAGTGAGACAAAATGACTACCATCACCACGTAATGCCATGCGTGCGGCATTAATCGCTTTCACCGCGCCCATCGCATTACGTTCAATACAAGGTACTTGCACTAAACCACCAATCGGGTCACAGGTAAGCCCCAGATTATGCTCCATACCGATTTCAGCCGCATTTTCGACTTGGGCGGGAGTGCCTCCCAATACCTCAGTTAAAGCGCCCGCAGCCATTGAGCAAGCGGCTCCCACCTCGCCCTGACAACCTACTTCTGCACCGGAAATCGAGGCATTTTCCTTGTATAAAATGGCAATCGCGCCTGCGGTGAGTAGAAAACGCATCACGCCTTCCTCATTCGCGCCGTGAATAAATTTGGTGTAATAGTGCAATACGGCGGGAATGACACCTGCTGCTCCATTGGTCGGCGCTGTTACCACACGTCCGCCAGCGGCATTTTCCTCATTCACGGCTAGTGCAAATAGATTGACCCAATCCATAGTCCCTAAGGGAGCGTTATGTAAGTTGGTATCGAGTTGCAGTTGGCGATAGAGCAAGGGAGCGCGGCGTTTGACCTTTAAGCCGCCGGGGAGAATACCCTCGGTATGACAACCTGTATGAACACACTCCTGCATTACTGCCCAAATTTTGAGTAGTTCGGCACGAGTTACAGCCTCATCACGCCAGCTTTTTTCATTAGCCAACATCAAGGAGCTGATACATAAACCTGTGTCATGGCAGAGCTTGAGTAGTTCGCGTCCGGTTTTAAACGGGTAGGGGAGTACGGTTTGATCCTCAACAATGCGCTCTACACCCTGTGCGTCGGGATTCACCACAAAGCCGCCACCGACCGAGTAATAGGTGTTGGTTTTGAGCAGGGTTTCATCAGCATAGGCATAAAAAATCATCCCATTGGCATGATAGGGTAGGGCTTGGCGCTTAAATAAAATCAGGTCGGTGTCCGTATTAAAGGCTATGGGTTGGCGTTGCAGGAGTTTGAGCGTGTGAGTGGTTTGAATCATAGCGACGCGTTGGGCTAGGGTTTTGGTGTCGATGGTGGCGGGATCATCGCCTTCTAAGCCCATGAGTACTGCTTTATCCGAGCCGTGTCCTTTGCCTGTTGCGCCGAGGGAGCCATAGAGTTCGACTTTGATACGGATGGTTTGAGTAAGTAAGCCTTCACGCTCTAAGCCCTGAGCAAACCATAAAGCGGCTCGCATCGGGCCTACGGTATGGGAGCTGGACGGTCCAACACCGATTTTAAAAATATCCAGTACACTGATAGCCATAAGTACTCCTGAACGTTTTGAGGTAGGGGTAAACCTATGTGTTTACCCTCTTTATAGGTGTGTAGAGTACCTGCGGATAAGAGGGTAAATACGTAGGTTTACCCCTACAAGGATACTGCGTTGGATTAATGAGTACGAATTCACTATAAAAGCGATTGGGTTTGAGTTGTTATTTCAGATATTCAATACTAGACTGGTCAGATAACCAGTCATTAGAGGGTTTTTAGGATGCAAACATGGGCAGTACAAGACGCGAAGGCGCGGTTTAGTGAGTTTTTGGATGCGTGTTTGGCACAAGGACCGCAAATGGTGAGTCGACGGGGTACTGAGGCAGCGGTACTGGTTCCCGTAGAATTGTGGCGACGTTTGCAAATTACGTCTAAGCCTTCATTGAAGGACTTATTATTATCCGATAAAGGTCGCGGTGATTTGGTATTGCCACCACGCGGACAGGCACGTCGTCGACCCGTTCAAGAGGTTTTGTAAAATGTATCTTTTGGATACTAATGTAGTTTCTGAATTACGCAGAAAAAAACCTCATGGGGCTGTTTTGGCATGGCTGGAGTCAGTCGATGATAAGGATTTGTATTTGTCAACGGTGACATTGGCTGAAATTCAGGCGGGTATCGAGTTGACTCGTGACCAAAACCCTGAAAGAGCGGAGGAGTTAGAGGAATGGTTGGATGCGGTAGCAGCGACTTATAATATTTTGGTATTGGATGGTGTGGCTTTTAGGGCATGGGCAAGGCTGATGCATAAAAAATCAGATACCTTATATGAGGATGCGATGATTGCAGCCATTGCCCAAGTACATAAACTGACAGTAGTTACTAGAAATGTAACGGATTTTGAGTCTTTTGATGTCAAGTTATTCAATCCGTTTGAATATAAGGGGTAATTTTGACGTGAACCCCTTATATTGTTTAAACGCTTGTAAAGTTAGGCTGCGGCTTTCATAGGAATAATGGGGTATAGCCCTTTTTCTTTGGCTTCTAGTATAACAATTTGCACAATGTTGTTGTCTTTGTCGTAGCTAATATTGATATTCCAGCCTTGCGAAACTTCTCGAACAATAGGGTTGTTGCTAAAGCGCTGTACTAGAATATCATCATCTTCGTAGTATTTAATGTTCGCCGTTTAAAAAATTTTTAGTGAATATCATAAATTTAACAATCAACCAAAATTGATAGAGCGGCTGTTTATCAAGCAAGAACTATATTTACGTTAAACCTTTTGCCATTAATTTCTTGTGTAGAGGAAAGTTTTTCAAAAGCTTCTGCATCTCTTAGGTCAGCAGAGTTATATATTAAGTAAATTAAACTCTTTAGTGGAGACCATTGAGCATATAAAACTAAATCTTGTGAATATTCCTCAAACAGACGCTTTTGATCTTCGGGCTTAGATACATACTTAATTTCAATAAGTACCCCTAGCTCCTCTATTGATATATCTACTCTACTAGACTTTGCTCCAGCAACTTTGGGTAATGTATCCTCCTGAACCGAATATTTTAAATAACCTCTAAGCAAAGCATGTAATAAATCTTGGACATCATATTCATCAGAAATTGTATAACCCGACTTTCCTACGCGAGAGCGTATTGCTAAAACACGCGCTGCTTGTGGAAGTCTTTTGCAAAGTTGCTCGATTAACTTTATATCTGGCTCAAGATTTGCTTCTTGTACCCCTGAGAATAATAGATCATATGTATAATCTGTTCCTTTATCTACGGGTAGCAAACTACGATTTGTAACATAGTCTCCTATGCCTTGTTCTGCCATGCGTTGATTATGGGATTCGACATAAAACAAGCGATTGTATTCAGTATGACTTATTTTAATAGACTCAACGGCGTCACTAGAGCGAATTAACCTGCCTGATATGGTAAATGTTTTTCCCAACTTCCATGGATTAATGATTTTTTGTTCTAATTCTTGAAAGGTAAGATCATTAACAATGGAGTATTCTTGTTGATTAACAAACTTTACAGCACAGTGCCAAAATTTTTCAGGAAATAATATAGAGTTAGTGGTCATAGTAGGAGTATTTACTCAAATAGTTAGCCTACTAACTATACTATCTCCTTACTAAAGATCACAGTAAGTTTTATTTGTTTTATTAGAAAGCACCTTACTGATTATTTATTCTGGTCACCCCCCCCCATCCCTAGTACAATCCCCCTTCACATTTTTTAACACCTCTCGATCTGCAATCGGGTTTAGGAGTCACCATGAAAAAGCCAGAATTACTCGCGCCTGCGGGTAGTCTCAAAATGATGCGCTATGCGCTCGCCTACGGAGCCGATGCGGTCTACGCCGGACAGCCGCGCTATAGCCTTCGAGTACGCAATAATGATTTCCAAAACGACGTACTCGCGCAGGGCATTAACGAAGCGCACGCAATGGGCAAACAGTTTTTCGTCGCCGCGAATACCATGCCGCACAATAGTAAAGTCAAAACCTTCATTCGTGACCTCGAACCTGTAGTCCAAATGAAACCGGATGCCTTTATTATGGCCGATCCGGGGCTAATTATGATGGCACGCGAAACATGGCCAGATTTAACGATTCATTTATCGGTACAAATGAATACGGTTAATTATGCCAGCGTGAAGTTTTGGCAAAAAATGGGAGTAAAACGCATTATATTATCGCGTGAATTATCTCTGGATGAAATTGCTGAAATTCGCCAAGAGTGTCCTGAAATGGAATTAGAAGTATTTGTGCACGGTGCACTCTGTATTGCTTATTCTGGGCGTTGTTTATTGTCTGGTTATTTTAATCACCGCGATCCCAATCAAGGAACTTGTACTAACTCCTGCCGTTGGGATTATAAAACGACGGCGGCGGCTGAAACCCCCGATGGTACTTATGTCCCTACTGAAGCCATTTTATCTATGGATGCCTTTAATCAAATGGCGAGTACTGCCGATTGTGGTAATCAACAACGTCATCCATTAGCCGACCGCGTGTATTTCTTGGAAGAGGCGAATCGTCCGGGCGAGTTAATGCCTGTTATGGAGGATGAGCACGGTACTTATATTATGAACTCCAAGGATTTACGTGCCGTCGAGCATGTGCAGCGTTTATGCGAAATTGGCGTGGATAGTTTAAAAATCGAAGGGCGCACTAAATCACATTATTATGCCGCCCGTACTGCTCAAGCTTATCGTCAAGCGATTGATGATGCCGCTGAGGGTCGTCCATTTGATCCTAAGTTATTAGGGATTCTAGAGAATCTAGCTAATCGCGGTTATACCGATGGGTTTTATGAGCGTCACCATACGCATGAATATCAAAATTATATTCACGGTTCGTCACAAAGCCATCAGCAGCAATTTGTAGGTGAAATGCTGTCTTATGATGCAGCAAGTGGCTGGATGGATGTAGAGGTGAAAAACCGTTTTGGCGTGGGTGATCGTTTAGAATTAATTATTCCCGATGCACAAAATCGTGAAATTACCGTGGAAGCACTACGTAATAAACGCAATGAACCGATTGAGGTAGCCCCCGGCAGTGGTCATCATGTACGCATTCCTGTGCCCGATTTAAAAGCTGATAAAGTATTAATTAGTCGGTTTTTATAATCGCCATTTTTGAAATCGGTAGGTAACTAAGGGTTTTATACTGACTCTTAGTTACCTCTCTTATTGCTTAACAAGGATAATTATGAATCAGCGCGTTAAAATCCACAGTTTCGAGGTGCTCTCAGATAATTGGTATATCTTGCGCAAAGCCACATTTGACTATTTACGCAATAATGGTGAATGGCAAACCCAAACCCGTGAAGTTTATGACCGAGGTAATGGGGCGACGATTTTACTGTATAACCTTGAACAACAAACGGTGATTTTAACGCGTCAATTTCGTTTTCCTACTTATATTAATGGTTTGGCGGATGGTTTATTAATTGAGACCGCAGCGGGATTATTAGATCAGGCTAGCCCTGAAGAGCGGATTCGGCTGGAGGCAGAAGAGGAAACGGGTTACACAGTACAAACGATTCAGAAAGTGTTTGAAGCCTATATGAGTCCGGGGTCAGTTACTGAAAAGCTGTATTTTTATATAGCCGAATATCAGTCCAAAGATAAGCTTACTACAGGCGGTGGTATTGAAAGTGAAGGGGAAGATATTGAAGTGCTTGAGTTACCGTTTCAGCAGGCTATGCAGATGATTACGACGGGTGAGATTCAAGATGGTAAAACGATTATGCTCTTACAGCATGCAGCTTTAACGGTCTTTAAGTGTTGAGTTGTAGGGTGGGGGGGCACGGTTTGTGAGTATTAGGGTAGACACTTAGGTCTACCCCTACAGCTACTATTGATTAATCAAGGTCTTAGCCAGCGCAATTTGTTTGCGTACTTGCTCAGGGGCAGTACCCCCCAAATGATTACGAGCGGCTACTGAACCTTCTAGTGTCAGTACCGCAAAGACATCTTCACTAATTATCTCTGAAAAGCTTTGTAACTCTTGCAGGCTCATTTCGCTTAAATCACGTCCGGTTTGTACCCCTAGACCTACCGCTTTACCGACCACTTCGTGTGCATCGCGGAAGGGTAAACCTTTACGTACCAAATAATCGGCTAAATCGGTTGCGGTTGAAAAGCCCTGCATTGCCGCTTTACGCATTTTCTCCGGTTTGGTTTGTACATGTGGCATCATATCGCCAAAAGCACGTAAGCAACCGAGCACGGTATCGACCGTATCAAACAGCGGCTCTTTGTCCTCTTGATTATCTTTATTATAAGCCAGTGGTTGCCCTTTCATTAATGTGAGTAGCCCCATTAAGTGACCAAACACACGCCCACTTTTACCACGCACTAACTCAGGTACATCGGGATTTTTTTTCTGCGGCATGATGGAAGAACCCGTGCAAAACCGATCCGGCAAGCGAATAAAATCAAATTGGGCTGAGGTCCAAAGAATTAATTCTTCGGAAAAACGGGATAGGTGCATCAAGAGCAGTGAAGCAAATCCGGCAAATTCAATCGCAAAATCCC
Organism: Thiofilum sp.; assembly: GCF_016711335.1. Classification (NCBI taxonomy): domain Bacteria; kingdom Pseudomonadati; phylum Pseudomonadota; class Gammaproteobacteria; order Thiotrichales; family Thiofilaceae; genus Thiofilum; species Thiofilum sp. Next base: position 1,336,730 of record NZ_JADJTF010000001.1, read on the forward strand.
GATCACTGACCGCATCTAGTGAATTACGTGCAGGGCGTTCAAAGCCTAATAACTCAGCCGTGTAATCACGTTCAATAGGGTAGGTCGTACCTGCCAGTGCAGCCGCACCCAAAGGCATAATATTGACGCGCTTACGACAATCTAATAAGCGCTCATAGTCACGTTGCAGCATTTCAAACCATGCCAGCATATGATGACCAAAGGTAATCGGCTGCGCGACTTGTAGATGGGTAAAGCCCGGCAGAATCGTATCGGCTTCGCGCTCAGCCACACTCACTAAGCCCGTTTGTAGGCGGCGAATTTCATGGGCAATGTGATCGATCTGATCTCGCAGCCATAAACGAATATCAGTAGCCACCTGATCATTACGCGAGCGCCCCGTATGTAAACGTTTGCCTGCAATGCCAATGCGGTCGGTTAAGCGTGCCTCAACGTTCATATGTATATCTTCTAAGGACACTTTCCAATCAAAGTTGCCTGCTTCAATGTCAGCTTCGATTTGGTTAAGACCGTTTAGAATCGCTTCTACATCGGTGGAGTTTAAAAGACCTACTTTACCCAGCATACGGGCGTGGGCGCGTGAACCAGCAATATCATGTTTGTAAAGACGCTGATCGAATTGAATGGAAGCAGTAAATTGCTCCACAAAGGCGTCGGTGGATTCGGTAAAACGACCACCCCAAGATTGATTTTTGCTCTCACTATTAGACTGTGAAGTACTCAACGGTTAACCCTCGTTTGCATTAAGTTGGGAGTATTTTAAACAAATTTATGCCATAAATACTAAAAAAGTTGCGTTATATAATGGCATCGTGTAAGAATCAATTAAATGCTTTTATAATTGAGCAGTAATTAATATAATAAATAATTAAGCAGCTCGGTTGTGTAGTTCACACCATAAAAAATAACAATAACGTTTAACTGAACTAAACTATCATTCAAACACTCTAGATTTTCTGGGTTTGATAGGTAATGAGCTAAAACAATGTCACAATCCCATACAAATACTTTAGGTTATATGCCTAATATCTGTTCACCACAAGCGCTTTTACGTTCAGTAATTGCTGCGTTGATATTGGGTTCGATATTAGCTATATCAGTAGCCTCTGATTTAAAACAATTACCTTGGCTTTTAGGGTCACATACGTTATTTACTGCGTGGGTAGTGTTAATAGGTGTCTTTGCCATATGCTTAATAAGTCGCCTAGTGGAAAATGCTTCTAGCCAAAAAACCACCATTATTGTGATGAGTGTGAGTGTTATTCTGACTATTATTGCCTCTTTTATTGGCATGGCGGTGATTAAAACAGCAGGTCAGGAAGGCTTTATTTTTGATGGTTTGTTTTTATTTAAAAATATTTTAATTAGTGTAGTAGTGACAGCGGTTTTATTACGTTATTTCTTTATTCAAAAACGTTGGCAGCAAACGGTAGAAGCCGATACCTCAGCTAAGTATGATGCACTACAATCAAGGATGAGACCGCATTTTTTATTTAATAGTTTAAATACGGTGGCTCATTTAGTACATAAAGATCCTAATCGTGCTGAGGAGGCGATTTTAGATCTTGCCGATATTATGCGCACCACTCTAGATAAGCGTACAAGAATTACTTTACAAGAAGAAATTGATTTAACCATGCGCTATTTAAGAATGGAAAGTCTACGTTTAGGTAAGCGCCGATTAACGGTTTTGTGGGATATGGATAAGAATACCTTGCCGTTTAACATGAATATTTTACCTTTGATCTTACAGCCTGTTGTTGAAAACGCCATTTATCATGGAATACAACCTCGTAAAGACGGCGGAACCCTAAGTATTGGGTTATATGATGCTGGTGACCATTTAAAAGTTTCGGTAACGAATCCTTTACCACCTTCTGATG